>CAWDBK010000009.1:0-678344 GCA_963800535.1 uncultured Acidobacteriota bacterium
GATCGCTTACAGCTATCCTAGTATTGACCGCGCGCCCTGATCATTCGCATCGCCTCGCTCTCCTCCCGCATCCGATATGTTTCGCAATCAAAATTCACTACGGAAGGCAGAGACATTGCCCATCGCAGATTTGTTCACGCCGTTTACCTTGAATGGATTGAAGCTGCCGAATCGTATCGTGATGGCGCCGATGACGCGGAATTTTTCGCCAGGAGGCGTGCCCGGCGAAAACGTTGCGGCCTATTACCGGCGGCGCGCGGAAGGCGAGATCGGACTCATTCTCACCGAGGGGACGGCGCCGCATGCTCCGGAAGCGCAGAACATGCCGCATATCCCGCACATGTATGGTGACGATGCGCTCGCCGGATGGAAGTGCGTGGTAGATGGGGTGCACGCTGCAGGAGGACACATTTTTTCGCAACTCTGGCACGTGGGAGCCGTGCAAAGCCAGAGCGAACCGAAACTTCCTGTCGCACCCGTGAGTCCCTCGGGTTTTCTGAAGCCGGGGGTCAAAGTCGGCGAGCCGATGACTCTGGCCCAAATCGACCAGCTGATCGATGGCTTCGCCGAAAGCGCCGCCAACGCCCAGCGCATCGGATTCGATGGCATCGAAATTCACGGCGCGCACGGCTACGTAATCGATGAATTTTTCTGGGACGGCACGAATTTGCGTACGGACAGATACGGCGGCGACCTGACAGCGCGCACGCGGCTCGCAGTCGAAATCATTCAGGAGTGCCGGCGTCGCGTGGGCCGGAAATTTCCGATACAGATTCGCTTTTCGCAATGGAAGGGACAGGAATATACGGCGCGATTGGTATCCACGCCAGAGGAACTGGAAAGATTCCTCGCACCCTTCGCCGCCAGCGATATCGACGCGTTCCACTGCTCGACGCGGCGGTTCTGGGAACCAGAATTCGATGGCAGCGATCTCAATCTCGCCGGGTGGACAAAAAAGGTCACCGGTAAGCCAACGATCACGGTCGGCTCCGTCACCCTCGATGTGGATTTTATGGTTTCTCTCGGGCGAATTCAGTCACCCGCAGGCACACCTCAGGAATCCGGAAACCGATCGCACCACATGGATCGCCTGATCGAAATGTTCGACCGGGGCGATTTCGATTTGGTAGCCGTGGGCCGCGCCGCTCTGGCCGATCCGAATTGGGGTGCGAAAGTGCGTGGCGGCAAAGTCGACGCGTTGACTCCATTCACCCCGGAAGTTTTGAAGACATTGGCATAACACGGGTCCCGGATTTGAAAGCCGCAGAGCTTTTCGTCAACTCAATCCGGCGGCCCATGTTTTTCGTCGCGGGTTCTCGCCGGCGCAGACCATCGGATCGGCTTTTTGTATTTGCGCGGCATGGCCCTGCCTGCGGTATCTTTGAGTAGTTGAGGATCGGATGGAAGCCGCAGGGATCCACGGCATTGAACTTATATTTCTGGCGATGTCCGTGCTCGTGGCGGCGCTTGCCGCCGTTGCGAAGAAATTCAACACACCCTATCCGATTGTTCTCGTTATCGGCGGCCTGATTCTTAGCCTTTTCCCGCGCGGACCGCATATTGAACTGAATCCGGATATCGTATTTCTCGTCATTCTGCCACCGCTTCTCTTTCAGGCGGCATTTGTCACGAGCTGGCGCGACTTCAAATACAACCTTGCGAGCATCACGGGTCTTGCTCTGGGGCTCGTGGGCTTCACGGTATTGGGGGTTGCCGCCGCCGCGCGCTGGATTCTGCCAGGCTTCGACTGGCGGATGGGGCTCGTCCTGGGCGCCGTGGTTTCCACCACGGATGCCATTGCCGCGACGACCATCGCAAAACGCGTGGGATTGCCGCGGCGCATCATCGATGTGGTCGAAGGCGAAAGCTTGGTCAACGACGCGACGGGCCTGCTCGCGCTGGAGTTTGCGATCGCCCTGCTCGTCACCGGGCATACACCGTCGGTTGCGGAAGGCGTCGGACGGCTGTTGTATCTGATTTTCGGCAGTGTGGCCATCGGCCTGATCGTCGCTAAATTGATCAGGCATTTCGAGCTGAAGATCGACGACGCGCCCATCGAAATCACAATTAGCCTGGTCGCTCCCTACGTGGCATACCTCGCAGCCGAAACCGCGCATGCATCCGGCGTGTTGTCCACAGTCGCGTGCGGCCTCTATCTCGGGCACAAAAGCTCGCTGTACTTTTCCCGGGGCGCGCGACTAACAGGCCGCGCCGTATGGGACACTCTGACGTTCGTTCTCAACGGATTCGTCTTCATCCTCATCGGTTTCCAACTTCCCTACATACTTGCCGGCATTCGCGAGTACAGCATGCGCCAGTTACTCTTGCTGGGCGCCGCTTTCAGCATCGTCGTGATCCTGCTGCGAATTGTCTGGGTCTACCCCGGCGCGCACATTTCGTACCTCATCCGCCGCCACTTGCTCCATCAAAATGAGCCTGATCCTTCTGCTCGCGCAATTTTCGTGGTTGGCTGGACTGGGATGCGCGGCGTCGTGGCGCTCGCGGCCGCGATCTCACTGCCCGAGATGCTAGCTGACGGAAGCGAGTTCCCCCAGCGCAACGTGATGATCTTCCTCACGTTCTGCGTGATTTTCGTTACTCTCGTTCTACAAGGGCTAACGCTCCCACCCCTGATCCGCGCTCTCGGCCTCGCGGGACTTGAGGGCAAAGACCCCGAAGAAGCCGGCGCACGCCGCGCCATGATCGAAGCCGCGGTCGCATATTTGGAGCATGCGAAAGAAGATTGCGCGCCTACCGATATGGGTGTCTTTGAGGACATGATCCGGGCTCAACGTCGACGGCTCAATTCGCTCGACCAAAACGAAGAAGCGGACGCGGGCTACCGACCGATCGACTATCGCCGCTGGCGCCAGGTTTCGCGACAGGTTCGTTCGCTGCAGCGCGCCGCAATTTTAAATCTGCGAAACCATCAAAAGATCAGCGACGATCTGATGCGCAAGCTCGAATATGAAATCGATTTGGTGGATGCAGGATATTCCTCGTCGGAACAGGTGTGACCCTTGCCCTTGCGCTCAGCCAAAGGCGCGAAGCCGCTGCGTTTCATGGCCACGATCTACAAAATCTGGATGATGCGCCATGTCAACGTGCCGGATGAAATAGCGGGGGCGCTGCGAAAGCAAATGAAAGCGGGTAGGGCACCAAGCGGGCGCGTCTACGGCAAGAAGTCTAAATACATTCCCGTCATAGCGACGGTGGCCGGCAAAAGCACGCGGACGACAATCGTGCCGGCGGGCGGTGGAAAATATCGCATGCAGATCAACACAGCGCAGCGCAAAGCCGCGAAGGTTGACTGGGGAGATCCGGTGACGATCGAGCTGCGCATCGATCTCGGGTCTCGCGCGGTTGCCGTCCCCGCCGATCTGCGCGCGGCGCTTGCCAAGCATCCGAAGGCCCGTCAGGGATTTGAAGAAATGCCGCCCGGTCATCGACGGCAATTCCTGCTGTGGTTTAGTGCGGCGAAAAACCCGGAAACTCGCCGCAAGCATCTGGCGCGCGCTATCGATCACCTGACCGAACGCGTGCTGCTGAAGGTCCGTTAGCCGCCAATCGAACCTGCGCGAGTTAATCATTGCCGGGTTGCAGCCGCACCGCGCGCTCCGGTACGATCAATTCGATGCAACGCGCGATCCCTCTTCTTGTCTTCATTCTGGCCACCGGCGGAGTTACCCAAGCACAGGCTTCCGTCACTCACGCGCCAGTGCCGGACAAAGACCGGCTCGGCCTTACCTGCGCGCAGATTTTGAAGATGCCGTCCATGGATTGGATCGAGTATTACGGCAAGAAAACCGGCTTGATCGCTGCCAATATGCCAAACGACTTGCTGAACGCTAACGCGGCATACGGCAAATGCTATGACGCCCGCACCGACGGCCTCGCGGCTTCACTCGCAAGAACCGGCAAAGGTCCAAAGAAAGCGGCGCGCGACGGATTCGCGGCATTCGAAGCCGACCTGAAGCAGTTCGAAGCGAAAGCGCTGGCTAACGCCACACCGGCCAACGACCGCCAGCGAAAATCGTACGCGGACCTTTACGAAAAACAGTTCCGCTACGAGTTTTACAAGGAGTACGAGGAGAGGACGATCAGACCGGCTAGACCCGCGGCGACCGCGCCGAAGTCTGCGGCGCCTGCTCCGGTGGCGAAATCTACATCCACCGGCGTCGTAGCCGCCCCCAAAACATCATCCGCCGCGCCATCCGGCGATACAAATTCCGCACCGCACGAAGCGACCGCCGAAGAACGCGCGCGCAGCGATGCCGACCCTGTGACGCAAGCGAAGAACCGATTCGGAAAGATTCTGGAAGCTCTGCCGGATGAGCAGATGCACGAAATTCACGGTGCGTTTAGCGAAGTGATCGGTCCGCATGCGATTAGCGAACCAACGCGACTGGCGGTCTACCGCTACGCGATTTTCCTGCTGCAGCCCGAAGGCTCAGCGGCGCCAGAGCCGCCGCCGTTCTAGTCGGCTACGGCACAAGGTCAGCGCTCGAACCTCCTAGCGCCCCAAGAACCTCTCGAGCGCCATCGCGTTCGTTTCGGCCTTATCCAGATACTCCTTGGCCTGGTCGGGATTCCCGTTGTGAAGGGCCGACTGCGCTCGGGACAGATTGATCTGCATCATCTGCTCGGTCTGCTCAATGTCGCCGCGCAGACCGTAGCCGGCCGCTTGCTGCTGCCGCCGCAGGTTGTTCAGCCCCGCGCCGATCGCTGCCGATCGCGCCTCAAGCTGATCGTCCTGCGTCTCAGCTTCCTTCATCAATGCTGCCTTGCGCGCGCGCTCCGCAGCTTCCGCTCGCGCTTGCTCCGCCGCTTTCTGCGCTGCTTCCTGCCGCGCCCTCACCACGTTCGGATCTTCCTGCGCAGGTGCAGCTGGCGTCGCATCTTGCGCGGGAGCCGTCACTGTCACCGCGTCTGCCGGTGGCGCCGAAATATCCACGGGCGCATCCGCTGCCGGCTGCCCGGTCGGTTGCGAAGCGGCACCGGGACTCGCATGGGTCTTGATGATGCGCGGCAGATAAAATCCGCCGGCAAACAGGAGCACCAGCACGAGAAACCCGCCTAGTGCCATATACACGCCGCGATTGCTGCTACGCGCCGCCGGCGCCACGGCAGCCACGGCCATCGGCACTGTTGGCACCACCGCGGGCGCAGGAATCGCCGCCGAACTGGGCACGCGCACAGTTCCTGGCACCGGGCTCACGATTCCCGCCCCAGCCGCCAGCGTTCCGCCGCCCACGACGCTCTTCAGCGCGTTCGCGAACGCATCCGCGGACTGGAATCTGTCTTTTGGATCTTTCGCCATCGACATGACAATGATATCGCTCAATCCCTTCGGCAGATCGGGTCGCAACACCACCGGCGGCTGCGGCGTCTCCTGCAAATGCGCCGACATGATTGAATAGTTGCTGTGGCCTCGGAAAGGCAGTTGCCCGGTCACCATCTCGTAGATCGAAACGCCCATCGAATACAGGTCCGACCGCGCATCGACCGCTTCGCCGCGCACCTGCTCCGGCGACATATAATTCAACGATCCGAGTGTCGTGCCGGTAACCGTCATGCCCTGCTCGTTGTTCGGGCGCGCGATACCGAAATCCATCAGCTTCACCACGCCGTCGTGGGTCAACATCATGTTCGCGGGCTTCACGTCGCGGTGAATCACATTCAGCTTGTGCGCGTAGCTGAGCGCGCTCAGCAGTTGAGTCGAATAACTTACGGCTTCGGTCGGAGGTATCGGGCCCTGCTGCAGGCGCGTCGCCAGCGTCGTGCCGTCGACATACTCCATCATCATGATCAATTGATTGTTGAGCGTCATCGCCGTGTTCAGTGCGGCGATATTCGGATGATTCAAACTGGCCAGCAGCTTGATTTCGCGCAGGAATCGATCGGCGAGTTCTTTCTGGGTGGTAAGGTTGGCAAGCAGCACTTTCATCGCTTCCACGCGATCCGAAATTACGTTGCGGACCTTGTAGACCTTGCCCATGCCACCGGCGCCGAGCACACCCAAAACCTCGTAGTCGCCAATGCGCTGCCCCGGAACAAAATCGTCGCCCATAGGACACTCCTTTGGAACCGTCTAATCGGCGGATTTTAGCTGTTGGAAACGTCCGAGGGCAACTTTATTTGGATCAGGGGGATGCGGCTCAGGCCGAAGCCCTCGCTTCAGCCATCAGCAGCCGCGCGACAAGCTTGTCCAGGCGGGCCTGATTCTCGGCGGTGATTTCCGTGAGTTGTACGCCCATTCCCTCGCCAAGGACGACATTGCGAACCGTCGCTCGGCCGCGGATTTCGCCCTCCGGAACCGACAGCAAAACTGGCACCACCGCGCCCAGAGACAGCGGCGTGGGCGTGGCAATGAACATCCCGCCCACATTCAGGTCTCGCACGCGCGAAACACTCTGCTGCTTTTCATTTTGCCAGGCAACCCACACGCCTTGTGGCGTTGCGACTCGCTGGTGGCGACGGTCCGCTTTTGAACTCTCTTTTGCCATCGTGCACGGAACTCCCGAGCATTCGCGAACTGGAATGTAACCGAGCCGCAGATACATCCCGTCTAGGGGAACTTTCTACGAGGCCAAGCGGAACAAATAATAGCAACGTCCCGCGAATAATTGCCCGTGATTTCGCCCCTGCGTTCCATGCGAAGCACTCGCAAATCTGCTGATAACAGGCGTGGCGAGCGGTGTTTTCCTTCGGGGTGACACGGTGTGGCGCTCCAATCGGTGTTCGGACCCGTTGGGAGGTCGAAGACCGGACCTCTTCGGACTGCTTCTCATCGTGTACACTAGACTCTTCCAGCGCACCCTGGCCATCAACAATGAAAGTTCCTCTTCTCGACCTCAAAGCAGAGTTCGCCGAATTGCGGGATGAAATCCTGCCGGCGCTCGAACGTGTCTGCCAGAGCTCGTCATTCGTTTTGGGACCGGAAGTCGAAGCCTTCGAGCGCGAGTTTGCCGATTTTTGCGGCACCAAACATTGCGTGGCGCTCAGCACTGGCACGGCCGCCTTGCATCTCGGGTTGCTTGCCCTCGGCGTGCAGACTGACGACGAAGTCATCACCACCCCCAACACGTTTCTCGCCACCGCCGAAGCGATTTCCTACTGCGGCGCTGTCCCTGTCTTCGTCGATATCGATCCCGCCACCGGCAATCTGGATCCCCAACTCATCGAGCGCGCCATCACGGTGCGAACGCGCGCGATCATGCCCGTTCATCTCTACGGCCGCGCCGCTGATATGGAGGCGATCCGCCAGGTCGGCGACAAGCACAACATACGCATTCTGGAGGACGCCGCGCAGGCTCACGGCGCGCGATACCGCGGCCGCCGTGTCGGAAGCCTCGGCCACGCCGCAGCTTTCAGCTTCTATCCCACGAAAAATCTCGGAGCATATGGCGAAGGTGGCGCGCTCACAACCGACGACGATCAGATTGCCCGATTTGTGCGCGCGGCCCGCAACCACGGCCAGACCGCACGCTACGAGCACGAATTCGTCGGCTACAACTACCGCATGCAGGGTTTTCAGGGCGCCGTGCTGCGAATCAAGTTACGGCACCTCTATGCCTGGACGAAACGCCGCCAGGAAATCGCCCGTGAATATCGCCGCGCGCTGGCCGCCGCGCGCTTGGAATTGCCGGTCGACGACCCGCGCGACGAGTGCGTGTATCACCAGTTCGTGATTTACGTCGACAACCGCAGCTCGGTGATTGCGCAGCTCGCCGCTCGCGACATCGAAACAGTGATTCACTACCCCCGGCCCGTCCACCTACAGCCGGCATATTCATCCTTGGGCTGTCCACAGGGCACTTTCCCTCGCGCCGAACGGGCCTGCGATCGGGTCTTGAGTCTGCCCGTGCATCCAAAATTGACGGATGAGCAGGTGGCCTTCGTTGCGAAGGCTGTCTGCGAAGCCGTGGGGGAAATACAAGCCGCAGCGGGATAGCTGAGTCCGAGGAATTAAGACGGCAAGAAGACCGTTACGCGCTCGCGCCATGCGACGCCGTAGCATCGCCCGGTTCACGATTGGGAGGTGGCGCAAACCCAGGTACGTTTCCTGCATTCATGCTTCCCATCGCGCGATCCCGAATCATTTCTGAAAGCCCATCGAAAAGCTTCGCGCACGAATCGCGCAGCGCCTGATCGGCCGACCGCATCAGCGATTCGATTACGTTCTGTCCATGTTCGTTGAGCCGGCGGACGGAAGAAACAATCCACGAATCCCCCGCGGCATCCAGGCGATCCTGATATTTGCCCGCGGCATCGCTTCCCATGCGATCCAAATTCTCGGCCCAGGTCTTATCGTGCGCGTCACGTTCCAACCGGTAGCTCTCCAGCGCCGTCGCGAATTCGGCGGCCAGCGCGGCTCGACCTTCCACCAGATTCGCGTCGCGTTCTTCGGCCATCTGCCCTCGCAAACGATCGACTAGACCCTTTGCGCTTCCGTCCAGATCCCGCACGAGTTCATCCGAAAATCCCCGCAACTCCTGCTTCCGTGCCTCCAGGGCCTCGTGGCTGCGGCTTGTGAACTGGCCCAGCTCCTCGTCCGAAATGCTGCGCAATATCTGTCCGAACGAAGCCGCGGCCGATTCTGCCGCAGCGTCTAGCTGCGAACGGGTACGGCTGGAAATACCATCGGCCATTCCGTCGAGCTGCTGCTGAATTCCCGCGAGCCTGCTATTCGATTGTTCCTCGAGTCGGGCTTCGAATTGCCGGCCGGCCTCGGAAGTCTTCTCTTCGAATCCGTTCCCCACTGCCACTAGGGCTTGCTCCACCGATACCTGCAGGCGGGCTCGCGCTTCGTTCTGAAACCATTCCGACGATTTACCGATCGATTCCGCGGCCGCGTGGGAAGAGCGGACTCCACTGGCGTCAATCTCCTCATTCCACTTCGTCAATGCTTCCCTGCGCGCGCCTTCGAAATCATTCCGCAAACTGGCGATAGTGGCTTCGATCTGTCCACCCACCTCGCGCTGGCTGTTCTCCGCCACCTGGCGCAGCCTCTCCCGATGTAGCCGCAGACTGTTATCGAGCTCCACCTCGCGGTTTGCCAGCTCGCGCAGCAATTCCGGCACGCGCTCGATGCGGGGTGCGAGCTTCGCTTCCACCTCTGCCATGGTGCGCTCAACCAATTGGCTTCCCAGATGATCCAGCGTCGGTCCGAGCCGTTGCGGCACTCCCTGCACCGCATGCTCGGCCCGGCGATGCATTTCGTCGGTCTGCGCCTCGAGAATATTTTCCAACCGGCGATGGAGTTCGTTCAGGGTGTCGTGGCTTGCGGCCTCGAGCTGTGCCGAATATTCCTTCATACGGCCGGCCGCATGCTCGATTTCGGACAGCGACGATCGCGCGCGACCGACTTCTTGTTCCAGCGCCGTGCGCACGTTCGAAAGTGTGTCTCGCGCCTCCGTATACATTTGGCTCAGCGGCTGCCGCAGCTCGGAAAACCGCTCAGTCATTCTCTGCTCGGCCGCCCCCAGCACTTCCTGCGCGCGTCCTGATAACTGCTCGACCAGACGCTCGATGCTGCCGTCGAGCGACGTTTGCAGCAGCTCGTTCCACTGAGCCTGCGCCAACTTCATTTCCGTCGCCAACCGATGCTGCCATTCCGATACGGAAGCTTCCATCGAGACCGAAGCTTCCGTTGAAGCGTTCGCCGAATGCTGCTGTAATCGTGCCGCTTCGGCGGCGTCCATCTGCAGCCGCGCCTGGGCAAGGCGGCTCGTCGATTCCAGCGCCGCTTCGCTTTCCGCTCGCAGCGTCTGCGCCTTGCGATCCAAATCCTGAACCAGCTCGCGCGCCTTTTCAAATCCCTGCTCGAATTGAACTTTCAGTCCTGTGAGAATCTCTTCCTGCTTCGCGGCCAATTCGGATGAAAAGCTCCCGCTGGCCTCTCGCTGGACCTGCTGAAGCTCTTCCATCGTCTGCCGGATCTGCTCCGTGGCGCGCGCGGACGCAGCCTCTGCCGCAGCCGTCGAGGCGGTCTCCGCCGCTCGCGCCGCCTGGCGCTCGATTTCCGCCTTCCACTCGCGCAGAAGCGGGCTTTCCATGGCGCTCGCCGGTTCGCTTTCGCTCAAAGCCCCGGGAGAAAACGGAGAAACCGCTGCGGATTCAAAAAATGGGTTCGTCATATCGGGCCTGGCTCTTTCCGTGGACGTCTCGTTCGTAATTGAAGTCGCGTTCTCGCCGGATTCTCCCACGGAACGCGCAGAATCTTCTGGTGCGGCTTCTTCCTGCTCACGAAGCGAAGCCGCTTGCAGCTGCCAATCGACCGGCGCCTCGTCGATGCCCCAGATGTTTCCGGAGCTTTCGAGCTCCACGGCGATTTGGAAAAATTCGCGGACCGAATGAGGCCGCTGGATCCACGCCACGCGCGCCCGCACGTTGCGTCGCCGCCCCGTTTGCGGCATCTCCAGCGTCACCCACGTATTTTTCGGCAAATGATGCTTCGAAGCATACCGGCAACCTTGAAGATTCAGCGCCAGGGTGGATGTCCGCTCCTCGAACGGCTGCCCAAGCAGATCAATTCCCCGGACGATCATGGGAACGGACTTCGAGACGCGTTCGCTGCGGCGGCGCTGTGCGTTTGACAGGTTGGAATCCACTTCCTGCACCCAAATCCTTGAGGTCTACGTGCGAAAGGATAGCACTCTCATACGCTCGGGTCGAGGGGACGGGACGGCCGGAGCAAATTCCGAAAAATTTTCGCGTTGTTCGAAAAAAACCTGTGAAGCGGCGAACTGCATGGCAGCTCGCCGCTCCAAGAATCTCTTATTGCTATGACTTCTTCTTCTTAGGCCTTAGGCCCACGGCGGTTGAGTCGCCGCCGGCCATCGCGGCCAGGGCATCCAGATTGTCCTTGGCCTGCTTGGCATAGGGCCCATTAGGGTCGAGGTCAATCACCTTTTGATACGCATCGGTCGTTCCCGCAGGGATTTCATAGGTCATTTTGTCGCCCTGCTGGTTCGGCGTGATCATACCCGTGTAGGCGCTGCCGAGCAGGAACCAGGCTTGGACGTCTTTCGGCGCCAATTGCGTCGCCTTCTGCAACGGCGGAACAGCATCCTTGAAATCGCCCTTGTTGTTCAAAATGATGCCCATATTCTTCCAGCAGGCCGTGGCCGCTACCGTGTTGGTCGGATCGAGTTTCGCGGCGCTATCGCAATCCGCGCCAGCTTGCGCCAGCTTGTCCGCCTGCGCTTTGGGATCGGTCTGCGCCACTGCCAGCGCGGCAAGCGCCGTGCTCTGGTTCTGATAGATTCCGGCCGAAGGCTGTAGATCGAGCGCCTTCTGGTAAGCGTCGACCGCTTCCTGCGGCTGATTCCCCTTCTCGTAGGCTTGCGCCAAGTTTGACCAAACCACGGCGTGGTTTTTCACGTCCTTCGGCTGCACGCCCTGCTCGGCCTGGGACAATTCCGTCACCGCCGTCTTCGCATCCGTATCCATCTTTTCTTGCAATGCCGCTCTCTGATCGGCCGGTGTGGTCGCCAATTGTTTGTGCAGCGCGTCGTAATCATCCAGCGCCGCGCGCCCGGCGGTGAAATGCTGCTGCATCGCCGCGAACTTGTTTTTTTGCTCTTCCTGCGCCTTCTGCTGTTCCGCGCTCGGACCGGCCTTCTGCGATTCCATGAGCGCCTTGAAATTCGTCGTGAAATTATTGTCTTCGCCGGCTGACACCTGGTGCTGCTCGGAATAGTTCAACTGGGCCGTCGGTTCGGTCATCACGAATGTCCATAGTCCCGGGGTCAAACCGATCTGAGTGTACTTTCCGTCCTTATCGGTCTTGAGCGTAAAACTCCGGCCATTGTCGCCCTTGATGGTGACGGTGACTCCCACCCAAGGTTTCCCATCTTTATCCAGAACTTGCCCCGCGACGCGCGCGCTTTGCGCCGACGCGATCGTCGCGCACGTAAGAATCATGGCAAGCGTTACCATCGCTCGTGTGAGTCGCTTCATGTGGTACCCCCAAGTAAAATCCGGCATCCCGCCGCCGCTATTATCGCGCAATTTGTGCCCGATAGGCGATAGGGTCGCGCAATCCCGCCTCGGCGAAAGCCCTCAAACGCAGCCGGCAACTATCGCACGTGCCGCACGCTTCGTCATCAAATTGATAGCAGGACCAAGTGCGATCCAGCGGCGCCCCAGCTCAGCCCCGCGCCGCATAATTTCGCTCTTTTTCAGATGCGATCACCGGCGTCACGATTTCGATCTGTGTTTCCGGCCGCGTCCCTTCGCGGATCACCGCCTCAAACGCCCGATAATACTCCGGCCGGCAATCCGGATAGCCCGAGCTGTCCTCCGCCACCGCGCCAATGACGATAGCCGTCGCCCCGATCACCTCCGCCCAGCTCACCGCCGCCGAAAGAAAATGCGCGTTGCGGAAACGGCACGTAGGTGACCGGGATCCCCGCATCGGCTGCAAGCGCCTCTCCTTTTTCCGGCACAGCGATTCGCTCATCCGTCAGCGCCGAGCCCGCCGATCTGCGCGAACGCGTCGAACCGAACCACCAGCCGCTCGCTTACGCCGTAAAAATCCGCAATTTCGTCGAACGCGCGTCGTTCGCGCTGCTCGGTCCGTTGGCCATAGCTCGCATGCAGCAGCGCCAGGCGGTGCGTCTGGTTCGCAATCGCGGCCGTAACGCACGAGTCCATGCCGCCGCTCAGCAGCACCACCGCTTTGGGTTTTTCGCGTCATGCGCCATGACATTCACACGCCCTTCGTCGCCGGATCCCAAATGAACTTATGCAAGCTGCAATCCCAGCCGCACCGGCAATCCGTCGGCCAGAATCCATTCCGTCAATTCGCGCGCGCTCAGTCCCGGCCAGTTCCCCGCTGGATCGGGAAACACCGGAGAAAACAACACCTGTCGCACACGCGATCGCCAAGCCGTGCCGCGCCGTGAAATCGCGCGCGAAATCATAATCCCGGCGGCTCGCAATCACAAACTTGATTTCATCGTCCCCGCCGACGGCATCCAGATTCGCCATGTCGAACGTGTCCGCTTCGCCCGAATCTGGGCATTTCACGTCCACAATCTTGATCACCGTCGCGCGGCAAGCACGCCCACAAACCGCTCCCCGCTGGTCTCGATCATCACCGTGTAACCCGCGCCGAGCAGCTTCTCGGCGAGCGCCGGAGTCTCCGGCTGCAGCAGCGGTTCGCCACCCGTGATTTCCACGAGCGGAACGCGTCCCGCGCCGTCGCCCGCGAGCGCGCGCACTTTCGTCGAGCACTTCGTCGACGGCTGCACTTCGTCCCGCCGTGAAAGGCATACGCCGTGTCGCACCATGTGCAGCGCAGATTGCATCCGGTCAGCCGCACGAAAACGCAGGGCAATCCCGCCCGCGTGCCCTCTCCCTGAATGGACTTGAAAATTTCGGTGATCACCATAGCGTCAGTCCCGCGTGCGATTGAAACCCGGCACTCACACATCCGCAGCCCGGCGACCTCGCCGCGACTACGGCCGATACGTCGCCGCGCGTCGTTTCCGTCTCCCACACCGTGATGCTCGCAATCCCCGCTCCATTCGGCGTGCTTCGCGCAACTGCTTCGCCGTCTCGTCGTAAATATGCCGCGCGATATTTTCCGCCGAAGGATTCAACATGTCGAAGGGCGAAAGCTCGTTCAAATATTTATGATCGAGCGACGCGAATCACGTCCTGAATCACCTGCTTCAGGTGCACGAAATCGTAGAGCAGCCCGATCGGAATCCAGTTCCTTGCCCGCCAGCATGACGCGCACTTTGTAATTGTGCCCGTGCAGGTCCTCGCATTTCCCTTTGTAATTGCGCAGGTTGTGCGCGGCGGCAAATGTCTTCGTCAACGCTGACTTCGTACATGGGTTTTCCTTTGCGCTCCTCGAACTCCAGGTCGAACTCGCCGAAGCGCGCTACTCCGTGCGGAGCATTTCCATGAAGCGCGCGACTTCCGCGAGGTCCTGCGTGGTTGTGTATTCGGGCAGGGACTCGAGAAAAATTTTACCATACTGCATGCGCCGGATGCGGTTATCGAGGATCGCCAGGATGCCGCGGTCCGTCTTCGACCGGATCAGCCGCCCGAAGCCCTGCTTCAGCGCCAGCACCGCTTCCGGCACCTGATATTCGGCGAACGCGTTGCGCCCATCTTCCTGCAGCGCGCGCACCCGCGCCGCCACGATCGGATCGCTCGGCACCGCAAACGGCAGCTTGTCGATGATCACGCACGAAAGCTGCGCGCCCGGCACGTCCACGCCCTGCCAGAAACTCGCCGTCGCGAAAAGCACCGCATTCGGCGTGGATGCGGAATCGGTCGAGCAGGATCGAACGCGGCGCGGTCCCCTGCAGCAGAAACGGAAATTTCACTCGCCCGGAAACGCGCTCGTAAATATCCCTCATCTGCGCGTAGCTTGTGAAAAGACAGAACGCCCGCCCCTGCGAAATCTCCAGCAGCCGCGCGATTTCGTCCGCCGCGCCCGCCGCAAAATGTCGGTGCGCGCACGTCCGGCACGATCGCGCGGAATATAAAGCAGCGCCTGCGTCGGATAATCGAATTCCTGCGGCAGCACGCTCTCGTTCGCCGGCAGCACGCCCAGCCGCTGCTTCATATAGTCGAATCGTGCCGCCGACCGCCAGCGTCGCCGACGTCAGAACCACCGTATCGAATTGATCGAACAGCTTTTCGCGCAGGATTTCGCTCACGTCGATCGGCGTCGCCGCCAGAAAAACGCCGCGCCCGCGCCGCTCGTACCAATAGACGTAGCTTTTCTCTTCGCTTTCGAGCAGGAACGCCAGCTCGCGCCGCATTTCCGCCGCCCGCCGCGCCAGCGTCGATCACTTCTTCCGGCTTCGGAGTCAGCGCCGAAAGCTCCGCCTCCACTCGCTTCACCGCCGACGCCAGATCGTCGTACGCCTCGCGATTCTGGTCCAGAAACGCGTGCCGTTCCGCCGGGCCAAACGGATAGCGCCCTTCGCGCTCCGGAAACTTCTCGAAAAAGCTCCGCGCCCGCTCGCGCATCCGCGTCAGTTGTTTCCGCAGCGGCGCCGCGTCGATCTGCAGCACGCGCAGAAGTGCTCTCCGCGTCGCGCCCTAGCTCCTCGAAACGGTAGCTCGAAATCTGCCGTCCGAAATAATCGCTGGCCACGTCCTCGATTTCATGCGCCTCGTCGAATACCACCGCGGCATACTCCGGCAGAATCGATCCGAAATCGTCCTGCCGCATCGCTAGGTCCGCGAAAAAAAGTGCGTGATTCACGATGATCAGGTCCGCTTCCTCGGCACGCTGGTGCATCGTGGTGATGAAGCATCGCTGGAATTCCGGGCATTTCTGCCCGCTGCAGAGATCGCTGCGCGCGTCGATGCGATTCCAAAGCTCGGCATCGTCCGGAAGAAACGTCAACTCGCTCCGGTCGCCCGTTTCCGTCAGCTTCGCCCAATCGCTGATCTGCGAAAACCAGTCGATTTCGTCGATGCCCTTCAGCACCGGCTGGCCTTCCATCTGATTCACTTTCTGCCGGCACAGAAAATTCGCGCGGCCCTTCATCAGCGCGGCTTTCAGATTGGGAGCGAAATGCTTTTGCAGGAAGGGAACGTCCTTCTGGAAGAGCTGCTCTTGCAGCGATTTCGTCGCGGTCGAAACCACCACCCGCCGCCCGCTGCGAATCGCTGGAATCAGGTACGCCAGCGTCTTGCCGGTGCCGGTGCCTGCCTCGATCACCACATGCTGATGCTTCGCAAAGGCCTCGTCTGCAATCTTCGCCATCGCCAGCTGCGATGCCCGAAACTCATACCCCCATGCCGCTTCTCCAGCAAACCGCCAGGCCCAAAAATCCCCTCGACGGTGATTTCCTCGGCCCGCTCTTCAGCAGCCTTCTTAGCCATGGCCATGATTTAGTTCTTGCCGTTGCGGTACGTCGTCATTCTGGGCGAAGTGACCCGACGCTTTCGCATTTCGACCCGCTCCTGCGGGTCGTCGGGTCACCAAAACAGGGCTCCCAGGTCGACGGTCAGTCGAGCCTGGGAGATCCGTCGAAGAATCTCTCCCCGGCTGAATATTTTGGCACCGCTCAAGGCGAAGGCACCGTTCGTGCCGTTGCTGTTCCCCGGTTCGTCTTTCTCTGCGCCTCTGTGTCTCCGTGGCCAATTCTTATTTTTTCGCCGCCTCGGCCAACAATTTCGCCCAATGCTCCAAATGCTTCACCGACACCGCATGCGTATGATCGATCATCAGCGGCGTAATCGAAACCGCCCCGTCCCGGATCGCCGCATGATCCGTATCCGGCTCAATCCCCTCGCTGAACTGCTGCTCACTCAGCCAATAATACTGCCGCCCGCGCGGATCGGTCCCCGGCTTCAGCACATTCCGCGTGATCTTCGACGATTGCCGCGTGATCCGAACCTCGCCGGTCCAGTCCTGCGGCACGTTGATGTTCAGCATCACGCCCGCGGGTAATCCTTCGCGGAGCACCAGCGGCACAAGTGCGCGCGTCAGATGCGCCGCAGGCGCGAAATCGAACCCCCGGCCCTTGTATGCCACGGAAACAGCCACTGCCGGAGTCCGATTGATCGCCGCCTCCATTGCCGCCCCCACGGTCCCGGAGTAATAAATATTCTCGCCCAGGTTCCCGCCCGGATTGATTCCGGAAATCGTGATGTCGGGCTTCTCCGTCAGCAAATGGTGGAACGCCAGAATCATCGCGTCCGCCGGCGTGCCGTCGATCGAATACTCGCGTTCCGCGATCTTGTCGCAGTAAATCGGCTGCCGCAGCGTCAGAGATTGCGCCGACGCGCTCCGCTCCCGCGAAGGCGCCACAATCGTGATCGTCCCGAGGCCCTTCAACCCCTCGACCAGCGCCCGCAGTCCCGGCGCGTGTATCCCGTCATCATTGGTAATCAGAATCTTCATCGCTGCTAACACCTGGCTTGTGAACGCTTATCGTTGACTTCATCGAGATGCTTCCGGACTTCGGCTCGAACAGGCTCTAAGGGTGTGGTTGCTCCATAAGCGGTGTATGAATCACCCTTGATCAAGGGCAACTGGCGCACAAACATCTGCCGCGCTTCCTCGTAGTATCGGCACTTATTTTCGTCCGACAGGTCGCCCAAGGATTCGTAGCCTCTGCCAATAGTGTACAGATCCAGCGAAAGCTCGTCAGAGTCGCCCTTGTTGAAAAATATGAGTGCATTTTGAAGGTTTGCTTCCGCAGCTGACACTGCCCAAGACTTCTTGGACCGATTCGTATAGACCTCTCTGATGTACACCATTGCAATTTGTTGGTACAGAAAACCGTCGTGAGATTTATCTCTTCGGCTGTCATTCATCCAATTCTGAGCAACCTGCGCCGCCTTCTCGTATCGTCCCTTCCTTCCCAAGTCCATCATCCGATTGAGCATCTCAGTTTGAGCCCGAGGGACGCGCGACTGGCAGTAGGCAAACCAAGCTCCGGTGGCCAAGCACCCTACGAGCAGCACTGCGGCGAGGATTTTCCAGAAACGGGAGACTGTCTGCATAGAAAATGGTCGGGACGACTGGATTCGAACCAGCGACCTCACGCACCCCAAGCGTGCGCGCTACCAGGCTGCGCCACGTCCCGACCGGTGAAAAAAAACCGCTTTCGAGCGTATCACTCGCGTTCAAGAAGGGTCAAGACGGCGAGCAATTCCTCATGCAGATCGAGCAGAAACTTGCGGTGCGCCTTTGATGCCGGCATCGGCTTCGCCGGCGCTTCCATCACGTGGGAGCCCTCGAACACGGGATCGGCGGCGCCGTGCGCGCTCCCGTTCGCGCGCCCGTTTCCCTCCGCCAGATGCTTGCGCGCCCCCGCAATCGTGAAACCTTCTTCGTAGAGCAAGCGCTTGATCTCGAACACGGTCTCGATGTCGTCGCGGCGATACAAACGATGTCCGCTGGGGCTTTTCACCGGTTGAAGCGAGGGGAATTCGGATTCCCAATAGCGCAGGACGAACGTTTTCGTCGCCGTCAACCGGCTCACTTCCCCTATGCGGAAGAGACTCTTTTCCGGGAGTTCACGCGCTGCTTGGGCCGCACTGGCCATGTCGTATGCACCCAATCCTAGGCCCTTTTCGCGCCCTGTCAACCCCAGTGTAGTTACCGCAGCTGCCGCCTTCCGGACCACGCCGTCGGTTTCGTAGGGCATCCGACGCAGCCGTCGCCCTGGCATCCGCGTTTCCCACGTACAGGTGCCGGAACCTGCTCCTTTCTTGAACGAACGCCCAGTAGAAAACCGCATCGCAGCTTGCCAGCATGGAGGTGGCGACGAAATTGCCGCCCGCCCCCGCTGGCCGGGGAGTCGACTGCTCTTTGACAACTAAATAGCGTCTCAGGTTCAAGCGGCATGGACGCTCATGTCTGTGCTCAGGCGACCTGCGCTCAACACATGCGGAGCACACCTCCGCTCTGTAATCTCTAGCGCCGTAGGTGCGACACATCCGGGCCCTGCAACCTGCGCGACGTTCCCTGTCGGCCTTCACACAACCCGCGGAGCGCCGATTGCAATAGCCCGGCACGTAACGCGGCGGAGCGTCGGGAAACGGAGAGAAAAAACGCGCCAGTCCCGGAGGGACGATCGAAAGGGTTTAGTACCCCGGGGCGTTTAGTTCCGTTTCCACGCGTTCTAATCGACAATGAGAACGAATAGAAATCGTTATATCTGCATGAAAACAAAGGTTGGGTGCCACTCCTACTCGACAATTATTGGGAGGGGAAGGCAAGCCCGGCAAAACCAACCTCAGTCGCGTTTCTCGGCGGGATACCACTTCTTCTTATGGCTGTGGCGCGGCTTATGCTCGGTGACGCGCCGCGGCTCGCGGCCCGCATCATCTCGCGATGAGCTCTTTTTCAGCCGCTGCGTGAATCGGATCGGCGTGCCCAGAAAATCGAATTTCTCGCGCAGCCGGTTTTCCAGGAACCGTTGAAAGCTGAAATGCAGCGGCTTGGTCTGGTTGGTGAACAGGACGAACGTGGGCGGACCGGCCGTGGCCTGAGTGATGTAGAAAATTTTCACTTTGCGGCTCGCAGGTGTGGTCCCGCGCTCCAGATCGACGCTCGCGAGCCAGCGATTCAACTCGCCGGTTGAAATACGGCGCTGCCGCGCTTCGGCCACTCGGTCGATCATCGTGTAAAGTCGGTCGACGTGCTCGCCGGTCTTCGCGGAAAGAAATACGATCGGCGCGAACGCCAGGAATTTGAATTTCGCGCGAACCAGCGGCTCGTAATCCTGCAGCAGCTTGTTGGCGTTTCCTCCTTTGCCCTTGCCGCCGCGCTTTTTCTCGCGCTCGGCCTGCTCGCGCGCCGCTTCGAGCGCCAGATCCCATTTGTTCATGGCGATCACCACGGACCGGCCCGACTGCTCCGCGTAGCCCGCAATCGTGGCGTCGTGCGAGGTCACGCCCATCGACGCGTCGACTACGATCACCGCGATATCCGCGCGCTCTAGATGCTGCCGCGCCATGATCACGCTCAGCTTTTCGGCGATTAGTTTCGTCTTTCCCTTGCGGCGGATTCCCGCCGTGTCGAGAAATCGGTAGTTCTTGCCGTTGCGCTCGACCACCGTGTCGACCATGTCGCGCGTGGTGCCCGGCACGTCCGATACGATCGACCGCTCGGCGCCGACGAGCTGATTCAGCAGCGTCGACTTTCCTACGTTCGGCCGGCCGATGATCGCGATGTGGATGTCCGGTTGCGCGGCCGCGTGTTCGGCGTGCGGGAAATCTTTCGTCAGCGCGTCGAGCATCGCGTCGATGCCGAAACCATGCTCGGCTGAAACTGGAAACACTTCGTCGCCCAGCTCGTAGAACTGCGCGGCAAGCTCCGCCTGCTTCGGCGAATCCACTTTATTCACCGCCAGCACCGGCGGTTTCCCCGCACGCCGAAGCAGCTGCGCCAGCTCCGCGTCGAGCGGCACTGGGCCTTCGCGACCGTCGACAACCTGTACCACGACCGTCGCGTTCTCGATCGCCAGGCGCGCCTGCCGCAGAATTTCGGCGGGGATTACGGCTTTATCTTCCGGCACGATTCCGCCGGTATCGACCAGCTCGAACGCGCGGCCTTCCCATTCGGCCGTTCCATAGATGCGATCGCGCGTGATGCCCGGCTCATTCGTGACGATCGAGCGACGCGTGCCGGTGAGGCGGTTAAACAGCGTGGACTTGCCCACGTTGGGGCGGCCGACGATCACGATAGACGGAAGCTTGGACGGCATTTCGGGGTTCATTGGGAGAGCAACTATCTTAACGACTATCGTGTCACTGTTGCGCGAGTTTTTTCTGAAGCTCGAGCCGCTCGGCGAGCAGGCGGTTCAGTTCGGAGGGAGAAGCCTTCGATTCGATTTGCTGCTGCAGCTCGGCGAGCTGGCGCTTGTCGCGGCCGTTGCGGAGGGCGCTGAGACAGCTTTCGGCCTCTTCCCAAGTCGGCTCGGAGGTCGATTCGAAGAGGATTTCAAAGAAGATTCGCTTGTCCTTTTCCTCAAATGCCTCCGCGAGAACGGTCGGATCGGGCTTTTCGCCCACTTTGGAAATGAGCACGTCGAGAATTTTTTCACACTCGAGTCCGCGGTGAACCGCGTCGGCAATCAGTTCCTGTGCAATACGTTCGCGAAACTCCTGGGCTTCCACAAGCATGTGGATCAACTGTCGCTCGGCGGGCTTCACCACCGGCACGAGCAGATCGGCCTTGGGTTTCACTTCGCTGCGGCGCTCGGCGGCGGCGCGGTTCAGCTCCGCGCGCAGCACCGGCTCATCGACGCGCAGTTCCGAGGCGATGCGCGAAGCCCATTCCGAACGCAGCAAGCGGTTCGGATTGCGCTGCACGTAGGGCATCAGGAAATTCAGAGCGTTCACTTTCCCCGCGGCCGTCGAGCGGTCCATTTTTCGCGCACGACCGATCAGGTAGTCGATGTACTGCGGCGTTTCCTTCAGCAGTTTGCGATAGGCGTCCGTTCCCTGCTCCTTGAGGAACTTGTCGGGATCGGCGCCGCCCGGCAGCGCGAGTACCTTGACCTCGAATTCTTTTTCGAGCAGCAGCGCTAGAGAGCGCTCGGAGGCTGCTTGACCGGCCGTGTCCGGATCGTAATTCACGATCACGCGGCGTGTGAAGCGGCTGAGCAGTTTGATTTGCGGCTCCGCGAGGCTGGTGCCGCAACTCGCGACCACGTTGGTGAATCCCGCGCGGGCCACGGCGATGGCGTCCATGTAGCCCTCGACGAGAATCGCAAAATCGCTCTTGCGCAATTCCTCTTTCGCGCGATCGAGGTGATAAAGGACGTTGCTTTTGGAATAGATGGGCGTCTCGGGCGAGTTCATGTATTTCGGCATGGCGTCGCCCATGGCGCGGCCGCCGAAGGCGATCACTTTGCCGGCTTCGTTTGAAATCGGGAACATGATGCGGCCGCGAAAGCGATCGTAAAAACGGCCGCTTTCACCACGCGAGACGAGTCCCGAGACTTCGAGTAGTTTTTCGGGATATTTCTGCTTTAACTGGCGCAGTAGCGCATCGCCGGACGAAGGAGCCCAGCCGATGCCGAAGCGCGTGACGGAATCGCGGTCGAGCCCGCGGTCTTCGAGATAACTCGCGGCGATCTTGCCTTCCTGCGTGTCGCGCAGCTGGCGCTGGAAAAATTCGGACGCCATGCGGTGAATCTCCACCAGCGCCGCGCGCTGCTGATTTTCCTGGCGTTCCTCCGGCGAACGCTCGCGCGGGCGCGGAACCGGGATGCCGCATTTTTCGGCGACGGTGCGCACCGCTTCGGGAAACGGGCTCTTGTCCATTTCCATGACGAATTTGAATACGTCGCCGCCGGCGCCGCAGCCGAAGCAGTGATAAATCTGGCGTACCGGATGCACGGAGAAAGACGGAGTCTTTTCGTTGTGAAACGGGCAAAGTCCGCTGAAGTTCTGGCCGGTCTTCTTCAGGCGCACGTATTCGCCGATCACGCGGACAATATCCGCCTGCTGTTTCACTTTCTCAGCGAAGGATCCAGCTTCAGCCATTGAATGGAATGTACAGAGCGGCAACGACCTAGTCAAATCTGCCAAAGACCTTCGACGGTTGAGCAGATGGCAGTATTGGCAGCGAACGGACTCACGCGAAGCCATCAAGGATGTTGAGTGCTGGTTGCCGACGTGTCTGGCTTGAAATTGGCACCGGAACCGCCTCGGCTGGAATTATTAATCCCGGCGATCATTAATATGAATGGGCGTTTTGAGAAATTGCTGCGATACGATGAGCGGCTGGGGATCAGGGTGGGAACGGGCCCGGGGGATCTAGCACGCCAACTTACGACAGCGATAACAGGGCTTGCGCGAGGACGATAAGTCTGTATTAAAATATTTTACTGGACGGCGGGCGGAGCCGATGCAATTGGAGACGCCTGCTCTAAGGAACCCTTGGAATTAAACCGTAGGTGAAGGAGCTTATGGGCAAGAAGCTTTTGATCATTCAGCCTTCGCATTACGCCTCCCGCACGAACCGCACGGTATTCAAATCGAAGTCGCGGGCGCTTGTGCCACTGGCACTGCCGTATCTGGCCGCGCTCACCCCTAAGGATTGGGAAGTGACGCTGGTGGACGAGCAGGTGCAGGATTTCAGCTTCGACACGAATCCCGACCTGGTGGCAATCACCACCTGGACCGTGCACTCGTTGCGCGCGTACGACATTTCGGCCGAATACCGCAAGCGCGGCATACCGGTAATCATGGGCGGCCCGCATATCTGGTTTCATCCGGAGGAAGCGGCGAAGCATTGCGACGCGATTGCCATCGGCGAGGCCGAGCCGGTGTGGCCGCGAATACTGGCGGACGCAGAGACGGGAAAGCTGGACAAAATTTATCGGGCGCCGCAGATGACGAGTATCGCAGGGCTGCCGATTCCGCACTGGCACAAGCTGGATTTGAGCAAGTACGGGCGTTTCAAGACGTTCTCGCTGATGTCGTCACGCGGGTGCCCGATGCAATGCGAATTCTGCTCCGAGCGGTTGTATCTGGGCGGCGGATTCCGGAACCGGCCGGTGGAGGACGTGGTCGAGGAGATCAAGGCCACGGGATCGAAGTATGTGTTCTTCGGCGACAGCGATTTCGGTGGCAAACGAAATCATGCGATGCAGCTGATGGAAGCGCTGATCCCGCTGAAGGTGCGATGGTCGGCGCTGTGGACTTCGTTCTTGTGCAACGACGAAGGGTACATGGACCTGGCGGAGCGAAGTGGCCTGCTGCACGTGAACATGGGGATCGAGAGCATCAATAAAGACACGCTCAAAGGAATGAACAAGAAATTCAACAAGGTAGAGAAGTACAGCGAGATGCTGGCGAATTTGCGCAACCGCGGCATCAGCTACTCGCTGAATTTTATTTTCGGATGGGATACGGAAGAGCCGGGCGTGTTCGAATCGACGCTGGATTTCCTTCACAAGGAAAAAGTGCCGGTTGCGTACTTCAATATTTTGTGCCCGGAAAAAGGGACGATGTTCTTCGAAAGGATGAAGGCGGAAGACCGTATCCTGCGATTGGAGGACATCGGACGATTCCCCGGCGAGTTCTGCCACATCAAACCCAAGAACTTCACGCCACAAGAGGTCGAGAAAAACGTGCAGGCGATGTACGACAAGTTCTACAGCCTGAAGTCGATGTTCAAGCGGCTGCCGATGCCGACGACGCAAGCGAACATTGCGTCCTGGATTGTGAATATTTCGCAACGGCAACTCGCCCAGCGGGCGCACGGCGATTACAACAACAACTTCGATTCGTTTTAGGCGCTTGGGAAATTTCCTCACTTTCCTGACTGCGAGGCTTCAGGGGTTCAAGCCCCTGAAGCGACTCGCCCCCGCACTCCGGGTCTGAAGCCCCACTTCCCGCAGCTTCCACACGTTACTAACCGGCGAGTTCTGCGATCGTGATTGCCGTGCCGCCGCGGTCCTCGGCTTCGTGATGCGTGCTTTCGACGAGCGGATGCGTGGAGAGGAATTCGGCGAGGCCGCGGCGGAGGGCGCCGGTGCCGTGACCGTGGATGATCCGGACGCTGGGCTTGCCGGCGATGGCCGCTTCGTCGAGGAATTTGTCGACGCGGCGCGTGGCTTCTTCGACGGTGCAGCCGATCACGTTGATTTCGCCGGTGGCGCTGGCCGCAGGTTCGTCACTGGGGTGCGCGCGGACGGTGACTCCACGGGGACGCTGCGGCTGCCCAGGCGATTGAGCCGCCGATATCGCGGGCGCGGGGTCGTCCGCGATGGCGACAATTTCCGCGAGCGGCACCTTCATGCGCAGCGGGCCAGCTTCGACCTCGGCGGTGCGGCCGTCGTGCCGTCGAAAGATGACGGCTTGCTTGAATCCCTTCACATGCACGAGCAGGCCGGCGGTGAGTTTTTCCGGGGCGACGGCCGTATCGGGAGGCGCCGCCGAAGCTCCTAGATCCTGCTGCGAGGCGGCGAGGGTATCGATCACGGCAGCGTCGGTTTCGGCGCGGGCGTCGGATTCGAGTTTGCTGAGGCGGCGGCCAGACTGTTTTTCGAGCTGGGCGCGCAGGGTGCGGTCCTTGATGTCGGCGGCGAGCCGCTCGACTTCGGACTCGAGACGCTTCTGTGTGGCGGCAAAGCTTTTTTCAAGCTCGGCGATTCGTTTTTTCTGGCGATCGATCCATTCTGTTTGCAATTCGCGCCGGGCGGCTTCGAGCTGCGCGAGTTGTTCGCGGCCGTTGCGAGTGACTTCTTCCATTTCATCGCGGCTGCGGTGCAGATACGCAATCAGGTCGCGGGCCTCGCGCGATTCGGGCGAGAGGCTGGCGTTCGCATGATCGACAACGCGCGCGGGCAGGCCCAGGCGGCGGGCGATTTCGATGCCGCTGGAAGTTCCCGGAACGCCGACGAGCAGGCGGTAAGTGGGCCGCAGATTCGCCTGATCGAACTCCATGGCGGCGTTGACGATCCCGGGCGTGGTCGAAGCCCAAGCCTTCAGACGGTCGTGGTGAGTGGTTGCGAGCGTGAGCGCGCGGCGTGTGCGAAATTCTTCGAGCAGGGCGACGGCGAGCGCGGCGCCTTCCTCCGGGGCGGTGCCCGTGCCCATTTCGTCGACCAGGATCAGCGAGCGGTCGGTGGCGCAATCGAGCATGGATTTCAAATTCAGCATGTGCGCGGAAAATGTGGAGAGGTCGGCGGCGATGGATTGTTCGTCGCCTATATCTGCCAGGACGCGATCGAAGACGGCCAGCTCGGCACGATCGGCGGCGACGGGGATTCCAGACTGCGCGGAAAGCGCGGCGAGGCCGACTGTCTTCAAGGCAACGGTTTTGCCGCCGGTGTTGGGACCGCTGATCACGAGGACGGTTTCGTCGCCGCCGAGCGCGAGCGTTGTGGGCACTGTTTTGCGTCCCTGCGGGCGGAGCGTGGCTTCGAGCACGGGGTTCCGCGCAGCGTCAAGTCGTAGCGAATTGCCCGCCGAAAACTCCGGAATCACGCAGTCGTATTCGCGGGCAAAGCGGGCGCGGGCGAAGATTGAATCGAGCCGTGCGAGTTTTTCCGAGGCCGCTTGCAGTGGAGCGCTTTCAGCGCGTACGCGATCGCTGAGATCGGCCAGGATGCGCGCGATTTCAATGGTTTCCTCTTCACTGAGTTGGACGAGGCGGTTGTTTAAATCAATCGCTTCGAGAGGTTCGACGAACACGGTTTGCCCGGTGGCGCTGGCGGCGTGAACCACTCCAGGAACATCGCGTCGATCGCCAGCACGGACGGGGATGACAAACCTGTCGTTGCGTAAGGTGACGTAATCTTCGCCGGCGGGTTCGCCGCGCGCGCGGAGGATTTTTTCCAGGGACTGGCGGATCGTCGTGCGGGCCTGGATCTTCCCGGTGCGGATGCGCTTGAGCTGGGGCGACGCTTCGTCGCTGATTTCTCCGCTGGGCAGCAGGGCGCGGCGGATGGCGGTCAGCAGGGCGCGAAAATCGGTAAGCGCGCCTGCGAGATCCGCCAAGCGCGGATATTTTGCTGCTTCGGACTTCAGTGTTTGTTTCGCGGCGGTGGCAGCTTCCGCGAGTGAGGCGACGTCGAGGAACTCTTCGGGCGCGAGCACCGATGCCGGTACGGAAAGCTTTCCGAGCCACACCTCGGGATCGGCAAGCGAACCGAAGCCAAGCTCGGCGCCGGCGCGCAGATAGGCGATCGACTCGCGGACAAATTCGAATTCGGATTGAAGCGCAGCGACGTCTTGTTGCGGCGCGAGTGCTTCGATGGCGCGGTGGCCCAGGGCACACGTCGATCGACCGCTGACCATCTCTTTCAATCGGTCGAATTCCAGAAGTTGTTCCGCGGTATGCGACACAATGCCCTCAGGAGCTGAAGCTCTTTTTATAGGCCGTTTCTAACTTCGGAGCTAGATTCCCGTCCGCCAAAAATCCACTTCAGTCCCATGATTCAGCATTTCATTCTAGCTTGACCGACCGGGAGAAATCAGTGAGATGGCGTTCGATCGCCAATTCATTCTGATTCGGTTAAAAGCGGGCAATCTCGGGCAATTCGCAGCCGCGCATCATTTCTTTTTCCCGGACGAGGAGATGCCGAGGGTTTCGACCATCGCGCTCGCAATGGCGTCGACGGGCGCGGCGGTGCCAAGACCGTGCTGCGGATTATTGTTGTAGAAAATCGAAAAGACGAGAGATTCACCGTGAAGAGTGGTGGCGTAGCCGGAAAGTGCGCGGACGTGCTCAATTTCGCCAGTTTTGGCCTGGATCAGACCGGAGGCTGCGGTTCCCGTCATGCGGCCCTCGAGCGTTCCGTCGGAGCCCGCAATGGGAAGCGTCGAGTGGAAATCGCTGCTCCAAGGCTGGCGCGCGGCGTATTGGAGCAGATCGACCATTCCGCGTGGCGTTACAAGATCGTCGCGCGCCAGGCCGGAGCCGTCGGAGAGGATGATGTCGCCGTCGGGCACTCCCGCGGCGTGCAGGAATTCGCGTTCTGACTTGAGCCCCGCAGCGGTTGAACCGACGCCGAGACGTTCGTGGCCGACAGCGCGCAGCAGAAGCTCGGCGTGCAGGTTGTGGCTCATTTTGTTTGTAAAGCGAAGGGTCTCGAGAAGCGGCAAGGACAGGTGTTCGGCAAGGACGGCGGGATTTGCCTGGGGCGCCGCGGTAGCGTTGGGCTGGAGTGGCACCGGAAGTATAGGTTCGCCGGCTGCGTTGGAATAGGGCGGCTGGCCGTGATGTGCGCGGGCCATGCCAGAAACGCGCACGCCGCGCATTTCGAGAAGCTGCTTGAGCGAAAGCGCGGCGGTTTCGGCGGGCGCCGTCATGGCAATGTCGAGGCGGGTGGGCGTGCGGCCCACACCGATGGCGCCGCGCAGCAGAATGAAATTCGCGCCGGGGACACGCACGACGGCGAAATCGGGCGGCGTGTCGGGCGGTCCGGTGGTGATGTCTGCGGCGAAGGTGCCCAGGGCGGCTTGGGGTTCGCTGGTCACCATCGCGGGGTCGCCGATCCGAGCGCCGGGTGCGATGGTCACGAAAATCGAGTTGTCGTTGTACGAGATGGCGCTGACCGGAGCGCCGAACGTGAAAAACAAGTCGCCGCTGCTCCATCCGCCGGGATACGGATCGTAAGGATAGAAGCTGTCGTCCGCGACGACGTCGCCGTCAATTTCGCGCAAGCCTTTTGCCACCGCCTGATCGACGAGCTCGGCCAGGACTTTTTCAACTGGGCCGGCGCGTTCGGAGTGCCCGGTAAATGGGAACCGGCGATTGGACAGATCGGGATCGCCGCGGCCCACAAGCACCAGATCTCCCGCAATGCGGCCTTCGGCATCGGGTGCGGATGCGGATTCAAGCGTGGTACGAAAACGAAAATCGCGCCCGAGAACGGCAAGCGCAAGCGCCGTAGTGACGACCTTGGCATTCGATGCGGGCGTGAAGAAGTGATCGGCATTCAATTCGTAGACCCGTTGACCGGTCGAGCGGTCCGCGACTTCGATGCCCCAGTTCAGCTTTCCGGTATTCGTTTGACCCAGCACGGCGCTGACGCGCGAGCGAAAGCGGGCTACATCGGCACGCTCCGCGTCCGCTTTGCGGGAGGCTGCGCCTTGCGCCACGGAACGCGCGGCAAGTACGCCGACGGCCGCAACGCATAGCGCCAGCGCGACGACCATCGAGCGGGAATTTCCGGGAGTGCGGTCAGAGACCGCTCTAGATTTCATATTCATGTCACTCAAATCGCCTGCGTAGCACCTAAGTATATGGCAAGCGCGCCCAGCGTGACCCAGGGTTTGCCCGTATTGCGTTGCGCGACCGGACACACGTATCATGTTCGCGCGATTCGTTCTACAGGAGGAACAGCAATCATGAATAAGAAGTTGATATCCCTCATGCTCTCGGCGATGTTGGTGGCTCTCGCGGTCCTTTCCACTCCTGCGAAGGCGGACGACAAGGACAAAGACGAAGACCGGCTGCACAACGCCGGGCAAGTGTTGAAGGAAATCCTGAATATTCCGGACGACATCCCGCAAAACCTGATCGACAAAGCGGACTGCGTGGTGGTGATTCCCACCGTGCTGAAAGCGGCGTTCATCGTGGGCGGAAGTTACGGCCGCGGCGCGATGACTTGCCGCAGCGGCGAACACATGGAAGGGCCGTGGGGCGCTCCGACGATGATGGCGCTGGAAGGCGGCAGCTTCGGATTCCAGATCGGCGCGCAGGCGACCGACTTCGTGCTGCTGATCATGAACAAGGAAGGCGCGAGTTCGATTCTGAGTAGCAAAGTGAAGCTCGGCGCAGACGCTTCAGCGGCGGCGGGCCCGGTGGGACGCGACGCCGAGGCGGACACCGACGTGGCCATGCGGGCCGAAGTGCTGACCTATTCGCGCGCTCGCGGCCTGTTTGCCGGAATTTCACTGGAAGGCTCGACGCTGCGCCCCGATGAGGACGCCAACGAACGCATTTACGGGAAGAAACTGCCGTCGAAGGACATTGCGCTGCATGGCGCGGTGCCCGTGCCGCCGGCGGCGAAGCTTTTGACCGCAACGCTCAACCAACACAGCCCGAAAAACCTCTCGAAGTAAGTTTTCAGCAGGATGTTCGAAAGCGCCGCACCGGAAAGAAATTTCCGGCGCGGCATTATCTTCGTGCATCCCGCGCGACTGGCACGACAGGCCGCCACATATTGACCTTTACCCAAAGTTGACTTAAAGTCGTAATTGGTTTTGGGTCACCCAGGACCTCCCTTTATGGCATCTTCCTCCACCGCTGCCAACCGGGTTTCACTTCCCCGCACGGGCCGCCGCGAACGGCGGCGCGCCGAAATCCGCGAGCGACTTTTCAGCTCCGCATTGCGCCTTTTCGCCGAGCGTGGATTCATGGAGACAACGGTCGAGGACATTACCGAAGCTGCCGACGTCGGCAAAGGAACCTTCTTTAACTATTTTCAGACTAAAGAGCATGTGCTGGCGACCTTCGGCGCCGAGAGGTTGGCGGCGATCGAGCGGGCACTAGAGCGAGCGAAAAGCGGTCCGGTAATGCCAGTGCTTCAGGAGCTGGCTGTCGACCTCATTAGTCACAAAACCGAGAACGCCGCGCTGCTTCGCGCAATCTACGCGGCACATGCCTCCTGCGCCCCGGTCCGGGCCGAGCTGCACAAGCGGCTACAGATCGGCCGGCGGCTTCTGGCTGAAATATTTGCGATTGCGCAGGAACGTGGCGAGTTGCGGCGTGATATTTCACCGGCGGAGATGGCCAGGCTGGTGCAGATCGTGTTGCTAGGCGTGACGCTGGCGTGGGCGTTGCATCCGGATTCTTCGCTGCGCGGCACGGCGCAGCAGGCGTGGGGTCTGTTCCTACCGAACTTGCTGGCTGATGGGAAACGCAAGGGCGCGAGAAATCGCCGGGGCGCGCGGGAGTGAAGATGGGCGGCCGGAATCGAGCAGCTCCGGGCGCCTTTTTGCCTGCAAAGCTTGCGTCCTTCGCGGTCGCGTCGTCATCCAAAGTGCAACAGCCCTGGGAGGAGAGAGCGTGATTCGCCGATTGGCGGTTGCAAATTTCATTTTTGCCGCACTGTTCGTGCTGACAACGGATTCCGCACGCGCGCAAAGGCCCGATACCAGCCCGGGGCCAGCCGGTTCAATGCCCGTGGTGATGCCCGCGCCGGGCATTTCGCAAGGATCGTATTCGGGCAGCGTGCCTTCGAAACTCGAGCCGGGAATCATTCAGCTTTCGTTGAAAGATGCGATCTCGCGCGGAGTGAAACAAAATCTTGGCGTCCTACTTTCAAGCCAGGACGTGCGCGCGGCGCGCGGATCGCGCTGGCAGCAACTGAGCGCGCTGCTTCCGAACGCGACGACATCGTCCTACGGCAACGTGTCGAAAGTCGATCTGGCGGAATTCGGATTCACGTTCAAGTTTCCGTCATTTTCAATTCCGGCGGTCGTAGGACCGTTTACATATTTCGATTCGCGCGCCTATGTGACGCAATCGGTTTTCGACTGGAAAGCCATCAACGAAACTCACGCCGCTACGCAGAACGTGAAGTCCGCAGAGGAGACATATAAGGACGCGCGCGACTTGGTGATTTTGTCCGTGGGTTATTCGTATCTGCAAGCAGTAGCGGACGCGGCACGCATCGATACCGTGAATGCCCAGGTACAGACCGCACAAACGCTCTACGATCAAGCGGCGGACCAGGTGAAAGCGGGCACGTCACCGGCGATCGATTCGCTGCGGGCGCAGGTGGAGCTGAAGACGCGACAGCAGCAATTGATTCAGGCGAAAAACGATTTTGCGATCACCAAGCTTTCCCTGGCACGCGTAATCGGGCTTGCGCCGGGGCAGGAATTCGAGCTTGCGGACAAAACCCCGTACCAGCCGTTCGAGGGCATGACCGTGGAGGTCGCACTGAAGCGCGCCTACGATTCGCGTTCGGATTTTCAAGCGGCGCTGGCGGACGTGCGATCGGCGGAATATTCGCGCAAGGCGGCTCACGCGGGATACCTGCCAACGTTTTCGCTGAGCGCGGATTACGGGCTGGCGGGAACAGTGCCGAGCGGAGCCTCCCACGGCGTAGGCGACGCGCGCGGCACGCTGACTATTCCGATCTTCCAAGGCGGCAAAGTTCATGGCGATGTGATGGAGGCCGACGCACGATTGGAACAGAGCCGGCAGCGTCTGGAAAATGTGCGCGCGCAGGTGGATCAGGATGTGCGCACGGCGCTGCTGAACATCGAGTCGGGCGAAGAGCAAGTCGCCGTCGCTCAGAGCAATGTCGATCTGGCTGAGCAAACGCTGACGCAGGCGCGCGATCGGTTCCGCGCGGGCGTCACGGATACGGTGGAAGTGGTGCAGGCGCAGGAAGCCGTGGCCAGCGCGCACGAGAATTTTATTTCGAGTCTCTACCAGGATAATTACGCCAAGATTTCGCTGGCCCGCGCGCTGGGGCTGGCCGAAGACGGCGTGAAGGAATTTTTCAAAGGAAACTAAAACATGGCCGAGAACGCTCAACCCGAATCTCCTGCTGCTCCGTCGGAGACCACGTCCCTACCAGCGACGCCGACGGCGCCGCCACCGACGGCGCGCGCGTCCGATTATTTACGTGAGCGCCCGCGTACCAGGATTTTCATCATTGTCGCTGCGATTGTCGTCATTGTCGGCGGCTTCCTGGCGTGGCGCTATTTTTCGAGCTACGAATCCACCGACGACGCGGAAGTCGACGGGCACCTGATGCCAGTGAGCGCACGAATCGGCGGTTACATCGCCAAAGTAAATATTGACGACAACCAATTGGTGAACGCGGGCTACGAGATGGTCGAAATCGACCCGCGCGACTACCAGGTTGCCGTGGATCAGGCAGCCGCGGCTGCAGTCGATGCGAGCGCTACTGCGGAATCCGAACGCATCGATGTGCCGGTCACCGGTGTGAGCACAAACAGCCAGATCTCGTCGTCGGAAGCCGATGTGTCGAACGCACAGGCCGGAATCGCAGCGGCGCAGCAGAACTTAGACGCGGCGCAGGCCCAACTGTTGCAGGCGCAGGCCAACGACGTGAAGGCGCAGAACGACCTGATGCGCTACAAGCAGTTGGTGGACAAGCAGGAGATTTCGCAGCAGCTTTACGATCAGGCAGTGGCGGCGGCGGCAGCGGGCGATGCGGGTGTGGCGGCAGCGAAAGCTAACGCGGCGGCTGCGGCACAGCAGGTGACACAGGCGCAAAGCCGGCTGGAATCGGCGCGCGCGGCGTGGAGATCATCGCAAACCGGACCGAAGCAGGTGGCGTCCATGGAAGCGAAAGCACAATCCGCCACGGCGAATGCGGAAGCGAAGCAGGCCGCTCTCGAGCAGGCGAAACTGAATCTGACCTACACCAAAATTCTGGCGCCCGCGACGGGAGTAGTGACCAAGAACGTCGAAGTCGGCATGAACGTGCAGCCGGGGCAGCAGCTCGCGTCGGTCGTCCCGCTGGATGACATTTGGGTCACCGCAAATTTCAAGGAAACGCAGCTGAAATACATGAAGCCCGGCCAGCGCGCCGAAATCAAGGCCGACACAAATGGCCGCACGTACAAGGCCCACGTCGACAGTATCGCCGGGTCCAGCGGAGCCAGGTTGAGCCTGCTGCCGCCCGAGAATGCAACCGGCAACTACGTGAAAGTCGTGCAGCGCGTTCCCGTGAAGATCGTTCTTGACCCCGGCGAGAACTCCGACCATTCTCTGCGCCTCGGAATGTCCGTCGAGCCGAAAGTATTCGTCAAGAAATAGGCGTCGGCGTGCGCTCTGCCAACATCTAATCGGGCGGACGGGTCGATTTCCGGATCGTCGTCCGCTTTTTTCGCGATCCTAACTCATGGCAGCGAGCTCCGCATCCGGCGCCGTGGCGCCTAGCCAATCCCCAGCTGCAAATTCCGCACCGGCGGCGTCTGTCGCGTGGAAACCCGCATTCAATCCATGGCTGATCGCGGTCGTAGTAGCTATGGCCGCGTTCATGGAAGTGCTCGATACGAGCATCGCGAACGTCGCGCTTCCTTACATGGCAGGCAGCCTGGGCGCGACAAACGATCAAAGCACCTGGGTCCTCACGTCGTATCTCGTTTCCAACGCCATCGTGCTGCCTATCAGCGGATGGTTGGCAAACGCGTTCGGCCGCAAGCGATTCTTCATGGTGTGCCTGGTCATCTTTACAATCAGTTCCCTGCTTTGCGGTATCGCACCGAGTCTCGGAGCGATCATATTTTTCAGGATCCTTCAAGGCATCGGCGGAGGCGGATTGCAACCCATGGCGCAAGCGATCCTCGCAGACGTTTTCCCTCCCGAGAAGCGTGGCTTGGCTTTCGCCCTCTACGGAATCACCGCTGTGATCGCGCCTACCGTGGGCCCAACGCTGGGCGGCTGGATAACCGACAATTACACCTGGCGCTGGATTTTCTTCATCAATTTGCCGGTCGGCATTCTGGCGCTGTTCCTTGTCTATCGCCTGGTGGATGATCCGCCGTGGGCGACGCGGAAGTCCGGACTGAAGATCGACTACATCGGAGTTTCCTTTCTAGCGCTGGGCGTGGGCGCATTGCAGGTCATGCTCGACAAGGGCCAAGAAGACGATTGGTTCGGCTCGCGATTCATTTCGACGCTGGCGATACTGGCAGTGGTCGGGCTGGTTTCGCTGGTGATCTGGGAATGGCGTCACAGGAACCCGATTGTCGAAGTGAAGCTTTTTCGCAATCTGAACTTCCTCGGCTCGAACCTCATGATGTTCACGTTGGGACTCGTGTATTTCGGAAGCCTGGTGATGATGCCTCTGTTTCTGCAGTCGATCATGGGCTATACGGCGGAGTCCGCAGGCATCGTGCTTTCCGGAAGCGGAGTGCTGCTCCTGGTGCTCATGCCCGTGGTGGGGTTCGTCTCGTCCAAAGTGCAGGCGCGTTACCTCGTGGCTTTCGGGTGGCTCACTTTAGCGATCGGAATGTATCTCTCGTTCCTCCATTTAAATCAGGATTTGAGCTTTAGCGCCTTTGGAGTATTGCGACTCGCGCAGGTATTCGGACTGCCGTTCCTTTTCGTCCCGATCAACCTCGCCTCCTATATCGGAATGCCCGCGGAGAAAAGCGGCAGCGTCGCGGGACTCATGAATTTTATGCGTAACATCGGCAGCAGTGTGGGGACTTCGATGGTGACCACGCTGCTGGACCGCCGCTCTCAGGTTCATCAAAACTATCTCGGCGCCAACGTCGCCGCGGGGCACTGGCAGCTCGCGCAGCAGGTAGCGGGATTGACCGCCCGCCTGCAGGCGGCTGGCACGGATGCCGTAAGAGCGGCCCAACAGGCGCATGCCATCGTCTACCGCAGCTTGATCTCGCAGGCTACCACGCTCGCCTACCTTGATACTTTCCTCTACTTGGCCATTGCCGCCGCCGTAATGTTTTTCCTGGCCTTCGCCTTGAGGAAAAACGATCCCGGCGCCCGCCGGATTGTCGCGGAGTAGCGCCCTCGGGCCCCCCTATGATAGCCTCCCGCAGTTGGGTGACTTTGAGGTGCGGATTCATATGGGGGCGGGCTAATGATCCGGGTGCTGACCATCGAGCGTGAATACGGCAGCGGCGGCGGCGAAATTGCGGCCGCCCTTGCGCAGCGGCTCGGATGGAAACTCTGGGACCAGGCGCTCACCAATGAAATCGCGCGGCAAATGGAATGTGATTGTCGCGTGGTTGAAGAAAGATCCGAAAAGCGCGATCCACTTTTCCATCGGCTGCTGATGGCCTTCATGCGCGGCAGCCACGAGGGCAGCCAGAACGCCCCCAGGCTGAAACTGGCCGACGCCGACTGCATCCGCGAAGTGACCGAGCAAGTGGTGAAAGAAGCCGCGCAGTGCGGCGGTTGCGTGATCGTCGGCCGTGGTTCAGCGTACTATCTCGATGACCGGTACGATGCGTTTCACGTGTTCATCTACGCGCCGTTACTCGAGAAGGTGAAGCGGCTGCGCGCTGAAGGCAAGAGCGAGCGCGAAGCGGCGCAACTCGCCGAGACGGTCGATCGCGACCGTGCCGCATTCATCAAGCAATATTTCGACGTCGAATGGCCCGACCGTCACCGTTTCCACCTGATGGTCAATTCCGCAATCGGTGAGACCGAGACTGTGGAAACCATTCTCAACAGCATCGAGCTTTACAAGAAACATATCGCCCAAACCAACGTCCGCCATTCCGTCGCGTCGTAAATCGCCCTCTGGAACGCCGAACTGCGTTATTTCGTCTGCACTTTGAAATTCGGATTTTGGATTAGGCCGAGTACGTTGCCGAAGGGATCGTGCACCGCGCCGATCAGAATTCCTTCGCCGACGTCCTGAATCGGATCCAGGCCGACTGCACCTAAATCGATCAGGCACTTGTATGCGGCCTGCGCGTCCGCGACGCCCCAGTAGGCGATGCCGGCAGGAACGCGATTTGCAGCGGCGTCCTTGGTCGGAACCAGTCCCAACTCATATCCGCCCACGTTAAATCCCACGTAGAACGGCTGATCAAAGTATGGCTGCAAGCCCAAGACGTTGCTGTACCACGCCTTGGCTTTGGCGAGGTCTTTTGCTTGATACGCGGCGGTTCGAAGTCCCTGAAACATGAGCGGCTCCCTTCGCAACATGACCGGCGGCGGCTTCGGTGCGCGCGACAGAGTCCGTTCCCGTCGCGGCAGCGGGCGGGCGCCCGGCGGCAAATGCCGCCACGCAGAGTAGCGCAAAAACCAGCGTGAAGGTCGATACCGTTTTCAGCTTCAGACCGCGAACCGGATTTTCTGGCTCCTCTAGGCGCGCCTTCGCCGATATGGGTACGAGCACTAATTTGGGCCTCATTGGGGCAGCGCGCTTCCTACTACGCAGCGATCTGCTGTTTTCTGCTAGGTTCGGCATGCATTTTCTCCTGGGTCGAGTGCCAGCTTCATCTGCGGTGAACGCCACACCGTAGGTCCCGGCGTGGGACGCATCGGCCGATTCGTCAAACCATACTTTTCGCGGATTTTTTCCACGCGCGCGGCCATCTCTTTGCGATAACTCTCCGGAGCGTCTACATTCCTGCCGTACCATTCGCGATAGCGCACCACGAGCCGGGGAAATTTCGCCTCCAGAAATGCGAGAAAAGTTTTCCACGCGTCCGGCATCAGGTAGAGAACCCGCGCACCCAGCCATTCCGCGTTAGCCTCTCGCGCGCCGCAGGCCAGCGCATCGAGATCCTCTTCTCGGTCGGTAAGCCACGGCACGATGGGCATCGCAAACACGCCCGCCGAAATCCCTTCGTCTCGCAGCCTGCGGACAGCAGCAAGCCGCAGGTCGGGCCGCGGCGCCCGCGGCTCAAGAAGTCGCGCGAGCTGGGTCCGCAGCGTGGTAATTGTGACATTCACCGTCAGCGACGATCGCGCCGAAATTCGCTTCAGCAGGTCGAGATCGCGCACCACTTGGTCCGATTTCGTGGTGATCGAAACGCTTAGCCCTTCGCGCTCCGCCATCTTAGCCAGGATCGCGCGCGTGACCCCAAATTCGCGTTCCGCCGGCTGATAAGGATCGGTAGCCGCGCCGATGGCGATATGTTCGCCCCAAATCTGTTCGCGGCTCAGGTCGCGGTCCGCCAGCGCGCCTGCGTTCTGCTTCACGTAAATCTTGTCCTCGAAATCCTGCGCGCCCAACTCCATGTAGCCGTGGGTATAGCGCGCATAGCAATACTTGCAGCCGAATTCGCAGCCACGGTACGGGTTCACCGTCCAGCGGAACGGCACGCGCTCCGAATGGCACTCGTTTAGGATCGATTTAACAGGGAGGACGAAATACTCCGTCCCGCGTTTGGCTTCGGCGCGAGGGGAGGATGCGGCGAGACGCGCAATGCCTACCAGTTCCGTCGCGGGCTTCGTACTCCGGTCAGGCGCCGGAGGGGGCGCGGAAGCACCGCTTGGCGACTCACAGTTGCCGTGGCGAGCGGCTTGGGGAAATAAGGTGAGACTGGTTTGCCTCGTGCCAGGCGGACGGCGCCGAAGCGTCGTCTGTCTCGGTCGAAGCATGGGAGAAGTGGCCATTGGCAGTCTCGCCGCACGCGCAGACTATATTCGCCTTTTGTTCGCTGTGTCAAGAGTTATATTTCGCCTTTCTTTCGCCTGTTCAGGCGTACAAGTTCCGCCTGGAAATCGCCCTGAAACCGCTCGGTTTCGGCCTGCCCGTCGCCGATATACTGTTTGAACCACCTCTGGGAGACCCAGCCGTGCCCGAAGTCGGAATCTTGATCGTTGACGACGACGTCGCCAGCCAGAGTGCCCTGAAGAACGTCCTCGATTCGGAGGGTTGGCGCGTCCGGATCGTCCCGCAGGTCGCTGATGCGTTGAGTGAACTCGCCACCGGCTCCTGGAATCTCGCCATCGTCAACGTGGCGCTCGCCGATGTCCGTGGACCGCTGTTCGCCATCCTAAAGGAAGTAGCCGAGGCCGAACCCGCGATGCCTTCTATCGAAGGCCAGCCCGCGCCGATCCGCCTGCGGCCGCTTTTCCTGATACCGCAGGAGCGCATCAAGGATCTTGTGCCGGTTCTCGAGCGCGCCGGGCTTCCCTACTCGATCAAGCCCTATCACTTGAACGATTTCCTCGAGAAGGTCAGCGAGCTACTGGTCGAATCCGGCGCTATTGCGGAGCCCATCCGAAGCATTGGCGGATTCAACGCCCGCAAACGCACACGACGCAATTCCCGGTCGGCACGCGACGGCCGCCGCGGCACCATGTTCGCCAGCCGCGAGGACTATCAGATGACCGACGAGGAGATGGTCGAATACGAGCGCGAGGAAGAAGAAAGCCGCAAGAAGCGCGAGAAGGAACTCCACGATATGAAGGATCGCGGCGGCCGGGCATAAGCCGGCAATTCGTAGCACCTCCCTCTGAAAACCTTAACGGAAACCCTGCAAGAATTTCCTGGCCAACCGTTCTCACTCTGACGCCCGCACGTCTTCACATACCTATGGCGTGCGTCGAGGAGAGATCATGTCTATCACCCAGCGGAGAATATTCAGGACCTTTCTCGCCACGATCTTGGTTTTGACCGCAGTAGCATTCGCTAGCGCAAGGTTGGGCTTCAGCGCGCGTGCTGCATACCCTCCGGCCGGCGATCCGCAACTCGCGCAACCCGGTTGGCGGCTCGCAGAACCCGTCACATTCGAAAACCTGACCATTTTCCCGGTGGTCACCGCGCAAGACTCGGACACCAGCGGATTCGCCACGCTGGACGAAGCGCTGGCGTCGGGCCAAGCGCTGATTACCGAGCAGGGCGCGGAAATGCGTCGCATGCGCAATGGTGCCGTCGCGCCGAACTATCAGGTGAATCCGCAGGTCAATCAGCTGGTGCTGATCAATCGCGGCAAACGCCCACTGATTCTTCTCGCGGGCGAAGTCGTCTCCGGCGGCAAACAGGACCGCATCATTGGTAAGGACCGCATCGTGCCGATCGGTGCGGCGCCGCTGCCGCTCGACGTATTCTGCGTCGAACACGGGCGCTGGACGCCGGGAGCGGTACAATTCTCAGCCGCACAAACCATGGTTCACCCCAGCGTGCGCGACAAAGCTGCCGTCGATCAAAATCAATCCGAAGTCTGGGCTGCGGTGCGTGGCGAAGGAAACGCTGTTGGAAGTTCGACCCAGGAATTAGCGATGAATTCCAGAAATTACACCCAAATTACCCGGCCACCGTCCACTCCGGGTGGCGCAACCGAAACCGTTACCGTCGAGTCGGAAGCTGCGCCTGTTCCTCGAAGCGCTGTGGCCGGCGCCATCGCGCAGTCCGGCACGCAGGATTATCAGAAGATTTATCAGCAATCGCCGATCGGGGCGTCGGTCGACACGTTTACCGAGGAAATCGCCCGCCGCTTTGCGCACGAAACCTCCGGATTGAAGGGCGAGCGCGTGGTCGGCGTGGTCGTGGCATTCAGTTCCGAAGTGGCTTGGAGCGACGTCTTCGCGTCCTCGCAGCTTTTTAACGCCTACTGGCCGAAGCTGCTGCGCAGCTACGTGGTCGAGGCGGTGACTCGCCCCCGCGTCCGTCGCGCCGCATCCATGGAAGATGCGCGCGATTTTCTGCGACCAGCCACTGGGCACATCGAAGAAGAATCCGAGCCCGGCGTCTATCGCTGGCGCAAACAAGCGGAGGGGCGGCTCGCAGAAATCGAGCTCGACGCGCTCGAGCCGAAGCCGTTCACGCTGCATTGGCTGCGCGTCCTGCACGGCGACGGCTACATGCACCCGCAGATAATCGAATAGATTACTGCGGCTCCCAGCGCCGGACCTCTGCCGGGTCCGGCGTTGCGGCCAGCAGTTCGGCGATTGTTTTCTGCAGCACGGGGTGCGTCAGCTTGCCTGCGATTTCCGCCAAAGGCACGAGCACGAACTTACGCTCCGCCATGCGCGGATGCGGAATTTGCAGCTCGGGATCGTCTACCACTTGCGGGCCAAAAAGCACGATGTCCATGTCGATTGTGCGCGATTCCTTGGGCCCTTCCGGCGCTGCGCGCTTGCGCTGGCGGCCGAGTGAACGCTCGATGATCAGCAGCGTCTGCATCAGCTGTCCCGGGCGCATTTGCGTTTCCGCTTCCACCACGGCATTCAGAAACCATCCTCCGTGCGCGTCCACCGGCTCCGTTTCATAAAGAGAAGATTGCCGCGTGACGCGCACGCCGCGCGCCGCCAGCGCCCGTGTCGCCCGTGCGATATTTTCCGCGCGATCTCCGAGGTTCGATCCTAGAGAAATGTAAACGATGTTCATGATTGAACGGACATTTTAGCCTGTAGCCTTAAATCCTCGACGACGTTTTCTCCACGAACTTCACCGCAAGCCGGCATTTTGCCAGCTTCGAGTAGAATCACCCCTCCGGGGGCTTATGGCCGACGCGAAAGCTCGAAAGCTACTGCACGTGGAGCGGAATGACCTGATCGACGCGGTCCGAACGACGGTCGCGGCATTGGGGTCGCTTCTCATCGCTCGATTGCTGCGGTTGCCGGAGTCCTATTGGGCGGCGATTGCCACCATGATTGTCATGCAATCAACGCTTGGAGCGGCTTGGACCGTATCGAAGGATCGTCTGGTGGGAACGGCGCTGGGCGCTGGAGCAGGGGCGCTGCTGGCCACCTACGTGGGGCCAAACGTGGCGGCGTTCGGCGGCGGCCTGTTTGTGCTGGGAATCCTGTGTTCCATTCTGCGTGTTGATCGGCCTGCATATCGCTATGCGGGCATTACACTAATCATCGTAATGCTGATCACTAGAGCTCAGCACCCCTGGATCGTCGCCGTTCATCGGGCCTTGGAAATTTCGGTCGGTATCGCGATCGGCCTGGTACTCACGGCATTATGGCCTGAGCCTCAGCCCGCTGGGTGAAAGCCGCCAAGAGGAAAAACAATGCCTGTAATGATCGCGTTGCTGCGCGGCGTCAACGTCGGCGGAAACATCCTCAAGATGGAACGGCTGCGCGAGATCTGCGCGAAGCTGGGCGCCGAGAATCCGCGCACCTACGTGCAGAGCGGTAACGTGGTATTCGAAGCGTCTGGTTCCGCGTCCGCCTGGGAAGCGAAGCTCGAGAAGAGGCTCGCCGGTGAATCGCGCCGGCCGGTTTCGGTAATCGTTCGGACGGCAGCAGAGATGACGAGAGTACTCGTGGGAAATCCGTTCCTAAAGGAAAAAGGAATCGAGGCAGCGCGGCTCGCCGTCACTTTTCTGCAGCAGCCGCCGGCCAAACCTGCGCTCGTCGCATTGGCCGCAGTCGACATCGGGCGCGAGCGGTTTCACCACGCCGGCAAGGAACTCTACCTCCACTGCCCCGGCGGCTTTGCCGAATCCAAGCTCTACGCGGTCGAAAAAGTCCTCAAGCAACGCACCACGACGCGCAATTGGAACACGGTTACGAAACTCTGCGAGATGAGCGCCAGTAAGTCCGCTTAGGACGCCCGGCGCGGGCGCTGCTTGGCTGAAACCGACCGGATTACGAGTTTTCGCTCCTGCTTCGGATCCATGCGCACTTTCGCGTGCTGTAGTGCTTCATCGATTAACGCTACCACTTGCGGATCATCGAGCGCCTTCACGTCGTCAAATCGCACATGCCGCGCCACGTTACCCCTTCCCTGGAGCCGTTTGTGCGGATCGGGCAGTTTCGCGCCTTGCAGAAAACATAGCGTCGCATGGTCGGGAAGCAGCGCAATTGAAAATATCGCGTCCGAAGGACGTTCGGTCGGTCCAAAGCCGAAGACCAGCGCATTGTAGTTGTCGTAGACGAACTCAATCGCGTTCGGCAGACGCTTCCACATTCTTACCAGCGCCGCGCGCGCCAGTTTTTCCATCTGCGGCGTGTATTTGGCGAGAAACGAATCGACTTGCTGCTGTGGATTAGTCGCGGGTCGGGATTTCGCGGATCTCGCTTTCGCGGCCGTCATCTTGCACCTGTCAGAAAAGTCCCGGCTGGCGCTTCGGCTCTGGCTTGCCGAAATGCTTGTAGGCGAGGGCTGTAGCGACGCGGCCGCGCGGTGTGCGGTCAAGCAGTCCCAGCTGCATCAGATACGGCTCGTAGATTTCCTCGATGGCGTCTTCCTCTTCGCTCAACGACGCGGCGATCGTATTCAATCCGACAGGTCCGCCGGAATATTTTTCGATGACGGTGAGCATCAGATTGCGGTCTGTTTCATCCAGGCCGTGCTCGTCGATCCTCAGCATGGCGAGCGCGTCATGAGCCACGTCCAGCGTGATGTGTCCCTGCGCGCGCACTTCGGCGAAATCGCGCACGCGCCGCAGCAGGCGGTTGGCCACGCGCGGCGTGCCCCGGCTGCGGCGGGCAATCTCCGCGCCGCCGCCTTCGTCCATCTGAATGCCCAAAATCTTCGCCGAGCGCGCCACGATGCGCTGCAAATCCTCCGGCGTGTAAAATTCCAGCCGGTGCACGATGCCGAACCGCGAGCGCAGCGGCGCCATGATCAGCCCCGCGCGCGTGGTGGCGCCCACCAGCGTGAACTTGTTCAATTGATACGGATGGACGCGCGCGCCCGGGCCCTGGCCGATGATCAAGTCGATGCGGAAATCCTCCATCGCCGGATACAGAATTTCCTCGAGCGCCGGTTGCAAGCGATGAATTTCATCGAGAAACAGGAAATCGCTAGGGTCAAGCGTCGTAAGTACGGCGGTGAGATCGCCTTTCTTCTCGAGCAGCGGGCCGGACGTGATCTTGATTGACGAGCCCATCTCGTTCGCCAGGATCTGCGCCAGCGTGGTCTTGCCCAGCCCCGGCGGGCCGTACAGAAGCACGTGATCCAGCGCTTCGCCACGCGCGCGCGCCGCTTGCACGGCGATCTGGAGATTTTCCTTCACGCGCTCTTGGCCGATGTAGTCGCCGAAGTTCGCCGGGCGGACGCTGGCTTCGATCCGCGCGTCCTCATCGAACGCGCGGCCGGAAAGGATGCGACTCGAATTGTCCGCCGCTCTTCTCGGCTCCGCCATTTATCGCTCCTCGAATTCTCCGATGCGCCGTTCGCTCTCCGTGAAACCTTCGCACAACCGGTCGAGCTCGCAGTATTCCTGGCCAAAACGTTCGCGCATCGCCGCAAACGCCGCCGGATCGTCCCACGAATCGATCGTCAGGAAGCGCCGCGAATTTTCGGCGTCCCGCAGCAAGACCGTGCCGCGAAATCCCTCGCTCCTGCGAAAAAGCCCGGCCCACGTTCCCGAGCTCGCGTAATGCTGCTCGAATTCGTTCACGCGATCGGGCCGCGCGACGAATTCCCAGACGAAGCGCACCATCTCAATCTCCGCCGCCCGAAGCCCGCGCGCTTTTCTGCATGGCCGAGTTTCCTAGAATCTGCAGAGAATCGCGCAGTAACTTTTCGAAATCCGCGCCGGCCCCCGCGCCGGCCTTCTCGATGGCGTGCTCCACGGAGCGCTCGTCATAACCCAAGTTCACGAGCGCCGAAGCGACGTCCGCTTCGAGCTGCGTCCGACTGGCAGGCTTGCCCGATTCAGGAACATCGACTGCGGCGAGCTTGTCGCGCAGCTCCACTACGATTCGCTCCGCGGTTTTCTTGCCCACGCCGGGTATGCGTACCAGCTGCGCCAGATCGCCCTTGCGAATGGCGGGGACCAATTGCTCGATCCCCATGCCGGACAATATTTTAAGCGCCAGCGAAGGCCCTACTCCGGAAGCCGAAATTAGCAGCTCGAAGCATTGCTTTTCGCGCGCGGTAAAAAATCCGAAAAGATTGAACTGATCCTCGCGCACATGCGTATGTATCAGTAGCGACGCTTCGGAATGCAGCGCGCCGAGCGCGGCGAAAGTGGAAAGCGGGATCAGCACCTGATAGCCGACTCCGCCCACTTCGAGCAGGACTGCGTTCGGACGCTTATCGACGAGCTTGCCGCGGAGCGAACCAATCATGTCGAGCGATTATGGGTTAGGGGCACAGGTGTGTCAATTCAGCGCAATTCATCTCATCACAAATCATTTCATCGCAATGCAACGCAAGTGACGCACATTGCGACATCGCAAGTCGAGACGTTGACAATTTACGCGCACGCATACGGAATTTCGGATGCGGTTGCGTTTTTACTCCGAAAAGAAATCCAAATTGGACTAACAAATAAATCGGTGAATCGCGCGATGAATTGCTTTCCTCGTGAACAACGCAACGTCTAAGCAGTTTGCAAGGGGTGGTGAGTTACTTCTGGAGGAGAAAATGATTTCCCGACGTGGATTCAATTTGTTCGCGCCCATTCTGGTTGCTCTGCTGGTGGCCATGCCGCTCGCAGCTCGCGACAACGGCAAAAACGGAAAATCAACGGCAACGGATGTCGACATTCTCAGCGCCTGCTCGCTGGCGGGCAAACAGCTGAAACCGGGAACGTATCACGTGACCGCGGACGACGCGAAAGTGACGATCGAGATGAACGGAAAAGTCGTCGCCGAAGCGCCGGTCACTTGGAAAGACGAAACGTCGAAACCGAGGAATTCCAACGTCGTGACGAATGACAACACCGTGACGGAGATTCACTTCAACGGAAAGATGCGCTTCGTCTCGATTTCCGGCTAACGACTTTGCGGTGGTTGTATCGTTGCAGTAGCTGGCTTGAGTGTAGTGGTGGTATCAGGTAAAGACCGGCGGGTGCCTTCGCCCTAGGCGCCCGCCGCGTTTTTGCGAGTGACACGGTCTCTGCGAACCGCTTCGTCGATCAGCGATTCCATTTCCCGCCTCGTGAGCGTCACGCTTCCTGTATCGGTCAAATCCGTGTGGGCCGCGTGCTCGTGTGAGGCCGCTGCGTCAGGCTGCGCACCGGCACAATAGCGGGCGCGCGCGGCAACCAGCTTTTCAACGTCCGCTCCGGAGAGGATTACTTGTTTCCCCAGACGCTCTGTGACCAGTGAAACCTGCGCGAAATGTTCGGTGGTTTCCATGCGCAGGAACGCGGTGAGGAGATCCGGACCGTAGGTTACCACGCCGTGATTGGCCATCAGGATCGCGTCGTGATCGTGGACGTAGGGCTCGATTGACGCTCCGAGTTCCGAGGTGCCCGGCGTGGCGTATCGCGCCACTGGTATCGATCCCAGCGCAATTACCAGTTCGCAGAGAATCGGCTTGTCGAGGGGTATCCCGGCCGCGGCGTAGCCGGTCGCGGTGGGCGGATGCGCATGGCAAACGGCATTAATATCCGGGCGCAGGCGATAAATCCGCAGGTGCATGCCGAGCTCGGTGGAAGGCTTGCGCAAACCGCTGACGCGTTTGCCGTCGAGATCGATGATGACCAGATCTTCGGGGTTCATCATCGCCTTGCTCATCGACGTAGGCGTGAGAAGGATGCGATCGGGCCCGAGGCGGACAGAAATGTTGCCGTCAGTGGAGGCGACGAAACCGCGGTCGTGAATCCAGCGGCCTACGGCGCAAATATCGCGGCGGTGCTCTGCTTCTGGCTTTACTGCCCCGTGAGAGATCGACTCAGGATGCATGACCGCCTCCGCGAACCCGCCAAAGTGGGGCGTAGTTTAAGCATAAAACCCCCTTAATTTCAAGGCGCGAGCAACGCGGTCGATCGCCACGATGTATGCTGCAATGCGGTTGTTGACGCCGTGCATCTCGGCATAGCGAACAACCTGGTCGAAACTCTGATCCATTACATCCTGCAAGCGTTCGTTCACTTCATTTTCGCGCCAGAAGAAGCCCTGGCGGTCTTGCACCCATTCGAAGTAGCTGACGGTAACGCCTCCGGCGTTGCCGAGAATATCCGGCACGACGAAAATTCCTTTTTGTTCGATGATGGCGTCGGCGTGAGAAGTTGTGGGACCGTTGGCGCCTTCGCACATGATTTTGCAATCGACACGGGAGGCATTATGCGAAGTGATCTGATTTTCGGTCGCCGCGGGCACAAGAATATCCGTCGGGCGGAACAAAACTTCCTGCGCCGTCATTTTTTCCCCGCCGGCAGGAAATTCCGGCAGCGGCTTTTTCTGCGTATAGACCCAGTCGTACAATTTCCGGATATCGATTCCCTTCTCGTTATATAGGCCGCCGTGGATGTCCGCCGCGCCGATGATTTTGTATCCCGCGGCTTCCATCAGCAGAGCGCCCTGCGAACCGACGTTGCCGAATCCCTGCACGATCACGCGGGTGCCGTCGCGCTTCATTTTTAACTTCGCCAGAGCTTTGTCGCAGCACATCATCACGCCGCGGCCGGTGGCTTCGCGGCGTCCCCTTGATCCCCCAAGTTCGAGCGGTTTTCCGGTTACCACGGCGGTGGTGGCTTGGCGGACGTGCATCGAGTAAGTGTCCATCACCCAGGCCATGGTCTGTTCGTTGGTGCCGATATCGGGCGCGGGAATGTCGCGCTCTGGACCGAGCCAGTCGGACAGAGCGGCCGTATAGCGACGCGTGACGCGCTCGAGCTCCGCTTTGGAAAGTTTCGAGGGATCGCAGATCACTCCGCCCTTGGCGCCGCCGAAGGGAATATCAACGACCGCGCATTTCCAGGTCATCCAGGCGGCGAGCGCGCGTACTTCGTCGATCGAAACGTCGGGCGCGAAGCGAATGCCGCCTTTGCCGGGGCCGCGGACGGTCGAGTGCAGGACGCGGTAGCCGGTGAATACTTCAAGTTTGCCGTTGTCGAGCGCGACCGGAATGTAGCAAGTGATTTCGCGCTCGGGACATTTCAGAAAGCGGTAGACGCCCTGTTCGAGTCCGAGTTTCTTCGCCGCGATTTCAAATCGCGCCTCCGCGGACTCGAAAACGTTCAATTCTCCCGTGACTGGCTGAGCAGCCATCTATTCCCCCCTAAATTTCGTAACGCAGCGGAAGCGGTAGTTGCATTTCCGCGTTAGCGCCGGCTCACCCATAAGACAGCGCTAAAACTCGATTGAGACGGACCCTTCATTTTCCAGTTCCGCGCAGATCGCGGCCAGTCATTTCGCGCGGCTCATCCAATTCCAGCACACCCAGCATGGTGGGCGCAATATCGCGCAGCGAGCCGCCGGACTGCAACTGCGGCCGGCCATCTTCGCTCACCAAAATGAAGGGGACGGGATTCGTCGTGTGATAGGTGTGCGGGCCGCCGGTGACGGGATCGATCATGGTTTCGGCATTGCCGTGATCAGCGGTAATGATCCAGGCGCCGCCGCGCGGTTTGAGCGCCTGATAAATTCGGCCGAGCTGCTCGTCGACGGTTTCCACAGCCTTGATGGTGGCTTCGAGCTTGCCAGAATGGCCGACCATGTCCGCATTGGCGAAATTCATGATGATGGCGTCGAAGTCGCCTTTTTCGATGGCATGGATGACAGTATCGGCGACGCCAGCGGCGGACATTTCGGGCTTCAGATCGTAGGTCGGAACTTTAGGCGACGGGACGAGCGTGCGTTCCTCGCCTCCGAACGGCTTTTCGATGCCGCCATTGAAGAAATAGGTGACGTGAGCGTATTTTTCGGTTTCGGCGACGCGGAGATTCTTGAAATTTCGTTCGGCAAAAACGTTCGCGAGGATGTGTTCGAGTTTCTCCGGGCCGATCAGGTATTTCAGCCAGGGCCAGGATTTTTCGTACTTCGTCATGCCAACGTAGACGAGATTTTTCGGGCGGTGCGGATCGGCGAATTCCTTGAAGCCGGGTTCGGCGAGGGCGCGCGACATTTGACGGGCGCGGTCAGCGCGATAATTGAAAAAGATGACGGCATCGTCGTCGCGGATCATACCGCGAGGCACAGCCGGTTGGCCGGCGCCGGCCTGCGTGGTAATGACGGTCGGAACAACGAACTCGTCGGTGACACCCTTCTCGTAGCTGGCGCGCATCGCGGCAATGGGGTCGGCGAATTTCGTCCCGGAATCGCCGTGGACCATGGCGCGGTAAGCTTTTTCGATGCGCTCCCAGCGATTGTCGCGATCCATGGCGTAGTAGCGGCCGCTGACGCTGGCGATCTGAGCCATGTTCTGCCCGGGGCCGAACTCACGAATTTTCTGTTCGATGGCGCGGAGGAAGCCGATGCCGCTTTCCGGCGGAGTGTCGCGGCCATCCGTGAAAGCATGGATGAAAACTCTTTCGACTTTATTTTCGCGAGCCATGCGGAGGAGCGCGTAGAGATGATCGAGGTGAGAGTGGACGCCGCCGTCGCTGCACAGACCCATAATGTGGAGCTGGTGGCTGCGTCCGCGGTTCATCGCTTCGAGCAGAAGCGGCTGGCGGAAAAATTCACCGCCAGCGATCAGCTGGTCGACGCGAGTGATATCCATTTGCACGATGCGGCCGGCGCCGATGTTGAGGTGGCCCACTTCGCTATTGCCCATTTGTCCGTCGGGCAGGCCGACGAAGGGGCCGCTGGTGTGGATCAGGGTGTTCGAGAACTCTCTCAGGAGACGGTCATAGTTTGGCTTACGGGCGAGCGCAATGGCGTTGCCCTTGGTGTCGGCTCGGTAGCCCCAGCCGTCGAGGACGGTGAGGACGATGGGTCGCGGTCGTTTGCTCATTGCCAGAGGGCTTAGAGCTGGGCCCGAGGCCCCCTCAAAATAATTGTCGAGTAGAAATGGCCTCGGTCCTTTATTTTCATGGAGATATAACGATTTCTATTCGTCCTGATTGTCGAGTAGAAACTGAAACCGGGCAGCGGGCGGACTTCCCTGGGGCCGGCCGGCACCTTCCGACCGAGCGCGTATGCCGCCGTGCGACGGCGGCCGAAATCGGAGCTGTCCATCATCGAGAATTACGTTAGCACGCGCGGAATGGGTTGCAAGGGTGATATTGGTGTGGACTTTTCGGAGGCTTAAAATCGACCCAGTAATACAGAGTGTCTAACGAGACTGAGTGCCTAGGGCTTATACCCGAGAGACTGCGGCAGACGGTGATGCTACGGTTTGATTTTGCGGAGGTGGATATGACGCGCAAGAAGATTATCGGAGCGGGATTGGCATTTGCGGCGTTGTTCATCGCGTCGGCGTGGAGCGCAGCGGCGGCGCAGGACAACAAGTTGATGGGGCAGGTGCAGGTGATTGGAAAAACGAAGATAGACAAGAGCTCGGGAGTTTGGGTGGACGGGCAGTATCTGGGGTACGTGAGTGAATTGACCGGCGACAAGAAAATATTGCTGCTGCCGGGGTCGCATGAAATTGTCGTGCGACAGGTCGGGTACATTCCGCTGGCGCAGACGATTACGGCGGAGCCGGGGAAGACTTCAACTATCAACGTGAGTATGGAGAAGGATCCGCACGCGATATTCCCGACCGGGCCTACCGCGGAGGTGAAGCTGGATGTGACGCCGGACCGGGCGGCGGTGTTTGTCGACGGCGGGTATGCAGGGACGACGCATGAGTTCGGCGGCATGGGGAAGGCGATGGTAATCGCGCCCGGGAAACATCACGTAAAGATTGCGCTGGCGGGATTTCAGGAGTTCAACACGGACGTGACCCTGAAGGCGGGGCAGAAGATTACGATCAAGACCGAATTGGTGGCGGGGAGTATCAATGACGCCGGTCCGGCGATAAAAGCGAATTAGTTGGACGTTTAGGACGAAGTGCGTCGGCGAGACTGAATGGAAGCGAACCTACCGCAGAGGCGCCGAAGACGCAGACCCCCCCGGGGCTAAAGCCCTTTTACAGTTTGAGCGGTTTTTTAATGGGCCTGAAGGCCCATGCTCTTTCCAAACGGCAAGAGCCAACCCGCGAAGTCTTCTGCTAGTTCTCCACCAAGTTGCGTAGACGATCGAGGCGTTGGTCCCATTGGTGCGAGATGTGGGCCAAGAATTTGTGAGCGATTTCCAGGCTACCGGGCTCGAGGCGCCAGAGGCGTTCGCGACCGCGGCGGTTTTGACGAACGAGGCCGGCGCCCGCGAGGACGTGAAGATGTTTCGTGATTGCCTGACGCGTGACCGACGATCCCACGGTCAAGTGCGTGATTGAGTGAGGTCTGCCCGAAGACAGGCGAGCGACGAGAGCGAGGCGCGTCTCGTCGCCCAGTGCGGCGAAGAGCGGAGCAGCGCCTTTCAGATGCGCGCTAGCTCTCATGGCGAAGATATTTTTCGACGAGACCGATGACAGCTGCCCAGCCGCCATCGTTGGCTTTGAAGGCTTGTTCGCGGCGGGAGAGCGGAATCTGATCAAAACCGGATTCGGTGACGGTGAGCAGGGTATCGTTGCCTTGCGCTTCCAGCGTGAATTCGACGAGCGTCATTGGCTCGGCGGAATAGTCGCGACCTCGTTCGACGGCGTTGGGGTGCCAGCGAAACGAAAACAGGCGCTCGGGCTCGATGCGCTCGATGACGAACTCGAAAGCGAGGCCTGCGTGTTTCTGCTGGGCCTTGGCGATTTCAGGATCGACGGCGGTGCCGACCAGGGCGCCTTTCATGGATGTGTTCGATTTGAAGGGCTCCGCGAAGTGGACGCCAAACCAGTGGCCGAATTCCTTGGAGTCGCTGATGGCGCGCCAGACGCGGGAGCGCGGGGCTTTGATGAGGATTTTCTTTTCGATGCGGTCGGTGGACATGTGCAACCTCCGGGTTGCATATTACGGCAGCTTGGGATTACATGCAACCGTTTAGTTGCGTGACGTTTTGGCAAGCGACCGCGGGGGCGCAGCAAGTAGCCCCGTACAAAACCGCCATCTCGCGTGGTGATTGCGGGGAGCGCGTCCCGTCGAGCCAGGACGGCAGACAGCGGCGGCGATCCGCCGCACTCCACATGGTGCGAGGCAGATGGCGGATTGCGCCAAGCATTTGGGCGGGGCATCGCATGCCATGCCCCGACGAGGAAACGGCGGAATAGGCATCCATTTGGTGATTCGGGTCAACTTAGTAGAGGCGGCTTGCTGCGATCTTCCGGGGGCGCTATAAAATAAGAGTGACTTCGATCAAGAGCTATTCATCCACCGAAAATTCAGCGTTCGGCCTCAACACCCTAAAGCTTGGTGCGCGTATTGCCCTGCTCGGTGGCGTTTTTGCGCTCGGCTCGGGCATATCCGCGCGAGCGCAGACGACCGGCACGGTTGCGCAAACACCGCCAGCTGCGTCAGCGGCAGCACAGCAGGCCGATCCGCAAGCGGCGGGAACTATCAGCGGGACGGCGGTCGATAAGTCCGGCGCGGCGCTGGTGGGCGCGACCGTGAAATTGACGCGCGGAGATCACGCACTGGCGCCGGATGTGCAAACCGGCGATGACGGGCAGTATTCGTTCACCGAGATCGCGCCCGGGCCGTATCAGATCACCGTTACCGCAAATGGATTTACGACTGGCACTGCATCGGGCACGCTGAATCCGGGGCAAACGCTCGCGGTGGCGGCGATCACGCTGGAGATCGCGGGCACGGTGACACAGGTGACCGTCGAGCCGCCGAAAGTAGAATTGGCAGAGATCCAGATCAACGAAGAAGAACACCAGCGCGTGCTTGGCGTGATTCCGAATTTTTACGTGAGCTACATTCCCGACGCCGCGCCGCTGAACGCGAAGCAGAAGTTCGAGCTGGCGTGGAGGTCGTCGATCGATCCCGTGACTTTCGGGCTGACGGGGGCGGTCGCGGGCCTCGAGCAGGCGGTCCACACTCCGGACGGATGGGGAACAGACGCGGCGGGATATGGGCAGAGGTACGGGGCGTTCTACGCGGAGGATGTGACTTCAACTTTCCTGGGGGATTTCCTTCTGCCTTCGTTGTTTCATCAGGATCCGCGATATTTTTACAAGGGAACCGGGAGCGCGCGGTCGCGGATGCTGTATGCGATCGCCAACGCGGTGATCTGCAAGGGCGACAACAAGAAGTGGCAGTTCAATTATTCGTACGTGATGGGCTCTCTCGCGGCGAGCGGCATTGCGAATTCATACTATCCTCCAAAGGATCGCGGGGTGGGATTGACGTTTGAGAATTCGGGAATAGGAATTGCGAGCACGGCCGCGGCGAATATTTTGCAGGAGTTTGTGATTCGGAAACTGACGCCGAATCTTCCCAAATTGAAATCGGACAAGAATTAGCGATTGCGCGTGTAGCTGCAGGGGCCGAAAGGCCTCAGTGCTTCCCCTCGGAACCCCCTGAGCTACATAAACCAAGATCGAAATCTAACGCGCCGACGTGTTGCTGCGAAAGCCTATCCGCTAGTGGCGGGGTTCGCTGGAGGGCGGGACTATTCCTTTCAGGCGCATGTAGACAGCCATCGAGCCATAGCCTTCGGCGTCGTGAATCACGTTGCCGGAGAGAGCGGCGAGGCGTGTGGACGGGCCGCGGAAGGTCTGGACGACGTCGTTGGAATTGGCATCGGTGAGACCGGAGTAGGCGGCATCGCAAGTATCGAAGGAGTCTTTCAGGGCGGCGACGAGATCGGCTTTGGAGGTCTTGGAGGCGGCGCCGGGGGTCTTGGGCGAGCCGAGCACGCGGGAGCAGCCGGCGGTTTGGGCGTCGGCGAGGTGCGCGACCCAGCCGCCGAAATTGCGCTCCTCGGGCATGGGCTTGAAGTCGTAGGCGGCGTCGGGCATTTTGTCAGCGGCTTTGAGGATGTTGTTTTTGACGACGTTGTAGTTCTGGCGGATGGCTTCGGCGGTGCTCGGCGCGGCGCCGCCGGCTGGTGGCGGAGCTTGCGCGAGCAGCGGTGCGGCGGCGAGTACGATTATTCCCATCAGTACGAATGCCTGGCGTTTCATTGAATTCCCTCCCGTTTTTCCGGCGGCGCCGGAATTCCCCGAGTGACGGGCGGATTATAGAACGGAGTCGCCCGAGGGAGAAAGGCACGATGGAAATTCACGAGCCGGCGTGGGGAAACCTGTGATAGTAAGTGGCCGCACGAAATGACCAGAGGTGTGTGATGAGCGTGATGGCCGAGGGCAAATTTAATTTTGCGGACGTGTGGGACGGAACCATGCGGGCGAGCCGGCGTGCGATTCTCGTGTTGTCAACGCTGGGCGTGCTGTCGATTTTACTTGGCGTATGGCTGGGCCTGCAAAGGAACGAGGGATGGGCCAGGGGAAAAGTTTTACTGGGTTTGGGCGTGTTCTGGCTCATTTACCTCTGGCCGTTCTTGATTTATCGGACGCGAGCGACTCTGAAGAGGACGCCGAGTCTCCAAGGGAATGTTCGATTTCAATTTGATGAATCTGGCTACACTGTCGAGACGATGCACGCGCACGCCGAGGTGAAGTGGGGAGCGCTGAGTAAATCGATAGAGACGGGGAAATCGTTCCTACTTTACCAGAATCCGAAAATCGGAAGCGTGGTGCCCAAGCGATTCTTTCAGAGCGCGGCGGACGTTGAGACCTTGCGGGAGTTTCTGCGCACGGGCGTGCCGCGGAAATAGCGGGACTTTCAGTCCTCAGGAAATCTTGTAAATGGGAACCAGGAAGACGGCTTCGTAGTTGGCGCCTTGGGATCTTCCCTTGGCTTCGACTTCCCAATAGGTGGGAGGCGTGGCGATCAGCGTGGTGCTTGGCTGGCCGGCGGGGACTTTGAATTCGACCGGGATTTCGCCGGCGATGAGGCCGTTGAGGTGGTCGCGATCGAGGGTGACGGATTCACCGTAGAGTTCGTAGCTGACGACCTTGGAGGTGCGATTTTCGCCTGTGCCGGTGGTGACGTACTGCTCCTTCACGCAGCGAAGCGTGAGCGTGAGTTGGTCGATGGCCTGAATGTGACGCGGAACGCGAAGGCGGCCACGGACCGTCCCGCCGAGGGCGAAGGGAAATTCGTCATAGGTGAAGTAGCTATTCCCGAAGCGCAAGAAGTCGAAAAGCATCTGCGCCCAGCGATACCAGAAGATTAAACCGAGCAAACCGAAGATGGTCACGGCGACGAGGAACGGCCAAGCGCCGTGCATTCCGATCCATGCGAACGGAACCAGGAAACTGGTCCAGAACAGCGCGGCGAACAGGCGCTTGAGCATGTCGTCGAAGGCCGAAAACGCGATTCCTTCGCGGCGCCAGTGATAGTCGTAAAGCCAGGGCTCGTTGGGGCGGGCAGCCGCGTCGCGGGCGTAAGCGGCTTTGCGAACTACGCCGCGGATGCCGTGCGCGAAGACGAACAGCCCCGCGCAGGAAAACATTCCCGCGATGATGTAGATGAGCCAGTCCGGCGCGTGTTTCGAGCCGGCGGCGGCGCGCGGAATCATAATTGCGACGAAACAGCCGACGGCCATGAAAGGCACGCCGAAGAGGACTGCGGCCCAGCCGTCGATGGTGGTTGAGCTTTGGGTGCGGTGATCGTTGAGGATCTTCGCCGAAGGATACGAGGCAAGCGGGGGGTTGAAGTAGTTTGGCCGCGTGGTCTCCGGGATTTCGACCTTCATGGGCATAGGATTTCCTAAAGCCCAGCGTGCGATTGCGGATCGACTCGCGCAATAGAACTTCGGCGAATGGGTAAATGCCGGTACTACACCGCTAACGCGGTGCGGCCTGGGTAGCAGGCGGCTGGGCCTAGTTCTTCTTCGATGCGCAGGAGTTGGTTGTATTTGGCGATGCGGTCGGTGCGGGAAGCGCTGCCGGTCTTGATCTGACCGGCGCCCATGCCTACGGCGAGGTCGGCGATGAAGGCATCTTCGGTTTCGCCGCTGCGGTGCGAAATGATGGAGGCGTATTTCGCTTTGCGGGCCATCTCCACGGCTTCGATGGTTTCGGTGACGCTGCCGATCTGATTCAGCTTGATTAAGATCGCGTTGGCGACGCCTTCGGAAATGCCGCGAGAGAGAATTTTGGGATTGGTGACGAAGAGATCGTCGCCGACGAGCTGGACTTTCTTGCCGAGTTCTTTCGTGATCATGCTCCAGCCTTCCCAATCGTTTTCGGCCAGCCCGTCTTCGATGGAAACGATCGGATATTGGCGAACCCAGTCGGCCCAGAAGGCGACCATTTGTTCGGAGGTGCGCGAGGATTTGTCCGATTTCTTGAAGACGTATTTTTTAGCTGCAGGATCGTAGAACTCACTGGCGGCGGGATCGAGCGCGATGGATATTTGTTCGCCGGGCTTGTAGCCAGCAGCGGTGATGGCTTCCAGCACACGGTTGACCGCTTCTTCGTTGGATTTCAGATTTGGTGCGAAACCGCCTTCGTCGCCGACGGCGGTGGAGTAACCGTTTTTCTTCAGCACGGATTTCAGCGCGTGGAAAACTTCGACGCCCCAGCGCAGGCCTTCGTGAAAACTTGGCGCGCCGAGCGGCATAACCATGAATTCCTGAGGGTCTACGGAATTGTCGGCGTGCGCGCCGCCGTTCAGGATGTTCATCATCGGGACGGGGAGGACGGTGGCGGATTTTTCCGTCGAATATTTCGAGAGATATTTGTAGAGCGGCTGCCCCGAAGCGGCAGCTGCGGCGCGGGCAGCGGCCATGGAGACGGCTAAGATGGCATTGGCGCCAAAATGGGATTTGTTCGCCGTGCCGTCGGCTTCGATCATGCGGCCGTCCAGCGCGCGCTGATCGGAGGCGTCGAGACCGGTGACGGCTTTGGCGATTTCATTGTTGATGTGGCCGACGGCTTTCAGCACACCTTTGCCGATGTAAAGGGATTTGTCGCCATCGCGCAGCTCGATGGCTTCGTGTTCGCCGGTGGAGGCGCCGGAAGGGACCGCGCCGCGGCCGAAGGCGCCGCCCGCGAGACGGACGTCGGCTTCGACGGTGGGATTGCCGCGGGAATCGAGAATCTGGCGACCGTGAACGGAAACGATTTTGGTGGACATCTTTCCCCCTGAAAACGATTGGCGAATGATTTTACGTCGAGATGGAATCGAAATTCGACAACTTGCTGCCAGGACGGGCGAGTTACTCCGGCTCTTCGATCATGGATTCGGGGCGGACGACGACGACCACGCCATTTTCGGAGACGGAGTAGCGAGCGCGATCGGCTTCGAGATCGTGGCCGATAACGGTGCCTTCGGGAAGCTCGACGTGGCGATCGATGATGCAGCGGCGGATGCGGCAGTGGCGGCCGATGCTGACGTGGTTGAAAATAATGGCTTCGTCGACTTCGCTGAAGCTGTTGATGCGCACGTCGTACCCGAGGACGGATTTGCGCACGCGGCCGCCGGAAATGATGGAGCCGCCGGCGACGATGGAATCCAGAGCCACGCCCATGCGCTCGGGATCGGCGAAAACGGTTTTCACGGGTGGATACTGGCGCTGCCAGCTGTGCAGAGGCCAGCTGGCGTCGTAAAGATTGAATACGGGCGACACGGAGACGAGGTCCATGTTGGCTTCATGGTAGGAATCGATCGTGCCGACGTCACGCCAGTAGGACATTTCTTTTTTGTTTTCGTCGTGAAAATTATAGGCGAAGACGCGGTACTTGCTGATGATGCGCGGCAGGATGTCCTTGCCGAAGTCGTGAGATGAGGCGGGATTTTCCGCGTCCTCAATGAGGATGGGGACTAGAAGCTGCGTATTGAAAAGGTAGACGCCCATGGAAGCGTTGCATTTATCGGGATTGGCGCCGGATGGTTTGGGATTTTGAGGCTTTTCCTGGAATCCGTTGATACGCCATTCGCGATCGGTTTCGAGCACTCCGAACTTTCCGGCAGCTTCGGCGGGATCCATCTCGAAGGTTGCGACGGTAACGTCCGCATCGGAGGCGACGTGCTGATCGAGCATTTTCTGGTAATTCATTTTGTAAACGTGATCGCCCGAGAGGATGAAGACGTAATTGGACTGCTCGCTGCCAATGGAATAGATGTTCTGGTAGACGGCGTCGGCCGTGCCCTGATACCAGTGCTGCGAGACGCGCATCTGGGGCGGCAGGACTTCGATGAAGTCGCCGTGTCCCATCAGGGAGGACCAGCCCCGGCGGACGTGACGATTCAGGCTCAGGGCCTTATACTGGGTGAGCACGAAGACGCGCCGCAGATCGCTATTGAGGCAGTTGGAAAGGGTGAAGTCGATGATGCGGTAGACGCCGCCGAATGGGACGGCGGGTTTGGCGCGATCGCGAGTCAGAGGCCAAAGGCGTTCGCCCTGGCCACCGGCCAGTAGCACTCCAATCGCGTTGCGCATCGATGGCATAATTCGTACGCGGCGTGCTGGTTCACCTCGTTCGACAAAACCATTCTACAGCATGTGGGCTTGGCGGAAGATAGAGTGAGGATGCTGCCCGGCTGAGCCAAAGCCCGCGATCGAGCGCCGGGCAGCTTTAGGCTCGGGATCCGGGCAGAACGGAGCGGCCGGCGCGGGTGATCTACAGTGGAGCCGAGATCGCCGATTTACTTAGAAGTTAACTAACTGAGATTCGGCCTTAATAAGTAATTTAAGCCTTGACTTGGAGGATAGCCTCCGATAGAAGAAGTGGGCAATAGCCGGTTCGCAAAGATGCCGGTTACGCTTGCTGGAATATTCGGTCCAAGCCAAGACAAAAGGGACGGGGGTGAATACGCGTGGCAGAAGTTGTAATTCAAGAGGGCGAATCGCTCGAGAACGCTCTCCGGCGCTTCAAGAGGAAAGTGCAGTCGGAAGACATCATCAAAGAAATCAAGAAGCACAGCTACTACATGAAGCCGGGGAAAAGCGTCGAGCCAAGCAGGCCCTTTCGCGTAAGCGTCTCCGTAAAAAGCAGCGGCGTGAGCAAGACTAGGCAACCGCATCACTTCAGTCTTTCCATTCAGTTTCGAGCCGGCGGGCGACACCAGGCCGCATTAATAAGCGGAAACCTGCGCGCCCGCAGGCTGCGGACTGCGCCGATGCCTGCCCCGAGCGAACCCGGCCCCCGGAGCAGCGTATGGAATACCATGACAAGGTCCTGAAGTGCGCCGATTGTGGAGCGGAATTCGTCTTCACGGCCGGCGAGCAGATGTTTTTCGCGGACAAGGGTTTCAAGAACGAGCCAAAGCGTTGCAAAGCCTGCAAAGCCAATCGCGCGCAAGGCGCTGAGGCAGGTTCGGGAAACGTACAGCGCGTAGAAACGAAAACTGTTTGCTCGCAGTGCGGTAAAGAGACGACCGTTCCATTCAAGCCCACACAAGGGCGCCCGGTGTATTGCCGGGAGTGTTTTCAGCACCGGCGTTCTGCCGGATCGGCTGGCGCGACGGCGTAGCGATTTCGATCGCGTCGGTACGGGGCGCTGCCAGAAACTAAACAGTAACTATTCAAGACTGCGGGCGGTGAGTACCGCCTGACGAGAAAGTCCTTTTCTCGATCCCGGCTTCCAAGAATGGCCCTTTTCGGCGGTGCATTTCCCGGGGATTAGAGCCTTCTCTCTGGCGCGCTGGCTCCCAGCAGGCCTCCTGGCCCGAGACGCAATGTGGCGCTGGCGTCCGGCGCCAAAGGCATGGTATTTTGGCGCCCCAATTTAGAGCAGGCGGGAGTTTTGGGCGATGGCGAGCTCGAATATCTCTCGCGATTCCACGACGAATCGCTGGTTGGTACAGAAACTTCACCGTTCGATCGGCTCACCGAACGTGCGCATTGCGGTGGGAGACGGCGCGGGGTATCCGGCGGATGCAACGGATGCCACAGCGACCGTGCGAGTCGATGGGCTGAGGACTTTGATGTCGCTGGCGCTGAATCCGGAAATTGGATTCGGTGACGCATACAGCGACGGGCGAATTGAAGTTGAGGGCGACCTGGTCCAGCCGTTGGAGGCACTGCTGGAATCGATGCCCGAAAGCGCTCCAGGCTGGCTCGCTCGATTTTCAGGACGCTGGCTCAACTGGGTGCAGGCTAATACGCTGCGCGGCTCCGCAAAGAATATTCATCGTCACTACGACTTGAAGGTCGATTTCTACAAGCTGTGGCTTGATTCGAAGCTCGTCTACACCTGCGCCTATTTTCCGGAGGCTGACACAACGCTGGAGCAGGCGCAAACCGCGAAAATGGATCACGTGTGCCGCAAGATTCAGCTTCGGCCCGGCGAACGGGTGGTGGAGGCGGGCTGCGGATGGGGCGCGCTGGCGTTGCATATGGCGCGGCAATACGGCGTGCGCGTGACGGCTTTCAACATCTCGCAGGAGCAGATTCAGGTGGCTCGCGATCGGGCGCGGAAGGAGGGTCTGGAGCGCCAAGTCGAATTCATCGAGGACGATTACCGGAACATTTCCACGCAGGGCACCGGACGCTACGACGCATTCGTCTCCGTGGGAATGCTGGAGCATCTGGGCGTGGAGAATTACGAAACGCTGGGACAGGTGATACACCGGACAATCGGGGACAGCGGGCGCGGGCTGCTGCATTTTATCGGGCGCAAGCAGCCGCGTGCGTTCAGTCCTTGGATTCGGAAGCGGATTTTTCCGGGAGCGTATGCGCCTTCGCTCGGGGAATCGCTCGGCGTGCTCGAGCCCTGGGACTATGCGGTGCTGGATGTCGAAAACCTGCGGATGCATTACGCGCGAACGCTGGAATGCTGGCTGCGGAGGTATGAAAACGCGTGGGAGACCGTGCGAAGAATGTTCGGTGAGGAATTCGCGCGAGCCTGGAGATTGTATCTGGCGGGATCGATCGCCGCATTTCGAGCCGGAAACTTGCAGCTATTCCAGATCGTGTTCGCAGGCGCGCAGTGCCGGCAGCTTCCGTGGACTCGCGCGTATCTTTATTCCGACGAGAACGACGGGAAGAACCAATGGATTCGTGCGATCTCCTGATCGTCGGCGGAGGACCCGCCGGCGCTGCGTGCGCCTGGCGGGCGGTGCGGGGCGGCCTGGACACTATCATTCTGGATAAGAGCGTTTTCCCGCGGCACAAGGTGTGCGGCGGCTGGATCACTCCCGCGGTGCTGGAAGAGCTGCAGATAGACGCTCTCGATTACCAGAGCGGCCGGACGCTGCAGCCCATCACCGGATTTCGAACCGGCTGTGTCAATTCTCGCGACGTTGAAATCCGCTACGGCCAAACGATCAGCTACGGAATTCGCCGCTGCGAATTCGACGACTATCTGCTGCGGCGCAGCGGGGCGCGATTGCGGCTGGGCGTGGGCTTCGCAAAGTTAGAGCGATCCAACCAGGGATGGATCGTCAACGGCGAGATACGAGCGCGCATGATCGTGGGAGCGGGCGGACATTTTTGTCCAGTGGCGCGATTTCTGGGAGCGGATGCGCGCAAAGAGATCGCAGTGGTGGCACAGGAAACAGAATTCGAGATGGATGCGCACCAGCGCGCGGCTTGCGCGGTTCGCGAGGAAGTGCCGGAGCTTTATTTTTGCCGCGACATGCGCGGGTACGGATGGTGCTTTCGAAAGGGCGACTACCTTAACGTGGGCCTCGGGCGGCTCGACGAGCGCGGACTGCCGAAACACGTCGCTGAGTTCGTCGATTTTTTGAAGCGCACGAAGAGGATCGGATTCGATTTGCCGGCCGCCATGCAGGGCCATGCTTACCTGCTGCTGCGCGACATTCGCGGGAAGATTGTCGACAACGACGTACTCCTGGTGGGCGACGCGGCCGGAGTGGCATATTCACAGAGCGGCGAGGGGATTCGGCCGGCCATTGAGTCCGGATTGATAGCGGCGGGGGTCTTGCTCGCTGCAAACCGCAATTACAGCGCGGCCAGTCTTGCAAGTTACCCAGGACGGCTTCGCGAACGGTTTGGAAATCCACGCGGAGATTTAGCTACAGAGCTGGGGCGACGGATGCCGGTGAATTTGCTCAGTGCGATCGCGCGGCAACTGGTGGCGAACCGATGGTTCTCGCGGCGCGTGGTTCTGGATCGCTGGTTTCTGCACATCGACGAGCCAGCGCTCCAAGTGTTCCAGCCGGAAAATGCAAATTCGCGAGCGAGCGCGGCTTGATAATTCCGCGGATGGGATTCATATCGATCGCCAGCTAATTCACTTCGTCACAAAAACCTTGCGCTTCTTGCTGACCAGCGACTTTTCGTCGAACCACAAAATGCACTGGGTGTTCGATTCATCGATGGTCCACGAATGGTCGGAAGCGTTCTCGCTGGAAGCTAGATCTTGTTGATGAAGCAGATCGCGGATTTTGGCCTGACCGTCTCCGACTGATACGGCATCGCACACCGATTTCGATCTTGTATTCAGCCGTGCGGCGGGATTTGCAGGTATGAGGCCGCCCGCAGAGGGCGGAACTCCGGTGTCCGATATTTTCGTGCGCCAAAGCTGGACTCCATCGTCGCGGTATGCGGCGATGTAGTTGCCGTCGTCGCACCGCGTCTGCTGATAGACGGCGATGCCAGCCGAATTTGGCGGCGCTTTGGCGATCCTGGTTGTTTCGCAACCGTCAACGCCTCCAGAAGTCCACTTAGGAATGCCTTCCGGCAGCTGATCTCCACGGAGCACTTTGACCGTGGCCTCGGCCTCGCCATCTGCTGTGCGTCCGTCGACGCGATAATCACCCGGCTCTTTTGCGACGATTGAGAACTCGTCGCCGTCTTGAGTCCAGAAAGCGTCTGGATCGGAGACGTGCCATGCCACGTGGCTGAGCATGTGGCCCGTCTCATCGACCAGGCGAAATGAAGCGGAATCGCCAACCACGATCGAGACGATGTTCGGCGTGATCTTCACAAACAAGGGGGCCCGGCTTTGAGCCGCGGCTTGCAATGCGCAGCCGAGCAGCAATATGCCGATCGTGGCCGACGGCAGAAAAAATTCTGCGATCCGTTTCATCTTACGTTGATCCTTGGGGTCCCAAACGACGGCGTCAATGTAACCAGAGTAATGGTTAGCATCTTCAGTAAACACATCGCCGAATGTGTGTCGTGGATTTGACCATCCGTGAAGCAGCATCCTAAAATCGGTAGTTAGCGGAGGATGTGCATGATGGATGAGAAAGGCGTGCGCGACTATTTGCGCCGAGCTTTGACGTGGCATGAAGCGCATGTGGATTGGATGAAGGTCGTTTCGGGTGTTCCCGAAAAGCTTCGGGGCAAACGGCCCAAGGCTGCGGAACACTCGCCGTGGGAACTGCTCGAGCACATGCGCATTGCGACGTGGGATATCTATGAGTTTTGCAAAGGCGAGAAGCACGTTTCGCCGAAGTGGCCCGAGGGTTATTGGCCGAACAAGCCGGCGCCGCCCACGGCCGCCGCATGGGACAAAAGCGTGCACGCCCTGCAACAAGACCTCGAAGCAATGGCCGGGCTGGTGATCGACCCAAAGACGGATTTGCTCGCGCCGATTCCGCACGGCGACGGACAGACGATCCTGCGCGAAGTGTTACTGATTGCGGATCATAATGCGTACCATCTGGGTCAGTTGGTGCTGGTCCGTCGAATGCTAGGTTGCTGGCCGGAAAACTAAACCGCACTTCCCGCGGCGTCCGCCATTTCAGTCAGCCTAAAATTGATACAATAGACGGGCAGCAAGTTGGATATCCACGCGCGAAACAAAGTTTAGAAACTAGGGGATACGCAGGGTATGAGCCGGGAACAGGCCATCGCGGAATCCGCATCGACGAAAGAGCAGCAGGAACGCCTCTGGGAATCGTTTCGCCGCTGGGGGTACATGCAGGCAAGCCTGGACCCACTGGGCGATCTGGAGCCTGCGCCCGTGCCGGAGCTCGATTCCTACGGCGCCGAGGCGGACGCCGCGCGGCGGGTCTATTGCGGCAGCGTCGGAGTGGAGTTCATGCACATTCCGGATCGCGAGAAGCGCGCATGGATCCAGGAACGCATGGAATCGGAAGCCCCCAAGCCGGACCGCGCGCGCATCCTCGATCTGCTGATTCGCGCGGATATTTTCGAGCAGGTGTTGCAGACGCGCTATCTGGGCACCAAGCGCTATTCGCTGGAAGGCGAATGCGCGCTGATTCCGCTGCTGGACTCGATCCTGAGCGCGGCGGCCGACCTGGGCGCGGAAAAAGCGATGCTGGCGATGAGCCATCGTGGGCGGCTCAACGTAATGGTGCACACAGTAGGCCGCGCGGCGGCCGATGTGTTCGCGCGATTTGAGGACGTGGATCCGCGGAGCACGCTGGGCAGCGGCGATGTGAAGTACCACATGGGCGCGACGGGAACTTTCCACTCGGCGAACGGCCAGGAGGTGGAAATTCATCTTGTATCGAACCCGAGCCATCTGGAGGCGGTCGATCCGGTGGTAATCGGGCGCACGCGGGCGAAGCAACAGCGGCGCGGCGAAAACGGTCGCAAGCTCGTAGTGCCCATCGTGATGCACGGCGACGCGGCGTTCGCGGGCCAGGGCATTTGTGCCGAAACGCTGAACATGGCGGGCGTGGAAGGGTTTGCAGTCGGCGGCTCAGTGCACATCATCGTGAACAATCTTATCGGGTTCACGACAGCACCGAAGGATGGCGGTTCGTCTCGGTATTCGTCCGATCTGGCCAAGCGGCTTCCGATTCCGATATTCCACGTAAACGCGGAAGACCCGGACGCCGTGGTGCGCGTGGGCAAGATGGCACTCGATTATCGCTACGAATTCAATACCCCCGTGTTCGTCGACTTGATCGGGTATCGGAAGCACGGACACAGCGAGGTGGACGATCCCACGATTACGCAGCCTTTGCGTTACCGCAAGATCGAGGCGCATCCGGAGGTCTGGAAGACTTACGCGGAGAAAATCGGCGCGAATCCGGAGCCTGTGGTGCAGCAAGTGCGTGAGGAATTCGACGCGGCGCAAAAGGAAGCGAAGGAAATCGAGAAGAGCCCGCAGATGCGGAAGCTGCCGCGCTATTGGGGGGCATTCCGCGGCGGGAAGTACGATCCTTCGATGGAAGTGATGACGGCCGTGCCGGTCGATTCGCTGGCGATGATCGGCGAAGGAATCACCAGCTATCCGGAAGGATTCCACATTCATCCGAAAGTGAAAAAGCTGCTGGAACAGCGGCTGGAAATGGCGCAGGGCAAGCGCGCCATCGATTTCGGAATGGCGGAGGCTCTGGCGCTGGGTTCCCTGCTCAACGAAGGCGTGCCGGTGCGGCTGACCGGACAAGACAGCCGGCGCGGTACGTTCAACCAGCGGCATGCGGCGCTGATTGATGTCGAAACCGAAGAAGAAATCGTGCCGCTCGCGGGACTGGCGCAGGAAAACGCATTCTGCGAGATTTACAATTCGCCGCTTTCTGAAGCGGGCGTGCTGGGATTCGAATACGGATTCAGCCGGGATTATCCCGAGGCGCTGGTGTTGTGGGAGGCGCAGTTCGGCGATTTTGCGAACGGCGCGCAGATCATCATCGATCAGTTCATCGCCGCGGCCGAAGACAAATGGAACCTGCTTTCGGGTATCGTGCTCCTGCTCCCGCATGGATACGAAGGCCAAGGTCCGGAACATTCGAGCGCGCGCATCGAACGATTTCTGCAATTAGCGGCGCGCGACAACATTCAGATTTGCCAGCCCTCCAACGCCGCGCAGTATTTCCATCTACTGCGCAGACAGGCGCTGCGATCCTGGCGCAAGCCTTTGATCGTGTTCACGCCGAAAAGCATGTTGCGGAATCCGGCGGCTTCGTCGCAGATTGCGGCATTGGCGGACGGACGGTTTCAAACCGTGATTCCGGACGCGGGCGATGGGTCGGCCGAGCGCGTGCTGCTGTGCACCGGCAAAATCGGCCACGAATTGATCGCGGAGAGGAAACGGCATCCGGAAAAAGCTCCCGCTATTATTTTCGTCGAGCAGTTGTATCCGCTGCCGGAGCGGGAGTTGGCTGCCGAGATGGACCGGCACGCGAACGCGCGCGAGTTCGTCTGGGTGCAGGAAGAACCGGGGAATATGGGCGCGCATGAGTACATGATTCCTCAGCTGAAGCAGCTGGCCCGCGAGCGGTCGGTGCTGTCGGTGAATCGGTCTTCAGCGGCGAGCCCTTCTACGGGATCGCACAAGGCGCATGAGATGGAGCAAAAGACCTTGGTGCAGCTGGCGTTTGGGGTTTAGGACTCCGAAACCTCAGCGGCTAAAGCCCTCCTGACGCCGACGCCGCATGTCGGAGCTGAAGCTCCGAGCCACAATGAACCTTCGCGTCGGGATTCCCGTCCAAGACTTCGCCCTAGACCCTCGACAAGATTAGTGTGTGGCCGGTTGGGAGCGGGTGGAGATCGCTTCGCGCGAAGCCGGCGTTTTCAAACATTTTGAAATATTCGGAAGCCGTGTAGGCGTCGCCGTGACGGGTGGTGCCCAACATCGTCATCGCGAAGCCGGCGGATCGAACGGGCGTGACGCGGTCTTCGTTGGGAATGAAGTCCAGCGTAACGACGAGTCCATCGGGAGCGAGAGCCGCTCGCAGCCTGCGCAGCAGAGTTTCGTTCGTGGACGGATCGAAGTGGTGCAGGAAATTCGTGATCAAGATGACGTCGTAGCCCGAGCCGAGATCGGCGTCAAACGCGCTTCCTGGCAGGCGATGAACTCGCGATGCGATGCCTGCCGCGCGCGCATTATCCATCGCGACCTCGAGCACCGGCGCCCAATCCTGCGCGTAGATTTCCGCGTTGGGATTGTGCCGCGCGATGGTGATGCCATGCGTGCCGTGACCGGCGGCTAGATCGAGAACTTTCCATTTCTTTCCGGCGGCGGCGTCGATGGCTTTGGCGATTCCTTCCGCGGGCGCACGCATCATCGGGGCCATGGATCGCGCGAATTCGACCCAAACGGGATTTTCGGGCGAGACCGAACCTTCGCCGCCGGACGGAGGTTCGCCGGTGCGAATCACGTCGGCCAGATTCATGAAACCGGCGACCACCGAAGGCAGAGTGAGGTATCCAGCCGTGGAGGCCATGGACGTGGGCGAGCGGCGATCGAGGAAGCCAGCGGATTCGGGCGACAGACTGTAGCGCCGGTCCTGCTTGGTGAGAAAGCCGATGATGACCAGGTAATCGCAAAGGATGCGAATGCCGCGTTCGGTGGCGCGGCAACGCTTCGCCAGCGCCGCGACGGTGTCGTCACCTTCGCCGATGGCCGTGAAAATGTCGAGGTCGATCGCGGCTCGCAGCGCGGCGGTATTCTGATACGCGTTGAGCGTCTGATAGATGAGTTGCGGATTCGGTTTTGCGCCGCCGGTCGGCGTGGCCATCTTCAGCTCCCGTGCTTCGGACGAATTGCGATTCAGTGCGCTTCGGAATTTTCGGCAAAGCACCAGTGCACGAATTGCGGTGTGTAACGCTCCGCGATGGCTGCGGGTATGCCGGATTCGTCAAGGCGTTGGAAATCGAATTGGATGCGGTCCTTGGCGTCGACTGTGGCGAGCAGGAATCCGTACACGTTAGTCAACGCGGCGTTGGCGCGGCTGGAATCGGGAGGCAATTTATAGCGCACCGCGCCGGCGGTGCCGATGATCCATCCCGGCAAGATTCCGCCGTGGGCTTTCCAGTAGTCGGTGTTGAATGTGCCGTCCATGAAATAGTGCGAATGGCTGGCGAGCACGTAGATCTGCTTGTGGTTGTGTTTCTGAACCTTGAGTAAATCGTTGTAGACGCGAAGCCCGGTTTCGGCCCCCACCTCGGATTCGTCCATGCTATGGCTGCGGGAGAGGCTTTCGGGCAGCGCTTCGTGCATGCCGACGACGATCGTGTGGATCCGCGGGTTCGCGGCGTCCCTGGTGAGGATCTTTTCGAACCAATCCACCTGGGCGGGATCGAATTCGTCTTTTGTGGCGTTATCGAGATTGAAAAAATCCACCCCGCGTTCGATCCAGTGAAAATATGTTTGGGGCTGGAGCGCGGCAGGATCGTCCTTCAGGCGTTGCGTGTGCAGATTCGGCAGATCGAGCTGCTTGGAAAATTGCGCGATGAACGCGTCATGATTCTTCGGAGCGTAGGTGTCGTGGTTGCCGATCCCCAGGTAGAACGGGATCTCACCGAAGGCATCAACTTGACTGTGGGTGAAGTCGTCCCATGCGACCGCTTCGTATTCGTCCTTGGTCAGCGGCTTGCCGAGCTGTTCGGGCTGCCGGGCGATGTCTTCGTCAACGCCGGTGATTTTGCGGAGGTCGCCCAGATGCCAATAGAATCTTGCTCCAGCCTGCTTTACTCCGGCGGCGATGCCGGGCATGATCACGTCGCCACAGTTGCGCGAATCGCCTGAAAGGGCGAATTTCCATACCGACTTCTGCGCGTGCGCTACCGAGCTCCAAATGAATAAGAGCGAGATCGCCGAGATGAATCGAATTGTCCGTGTCATTCATTCTCCGAACGGCAAAGCCGGCATTGTCGCCCGGCAGCGGTGGAATGGCAACCCGCGGCTAACGGCTAGGTGTCATGCGGCGTCCAACGATCATGAAATCGCGGCTCTCGCACGCTAGAATCAACGTATCGCAAATGCCCGCCAAACGCATCCTGGTCGCCGATGACGATCCGACCACGCGGAAATGGCTCGTGGAGATTCTGCGCGCCGAGAAGTTCGCGGTCACCGCCGTGGCCGACGGCCGCGCGGCGCTGCAAGCGCTGCGGAAGTCGAAATTTGACCTGGTGGTGCTGGACGTCTGGATGCCGAAGATGAACGGGCTCGACGTGCTGGCGGCGATGCGCGGAAAAAAGGGGCCCAAGGTTATCGTGATCACGTCCGACGATACGCCGGGCACGCTGCTGGCGGCCGTGCGCGAGCAAGCCCACAATTACCTTGCGAAACCTGTGGAACGGCAAACGCTCCTGACGCTGGTGTGCGAATCGCTGGGCCAGAAATCGAAGATGCCGCCGATCGAAGTGATCTCGGCGCGGCCTGAATGGGTGGAGTTGGTGGTGCCCTGTTCGATGGAATGCGCAACCCGGCTGGAGAACTTCATGATGCATCTCGAGGCCGGGCTGTCCGAAGAAGTGCGCAATTCGGTGGCGCAGGCCTTCCACGAGCTGTTGATGAATGCGATTGAATGGGGCGGTAAGCTGAATCCCAAGCGCAGAGTCCGCATTTCCTACCTGCGCGCGAAGCGCATGCTGCTGTACCGCATTGCCGATCCCGGGCCGGGATTCAAGTTCGCCGACTTAGACCATGCCGCAATCACCCACGCCGACTCGATCGAACACGGCTTGATCCGCGAGCAAAAGGGACTTCGCCCAGGCGGCTTCGGTCTGGTGTTGGTGCAAGCGAAAGTAGATGAACTGCTTTACAACGAAGCGCAGAATGAAGTCGTATTTGTGAAGTACCTCGACTGAGTCACTTGGCCCCTCGCAGCGCCCTGAAGCACTGTTCCGACATACGGTACGTCCGTAACATTGACCCGCGACGGTTCCACCACTACCCTGATTTTATTGGATTTACGAGCCCGTTTTGAGGTTGGAATCTGACGAAATGGTGATCGCCGCGTGTATCGCCGTCGCTTCGATGGCAGCGTTGTTACCGCTGTTCGTGTCTTACTGCGGAACCATGCTGGTCGCGGCCGAACGGCTGTCTCTGTCCGATCGGGTGACGGCCCTCGTCGCTGCGGATGACGCGGGACCGGGTGCGGACGATTTTGAGCGGATTTTGCAGCTGGTTCGGCTGTGCCCGGAATGCGAGGCCGACCGCGCAGGAGTACAAGCTGTCTCGATCTACTATCGCGGATTACAGCTTTCCAGACGCCTGTTCGGAAAGATGTTACCTAATCTGTCTGCATGGGCTGACGGCGAGCACCGGAAATGCGCCCACTTCGCCGCAGTGGTGCTGGATCGCTCGATCTCGTCCAGCCGCAGACTGTTCGGGCAAGAAGCCAGCGGGCAGCTTTAGTTTCCCGCCGAGGCCGCGACGTCAAAGCCGCGACGCGCGCTTCAGCGTGCGCTAACATGTTCGTAGTGAAATCGCTCGAAAGTCGCGTTCTGCGTACGATTCGGATGGGACGAATGCTGGCGCCCGGCGACCGTGCGGGTGTGGCTGTCTCAGGCGGCGCCGATTCGGTCGCTCTACTCCGGCTGCTGCTGGGATTGCGTGAGCGACTGGGGATCACACTCGTCGCCGTTCACTTCGATCATTCACTGCGCGGCGCTGAATCGGACGCCGACGCGCGATTCGTTGAGGAACTCGCGGACGAACACGGTGTCGAATGCATTGTGGGCCGTGAAGACGTGGCAGCGGCCGCGGCGTCAAACAAATGGAACCTCGAGGACGCGGCGCGGCGCCTGCGCTATGCGTTTTTCCAGCGGCTGGTAGCCGAAGGGCGAGCCACGCGGACTGTGGTGGCTCATACGGCGGACGATCAGGCCGAAACAGTGCTGGCGCATATTTTCCGTGGAACCGGTCCGACGGGACTGGCAGGAATTTATCCCGCCGTAGGCGCAGTGGTGCGGCCGCTGCTGGGCGAGCGCCGCGAGAATCTGCGGACATATCTGCGCGATCTCGGCCAATCCTGGCGCGAAGATTCCACCAATCGCGACGCGAACCGGCAGCGTGCGCGGGTTCGCGGGCAACTTCTTCCGCTGATCGAGCGCGAATATTCGCCCGAAATCGTGAGCCGGCTGGGAAGCCTGGCCGGGCTAGCGCGGGAAGAGAACGATTTTTGGAACGCTCTGGTCGAGGATCGCTTTCAGGCGCTCGTTCAGAATTCGAAAGGTAAATTCGCGATTCGGATCCCCGAGCTCCTCGCGCCGCTCGATTTCTCGGCTCGCGCGACACTGGCGGAAAATGACGCTCCCCTGGCACTGACCGAGCGGCTCGTCCGCCGAATCTACCGCGAACTTCGCGGCAATCTAGCGGGGCTCAGTTCGGCGCATGTCGCTCAGGTGGTTCGTCTCGCCACGGCGTCGTCCAGCGGACACCGCGCGGAGCTGCCGGGCGAAATTCTGGTGGAGCGCAACTTCGACGAGTTGATTTTTTCAGTCGCAGGCCGATCGGGGAAGGCTCGAAAAGCGAACGAAACTGACTCGGGAAGTGGTGCGTATCTATATCTAGTCAGTCTTCCGGATCACGGAAGCGCCACCGTTACCGTCCCTGAACTAAACAGGCGCTTCTGCCTGAAAGTGATTGACTGGTCTGTCTCAGAGCGCGACACTAAAAGGGATCAGGCAGCTTTAGACGCGCAATTATTGCGGGCGCCGTTGATTTTGCGTAACTGGCGCCCCGGCGACGCCTATCGACCGCTAGGTCGACGGCAGCCGAGAAAACTGAAAGAGCTTTTTCTAGCGGGAAGAGTGCCGGGACGTGATCGAGCGGGCTGGCCCGTGCTGGAAAGCGGCGGGCGCGTAGCTTGGGCTCGTGGACTGCCTCCCGCAGATGAGTTTTGCGCCCGAAATGGGACGCGAGCGGCCGTGTTGATCGAAGAAGAGCCGTTTTGAGAGGACGATGAAGGTCGCGTTTACTCGACAACGTCTGGCGACGAGGGTGAGCCAATTGGGCAAAGCCATCTCGAAAGACTACGCCGGGAGGACGGTCGACGTGGTCGTCGTGCTCGAGAATTCGTTTTTGTTTGCGGCAGACTTGGTGCGCGAGATTTCCCGACCTGTCTCCTGCCATTTTGTGCGCTCGGAAGTGCGCGATATCCGGTTCGGCGGTCAGGAATATCGCGAGATTTTTTTCAGCCAGGCGCCTTCGCTGCGCGGGCGCGACGTGCTGGTAGTCGACGCCGTGCTGAATACAGGAGTCACCCAGGACTTCCTGCTCAAGCGGCTGGAGGAGACGAATCCTCGGACGCTGCGTCTGGCGGTGCTGTTCGACAAGCCGGCGTCCCGCAAGGTGAATTTGAAGGCTGAATACACTGGCTTCGCGGCAGCATCTAAGGAATGGGTAGGCTATGGATTGAGCGGCGAAGGGGGGCTCTACCGCAATTTGCCCTACGTCGCCTCAAGGCGCGCGAGGACGGCCCGCAGGTCGCGTTCGAGCGCTCGCAGAAAAGTATCCCGAGGGTGAGGTAATCCGGTGAACTCAACCGTACGAACTGTCATATTTTGGGTAATGATGATCGCGCTGGCGGTTTTCCTTTGGAGGATGGCCTCCAATGGTGGCCAGACGGTGAAAGAGGACGAACCTCAATACTCGAACTTTGTCTCCAAGGTCGATAGCGGGAATGTGAAGGACGTCTCGATCCTCCTCTCGCCGAACAGCGCCGAACTGCAGGGCGAATACCGCGACGGTAGCAAATTCCGCGGTGTGACCGTGGCCAACACGGCGATTCCTGATGTCACCAAGGCGCTGCAGGACAAGGGCGTCCCGTTCAATTACCGCGAAGTGAAGGAAGCAAACTGGGTCAGCCTGCTGATCAATTTTTCTCCCATCCTTCTGATCGTTGGAATCTGGATATTCATGATGCGGCAGATGCAGGCCGGGGGGAACAAGGCGCTGAGCTTCGGGAAGTCTCGTGCGCGCCTGCTGACCGCGCAGCAGAAAAAGGCGACCTTTAAAGATGTTGCGGGTATCGATGAGGCCAAGGAAGAGCTGTACGAGATCATCGACTTCTTGAAGGATCCGCAGAAGTTTCAGAAGCTGGGCGGCCGCATTCCCAAGGGCGTTCTGCTCGTGGGTCCTCCGGGAACCGGAAAGACCTTGCTGGCGCGCGCGATTGCGGGCGAAGCGAACGTTCCTTTCTTCTCGATCTCGGGTTCGGATTTCGTCGAGATGTTCGTCGGCGTCGGCGCGAGCCGCGTGCGCGACCTGTTTGAACAGGGGAAGAAGAACGCCCCTTGTATCATCTTCATCGATGAAATCGACGCGGTGGGGCGCCACCGTGGGGCGGGCCTCGGCGGTGGGCACGACGAGCGCGAACAGACTCTGAATGCTTTGCTCGTCGAAATGGACGGCTTCGAATCCAATGAAGGCGTGATCCTGATCGCGGCCACGAACCGGCCCGACGTGCTGGACCCGGCGTTGCTGCGGCCGGGCCGTTTTGACCGGCGCGTGGTGGTGCCGAGGCCGGATGTGCGCGGGCGCGAGGAAATTCTCCGCGTGCACACCCGCAAAGTGCCTCTCTCCGAAGACGTTGATCTTTCCGTGATCGCTCGCGGCACGCCGGGATTTTCGGGTGCGGACATGGCGAACCTGGTGAACGAAGCGGCGCTGTGGGCCGCGCGCATGAACCGGAAATTTGTCGCCATGGTCGACTTTGAAATGTCGAAGGACAAGGTGCTGATGGGCGCCGAGCGGCGTTCCATGATTTTGTCCGACGAGGAAAAGAAGAACACGGCGTACCACGAAGCCGGGCACGCGCTGGTGGCGGCCATGACTCCGGGCGCCGATCCGCTGCACAAAGTGACGATCATCCCGCGCGGCATGGCGCTGGGCGTCACCATGCAACTCCCGATTGACGACAAACACACCTATACCAAGGAATTCCTCGAATCGCAGCTAGCCGTGCTGATGGGCGGCCGCGCCGCGGAGGAAATTTTCCTGAATCACATCACTACCGGCGCCGGAAACGACATCGAGCGCGCCACGGAAATCGCGCGGCAGATGGTCTGCGAGTGGGGCATGAGTACGCTGGGACCGCTGACCTTCGGCCGCAAGGAAGAAGCGATTTTCCTGGGCCGCGAGATCGCGCAGCACCGCGATTATTCCGAGGATACGGCGATTAAAATCGACGTCGAAGTCCGCGGCATCGTGAACCTGGGCTACTCAAAGGCGCGCGCTATTCTGGAATCCAACAAGGATGCGCTCGATCGTGTCGCCAAAGGGCTTCTCGAACGCGAGTCGCTCGACGCCACCGAATTGAAGCTGCTGATGGAAGGCAAGACGCTTCCGGACAAGCTGCCGCCACCGCCCGCACCGGCGGTGCCGACCAGAGAGCCTACGATGACATTGCGCCCCGAACCGCGGCCGCTGCCGGGATTGGCGAAGGGCGAAAAGCCAGCGCCGGCCTGAGACTCGTTTGAAACCAGCGTGTTTTTCAGGGGAGCTTGCGCAAGCGGCTCCCTTTTTTGTTGACGCGCGTTTTACACCAGCGTGGCTCTTGACACTTCCGAAATCGGCGTAGAATACCCGCATGGCCAAGCATTCGCCCGAGACATTCGAAATCGAGTGCCCGTGCTGCAGCGCGAAATTGATCGTCGACAGGGCTCTCGGCGTCGTGCTGTCGCATTCGGCGCCCGTCCGCCCGCCATCGATCGATCTCGATGATACGGCGCGGCTGTTGCGCGAGCATGATGATTCGGTCGAAGCGAAGTTTCGCGCGTCAGTGGAAGCCGAGCGGAATAAGGAAGACGTCCTGGCACGCAAGTTTGCGGAGAATTTGAAGAAGGCCAAGGACGCTCCGCTCGAAAAACCGATTCGCGATTTCGACCTCGATTAATCGCTACCGATGCGCCCGCCCATTCGCTTCCGGCTCGGTCACGGCCGGGCATGCGGGCTGCAGGGCTTCGTGTTTTTCTTTTCGTCCCTCATCCTGCTAGTGGTTGTAGCCGCGGTCGCCTCTCGCAGTTTGCGCGCGCAACAACAATCCAAAAATGCGAAGCCGAAGCAGCTCGATCGTGGGCTGGTGTGGAAGCGCGATCAAGCAACCGGTGAATTGCGCGCGATGGACGACGCTGCTGACCCGGCTGTCGGCGGAGTAGCTTCCGGAGGGCCGGCGCCGCTGCGCGTGGTCACGCAGATGGTGCCCGTGACTTGCATTGTGGCAGCCGCCGACGGCTCGGCGGTTCCCGGTTTGCGGCGCGAGGATTTTCGGGTTTACGAGGATGGAATCGCGCAGTCCATCGCGTATTTCGATGCGTCTACCACGCCGGCGAGCGTGGCGCTGGTGATCGACGCGAGCCCCAGCGTGCTGCGCGATTCGGAGGAAATGAAACAGGCCGCCGACGCGTTGATCACCGCGCTCGCGCCGCTCGATCAGGCCGCAGTGGTCGATTTTTCCGCGCACACTTACTTGCAGCTCCCGTTTTCGGATGTGCGCGAGCAGGCCCGACGTGCCCTGGGGCGCATCAATGTGCGGGAGCTTTTCACGGACACGGGCGGCTCGAACATTTACGAAGCCGTGTACCTGGCCGCGCGCGAGCTTTTCCCCGGCCGCACGGGGCGCAAGGCGATTCTGCTGCTCACGGACGGGCAGGATAGCGGCCTAGGGCTCACGCTCGATCCGGCGAGCATGGCGCCGCGTCCGGGGGCGCCGGCTGATCGGCTGACATTTGACGACGTCGCGCGGAAACTGGCCGCCGAAGACATCCAGATTTTCGCGGTGTCGACCGAGAACCGGCCGCGGGTGATGACGCAGGAGTGGCTCGCGAGCCACACAGCGGCGTCGCTGGTGTCCCAGAATGCGCGCACGCTGGAGATTCCGCCATACACCCTGTTTCTCGCCGAGCTGGTTCGTCGCGCCGGCGGGCAACTGTATTTTCTGCGCGAATCCCCGACGATGGCTGACACTTTTCGCAAGATCGCGGAGAAAATCCGCGCCGAATACAGCCTCGGCTTCTATCCCGCCGCGGGCGTTGGCGCCGCTCCCGGCTGGCACTCGCTGCGAGTCGAAGTCCCCGGCGACGCCGGCGTGATCGTCTCTCATCGCGCTGCTTTTTACGTTCCCGCCACTCGCTAAGGATCACGGTTATTCCAATCGGTGCTACTATCCCGGCCATCTTGAGCGGCACCCCTCCCGACTACGTCGTCGCGCGAATTCGGCAGGCCGCGCCGCAATCCGTTCCGGTCGTGCAAGGATCGACCCCGTCATAGCTTTCGGCGACCCCCTAGGTTCCACCGTGGCCTCACTGGGATTTAATCCAAGCAGATTGGAATTTCTCGCCCAAGACGGCACCGAATTGTCTGGGGAGAAAAGAAGATTGGAGTCATTGACATCAGTCGGCGAACCAGACCTCAGAAGAGCTTCGACAGACTCCGTTTATCGTGTTGTCGCGGCCTGTGATAATTACTTTCTTAGACGGCCTTATCGCCGTTGGTTTGATCCGCTGGAAAACATTCTTTCATCCTTGGGGGTTTCGTATTACGACCGCTCTGCGTGCCATCTTGATTTGGTGCAATGGGCGACCGATCCGGTCTGGGCCAAGCTCTCGCCAAACAGAAAGCAGCTTCTAGAAACGGATATTCCTTTCTTGCGGAGACAACTTCTCGAAGCAAACCTCAAGTTGTTGCTCTTAAACGGATCTGGAATAGCCAGAGCATATAAGGCCTTCTTTCGTGTCGACCTCAACGAGTCGAAGGTCCCCAATACGAGGATTACGCTTTATGACTGGCGCGACGCTCGCGGTTTGAGAATCCTGGGATGGAGTATCAATCTGCAGAGCAGCTGGGGCGTCAAGACAACCGAAAAACAGATAATCGCAGAGCGGATTAGGGGACTGACCTTGGTCTAGGCCGGGTTTGGAAGTGTGCCTTGTCTTGGTGGTTTGTGTCGTCCGTGATTCAATAGCCGTCCGTGTTTAAGCGCAAGAAATTCAAGCTCAGACTTCCTTCGCGCTCGCTGCTGCTGGGCGAGCGGATGCTGGTGATGGGCGTGCTGAATGTGACGCCGGACAGTTTTTCTGACGGCGGCAAGTTTCTCGATGCGGATGCCGCCGTGGCGCGGGCGCTGGAGATGGAGCGGGCCGGCGCGGACATCATTGATATCGGCGGTGAATCGACGCGGCCCGGGGCGGAGGGCATCTCGGCGTCGGAAGAAATGCGGCGGATCATTCCGGTGCTCGAACGGCTTCGGGGAAGACTGAAGATTCCAATCTCGGTTGACACCAGCAAATCGGAAGTGGCGGAAGCGGCTTCGTTTCAAGGGGCGGAAATTCTGAACGACGTGACCGCCTTGCGAGCCGATCCGCGCCTCGCCTCGATCGCCGCAAAGTATAAGCTGCCCCTGATCCTGATGCACATGCGCGGCAATCCGCGCACCATGCAAGAATCCCCGTTCGCCCGCGACGTGCTGCGCGATGTTTCGGCCGGCCTGCGTCGCGCGGTGGCCGTGGCGCGGCGGGCGGGCATGGCGAAGTCGCAGATCGTGCTCGATCCGGGCGTCGGATTCGGCAAGAGCGCCGCGCAGAACTACGAGCTGCTGCAAAAGCTGCCGCAGCTGGCTCGCTTGGGTTTTCCTCTGCTGGTGGGCACATCGCGAAAGAGCTTTCTCGCGAAGGCTGGCGGCACAGCGCCCGGCGCGGACCGTATCTGGGGCACGGCAGCGACGGTGGTCGCAAGCATCCTGGGCGGCGCGCATATCGTTCGCGTACACGACGTAGCGGAAATGGCGCTGGTCGCACGCGTCACGGACGCCATCGTGAACCCGCGCCTGGTCGCCAAGGAGTCCGCGAAATCAAAATGACTAGCGCATTCCCAACAGCCCTCTCGCCGGCCGATCGCGCCAACGCACGCAACGCGCTGCTCGCCGGATTCCTCGGCTGGACGCTCGACGCCTTCGACTACTTCATCCTCACGTATGTGTTGGCCCAGGTAGCCGCCGAGTTTCACAAATCCGTGGCCGAGATGTCGTTCACGATTACAGCCAGTCTCGTGATGCGACCGGTGGGTGCCGTAATTTTCGGTTTGCTCGCGGATCGCTACGGCCGCCGCATCCCGCTGATCTGCAACGTGCTGTTCTATTCGGTGATCGAAGTTCTTTCTGGATTTGCGCCCAGCTACGGAATTTTCCTGGCGCTGCGTCTGCTCTATGGCATCGGCATGGGCGGAGAATGGGGAGTCGGAGCGTCGCTCGCCATGGAGTCGGTGCCCGCGAAATGGCGTGGAGTGCTCTCAGGTCTGCTGCAGGAAGGCTACGCGTTGGGCAACCTGCTGGCGGCGGTCGCGTTCTGGAACGTATTTCCGCACTGGGGCTGGCGGCCCATGTTTTTCATTGGCGGCCTGCCCGCGCTGCTCACGCTGTTCATCCGCGCTAAGGTGAAGGAAAGCGATGCCTGGAAAGCGGAGGCCGCCGCGCACAAAGGCTGGAGCGACTATTTCCGGCTCGCGGCCGCCAACTCCAAGCGCTTCCTTTACCTCGTGATCCTCATGGCCATGATGAATTTCATGTCTCACGGCACGCAGGATCTTTTCCCCACGTTTCTCCAGAAGCAGCTGCACTTCGCACCGCGCGCGACCTCCATCGTCAGCGTCACGTCGATGATCGGCGCGATTACCGGTGGAATTCTCGTCGGTCTCTTCTCTGACCGCGTCGGCCGCCGCCGCGCCATGGTGATACCGGTCCTGATCGCCATATTGCTGATCCCGGTCTGGCTTTTCCTGCCGCCGGTGGTGGCGCTGATGAGCCTCGGCGCTTTTCTGATGCAGTTCATGGTGCAGGGTGCGTGGGGCGTGATTCCGGCGCACATCAACGAGCTCTCGCCCGGGCCGTTGCGTGGATTTTTCCCGGGATTTGCCTATCAGATCGGAGTGCTGATCGCCTCGAGCGCGCCGCCGATTGAAGCGAAAATAGCGGAGCATTACACCTACGCGCAGTCGATGGGAATGTTTGCCGCCGCAGCGTTCGCGCTCGGAGCGATCGTAATCGCATGCGGGCCGGAAGCCTATCGCATCTCGTTCGGCCGGTCCAAAGGCCCAGCGAAAGGCACTGGCTAAGGAACGGGCGCCGCGATTATTTCTTCTTGGCGGTTCGCTCGGCCTTGCGACGCATATTGGGCAGCGCGTCTTCGTCCACTGGCGCTCGCGCGTCGTCATTCAATTTGAACACCAGCTGCTGCAGCGCGCAAACGAAATTCTGCTGTTCGACCCGCGTGAATGGGGAAAGCAGCCGAGCTCGCGCGCGCGCCGCACCCGGCACGATACGCTTGAGCATCTCCTGGCCCTGAGGGCTTAGGCGCAGGCTGTAGCGACGGCGGTCCGTGACGCTTCGCTCGCGCAGGATGAGCTTGCGCTTGATGAGATTCGAGAGGACCAGCGCGGTGGTAAACCGGTCGAGTCCGGCGATGCGCGAAACGCTCACCTGATCCGAACCCGGCATATCCTTCACAACCGCCAGCACTACGTACTGCGAGGAAGTAACCCCGAACTCGCGGCATTCGTACGTGAAAATCGAATCGGCGATATGCCTCGCGCGCCAGAGAAGATAGCCCGGCCGCTCGTTCAGCGGGCTATTGAGCTTGATTTTTCTGCCGCTCGCGGTCATATCGGCATTTCTTTTTCTGGCAGTCCACCCAAATGAGTTCGGTTCCCGCGAAGCGCCCGCTCGCAGCCCAGGGGTTCTTACGCTTGCCATTCTCGATTCTCCTCGTCACTCCGACGGTCCGGCTTCCCCGCGTACTGGCTCTAATGCGCCCAGGTCGGCCGTTCATCCCTCGGCCCAGCGCCTTCTTTTGTTTGAGTCAGCAGAAAAATCCGGAGCCACCCGCGCGGCTCGTCCGCCGCGGATGTGCCCGTACTTTATATCGAAAGGTCTGACCCGCGAAACAATTGTTTATCAGCGCTTAGCATACATATACACGAACCAACGATATGGGTACATATGTTAAAACTTACGTGTACGTATGTCTATTTTTCTTGACAAAGTCCGCTGGCGAATAGTACAAGCGGTGCGGGCGGTGGTAGCGCTTCTGCCGTGATAGAGGGGTCTTTCACGTCGGATGCGTTGGGTGGGAATCCGCGTCGCCGCAGGTTGAAGTCCGGCACACCGGGTCCGCAACTCCCCGTCATTTTGAAGCGCAGAATTCTGCGCGTGGATCGGATTCGAAATCAATTTTCGGGGGCTTCACGAAATGAAATCTAGATCGACATATGCAGTCATTCTCTTCGCTTGCCTGTTTGCCTTCTTACTCGTTTTGGGCTTCGTACCTGCGTCTCTCGCGCAGACAAATAGCACGGGCGCTCTGACGGGCACCGTCACCGATTCGTCCGGCGGCGTGGTTGTCGGCGCTACCGTAACGATCACCAATAATGGCACCGGGCAGCAGCGCTCGGAGACAACCGGCAGCGACGGCGTCTACAAATTCACGCTGCTCAATCCAGGCACGTACAAAGTGAGCTTCTCCGCCGCGGGCTTCAAGGATGCGACGGTCAACTCGGTCACGGTAAACGTCACCGAGACGCCGGTACTGGACCATAAGCTTTCGGTTGGCGGAACGACCACGGAAGTGACCGTCGAATCGATCGCGGAGACGATCCAGACCCAGAACGCTGCTAACGGCGACGTGGTCGGATCGCAGGAAGTAATCGACCTTCCCCTCGTTTCGCGCAACTACACTCAGATCGTCAATCTTTCTCCAGGCGTCGTGAGCAACGTGACCACCGCTTCCTCGGTTGGCAATGGGACCGTCGACGTGGCCGCTAACGGAGCGCGTGAAAACCAGAACAACTATTCGATGGACGGCGCCTCAATCGTCAACTACGTGAGCGGCACGGCTGGGCAAACGGGCAGCTTCCCCGGAATCGCCATTCCGAATCCGGATTCGATCCAGGAATTCAAGGTGCAGACCTCGCAGTACGACGCTAGCTCGGGCCGAAACCCCGGCGCAAACGTAACGGTCGTCACCAAGGGCGGCACGAATCAGATCCACGGCGCGCTTTGGGAATTCAACCGCAACAATTTTTTCAATGCGAACGACTTCTTCTATAAACGCAGCGAGCTAAACCCTGTTGGCGGAACCGGCATCAACACACCTCAAACGTTGAAGCAAAATACTTTCGGCGGCACGATTGGCGGGCCGATCAAGAAAGACAAAATCTTCTTCTTTGGATCCTACCAAGGCATCCGCCAAATCAACGGAATCGGGACCAGCGGTTTCGCTTCGGGATACGAGCCGAACGTGCAGCTGCTGCCATGGAACGACTATGCGGACTTCGGCACCGGAGTCTGCAGCGATCTTCGCTGCACCAATAACGTCCCGGCGTATCGAGCGTATTTGGGAAGCGTGTTCGGAGGCGACGCTGGAGCGCCAATCGGTACGAACACGGTAATTGCGGGGGACGGATCCAACATCACCAATACCGCGATCGCATTGTTGCAGGCTCCCGGCCTCCTAAAGGGCGGGTACAACCAGGGTTTCTACTTCCCGAGCGCGCCGGCCAGCTGCGGTACCAGCCATTTTGGCTGCGTGAAGGCGGTTTCGCTTCCGATCCAAGCCAATGAGAATCAGTACCTTGCCAACACGGACTTTATCATCTCGCAGAAGAACACGCTTTCCGAAAAGTTCTTCACTTCGAGCGACCCGCAGGATCAAAGCTTTAATTGCTTCATCACCGCCGGCAACTGCAATCCTGGCGCTCCGGTGAACGCACACTATACAAACTACGTGGCACAGTTGAAGTTGACCTCCGTGCTCACGAGCAATCTCGTGAATGAGGCCCGGGTCGCGTATCACCGCGATGTCGAGAACAATACCGATCCCAACACGCTGGAAGCCTGCAACTTTTCCACACTGGGGAATATTATTCCACTCGTGAACGACGGTTCTGCCTGCGGAACGGTTACACCGGCGCTTGCCAAGCAATTTCCCGAGCTCAACATCGTGCCGATTCTCGACATCCTGGGAAGCTTCGGGTCACCTTCGGGTCCTTGGAGCCAGGGTGGAAACTTCTCCATGATCTCGACCAACTTCATCAACACCTTTCAGTTCGGGGATCAGCTTTCCTGGAACCACGGCAAGCATTCTCTCCGGTTTGGTTTCGAGGGCGAGCGCATCCTCTACAACAACACGATTCCCGCCTCGGGCCGCGGCGAACTTCTGATGTGGACGACGGCGGATTTCCTGACGAGCAGTGCCGGATTCCCGGGTTCGAACCCGGCAGATCCAACCTACAACGACGGAACCGGCGTGACTCCCAACGGTGGAATCGTCCTTGGTTTCGGCCTGAAGGGGACCCTGACACACTACAACCGCATCAACGCGTTCGATTCGTATGTCCAGGACGACTGGAAAGTCGGCCGCAAGTTGACCGTGAATCTCGGCTTGCGCTGGGAATATGACGGCTTCCCGGATGACAAGAGCGGTCAATTTTCGAACGAGTGGAACTCGCAGCTCCAGCAAGTGAACACGTACGATGCGTTCCAATCGTTGGGGTCAACGGGCACGCTCACGGGATTTGTGGTGCCCTCGAACTTCGACGTGAAGCAATTCGGGCTTACGGCGCTCAATGGTGCGTCGGGTGTTTTGATTAACAGCAACAAAACGCTCGTGCCGGGAACGCCGTTGACCAACTTCGCTCCTCGCATCGGAGTCGCCTGGCAACCACTGGGCGATAAGTTCGTCGTTCGCGCCGGCTACGGATGGTTCTACGATCGCATTTACGGCAACCTGTTGATCGATAACCAGCTCAACCTGCCTCCGTATTCGGGAGCTGCTTCTGGCCCGTTCCCGGCCAATCTCGGCAACACGCTTCATGATCCTTTCGGCGCAGGGGCCGGACCGCTAGCCTGGACGCCGCGCTACGCATACGACACCTCGACTGCCGTCGGTGGCCCGTGCGTGGAAGGAACCGTCGGCGACGGGTCTTGCGTTCTCTCCTCCGGACTTACCTACACGGCGGACTCTCAGCAGATGGCGAACCGGTTGCCGCTCACCCAAGAGTACTCGCTCGACTTCCAGTACGAGTTCGCTCATGGCTGGGTTGCTGATCTCGGTTACGTTGGCAGCCACGGAATCCACCTCTACAACTACTCGCAGGACATCAATTTGGCGCATCTGGTGCCGAACGCCCCCAATGGGCCGACGGACATCCAGAATCAAACGATGGTCGGCGGTTCGATTCCGTGGAACGTCGACAACCCGAATCCGATCCTTTACAACACCGTCGCCAATGCCAATGCCCGCGTTCCGGTCCTTGGCTACTCTGCCAACGGCGGGCTGGCCACCACGGACACCAACGGCGATTCGCTCTACAACAGCCTGCAGGCCGTGCTGAAACATCAGTTCTCCCACGGCCTGCTATTCCAGGTAGCGTATACTTGGAGCAAGGGCTTCACTAACGTCAACACGGCCGAAGCGGGCAGCGGCATCAACCCGCCCGGCGAAGTTCTGTACGGCGCGACGAACAGCAACAACCCGCTCGATCCGGGCCAGCAATACGGGCTGTCGTCGTTCAACCGGCCGCAGCGCGTCGTGATTTCGTACGTGTACGATCTGCCATTCAAGCATCACGACGGACTGCCGGATCGCCTCGTGTCCGGATGGAGCATCTCCGGTGTGACCACGATTCAGGACGGACTTCCTTTCTCCATCGTGAATTCCGCCGGCGGGTCCATTTACTACGGTGCGGCGTCCGCCAACGTCCGCGCGCAACTCGCGGACCCCGTCGACTGCAATCGGTTCGGTGTGTGCAAGTCGGGAATCCCAATCGCCTCTTCCGGCAGCACCACCTACCGTGCAATCCACGGATGGGTTAATCCGGCAGCGCTCGGCACTGGCACACCAGGCCCCGGGGGGGACTTCATCGCTCAATCGCTTCCCTGCATCGGTGGCACGATTGCGGACGAGTGCGCTACGTCGGGTGGTGGAACCGGCTTCGGTGATTCGGGCGTTGGTATCATTTCCGGCCCCGGCCAATTTAACTTCGACATGGCGATCGTGAAGGACACGAAATTGTGGGAAGGCGGCACGCTGCAATTCCGGGCGGAGGCCTTCAATTTGTGGAATCATCCACAATTCGATCCTCCGTTCGGGGTCGACACGAACACGTCGACGACGTTCGGACAGATCACCTCAACGTCCACCACTCCGCGCGTCATGCAGTTTGGATTGAAGTTACTCTTCTAGGCGCAGCGCCGGCCTGGACAGAATCAGCCAGAAGCCCCCTCCCCGAGGTTGGGGAGGGCGCTTTTAGCTCCGATGAATGCTGACATTCATTGATTGCATGCAATCACTTCGCAAAACTTAGCCTTTCGTGGACGTCCCCTGCAGCACAACACTTGTTGGTTTGAGCGCCTGGTCCCACTGGTTCGCGCTTCGTTGTGACCTCTCGTAATTTCGATCGCGCCACATCTCGCCTCACCGAACTGAGATTACGTATGTCCAAATATCTTGACAAGGGCGTACGCCAAGAGTACAAGCGTCCCACGGGTTTCGCGTTCCGGGGTCGGGGACCCTAGGAATGCCGGGTGGGAAGTCCGGGAAACCGCGCGGTCTCGCGCGGAAGACGTTTCCAAAAAATTCGTCGGGGCAACGTGCAACGTACGCGCTTCCGCGCGTGCGAAATCTCACGCGTGCCCACCGGGGGCTAGACACAGATGAGAATTCGATCGTGCGTGGCAACTTGTATCGCGATGTATGCACTTTTCTTCGCAGCATTGTTTGGTTTTGTGGCCCCGTCTCACGCGCAAACTTCAGCCACGGGCGCGCTCACTGGCACGGTGACTGATCCGTCCGGCGGCGTCGTCGCCGGCGCGAAGGTTTCGTTGACCAGCATCGCCACAGGCCAAGCCCGCACGACCACCACCGACAGCGATGGTTCCTACAAGTTTTCGCTGCTTCCTCCCGGGCAATACAAGCTCACCTTCGCGGCGGCCGGGTTCAAGACCGCCGATGTGCCGTCGGTCACGGTGAACGTCACGGAGACGCCGGTTCTAAATTTCAAGATGGAAGTCGGTGGACAGGCGATTCAGGTCAACGTTGAATCCGCCGCGCCCGAGCAGATCCAAACAGAGAACGCCACGAACGGCTCGGTGGTGAGCTCGGAAGAAATTGAAAGTTTGCCCCTGGTCACGCGCAACTACACGCAGATCGTCGACCTGTCCCCCGGCGTGGTGACCAACGTTGCGAACGCCTCCGCCATGGGTAACGGCACGCAAAACGTGAGCGCCAATGGTCAGGGCGGCATCTCCAACAGCTATTCCATGGACGGCGCCAACATCACTCAATACACCAGCGGCGGCGCGGCGCAGATGGGCAGCATGCCCGGCATCCCGATTCCAAATGCGGACACCATTCAGGAATTCAAGGTGCAAACGTCACAGTATGACGCAGGATACGGGCGCAACGCCGGCGCCAACGTCGAAGTAATCACCAAGGGCGGATCGAACCAGTTCCACGGCACGGCGTTCGAGTTCAACCGCAACAACTTTTTCAACGCGAACGATTTCTTCTTCAAGCGGTCGGAGGCAGAAAACGAACTGCCGAACAAACCGCAAACTCTGAAGCAGAATACTTTCGGCGGCACCATCGGTGGGCCAGTCATCAAGGACAGACTTTTCTTCTTCTTCTCCTACCAGGGCTTCCGCCAGTTGAACGGAATCGCGGTCAACGGATTTGCCACGGGATTTGAATCTGCCGCGACGTTAATGCCATGGAATGACTATGCGGACTTTACGGGCGGCGCCTGCACTGACCTGCGCTGCACCAACAACATTCCGGCTTACCGGTCTTACCTGGGAAGTGTCTTCGGCCCGACCGGGCCGTGTCCGTTTGCCATTACCAGTTTCGGACCACCTGCTAATAACTGCAATACCGGCTTTGTGGACGGAGTTACGGTTGCAGACAATGGCTCGAATATTACCAATACGGCAATTTCTCTTCTTCAGGCGCATGGGCCGTTCAAAACCGGCTTCAACCAGGGCGGTTACTGGATTGCCGCCGCGCCACAGTCTTGCGGCGTTAGTGCCGCGGGCTGCCTGACGGCTATCTCGCTGCCTACGAGAGCCAACGAGAATCAGTACATGGGAAACAGCGACTTCATCTTCAACTCCAAGAACACTCTTCAAGAGCGGTTCTTATATCAGTCCGATCCGCAGACCCAGAGCTTCGACTGCCTGTTTACTGGCGACTGCAATCCCGGTTCGCCTGCGGACGTCAAGTATCTGAGCTACACCGGAACCCTCCGGCTGACGTCGACAATTACGCCGAACCTAATAAACGAAGCGCGGTTTACGTTCCAGCGAAATCTGGAGGATGCCACCGATCCAAATACTTTGACGGCGTGCAACCTGGCGAATGGGGGGTCCATCATTCCGCTGAACAACAACGGAGCCCCCTGCTCGGATAACGTGCCGCTGCCGATCAAAGATTTCGGGATCGTGCCTAGCATCGACGTCCTGAACCTCGCCTCGGCGGCAGGATCATGGAATCAGGGCGGAAATTTCGCGGGCACCGGCGAGAATGTCGATAATGAGTGGCAGGTGGGAGACCAGGTTTCCTGGACGCACGGCATCCACACGTTCCGCTTCGGCTTCGGCTGGGAGTGGAATCAGTACAACAACAAGACGCCCGCCAGCGGTCGCGGCGAGGTGCTTTTCGACAACACCGCTGACTTCCTGACCAGCAGCTCCGGCCTGGCCATTGACGGCACTCCGCAGACGGGACTTCCTCCGAGCGGTGGAACTCCCACACTTGGTTGCGGCTTCTTCGGCCTAACCACCTGCGCCGGCGGCGCCGCCCCCATCGCCCTGCGCGGATTGCTGACTCACTACAATCGCATCAACGAGTACGACGCGTTTTTCCAGGACGACATCAAAGTCAGCCGGAAGCTGACCGTAAACGTTGGTGTACGCTGGGAATACGACGGCTGGCCGACCGACAAAATCGGGCAGTTCACGAACATCTGGTCCAGCCTCCTAGCCACCGCGAATACGGGTTCGTTCTACTTGAGTCAACCTTCGACTTGCGAAGTCTCGGCGACCTCGGGACTTCTTCCTGTCGGCACGCTCGCTGGTTTCATCGTGCCGAAGAACTTCGACCCGGCGGCTGGACTGACGGGTCCCTGCGGTGCGTCAGGCGTGCTGGTCAACGGAAACAAAACGCTCTTCTCCGGCTCACCGCTCGACAATTTCCAACCCCGTCTCGGCGTCGCTTGGCAGCCATTCGGACGCAGACTGGTCGTGCGAGCCGGATTCGGTTGGTTCTACGACCGGGCTGGCAGCATCTTCCTGGTCGACAACCTCCTGAATCTGCCTCCCTACGGTGGAACGATCAATGGAACGGCGATCACCAACCTGGAAAACACCCTCCATTCTCCTTTCCAAGCTGTCGTGGGAATTCCGCTTACCTGGACTCCGCGGTACATGTCGGCGTGCGCATCAAATGAAGACGTCAGTTGCGCTGGTCAGTTTGACCTCAATGCATTCAATCCCTTCGGCGCGTTGAACTACTCCGCGCTCGGATTCACGCAGAACTCCGATCAGATGTCCCACCGGCTGCCTCTCACGCAGTTGTACAACCTGGATTTTCAATATGACCTCGGCGCCGGATGGGTCGTTGACGTCGGCTATGTGGGCTCCCACAGCATTCACGTGTTGAGCCAGGGATCGCCGACGAACACAGCGCATTTGGTCGATTGCGGTGTCCCTTCTGCTACCTGCAATCCGCCGACGGAACCTCAGGATATCGCCATGCTGAGCAATCCGAATTTCCCGGGAGGCAATCCCATTCCGTTCAATGACCCGGCGAATACGGAACCCGTCACGATCAACACAACGCAAAATGTTCCGGCGCGCGTCAGCTATCTCGGGTACACCGCCGGTGCGCTGACGGCTACGAACACTCTGGGCGATGCCTGGTACAACAGCTTGCAAGCGCAGGTCCGTCACAATTTCTCGCACGGCATGCTCCTGCAGGCCGCGTATACGTGGAGCAAGAACCTCACGAACGTCAATGCGTCCGAACCCGGCGAGCTCGACACTGGACAAACCGACTTCGGAACCTCGGGCAGCAACAATCCTCTCGACCTGAGGCAGCAGTGGGGACCCTCCTCGGGTGAGCGATCGCAACGACTGATCATCAGCTACAGTTACTCCCTGCCGTGGAAAAACACCGAGGGCATCAGCGGACATTTGATGAGCGGCTGGTCGCTTTCGGGTATCACCACGCTGCAAAGTGGCCAACCCTTCACGATCACGGACACCGGCGGCGGCTCGATTTACGGCAGCACCTTGAGCCGCGCGCTTCTATCGGATCCGGTCAATTGCCGCGCGGATGGGGTCTGCAATTCGGGAGTTCGCGTGGGCTCGTCCGGCAGCACCAAGCAGCGCGTGATTGCCGGACTCGAGAATCCATTCGGCGGCGGCTGGATAAATAACGCTGCGTTTTCGAGCTTCGCCCAGCTTCCGACGAGCTCTCCGTATTGTATCGGTGGAGCTCAGAATCCCACTGGCAACGACACCGACGTTTGCGGAGCAACTGGGTTTTCCGGAAACTCCGCTTTCTCCGTCGCCGGCACCGGTTGGGGCAACTCCGGCGTGGGGATCATTACGGGTCCGGGGCAGTGGAACTGGGACCTCTCGATCCAGAAAACAACGAAGGTAACTGAGTGGGGCACGTTGGAATTCCGGACGGAGTTCTACAACATCTGGAATCACGCGCAATTCAGCAATCCGGTGAATGTGGCGTTTACCTCGCAGAATTTCGGGGTAATCAACGCAACTTCGGTCGCACCGCGCGTGATCCAGTTCGGCTTGAAGTTTAAGTTCTGACGAACGCCGGCTGATTGTGAACGCCCTCCCCGAAATTGGGGAGGGCGTTTTTTTTGCGCTATCCTGGGCGCGAAGTTGCTTTGCACGTGCAAGTTTTCATCGAATCTTCTCGCCGACTCCGTCGAATGCATTCCTGAACTGCTAATCCCGTCGCGCGCTACCGGTGTTTAGGCTCGTGAGGGTGACGGTCGCGCCTGCAACCACGCCGCCCGAGACATGTTGCGCATTCCGCCATGGCTGCGATGGCGGGGTTTTGCGGTGCGTGCTAGAATGTTTGTGCGTTTGTTGCTCCCGTTGACTCTTCTGTGGATTTGTTCGGGGCCGCAAGACCGCACTTGCCGCCCTTTCCGGTTGGCCGCAGGGACGCTCGACACAATTTTATGACTACTCCCATTCGCAATATCGCCATCATCGCCCACGTGGACCACGGCAAGACGACGCTCGTCGACGCCATGCTGCATCAGAGCGGTATTTTCCGCGAGAACCAGGAAGTGGTGCGCCGCGTGATGGATTCAAACGAGCTGGAGCGCGAGCGCGGAATCACCATCCTGGCAAAAAACACGGCAATTACCTTCAGAAACATCAAGATCAACATCGTCGACACGCCGGGCCACAGCGACTTCGGCGGCGAAGTGGAACGCGCGCTGCGCATGGTCGATGGCGTACTCGTGCTGGTCGACGCGAGTGAAGGCCCGCTGCCGCAGACTCGCTACGTGTTGCAAAAAGCGCTGGCCGCGAAGCTGCAGCCAATCATGGTGCTAAACAAAATCGACCGGCCCGATGCGCGGCCGGCCGAAGTGCTGGACGAAATCTACGATCTTTTTATCGATCTCGACGCCACCGAGGACCAGCTCGACTTCCCGGTGATTTACACGAATGCGAAAACGGGAGTCGCCCATCGCAAGATTGGCGACGATTCAACGACTCTTCTGCCGTTATTCGAGGAAATCGTCGCTTCGATTGCGCCGCCCTCCGGCGATCCGGAAGCCGTGCTGCAAATTCAGGTTACCAACCTCGACTACAGCGAATTTCTGGGCCGCCTGGCGATCGCCCGTGTTTTCCAGGGCACTCTGAAGCGTGGCACCGAAGTGGCCATCTCCAAACTCAATAAAACGATCCAGCCGACGAAGATCACCAAACTTTTCACCTTCCGCGGGCTCGAACGCGACGAGGCCGAGCAGGTTTCCGCCGGCGATATTGTAGCCATCGCGGGCGTCGAGGGCATTCAGATCGGCGAGAGCATCACGAGCCTTGAAAATCCGGCGCCGCTGGAGCCGCTGCTGATCGACGAGCCGACGCTCGCGATGGTTTTCACGATCAATACCTCGCCATTCGCGGGCCGCGAAGGTCAATACGTCACGTCACGCGACCTGCGCTCGCGGCTCGAACGCGAGCTGCTGACCAACGTTTCGCTGCGCGTTGAAGACACGGGAACCACGGACGCGTTTCGTGTGCTCGGCCGCGGCGAACTGCAACTGGCTATTCTGATCGAAACGATGCGCCGCGAAGGCTACGAGCTGATGGTCGGCAAACCTGAAATCGTGGTGCGCCAGGAAAATGGCAAGCGTATCGAGCCCCTCGAGCTGCTGGTGGTGGATTGCCCGGAAAATTTCATCGGCATCGTGATGGAATCGCTCGGCAGCCGCCGCGGCGAAATGAAAAAAATGGTGAACCATCATTCCGGCCGCGTGCGTATGGAGTTCAGCATTCCCTCGCGCGGCCTGATCGGGCTGCGGGGCCAACTGCTGACGGACACACGCGGCACCGCGCTGATCCATTCCCTGCTGGAAGGCTGGACCGATTACGCCGGCGACATGGCCATGCGGCCGACGGGCGCGCTGGTGTGCGACCGGCCGGGCGTTTCGGTGGCCTACGCGATCTGGGGAATTCAGGAACGCGGCGAGATGTTCATCAGCCCCGGCATTGAAGTCTACGAAGGAATGATTGCCGGTGAAAACGCGCGCGAAGACGACATGAACGTCAACATCACGAAAGAGAAGAAGCAGACGAACATGCGATCGTCGTCAGCGGACGAAGCAATCCGGCTGATTCCACCGCGAGATATGACCTTGGAGAAAGCGATCGAGTTCATCGCCGACGATGAATACGTGGAAGTGACCCCGAAGTCGATTCGCCTGCGCAAGAAAGTCCTCGACTCGAAGAGGCGGCCGAAGCGGTGGCAGGAAATCCGTGCCAGCACGGAAGCTTCGTCCTAAACATCTTCCGGGGCTGGGCGTCCGTTTACCCCTGAAAATAATTGTCGATTAGAATGTGCACCCGTCGTTTATTTTCATACAGATACAATGATTTCTATTCATTCTGATTGTCGAATAGAAACGCCTCTCAGCACCTTCAAACGTGGCGCTTTGGCGGGGCATTACGAGCTTCTCAAGGTAGGGAGTGCGGGGCCCGTGCGTGTTTTCGGGGTGGTCGGGCCCCGCACCAGATTGAGGATTAACTCACGCGCTCACTCAAGCAGGAAAATAGCCATTCTCGGAAGCGCGTAACTGTCTGACTGAATGGCGCTTAGTGACAGACCCTGGAGGGAGACTGCGTAATTTCTGCAGCGCTGCGCAGAGAATACAGTCCGATTTGGAATGCTAGCCGGCGCCAACGACCGCGTCGGCCTCGATCTCGACCAGCATGTTCGGCGCGATCAAGCGGCTGACCTCGACCATGGCCGTGGCGGGGCAGATCTTGCTGAAGACTTCGCCGTGAGCGCGGCCGATCTTTTCCCAGTCCGCGATTCGCGTGACGTAGATGCGCGTGCGAACCACATCCGACATTTTCGCGCCGGCTTTTTCGAGCGCGGATTCGATGTTGCGAAGCACCTGCATGGTCTGCGCGTACGGATCGCCGACGCCGACAATCTGGCCGTCATCGCCCGTTGCCGTGGTGCCGGAGACATGGACATGGGGCCCGATGCGCACGGCGCGCGAATAACCAATGATGGGTTCCCAGGTAGTTCCGGAAGAGATGTTCTGGCGTTCCATGATGCCTCCTGGTCGCTAGGGCTCGAAGCGCGCGCGAATTTCGGGCGGCACGATCGGGCACAGCTCGTCGCGCTTACCGAACACGCGGTAACGAATTCGCGCGACGCCATTATAGACCGCGTCGCGCAGCGGACGCGGAATCACTCCTAGAATGTCCGCCACAATTTTCCAACCTCGGCCAATCCGGCGAAAAATATGCAGGAACGCGTCCGAACGGGTGAGCAGATTTCCATCGCGGGTGAGAACCACGACGCTATCCGGGAGCGCGGCGCGGCTTTCGAGCGGGATGCAGCGATTCGAAAGTTGTGCCTTGCAGCGGGGCGAAGCGGAAGGCTGCGGAGCGATCGTCGCTTTAGGACGAATTTTACGGCGCCGTGGCAGAGGGCGCAGTGGCCGTCGTAGAAGAGGATTTCGGGGTTTTCTTCGGGCGGCATGCTGTGAAAAGGATAGCATGGGGCGAATCCGGGCCCGTTTATTCGCAAGTTAGCGCGAGAATGCATTTGGTATACGTGGCGCGGCGGTCGCCGGAACACAGACAGGAGTGTCTGTGCCGCTGAAAATCGAATGCCAGACACTGAAAACTCGCGCTGGACAGCGTTTTCGTAAGCCTCTAAGCTACGTGCTGCCGTGGAGTTCCGGGAGAATTCTTCCTCGTGAAGTGCAATTCCATTCTGGATGCCGTGGGGGGTACGCCTCTCGTCCGGCTGAACCGCGTAACGAAAGATATGCCCGCCGAAGTGTACGTGAAGGCCGACTATCTGAATCCGGGCGGCTCGATGAAGGACCGCATCGCCGTCTTTATGATCGACGAAGCCGAGCGCAAGGGACAGCTGCGGCCGGGCGGGACGATCGTGGAAGCGACATCCGGCAATACCGGCGTGGGTCTGGGATTGATCGCAGCAGTGCGCGGGTACAAAACCGTATTCACGGTGCCAGACAAGCAGTCGCGCGAGAAAATCGACATGCTGAAGGCGTTTGGCGCCGAGGTGATCGTGTGCCCGACAGCGGTCGAGCCTGAGGATCCGCGCAGCTATCTATTCCGTGGCGAAAAAATTGGCGCGAGAAATTCCCAACGCCTACTACGCGAATCAATATGAAAATCCGGCTGAATCCCGAGGCGCACTACCGGACCTCGGGCCCGGAAATCTGGAAAGACACCGAGGGGAAAATCACGCATTTCGTCTGCGGGCTCGGCACCGGAGGGACTGCTTCCGGTGCGGGACGGTATCTAAAGGAACAGAATTCGAAGCTGAAAGTGATCGGCGTCGATCCGCACGGGTCGCTTTTCTACGAGTACTGGAAGACGGGAAACATCGGCAAGGCGCGGACTTACGTGGTGGAAGGGATCGGCGAGGACATTATTCCGGCCGCGCTGGATTTTTCAGTACTGGACGACGTGATCCAGGTGAACGACGAAGAATGTTTTCTCTGGGCGCGGCGGCTGGCGAAGCGCGAGGGAATTTTTACCGGCGGTTCGGGTGGCGGATGCGTTGCGGCGGCCTTGCGCGTGGCGCGCGGAGGCAAGAAGGGTGACGTAGTGGTGGCGTTTCTGCCGGATTCCGGCGCTCGCTACCTGAGCAAGATTTATAACGACAGCTGGATGCGCGAGCTCGGCTATGCGGATACGGAAGTGACGCTCACGGCGGCAGACGTGATCCGCGTGAAGAGGCAGAACGGCAAAACGCGCGATTTGATGGTCGTAGGCCCGAATCGCACGGTATTCCAGGCGCTGCAAACCATGCAGCAGCAGGACATTTCGCAGATCCCGGTTTTCGAGGACGATCGTTCGATCGGCACAATGTTCGAGGACAAAATCCTGAACCTGGCGTTGCAAGGAAAAGATCTCCGCAAGCTGATCGTGCGCGAAGTGATGGGAGCGCCGCTGCCGCAGGTGGCCGCAAACGCACCGGTCGAGCGCGTAACGCATTTGCTGAGCCATGAGAGCCCGGCCGTGTTCGTCGAAATGGAAACGGGAAAACTCGAAGTGCTCACCAAGTTCGATCTGATGGACACCATCGCGGGACTCGTCGGCCAGAAGCGCTGAACGTTCCTGCGTCGGTAGCTTGGCGATTCCTTAATTCTCTTGACACTTTCTCCTTGCTTGTGATATTTCGGCGGGTATCTGAAGTCGAAGTGCGGCATGTCCTGGGTGGATGTCCGCAGCTTTGATCGATGTTTGTCGCGCTCGGTGACAAACGACAATCCGTAAAGGGTGGAGTCAAATTTTGCGGGGGTGGGTTCATGAGTAAGCATCTTTCATTGGCGAATTTCGCCTGCGCGTTCTTGGTGTGTCTCGCCGTCTTGTTCCTCTTTGCGTCTCCTGCGCTGCCGCAATCTGCGACGACGGGCGGTTTGACCGGAGAAGTCACCGATCCATCGGGTGGGCGTGATTGTGGGCGCCACGGTTACGGCTACAAACCTGGCTACGGGCCAGGAGCGCTCCGTCACGACCGACGCGAGCGGCACGTACAAGTTCTCGCTCTTGGCGGCGGGAAATTATGCGATCAAATTCTCCGCGAGCGGATTCAAGACCTCGCAAGTTCCATCTGTGACGGTGAGCATCACCGAGACTCCCGTACTGAACCAAAAGCTCGAAGTGGGAGCGCAGACCGAGCAAGTCACCGTCGAGTCGACTGCTGAGACGATTCAAACGCAGAACGCCACCGTGGGCGCGCTGGTGGGCGCGAAGGAAGTGACGGATCTGCCGCTCAGCTCGCGCAATTACACGCAAATCATCGACCTTTCACCCGGCGTGGTCGCAAACGTTTCGAGCGCAGCCGCGGTGGGCAATGGCACGCAGGACATCAACGTCAACGGTATGGGCATCGGACCAGAACAATTACATGATGGACGGCGCGACCGTGACGAACTACGGCAGCGGCGGCGGCGCGCAGTCTGGCAACTTCCCCGGTATCGGCATTCCCAACCCGGATTCGATTCAGGAATTCAAGATTCAGACTTCGCAGTACGACGCTGAATATGGGCGGAACCCGGGCGCCAGCGTCAACGTGACCACGCGCGGGCGGCACGAACAATTTCCACGGCGCGGCATGGGAATTTTTCCGCAACAGCGCGCTGGACGCGAACGACATTTTCAACCACGCCAGCCAGGTGCAGTTGCACGAAAATGGAATCGGTCCAGCCAATAAGCCTGAAGCGCTGAACGAGAACATGTTCGGCGGCACGATCGGCGGTCCGATCAAGAAGGACAAGCTGTTTTTCTTTGGATCGTATCAGGGATTTCGGCAGCTAAACGCCGTGGGCACGAACGGGTTCTGCGACGGGTCTGGCCACTGGGCTAAACCTGTATCCCTTCAGCTACCCGGACGGGACACGTGGTGGAAACGAGACCGGCACGATTCCCACCGATTACGCCGCGGGTGGCACTCCCTGCAACTACACGACCTACCGGTCTTATCTGGGATGCGCGTTCGGTGGCCTGCAGCGATCTATTCGGATCTGGGCAATCACACGGCCGTCAACGCCAGCGGATCCAATATCAGCCAGGCTGCGCTCAACATTCTGACGCTGGGCGGTCCCAAGGGAGGGATCAACCAGGGCTTCTATATGCCCGGCGCCCCGATCGTGGGCACCACACCACTGGCGAACTCCATCTCCTTCGCTCAGCCAACCCGCGCCAATGAAGACCAGTATCTTGGCGAATCTTGACTGGGTGGTGAATGCGAAGAATACGCTTTCGGAACGGTTCTTTACTTCCAAGGATCCGCAGAATCAGTCGTTTGTTTGCCTCCCTGGAATCGGCTCGCTGCTGAACAGTTGCGCGCCGGGTGCGCCGGAGGATGTGACCTACACGGCCGATAGCGGCGTGCTCAAGCTCACGACGGTGGCGACGAGCAACTTCGTCAACGAGGCGCTGTTCTCATTCCAGCGTGCGACGACTGTGGCAGCTCCGGGCAACTACATCTCGGCCTGCGCCGTGGGGATCACTCCTCCGCTGCTCAATGATAGCGGCTGCCCCGGGCCCACGAGCGGCATGAATCCGATTCCGTTCAGATCCCGACGGTATCTTTCGCGGGGATTCCGCTCTCGGGTCCCACGGGATATTCGCAAGGCCCAATGAATACCGGCGGGAACTTTTTCGCGTCGGCGACGAACTTCTTCAATACATTCCAGGGGCGCGACCAGATCTCATGGAACCACGGGAAGCACGGCGATCCGCGCGGGATTCGAAGTGGATCGCATCCAGTACAACTGGACTCTGCCCTCGCGAGGCGGCATTATTTTCCGCCGACGTCGTCAATTTCCTGACCAGTGACGCGGCACCGAACAGTATTCTGGTGAATTTCTACGGGCTGCCCGAGCCAAATGGAAATCCTCACGACCAGCGAACCAACGAGTTTTCATCGTTTGCGGAGGACGACATCAAGGTTAGCAGCAAGCTCACCGTGAACGTCGGATTGCGCTGGGAGTACGATGGTTATCCTTCTGAAAACAAGGGGTTGTTTACCGACGTCTGGACCTCTCAGCTCCTGAGCGACAACACGGGATCGTTCTATCTGGGCGGTCAGATCACGGATGGACCTGCCTGCCCCACCTTCGCGGGCTGCCTCCCGGGAACATTGGCGACCGACAACAATCAGGTCGGCAGTCTGGCAGGGTACGTCGTGCAGTCATAACTACAATCCGAACATCGCGGCGTGCGGCAATCCGTTGGCGCCCAGTGCTTGCGGTCTGGCGGCTCCGTTCGGAATATTCCCTGGATATCCGGGCGGCGCGACTGGGGTGAAGTTCAACGACAACAAGACGCTCGTCAAGGGAGCGCCGTATCATGATTTCGGACCGCGCATCGGCGTGGCGTGGCAGCCGATTGGAGAGAAGCTGGTAATCCGCGCAGGTTACGGCATCTTCTACGATGCGGTGTATGCCAACCTGCTGGCGAATAACAATGCCGGCAATCCGCCTTACAACGGGTTCGCGGATGCTTCGTTCGCCGGCAACTCATTGTCGCAACCGATCTCGCCAATGGCCACAGGGGGCATTCTGGGCTGGTCGCCGCGCACAGCTCAGGTCGTCGTGGGCAACTCGACCACGGGCGCCGTCGACATCACCGACGATGCGGGTGGCAACGGACTAGGGGCGACACGTCGGACAACCAGAACCTCGGGGTTCCGCTGGTCCAGCAATACAATCTCGACTTCCAGTACGAGGTTCACAAGGACTGGATCGTGGACGTGGGTTACGTCGGCTCGCACGGAACACATCTGTACGATTGGGCGAATCCCGTCAACCTCGCATTCCTGGTCGCGGGGGCTCCGAATGGGCCCACCGATCCGCAAAACGCTGCAATGGTCATTGGCTCTGGCGCGCGAGGCACGCCGAATTCCCTGCCATTCAACGATGCCAACAACACGAACCCGGCTACGCAGATCCTGGAGAATACTGCTTCGACGAGTGTGGCCGGCCCGGACAACACCCTCGGGCGCGTCAGCTACCTCGGCTACGGCACGGGCGGTGCGTCGACCACCAAGACTCAAGGCGATTCGCTTTACAACAGCTTGCAGCTCCAGCTGCGCCATCAGTTCTCGCACGGATTGCTGCTGCAGGCTTCCTACACCTGGAGCAAGCTGATCACGAACGTGAACTCCAACGAAGCGGGAAGCGGCATTTCGGCTCCAGGCAATGTGCTATCGGGCGGTGCTTCGAGCAACGATCCTCTGAATCTGGGGCAGCAGTACGGGCTGGCAGCGTTCAACCGCCCGCAAAGGTTGATCATCGCCTACAGCTACGATCTGCCGTACCATAACACGCAGGGTCTCAGTGGGAAGCTGCTGGGAGGATGGTCACTTTCGGGCGTGACGACGATTCAGGACGGCGAGCCCTTCACTGTGATCGATAGCAACGCGGGCGTGATCTACTTCGGCCGCGGCGGCACACCGTTCGGCGGCGGGGGCGTCAGGGCAGAGCTGGCCGATCCCGTTGGCTGCAATCACTTTGGCGTCTGCCATTCGGGAATCAACGTGGCAACCCATGGGAGCAACGAAGCACGGCTGAACGATTGGATTAACGGTGCAGCGTTCACGAATGCGCCGTGCATCGGCGGCATACCTAATCCCGGCGGCAATCCGGCCGACGCGTGCGGCGCCGGCCCCAGCCCGTTCATTCCCGGCGATACGGGTTATCCGTTCCTGGGAGCGGCAACCGGCTTTGGCAACTCGGCGATTGGCTCAATCATGGGCCCGGGACAAAACAACTGGGACTTCTCTTTGATGAAGAACACCAAGATCACGGAAGGACTAAGCTTCCAGTTCCGGACGGAGTTTTACAACGTCTGGAATCATGCACAGTTCAACCCGCCGATCAATAACCGCGCAGATGCGACGTTCGGTCAGATTCAGAGCAGCTCGGTGCCGCCGCGCATTATGCAGTTTGCCGTGAAGTTCCTGTTCTAGTCGCGGGAACGATTCTCAGCCCCATCCCCGGTGAGAACCGGGGGTGGGGCTTTTTGTTTGTGGCGACTGAGGTTCCGCGAGCGGCTCCGCGGCGTCTTGGAGCCGCGATGTTGTCGGCTGGCCGGCCGAAGAGCGATCCCTCACCCCTAAAGGGGTTCGGGATGCCAGCGGACCGGATAAAAGTGGTAATGGCGGACTCGATAACGACGGACTGGATTTCAGATGGACTGCGAGATTACTTCAGTTGGAGGGACGGTTTTTCTCTGTTAGCATAGTGATTCGCGGTTTAATCCTCCCAGTCTGGAGCAATGTAACCATGGCACTGGCATGTGAACTTTGCGGCAAGAAGCCGCAGTATGGAAACAACATCAGCCACGCGCACAACGTGACGCGGCGGCGTTGGAATCCGAATCTGCGGCGGGTGCGCGCGGTGGTGAATGGCGCGCGCAAGCAGGTGCGCGTGTGCACGGCATGCATTCGCGCAGGCCGCGTGACGAAAGCCGCCTGAAAACCATTCCGATGGCGAAGAATTCCCTCGCGCACCGCGTAGTGCTGGCAACGCTTTTGGCCGGCCTCTGCGCGCTTGGTGCGGGATGCAAGCGGGAATCGGCGCCGGGTCCCGACGTATGGGCGGTGGTGAATGGCAAAGAGATTTCGCGGCACGATGTTGAGAAATTGTTTCGCTCGCGCGTGAATCCCGAAGCGCCGGCGCCCTCGCAGGAAGAAGCCCTGTCCCTGCAATTGAATATCCTCGACGAGCTGGTGACGAGCGAAATTCTGCTCGAGCGCGCCACGAAAATGAACCTGGTGGCGAGCGACGCCGAAGTGGAAGACAAATTCACCGAATCGAAAAGTCCGTACACCGAGGAAGAGTTTCAGAAAAAACTAAAGGAATCCGGGATCACGGTGGATGACTTGCGCAGCGACCTGCGGCGCGAGCTTTCGATTCAGAAATTACTGAACCGCGAAGTGGTCGCGAAGATTTCGATCAGCGACCAGGACATCCAGGAGTTCTACAACAAGAATCGTTCGCAATTCAACGTCACCGAGCCGGAATACCACATCGCGCAGATCGTGATCACGCCGCATGCGGATGCCACGGTGCACAACCGGAAAAACGACAAGGCCACCAACGAAGCCGAAGCCGGACGCAAGGCCGCCATGTTGATCCAGAAGATCAACGCCGGGTCGGATTTCGCGGAGCTGGCTGCGGACTACTCCGAAGACTCGAGCGCTTCCACGGGCGGCGACCTGGGATTCCAGCCGGAATCTGCGTTCAATAAATCCGACCCAGTGCTCAAGAAAGCGGTTCTCTCCCTACGGCCGGGCCAGACGACGCAGCCGCTGCACGATCCGCGCGGCGGATACATCATCATCAAGCTCATCGCGAAGGAAGCGGCCGGAGAGCGTCAGTTTGCCGATCCGCAGGTGCAGCAGGCCATTCGGGACGCGCTGCGGAATCGGAAGGAGCAACTCCTCCGTTCGGCATACTTGGTGGAAGCGCGCGACGAAGCGCACATAACCAACTATCTGGCGCGGCAGATTCTTGAAGTTTCGGGCAAGCTCCCCGCCGCGACTCCGTAACACCTCCGCGGAGAGCCATCCGTCCGATCGTCCTTGCCGCTCAAAGCCTCTCTTGGCAATGAAGTGTCGAGCGGCTATGATGGCCGCGCTCATTTAAGTTTCGCGCGCGCACATTGATGCATTCCTCGGAACAAAATTACTGGAAAAAATTGGCCGCGGATGCCGCCGCGAAGATGGTCGAGGACGGCATGGTGGTCGGCCTCGGAACCGGCTCGACGGCTGGGCTATTTGTGAGCGCTGTGGGGAAACGAGTGGCCGAGGAGAAGCTGCGAATCAGGGGGATCCCCACGTCGGAAGCCACGGCGGCCCTGGCTCGGAGCCTGCAAATTCCGCTTACGGATTTTGCCGCGCACGCGCAGATCGATCTGACCGTGGACGGAGCGGACGAAATCGAGAACGGGACGCTGTATTTGATCAAGGGGCACGGCGGCGCGCTGCTGCGCGAAAAGATCGTGGCGTCAGCGAGCAAGCGGATGGTGGTGATTGCGGACGAGACCAAAATCAGCGATCGATTGGGGTCGCTGGTTGCGGTGCCGGTGGAGGTGGTGCAGTTCGGCTGGGAGGCAACGCAACGGAAGTTGGCGGAGCTTGGCGGAAAATCCGAGCTTCGCATGTCCAAGGACGGCAAGCCGTTTGTGACTGACAGCGGGAACTACATCATCGACTGCGCGTTCGGGCCGATGCACAATCCGAAAGACGTGGCGCACCATCTGGACCATGTGGTGGGGTCGGTCGAACACGGAATGTTTTTGAAGTATGCGAGCGAGGTTTGCGTCGGCGGCCGCAACGGCGTGACGATCTTGCGGCGGCCGGGTACTTCGTAGGTTCTCACCTCGGGCGGGCCGATCCCCAAAACCAGCGGCGAGTCTGTGATGCTGCTTGTCGCGGCAGTTGTCGGAGAGATTCTTCGACTGAGTGACCGGACATCCCCGCAAGGGCGGGATGGAAGACCAGGGCGTCCGGTCACTTCGCTCAGAATGACGGCACTTCCTAATTTCGCGTGCCTTTTGGCTGCGGATAGACTGCGTCGAGGGCGCCCCACAGCGCTTTCAGGCTGCGTTCGGTGGCGCAAAGTACCCCGAAGGTGTCGGCAACATCCTGCCCGGCCAGCCACGAACGCCAAGCAGCACGATGGCGGACGTCGGCCTCCTCGTGGACTCCGAAATAGGCGAGCGCTTCGGGTTCGGTAACGTTGTAAAAGCGGCGAAGACCCGAAATTTTCTGCGTGGCGATCTCGGGCACTTGCGCTTCATAAGCGTAAAACGAAGCGACAGCCTGCATCACGCTTCCCTGCGCGACCAGTTCATCGAACGTGTCCAGTAGCGCCGCAATGCCCGGGAGAGGGCGCGCCGTGTCGAGCGTTTCACCGCTGACGCCGAGCGATTCGGCGAACTGTCGCCAAAGCTGCGGGTGCGATCCGGCGGGATCGAGCTCTTCGGCCAGATTTTCCTGAACGATACCGGCCAGGTCACCATGGACGCGCCGGGAGAGCATCCGCAGGTTTTCCGGGAACGAGCGGACGTGCTGGTAATACTGCGCGGCATAGAGCTGCAGGGATTCGCGGGAGAGACTCCCTTCGGTCCAGGCTTGATAGAACGGATGTTTCAGCAGGTGGTGCTTTTCCACGAGCGCATCGATCGATTCGAGCAGGGTCTTTTCGCGCACACGACTCTTCAGCATTTGGAGCTCTGCTTTCGGATCTAAAGTGGATTCGGCGAAATCTTAGCTGAAAGAAAAGCGAAAAACCAGAATGACGCGCGGGTGCGATTTACTCTCTGGACAAATCGGTATGGCTCCCACGTCGAGGCTTGATTGGCGGGCTAGTTGTGTTTGCGTGAATGCCGCCTGCCGTTTAGAATCCCGCGATGCCACGAAAAGTGATCCTCGGATTCGGTATAAGCATCGACGGCTATATCGCGCGGCGGAATGGCTCTCTGGATTTCCTTACGGTCGACAAGGAAGGCGAAGCCGTGATGGCTGATTTCTTCGCCAACATCGATACCACCATCATGGGCCGCAAGACCGCCGTTGGCTGGGTAAAAATGCGCAAGTCCGGTGAAATTCCCGATACACCGGGCCAGAGCAACTACGTGGTTTCTCGACAATGGAGACCGGGCAAGCGCGATGGTTTCGAAGTGGTGAGCGGATCGCTGAGGAGCTTCGTGAAGAAGTTGAAAAGCCGGCCGGGCAAAGACATTTATCTTGGTGGAGGCGGCGAACTGACCCGCAGTTTCCTGCAAGAGGATTTAGTCGACGAAATGTTCATCGGCATTGGTCCCCTTCTCCTAGGTGACGGCATACCGGGTTTCCCGGGCCAGTTCCCGCAGCGCGATTTTAAGCTTAGGGAATGCAAGGCGTACTCGGATGGATCGGTCGGGCTACGCTACGAACGAGTGCGGAAGCGATAAGGACAAGATCAGCTCGCAATATCCGCGAAGACGGGGCCGCAAAGCAGTTCGGCGAATGGGCTAGTGGAGTCCGGACCAATCGTCGGCGAGCAGGATTGAATTGCTGGGATTCGAAGGATCGTATTTTACACTGGCGGTCTGGCCCGCTGCGACGCGGGTCAGGTGCAGACGCTCCTCGAGGCCGGTAATGTCCTGCGCGGTCTCGTAGGTGACGCCCGAGATCGCGTAGGTGTAGAAAAGCAGGCGCTGGGCCACCGTGGAAGTGACCGAGGCCTTCGCGGCAGCAGCGGGCCGCTGTTTGCCGTCCGTGGAAGCCGCGGCGCGCGCTTGCTCCACGACGTCCAGAACTTGTCCTTCGACGATGCGCCCGACGCGATTTAAATAGGCGCGACGCTCGCGTTCGATTTCAGCGGCGTCCGGCCGTTTGCGGCGCACCCAGAAAAACACCACCACGGCTGCGAGCATGGCCAGCCCCGCCAAAGGAACCAGATTTTGCCAATCGGACAGTAAGTTTTTCAATGAACGTATCTTAGCGCAGGAGTGGGCTTGTACAAGTTACTCGCGCAGAGGTTGATGTACGGAAGTAAACGGGGTTGCGAGAGGCGTTTGGTTGCGGGGCGGGCGTCGAGGGACGCCACAAACAGAGCTAGTCTTTTGGTGCGACGATGGGGTTGGAGAGGGAGCCGATGTTGCCGACGCGGACTTCGACCACATCGCCAGCAACGAGCGGGCCGACGCCGGCGGGTGTACCCGTGGTGATCACGTCCCCGGGCTCGAGCGTCATGGCTTCGGCGATCCAGCGGAACTGGACTTCGATGGAGAAAACCATGTCCGAAACGCGGGCCGACTGCTTGCGGGAGCCGTTGACGAACGTCTCGATGGTGGTATCCGGCGACGGCGTCTCGGTTTCGACGACTGGGCCGAAGGGGCAAAACGTGTCGAAACCCTTGCCGCGGGTGTACTGACCATCCATGCGCTGCAAGTCACGCGCCGTAACGTCGTTGAGACAGGTGTAGCCGAGGATGTACGGCTTGATGTCGTCCGTCGGTTTCGGATGGACGCAGCGGCGGCCGATGATAAAGGCCAGCTCGCCCTCAAAATCGACGCGCTTCGAAATCTTTGGCAGCACCACTTGGTCGCCGGGCGAAATGATCGATGATGGCGGTTTGGAGAAAATGATCGGAGACTTGGGAGTCTCCGCTTCCATTTCCTTGGCGTGGTCCATGTAGTTCTTGGCCATGCAGATGATTTTGCTGGGCCATGAGGGCGGGACGAATTTGACGCCAGAGACGGGCCACTGGCGGCCGGTGGGTTTGCGCTCGCCCCAAATTTCGCCGGAGATTTCGCGGATAACGCCGTTTTCCAAGATTCCCGCGTGGGAAGCGGCGTAGGCTTCGGCCGGCGTCTGGCCCTGATGAGCTGAAACGTACTCAACCGGGAGAATTCGGCAGAGTTTCATCGGTTGTGGCGCACGGTTTCGCGCGAATTGGAATGTCGACCCTTCGCAACTGGATGATTCATAGCGTGAAGCAGCATACCGCAGACCCACGAGCCGACCGCGAAAATTCCATAGACCACCGTGCCTTCGGCAAGCGCTTGCAGCGGGGTTCGCAGGACGACGAAGAGATCGCGGAAGTAAAAGCCGGCGGCATCATAGACCACCACGAATATGCCCCAGGCGAGCATGGCCGAGGCGAACATCTGAATCGGCCGCGTGAGGAAGCGCACCACGGGCACGAGCATCAGCAGAACGAAGAGCGTGTAGCAGGTAGCATTGCGCTCGAACGCGTATTTTTCGAGCGAGGGCGCGCGATTGGCGACGACCAGCGCCCCGAGCGTAGCGACAACGAGCAGCGATCCGCAGTAAACTCCGGTGCGAAATACGGAGCCGGAAGTCGCGGGGCGGCTGGGAATCGGATTTATATTTTGCGAAATATCCATTATGGATTCGCCTGACCCGAAGCCGGTACGCCACCGGAAGCTGCTGCGCTGGCCGGACTTTCATTTCCCGCGCGGTCGGCGGCAGTGACTGTGTAGAAGTAGCGGTGGCCGGGCTGCGTATTCATATCGCGAAATGCAGGAGTAAGCAACAGGTCCGTATTGACGCGTGAGCCCTGCGTGCCCTCCTGATCACTCCTATAGACGTTGTACCCGGCAATGTCGGTTTCAGGGCTGATGGCCCACGAAAGTTCGAGATGCGCTGCCACGTCGCCTTGCGCAGGAACGAAGACCACGATTAATTCTTGCGGCGCCGCGGGAGGGAAAGTGTCGCGCGGGGCGACGGCGGCGAGATTCGAATCGGCAGATTCCACGGATGCGTCGGGGTATTGCGCGACACTGCGGACGGAGTAGACGTATGACGCGCCGAATTCGAATTGCGTGTCCTGAAACGGAGGAGCCTGAGCGTCGGCGATTTTCGCGAGTGGCGATTGCAATTTCGAAGCGTCGCCCGGCGCTGCGGATGGATCGGGAACGCCGCGGTAGATGTGATAGACGCCAATAGATGGCGTGGGGCCGGCGAGCGTTCGGGCCGGTGGCGTCCAATTGAGAACGATGGCGGCGTGCGTGACTTGCGTTGCGAGGTCCGCGATGGCGTCGAATGGGGCGAACACGTGAACCGAAGCGATGTTGGAATTCGCCGAAGGCTTTTTCTCCGAGATTTCGGTGCGGACGGTGTAGACCGCGAGGCTATCGGGATGTTTTTCAAAGTCCTGAGCGCGGAATGTATCGGTGAAGTGGACGTGGCCCTGAACGAAGTAGCGGTCTTCCATCGCGGATGGGATGGTAACGAGCAGCGTCGGGTTCGCGGGGGCCTTAGGAGCGGGCTCGCCAGGGGCCGGCGGTCGGAAGAAATCGCGGTAGATTTCGATTGTGGGTAGTTCCTGCAGCGGACGGCGGTCTACAGCTTGCTGCGGGAGGGTGAATGTCAGTTGGACTTCACTGCCGGTTTGGACGGCGGTCAGGTCGGTGATGGCGACGGGCGTTGGGGGCTTGCGCTCGTAGGGTTCACCAGGGGCGGCGCAGCCGATTGACAGGGTGCTCAGGACCGCGGCAGCCGCGCACAACGAGGTATAAAGACGGATCGCGCCAAGAATTCTTGGAGAGGCGCCCGCCTGAAAGACGCCCGCTGCGAAACCGGAGCTTGCGGGATTTAAGCGGTGCACCGAGTTCGTGCGCGATGGTTGCGACGGGGAAATCGTCGGAGCACAGACAGGAGTGTCTGTGCCACTCAAGGCAAAGGCACCGAGCTGGAGATCGGCGCTCCCAAGGCGTTTTTTCATTTCTAGAGGATGTAGCGGCTCAGATCCTGATCCTTCACGATATCGGCCAGTTGCTTTTGAACGTAGGCTGCATCGAGCTTCACGGTCTTCTTCTTCATTTCCGGCGCCTCGAAGGAAATTTCCTCGAGGACTTTTTCGAGAATCGTGTGCAGGCGGCGGGCGCCGATATTTTCAGTTTGCTCGTTGACGCGGGCGGCGAAGCGGGCAATGGCCGCGATGGCGTCGTCGCTAAAGGTGAGCTTCAGACCCTCGGTATCGAGCAGCGCGATGTACTGTTTGATGAGCGCGTTTTTCGGCTCGGTGAGGATACGGATGAAATCCGCCTCGGAAAGCGAGCTGAGCTCAACGCGGATGGGAAAACGGCCCTGCAGCTCGGGAATCAGGTCCGAGGGCTTCGAAGTGTGGAAGGCGCCCGCGGCGATGAAAAGAATGTGGTCGGTGCGGACCATGCCGTAGCGGGTGTTGACAGTGGTGCCTTCGACGATCGGGAGGATATCGCGCTGCACGCCTTCGCGCGAAACGTCGGGTCCGTGGCCGCTTTCGCGGCCTGCGATTTTGTCCACTTCGTCGATGAAGAGAATGCCCATCTGCTCGACGCGGTCGACGGCAACCCGGGTGACTTGGTCTATATCGATGAGGCGGTTCTCTTCTTCCTGGATCAGATAGTCGAAAGCTTCAGAGACCGTCATCTTGCGCTTCTTTTTTTGCTGGCCGAACATGCCGGAGAGCATGTCCTTCACGTTGACGTCCATTTCCTCGACGCCCTGATTGGTGATGATTTCAAACGAGGGCATGGAGCGCTCGCGGACTTCGACTTCGACGAGGCGCTGGTCGAGTTTTCCTTCGCGGAGCTGGACGCGGAGCTTGTCGCGCGTGCGCTGAACCTGCTCGCGGCGCTGCAATTCGCTGCTGGGAGCGGCGTCGACGGGCGTGGGCGACGAGGGCAGCAGGAGATCGAGCAAGCGCTCTTCGGCCGATTGCTCGGCGCGCTCGGCGACTTCGTCGAGCTTTTCCTCGCGGACCATGTCAATGGCTGTTTCAACGAGATCGCGGACCATGGACTCGACGTCGCGGCCGACGTAGCCGACCTCGGTGTATTTCGAGGCTTCGACTTTGACGAACGGGCAGCCGGCGAGGCGTGCGAGGCGGCGTGCGATTTCCGTCTTGCCGACGCCCGTGGGGCCGATCATCAGGATATTCTTCGGCAGGATTTCCTCGGCTAGCTCGGGCTGCAGTTTCTGGCGGCGGACACGATTGCGCAGAGCGATGGCGACCGCTTTCTTGGCGGCGTTCTGCCCGACAATGTATTTGTCGAGCTCGACGACGATCTCGCGCGGAGTCAGCTCGTCGAACGACGGAAGCGGCTCGGGCTCGGCCGCCTGCTGGTCTCCGGACAGATAGATCACCATTTCACTCTCCAAAACCGGCTCATAGTTCTTCGATGCTGAAATTGGCGTTGGTGAAGATGCAAATTTCGCTGGCGATTTTCATGGCCTCTTGCGCGATGTCCTTGGCGCTCATTTTCGTATGCTTCGCAAGCGCGCGGGCGGAAGCAATGGCGTACGGGCCGCCAGAGCCGATGGCGCAGATGCCGTCGTCGGGCTCGATCACATCGCCATTGCCGGAAAGCAGAAACGTGCCCTTGGCGTCGGCGACGATCAGGAGCGCGTCGAGATGGCGGAGGGAGCGGTCGGTGCGCCACTCCTTGGCCAGTTCGACGGCGCTGCGGGCGAGATTGCCGTGAAATTCCTGTAGTTTATTTTCGAAGCGACCAAAAAGGGAGAGTGCATCGGCGGTACTGCCGGCAAATCCGGCGACGATCTTGTCATTGTAGAGGCGGCGCGTCTTTTTCGCGCTGTGCTTAATCACGCCCTCGCCGAGAGTGACCTGGCCGTCGGCGGCGAGCACAACTTTGTTGTCCTTGCGCACGCACAAAACAGTCGTGCCGTGTATCAGCGGGCTATTCCGCGAAGATCGCATCGGGCGATTATACCGCGCTCGGAGGAAAGTCACTACTTAGACGCGGAATATCGCATTTCACACGTGAAATTGCGGGCCGCTAGTTCCTGGGGGATTCGAGAGCATCGGCGAATTTGCGGAATTGTTCGTTGGACATGAAACGCACGAAGGAATCGTCTTTTCGCGGGTCAGGCACACCTTCGCCGGTAATCGAGTTTGCTTTGCGGACGAACGCTTTGCCGAGCAAATCCATGGCCTTGTTCATGTTGCCGCGCTCGCCGGCCACGCAGGCGAGGTTGTAGTAGAACATTGGATAGCTGGGGTCCTGGCTGATGCCATAGTTGAGCGTGGCTTCGGAATGCTGAAGATCGCCGGTCATGCCGTAGGCCATGCCCAGATTATCGATGAGGACGCGCCAGAAGTTCTGGCTCATCTCGCGATGTTTCTTTTCGAGGGCGAGCGCATTTTCGTACGGGGCAATGGCATTGGAAAAATCGTTCGCGACGTAGTAACGGCTGCCCTCCGAGAAATACTCTGCGCTGGTCTTGGTTGCGGCCGCGCCTGCGGAGCTCGCGGAAACAGAAGCAGCGCGGTCTTCGATTCGCAGGTGGTTCAACACGTCCGTGAAGAGCGATTCGTCCGAGGGATGAAACTGAACCTTGGAGAGATGGACATCGATAAAAACGTTGTCTTTGGCCGTGCACATGACGAGATTTTTCTGACGAACGGGAGCGCCTGCCGCCACGGGAACCATGTATTCGATGATCGCCATGGAACTAATTTCCGATGACTTGATGTCAGTGGGCCCCAAATTAGCCAGACCGGCGACGCGGTTCTTCAAGAAATCAGGGCAGGTTTTGGCGTCCGCGGGCGCACCGGTTGCTTCGAGCGTCACCGAAAGAATCAGGCCCGACGTCGTGTCGCTCGCTAGAAGATACTCGCGGCCGTCCGGCTTGCGCTCATTCGATTGGACGATAAATCCGGGCGAATCGATTTTGACCTGCCAGGTCTTGCCTGGGAAGCCGACACTCAAACTTTCCTGAATTGGGGAGTTTTGCGATTGCGCGAGGGCGGTAGCACCCGGAATGAGTAGGAGAAGGCCGCAGACCGCGGTTCGGAGGTTCATCGCGCCCCCTCAAGTGTACTTTTCGGAATTGATACGACGTTAACTGGAATTTAGTGCCCGGGGAGTATCGTTGTCAAATTAGAGATCATGCGGGGTGTTTGAGGGGCACGGCGGCGCTAGCTTGTGACTTTTAGTTCGCAGTCCTAATTTTTGCTCGTCGACGGTGTACCGGAATCTTCGTCGTCTTTTTGCTTGTCCTTCAGGCGGTCGGTCTCTTTTTTGTCGCGGACTTTTTCTTTGTTGGGGATTTGGGCCCAGCGGTCGTCGAGTGATTGTTTGGTGAACAGGGCGTCGGCCAGGCTGGTGTTGTATTTGCAGGTGTCGAAGAAAACCTGGTAGACCTTCGTGCCGTTGCGGTCGCGGGTGATTTGAAACGGAGTCTGGATGCCGTCGAGCGGATGGTAATTGGAGTAATACTCGATTTCGGTGGTCTTGAAGCGCGTGCGCGGGTTGCGCGTCTCGACCGACTTGCGAATGGGCAGGTGGGTATTGTCGGCGAACGCGATACGGATAGTGCGGTCGTCGCTGTCGACCATCTCGACCCATTGCGCCTGCTTTAAGTCGACCACATCCGAGCCGCCGTACCGGAGCACAATATCTTTCTCGTGAACGCGGTGGCGGAGAATGTTGTCGAGGTCCTTCTGGATGTCTTCCTTGTAATCGGCGAGGTCGGATTGCGGGGCCTCACTGACGCCGCCGCGATCCAGATCCCATCCCTTGTCGCCGTTGTAGACAGAAATGATATTGCGCTTGGGAAGATTTTCCTGGCGTTCCTTATCCGGCGGCTGCGCGTAATCTACGAACTTTCCGAAGCCCGTCGTTTCGCCCGAGTGATCGAAGGTGCTGATGCGGCCGGTGCAAGTGACGTCCTTGACGTGGAGATAGGCTTCGCCGCCCAGCGCTTCGACGGCCTGATTGATGATTTCGCGAGCCTTGGCGGTGCTCTGCTCCGGCATCAAATACTGGTCATCCTGGGCGTGCGCGCCGCTGCTGGCGCCGGCCAGCGCGAGACCTGCTAAGATCACTGCCGTTCGAATTCCGCCGCGACTCAGCCGCACTGGAAGGACCCTCCATTTACGTTGATGACTTCGCCCGTGATGTAGGTAGCGAGATCGGACACAGCAAAGAGAATCGGGCCCGGCGACTTCCTCCGGCGTGGCCACGCGTTTCAGCGGGTAGGCCGCGAGCCATTTCTTGAAATCTCCCCGCCTCTTCGTGGACGCTGATTTCCAGATATCCGTATCGACAAAGCCAGGCGCGATACAATTCACCAGAATGTTGTGGCGCGCCAGCTCCTGCGCCAGCGCCTTCGCGAAACTGATCATGGCGCCTTTTGTGGCGGAATAGTGAGAATGCAGCGCCGTTCCACGCTGCCCGGCTACCGAACTGATGGCCACGATGCGGCCGCCACCCTGCGCGATCATGTGCGGCACGGCGTGATGCACAGTGGCGTACATGCTTTTCAGATTCACGCGAATCATTTCGTCCCAGTCGCGCTCGGTCAATTGTTCGATCGGCGCATCCTTCTCGTTCCAGATGCCCGCATTGGCGACGAGGATGTCCAGCCGGCCCAGCTGCTGGTGCGCGAAGTCGATCAGCTTTTTCGCGTCCGGCATCTTGCCGAGATCGGCCTTATGGGATTCGATGCGGGTACCATGCTTTCGAGCCTCCTGCTCGACGTGGGTGGCCGCTTCGCGATTGCGATGATAACTGAAGACAACGTCCGCGCCAGCCTGCGCGAACATTTTGACCGTGGCGGCGCCGATGCCGCGCGATCCGCCCGTCACCACTGCCGCCTTGCCCGCCAGCGAAATCATGTGTCCCCCAAGAAGAACATGTTGAAGGTGAAGAAATGCCGGTGCAGCAGCTTTGACCGGTCCATTGGTGCGACCCATGGGGCAGGTTTCATACCGTCAAAGCTTCAACCCTGGGGTTTGGCGCTTTGACGCTTTAAAACTGCCGCCGCCTTTGACGCCTAACCTGCCTGACCGCGCGCGCTATTACGTCTATGCTGGCGCTTTCCGGGCTGCGGCCGCCGTTACTAGGCCGCGGAATAACGACTGAGCGAGCGCATCTCTAGTCGCCATGCGCTCGGGATGCCACTGCACGCCCACAACCCAATTCGAATCGCCGGTCCATTCGACAGCTTCGATCACGCCATCGTCCGCCCGAGCGGTTACGCGCAGCCCGCGCCCGGGCTCAAGAACCGATTGATGATGCGAGGTGTTTACTACTGCTCGCGTCGAGCCTGCAAGTTGCGCCAGCTGCGAGCCTGGCTCGAACTGGGCATCGTGCAACGCGTCCGGGGCACCCGGCTGCTCGTCGTCCCAGTCGTGGTCAATGCCAGTGCCCAGAGCTTTTGGAATGTGCTGGAGGAGCGTGCCACCGAGATGGACGTTGAGGCTTTGGATGCCGTAGCAGATTGCAAGAACGGGCTTATGTTCGGCGAAGGCGTGGTCCAGGAGCGCGAAATCGATACGCTCGCGGTCTGGGTCCGATTCGTTGCATTCGGCCGCTCTGGGGGCACCAAAATGCGAGGGATCCACGTCTGCGGGGCTGCCGGAGAGGACTAAGCCGTCGAGTGTTTCCGCCAGTTGGGCTAGTCCCGCGGCGGAGAGCTGAAGCGAGACTGGGACCGGTACAGCCCCGGCCTGCCGGACAGCTCTCAGGTATTTTTCGATCTTATCTTCCTGTCCCGTAACCTCTTCTTTTTTAGTGCGATACGGGACGCCGATGCGCGGAAGATAGGTGGAGGGGATGCTCATCGGAGGGCGATCTTATCATTGCCCCGGTGCGGCGGCAACCTGCATGCTACCGGGCGGAAGCGCCGCAGAGTCTCGGTGAGGGAGCCAGCAAGCAGAACCTCTGCGGATCCGTGAAACGTAGCAAACGATCCGGCTAGCAGTAGCCAGCGGAGAGCGAAATTGAACGTGGCGTGCCGGACCCGTTGGGCCGGGTGGCGGGCTTGCGCGGCGGGTGCGTGCCGATCCAGAGGCCGTAGTTCTCTCGCATCTGGTCCATGTGGTGCGGGATGTGGCGCTCCTGGCGCTCGATCCAGGATTCCAGGCTGGTAGGACCTTCCTTCGGATATTCGACCGTGTGCGACCAGACCGGCTCGGGGACGGCGATGAGAAGCTGGTACGTCATCTTGCGCAGGCGGCGAATAATTTCGAGCGCTTCGCGGGTGCTTTGATGAAAGTAGCCGAGATTTCCGGCCCAGCGCGCGGGATCGAACTCCGCCACTTCGACGCCGGGTTCCGCGATCAGGTGTCGACAGCGAACGTAGGAGCTCGCCTCACTATCGGCGAGGTGAAGAATGATTTCGTGGATGCTCCAACGCTCCGGAGCGGGCTTATAGAGCCACATTTTTTTCGGAAGCTGGCGCAGGATAACGGAAAGCAGAGCAGGAGCGCGTCCGAAAGATTCGAGCATTTTTCGCCGATCATCGCGGGTCATGCGATCGAGCACCCCAATGTGAAAGTTAGACGTGCGATTCGAGGTTTCGCTTCGTGGCATAAGAAAATATACGAACAAAAATATTCGAATGTTCCATCGGGTGGACGCGGCCCCATGATTCATTTTAGGTAGCGCGTAAGCGACTAGAAACAGCCAATTTGGTCAAAATCGCCGGAAAATATTTTCAAGGTAAGCGCTCCGAAATTTCGTAGGCGGCGCATCCGGTTTGCGGGAGATAGGTAAGGCGTTTATATCGAGCGGTCTGCGGCTTTGTGGCCAGGCGAAGACACCGGCGCGACTGGGCGGCGGTGCCAATAGGCGCGCAAGTCACCGACGAGGTAGAGCGAACCTGTCGCGAAGACGGCGTCTTCGGGGCCCGCGACGGCGATGGCGAGTTCGAGAGCCTGGGCCGGATCGCGCACGATGGTGGAGTTTCGAGCGAGATGAGCCGTCATTTCCGCGAGGAGTGGGGCGGAAATCGCACGGGGCTGCAACGGCTCGGTGAGGATTACGGAATCCGCGGCGGGGAAAAGCAAGCCGGCGATTTCGTCGACGGCTTTGTCGCGCATGGCGCCATACACAAGCAAGATGCGACGTCCGTGAAAATTCTCCTGCCAGAATTTCAGCAGCTCCTTGGCGCCGGCGGGATTGTGCGTACCGTCGAGATAGAGGGAGGGGCGCTCGGCGAGGCGTTCGAGACGCCCGGGCCAGCGAGCGGAGCGAAGTCCCTGCTCGATGGTTTGCGTGGTGACGGCAAAGCCGCGCTGGGACAAAAGCTGCGCCGCAGTGGCGGCGGCGAGAGCGTTGCGGATCTGAAAGCGGCCGGCGAGCGGCGGCTCGATTGCGAGCGCGGCGTCCAGTTTCAGGGACGAATCGGCGGATTTGGCTATAGCGCGGTAGCGGCCCTCTGACGTCGCGGCAATTTCGACGTGCCAGACGGCGTCGATTTCGACGAGTTGCGATTTCAATTCACCGGCGCGCTGAACGATTACGGCGCGCGCCTCCGGACGCTCGACCGAGCTGACCACCGGCACGCCGGGTTTGATGATTCCCGCTTTTTCTCCTGCGATTTCGGCGATGGAATGGCCGAGAAAATTTTCGTGATCGAAATCGATCGAAGTGATCACGGAAACTTCAGGCATGACGATATTAGTGGAATCGAGCCGGCCGCCGAGGCCCACTTCGTAAACCGCGAACTGAACTCCGGCATCCGCGAAAGCCATGAACGCGAGCGCGGTGACGCATTCGAAATACGTCGGATGGGATTCGAGTGTTCCTTCGGCAAGCAGGCGTTCGATGGTGGCGTGAACGCGCGTCCAAGCCGCAGCGAATTTTTCATCGGAAATATCGCTGCCATCGATGCGAACGCGCTCGTTGATGCGCTCCAGATGCGGAGAAGTGTAGAGCCCGGTTCGCAGTCCAGCGCTGCGAAGGACGGATTCGAGCATCGCGGCCGTGGAGCCCTTGCCATTCGTGCCGGCGATATGGACGCACGGAATCTTCAGATGCGGGTTGCCAAGCGCTTCGGCCAGCAGAGCGATATTCGAGAGGCCGAACTTTTGCACGCGAGCCTGCTGGGGCGAGGCCAACTCGCGCCCCAGCGCCAACAGCGCATGGACCGATTCGGTATAGTTCATGAGCGGTTCACGAGTTCATGAATCAAGGAAAAAGCCCAGAGCTTGGGCGATGTAAGGCTTGAGCTCTTTGCGGGGGACGATAGCGTCGAGGAAGCCGTGTTCGAGCAGAAACTCGGCGCGCTGGAAGCCTTCGGGCAGTTTTTGGCGAATCGTTTGTTCGATCACGCGCGGGCCTGCAAATCCGATCATGGCGCCCGGCTCGGCGATATTTAAGTCGCCAAGCATTGCGTAGCTCGCGGTGACGCCGCCGGTGGTGGGATCGGTGAGCACGGATATAAATGGGACGCGGGCTTCGTCCAGGCGAGCGAGCGCGGCAGAGACTTTTGCGAGCTGCATCAGGCTGACGGCACCTTCCATCATGCGCGCGCCGGCGGAGCACGAAATGATGATGAGCGGCTGGCGGCGGTCGAGAGAGCGCTCGATGGCCCGGGCCACTTTTTCGCCGACCACGGCGCCCATCGATCCGCCGATGAAGCCGAACTCCATGGAGCAGCAGGTCACGGTACGGCCACCGAGCTTGCCTTCGGCGATGACGATGGCGTCTTTCATATCGAGCTTTTGTTCGGCTTCCCGCAGGCGCTGGGCGTAAGGCTTGAGATCGGTGAAATGAAGCGGGTCAGTGGAGCTCAGGCCGGCGTCGAATTCAGTCCAGGGTTCTTCATCCAGCAGGAGGTCGAGCCTGCGGCGGGAGCCGAGACGAAAATGGTGTTCGCACTTCGGGCAGACTTCCCAATTCGCTTCGATGTCTTTTTTCCAGATGATGGCGCGGCAGGAATTGCATTTGGTCCACAGGCCTTCCGTGCGGACGCGGCGCTCGTCTACCGGCGTGGGATTCTCCATCTTGCTTTTTTCGCGCTTGAACCAGGACATGGCGTCTAAAGTTTAGAGTTCAGAGTCAAGAGTTTGGAGCCGAAAGCGACGGCGCTGCTCTTAATAGTCAATTCCCCGCTGCGCCAGGATTCCCTTCACGTACGGGTGCTTCACTTCTTTCATTTCAGTCACCAAGTCGGCGGCCTCGACTAGTTTTGGATGCGCATTGCGTCCGGTGCAGATCACGTGGACGCGCTCGGGACGCTTGCTGAGAGCGTCGACGACTTTTTCCGGGTCGAGCATTTTGTAACTGATCACGTAATTGATTTCGTCGAGCACCACCAGATCGTATTTTTCGCTGTAAATCTGCGCGCGGCCGAATTCCCAGGCTTCCTCGCACAAGCGGAGATCTTCGGGATCGGTTTCCGCCCCGCCGACTTTGACGAAGCCGCGGCCCATGGGGCGGATCTCGAATTTGTCGTCACCGAGCATTTTGGCGGCGTCGAGTTCGCCATAGTGCCACGAGCCCTTGATGAATTGCACCATCAGGACTCGGAGCCCCTGTCCGACGGCGCGAAAAGCGGTGCCAAGGGCGCAGGTGGTTTTGCCCTTGCCGGGTCCGGTGTAAACAATCAGGAGTCCTTGGCCTTCGGGCATCTGGGTGAGCCTTGTGACGACGGTTTGACATAGTGGCGGTAGTGCAGACAAACGTCAAGCTAGTGAACGAGACTGGCGGGCTCGATTTTATGACACTTTTTTGATGCTGACTCCTTTTGTTTTCAGCAACTTACGGGGCCATAAGGGTTGCGTGCTGTGACTTTTTTGCGCTGTGGGATTTTATTTCGGGTAGGGGTGGCCGGCCAGGATTGCGAAGGCACGGTAAATTTGCTCCGCTAGGACTACGCGGGCGAATTCGTGGGGCATGGTTAGCGTCGAAAGCGAGATCCGCTGCGTGGCGAGCGAGCGGAGCGCAATTGGGAAACCTTCGGCGTCGCCGCAAAGGAAGACGATTTCGCGGGCGGCGTGGTCGCGAAGGCCGCCGAGCCAGCGGGCGAATTGCTGCGATGTGAATTGATTGCCAGCGGCGTCGAGCAGGACGAGCGTGGCGCCGGGCTCCATTTTCAGTTTGCGCAGGGCAGCGGGGGAGGCTTCGCGGATTTCGGTGACGGCGATTTCGGCGTAGCGGCCGATGCGTTTGACGTAGTCGTCGAAGAGGGCGCGGAGTTCTTCGCGGCGGGTTTTGCCGAGCATGACCAGGCGAATTTTCATGAAGGAGCCATCTCACCCACAATCACCAACTAGAACCACGCAGGCCTCAATGCCAAAAAGGTTAAGAAAGCCGTAAGACCGCCCTCAGGCGCTAAAGCGCATTGGGAGGAAGCTTCTTGATGTCGGAGCTGAAGCTCCGCCCCCTAAAAAAACTGAGGCACTCATAGCAGCTCGTACTTTTTGCGTTTTTCCAGGAGTGTCTTGCGGCTGATTCCCAGGATTTCGGCAGCGCGGCCGATTTTGTAATGTGTAGCTTCGAGCGTGGCACGGATGGCGTCGCGCTCGATGTCGTCGAGCGAACGGAGCGCGGTCGCGGAACCCGCGACGCCGGAAAGCTCCGGGAAATCCTCGATGGCCAGCAGCAATTCCTTGCCGAAGACGAGTGCGTGTTCGATGGCGTTTTTCAGCTCGCGGACGTTGCCGGGCCACGCGTGGCGCTCGAGCGAGCGCTGCGCGGCGAGATCGAGCGTGGCGCCGGATTTTCCATGCACGGGACCGAGACGCTCGAGAAAATGTGCGACGAGCAGGACGATATCCGCGGGGCGCTCGCGCAACGGGGGGACGGGGATCGCGAGCACGTTGAGCCGGAAAAAAAGATCTTCGCGGAAACGGCCGGCGGCGACGGCGCGAGGCAAATCGGTATTGGTAAGCGCCATGAGGCGCGCTTCCATGCGGAGGGTTTCGGTGCCGCCCAGACGCTCGAAGGTGCGATCTTCGAGAACGCGTAAAAGCTTGGCCTGCATTCCAGGAGTGAGGGCCGCGACTTCGTCGAGGACAATCGTGCCGCCCTGCGCCATTTCCAGGCGACCGGGCTTGCGCGCCACGGCGCCGGTGAACGCGCCGCGCTCGTGGCCGAAAAGCTCGGATTCTACAAGCTCAGAAGGCAGGCTGGCGCAGTCGATTTTCAGGAAGGGAGCGTCGCGGCGGGCGCCGCGATGATGAATCCAACGCGCGAGCTGATCTTTTCCAGTGCCGCTTTCGCCGGTGATCAGCAGCGTGGTGGCGGTTTCCGCGAGCTTTTCGGCGATTTCGAGGACGCGCAGAGAGGCCGGATCGGCGGCCACCCACGCGATGTTCGTGGCGCTCATGCTCCCGTCGCGCCGCCTTCAGATTCGCTGTTCGGCGCGGTCGGCCGCTCGGGCGCGGGGAAGTTCACGCGCTCGGCCGTGCGCCAGAGACGCTCGAGGTCGTAATACTGCCGCGCGCGATCGCTGAAAATGTGCACGACGAAGCTGCCGTAATCGAGCAAAACCCATTCCGCGCCAATTTTTCCTTCGCGATGCATCAGGAGGACGTGCTGCTTATCAAGGCGCTCCTCGATCGCGTCGCTGATGGCCCGTAACTGCGGCGTGCTCTGGCCCGAGCAGAGCATGAAATATTCCGCGAACGCGCCATCGAGCTTGAGGACCGTGATATCCACGGCCTGCTTGTCCTGAGCCGCTTCCACGGCCCAGAGAATTTCGGAGCGAAGAGTTTCTTTGTTCACCGGTACAGAGCCTGGCCCAGAATGTATTCCTCCACGCGGGCGGGCACAAGCCCGTGGATGGTCTGCTTGCGCTCGAGGCGCTGGCGGATTTCGGTGGAGGAGACGTGGCTGGCGACGGTGGTGAGCAGGTGAACTTCCGATTTGCGCAGCACGATTTTGTTGCCGTCGGGCGTGGGGGCGGAGCGGCCGAGTTTTTCGGGCGGGATTACCAGGCGCAACGCGTCCAGACGAAAGCCGGGGCGACTGGCGATGATGAAATCGCAGGAATCGAGCAGCGATTCGTAATTTTTCCACGTGGGGATTTCAAGAAACTGGTCGGCGCCCAGCATGAAATAGAGATGATCGTCGGGATGCTCGCGATGGAATTTGCGGACGGTGTCGATAGTGTAAAAAATGTGCGAGCCGAAACCGGGCGTCGGCGCTTCGGCGAGCGATGGCACGAACGAGGAGTGATCGGCGCAGGCCAGCGCCACCATGGCGTAGCGATGCACGAAGGGCTTCAACTCGCGCTGCGATTTATGCGGCGGGCGCGAGGACGGGATGAAATAGACCGCGTCGAGATGAAAACGGCGCTGCGCAGCCTGGGCAACGGCGATGTGGCCGGCGTGAATGGGATCGAAGGTGCCACCGAAAAGCGCGACCGAACGCCGATGCCCTCCGCCGGACGGTTTGTGCGCGGCGTGAAACGTCAACGCTCCTCCCGATAGGGCGCGGCGGCGCTGGCGTCATCGGATTCATCGTCGAGCGCCGGCGGATTGGCGAACGGATCGTCGACGGCTTCCGGGGCCGAGACCGGATCGTGCTTCGGGATGCGGTCGAGCGCGTCGGCCATGGCGCGGACGACTTCGACGATGCCTTCACCGCTGGCGGACGAGATGGCGTGGAATTCCAAGCCGCGCTTGGCGCAAAAATCGCGCAATCGATCGAGGCGCGCGCGATCGGTGGTAGCGTCGAGCTTGGTGGCGACCACGATCATAGGTTCCTGGGAGAGCGCAGGACTGAACGCGGCGAGCTCGCGCTCGATGATTTCGAAATCGTTGACGGGATCGCGGTCGCTGGCATCGCTGGTATCTACCAGATGCGCGATCAGGCGAGTGCGTTCCACATGTTTTAGGAAGCGGATGCCGAGGCCAACGCCTTCGTGAGCGCCTTCGATGAGGCCGGGCAGATCCGCGACCACGAACGTGCGGCCCTGTCCCGGTGCGGCGTCCGGATCGGCGTTGACGACACCGAGGTGAGGCTCAAGGGTGGTGAATGGATAAGCGGCGATTTTCGGGCGCGCCGCCGAGATGCGCGAGATGAAAGTGGATTTGCCGGCGTTGGGGAACCCTACGAGGCCGACATCGGCGAGCAATTTCAGCTCGAGCCGCAAGTGGCGTTCCTGACCTGGTTGACCGTCGTCATGTTCACGCGGGGCTTGATGCCAGGGCTTTACGAACGAAGGATGGCCATTGCCGCGACCGCCGCGTCCACCGCGAGCCGCCAGCACGCGCTGGCCCGGGGTGGCCAGATCGAAAATCTGAACGCCGGTATCGGCGTCGAAAACCACGGTGCCGACGGGAACTTTGAGAATCATGTCGGCGCCGGACTTGCCATGGCAGTCGGAGCCTTCGCCATGGCGCCCGCGATCGGCGCGAAACTCGCGATTGTAGCGATAACGCAGCAGGGTGTTGTCGTTGGGATTGGCTTCGAGATAGATGTCGCCGCCATTGCCGCCGTCGCCGCCGGACGGGCCGCCGCGCGGGACGTATTTTTCTCGGCGGAACGCGACGCAGCCGTTGCCGCCATCGCCGCCCTTCACCGAAATTTTGGCTTCGTCAACAAACATGGGTTATTCAACCTGAGAGGTTACACGATTCGAGCGTGGGCCGCGACGCGGTAACAACTAACTTCAGGGGCTAAAACCCCTTCTCTATCGGGAATGCTATATGTCGGAGCTGAAGCTCCGACCCCCTAAAAACCATCGCCGTGCGCGGATCCGAGCGGATGCGACGGCTAGTTGGCAGGCGCGGCGGCGGATTTCGCGGCGGCGCGAGTGGCTGCGTCTTCCGCGGTGAGGACGCTGATGAAGCGGCCCTTGCCGCCCTTGTCCTCGAACAGCACGACGCCGTCGATGAGCGCGAAGAGCGAATCGTCCTTGGCGCGCGCGACGTTTTTCCCGGCCTTGTAGCGTGTACCGCGCTGGCGGATCAGGATGCTGCCGCCGGAAACGGCCTGGCCGCCGAAGCGCTTGACGCCGAGCCGCTGCCCGTGTGAATCGCGTCCGTTTGTTGAAGAACCGCCGCCTTTTTTATGTGCCATGAGAACCTCAAAGCAGGCGCCCGCCGGGGCTGCCGTGCGAAATTTGATTTACGAAAGCTGGATATCGACTTCGACCGATGTGAGGCCCTGGCGGTGGCCGGTCTGAATCTTGTACTGACCTCCGGTTTTGTACTTCAGGACTTTGAGCTTGGGGCCGCGCGTGTGCGCGACAATTTTGCCGGTGACTTTGGCTTTCGATGCCGCGCCACCGAGGATCTTTTTTTCGTCCGTGCGGACGGCGATTACGTCGTCAAAGGTGACCTTGCCGCCGACTTTGCCTTCGAGGCGCTCGACTTCGATGGTCTCACCCGATGCTACGCGGTACTGCTTTCCTCCACTGCGAATTACGGCGTACATGCTGCCTCCCAACCCATATTACAAACCAGAATTGTATAACGGCCCGTGGCAGTTTTCGCCAACGAGACGAGCGGAAAAACTCGTGTGGGCGTACTGCGAGGATAACGAAGTAATTTTACCGGAGAGGCGAGGATTGCGCAAGTCCTTTGGGGTCAGAGCGAAATCGTCCAAGGTAGATGCACGGCAGAGACGCAGAGGGCGGTGAGAAAAGCAGTTGCCGCGCAACGCGGCATGCTCGGGCAGGCAGAGCCATACGTTAATTGGGGCGCAGCAAGCAGCGCCCCTACAGGAATTAATTAGCAGCAGCGGTTGATAGTGTTGTAGCGGCGGCGGAGCGTATCCAGGTAGAACTCGCGCTGCGACAATGGCCTCGCGTCCGAGGTGCCCTGCGCGGAGCGGCGCACGTAATTATCGTAGGCGGCGTCGCCGGTTACGGCGCGAAGCCAGTTCCATACGTGCTCGAAGATTGCGAATGCCTTCATTCCTGCGTTGGCTCCCGCTTGGGGATCGTCGGGGTGTCGTGGCGGTCCCATAGGGCGATGGCCATGGCGGTGTTTTTCGGGAAATCGACGTCGTGGCCGCGAGCGATGAAATTTCCATAGATCGAGCGCGTGGCACCGAAGGCTCCCATGGCCATGCCGAAAGGCTGTGAGTGAATCGTGAGGCCGAGCGCGATTCCGATCAGTTTGTAGCCCCCGGCGCCGCCTGCGGTACGCGGACCGGTTTCGCCGAAGCTATCGCCCAGGAAAGAGGCGCCGCCCAGACCAACGGCGACGGCCGTGGTGAGGTAGCGAGTGGGAGGAGCGGTGGCGCGGGCTCCGCCCTCGGAATCGAGCTTCACATTGTCGCGCTTGGCGGATTCCACGCCTTCGAGACTGGCGGCGATTTTTTCCTCGAGGCCATCGGGCATTTTCATCTCGCGGAATACGATTCGCAGCTGGCCGTTGCGCGCAGGATGATGGGCGGGCTCGGCTTGGACCACCGTGCCTTCAATGCGCGCCCCCTGCGGGACGAGCAGGCGGTCTCCATCGAACAGCGGGCGCGATATTACGGCTTCGACTGGGTCACCCGGACGCGACGTGGCCGAATTGAGCGGCGTGACGAGGCGCGCCTGTATCACGCTGCCGTTGGGCGGTTGCGAGCCGATCGAGGCGGCGAGAGTTTGCGTGAGCGGCTCGCTGCCAAAGTCGAGTGGGTGATCGAGCTCGGCGAAGTAGACGGCGCCTGCTCCGATATATTGCGGATGAACGGGGAGCTGGGATTCGGCGTATCGCCCGGCGCGGTGCATTTTGCCGGGCTCGTCGGCCTGCTTCATCGCATCGTTGAATTGCTGACGGGCTTCCTGCTTGGCTTCTTTTACTTTTTCGGCCACGGCGCCGTGCGAGGCGCTTTTGTCACCGGCCGCGGAAACGAATTCGAGCGGGTGACCCGAGCCCGGCGTGACGAGTGTGCGCATGGGAATGCGGCGATCACCAGAGAGAACGATGTGGTCGAATTCGACTTCGACGTGGCGCTCGGGGCTGAAGTCGGCGTCGAGTGCGGCGGCTGTGCGCTTGGCTTTTGAGGGATCGTCGACTTCTGTGACGCGGCCGGTAACTTGGGCGCCAACGGGGATGACTAATTTGTCGAAGGCGTAGATGGGCTCGACCACGCGGGCGTGGACCGGCTGGCCAACGTGCTCAATACGGACGTCGCGATCGATGGCGACGGCGAGCGCGGTTCCCTTGGGCACCGTAAGAGACACGAACGGACGCGCGAGCTCAATTTGCTGAGGACGCCAGCTGAGCTGTTGATTGGGAGCGGCCATGTTCGCAGAGGACGTGACCACAGCGGACGGACTGGATGTTTCCTGCGCGAACGCGGGAATTGAGCAAAGGCTCAGCAGGACCAGGGGCATGGTCCTGGATCGAAGGGGCATGGGCTGTCTCCTTGCGGGTACGGATGCAATTCTGCGTCCGAGAGTTGCGCGTGACTGGGGCTTTAGGGACGGGGTGGCGCGCGGGACCATTCTAGTCCCCTTGGGCCCAGGCGGTGGCGACATATTTTGATTCGTGCAGGGTGGCCGGGCGCGTGCCGCGCAGGACGCCGATCCATTCGGCGACGGCCTCGACGAGCAGAACGAGCACCATGACGGCGAGCAGAGCGGTGACGGCGGCGTCGAGGTGCGCGTTGAAAATCAGGCGGTGCGTGTCGGCCAGGCGGGTGGCGGGAATTGTTCCTGCAGCTATTTGAGCCGCGAGTGTGCGCGCCTGGGCGAGAAATCCCAGCGCGGGGCTGGGGCTGAAAATTTTCTGGTAGCTGGCGGTCATGGTGACGGCGACGAGCCAGGCCATGGGCACGAGCGTGATCCAAATCCACCGCGCGCGGCGCATCTTCAACAAGATCGTGGTGGCGACTACAAGCGCGACGGCGGCGAGCAGTTGATTCGCGATGCCGAAAAGCGGCCAAAGCGAATTGATGCCACCGAGTGGGTCCTGTACGCCCTGCCAGAGAAAATATCCCCACGCGGCAACCATGGCGGCGCTGGCGACAACCGTCCCGGAAAACGAGCTGGAGCGGCCGAGCGGTTTCCAAATGTGTCCGCCGAAATCCTGCACCATGAAGCGGCCAACGCGCGTACCGGCGTCGAGCGTGGTGAGGATGAAGAGCGCCTCGAACATGATGGCGAAGTGATACCAGATGCTGAGCAGGTGGTCGCCGCCGATGGTGCCGCTGAAAATCTGCGCCATGCCCACCGCGAGCGAGGGGGCGCCGCCGGTGCGGTCGAGCAGAGTGCGCTCGCCGACGCGCTGGGCCAAGGCGGTGATCGTCTGCGGATCGAGAGAGTAGCCCCAGGAGCTGATTGTTGCCGCGGCTGCGTCGGCAGTGCGGCCGACGATTCCGGCCGGGCTATTGATCGCGAAATAGACGCCGGGCTGCAGCGCGCAAGCCGCGATCATGGCCATCACGCCGACGAAGGATTCCATCAACATGGATCCGTAGCCCACGATGCGGGCGTGGCTTTCGCGCAGGATCATTTTCGGGGTGGTGCCGCTGGCGATGAGAGCGTGAAAGCCGCTGACAGCGCCGCAGGCGATGGTGATGAAGCAGAAGGGGAAAATTTTCCCGGCGAAGATGGGACCGGTGCCGTCGGTGAAGCGGGTGAGCGCGGGCATTTGCAGCGTGGGCCGCACGACAAGGACGCCCGCGGCGAGCGCAAAAATGGCGGCGACCTTAATGAAGGCACTGAGGTAGTCGCGGGGAGCAAGGAGCAGCCAGACCGGAAGCGTCGAGGCCGCGAATCCGTAGACGATGATCGCAATCGCGAGCGCGGGGCCCGAGAAGGTGAAGGCATGCGACCAAGAGGCCGAGGCATTCACCCATTGTCCGGCGACGACCGCGAGCGCTACGAGCACGACGCCGCCCAGCGAGGCTTCGAGCACGCGGCCCGGGACGCACGAAACGCAGGTAGAGGCCCATGAGCAGCGCGATGGGAATCGTCATGGCCAGCGTGAACGTGCCCCACGGCGAATCCTTGAGCGCTTTGACGACCACCAGCGCGATCACCGCGAGCAAAATCACCATGATCGCCAGCACAGCAAGAGCCGCGATTGTGCCGCCGCGCTTGGAAACTTCCTCACGCGCAATCTGCCCCAGCGATTTTCCGTCGCGGCGGATGGAACAGAAGAGGATGGTGAAATCCTGCACGCATCCGCCGAGCGCGGCGCCCACGATCAACCAGAGCGTGCCGGGCAGATAGCCGAATTGCGCCGCAAGCGTGGGACCGACGAGCGGCCCGGGTCCGGCGATGGCGGCGAAATGGTGGCCGAGGAGAACCCATTTGTTAGTGGGGACGAAATCGCGGCCGTCCTCGAGGCGTTCAGCAGGAGTGGCGCGGGTGTCGTCAAGCGCGAAAATCTTCGCGGCGATAAACGCGGAATAAAACCGGTACGCAACAAGATAAGTGCAGAGGGCCGCGACCACGAACCACACGGCGTTGAGAGGTTCACGGCGTTCAAAGGCGATGGCCGCCAGCGCGCCCGCGCCAGCGAGAGAAATTGCGATCCAAACCAGGATTTTCAGAATTCGATTCACGGCCGGTTACAAATACACGAACCGGCTGCGCAATTCCAACTCGGTCAAACGCGCGATGGGTGCGCCGGAGCGGAGGCCGCTTGGCGGCACGTACGGTAGCACGCGGCCAGTGGCGTCTAGGTAGGGCTGGTCCATGTGGATTCCGACTACGGCAGTGCGCAGAACCGGCCCCGGAACTGGAGTTCTCGCCCCGGATGCGACGATCGGGAGTTTCGGGCTAGTGGCAAGGAGCGCCACGACCGCCGCGACCTTCGACATAAATTCGCGCCTCGTCGGCATCGCTATCACGCACTCCTTCAGACGAACGGCAGCTCGGATTCCTCGACCCAGCGTCCGTGGACCTGAGCGGTGGCGCGGAACGGCAGGATGACGCGAGCTACGTCGCCTTCCTCCAGCCGCTGCGCATCGGCGATGATCAGCTCGGAACGCATCTCGGCGTAATTGCTTGCCACGCCCATGATGTAGCCTTCGCCTTCGGCGCCATTCTTGCGCGGTATGAAACAGACTTCAGCGACGCTGTGCGTGGGCCCGGCGAAGTACGAATTCATCTTGCCGGTGGAGAGATCGAACCGGCCGTAACAATTGTTGACGCGTCCGCCCAGATTTCCGGCTTTCCATTCCTCAAACGGCCGCCCCTTGTCCGCATAGGCCGTGAAGGCGTAGCGATATGGCTTAGTCATGTACCGATCGTCGACGCGGCCCAGGTCGCTGACGTTCATTTCGAAAAGCTTGTCCTCGGTGAATCCATCGTCCTTCGAATTCAGATCGAACGTTTGCCGGCGAATATACGCGCGCGCCTTCGTGGGATCCCACGGCGAGCCGTCAATCGGCGGAAAGAACGGAAAGGGATTCGAATCGTAAATCGGCGCATCGAAAATCACTTTATTGCCGTCGTCGCGCGCGTTGAATGTGTGAACCGTGGCGCGCGAGGGCCCCTTGAACCAGCGAATGTCCTTTGCCTCGCCGTCGCGGGGCACGATCGCGACCATCGCGGGCTTTGTATCGTCCCAGCCCCAGTGAACTTTGCCGGCCTTCAGCATTTCCATGCTCGAGACGAAACCGAAGATGGGAATGATCACGTACTTTTGCGTGATGGCGATGTCGTGCACCATGGCGACGTAGGGAACCTTGAAGCGCAGCTCGCGCGTGACTTCCCCTTTCGGGCTGATGGTGTAGAGAAATACGTCCTTCGTTTCGAGGCCCTCGGCTTCGTAGCCGTAGCAGATCATCTCGCCTGTGACGGGATCGACCTTCGGGTGCGCAGTGAACGTCAGGCTCTTATATTTGCCGTGGAAATTGTAGGGGCCGATGGTTTCCAGGGTGTTGCAGTCGATTTCGTATGGCAGACTGTCTTCTTTGAGCGTGAAAAGTTTTCCGGCGAACGCGAGCGGCGTGGTGTTCTGCACGGAGCGGTCGAGCCCGGCAACGCTGGGATCGTCCGTGAACGGATTGCGATACTTTCCGAAGAGCTGTTTCCGGGCAGCGCGGTCGGCCTTGAAGCGCGGCGTCTTCACCCAGCGGCCCTTGTAATCCACCACGCCGTTCTTGAAGCGGAACATGTTGATGTAGCCGTCCATGCTGAACGGCGAATCGTCCTCGAATTTCGGCGGGTAAAGCCAGTCGCCGCCCAGGCGCACGAACGCGCCGTTCAAATCGGACGGCACTTTGCCATTCACCTCGCAATCGAATACATCCGCCTCGAAGCGCGTCGGCGCGAAGAATCCCTTCATCGTCGCCATATTGGAAAAATCAACCATGGCTCATCTCCGTATTCGGCCGTCTATGCGCTTTTCTTCGTTGCCGATTTTGACGACAAGCGCTCTTGCGAACTCGGCAATGGAAGCCACATGCCGCATGATTTCTCGTTCTTTTTCATCATCCACTTGATGCCAGGAAAACAACACAATCGCCGCTTTCCGGAGGCAAGCATGTCGCATGCTTTCTCGATCCGGCGCCTGCGCGTTTCCGGTTGCTTGGCGGAAATGATCGAGAAAATCCAGTCCCGGCGTGCCAGAGGCGTGATGTCCTCCCACCCTTCTTGTGCCAGCGGTGCGGCTGCAAGAGCCTTGCGTAGATCCGTGGGCACTCTGAGTTCCGGTTCGTCCGCGACCCTGGCAATCTCCACCGTTACCGTATCCGCAGGATCGGCGCCTGCGCCGTCGAGCATGGTTTTGTTAACCGTGAGCAGGTGACTTCCTTTAGCGTGCGGTTCGAGAGCAACTCGAAACGGGAACGCATTGATGGTTCCCTCGATCGTCGTCTTGCCTTTTGTTGGCAGCTTAGCACTCGCGTTCTTAGGCAGAATCAGGGTCCACGATCCGGTTCTTTCGTCGGCCTTCGGCTGCAGCAACTTCGCGCTGAAACAAATCGTGCGTTCCGTGTCTTTGAGTCGAGCCACTTCGTCTCCATCCGTCACTAAAATTCTTACTGTTGGTACTTCACCCACGGAGACGGCATGTGATACGGCACGGTAATGAACACCGCCTCGGCGTGCCGAATCCTGCCGTCCTGCACTTTGAACGTTTCCAGAAAACAGAATGAATGTGGCGACTTCAGCGGCGCTTCGTGCACCACTCCGTCGGTGGTGGTGTATTTTTCCAGCTTGCCGGCGTGGTCAATGAAGCCACCGGCGAGCACCAGGCCTTTTTCTTCGTCGACCAGCGGGAAGCGGCGGGCGCGCAGCTCGTCGTCCCAGCGGTAATTTCCGAGCTTGAATCCCTGCTCGCACGAAATTTTTCCGTAGGCCGAAAGATTCAGGTTCGGGTCCTGCACGGAACCGGGATGCGGATCATTCGCGGTCCAGACTCCATTTTCGCGGCGGCTGCAAGCGGGGTCGAAGACGGTGAAGAGCTGGCCGTCGTTGAGCTGGAGCGTGTTGAAGTAGCCGTCGGCCAGCGCGATCATGCGCTCGCGCGGAGTGCGATGTTCGGGCGCGACGTCTTCGAGAAGGACCGGGACAGCCGGCTGCGTCTCGGGATTGCCGAACGGGCCGGGGCCGTAACCTTTGCGGTCTACGACGGTTTCCACTTCGGCGATTTTTCCGTCGTCGATTTTCATGCGCATGGCGTAGAACGATTTCGTGCCGCGCTCGTCGATCACGCCGTAGTAAGCCACCTGGCCTGCCGCTGGGTCGGCGGCACGGAAATCTTCGGCGCCGAGGCCCCTAATCGTGCCCCAGAGGCCCCAGCCGACCTGCAATTCGACATTATTCTCGGTGAATTTCACGTGCGAGGCCCACGGCAGCCTTGCCGGGTCCTTAGCCACGAGCGCAGCCATGTATTGATCGACGAAGCCGTAGAGGCACTTGCGATCGCACGCGACAGGCACCCCGCCGGTTTGCGGCGAATTCGCGGCGAGTGTCTTATTTTGCCGTGCGATAGAAAGGTAGAGCAGAGCAGCAGCGACGGCAACGAGCGCGGAAACTTTCCCTCGCATCACTCGAATCCCCCGATTCGTGCGTGCTTCGGCTAATCTCAGGGCGAATCCTAGCAGAGGTGGGATACGGTGGGTAGGGATTCGTTCGCGTGGAAACTGGCGGCGCGCGCTAACGGCAACCGCAAGCCCCGCCGCAGCAACCGCCTCCCGAAGACGATCCCGATCCGGACGAAGATGAGCCCCCAGACGATTTCGCGCCGTTACCGCCGTGCGCGGCGAAAACCGAAAGCTGGATGGTGCTTTTGGCGCTCGAGCATTTCGGGCAAGCGACCTTCGTGCCGGCGTTCAGCACGATGCGCTCGTATTCGGCGCCGCAATCATCGCAAACGTATTCGTAGATCGGCATCAGCTTTCACCCTCGAACTAATCCATGATTCTAGCGGAAACGATCCCCGCCAATCCAAGAACCATCAGCAGGCCCCAGCCCGCGAGCGTGAGCCGCGGCCAGCCCTTGCCTGCGAGTGCCAGCAGCGTGCCCAGAATCCAGAGCCCGGCGCTCAACCAATTTGCAATCAGCAGGATTCCGCCCGTGGCCTCCACGGTTTGCAGCATGTACCAGCAGCTGGTGATGAAAACCATGGTCGCAAACACCGCCGCAATCAACCCGCACTGAAATGCGACGCGTCGCCAATGCGGAATTTCCGTGGGCTCGTTGCCGATCCACGTACTCCATGCGAAATAGAGACAGATCGCCGCAGGAAGGAAAAAGCCGGCTAACAGCAGCGAATTGTTCAAAAGCGGCACACTGCGATCTTACCAAATCGTTCCCTGCTCAGACGCGCATGGCGCGGGCCAGTTACGGCCGGCGATATAGCACGCGAAACCGGCGCACCCAGGGCGGCTCGGCGTCGGCGTAGTCCTCGAAGGATTCTTCAGCGAGCCCCGAGCGGAGAAAGCCGTCGATTTCCGGGCGCGTGAGAGGCCATGGAGGACCTTGCCCTTCGGGTTCGTCCTCGGCGCGGCCTCTCGCGATCACCAGCAGCCGCCCGCCGGGCGCCACGAAATCGGCAATTTTGGCGATGGCGCGCGAACGCAGGTCGCCGGTAAACGCCTGCACGGTGTAAACCTCGAGCACGAAATCAAAAGCGCGCAGCCAAGCGGCCGGCGGATTGAACAAATCCGCTACCAGGTACTCGACTTTCGAACTGGCGTAACGCTTCTTGGTCGCGGCGATAGCGGTCTTGGAAATATCGAAAGCGGTCGCGGCAAATCCCCACGCCGCCAATTGCTCGGAATCGTCGCCCAGCCCGCATCCGATTACGAGCGCGCGTTTCCCTGCCGTTTCGAGCGGATGCTTCTGCCAAAATTCCAGCAGGCGTGGATTCGGCTCCATGTCCGCCCAGGGAATCGCGGAATTGTCGCTGCTGGCCTCGGCGTACAGCGCCTCAAACCATCCGAGCTGGTCGCCCTTTTGCGTGAATTCAGCGGCCAGTTCCCTGACCCTTGCGCGCTTATCGGCCATGCGCTGATTCTACAACCCGCCACAGCCGCGCGGAGAGTGAAGTTGCGGCGCTATTGGGGTTCAGGCTTCCAGCTGGCGTCTGGATTTGTCGCTTGTGCCGTGCCCATCTGCACTTGTCCCGTCAGGTAGGCGAAGAAACCTGCGAGAAGCGCGCAAACGACGACCAGGAGCGCGATCTTGCCGACACGCTCCCACGGGCTCGACCGAAATTCGCTCGCGCCGATGCTCGAAAGCCCCAGCCCCACGCGGCTTTTCATGTGTCCTCCTGCTACAGAAACAGACACCGGCCCACGCTCTTTGTGTCCGCACAAAAAAACAGCCCCGGCCGAAACCGGGGCTGCTTGTGAATCCAATTAGTTTGGAGAAGGACTAGTCGCCGGCCACCGTCGCTGCTTCCGAAGTCGATGGCGTTGCGCCGTTGCCGCTGGCGGGCTCGGCCCGCTTCACCGTGGTGCCCGGCACCGCGGACAGAATCTCGTCCATCGATCCGATCTGCATCAGGGGCTCGGACTTCTTCTTCAGCACAAGCTCTTCGTAAATCTTGCGAACCTTGGCCGCTTCCTCAAACGCCTTCTTGCGGCGGATGCGGTCTTCTTCGGCCGCGGTCAGTGGGATGTCGTGCTCCAGATGGCGCACTCGCGAGGCATCTTGGGCATCGATCTTCAGCGAGTGCTCGTAATCGCTAAGCGCCACGGTCTTGTTCTTGGCGTAGATTTCATGCTTGCCGTGCTTCTTGTACCACTCGGCGACGGTCGCGTTCTTGTGCATGTTCTCGATGATCTGCCGCCAGCCCACGCCGGTGTTGTACGCACAGAACGAAATTTCGCCCTTCTGAGTAGCGTAGGGAATGATGCACATTTCGGTGCGGCGAAAATCGTAGTTGAAAAGATCCTGGAACCACATTCCCGCGATAAACAGGAAATTCCAAGGGTCTTCCCGGCGGCGCTTCATGGCGTCTTCGATGGTGCGCGTCGGATTCGTCTTCCCGTACTTCTTGTCCGCGTCTTTGGAAAGCGCCCAGGTCTTGTCGAACTTCATCCACAAGTCCTTCAGCCGCAAACTCGGTGGCGCCTGAAACGGCTTGTAGTTCTTCAGCAGCGCCATGGCCATCATGAAGTTCGAGAATTTCTTCCCGCGCGCCGCGTCGGTGATCGCCGTGACGTCTCGTCAGGACGGAGCATCCAGGAAGCGGGGAACCGGAGCCCATTCCTTCGTTTCCTTGTTGATCATCAGCGCGGTGCCTACGCCGCAATTCGGGTGGCAACCGCAGGATAGCGATCCCCACTGCGAATCGGGCCCGTGCGAAAGGTCCGAAAATCCCGCGAACGTGGCGATGTAGGAAATCGGGAACCAGTCGCGCGTCGGCTCCACTTTGCCAACCTGGTTGCTGACGTCCTGCGCCAGATGCGAAAGCGTATAACGCTGGCGAATGCGACGCTCTGGCGTGATGTCTTCGTCGCGTCCTGTGAATGAAACCGGCTGGAACGACACGAACGAAATTTTCTTGGGGTTATCCATCGCGAACTTCACGATCGGGCCCACTTGATCGTTGTTCACATTGTTGACGATCGTGGTCACCAGCACGATTTCGATGCCTGCTTCGTGCAGGTTCTCGATCGCGCGGAGCTTCACGTCAAACAGGTTGCCAACCTGCCGGTGGCTGTTCGCGTCGTTGCCGATGCCGTCGAATTGCAGGTATGCGTAGCGCAGGCCCGCTTCGAAAGCCTTCTTGCAGAAATCCTTGCTCTTGGCGAACTCGATACCGTTGGTGGCCGCCTGCACGCTGTTGTAACCCACTTTGCGCGCATATCGGACCGCGTCAAAGAAATAAGGAGACATCGTCGGCTCGCCGCCGGAGAACTGCACTGACATCTGCCGGCGCGGCTTGATCTTCGTCGCGTTATCCAGAATTTCCTGAATCTCTTCCCAGCTCAATTCGTGGACGTAACCGACCTGGTTCGCGTCCATGAAGCAGGGATCGCACATCATGTTGCAGCGGTTGGTCAGGTCGACCGTCAGCACCGACCCGCGGCCATGCCGCACCGTGCTCGATCCGTGATTGTGCAGAGTCTCGTCGTTGTGCGCGGGGATGTCGCGTCCGGGGAAATTGCCTTCGATCCATTCGAGGAACTTCGAATCCACCGCCATCAGGTCTTCGTACTTTCCGTGAATGGCGCACTCCTTCACCATCCAGACCTGGCCGTCGCGCTCAATGATCTGCGCCTTGATCTCGCCGACCTTCTCGTGGATCAGGTCGGTCCAATCCTTCTTGCCGTCGATAATCGCTTCGCGCGCTTCCTTCACGCAGTCGGGGCAGAGCGAGTCGGTCGTGCGCGGCCAGCCGAGCGTGGGTTTGGACTTCTCCCAGGACTTCAGCAGCGGTTTATCAGACCACTTCGGCGTGAATGACGGGTTGGGATTGTGCTTATTAAAATATTGAATCGTGTCGAAGGTCAGCCCCGCCGTCTTGCAGAGCGCCCAATCGAAAGTCTTCCAGAGTTGATTGCCTACTGTCTTCGGCATATACCTGCACCCCTCAGTTAAGATTCCCCAATACTTGCCTAAATATGGAACTTGGCCTCAATTTCGCCCGAACCACTTGGAAGCTGGGACACCGTCGGATGCGCCCGCACCCGTAAGCGGTTACCGTACCAGAGTTTGCGCTTAGTGCACGCTCCGGTCTAGCCGGATGCGCCCAAATGTACATATAGGGGGTTAAACGGCAAAATAGCGCCCCCAAGGGGGGCCCACCTTAGTACTAAAGTAGGTGGATTTCAACAGGTGAATCGCCCCGACTTGAGAATCCGTCCTCAGCTCCGCTCGTTTGAGTGGCGGCCCCGTTCACTGGGTTCTTTTGGTCCCCGAATGAAACGCTCGAGGCTACTCCAGATTCAAAGGCGTTCGCAGAACGCCAATCGCAAAATGAGCCAGCAGCGGCGCCTCGTCGTCCAACTGGATCCAGCGCAGCACGCAGTGGTCTTTCATGTACTGCGACACTTTCGCCTCATTGATGCCGAGATACTCAGCGAGACGTCCCTTCAATCCGGATTCCGACGAATAGCCCCCGCGACTGCCCCGACCCGGCTTCGCCGACCGGCCCCCGCGCGCCAGATTGCCCGTGCCGATGCGCAAGGTCTGGCAGGCTTCGATGTAGTACGAGGTAATCTGATCGGAATCCGAGAGCAAGAACACGCCGGGTCCGGCGGGCGCGTCGTCGCACTCGTCCAGCCGGTGCAGCGGGCTTTGTACCAGACGCCGCAGCAGCGACTCGAGATGCGCCATTCGCGACGCCAGCGCCGGATCGCCACGCCCGTGCGCGGCACGCTCGGACGGCAACTGCGGCGCCGGAGCTTCGGCGCGCGCAGGCCGCTCATATGCAACCTCCGCGGGCTCTGCCGCGACCGCTCGCTCTTGCGCGGGTCGTTCATATGTGGGCGCCGCAACATGCGGAACAGCCGGCCGCGCCTGCTGGGGCTCGCCCGTCTGCGCGAAAGCTTGTGAAGGAAGCCCGGAAACCGGCGCAGCGCCTTTGCGCCGGCGCCCCCTGCCTCCGCGACGGCCACGCCGCCGTTTTCGCTTGCCGGCCGCTGAACTGTCGCCAGCCGCTTCCGGCGCGACCGAAGGTTCCGCCCCTACGCCATCATCATCTTCTTCCTTCGATTCAGGAATCTCGCCCAATGCAAGTGGCATTCGGTTGCCATCGACCTCGTCGGCTTCGTCGCCGCTTTCTTCTGTCTCTTTATTGTGCTCATCCGCGGACGTTTCCGCCGCCGCGCGCGTGGAATGTTCTGCTGGAGCCGACTGCGCGGGAATTTCCACTCCCAGCCGGGTCAGCGCTTCTTCCGCCTTCTTGCGCCAGTCCGCGCGCCGGAAACGTTGCGCTGCGATGGTATACCAGCGCCCGGCTTCTTCGAGATGCTCGGCCTTTTCCTCGATTGCGCCGAGCTCCCACGCCACCATGCCGTCACGCGTGCGCTGGAAAAGTTCGTTGAGTTTCGTGGGCGCGTCCGGGCTGTTCTTCGCCTTGCGTATGCGCGCCTGTATCTGACGCCAATCGGCCATTTGCGAATATTGTAGCAGGGTTCGGGCGTAAAGCTCGCCATTGCAATGCGCCGTGCTGTAAAATCGCCTTTGCGCGCTAGGGGGGAAACGTGAAGCTACTCAAGCCGATTACAATCGCCGCATTTCTTTTCACATGTTTGCCTGCATCGTTCGGCCAGGGTGGATCGGGCTTCGCGCCTTTCGATCGCTGGACGGCTGCGGTTGTGGCCGGTAACCAGGCGTCGCTCGCGACGCTCTACTCGACCAATCCTCCCGCGCAGACGCAGATGCCCGGCGGCAAGTCCGCCGATCCGAACGAAGAGCCGATGTTCTGGTCCGCGCTGGCCTCCAAAGGCCTTGGCACATTCGATCCTAAAATTCTTTCGATCACGCACCCGCAGGCCGGCGAGACCGCTGTGGTGCTGCGCGCGGAATTCAAGCTCGGTGGACAGCCCTATACCGTGGAAGGCGCGCAGGTGTGGATACAGCAAGGCTCTGATTGGCGCATTGCCATGACCCAGCGCGGCAGTCTGGCGCCGAGCCCCACGTTCCGCCTACCCGAGCCCGCGAAACCGAATACGGCGCTCTATCCGCCGCCGGGTGACGCGCAAAAAGAGATCGATACCGCGCTGGCCGCTGCCGCGAAAGATCACAAGCGCGTGATTCTTGTTTTCGGCGCCAACTGGTGCTACGACTGCCACGTACTGGACGCCACGTTCCACTCAAAACAATTCGCCGCAATGGTGGCGGCGAGCTATCACGTAGTCCATATCAATGTGGGAGACGATGGCGACCAGAACCTCGATCTCGCCGAACATTTCGGCGTGCCGCTCAAAGGCCACGTCCGCGTTCCCAGCCTCGCCGTCCTCGATCCCGACGGCAAAGTCGTCTACGCCCAGAAAAACGGGGAATTCGACGACAGCGTCAAGCTGGCCCCGCCCGACATCGCCGCCTTCCTGAAAAAATGGGCGCCGCCCCACACCTAGCGCTGCGCTAACTACTGCGCTGCGCCGCCCAAGTCATTCAGCTTCTTCTCGTCGGTCTGCTTTAGACCGTCGCGAAATTGCTCGTTGTCTTTTGTATCTCCCGGCAGAAGCGCCAGGGCCTTTTTCACATTTACTAGCGCCAGGTCTTTTTGTCCCGTCGCGATGTAGCCGTCTGACAAACTGTCGTAGGTGTTCGGCGATTCCGGAAACGCCGCCACGTTGAGCTTGAAAATTTCGATCGCCAGTTGCTTATTCCCGGCCTGCAGATGGTCGTAACCGACGAGATTTACCATCGCTTCGGGAAACGGTTCGGCTTTCGAGCCGCTTTTGCGATCCGCGGCCACCATCGCGCTGAGCTTGGCCACTCCGACCGAATCGTCGATCAAAGCCAGGTTGCGAATCTCCTGCGGAATCGCAGGCGGATCCTTTGCCACTGGCGCCTGCCCCGGCGTCTTGATCAACGTCGTCACGTACCAATCGACGATCGCGTCCATCAGCTCGGGGTGAACTGGAAACATTTCGGCGCCATGCTTGCCGTTCGCGTAGTGCAGGAATTTCTTGCCCGGGTTCGACGTAATGCTGTAAAGCCATTCAACGTCCTGAACGGACGGCGGAAATTCGTCATCGTCCGCCACTGAGAACAGCACCGGCGTCTTCGCCGTGCTTCTCAAGTAGTTCCGGCCGTTCAAATCCGTTGGTCCCGCCAGCAGCACCAGCGAACGCACCTCCGGATGCTGCCGAGCTAGTTGAATCGAATTGTTCACGCCGCAGCTCGCCCCGCCCACGCCGATCGTTTCGCGTGCCACGCCGGGCTGCGATTCCAGGTATTTCACTGCCGTATCAAAATCGCCCGGCCATTTCTCTTTTTCGGTCTTGCCCTCTTCCGGATTCTGGTCGTGCGGGGTGCCGCCGCTTTCGCCGAATCCGCGATTGTCGATAGTCAGCACATTAATCCCTGCGCCCGAAAGCTGTATCGCCAGGCCGTCCCATACCTTTCGATCGCGATTGCATTGATGCAGCAGCAGAACTCCCGGCCCCGGCTTGCCCGCGTCGAAATATGTCGCCTTCAGCTTCGTTCCATCCTCTGCAGTCAGATCGACGGTACGCTGCCCGCCAAAGCCCGCTGATGCGCACGCCAACCCCGCCGCAATCAAAACTGCCAGGCCGAAAAATCGGTAGCAATGATTCACGATAACCTCCTCTTTACCACCATCTGACCGCAAATCGCGCGCCGCTATTCGGGGGCGAAGCCTGCTTGGCCCACTCCCTGCAGTCAGCAAACGCCGGCGAAATTACTCGTCATGCGTCAGCGTCGCTCCAAACTTGCTGAGCAAAATCTGAATCCCGAAATAGCCTATGTACTCCGGCTGCCCGCTGGCATTTCCGCTGAAGCTTCTTCCCGCCATCATCAGCAGAATAAATCCGTCGTGCAACTTGTACCGGCCACCGAAATCAAACGTCGTGTTGTGCGGCAGCGCGTGCATCGCCCAGTCGTTGTAGACCTCGCCGTCCACTTCGAATCGCTTGTTGAATGTATGCCCGGCGAGAAACCCGATGATCCGCTCCTGCGGTCCGCTCCAGGGAAAGAAATAGCCAACCTCGAGATTCAGATCGAGCGGCCCTTCCCGTTTCGCGATTTCCACCGGGAGAAAAACAGCGGCCCGTTACCCGCAATCCCCTTCAGCCGCGCGGCCATCGACGCTCCCGTCTGAATCTGCGGGAACGCCGAAATCTGCCAACCACCTTCACCTTGGTCGATGAAGCGCCATTTCACGCCCGGCTGCGCGTTCGTCCATCCGGTCTGTTGCTGTCCTGCGGCATTGGTCTGCACCACGTAGGCGCCCTCGTACGTCAGCTGGAGCCGATCGCCGATCCCGAAATTAATGTCCAGCTGTGGGACCTGATAAGTCCCTTGTCCTCTAATCACCGTCTGCATCGAAGCGACATTGATTTCCCAGTTGTCGTTCCCCGGCGTACCCGGATCGGTCGTCAAATACGGAGGTCCGCCCTGCCCGCAGGCCCCGCGCGGCCAGGCGAATATAGAGCCTGCCAAGCCGACTGCGAAAATGATAAGCCTCCTCCAGACAGGCATTTCCCAATCCTCTTCGTTGAGCGTCAGACGTCCGATCGCGTGATTTCTCGCGCCACTCTGACATAATTCCCGCCCAGGGAAAACCCCGTCCGGCACGCATCGTTCCGCCGACCTTCACGCGGGGAAGTAACGCCCGGTCGGCTAACGTCACGTTGCGCCAACGCGCCCCGCCTGCTGGACGCCTTCCGCCCGACCGACTAAGATGCTCCCATGGCGCCCAAGCTCCCCATCTACATGGACAACCAGGCGACCACCGCGCTCGATCCGCGCGTCCTCGAAGTCATGTTGCCTTATTTCACCGAGAAATTCGGCAACGCCGCCAGCCGCAATCACGAATTCGGCTGGAAGGCCGAAGAAGCCGTCGAAAATGCCCGGGCGCAAATCGCGCGCCTGGTTCATGCCAACCCGCGCGAAATCGTCTTCACCAGCGGCGCCACCGAATCCGACAACCTGGCCGTTAAAGGAGTGGCCGAATCGCATCGCGCCAAGGGCAATCACATCATCACCCAGGTCACCGAGCACAAAGCCGTGCTCGATTCTTGCAAGCGGCTGGAAAAATCCGGGTTCGAAGTCAGTGTCTGCCCGTCGCGCCCGATGGATTGATCGACCTCGACGAACTTCGCCGCGCGATCACCCCCAAAACCATCCTGATCTCCATCATGTACGCCAACAACGAAATCGGCGTCATTCAGCCCATTGCCGAAATCGGAAAAATTGCGAAGGGGCACAAGATTCTTTTCCATGTCGATGGCGTGCAGGCCGTGGGCAAAATTCCCGTCGACGTGCAGCGCGACGGCATCGACCTGCTTTCGATTTCCGCGCACAAGCTGTACGGGCCGAAAGGCATCGGCGCCCTTTACGTCCGCCGCAAGGATCCGAAGGTCGAAATCTCCGCCACCATCGACGGCGGCGGCCACGAACGCGGCATGCGCTCCGGCACGCTCAATGTTCCAGGCATCGTCGGCCTCGGCAAAGCCTGCGATCTTTGCCAGAAGGAAATGTCCGAAGAGGCGCCGCGGCTCGCCCGACTGCGCGACAAGCTCAAAGACTTGATCATGAGCCGCCTCGATGGCACCGGCATCAATGGCTCGATGGTGCACCGCCTGCCGAATAATTTGAATCTCAGCTTTTCCGGCGTCGAAGGCGACGCATTGCTGATGGGGATCAACGACGTGGCTGTTTCCAGCGGCTCGGCATGCACCTCCGCCATGATCGAACCCAGTTACGTCCTTCGTGCGCTCGGCGTGTCCGACGAGCTCTCGCACAGCTCCATCCGCTTCGGCCTCGGCCGCTTCAACACTGAAGAAGAAGTCGACTACGTAGCCGACCGGGTGGTTGAAACCGTGAAGCGCCTCCGCGAACTCTCGCCTCTATTCGAATCCGCCAAGCCCCACTGACGTTCTACTCGTCATTCTGAGCGGAGTGACCCGACGGTTTGGAGTCTCGACCCGCTTCTGCGGGTCGTCGGGTCACGCAGTCGAAGAATCTTTCTCCGGCGTGGCGCCGGGCGATACTTCTCGCGACGACAAACCCCATCCAATTTGGCTTTCGCCCCTCGCGCTATAATCTGAGTCTCCGGAGGCACTCATGGCACCTGACCTGCGCTATCCCATCGGTGAATTCAAACCCGTCCAATCCCTTACTCCCGACGAGCGTCGGACCGCAATCGACGCCATCGCCGAAGTCCCCGCACGCCTTCGCGTCGCCGTCGCCAACCTCGCGCCCGTGCAACTCGACACTCCCTATCGCCCCGGCGGCTGGACCGTCCGTCAGCTCACACATCATATCGGCGACAGCCACATGAACGCCCTCGGCCGTTTCAAGCTCGCGCTCACCGAACACAAACCCACGATCAAGACCTACGAGGAAAATCTCTGGGCCGAGCTCGCCGACACCAAAACTCCGCCCGTCGAAGTTTCGCTCAATCTGATCGAAGCGCTGCACACGCGCTGGGTCATTCTGCTGCGTTCGCTCGCGCCGCAGCAATTCCCTCGAACATTCCGCCACCCGCAATGGGGCACGGGCACCGTCGATTTCCTGCTCGCGCAGTATGCCTGGCACGGTAAACATCACGTGGCCCATATCACCACTCTGCGCGAAAGGAACGGCTGGAAATAGTCGTTTCGCGGCTACAGTTTTTACCCCTTTCCATTCAGTGTTTTCCCGAATTTCCCCGCAACGGCGTTTGCGCGATACTTCGCGCCTGGAGGAGGTACACGAACATGCGCACATTCAATCGCGCCCTTTCACTTTTCGCGTTCACCGTCGCCCTGTCCGCGCCGATTCTGATTGCAGGCTGCAATGACGGCTATCGCACCTACGATCCCTACCACAATGACTACCACGTCTGGAGTAACAGCGAGGTCGTGTACTACAACAACTGGGAGCACGAGACGCACCGAGATCACGTCGATTACCGCAAGCGCAAGCCGGACGAGCAGAAGGAATACTGGAACTATCGTCATAGCCACGACAACGACCATCACTAGCCATCATCCTTCCACCTCATAAATAAAATCACATTCATACCAGAACCTCGCCCGCCGGCGGTTCGCGCTACCGGCGGGTTTCCGTTTTTGGTCCCGCTCTCGCTGCATCCTCTGCGCCTCTGGGGTGATATCTCGCGCCATGCCTCCATGCGGTGGCTATAATTCCCAGGACCGCGCCTCGCAGGTCGGTCAAAGGAGACTACGAATGGTCGCAGATCCCCTCACGCCGCAAGCCCGACGCCGAAAGCGCGGATTCCTGCACGAACATGCTCTCAGCATCGCGTCCATCGTCATCGTCGCCGCCTGGATCGTGCTCTACTCGGTCTCCAACCCATCCACGCATATCGGCTCGTTCTACGGCAATGCCATCGCCGATTGGACCGGTGTGGTCGTCACCGTTCTTGCCACGAAATATCTATACGAGCGCAACTCAGCGGAGAGCCGTCCACTGCCGAAAACGGTCTTGAAGCCCGCGCTCGAATTCATGCGCGATCATTCGCTCAGTATTTTTCTGCTGATCACCGGAGCCGGCTGGATAATTCTGTTTATCTCCATGGATGCCAACAGCAAGTGGGGCCAGGTCGTGGGAAACATCGTTTCGGAATGGACCCAAATCTTCGGCTTGGTCGTGCTGACGACGCACATGATCGAAAAACACTCAAAGGAAAGCCGGCGCTAACCCGACCGCCCGTCATTCTGAGCGGAGTGTCCCGACGGTTTAGCGTTTCGACCCGCCCTGCGGGTCGTCGGGGCACGAAGTCGAAGAACCCCTCTTTCCGCTTGAGCCACAGGCACGCGCCGGCCCCGAGAAAGATCATTCGACTGGGGCCGCGATGAAACCGATCGAGCTCTCTACGCTTTCCTTTTCCACGCGCCGAGAATCGCGCCCATTATGCACATGCCCACCAGCGGATAAAACTCATTGATCGCATAGAGAGCCATCGGCCTCCCTTCGTACATGGCCGTGGTCAACGTGATTGGCCCGACAATCCCCAACCAGAGCAGAACCCCGATCGCAGCGCCGCGTCCCGCCGTATTGGCGTTGCGCCAGATGCAGACTTGGGCCAGAACGAACGCAATCAGCAGGTTCAATAAAAACGTCACAACGTAGGGCAGAATCGGATTCACGTGGTTCGGCGCGTCTCCCTCGAGCGCCATCCACGGTTTTGTGAAGAGAGCTGCATACCAGAGGCCGCCGATCAGCCAGTAAACGATCGCGCAAACCACCACCGCCAGCCAGTTCGTCTTCATTCAATCCTCCTAGGCCCAGTCCTAAAGCTTGACCGCTTCGATCACCGCAATGGGCGACGCCGTTCGCACCACGCGCGCAAGTCGCAATCCCGCTTTCGAGAACAGTTCCGCATATTCCGCTTCCGTGCGCTCGCGCCCGCCCGCAATCGCCAGCATTTCGAGATCGATCCATTTGGCTATTCCCGGTTCGTTCAAGGGACCCACGGGCATTTCGAGCAGGCAGATCTTGCCCGCGGGGCTTCGCAGCGCGCTCGCGCAGTTCTTCAGGATGGTGATGGCGCGCGCGTCGTCCCAATCGTGGATCACGGATTTCATCACGTACTGATCGGCGGGAGGAACGCTCTTGAAAAAATCTCCGCCGACGATCTGGCAGCGCGAGGCCAGCCCGCGCGCCTCCAGTATTTTGCGGCCGCCTTCGGATATGGGCGGCAGATCGAAGAGAATGCCCTGCAATCCGCGGTGCTTGGCCAGGATCGCGGCAATCAGCGCGCCGTGACCGCCGCCCACGTCCGCGAGCGTTCCCGATTCTCCAAAGTCATACGCTTCGATCACCGGTCGAACGATCCCTGTGGCGATCGAAGTCATGGCCGCGTTGAACAGGCGGTTTTCTTCCGCGTCCTTCGCGAAAAATTCGAACGGTTCCATTCCAGTGACTTTTTTGAATACCGGCTCGCCGGTCTCGACGGAATGCGCCAAATCGCCGTATATCTTCAGGTGCATCGCGTCGACGATGAAAAGGACGGCGTCGCGCGCCGAGCCCGGCACGTCGCTGCGAAGCGCGTCCGATAGCGGCGTGTTGACGAATTTTCCCGGCGTGGTTTCGCGAAAGACCTGGATGGAGGCGAGGGCCCGCATCGTGCGATACAGGGCGTCCTCATTGGCCTTCGCCGCTCGCGCTAGTTCGGCGGCGGTTTGCGGTCCCCCCGCGAGAAAATCCGCGACTTTTAGTTTCGCCACCGCATACAGACAGGCACTCTGCATGTAAGAGCGGGCGATGGAGATGATTTCGACGAAATGCCCTGCAGCCGAGGCGTCTGGCGCGGACGAACTTGACATGAGCGCATCCCCTGTTTGGATTTGATTACCCGGTGTTGCCGGGAGTCTGCCCGCCCCGCGCTACGATGTCAAGCGCCTGCCTGCCATCGAGCCTTACCGTCCCCGCGATTGCTTTTGACGTTGCAGGGCGAAAACCGCTTGGAGCACATGCAACATTTGGTGACGCAAAGTGTTCTAATATCTGGACTAGTGTTTCCCCGGCCGGGGAGCGGGTTTGCCCGCGAATGGATTTATAATAGGACCATACCGGTCGAAAGCCGGACGGAAGGGAGACCACATCATGAAAAAACTTATAGCCGTACTTGCCATCCTGATATTTGCCGGCACCGCGGGTGTTGCGGGCGCCGGAACCGATGTTCCCGTCAGCGGTGGACGCGCATTGAAGATTTTCGTGGCGCGTCAGTCCAACGTACCTTCGGTCGACATCATGAAGAACCTGAGCGAGAAGTGCCCGAATGTGACGATCACTGCGACGCCGCAGAAATCGGACTACATGCTCAAGGCCTTCTGGAGCCCTGACGATCGTTACCGCTTTGAAGTGGTCGCCAAGGGCGGCGATTCAATCTACGCAACGAAGACCGTGTTGCTAAGCAACGCCGTGAAAGACGTCTGCCGGTTCCTGAACTCGCGCCCGTAGTCGCGCGCGAACTTTCCCGCACCTACGCGCGAGTTTTTCGCATCGCGCTGCGGGTGTGCCCAGACTGGCTTGAATATCTTCAGCGATTAATTCAGGATTTTTACTTCATGGCGGCGGGCGTACCAACAGGGGTCAAGCCCGAGCCAGGGGAAAATCGAGCGCACGCAGGTTTGCGTCAGCGGCTGGTCGCTGAAGACGGCGTACTTGCTGTCCTTCATCAGCGCGGCATCGTAGGTGGTGATATGCGTGGTAACCGAATTCACTCCGTGCACGGCGAATCGATACCGCATCACGAAATAATCAGCAGCGAAAAGCGCCAAGAACAAGAGGCAGAGCACCAGCCCGACATTCGAAACGCGCCCCTTGAATTCGTTGAAGGTCATCGCGACGGACGATTGTAACGCAGGCGTCGACGCAGCGACCGATGGCCGGTTCCTAATTAGCTCAGGTGCGTTACGGAGAAACCATGATCGAAATGATGTGGATGGTTTTCGACGGGCCGTCGTAGGAGCCAACGACGGTGACTTTTTCGCCAGCGTAATCCAGCGATTTGTCCTGGTCGTCGAGGTTGTAGACGGTTTTCGTGTCGGGGATATAGAGCACAAGCTTGGCGCCGCTCTTCATGCAAAAGAGCACGCAGTCTTTCGCCGTCTTGATGCCTTCCTTGGATTGCATCGCAGCGTGCGAGCCGCCTCCGGCGCAGAGGCTATCCATCACGAAGCCGACGTAGGCGATCGGGGTATTGTTCTGCTGCTGCGCGAGAAGTCCATTGCTGCTTGATTGCAGCAAAAATATGACGGCGACGGCAACAATTCCAAGAAATCGTCTGGAAGATTGGCTGAGGGGTCTCATTGGGGCCTCGCATAGAGAAAACCCCGCGGACCTGTGCGAAGCATTCGGCATCGACCAGGACCTGCGGGGCTCTCGGAAAACGCTGCTTGGGTTAACCCGCTGCGACTAGTGGCGGACGTAGATGCCGACGTCGAACATGCTGTGATCCCAGTCAGCCTTGTGATCGCGGCACCACTTGCGCTCTTCGTCCAACTTGGCGACGTCGCGGTCGACCTTGGCGCTGTGTTCGCCGTACTTGGCTGCGTCGCGGTCGATTTTCTCTTTCTGCGCCTGCAGACGAGCGTGGCAATCGGCGTTAATATCGGCGCGAGCCGAGCTGGCTACCGGCAAAGTAATTCCAACTGCGAGTGCTCCCATCAGGGCAAAGCGAATAATGTGCTTAGTCATAGTGGCCCTCCTCGCGTGACAAACTACTCGTGTGGCGCGATTTGGCCAATCCCCTGAAGCTATTATCCGACCGGGGTGTTTGCTGTAGTGCGGCCCTGTACCGACTAGGAACGACTCGAGAAAACCGTACGCACTACGCCCATTTTTGTGTCGATTAGAACGTGTCCCGATTGTTTCGTTTCAGTAGGTTACGGGGTGTTTCTATTCGTCCTGTGTGTCGATTAGAGAGGCTTGGGAGCGCCTGCTGATCCGTCCGGGCTGCGGAGCGATTTAGGGCGGCGACTCTTTGAGGAGCGGCAATCGACAGAACACCGACACGAGTGTCTGTGCCATTCACACCGATCATAATTTAGTTGTCAAAGAGCATCCGATTCCCGGCCAGCGGGAGCGGGCGACAGTTCATCGCCGTTCACAAACTGCCAGATCGTGAGATCGGGTTCTACTGGTCGTTGGTACAACCTTGGTGCAGTACGTTCTCGCCGTCTCTTCGATATTCCCCGGCGTGGAGCAGGCGCGATGAAAAGAGCGCAGGCGATTATCTACATCTTCGATGTGCCGATGATTCTCTTGGGCTTCGATTTTCGCTTGATTGCAGTGGTAACGGTTCTTGGCTTGCCGGTTGGCACTTCGTAGCCCGCGCGCTCGCAGGCTTCCTGGATGTAGTCGCGAATTGCGGGGCGGAGCGCGTCTGAAATGCTCTTAATCTTGATGTGGCGCATTTGCTTCCCGGTTCCTTCGAGAATGTGCTGGCGGTCGGAGAATTCGCTGCCGCGAAGGAATCCGAGATTGATGTGGTCCTTCATCACGGCAATGTAACAGATGCCGTCTTTCATTTTCGGCGAGGAACCGTAATGGATCGCTATGACATAAACCTCGACAATGTACTCGTGGCAGGGAGCAAGTTCTTCGAGGATCACCTGCCGGAGCGCGAGGGTGAGTTCCTGAGTCCCGGTATTGAAGGGCTTGAGCAAGTCCAACAGTTCGCTGGGAGGTTTTGGCACGCGCATTCTTAACATAGGTTCGCTTCTACCTAGGAGCAAGGCCGGAATTTTCGTTTAGGTTCGATGGGCAGACGCCTGCTGTTGGTCAATGCTTGGGAAATCCGGAGGCGACCGCACCGAGTTCGGTCCCGGCACTCCGCTTCGCTGAGTGCCGGGCTAATTTCAATCGCGCCTCCAACGATTTGGAGCTGATTCGTGGCATGCGCCTGAGAAAAGCCCCACCCTCATAAACCGAGGATGGGGCACCCGTAAAATCTGCCGGCGAAGGTTAGCGGGCTTCGCCGGATGGTGGCGGCGGGGCTGCTCCCGCCGATGCCTGTGCAGGCACCGGGACTTTGCCGTCGAGCGCGAAAGTGTAGAGGCGGCCTTTGTTGCGGCCGGCCAGGACAGAGACGTATTGCTTGCCGTCGAGCATGTAGGTGACTGGGTTGGCGAAGCCTTGCTCGAGCTTTACTCCCCAGAGTTTTTCGCCTTTGTCCGCGCTGAGGGCTTCGAATTCGCCGGCGTTGGAGGCGGCGAAGACGAGATTGCCCGCCGTGGTCATGGTGCCGCCACCACCGGTTGCGGGAGCGCGCCAGCGTTCCGTTTCCGAGACGGGATCCCAACCGAAAAGGAAATTTCCTGCCGGGGCGGCTGGTGGAGGAGGCGGTGGACGCGGCGCGCCATTGGCACCGGCGACCGGACCCGTGCCTCTGCCTGCCGCATCCCTGAAAATGATTCCCCAGTTATAGGCTCCGAGCTCGGGCTTGAATTCTGGCGCTTGTATGTACGAAAAGCTGGTGGCCATGCCCGGCGTAATGTAGACGAGCTGCGTCTGCGGATTGTAGGACATGCCCTGCCAGACATGGCCACCACCGGGCCCGGGCCAGACGACCACGGGCGTGGTGCCAAAGTGAGCTTCCGGATTAATTTCGGGGCGGCCGGTCTTCGGGTCGAGTCCTTTGGCCCAGGTGATTTTCTGCAATGGCGCGCCGGAGATAAATTCACCGGTCCTGCGATCGAGAACGTAGAAATATCCGTTCTTGGGCGCCTGCATGATGACCTTGCGAACCTTGCCGTCGATCTTCAGGTCGGCCTGGACGAGATCGGCGATGGAATCGTAGTCCCACTCGTCGCCGGGCGTGGTCTGGAAATACCAGACGAATTTGCCGGTCTCCGGCTTCACGGCGATGATCGAGCAGATATACAAATTGTCCTGGCCCAACGCGCTGCGATATTTCTGAACCCAGGGGCCAGCCTGTCCGGTGCCGAAGTAAAGAAGGTCCAGCTGCGGATCGTAGGAAATTGAATTCCAGGGATTGCCGCCTCCGCCCAATTTCCACCAGGGGACGTCGCTGGACCAAGTCTTGGCGGCAGCTTCCATGGCTTTGTTCTCGAAGGGCTTCGATGGATCGCCGGGCACGGTGTAAAAGCGCCAGATCATTTTTCCAGTTTCGGCATCGTAGGCGGAAATGTAGCCGCGCACGGCGAATTCGCCTCCACCATTGCCGATGATTACTTTGCCTTTCACGACGAGCGGTGCGCCGGTGATGCTGTAGTCAGCGTTCTTGTCCGCCGTGGCGACTTCCCAAATCACTTTGCCGGTTTCAGCGTCGAGGGCGACGAGGCGCGAGTCGAGCGTGCCGACATAGACTTTGGCTCCGTAGACGGCGACGCCGCGATTGCCGGGGCCGCAGCAGAGGCTGGGGCCGGTGCGGACTTTTTCAGAGTCGGGCTTGCCCATCGATCCGGGCGGGAAGGTCACGTGGCCGAGTTGGGGATCCCAACGCCATTTTTCTTTTCCGGTGCGCGCGTCCAGCGCGAAGACCACGCCCCAGGTGAGTGTGCCGTACAGAGTGCCGTTGGAAATTACCGGCGTGGCTTCGAGGGTGCCGGGGGCGGCGGCGGTGTCGTAATACCAGGCGAGGCCGAGGTGGCTGACGTTGGAGGCGTCGATTTGTTTCAGGGGACTGTAACGGGTTTGGGCGTAATCGCCGCCGGCCATGAGCCATTGGTTGCCGGATTTGCCGGCATTGAGGAGGAGCTTGTCGTCGACTTGCTGAGCCGGAGTGGACGCGCTGCCGACGGCGAGCAACAATACGACCGAAGACCATTTGTTGATATTGCGGATGCGCATTTTTCGGTTCCCCCGCGAAACTCGTTCCGGATTTTCGGTCCAGCCACCCGTTCGTGCGGACATAGTAATCCTGGCGGCCGTTTCTGTAAGAAGTTTTTGCTAGGGATTTGCGATCGATAGACTTAGCCTCTGAGAGCCTAAACCCGCCAATCAGGAGATTGGCGATCCCAGGGAAAAGCGGGCGCTGCTCCATGGCCAGTCGTCGATTTTAGTGGTTAGTCCTGCTTTTATCGGGTTCGAGTGGATGTAGCCGATCGCTCTATCGAAGTGGTGTTGATTGCGAATGTATCGATCCCAGTATTCGCGATGCAGACTGGAAGCACAGATTTCTCACTGGCGAACTCCGCAGCAGCGGAGATTTGGCGCGCCGTGAATTTCTTCCAAGACGAAACAATGCTTGCCACCGTCCAATTGTTCAGCGGCTGAAAAAGTACGTGAACGTGATTTGGCATGACTACCCACGCGAAGGCCCGATACCGTTGTGCATCAAAGCCGAGTAGAGATAACTGGATTAATTCCGCGATGCGAGGGAGGCGGAGAATGCACGATCCTAATCCCGCGTCGGTTAGCGCATCAAGGCGCCTGCGACGTGTGACATCTCGCTTTTCGGCCGGAATTGCGTTCAGCTCGCTTTCCATCCTTCGCAGAGCCCCGCGGGGCAAGCTGTCGGACAGGTGAAAGGTCACCATCTGAGGTATTCCACGCACCTCAAAGTGTGGAAGATATCCACGACTGTGCCAGAGAGTGCTGTTCGTGGGATCGCCATTCTGCTGAATGGCTTTCTTGGCAGTTGGGCGAGCTGAAGATATCAGTCTAGATGCTCGGTACATTTTACTGATTCTCGTGCAGGGAATTTTGCGCCACGGCAAATCTAGATTCCCATTCGCAAAACTACTGACTAAGGGGCGGCTCGTCGAATGCTTGAAGCCGCCAATCGGGAGAATGGCTATCCCAGGAACTTCGTTTAATTGAAAATTGCTATCTACTTGTGCGATCAGAATTTGAGTTGACATTTGTGGGGTCTCGCGTAGAATTGGCAATTGTCTGCTCTTCTTCCAGCTGGCCTGGGAGTACCTGCTCTTTGACAATCGAGTGAAACAAGCCAGAACCCGTTTGGTTTCTCGGCTTTTGGTCCGGGTGTACCGGATCAGAGGCCAATGAGTGCCCGGGGGAGCTGCTTCGGCAGTTTCTCAGGGTGGATGAAATCGAGCGATTTACAGTTCGTCTGATCGTGGAGCGAAAGCTTCACGGTTAGAGCACAGGTTTCAAATGAGAGTTTGATCCTGGCTCAGAGCGAACGCTGGCGGCGTGCTTAACACATGCAAGTCGAACGGGTGTAGCAATACACCCGTGGCGAACGGGTGCGTAACACGTGGATAACCTTCCTTCAGGTGGGGAATAACCCAGTGAAAATTGGGCTAATACCGCATAACAAGACGAGGGCACATGCTTTTGTCTTCAAAGGCGCAAGTCGCCAGAAGAGGGATCCGCGGCCGATTAGCTAGTTGGCGAGGTAATGGCTCACCAAGGCAATGATCGGTAGCCGGATTGAGAGGTTGGCCGGCCACACTGGAACTGAGACACGGTCCAGACTCCTACGGGAGGCAGCAGTGGGGAATCTTGCACAATGGACGAAAGTCTGATGCAGCAACGCCGCGTGGGGGATGAAGCTTCTCGGAGTGTAAACCCCTTTCGACCCGGAAGAATGCCCGCAAGGGTTTGACGGTACGGGTATAAGAAGCCCCGGCTAACTACGTGCCAGCAGCCGCGGTAATACGTAGGGGGCCAGCGTTGCTCGGAATTACTGGGCGTAAAGGGTCCGTAGGCGGTGTGGCAAGTTGGGAGTGAAATCTCTGGGCTTAACCCAGAGGCTGCTTCCAAAACTGCCGTGCTAGAGTGTGAGAGAGGCGAGTGGAATTGCGGGTGTAGCGGTGAAATGCGTAGATATCCGCAGGAACATCCGAGGCGAAAGCGGCTCGCTGGATCACAACTGACGCTGAGGGACGAAAGCTAGGGGAGCAAACAGGATTAGATACCCTGGTAGTCCTAGCCCTAAACCATCAGGACTTGGGGTTTGCCCTGTACGGGGCAAGTCCCGTAGCTAACGCGTTAAGTCCTGCGCCTGGGGAGTACGGTCGCAAGACTGAAACTCAAAGGAATTGACGGGGGCCCGCACAAGCGGTGGAACATGTGGTTCAATTCGACGCAACGCGAAGAACCTTACCTGGGCTTGAACCGCACAGGACCATCTTTGGAAACAGAGACTTCCCGCAAGGGACCTGTGTAGAGGTGCTGCATGGCTGTCGTCAGCTCGTGCCGTGAGGTGTTGGGTTAAGTCCCGCAACGAGCGCAACCCTTACTCATAGTTGCTACCCGCAAGGGAGAACTCTATGAGGACTGCTCCGGATAACGGAGAGGAAGGTGGGGATGAGGTCAAGTCAGCATGGCCTTTATGTCCAGGGCTACACACGTGTTACAATGCGCGCTACAGAGCGTTGCAAACCCGCGAGGGGGAGCTAATCGCAAAAAAGCGCGCTCAGTTCGGATTGCAGTCTGCAACTCGACTGCATGAAGCCGGAATCGCTAGTAATGGCGCATCAGAACGGCGCCGTGAATACGTTCCCGGGCCTTGTACACACCGCCCGTCACATCACGAAAGTGGGCTGTACTAGAAATCGCCGTGCCAACCGCAAGGAGGCAGGCGCTCAAGGTATGACTCATGATTGGGGTGAAGTCGTAACAAGGTAGCCGTAGGAGAACCTGCGGCTGGATCACCTCCTTTCTAAAAGAAAAGGGAGCACGGTTCGTCTTTGACGAGCACGGCTCTCCATCCCGGATCTCACGACCCGGGACGCCCGGTTTCTCGGGCCAAATGGGTTCTGGCCTGGTTCACTCGATCAAGTCCAAGAGACTGCAGACATTGGAAGCCCGGTTCGCTGAAAAGCGGATCGGGCTTTTTTATTTTGGGGACTGCTTGTTGGAGAAGCTGACGGAGAGGTTCTTCGACTGCGCGACCGAACATTCCGCAGGAGCGGAATGAAGTGCAAAACCCGTGCGGTCGCCCCGCTCAGAATGACGGGGGTTAGGGCGAGACGCGGGTGTTGAGGAATTCGCCGACGCGCTGGCGCATGGCGGCACGGTTCCAGCTCCGGGCGTCGACCATGTCGGCTTGAATTTCGAGGGTGGGAATGCCAACCGCTTCGAGGGCGCGTTCGATGAAGTAGGTGCCTGTGGCGGACGGGCGGCTGCCCTGGGGCATCAGGACCAGCGCGGCGTCGATGCGGTGGCGTTTGGCTTGTTCGACGATCCATTCGTTGGCCCATGGCGGGTTGTGGAGTTGCTCGTTCATGCTGACGACGCGGCTGGCGAGGGCACGCAGGGGATCGTCAAGGCCGTAGCGGATGTAGCCGTCGGGGCCGAAGGCGAGATACATCGACCAGACGAAGACGGCGGCGTGGGAGTCTTCGAAGGCGGCGTAGAAATCGGTGTCGTGCCAAAGGCCGGCGCCGACCCACATGAGGCGCAGCTTTTCGCCGGGGTAGGCGGCGATTCCCTGCTGGACGCGGTGGCGGACTTCGTCGCGGAAGGCGCGCGCGTGGTTGACAGCCCATGCGGAGCCGCGGTGCCACTGGGCGTTCATCACGTTGATCACCTGCTCGTTCATGCGCACGGGAGTTTGCGGGGCGGAGCAGATCAGGTCGCGGACTTCGTCGAAGTATTCCTCCTGGCGGTTGACACCTTCCATTAGTTTCCTGAGCGCGGCGTCATTGAATTTTCGGCTGGAGATTTTTTCGAGCTTGCGGATCAACACGCGCATTTGCGCCGCCATCAAGTCGAGGCGGTGCGGCTCGTGAAGTTCGCGCCATTTGTGGCGGCTGAGCTCCCACCAGCGCGGGGGGAGATGCGTGGCGCCGGGGCTATCGAGCGCGATGAAGTCTGCGCCGAATTTCGCCGCCCAGGTTTCGAACACGCGCTGGATGCAATCGCAGGTGAGGCGCGCGGCGAGTAGCGCGGGCTTGGGCAATCCGCCCCACGGGGCCTTGGCCGGGTCGCCCGCGATCGACGATGCGAGCGAAAGGCTGCAGTAGCGGCAGAGGCCTTCGTGATATCCCGCGGCGCCGAGCGCGTCGAAAAAATATCCCGAGAGCTGCTTGGCGGAAACGACTGCCGACCACCACTGATTGCTGACGACCGGGACACCGAGCAATTGGAACAGCTCGAGCGGCATGTCGGCCTGCGCGATGGCGTACGGTTTCTTTTCGTCGAAGACGTTGTGACGAAGATCGGCGAACCAAGCTTTCTGGTGCTCGGAGGAGGCTCGCGTGGAGTCGAGTTGTTTTTCAGCGCCGACCGGCATTTTGCTTTCTCCCGATGGTTCGGACGAAATCCTGGATCTGCGCGGTCGCGTTGGCGGAGAGAGCGCGGCTCGCATCTTCGCGAATTAAAAGCGACGGGAGTCCACGCGCGGATACGAAATCGCGATGGCGAGGATAATCCCAGCCGTAGACGTCGTCGTCCGGCGGGAGATAGAAAATTACGCCGTCGATTCCGCGCTTTATGGCTTTTCGGAACCAGAGATCGGCGTCTGCGGAGGGCGAGACCCGCGGGCTGGGAGCGTGCAGGTAATAGTTTTCGAATATCGCGCGGACGGTCGCACCGGCGCCACGGGCCGATGCAATTTTCGCGTTGGTTGCGCGGGAACCCCACCAGTCGTCTTCCGCAACGACGACGGCGCCATTTGCTTCGAGAGCTTGATGCAGCTTGGGATGATGCAGTGGCGCGCCTTTGATCAGCAATCGCGGGCCGCGCCGCGGTTCGGCGAACTTCAATTCGCGGCAGACTGCTTCCACCAACTTTGCGTGGTCGGTGCGATCCATGAAATACAGCGATCCGGTAGCTGCCATCGCATCGGCGCCGCTGATGCACGGCACCGGGCCGGTGCGCAGACTCTGAAGTTTGTGAAGAGCGGAGCGAGCACGATTGGATGCAGCGACCGCCTGCGAAAGCGATCTTGCGCTGACGGATCCGATTTGCTTCAACCGACCCAGCAAATCCTTCGTGCGCTCGAGGCCGTATTGGCGGCTAATTGGATTGTGGGTATGGAGTAGATCAAACAGATGCACCGGCGGAATTGCCGCATTCAATTTCTGGCGATCCACTTCGCGGAGGTAGAGGTAGAGCTTGTACTCACGCTCGGAAGTACGGGGGATGATCAGCAACTTCAGGAATTGCCACTCGCCGGCAAGGATCTCTTCAAAGATCCCGCGAACCCGCGATTCAAAAACTGACTCCATCAGCTTGTCGGCAAGCGGCGTCGGCTTAGCGAGTGCTTCGAGATCGGGCGCGAGCAAAACGGGAAAGCAGCCCGCAGCGCGAATCAGTTCCGAGGGAACGGTATTCGAGGTGTAGCCGACCACAGGTACGCCCGCTTTGTGTTGAGCGAGGGCTTCGGCGGCGCGATGCTGGTAATGCCAGCGAAGTGTTTCCAGCGCGCCGGGCATGAGCGCTCAGATGACGCCGTCGCGCCGGAGATCGGCGATGCGCTCGGCCGAATATCCGAGGAGATCGCCATAAATCGCGTCGTTGTGTTCGCCGATTCCCGGCGGCGGCTGATCGAAGCCCACCTTCGCATCCGAGAATTTCAGCGGCAGGCCCATGCCGTAGACGTCGCCGACCTCGCCATATTTGGGATGCTTCAGCTTGACCGTCTCACCGCGCGCCACTACGCGAGGATCGCGGACGGCCTGATCAGTGTTGCGCACTTCGGCGGCAGGCACTCCGCCAGCTTCCAGAAGTTTCACGATTTCGGCGGTCGCGTACTTTCCCGTGTATTCCTCGATGATGCGATCGAGCTCGACGACGTTGACCACGCGCTGGTCACGAGTCGAAAAACGCGGATCCTCGCTTAGGTCCGGACGGTCCATCGTTTTGAAAAGCGCCTTGGCAAATACTTCCATCGGCGCGCAGATCGATACAAAGCCGTCACGCGTGCGATAGGTGCCGAAGGGCGCGAGGCGCGGCACGCTGAGACCGGTGCGCTGGGGCACGCCGAAGCGCTCGAGCACGTCGAACGGCTCGCCGGAAACCATCATGGACATGACGCCGAGCATGGAAACGTCGACGTGCTGGCCGACGCCGGTGCGGCGCGCCTGATTCAGAGCGGCGAGGACGCCGATGACGCCGAAGAGCGGAGCGCACATATCCGCGACGGGCACGCCGACGCGAATGGGCGGATCACCCGGCCCGCCCGAAGTCATCATGAATCCGCTGAGCGCCTGGATGATCGCATCCATGGCCTTGCCGGTGCCGGGATCACCCTCACTGCCGAAGCCGGTAAGCGAGCAATAGACGATGCGTGGATTGATTTCGCGCGCGCGCGCGTAGCCGGCGCCGACGCGGTTCATCGCGCCGCGGCTGAAATTTTCGAAGATCACGTCGGCGCGACGCACTAGATCCTCGAAGATTCCGCGCGATTTCGGATTTTTCAGGTTGAGCGTGATGGCCTGTTTGTTGCGCAAGCGGTTGATGGCGGAGACGGACACATCGTCCGGACGCGTGCGGACGAGCTTGGCGCCGTCTTCGCCAAGATAGGGCGCGTTTTCACGGCAAGAATCGGCGCGATTTGGATCTTCGATCTTGACCACGCGGGCGCCCAGACCTGCGAGCAGCAGTGTGGCGAAAGGACCGGCAAGTGCCATGGTGAGATCGAGTACGGTGACGTCTTCGAGCGGGCGAATCGGGTTCTCGTTGGCGGGCATCGACGGTTTTACGCTCCGGTGGCAACTTGCATCTGTGGCAGGTTCGGTTTGCCGGCTGCGCGCTTCAAAATCAGGATCACGACGAGGCCAATTAAAGCCCCAAAGGCGACGAAATACCAGCCCGCGACATATCCGCCGGTGCGGTCGCGGAGGATGCCGAGCATCTGCGGGCCGATGTAGCCGAAAATTCCTCCGCCCAGGCTCACGATGCCCATCACTGGCCCCATCTCGCGTCCCGGCATGACTTCGCTGGCGATGGCGAAGATTTGGTTCGTGGCGCAAAGGCCGAGCGAGATCACCAAGGCCGTGGCCACACGGAAGAACAGGAGATTAGTCGACATCATGGCGAAGCAGGATGGAATCAACAGGAGCATGATTCCAATCATTACGGCCCAACGATTTAGCCTGTCAGCCAGATAGCCGGTGAGAATATTTGCGAAGATCGCGGTGACGTAGGCAGCGCTGATCACATAGGCGGCGACGGTCGGTCCCAGATCGAATGTGGATTTGACCGCGGACGGAACGAAAAAGTTGGCGCTGAATCCGCCCATATTCGTGAGGCCAAGAAGAACCATGGACCAGACAAGCGGATTGGAGAACGCGCTGGCATCCGGGGCCGCAGCGATTGCGTGTCCGGCTGCCGGCTGGCGAAGAGCGGCGGCGGCCGGAGCGCGGTAGAAGATCCAGAAGACGATCGCACCGAGCAACGCCATGCCGGCGAACGCGAAGATACCGTTGCGCCAACCGAACGCGACGCCGATGGCAGTGCCAAATGGCGCGCCAATGACCGAAGCAAGTGAAGACATCGCGCCCAGGATACCCATGGCCGTGCTGCGGCACGCGGGTGGGACGACTACAGCAACGGCCGTCATGACGCAAACGAATGCTACGCGGTAGCCGACAATCCAAACGACGCGCGCAGCCAGCGCAAACCCGAAGCTTGGCGCAAAGGTAAGAAGCGTGAGGCCGAGCGTGACCACGATAAGGCCGATCGCCAGCACGTTCTTTTCGCCAAAGCGCTTCGCTAATATTCCGCCGGGAATGCTGCAGACGATGGCAACAAGCCCATACACGCCGCTGAACAGGCCCAACTGCGAATAGCTAATACCAAACTCGTGCTGAATATCAGGCAGAAGCGGCGTAAAGCCGAGACTAGACATCTGCATCGCCATCATCGCAAGAACCGTGGCGATGAACGGCACGATCCAACGGGCAGCGCTTCGTTTGGGAGTTGAATCCAGCATTTGACCCAGCGCGTGTGGGCAGGCGAGCGCCGGAAGTATATCACCGGTGAAACCAAGCCAGGATCGAACGGCCACGCCGGGCCGGAATGGCGGATGCAGGCACCCCGCGGATGGGACCAAAAAGCCATCGGCGCGAATCTGTTACCGCATGAGTGCTGTTAGTTGATTCGACATACTGGAGACCGGTAGTCCTATGGTCTTCGGCTGGAACCCCGGGCTAGACTTGTGAGAACGAGAGATTTCATGCGCCAGAACCAGTTGATCACACTCGCACTCGCCATCGGTCTCGCCGGCACCGCCGTTTCCGCATACGCGCAGGATCAAACGCCTGCACGTGTGGCCAGTTCGGACCAGCCAAAACAGCCAGCGAACGCGACCTCGGCTGCGCAAGAATCGGTCCCTGACCCGAGCAGGCCGCGGCAGGCGACGTCGAAACCGTCATCCGCGAACGACTCGCCTCCCAGCACCCCGACCGACGCAAGCGCGAGTCCGGCGACTCCGGCTGGCTCCGAGCAAACCGCGCCGAAGCCCGCGACGAAGCCTCACCATGTGATCACAAACGAAGACATCGAGGCGCAGCGCGAGCAAATGGCGTCAGCGAATTCGGACATCGACATCGGCAACATCAACGATTGCGACCACACCTGCTTCGACTGGGTTCGTATAATTCGACGAACTATTACGTGATCCGCAATACGGACTGGAAGCGGGACCTGCTCCACGGCATCGAGCAGGTGAGTGAGGATGCCAAGTGGCAATCGGCGCTGTATCAAATCGCGCGGCTAAAATCGAAATTTTGCGATCTGAACCAGGACAAGAATGACGCGCTTGCCGATATGGCTGACCCGCGAAAAATGACGGAGGAGGAGATTGCGATCGACGAAGCCTACGACCGCAAATTTCAGGCTGCGCAGGCGGATTTGAACGGAGCGTACGCGCAGGCAGACTCTTTGATTCGGAGCTATGGCGGAATCGTGGCGGCGTTCATGAGCCTGCAAAAACAGCGCGCGGGCAATCGTGTGTGCGTGACTCGCTACCCGGTGCTGTACCGCGGATATCGGATGCCATTGGATGATCCCGATCGCCCATAGACCGAATGCGCCGACTTTCGCGGCTATCTGCGCGCTGGCGTGGATGACGCTGGAATTCTTTCCTCCTGCCGCGGCACAATCGACAGAGAGCATCGGCAATCCTCCACCGACACAGGCGACGGTCGCTGTTGCTAATAAATCAGAAAAGCCGACAAGTCAGACGCCGGCAAAACCGGCTGAACCCGCTGCAACATCCAAGCCAACCAACAAACCTCTAGTCATTACCACCGATGATTTCAAGTCCGGCCGATACGCGGGACACGGGCGCGACAAAGACATACCCGGCACAGGCGAATGCGACGACGCATGCGCGGACGAAGCTCGCGAGGTGGCGATTTCGGACCGGACCAGGACGGCGATTGGGCTTTCGCGCTCACCACGGCCCGGCGGAATCTGGCGCAGGACACGGCGTGGCCCGGCGCGATTGCAACCCTGAAGCAGGCGGTGAAAACCTACTGCACGTATCAGAGTCAACTGCAGGCGACCTCGGTTCCGAGTGGCGATGACTACCGCTCACGAGTCGAGCGGGCCCGGGTTCAGAACAGCGCGATAGATACGGAGCGAGCGCTCAGTCAAAACGTGGCCAATGCCGAGGCGCGTATCGATCAAATGGCGGATCATATTGAAGAAGACGAGCCGGCCCGCGCGGCCATGATGCGCGTGCTCGCGCAGCGCGTGAGCGACTCGTGCGATCCGTAGCGGTGTCCGACCTCCCGAAAATCCCATGACGTTCAAGAAATTACTGATGATCGTCGGCGTGGTTGCAGTGGTCGCGGTGATCGCGCTTGCCACATTCGACCGGTTGGGCCGAGCACATCACTCGGGCGAGGCATCTTCCGATGCCTCCAGTTCCGGGCCGCATCTGAAATGGAAATTCAACACGGAAGGCAACACCGCAGTCGCGAGCATCGTGCTTGGGCGAGACGGCACGATTTATGCCGGAGCGAACAACGGAATTTATGCGCTCTCGCCTGACGGAACGCGGCTGTGGAAACAGCCGACCGGCGGATTCGCGTACCTCTCGGAAGCCGAGGATGGCACGCTGTACGTCGGGAGCGCGCGCGGATTGATTTTCGGCTACTTGCCGAACGGCACGCTCAGCTGGGATCCCCAGCAGGGGCTAATTGGATTCGGCTCACCTCCGTCAATCGGAAGGAACGGCTCGGTGCTTTTCGCCAATAGCGTCTCCGATCTTTTCGCGTTCCGCCCCGAGGCTTCGCAACAGCCGGATTGGTCGCGGAGCACATTTCGGCCCGGGCTCGTCTCCGAGACCGCTTCTCTGCCCGGCGAAGCGCTCAGTGGCGGCCCGCAAAGCCGCAACTCGCCGGCAATTTGGCGCGACGAGACGATTGCGTTGCCGCGCCAGCACTGGATTCATCTATTCGATCCGGACGGCACCGCCGCCTGGTTCAGCGAGCTGACTCCGGGACAAATTGGTCCGGCCGCACTGGCGGACGACGGTACGATCTACGTGGCGGATGATCACGGAACATTTTTCGCCATCAGGCGGTCGGGCGAAACGCTCTGGACCAGCCAGATGGATGGCATGCTGCTCGGCTCCGCCGTGGTGGGCGCCGACGGCACGATCTATTTTGCCACGCCGAATTCGGTGCACGCGCTGGCGCCGAACGGAGCTCCGAAGTGGCAGACGAATACTCCGTCCCAGGGCACTACGGGACTGGCGCTGGCCGACGACGGAACGCTCTACGGAGCGGGGGCGGACGGGATGTACGCCATGCGCGCGGACGGAAGCTTGAAATGGACACTGCACACCATGGCCGGAACGGGCGCGCCCGCAATCGCGCCGGACGGTACGATTTATTTTCCGTGCGGGTACATGTGGGTGTGCGCCGTGGAAGATCAAGGCTCGCCGCTGGCGAAAAGCCCATGGCCGAAGATGTATCACGACAACGCCAACACCAGCCGCATCCTCACGACATTCTGAATATCCGCGATCCGCCAAATCCGCTGCTTGCTATTCGCATTTCTCGGGTAGACAATCCGCGCCATCGATTACGGAGGCCCTCCATGCTCCAACCCCCGGCCACAACAACCCAAGGCACATTGAGGCAGCTACAGTTGCTGCACGGCTCGATGCTCTGCGCAATCTTCCTATACGGCGTTGTGTTGTCGGAAATTCAAGTCTCGCAGCCAGAACCGATCGCCATGCCGATCCTGGCCGGCCTCGGAGTTACTTCGGTGGCGATATTCGCAACGGGCTCCTACTTTCGTTCCAAATTTATCGATCGTTCGATGGAGACCCTGAGGTTGAAACAGGACGATCCGAAAGCACTTGGGCAATGGAGAATCGGCGCTGTTCTAAGCGCTGCGCTCGCGGAAGCCGTTGCACTATTGGGAGTCGTTATCTATCTGCTCAGCGGCAACACGAAGCACGCCGTGCCATTCCTCATCGCTGGATTTATCGTCATGGCGATCTGGTGGCCGAGAAGGCCATGACACTACGAGGAGCGGAATGCTACTTCTTCGGTGATTCGAAAAGTTCGACGAAACCGCCGACGTCGGGATCGCGCACAAGCGCGACACGATAACCGGTACGCATCTCGACAATCCCATCCGACACCACGGGCGCACCAAAACTCTTGAGGCGCGCGAGCAGCGAATCGATGTCCGTGCATTCGAGGCCGATGTAATTCACGCCGATGTCCGTGATGCCGTAGGGTTCGACCGGCTTCTTGCGGTTTTCATACTCCACGATTTCAAACCGCATGCGCGATTTTGGGTCGGCCGATTCCGCGAACGTAGTGTTCGCAAGGCGAATCACGTTGCCGTGGCCGCCGACGGCGGAATCGAAAAAGTCGCCGCCAAGCCAGGTCACGGGTGTGGTGGGCCACTGCGCGCCCAGCATCACGCTGTAAAAAGCGCGGGCCTTATCGACGTCGAGGATCACGATCCCGATATGATTAAAGCCGGGCGGGTCGGCCGGGGTGGCCGGACGCGTATCGGTGGCGGGAATCGCCGGGCGCTGCTCGATTACTTCGACATCCATGCCGTCGGGATCGGTAATGTAAGCGAGCGTGCCTTTCTTGGCGCCCGGCAACGCGATTAGTTTTCCGTCCCAGCTGCGGGGCCAGAGCATGTTCGCCGCCTTCAGGTCAGACCAAAGTTTTTCGGCGTCTGGCACAGTGAGATCGATGTGGGTGGCGCCGGGCTCCCACGCGGTTTTTCCTCCCATTACGTTGCGCCGCTTCATGCCGCGGAATTCGCGCAGATAGAGCGTGAATGGCTTGCCGGAAATGTTGCTATTGATCTCGAGCTTCGCCATCCGCGACTCGAGGCCCTTCGTGCCGTGAATACGGTTCATCACATCGTCTTTGCGCCAGGATTTGTCGACATTCGGCACTTCGCTGAAGCCGAGAATCTTGTAGAAGGCCACGGACTTGTCGAGATCGGAAACCATTCGGCCGTCGAATTCGATGCCAACCACGGAGCCTTTGTTCGCGCCGAACTGCTGCGCGGCAGCGGGTTGCACGAATCCAGCGCACACGACAAGCCACGCGAGACAAGTGGCGGCGCCGAGACGAAGAATTTTCACGCGGAAATTCAGCTTGGGCATCGCTTCCCCCGGTAATCCTACGATTGAGCATCGGATGTGTAGCATGCCTTAGAGCCGGAGTCCAGCCATCCGAATTCGTCGAACTTGCCGCGTTTTTCGGTTTTGGGACCTTGTGGCGCAGAATGTTGGAGCTTCGAATGGGGAGTCGCGCGCGTTGGACCAGCATCTGAAGGCAGACCTGGGCGATCCGTGCATCGATTCAGCGCGCGCGGATTATCATCAACAGAATGGGCGCTGCGTTACCGCCCAGGAACTAAGATTCGGCGCGGGTAGGCGAGTTCGGCGTTGCGCTGCTCGGTTGAAACACGGAAACTTCGCAGTTCCCCGCCCTTTTTCATGGTGCGTGCTGTAGTGAACGTCAGGAAATACTGGTTGTGTAGAACCATGTCGAGCTGCTCCAGAAACGGCGAGAACGCGAGCGGAGTGTCAGTACCCTGAAAAAAGGACTCGCCGCCTGTTTCGTCCGCCATCTGCGCGAGGTTCGACTGGCCATAGTTCACGCGAAAAAAGTTACGCCCTTCGCGCCCGCCGCCGCGCGCGAACAGCGTGTGAATCATGATGCCGGCTTTCTGCGCCTTCTCGATGGTGAGCGTCACGTCCGGGCTGTTCGGGTCGCCGCGAAAGCGGTCGATGCCGTCCGCGATCACCAGTACTTCGCGTCTCGCGTTGGTCGCCGGCCATTTTTTCATGACGTCCATTAGCGAAAGATAGATGCTCGTCGAGGCGCCCGGGAAACCGGTGGTGATGCGAACCTTGCCGGCAACGGCGCCATGGTCCGTGCTGAAAGGCGCGACCGTTTGCACGACGCCATTGCTCGCGTAGAAAAGACCAACGCTGGTCGCCTTGGGCTGCGCCTCGATGAATTTGCGAATATCGTCCAGTTGATTACCGATGTTGGAAAGATCGTCGATCAGGATAGCGAGCTCGAGGGCGCTTTTTTCGCCCTGCGCCGCGTCCCATGCGACCACGTCTTCGCGATGATCGCCGGTGCGCACCACGATATCGGACTTGCTGAGCGCCGGGGGCGCCGTGTAGTTCGGTCCGAGAACGGTGACAATTGTTGTGACCGGGACGTTAGACGCGCCTGCTTGGGGCGTGGGTGTGGCGGCGTCAGCGCGCGCCGCGAAGAGTGCCACTGAGCCGAGGATCAGGAATCCGAGAGTTTTTAGGTGGTTGAGCATGTTCACCCTCCGCTTGTTTGATGCACGCTCGCGCCAAAAGGACTTTCAGTAACAAAGCGCTGGCAGGCGGAAATCGCGCCCGTGCAGGTGGCACAGTTGCAATCCGCGCCAGCGTTGCTGCGCAGAGCCACATGCGGCTGAGTGCAGTAGCGGCCAGCGATTGCATATCGCCAGTGCCGGGGGTAAGCTGCGCGAGGTATTTTGGTTGAATCTCTCGACCGGGGGAACGGGATGAAATTGTCATGGCGAATGTCGTGCGCCGCATTGCTGGTTGTGTCGCTCGCGTTGACCGTAGCGTCCGTGCCCATGGCCGCCGCACCGCAGCAGGACGTGGATCGCGCCGCGATCGCGAAAGCAATCCAAGGCTACATGGACTCGTGGAACACGCACAACGTGCATGCGGTCGCCATGACGTACGCGGAAGATTGCGACTTCGTCAACAATTTTGGCGACGTGACGCACGGTCGCGACGGCATGGAGAAGGTCTTCGGCCCATTCATGACCGGCGTCTACAGCGAAACACGACAATCCGGAACCGTGCGATCGATCCGCTTCGTCAAACCGGACGTCGCGGCGGTAGATGTTGATTGGGAAATGACAGGCGCGAAAAATCAGGACGGCACTCCGCGTCCCACTCGGAAGGGAATCCACAGCCTGATCATGACCAAACAAAGCGACGGCTCCTGGCTTATCGCCGTAATGCACGTGCACGAGTTCACGGCCACGCCGCGGATCACCAACCCGGGGCAAGTTGGCACGCCGCCCATGACCCCGACGCACTAAGCCCGCACTAGCCGCACCGCCCTGCGGGAGTTGCTTACAGGCGAAGCACTACTTCGTGATCGTCACTTCCGTGGCGATGTAGCAGAGGTCGTCCCAACGCGCCTGTACGCTGACGTTGGCGCCCTGCTTCAGCGAACCGCGATCCACAGGCAAAGCCCAAGGAACCATCACCCACACTGCGGGGCTCGCAGCGGGCTTGATGTCGAGCGTATTTCCGCTGAACGATTGCACGACGCCCGAGATCCGCACCGGCGTGGGCTGGCTGGATTGCGCAGCGACCCCCGAAACGATCGAAAGCGCGATGAGTATGGCAACTGCGAGGCAAAATGATTTCAATCGCGGCATAAAGTCGTCCCCCTGTCAGGAATTCATGCTGAAATCGGCCGTCGGCAAAAACCGCGGCGGTTTACGATGCCGCGTGGCCTGCTCAAACGCATATGCGATCTTGATCAGCACCGGCTCACTCCACGCGCGCCCGAAAAACGAAATTCCCACCGGCAGCCCGCGCACAAATCCCATCGGCACGTTGATATTCGGATAGCCGGCCACCGCCGCCAGCGATGACGTGCCACCCGTGTCATGATCGCCATCCACGAGATCGATCAGCCACGTAGGCCCCGCCGTGGGCGCCACCAGTGCATCGAGACGATGCTTGGCCATCACACCGTCAATTCCCTGCTCGCGCGTCAGCAAGTGATTTTTGGCCAGCGCGTCCACATATGCCTTGTCCGTCAGTGCCCCCTTCTTTTCCGCTTTCACGAAAAGGTCCTGTCCAAAATATTGCAATTCGCGGTCTGCGAATTTCTCGTTGAACGCGATTAGCTCCTTTAGCGTCCGTATCGGCACGCCCGGCCCCGCCCCCGCAAAATAGGCGTTCAAATCGTGCTTGAATTCGTAGAGCATTACATCCAGCTCGGACTCGTCGAATTTCCCCAACGACGCTATCTCGACCGGATCGATCAGCACCGCGCCTTCGTGCTTCATGGCGTCATAGGCATTCGCCAGCACGCCGGCCACGCTCTCGCTGAAATCATACGTCTTGCGAATCACTCCGATACGCGCGCCCTTCAACCCGCCGCGATCGAGAAACTTCGTGTAATCGGCTGCCGCCTTTCGTGCCGGAACTCTCGTCGCCGGGTCGTCCGCATCCACGCCCGAAAGCCCCCCGAGCAAAATCGCCGCATCGGTCACGCTGCGCGCCATCGGTCCGGCCGTATCCTGACTATGCGAAATCGGAATGATCCCGGCGCGACTGACCAATCCCACGGTCGGCTTGATGCCCACAATTCCATTCGCGGACGAAGGGCAAACGATCGAGCCATCCGTCTCCGATCCGACCGCCCCCGCGCAAAGGCTCGCTGCCACCGCCGCGCCCGAGCCCGAACTCGATCCGCACGGACTGCGATCGAATGCGTACGGATTGTGCGTTTGCCCACCGCGGCCGCTCCACCCGCTCGACGAATGGGACGACCTCAGGTTCGCCCACTCGCTCAGATTCGTTTTCCCCAGCAGCAGCGCTCCCGATTCACGCAGTTGCCTGGCCGCTCCAGAATCTTTCGGCGGCGTGAATCCGAGCAGCGCCAGCGACCCGGCCGTCGTCGTCATGCGGTCGGCGGTCCCAATGTTGTCCTTGATCAGGATTGGGATTCCATGCAGCGAACCGCGTGGCCCCTTCGCTTTCCGCTCGGCGTCTAAAGTAGACGCGTCCGCCAGGGCGTCCGGATTCAGCTCGATCACCGAATTCAGGGCCGGGCCGTTCGTATCGATCTCGCCGATACGCGCCAGATATTTTTCCACCAGCGAACGCGACGTGTACTTGCCCGACTGCAATCCAGCCGAGAGATCGGCTAGCGAGATTTCATCCAACTCGAAGGGTTTCACATTCACGGCGGAATCCTGCGCAGACTCGGCGCCACCCGTGCCGGCAAGGGCCGGTGCGGCTAGCGTCGCCACGCCGATAGCGAGCCCAGATTGTAGGAATCTCCTGCGGTCGGTGATACCCCATTTATTGCTATTTTTTTCGGTCGGCATGGTGGGGCGATTGTATCAACCTCAGTCAACCGAGGCACACGAATCCACTCGGAAAAATTACAGAATGGGCATCAGCTTCGAAGAAGAAATTGGTGGGCCTGGGTGGACTTGAACCAGCGACCTCGCCCTTATCACGGTAGCGTGGTTAGATTTTACAACAACCTACAAGACCGCGGGGACTGCCAAACTACGCGGAAGCCGTACAAGCCATCGCATATTGTGGGTTGGGTTGTGGGTTGGAAAGTCCACAGGCTCTGGAGCAGCCCTTCGCTGCCCAGGACCCCGTTTCTGTCCAACAAAAAGAAGTCGATAATTCGGTGGCCACAACGGAGTTTCACAGGACTAATGTTGAGTTCGGTAAACATGGGTCGCTGAGCGCGTTGACCTCAAGGCAACAATTGAGCCAAGGGTCACTTAGCCGGAAACGCGACTATTCGGCCAAGCGGCGAGAGGCCCGCTCTTACTAAGCCTCCGCCGCCAGCCTCAGATATATCTCGCGCATGACGATCATCAAAACTCCACTTCTTATTTCGCCTGCGCTAGCCCCGCAATAACTGCGGCAACCTTTTCGAGTATCTGATTCCAGCCCTCGAGTTGCCCGCTGTTTTTTGCGTCTTCCATGGCTTCATTTCCAATCATGGTCAGTTTCGTCTGGCCGTTTCCAAGATCCTCAAAGATAACCACGTCGTGCGCATCGGCTATGGCCTCATGTTCTATTCCATAGTGCTCAGCCTCAACCTTGTTTCCCTTCGAGTCGGCAAAGTACAGCGAGTAAACGATCTTCTCGTGCAGGACAATCTCGTGGTATTCCCCGCCATTCCAGAACTCCTGCCCATCCGGTGATTTCATGCAGCACAGAAATTTTCCTCCCACGCGAAAATCCATCTTGCAAAAAGGTGCGGTAAAACCCTTCGGCCCCCACCACTGCATCACATATTGCGGGTCTGTCCACGCCTTCCAAACCAATGCGCGTGGAGCATCAAAAACTCTGGTGACCACCATCCGTTCTTTCTCGTTAGCCGTGTTTTTTGTCATTTCTGACCTCCGCTTTCTTCATTTGATTCACAACCACATCCAACTTGTCGAAACGCTCTTCCCAGAATCGGCGATAGTTAGTCGCCCAATCGCTAACTGTCTTGATCGCTTCTGGCCTGAGCGTGCACACGCTCTCTCTTCCACGCTTCGTCTTGATCACAATCCGCGCACGTACCAGGTAGGCGATATGTTTTGAAATCATCTGCTGCGAGAGTGCAAACGGTTCCGTCAATCCATGCACAGAGGCAGGCCCATGGGAGAGTCTTTCGATCATCGCCCGGCGGGTTGGATCCGACAGAGCCGCAAATGTTGTATCTAGCTTACTCACAACCATATGGTAGTGGATTATCGATCGATGTCAAGTCTGGATTTTGAAGTTCCCGATTTCTGTTTCCTGATCTCTGAGCCCTGACACCTTCGTTCCCCTATCCGCGTCTATTTTCGTCGACGATCACCTGAGGCCGGCGGCAAAGAAGAACGGAGTGGATATCGAGGACGGTCAAAGGTTTGGACTTCACAATCTTCTCCACTCACTTAGCAACTGGCTGGTGAACGAGGCGAAAGTCGAACCCAAGACCGTGCAGGGCATCCCGCGTCGCGCGAAGGTTCAGACAACACTCGACCTGTATACCCAGGACGACGGCGATGAAACACGCGCGGCACGGGGGGAATTTCTAACGGCGCTCGGAGTGGCTACGCAATTGGTGCAATAAAGTGTGGGTTCAGTTGTGGGTTGGGATTTGTGGGACGACGCTCGGTAACCTGCTGAAAATAATTGGTGGGCCTGGGTGGACTTGAACCACCGACCTCGCCCTTATCAGGGGCGCGCTCTAGCCACCTGAGCTACAGGCCCAACGCGTTGAAGAGTAACATTTTAGCGCGGCGCTTACCCTTGGCGGCAACGCCCATTCTTCCACCGCGCCACGTTCCCAAACTTCGTCCATCGGCATCAAAGAAGATGGGCGAACTCCGCGTATTTTAGCATCGGCTGGCGAATGAGCATAGCGTGCTGTTGCGCAGCGTCCGTTGCATGGCGCCATCACCTCGGAGAATTTTTCGGTCCTGAGATCGGGTATGGAAATGTGCGACATCGTTGTTATCGGAGCGGGACCCTTCGGCCTGTCGGTGGCCGCATATCTTCACGCGCGTGGACTACGGTTCCGAATTTTTGGCAGTCCGATGCAGACGTGGCTTGAAAATATGCCGCGCGGCATGCGCCTGAAATCGGAAGGTTTCGCGTCTTCGCTCTATGATCCGCAATCGAGATTCACCCTCGCGGAATACTGCCGCGAACAGAATCTCCCCTATGCAGATATCGGCCTGCCCGTACCGCTGGAAACGTTCAGCGCCTACGGCCTCGAGTTTCAGCGCCGGTTTGTCCCCGAGGTGGAAAATAAGGCGGTCATCTCTGTGCGCCGCCATTCGGGAGATTTCGAGATTCAACTGAGCGACGGCGAGCTCATCAGTGCGACGAACGTCGTGATGGCGGTCGGCTTAAGTTATTTTGACTTCGTCCCTTCCGTCCTCGACGCTCTCGGTGAGGAATTCGTCACGCACAGCTCCCGCCACCGCACGCTCGAGCGGTTCCGAGGCCGCAAAGTGGCGGTTGTCGGGGCTGGCGCGTCAGCACTCGATATCGCCGCGCTGCTACATCAGGACGGCGTGTCGGTGCGGGTGGTCGCCCGCCGAAATTCGATCCATTTTCACAGCCCGCCGCCGAGTGCCCGCCCCTCATTCTGGCAGCAACTTTGCAAACCGGTCACTGGTATCGGGCCAGGCTGGCATTTGTTCCTTTGCACGCACGCCCCGCTGCTCTTCCGGCAAATGCCTCAGCAATTCCGGCTCGAAAAGGTTCGCAATGTGCTCGGCCCGGCACCGGGCTGGTTCGTAAAGGAGCAAGTCGTCGGAAAAATGCCGTTTCAACTCGGCGTCGAAATCACAAAGGCCGAAGCCGATAACGGACGAGTCCGGCTCGAGCTGACTGATCGCGCCGGCTCGAAAAACGCAATTGAGGTGGATCACGTAATCGCAGCGACCGGCTATCGGGTGGACTTGCGGCGCCTTAGCTTCGTTGATTCGGAGTTACGCGCCAGAATTCTCGAAGTGGACCACACTCCAAAATTGTCCGCGAACTTCGAATCGTCCGTGCCGGGACTCTATTTCGTGGGCACCGCTGCGGCGAATACGTTCGGGCCGCTGATGCGTTTTGCATTCGGCGCCCGATTCGCCGCCGATCGCGTGTCATCGCATCTGGCAAGGCCAGTTTCGCGCAGGCTCGCGCGAGAAAATACCGTGAGCCGAAAAGGGCCGGCAGATTCTCACAAAGGCGCGAGAGAAGAGAATCGCACCGAGATCGGCGTCGATGCCTGAATGTCCGATTTCGTCTGGCGCCCCCCGGAGAGCCACGACACTCCGATGATCCTGCTAACCGATACCAGCCGCTACGCGACGCCCGCCCGCTTGGCCATCGCGCTATCGGCAGCGGGAGCACGTGTCGATGCCGCGTGTCCGCCCCGCGATCATTGCCTGCTCAAAACGCGGGCAGTTCGGAAGATCTATCCGTACAGCTGGCTCGATCCTCTCGATTCGCTCGAAGGAGCGATTGCAGCCTCACATCCTGCCATCGTGGTTCCCTGCGACGATCGCAGCGTGCAGGATCTGCACGAGCTGTATTGCCGCGCGCGTTCCTCGAGGACCTCTAAAAGGCCTCTATTGGATCTCATCGAACGCTCGCTCGGCCCCGCCGAAAGCTTTCCCACGGTTCTGTCGCGCCACGATCTTCTGCGGCTCGCTCGCGAAGAAAACGTACGCGTGCCCGCGACGCAACTTGTAACCTCGCCGGCCGACCTTAACATCTGGGGATCGCAGCACCCCTTGCCGTGGGTCCTGAAAGCTGACGGAACGTGTGGCGGCCGTGGCGTCCGCATCATCCACAGTCGCGAAGAAGCCGAGCGCGCCTTTCAAGAGATCTCGAGTCCGCCTCGTGTCACCGGCGGCATGCGACAACTGATCCTCGACCGAGACGCGTTTTGGCTCCGACCATGGTGGAAAGGCGAGGCTCCAGCAGTCATCGTGCAAACCTACGTGCACGGCACGCCGGCGAACTGCGGAGCGGTATGCTGGCGTGGTGAAGTGCTCGCGGGTTTCGGCGTCGAAGTGGTCAGCGCGCAGAATGCGACCGGACCCGCCACCGTGGTCCGTGTGGTCGAAAATCCCGAGATGGCTTCTGCGCCCGCGCGAATCGCGTCGCGCCTGAAACTTTCCGGATTCATCGGGCTCGATTTCATGGTCGAGGAAAAAACCGGCGCCACCTATTTGATCGAAATGAATCCCCGCTGCACACCACTCAGCCATCTGCAATTAGGCCACGGCCGCGACATGGTCAGCGCCTTGTGCGCGCAACTGAAAGGCACTCCGCCGCAAGCGACGCCGCCGGTCACCGACAAAGAACTCATCGCCTACTTCCCACGCGCGTGGACGTTCAGCAAGGATCTTCTGCCCGAATGTTTTCAGGACGTACCGCAGAACGAACCGGAGCTTGTGGAAGAGCTCCTGAACCCGGAGCGAAGCCGGCGTTTCATTTACCGTCGGCTGGCCCGCCGGCGCGCCTTGAAAGCGGCACCACCTCAGAGGAATCATCCGCACCAGGCCTCTTGAGCTGCCGCGATTTACAGCTTATTCAGGCCGTCCAGCGCCGCCACCTTGTAGGCTTCCGCCAGCGTCGGATAATTGAAAACGGCATCCCGGAAGTATTCAATCGTCCCTCCGTAGGCCATCACCGCCTGGCCGATGTGAACGATTTCCGTGGCGCGCTGGCCCAGAATGTGGACGCCCAGAAGTTTGCGCGTGTGCCGGTCAAATAGCAGCTTCAACATGCCGGTTTCATCACCCAGCATCATGCTCTTCGCAAGCTCGTTGAATTTCGAAATGCCGACCTCGTAAGGGACCTTGGCAGCCGTCAGTTTCTCTTCCGTTTGACCGACCGTCGAGATCTCGGGAATAGTGTAAATACCGTAGGGAAAGAGCTCCGGCATATGCTCGGACGGCGCGCCGAACATCCGGCAACTTGCCAGGCGCCCCTGCTCCATCGAGGTGCTCGCCAGCGCCGGGAATCCGATGATGTCGCCCGCCGCGTAGATGTGCGGGACGTCGGTCTGGTAACTCGAATTCACCTTGATCTTGCCGCGCGGATCGGCGGAGAGTCCCGCGGCCTCAATTTGAAGAACGTCGCCGTTCGCCTGCCGGCCCACGGCATACAGCAGCATGTCCGCGCGAATTTTCTTGCCGCTTTCGAGCTCGGCGAACACGCAATCGCGCTGCTCGTCAATTCCCACGCGCGTGACTTTCTCGCCCAAACGCAAGGTCGTGCCCATTTGCCGCAAATGGTAGGAGAGCGCGTCGACAATCTCACGGTCCACAAAATCCAGAATCACCGGCCGCTGGTCGATCAGAGTGACTTCCACACCCAGCGCGGCCATGAACGACGTATACTCCAGCCCCACGACTCCTGCGCCAACGACGATCATTTCGCGGGGAAGGTCCCCGAGACAGGTGAACTGGTCGGTATCGATAATGCGCTTGCCGTCAAAGGGAATATCGGCGTTTCCAGCCGGGCGCGTGCCGCTAGCGATTAGGACATTTTCGCCGCGCAGGGTGACCTTGTCGCCTTCGCCGTTCACCTCGATCGTATGCGGATCGGCGAACTTGGCCATCCCTTGAAAAATTGAGATGCCGTTGCGGCGGAGCTGGGCGCGGATGACGTCCGTTTCGCGCGAGACGATGCTGTGAACGCGGGACGCCAGATCCTGGATCGAAAAATCGCCCTTTCCGCCGCGGTAGTTATTGCCATACATGGTCCGCACGGCGATTCCCGTCAGCTGAAAGATTGCCTCGCGGACGCTCTTGCTCGGAATCGTGCCGGTGTGCACGCACACGCCGCCCAGCATCACGGTGCGGTCGACGATCGCCACGCGCTTGCGCATTTTGGCCGCGGCGATTGCGCCTTTCTGCCCCGCGGGACCGCTGCCGATCACGATCAAATCGTAAGATTGGTCGCTCATGCGAAAAAGGCCGCTCTCATGTGAGTGGAATTACCACGATTCCCGAAATTTACTTTCCCTTGAGAATGTTACAGCAAGATATACGCGCCCCGGAAACGAGCCTGTCGATGCGCCGCATCGGACAAACGAATCGACGGCCGGTCGATTCTCTCGAGCATGAGTCATGCAGCCACGATAAGGTCGATCTCTACGCGCACGTCGCGCGGCAGGCGCGCTGCCTCCACCGTGGATCGTGCTGGCGGATTCTGGGCAAAATAGCGTCCGTACACTGTGTTCATTTCGGAAAAATCGTTCATGTCTTTTAGATAGACGGTGGCTTTGATGGCGCGATCGAGCGTCGAACCCGCCGCCTCCACGATCGCTTTCAGATTTTCCATTACCCGAGTGGTTTGTTTCCCGACATCACCTTCGATGATCTGGCCCGACGCCGGATCGAGCGCGATCTGCCCGGCGGTGAAGATAAACCCGCCGGATTTTACCGCCTGCGAATACGGTCCAATCGCTTTCGGCGCCCTATCGGTTGAAATAATCTCCTTCACGCTGCCTCCTTAAAATATCGGTGTTCGTCCGAGAAGTTCGGCGCTTTCTCCCACGGCGCGCCCCTGGTATCGCACCCGGAAATCGGCCGGAATTCCCTTGCCGTTGAGCCACAGCCGGAACATGGGAGCGAAATCGCGGCTGCACGATTGTTCGAGCGCCGAGCGCAGGTCGGCGTAGCCAGCTTCCCTACCGCGCATGGCAGCTAGCATGTGCGTCAGTCCCGTACGCATCGGCCCTTCGCCGCAAACATCCTCGAGAGCGATGAAAAATAGGGGCGCCTTCGCCAGAGCGATCCGGCGCGGGCCTGCAGCATCGCTCAACGTAATTGCGCTTAACGGAGTTTCTGTCGCCTGCGTGAGAGCTTCGTCGTAGCGGCGCAGATATTCCGTCGCTCGCTTCCACCGTGCGTCCGGGCCGTTGCGTGCTTCGTCGATCACCACGACTGCATACTCCGGCAGACCCTCGCCCATGCCGACCGAAGCGGCGTCGCTCAAATACATCGACTCGCCGAACCATTCCTGCGCCAGGGCATGCGAGACGATCCGCAGAAAATCCTCGCTTCCTGTTCCGAGACTGAGCGCAGCCGGATTCACGATCGCACCACCTGGAAACGCGACTGCTGCCGGCGCGTCTTCTCCGCTCAATCGTCCGCGCAGCCCGGGAGCCTCCACGATGTGAGGCTGCGTGATGTTCTTGTCGAGCGGGCCGAAATCTTTTTCGAGCGCGTCCCACACCGTGTTGACTCCCTGTGCCCCCGCGGAAGGTTCCTGGCCCAGCGGCGCGAGCGTCCAGAAAACTGGCGAGGACGACTTCCGCTCAGACGGCCAGGCGATATATTTCCCCGCAACGACATACGATCCCATCGTCGATGACGCCAGCTCAAACCGGTGCTCGACCTCGCCACGGGATTTTTTCTGCCCCTTCGGTATCCCTCCCGCTAGCAGTACAAAATCCTCAGGCACGCGCACGCTGAACGCCACCGTCGGAGGCGAAGTCGGCGATGGCGACAGCACGCGCTTCGGCCCCAGCGGTGCCGGATACCATCCGCGCGTCGACAAATGAAAATTGTCGTCGCTGATGGTGATGCGCGAGCCGAAATTCCCCGGCGAGCGCAAGGTGTATTCGATCGCAAGCTGCAGCGATTTTCCGCGCGGCCAGCCGGGATCGAGAGGAATCCGCACCACGTCCTCATGCGCCGATGATTCGGTCCCTGGCAGCTCCGTCGCCGCCACCTCGCGCCCATCGACATGGACGCGCAGGTCACTTCGGCCGTAAGTCGGCTGGTCGGGCAGCCCCACGCCCACGAACGCCAACTCGGTGGTGCCAACGTTCCGCAACGTATAAATCGTGTGAACTTCGAGCGCCGCAGGTGAGCCCGGAACGAATCGCACCTCGCGCGATTCCTTGACGATCTTGTATCCGGGAGCCAATGGCACAGCGCACGCCGACGCGCACAGGGTGAGCGCCACGGCACAAGCGGCGGCAAACAGGCGCGAAGTGTTGATGCTCAAGGTATGAAGATTGTAGCGAGCCAACCAGAAGCGGCAAAGGCTGAAATCTGCGCGAGGCAGGAAGCGACGCACAGCAAGCGCGGCTGCGTTGCTAATCGCCGGCAGGCACCGGTGCGAAGTGACTGATAATCTGCGCGTCGCTGGCGCCATGTTTGCGGTAACTCAACAGCGCGGCGGCCTGCGATTCGGGAACTCCGCGCCGCGCCAGCTCCAGCAGCGTCAACTCGCGCACGCCGGCGTTTTTCAGATTCGCCAGCGAAGCTCCGCTCAAAACTGGCCGGTTCGCCGCGCGGTGCCGTGCCACCTCGAGCAGAATCGCGTCGGAAAGTCCGGCGAGCCGCATGGCTTCCAACTCGCCCGCCAGCAACCCCAGCTCGTTCATTTTCGCGAGTTCCACAATCGTTTGCTCGCTCACTTGCGCGCGGACAAGTCCAGCCACTTCATCGCCGCCATCGAACGCCTGACCACGGCCGCGATACGCGTTCATTACCGCGATGCAGCTGGCATCGGAAAATCCGCTGTGGCGCGCGGTGGCCATCTGTGCGACTTCTGGCGCGGTGATTTTCTGGGCCTTCAACTGCGAGATCGTGTCGTAGGTCATGCCGGCGGCGTCGAGCGGCTTGGTGTCGAGCGGCTGAATCGACTTGCAGCCGCCGGCCGAAAGCAGCACGAACAGCAGAAACGATGCACCGAAAGTGCGCCGAAGCGCCATGCTCCCGGCCGTGGCGAATTTCCGGCGATTGGCCCCGATTTGCATCTTTCCCATAAATCGATTGTACGCGGTAGCGTCCGAGGGGGCGGGCGGTGTGGCCCAACGATTACGGGGGAAAGCGAGGCGAATCAGACGTTATAGACGCGCTCGATATCGAAAACGCCGGCGATGCGCTTGATGGCGGCGATGATGTGCTCGAGTTGCTTGCGGTCGCGAACATCGAGCGCGACTTCGATGCGCGCGCGAGTATTATCGTCGCCGCCGCTTTCAAAGCTTCGAATATTCGCGCCCGTGCCGCTAATGATGTTGGAAATTCCAGCAATCATGCCGGGGCGGTCCTCGGTGATGATGCGCAGGCGCACCGGAAACTCGGCTTGCGTGGAATCCGCCCACTCGACAGCGATGCGGCGATCCGCCTCGTAGAGCAGGTTTTCGACGTTGGGGCAGTTCTTGCTATGCACAGCGATACCGCGGCCGCGGGTGACGTAGCCGATGATGTCGTCGCCCAGAATCGGATTGCAGCATTTCGAGCGGTAGACCATCAGGTCGTCGTGCCCGCGGACGACGATGGCGGCCTCGTCCATCCCGAGCATCCGCTTTACTATCGACGAGCCGACCTTGGGTTGCGGCTCCTCCACCGCGCCGGACGCGCCGAGCGATTTTCCGGTGACTTTGGCCAATACCTGCCGCGCGGACCATTTTCCGTAGCCGAGATCGGCGTAGAGATCCTCGACACGCCCGCTGCCATATTCCGACGCCACGCGGAGCCAGTCTTCTTCGGGAATCTTTTTCAGGCTGACGCCGGCCTGGCGCGCTTCCTTTTCCAGCAGCTTGCGGCCGACTTCGGTGGCCTCTTCGCGCTCGTGCAGATGAATCCACTGGCGAATCTTGCTGCGGGCGCGCGAAGTGTGGATAAAGGAAAGCCAATCGCGCGACGGTGCATGTCCCTTCTGCGTCACGATCTCGACCACGTCGCCATTGGCCAGCGCGTGGCGCAGCGGAACCATTTCTCCATTCACCTTCGCGCCCGAGCATTGATGGCCCACTTCGGTGTGCACTGCGTAGGCGAAATCGACGGGCGTGGCGCCGCGCGGGAGAACCACCACGCGGCCTTTCGGCGTGAACGTGTAGACCTCTTCCGGATACAAATCGACGCGCAGGGTGGAGAGGAATTCGCTGGGCTCCTGCATTTCCTGGACCCATTCGATCAGGTGGCGCATCCAGACGATGCGCTGATCGTCAGCGGAGGACGCAACCTCGGCCCCGCCTTTGTATTTCCAGTGCGCGGCGACGCCCTGCTCTGCGATGCGGTGCATTTCCTGCGTGCGAATCTGAACTTCGAAGGGCTGGCCGGAATGAATGACCGCGGTATGCAGCGACTGGTAGAGGTTGGGCCGCGGCATGGCAATGTAATCCTTGAATCGGCCGGGGACAGGACGCCAAATCTGGTGAATCACGCCCAGCGCGGCGTAGCAATTTTTCACCGTGTCCGTGATCACGCGCACGGCGAGCAGGTCGTAGATTTGGTCGAGGTTGCGCTGCTGCTTCTGGATTTTCAGATGCACGGAATAGAGCCGCTTGATGCGCGCCTGCACTTCGGCAGGGATTCCATTTTCGACCATTTTCTCGCGGATGGTTTCCTGCACTTCGGTGAGGAACTTGTCGAAAGTGTTCTGCTTGTTGGCGACTTTCTTGCGGAGCTCGAGGAAGGCCTCGGGTTCGAGATAGCGGAAGGCGAGATCTTCGAGTTCCCCGCGAATCAAGCCCATTCCGAGACGGTTGGCTACCGGCGCGTAGATGTCGAGGGTTTCGCGCGCGATACGAAGCTGGCGCTCGGGCGAAAGGTATTCGAGCGTGCGCATGTTGTGCAGACGGTCGGCGAGCTTCACCATCACCACGCGAACGTCGTTGACCATGGCGAGCAACATTTTGCGGACATTTTCGGCTTGGCGGTCTTCCGGCGCCAATAGGTCGAGCTTGCTGATTTTGGTGACGCCTTCGACCAGCCTCGCGACATCGGCGCCGAAATTCTCGGAGATTTTTTCGATGGGCTGCCTGGTGTCCTCGACGACGTCGTGAAGTATCGCGGCGCAGAGCGACGTTGCGTCGAGCTTCATGTCCGCGAGCAGATGCGCGACCTCGACGGGATGCGAGAGGTAGGGCTCGCCGGACAGGCGGGTCTGCGATTTGTGCTGCTCGGCCGCGAAATCGTAGGCGCGGCGAAGTAAGTCGAAATCATCTCCCGGACGGTTCTTGCGGACTTTGTCCAGCAGCTCCGAAAAGCGCACGTCAACGGTGCGACGAGCGGCGATGCTTATGGCCGGTTTGCCTGCAGGTTCCATTCCTGGGGGTATTGTAAGCCACCGTGCGGTGGGGGCGCGAGCGGTTGTGGCAGCGGGTGAAGCGTGGCTCGTCTTTCCGCACTTCCCGTGGGAGGGATCACGTGGGATTTGCCGCGGGGTTTGGTTTCTGTATGATGTGCGCCAACCGGATCGCCGGGGTGAAAAATCTAGACCGGGGGAATGACATGAGGAGAGTGGCGGCAATTTTGACGGCCGGTATCGTGGTTCTGTTGCTGACGGCGGCGGCGAAGCGGGAGACGCAAAGCACCTACGGAGAGGACCGCGCGGAGATCGAGGATTTGCAGGCACGCTATATGTTCGCCCTCGATTTTCATGATGCGGACACGTATGCGTCCACGTTCACCGAGGACGGCGTGCTCGATTACGGTCCGCAAGTGAAAGGCCGCGATGCGATCCGCAAGGTGGTGGCCGACATGGCCAAGCGGTTTGCCGATCAGGCGGCTCCGCCGCAGGCGGGGCCGGCGGCTGCGGATACTTCGGCGCTATGGCCCGCGGTGGGGCGCCACAACATTTCGAACATCGTAGTCAAGATCGACGGCGACAAAGCGACGGGCCGGGCCTACTGGTTTCACTACACCAACAACACTCCCAAGCGAACCGGCCAACTCGATTCGTTCGGCAATTACGAAGACGAACTGGCCAAAGTGAACGGCAAATGGCTCTTCAGCAAACGGAAGATCTACAATGAAGAGGTGAAGGACTGGGTCTACAAAGGGCCGAATCCAGCCTGGTAGACGAAGCGAGGAGAGACGGATGAGCGAGGCGATCGAGAACTTGCAACGCGCGCTTCAGCGGGCTACGGCCGGGCGGCCTAAGGTGGGCGGCTTCCCGTATTTGGCCGAGACGCTGCGGCGTGCGGGGGTGAGGCGAAATCGGTGGTTCCTGCCGGCATGCGAAAGCCTGTACCTGACAGCGTTGGGGCCGGTGGTCACGCAGGGCACGCCGCTGGTGACGGGAACCGCGGACGTGCCGCCGTTCGACCGGGAAGCGCTAATTCGGGCGCTGCGAACCGATCAGGCCGGGAACAGCACTTTCCTCGAATTCCTGGCAGCGACGTGGCGCGCAGGAATCGTGCGCTACGAGGTCGATTTCAAGGCGAGGCAGGTGGCGTATTACGGGCCGCAGGACGAGGAGTATCTAGAAGACTATCCCGCAGTTGATGTGACATGAGCCGTGGCGCAGGACTCCCGCGGGCTTTGAATTGGTTCACCCATTCGGCACGACAATCCACCGTCGCCAGATCGACGGTGGATTGCTACCGATATTGTTTTCAAGGATTGAGTCCAGACAGTGCGGTTCCGGTCAGGCGTTAGTCTCTGACGCAGTTAACCGCTCCTGTATTGGGATTTGTATAGCGATGTTCCCCTACGGGACATGCCGCAGCCTGACCTCGTTGGCCCTGGTCGCCGTCCCGGCCTTGATCTCCTACCCTGCCTTGATCGCCGTCCCGGCCCCGATCTCCCACTCGACCTTGATCTCCCGACTGCCCCTGGTCTCCAGACTGGCCCGTCGCGCCTTGTTGTCCCGCCGGACCTTGCGGTCCTGCTGGACCAGGCGCCGCTGGAGTCACATTGCACCCAGCAATGAGGATGGCTAGGAAAGACACGCTAAAGGTTAGCGATTTCTTCATTTTGATTCTCCCTTGTGGTCTCGTTCGCGGCATGACTCTGTACCGGACACCATAAGACTCAGCGAGAATTGTGCACTGCGAGCACGGGTGGGCGCTGTCCACATTCGCACAGCGGTGATCGCGACTGCGGCAACGCTCTGAAGCAGCCGGCCAGCAACTTTTGTAATGGCGCAGGGTTTGATACTTCCAGGCGGCACTTTCGGCGGATTATCGCCCCGTTACCGTTTGAGGCCCGGGCGGCGGGCTGCGAAATTGACACCTGCAGCGCACGCACCTAGCATCGGAGTCGAGGTTTGAGCATGGCCACGAGGCAATGCCCGCATTGCGGAAAAGATGTGTTTGACGGTGTTACGCACTGTCCCTACTGCCGCGAGGCGATGGGGGCGATTCCGCGACTTAGCGCCGACGCTGGACGCGATGCGATCGGGAACATCAAGATCCGCAACGGGCTACTGTGCGTGCTGCTGGGTTCGGTGGTGCACTATTTTGCAGCCGGGTACAGCGCGATGATATTGCCTGTGCGGATCAGCGGAATCGTGAGCACTTATCTTTCGCCGATGCTTTTGTTGTGCGGGGTGGGGCTGGCGGTTTTAGGTTTTTATTTGAAGCAGACGGCGTAGGAGCCCTGTTCTGCCTGAACGGCAAGCGCCAAGGATGAACGAATGCGCCCGCCCAAAGGCAGCCGCTACGAAACCCCGGGTTGATCGCGGGCAGAAAAAGCCCCCTGAGTATTCGGCGTGGCGGATTCCTCACGAAAACCTAAAGGCAGGAGCCGGCGGGACGCCGGCGCTGCAAAAGAAAGCGGCGGGCTTTTGGCCCGCCGCTTTTATTTTGGGTTTGCCGGTTTCGCGCGACTTGATTTGGCTATGACGTCGGCGAGATGTTCGCTTTCTTTTGCTTAATGGCTTTGACCTTGTCGACCAGATCGTCGGCCTGTTTCAGATCCTCGTCGCGCGCGGAGGCAGCCGTTTCGGTGTCCGCCTTCTGGCGATACAACAGGTTGAGATAGGCCATGGCGTCGTCGTAGTCGTTCTTCTTCTGGACGGCGGTCTGAAGGTTCTGGATGCCCTCGTCGATGGTCATGCCGTATTTCTGCGCGAACTGCGTGGCGAGCGCGGGCGGCATGGGATCGCTTTCCTTCACGGGCTTCTTGGAAGTCTTGTTGAAGGTTTCGCGCATGTCCTTATTGGCGCGATAGGCCAGCGACCAATCGATGACGCCGACCCAGTAGTAGGGCTCGGGATCGTCGGGCTTCAGGGCGATGTGCTTTTCGTGATAGGCCTTCGAATCCTCGAGTTTCTTCTCGTCGAACGGAGTGCCGCCCATGTTGTAGAGAATCGAGCCAATGCCATCGATCGCCGAGACGTTGTCGGGCTGCGTGTCGAGGATGTTCTTGAACTCGGCCACGGCCTGCTCGCCGTTCTTGACGTTCTCCGGCGAAGGAGCGCCGGGAATGTATTGGGTGGCGTAGGCGGTAGCGAGATAGAGCTGGGCGTTCGTCAGCGAGGGATCGTATTCCTTGGCGGCCTTGAAATCCTCGATGGCTTCGTCGAACTGCGCGTTCTTGTACGCATTCACACCCTTGTTGAGCTTGTCGCGGGCGCGAAGCTTGTCGCATCCGGCTCCGGCAGCAACCGAGGCCGCGAGGACGGCCACAATCAGTATGTGGGGCTTCCGCTGCATCCTGCTCTCCTTGAAATGAGTGCCAGAGTTTCCAGGACTAAGGCCTGGAAGAGAACAAACAGCTTTTCGCGGGGCCGAAGCCCACGATCCTACCTGCAGGGCTACTGGCCCGCTTCGATCTTGGCGGTGATGAGGCCGACGTGATCGATACCAGAACCGCGCATGATGTCAATCGCGCGGGCGACCTGGGCGAATTCGACGTCGTCATCGCCCTTCACGAACGCGATCTTATCGGCGCGTTCCTTGAAGATGTCGAACAGACGCGGACCCAGATCATTCCAGTTGCTATCGTCCTGATTGATCTTCAGCTTTCCGCCGGGCATGACCTGCACGACGATGGTGCGATTGTCGGGCTCGGTCTGCTTCTGGTTCGGCGGGGGAGGCTGCGGAACGATGGTCTGCAGGCCGGTCGGCGTGCGGGGCGTGATGACCATGAAGATAATGATCAGCACGAGAAGCACGTCGATCAGCGGGACGATATTCGGCTCTGAGACCGGACCGCCCTGACCGCCACCAACTGACATTCCCATAGAAAGACTCCTTAAGTCCTAGTTGCTGCCGATACGATCAATCGCCCGGAGGCGGTGGCGGAGCGGCTTTGCCCTGTGGCTTCTCGGTGAGCAACCCGAGATTTTCAACGCCGGCAGAGCGGATTTCATCAACGGCCTTGACCACGTCGCCATACTTCGCGCGCGCATCGGATCGGACGTACACCGTCTTATCGAGGCGGTTGGACAACTGATCCTTCACTTCGCCGGTGATCGCATTCAGCTCGATTTCCCGGCTGCCGAGGAACAGGTGACCGTCGCGGGTAACGGCAACGATGATGGCGTCGTCGCGGTCCGCGTTGGGCATCTTTTCAGCGTTCTCGGCCTTTGCCATGTTCACAGGCAGGCCCTTTTGAAGCATGGGCGTGATCACCATGAAGATGATGAGCAGGACCAGCATGATGTCCGCCATCGGGATGACGTTTGGCGCCGCCATCACCGGTGGTGCTTTAGGCTTGTAGGCCATGGGTTACTTCTTTCCGCCTCGGCGAGTGATGAAGTAGTTAATGAGCTCCATCGACGAGTTGTCCATCTCGACGTCGAAGGCTTCCACGCGGTTCGTGAAATAGTTGAAGGTCCAGACGGCGGGCACGGCGACGAGAAGGCCGAGAGCCGTGGTGACGAGCGCCTCAGCGATACCGCCGGCGACGGCCGACAGACCGGTGACCTTCTGGTTGGAGATGCCTTTGAACGCGTTGATGATGCCCATGACGGTGCCGAAGAGACCGACGAAGGGAGCCGTGGAACCGATGGTGGCGAGACCGGAGAGGCCCCGCTTCATTTCGGCGTGGACGATAGCGACGGAGCGCTCGAGACCGCGCTTGGCCGCTTCGATAACTTCTTCATCGCTGACCTGCGAGGAAGCAGCCTGGAATTCCGAAAGGCCCGTGGCGACAACCTTGGCGATGTGGCTCTTCTTGTTGCGCTCGGCGATGGAGATGGCTTCGTCGAGCTTGTTGTCCTTGAGCGCGCCAGCGACCTGCTGAACGAAGACGCGGGACTGTTTCCGCGCCGCGCTGTACATGAGAGCACGGTCAATCATGATGCCCACCGACCACGCCGACATAATGAAAAGAATTCCGACTACGGTCTTGGCGGGATAGCCCATGTTGTGCCACATGGTGATGAGATCCCAGCCGACCTCCTGCTCCTGAAACATCGCCAACAGTGCATAGACAAACATAGCGTTCGATCCTCCTCCGTCACCTCAAAATCGATCGCGGCAGGATGTACTGCCGGTCGGAATTCCCCTTCCCAGCGAACCGGACCCGCGAGCGGGACCCGATCTTTCTAGCCACCGCCCAGCGAAAACACAACGTCAATCGTGGTGTCGACTTCCACAGGCTCGCCGTTGAGCATGGTCGGTTGATATTTCCACTCATGCACCGCGTCCATGGCCGCGCGCATGAGCAGCGCGGGACCGGAGACGTACTGCAACTCCTGAATCGAGCCGTCCTTGGCAATGACCGCGTGGAGGCGGACGGTGCCGGAGACGTGCGCCGTCTTGGCAATCGCCGGATACGTCGGCAGCACCTGATGCTGTAGTTTTGCCGCCGCTACCTGGCCACCCACTTTGATGCGCGAAGGGGTCGCTTTGGGTGGCGGGGGCGGGGCCTGATTCATGATACCGCCGCCGAGCACGTCGCCGGTGCCGCCGGCGACACCGAAGCCGTTGCCGGCCGCGCCGATGTCGGGCGCCGCGTCCTTGATCATTTCAACTTTCTTGGGGATCACCGTGGGAGCGGTCATGGTCTGCGGCTGAACAATGCGCGGCCGAACGACCTTTACCGGAGCAGCGGGTGGAGGAGGCGGAGGCGGAGGCGCAGGCGCAACCAGGAAGGTGTTCAGCATGCCCTTGGGCAGTGCTTCGGTGTAAATAAGCGGTATCAGGATCATGATGCCCACGATAATTAGCTGGACGCCGAATGATGTGGCCACGGTCCAGCGCTTGTGGGTTCCTTCCTGCTGTCCTGACACGACGAGTTGATTGAACATAGCCTAGCTCCTTGCGACTGCCGGCCCGCGTTTTCCGGCTGCAGATCCGGCGCGGACGCCTGCTCCCTGATCACCGTGATACTTGTTCCACAGCACCACGATGGGCGCTGCAATGCCAAAACTGGAGTACGTTCCTACCACAACTCCCACTACCATGGCAAAAGAGAACGCGCGAAGCACCTCGCCTCCCAGCAGGTAGAGCACGAGAACGGTCAGGAACGTCAAGCCGCTGGTGAGGATGGTGCGCGAAAGCGTCTGATTGATCGACTTGTTCACAATCTCCGCAAAGGGCTCGCGCCTCATGAGCCGCAGATTCTCTCGCACGCGATCGAAAATCACAATCGTATCGTTCATCGAGTAGCCGACCAGAGTGAGCAATGCCGCGATCACCGTCAGCGAAATTTCGTAGTGAAACAAGGAAAAGAAACCCAGCGTGATCAGCACGTCGTGGAAGACGGCGATGACAGCCGCGGCTCCGTACACCCACTCGAAGCGGAACGCAATATACACCAACATGCCCAACAGGGCATACAGAGTTGCGAACAAAGCCTGGCGGCGAAGCTGGGCCCCGACTTTCGGACCGACGATTTCGGCGTCGCGTATCGCAAACGTGCCGAGCGAGAAATCATTCGTCAGCGTCGAGAGGACCGTGGGTGTGACACCGGGAGCATTCCTCAGTTGGTCGAAGTTGGTGACGATGCCGCCGTGATCGGTATCGCGCGCGCCGGCAATCTGGTTCGCGAGCTGCGTGTATTTGTCGCCGGCGTTTGTGCCGAGCGAAAGAGGATCTTTGCGAGTGAGATCGGCGGCGAGGGCTGAAGGCGTAACGGAATTGAAGTCGGGCTTATCAGCAGTCGCAGTGCCGAAGGTGCTATTAAGAACGCTAAGGATTTTCTGCTTGCCCGCGTCGAGCGAATCGTCACCCTGCGACTGCTCGAGTCCAATCAGCACGTCGTTCTGCGAGCCGACCGCTTGCGTGTCGCTGATTCCCTGGATGGTGCTGTTGGGCAATCCCGCTTGGGCGAGACCCTTGCGAATCTCGTCGATCGGCGGCTTACCTGCAAATCGGACGGTGACCAGCGTGCCGCCGCGGAAATCGATGCCGTACATGACGGAAGGATTCTTGGAGACGCGAGTGAAAATAGAGATCCAGCCGACAACCAAAAGAATCACCGACAAGGCGGCGAAGTACTTCGCCTTCCCCATCCAGTCGACATTAACGCCGTGGAAAAACTCCATGCCTAGTCCCGCCCCATTCACTTTGACACCGCGGCGACCGAGTTTGTGCCCGGCCAACGCTTCCCAGCAGCCCGTCCTAGTACTCGGGCTGGCCTTCTAGATACTTAGATGGTCTTCTCTATTCATGCGGGACAAGTGGTAATCGAAGATCGCCCGCGATACATAGATCGAAGTAAAGACGTTAGCTAGCAAGCCGATCACCAAGGTAATCGCAAAGCCGCGTACCGGCGTTCCCGAGCCGAAAACGAATAGAAACACGGCAGATACGATAGTGGTCACGTGGGTGTCAATAATTGTCAGAAACGCACGGTCGAACCCCGTATCCACCGCAGGAGCAGGGAGTTTCCCATTGCGCTGCTCTTCTCGGATGCGCTCAAAGACAAGCACGTTGGAATCGACTCCCATGCCAATGGTCAAAATCACGCCCGCAATGCCTGGCAGAGTGAGCACGGCGCCGGCAACGGCCATGAACGCCACGAGGATCACCAGGTTGAAAATCAGGGCCACCACCGCATTGGCACCGCTCAGCCGGTAGTAGAACACGAGAAAAATCATCACGACGATGATGCTGCCAACGGAAGCACGCACGCCCTCGCGAATCGAGTCCGCGCCAAGCGATGGGCCAACGGTGCGTTCTTCGAGATATTTAATCGAAGCGGGCAGAGCGCCGGCTCGCAACACGCGCGCCAAATCCTGCGCCGAATCCTGGCTGAAATTGCCTTCGATAACGCCGCTATCTTCGATGCGGCTGTTGATGACCGGAGCGCTATAGACCTTGTTGTCGAGCACAATGGCCATCTGGTGGCCTACGTTGGTCTCTGTGAACGGGCCGAATCGCGCGGCGGCGGAATTCGTGAGGTGGAAGCTCACGTCATATTGGCCCGGATTTTTCGTGCTGGGCTGCGGCGTGGTATCGGAGAGATCTTCGCCGGTGACGATCGGATTGCGCGCGACGATGTAATAGACCTGTTGATTCGCATCGCCGGTAGACGTATCCAATCGGCCGGGCAAGATCATCGAGCCAACTGGCAGCACGCCACCATTGGCAGCAAGGGCCGCGGCCTCGGAAGGAAACGGCTGCGGACTTAGAACCAGCGTCAATTCCAGCTGGCCGCTGGCTTGAATCACGGATTTGGCCCGGGCCGGATCGCCTTCCCCGGGAAGCTGAACCAGAATTTCGTCGTCACCATGGCCGGTGAAAGCGATGGTCGGCTCCTTCAATCCGATTTCGTTGATGCGGCGCGCAATTACTTCGAGCGACTGATCCATGGCGGATTTGCGGATGTCGTCGATAACGCTCGGTTTCATCGTCAGCAGGTAGCCATTCACTTCCCCGGCTGCGGTAGTTACTGACCAGTCCGGGAATTGATTGTTGACGAGATCGCTGAAACTGCTGGAGGACGCGGGATCGACTCCGCGGACAAGGATGTGAGTGTCGTCGACGCGCCGGATTTCGCTGACGCTGATATTTTTGTCATGCAGATTCTTGTTGAGACCGTCGACAGCGGAATCGCAGCGATGGCCGATGGCTTCCTCAAGCTGCACTTGCAGCACGAGGTGGCTGCCACCCCTCAGATCAAGGCCGAGCTGAATATTGTCCGAAAGGTTTTCATTCAACTGCGCGACGGAGGTCGGAAATTTGGGCCGGCCGATGATGACATACACACAGAGCAGCAGCACAGCCGCGATAAAGACGAACTTCCACTTGAGCTGGGAATTCATGCGGGCGGCTAGCTCTCCTTGCCTTCGAGCTGGAGTCCAGCGATGGCGCTGCGCGAGACTTTAATCTTGACTTGCTCGGCGATGCGAAGCTGCACGGCATCATCTTCCAGGCCGACGATGGTGCCGTAGATCCCACCGTTGGTGATCACCTTGTCGCCGTTCTTTAAATTTTTGAGCATCTCGTTAAGTTTCTTCTGGCGCTTCTGTGCGGGCATGATCATGAGGAAATAAAAAATCACCATGATCAGAACTAGCGGAAGAAACAGCGTGAGGCTGCTGCCCTGCGATTGCGCGAGCAGACTCGGGTCTGCTGCCACGACGGTGCCGAGACTCAAAGTCATTTCGCCTTTTCCACCCTGGTGGGCAATCCCGCCTTCGCCCGGCAGGCCACGAAGTTCAGATTCCGAAGATGCTTCCCCGCCCTTGCCGCGCCAGCGCCTTCTTGAGTGTGCCTACGTGAGGCGTGCCTGAAGGTCAGAGCGGAAACTTTTCAGCGTTCCAAACTCGATAGCCTTACGAATTTGCCGCATGATGTCAAGGTAAAAGTAGAGATTGTGGTGGGTGTTCAGGATGATGGCGAGAAACTCGCCCGTAGCGAAGAGGTGACGCAGATAGGCGCGCGAATAGCGGCGGCATGTGGCGCATGCGCAGTTCTCGTCAATCGGGCGCGGATCGTTTGCGTATTGGACGTTGCGAATCAGCAGGCGGCCTTGCGAAGTGTAAAGGCAGCCGTGGCGGGCGCTGCGGGTGGGCAGTACGCAGTCCATCATGTCGATGCCGAGAGCAACGTAATCGGGGATTTGCTCGGGCTTGCCGACGCCCATCAGATATCGGGGACGGTGTTTCGGCAGACGCGATGCCGCCGCCTCGGTCATTTTGCAAGTGACCTCGTGCGGCTCGCCCACCGCGAGGCCGCCGATTGCGTAGCCCGGAAAATTCATTTCGACCAGCGCGTCCGCATTCGCGCGCCGCAGAGCTGGTTGCGTGCCGCCTTGTACGATTCCGAAAAGCATCTGCTTCGTGGCGTCGCCATGGCTCGCGAAATAGTCCCGCGAACGACGCGCCCAATCGAGCGTCCGAGCCGCGGCTTCACGCGCTCGCGATTCCTCCGAAGGCGTTTCGATACATTCGTCGAGCACCATCATGATGTCCGAGCCGAGTGCGATCTGAATCTCGGCGGATTTTTCGGGGGATAGAAAATGCTCGGAACCGTCGAGGTGCGAGCGGAAGGTGACGCCCTCGTCCGAGACTTTTCGCAGGCTGCTGAGGCTGAAGACCTGGAATCCGCCTGAATCGGTGAGGATCGGGCGGGGCCAGGACATGAATTTGTGAAGTCCGCCCATTTCGCGAATGAGCTCGTGGCCAGGGCGGAGATAGAGATGGTAGGTATTGCCGAGGATGATCTGCGCGTCGAGCTCCTCAAGATCGCGCTGCGTCTGGCCTTTTACGGTCGCGGCCGTTCCGACGGGCATGAACGCCGGAGTTTCAATTACGCCGTGCGGAGTGGTGAGCCGCCCCAGACGCGCGCCGGTGGGGTCGGTGGAGAGGACCTCGAATTGAAATGCCATCCGATCCAGTCTATCAGGACACGGCGGCGACGATACCCACGGTGCAGAGCACGACGAAGGCCCAGAGGCCGAAGATGTATGCGAAGGCTGAGCCGGTAGAAAGTTTTCTGGGCGCGGCAGCGGCGAAACCGATCGCGAGCAGGAACATTTCCCAGAAAATGAAGAGATCGACGGCACGGAGCGCGGCGAGCAACGCCTTTGGAGCGTCCGACGACAGGAACGCACCGACGTTGGACGCGACCAGGTGCTGCAGGTCAATGGTCGACGGATCCTTCAGGAAAATGATGAGCACCCCCAGCAAACTGGCGAGGATTCCCGGGACGAGAGCGTAGGCGAGGATGCCCACGCACAGCATGTAGCCGATTTTCGCCCCGGCACCCATATTAAAAATCAGCCAAAAGATTCCGGCGAAGAGGAATACGGCGATGAAAGGCCCGACGGTCACCTCAATGTAGGCGATCTTCGACACCCAGGGCAGCGCGATGTTGATGCGCTCCTGCTGCGCGTCGGGTTTCAACTGCTGGAATTGTTCGTTATTCGCAAGCTGCTTTTCGAGCATGGTGCGCCAGCCGACATGCTGGCCGTAGACGCCGACCACGGCACATTCAGCGATACAAAGCAGGATGACGGGAACGATCCAATCGGGGCGCTGCGCGATCGATTTGAAGGTGGCCTTGGGGCTGAAAATTACGCCGACGATTCGGGCGAACGGATTCACTTTCCCCTTGGGTTCCGGTGCCCCGGGTGCTTGCTGCAAAGTGGCGCTAGCCATGGGACGCCTCCGCTAAGTGGATCGCCGGCGATTCTACAGTGGACTACGCACGAGGACGAAGAAAGTTTCGGCGGAGGCAGGAAGTATCCGCTAGCGGGTAAGGACTCGGGTGATGCTGGGGGAAATAAGCTCGTAGCGCACATTGCGCCAGCGCATGCGGCGCGAGAGCAGCGAGCTGATGAAATTCCAGGCGAAAAGGAACGGGACGACGGGAGCCAAGACGGTCCAGACCCAGCTCCACTGGCCTAGCTGTTTTTTCCACTCCGGCAGCATCTCGTCCGCGGCGATGGTGCGCAGTACGCCCTTGATCACAGCGAGAAACGGGACGACGAAGGCTACCAGCGCCAGGTTCATCCAGGGATCTCCATCGGCCATCTGCATCACGATCACGATCGCGGCGAAGATCACCGTGACCACATAGCTGAAGTGCGCGGCCATGCCCATGCCCCAGCGTTTCGGTGCGTAGACGCGCGTGATCAGAATCTGGCGGTTGGTAAATTCGAGCAGGCTGGCGCCGGTCCAGGGATGGGGAGTGGCGGCGAGGCACTCGGGGCAGAAAACGATCGGCTTGCCTGCGGCTTCGAGCGCGTGGGTGAGCGCGAAATCGTCGCTCACCGCGCCTTCCCAGGCTTCGAGGACGCCCGCGTCGTTGAAAGTGCTGCGGCGAATGGCGGTGCCGCCGCCCCAGCAGAAATTTTCGCGGGCGCGACCCAGGAGGGTGGCTACCGATGCATTCCATGCCGACGCCAGCGCGCTGGCGAACCCTCCGGAGCCGATCGACCGGCTCGGAATGATCCAGCGATACGCGGTGGTGGCGCCAATGCGCGGATCCTGCAGCGGCGCGATCAGCTTGCCCAGCCAGCCTTTCGGCAGGCGAACGTCGGAGTCGGTAAAGACAATCACTTCGAAACTTTCGGTGAGCCCTTCGACGGCGCGACGAAGATTGTGTACTTTTTCGCCGCAGTTTTCCGGGGGCCCGGCGATCACGATGTGCACGGGGCGCGCGCTGGCGGCTTTCACGCGTTCGACGATTTTCAGCGCGGGATCGAGGCTGGTGGCGAGAGTGAAGAAAACCTCGTAATTCGCGTACTCGAAACGGGTCATCGCCATCAGATTGTCTTCTAGGCCCGGCTCGGCGCCCTTGCAAGGGCAGATGAGCGCCGCCGTGGGGGCGTAGAATCCGGCGTGGGAGGACAGGCGTCCCCGGACTACGCGGAACCACTCATAGCCTTCCCAAAGCGAGTAGAGGCCAAGCGCGATCTGCACGACGACCAAAAGATAGAAAAAGTAGAGCACCGACGCCAGAATACCAAGGCGGCGCGCCCGGCGGGGCTTGGGGTGGCGTTGACTTGCTAGAACAGCACGGGTACACTTTTTGCGATTCATACCTCGTCGTTTTCCGGCATGGTCCCAGTCAGACATTCAAGGAGGATTTATGTCCACATCCGCGTCTCCAGCATTCGATCAGGCGAAATTGCATGACTTCGTGATGAAGGCAGTCGGTGAAATGGGCGCGGCGGTGAACGCGGCGCTGATCAACGTCGGTGACAAACTCGGGCTTTACAAGGCCATGGCGGGCGCCGGGCCCATGACTTCCGCGGAACTGGCGGCGAAGACCAAAACGCACGAGCGGTATGTGCGTGAGTGGCTTTCGGCGCAGGCGGCGGGCGGATTCGTGACCTATGACGCGGCGAGCGGGAAATTCACGCTGCCGAATGAACAGGCCATGGCACTGGCCGACGAGCAAAGCCCCGTATTCCTCCCGGGATTTTTCCAGATGTTGACCGCCATTTTCATCGACGAGCCGAAGATTTCTGAGGCATTCCGCACCGGCAAGGGATTTGGCTGGCACGAGCACGATGCATCGCTTTTCACCGGATGCGAACGGTTTTTCCGCCCGAACTATCGAGCGCATTTGGTTACCGAGTGGATTCCGGCGCTGGGCGATACGAAGGCCAAGCTCGAGGCCGGCGCGAAGGTGGCTGATGTGGGATGCGGGCTGGGAACGTCAACGATTCTGATGGCGCAGGCCTTTCCGAAATCGACTTTTGTGGGATTCGATTATCACCAAGGGTCAATCGGCCTCGCGAAGGAGGCTGCGGCGAAAGCAGGCGTCGGCGACCGTGTGAAATTCGAAGTGGCGCCGGCAAAGGGTATTTCGGGCAAGGGATACCAGCTTGTTACGTTCTTCGACTGCCTGCACGACATGGGCGATCCCGAGGGCGCGGCGAAACATGTGCTGGGCGCGCTCGATCCCAACGGCGCGTGGATGATCGTCGAGCCGTTTGCGAACGACAAGCTCGAGGACAATCTGAATCCGATCGGGCGAGTGTACTACGGCGCGTCGACGTTTCTTTGCACGCCGGCTTCGCTTTCGCAGGAAGTGGCGCTCGGCTTGGGCGCCCAGGCGGGCCAGGGACGACTGACGAAAGTGTTGAAATCAGCGGGATTCACGCGGGTGAGGCGAGCGGCGGAGACGCCGTTCAACATGGTCCTCGAAGCGCGTCCGTAAGGGAGATTCTTCGACTGCGCGACCGGACGTCCCGCAGGAGCGGGACGAAGCGCCACACCGTCCGGTCGTTCCGCTCAGAATGACGATATCTGCTTAGTTCCAACGGTGGCGAGAGAATACTTTTCGCAGCACGCGATCAGCGGCGGCGTTGATTTCGAGCTGAAATTTTCCGGCGGCCCGGCGTGCCTGCTCCATCAGCGAAGGATCCAGCAGAAGGGCCACGCGATCGACGAACGGACCCGATGCGGCCACGCGCCGGGCCGGGCGAGAAGGCTCGCGCGAGGAGAGCATTTCATACAGCTCGAGGTCGCGCCAGAAATGCCGGGCGTCGTCGTCGTTCCAACTAAGCGCCTGGCCCAGCGCCACGAAGAACTCCTCGCGAAAAAGATCTAGAAACGGAATGGCGAGATCGAGGCCTGAGGAGCGGCGCTTCGTTTTCGCTCGCGCAGACTTCTTTCCCTTCTTTTTTCTGGTTTTGGATGGGCGCGAGCCGCCGCGAACGGTGACGCTCACTTTCAGTCGGGCGGGAAGCGCCGCTTCGATCCGCATGACGGCCGCGAGAATCGATTCGCGGCGGATCATCTGCAGCTGTTCACGGTAGAACGCAGGCTGGTCGGCACGGCCGGGACGGCGATGTTCGGCCGCGTACATATCGAGAAAGCGGCCGACCATTTCATTGCGGTCGATCGTCGCGAGGAGCACGGAGGCTGCTTCGCGCGCGCGAACCACGAGTTCTCGCGGACGGTACGGCATCGGTTAGCTGTACGCGAACGGGCGGCGGGCCGCAACAAAAAAGGTCTCTCGTGCGCTCAAATGAAAAGGCCCGGGCCTTTTCCAGCCTGCCTTGCCGGCAGGTTGGAGCCCGGGCCTCTACGCTGGTCAGGACGCGGATTGCTCCGCGGCACGATTAGTGTACGGGTCCCGCGATCGGCCGCTCGGCCGCGATCGGCCCGGAACTGGCGGGCCGAACGGGTTTGTCAAATTTGCCGAGCGCGATATCGAGGGCCTCTTCGACGCGACGCACGAAGTGGACCTGGATGCCCTCGAGCATCTCGGGCGGCAAGTCCTCCTGCACGTTCGGCTCATTTTCCGAAGGCAGAATGACTTCGCGGATTCCGGCCCGCTTCGCACCGAGCACTTTCTCCTTCACGCCGCCGATCGGCAGCACGATACCGGAGAGTGAAATCTCCCCGGTCATCGCGACACCCGGCCGAACCGGGCGTCCGGTGAGCAAGCTGACGAGCGCCGTAACCATGGCAACGCCCGCCGAGGGCCCGTCCTTAGGGATCGCGCCGGAGGGAACGTGGATGTGCAAATCGAGCTTGCGGAAGAAGTCCGCATCAATGCCATAGCGATCGGAATTCGATCGCACCCAGCTCAGAGCGGCGCGCATGGATTCCTGCATCACCTCTCCCAGATGGCCGGTCATAGTGAAGCCCTTGCCGCCGCGCGCTTTGCTGGCTTCGATAAAGACGATATCTCCGCCGACCGGAGTCCACACCAATCCCACCGAAACGCCGGCTAGCTTGACGCGTTCTTCCGCTTCCTTTTCGAGGCGGAATTTCGGAATGCCCAGGGCTTCGCGGATCACTTCCGGCGTAACGACGAGCTTATCCGTCTTGCCTTCAGCAATGCGCCGCGCTTGCTTGCGGACGAGCGTGGCGATCTCGCGTTCGAGATTTCGCACCCCCGCTTCGCGCGTGTAGTGATGGATCAGATCGTGCAGGGACTCGTCTGTGAATTCGATCTGCTCGCCCAGCGTGAGCCCATGCTCCTTGGTCTGGCGAGGAACGAGAAACCGCTTCGCGATGTGGATCTTTTCTTCCTCGGTGTAACCCGACAGATCGAGGATTTCCATACGATCACGCAACGGCTCTGGAATCGGATCGAGCCAGTTAGCGGTCATCACGAAAATCACCTTCGACAAGTCGAACGCCACGTCCAGGTAGTGATCGCGGAAGGTCGAATTCTGTTCCGGGTCGAGCACTTCCATGAGCGCCGCCGACGGATCGCCGCGGAAATCGCGGCCGAGCTTGTCCACTTCATCGAGCATGAGCACCGGGTCCATTGTTTCGGCGCGCTTGATGCCCTGGATGATCTGGCCGGGCAGAGCACCGATATACGTGCGACGATGTCCACGGATTTCCGCTTCGTCATGCATGCCGCCGAGCGATATGCGAACGAACTTGCGGCCCATGGCGCGAGCAATCGACTTACCGAGCGAGGTTTTGCCCACGCCAGGAGGTCCGACGAAGCATAGGATCGGGCCTTTCATGCCCGGCTGGAGCTTTTTCACTGCGAAATAGTCCAGGATGCGCTGTTTCACCTTTTTCAGGTCGAAGTGGTCTTCGTCGAGAATTTCCTCCGCTTTGGCGATGTCCATTTGCTCTTCGCCGGTGCCGGAGGTTTTGTTCCACGGTAGCGACGTCATCCATTCCAAGTACGTCCGCGAAACCATGTATTCGGCCGAGGCCGGAGTCATCTTGGCCAGCCGTTTGAGTTCGCGCTCGCACTCTTTCTTGGCGTCGGCGGACATTCCGGATTCGTCAACCTTCTTGCGAAGCTCTTCGACTTCCGAAGCGCCGTCTTCGGATTCGCCCAGCTCTTTCTGAATGGCTTTCAACTGTTCGCGGAGCAGGAATTCCCGCTGGCTCTGGTTGACCTGCTCTTGCACCTGATCGTGAATCTTGGTGCGAAGCTCGAGCACTTCCTTCTCCTTCGAAAGCTCGCCGGCCAGAGTTTCCAGCCGCTTGCGAACGCTGAAAGTCTCGAGAAGTTCCTGGCGAACCATGGTGTTGAGAGACGGCAGCGTGGAGGCGACGAAGTCCGCCAGCCGCGCCGGGGAATCAATATTGGCCGCTTCATTCTGCAAATCGTCTGAAAGCTGCGGTGAGCGCGCCACGACTTCGCGGAACAATTCTTGCACGTTGCGTTCGAGCGCGGTCAATTCCGCATCAGTTTGATCTTCGAGATCGGGCTGGCTTTCCACCCGCGCTCGAAGGAACGGCTTCAGACCGACGACTTCAAGCACGCGCAAACGGCCGAGACCTTCCAGAAATGCCACAACGTTGCCGTTCGGCATGCGGACCATCTTGTGAACTTTGGCAAGCGTGCCGACGCTGTGAAGGTCGGAGCTGGCCGGCGTCTCGACGCGAGGATCGAGCTGCGCCACGACCCCGAGCAACTTTTCAGAACCTTCGAGAGAATCAAGGAGCGCGAGCGAACTTTCGCGGCCCACCGGCAGCGGCATAATCGCGCCCGGGAAAAGGACCGTGTCGCGCACGGGAAGGATCGCCAACTCTTCTGGTGCAACCTTCATTGGTTGTTTGGCCACTGTGGCCTCCCTTAGGAACAATAAACGAATGAAATGTAAAATGCCTGTCTGGCAGCTCTATCGGCTGTCGAAAGGGTTAGATGCAACAGGGAGAAAGAAAGATTTATTCAATCTTCGCTTACCACTATAAGAGGACCTTAGTGTATCAGACTAAAGCAGTAATTCAAGTCCTATCGATCCATCTACCTTATGTAACTTCATTACAATCATTAGCATAACTTGTCATTCAGATCGGCGAAAGTGCAGCTGGATCATTCGCAGGGCTTCCTCCCGCGTGGCCAGTTTGCCGCTTAGCTGGGCTTCCTCCACGGCCTCCAGGATGGCGTGGAACGGCGGGCCGGGCTTGTAGCCTAGGGCAATTAGATCGTCCCCTGTGACCAGGCGGGGCGGGCGGACCTGCTCGGGAGGAGTCTCCGCCACGAATTTGCGCACGTAGTCATAGCTATCCAAGTGCCCGTGGCTCGACAAGCAGTCGAGCCGGTGCAGCTCGAGGTGTTCGTCGAAGCGCTCCTGACGCACGAACCGTTTCAAAGTGGACGTTTTCATCTGGGGGACATCTTTGAACCGCATGTGGCCACCGATGAGAGCTATGATCTGCGCAGTGTCGTCATTTGAGAATCGCAGGCGCTGGCAGATTTCTTCTGCGATGCGCACGCCGACTTCGACATGCTCGTCGAAACGGATGCGATCACTTGGACCGGACGGCGGCGTGAACGTCGGGGGCTTCCCGACATCGTGCAACAGCACGCCCCAAGCGAGCGTGGGCGAGCAACCGGAAGGCAATCCGCCAATCATCATCAGCGTGTGCGTCCAGACGTCGCCTTCGGGATGAAACTGCTGTGGCTGTTCCACGCCTTTCATGCGCGAAACTTCCGGCAGGAGTTGATCGAGCAGGCGCGTCTCGTCAAGCAGCTCGAAGCCGCGGCGGGCGGCGCCTTCGGTGAGGATCTTGGTGAGTTCGTCGCGCAGGCGCTCGGCCGACACGTCATGGATATTCGCAGCAGCTATGACGATCGCAGTGAACGTGCCAGCTTCGACAGCGTACCGAAATCGTGCCGCGAAACGAACGGCGCGGATCATGCGGAGTTTGTCTTCAGCGAATCTTTCCGCGGGCTTGCCAATGGCGCGAATGATACCGGCGTATAGATCCTTGCGCCCACCGACGTAATCGAGCACTTCGTTCGTGTCGGGATCGAGCAGCAATGCATTGATCGTGAAATCGCGGCGCTTCACGTCCTGTTCCGCAGAGCTGGCGTAGACCACTTTGTCGGGATGGCGACCGTCGGAATAGCCGACGTCCGAACGAAACGTTGCGACTTCAACCTGCAAGGTCGAGGCGCCTGCCGCTTCGTCGAGTACAACGATGACGCCGAACTTTGCACCGACCGCCAGGCTGCGAGGGAAAAGTTCTTGCACGCGCTCGGGGGTGGCGTCCGTGGCGACGTCATAGTCGGCTGGCTCACGCTTGAGAAGGATGTCGCGCACGCAGCCTCCCACGAGATAGGCCTGATGCCCTTCCCGGCGGAGCTTGCGGCAGATATCGTCAGCGAATGCACGGGCGTTCATGTCGATGATTATGATGTAAAGTCCGGGCCGCGGCTACGCGGTCACGCGCAGTACGAGGGCGGTGATATCGTCGTGCTGGCGCGCTTGGCCGGCGAACGCGTTCACGTCGGACATGATCCGTTGGAGCGTGGCGTCCGAACTTTCGGGAGGCGCCGATTGCAGGCGTGCGAGCAAACGCGCTTCGCCGTATTCTTCGTCCGCGTCATTCACGGCCTCAACCACTCCGTCTGTAAAAATGAAAAGCAGATCTCCTGGCTGTAGTTGCAGGCGCGCCGACGAGTAAACGATGGGGGCATCCGTGAATGAAGGCAGCCCGAACGGCGGACCTCCTATGCCAAGGCGCTCCATGGCGCCCGAGGCGCGGCGGAGGATCGGATCGTTGTGGCCGGCATTCACGTAGTGCATTTCGCGCGTCTGCAGGTTGATCTCGGCGAGGAACGCGGTGGTGAATCGCCGGCCTTCCAGGCTGTGCTCCCGGCAATAGCGGTCCAGGCCGTCGATGATTTTGCCGAGCGACGTGGGCGTGTTGGACAGCGCTTGGAGGCTGGCCTGAAAAGTGGCCATCAGCAAGGCGGCGGGGACGCTTTTCCCGGCAACGTCGGCAACGGCGATCATGAGCGGCGCAGGCATTTGCGGTTCGACACCGGCCGTCCTGAGAAAAGCGTCGTAATAGTCGCCGGCGACAGTGTTTTGCGGGCGAGTGGCGAACGCGATGTCGATGCCTTCGATTTTCGGGGCGGTTTCCGGAACCAGCCATTGCTGGATTTCGCGCGCGATTTCGAGATCGCGCTTCATGGTGACGCGGTCGGCTAGCTCAACCGCGAGCAGTACGAACAAGATGACGACGCCAAGCCATGCGAAGCTGAAGGAAAACTCGGCCCGTTGACCCCAATGAAAATTGGGCTGGAAGAGCAGCAGCACGACAGCGATGAGCAAGAGCACGCGGCGCGCAGGCGAGAGCTTCATCAGCATTGCCTGGAAAAGGGCCCAAGCAGACCGCCAAAACCATCCGGCGGCGCGCGGCTTGCCAACTTTGTCCCAATCCACGTCCTTTGCGTAAAGGCGATAGCTCGCTTTGGCTTCGGAAACAAACTGGCGCCTGAGATCGTCGAGTTGCATACCCTCGGTGACGCGTTGCCAAAATTCGGCGAATGGCCGGCGTCTCGAAGTGGCGGGCGGGGTCATTGGCGCTCCGAACGATTGGCGAGCGAGCCGCCGAGCTGGAGTTTCGAAAATCCGAATTTGTCGCGCAGGCGGTCGGTGGCGCGCGCGAGTTTCTCCAGTCTTTCGCGGCGGCCTGGATCGAGAAGATCGAGCTGGCCGGAACCCGAGGAAAATCCGGTGAGGGCGACGCCGACTAGACGCAGCATGGACTTGCGGTTCCATGCACGCGCGAATAGCTCGATGACCGTTTTCAGGATTACGGAATCAAGATCGGAAGGTTCCATGAGCGTGTGGTTGCGTGTGATGGTGTGGAAATTTGCGAAACGGACGGTGAGCGTGACGGTGCGGGCGTGGAGGCCTGCGTCACGAACGCGTTTGGTGACTTTCTGGCAGAGATAGCTGAGCGTGGCGTGAAGCTTATCGTGGTCGTTGGTGTCCGCGCCGAAGGTTTGATTGTGCGAGAGCGATTTTGCTTCGGCGTCGACGAAAAATTCGTAGGAGTCGATGCCACGGGCTTTGCGATAGAGCGCGGTTCCCCACTTGCCGAAAAGTTCTTCGAGGCGCTGCTGCGACAACGCCTGCAACTGCGCGACAGTTTCAACGCCGAAGGTTTTCAGCGCGTTTTCCGTGACTTTGCCGATGCCAGGGATGCGTCTGGCGGCGAGCGGCGCGAGAAACGCTGCTTCGCTGCCGGCGGGAATCCAGACCAGCCCGCGGGGCTTGGCTTGGTCGCTAGCGACTTTTGCAACGAGGCGCGAGGGGCCAAGCCCGCCCGAGCACGGCAGACTGGTCGAGGCCGTGATTTCCCGCAGAAGCTTATTGGCGGCGCAAAGCGGCGGCCCGTGGAGGCGCCCGGTGCCGGAAAGATCCAGATAGGCTTCGTCGATCGAGGCCATTTCGACGATGGGTGAGTATTTGGCGAGGATCGTGGCGACGCGGTCGCTCCATTCCCCGTAGAGATCGTGATGGCCGTCGAGAAAAATCGCCTGCGGGCACAGCTTCGCGGCGGTGCGGAGCGGCATGGCGGAATGAACTCCGAATTTGCGCGCTTCATAGCTGGCGCTGGTGACGACGCCGCGCTGGTCACGCCCGCCTCCGACGACAACAGGCTTGCCCTTTAATTCAGGACGCGCGAGAAGTTCGACGGAGACGAAGAACGCGTCCATGTCCACGTGCAGGATTGCGGCGTTGGATTCGGCGGGGTCGGCTGCGTGCGAATCGTGCTTGGCGCGGAAGTGGGCTAGGCGGGGCATGCGGACCTCAATATAGCGCGGCGGAGGGTGGATTTTGAAATTTGGGTTTTGTGGCGATTAGGGATTTTTAAGTGGTTGGATTTGCGGGTGGTTAGGTGGCGGTTTAATCTCGGCGACTGGCGATTAGGGATGGACTGGGGATAGATGTCCGTAGACGAATGTGGGGCCGCGGCGCCCGTCTTGCTGAGGCACGAAATTCGATTCCATGTCATTGCGAGATCACGTTAACAAAAACGAAGTTCGCGCGGAGGATGGATGCCTGTGGACTTTGTCAATGCTCCGCCGCCGGGACGGAATGGGCTAGACGCGCTCGGCGGCGATGACGCGGGGGATTCCGGCGAGGTCGTTGGTGATGCTGATGTTGGCCCATCGATGTTCCCCGTGGAACATTTTACGGACGGCGTCGGCGGAGCTGTAGCCGAGTTCGAGGACGAGAACGCCGCCGCAACGGAGCAGCGCACCAGCCTGTTCGATCAGCCGAGCGTAAATCTCCACGCCAGTCGAGCCGCCGAAGAGAGCGAAATGGGGTTCGTGGTCGCGGACTTCCGTCGAGAGAGACGCGGCATCGGTATGCGCGATGTAGGGAGGGTTGCTGACAATGAGATCGAAGAGCTGGGGCCGGTGACTGGTGGCTGCGGGGGAGAGGGAGACGTTCTCCAGCAGATTGGCGGCGGCAAAATGGATGCGGTCGGCGACTCGGTGGCGGGTGGCATTGCGGCGGGCTACTTCCAATGCTGGTACAGAAATATCAATGGCCAAAATTTCGGCGTGCGGTAGTTCGTGGGCCAGGGCGACCGCGATGCAGCCAGAGCCGGTGCCAACGTCGGCAATACGCAGCGTGGGGCTGGGGGCGCCGGTTTTCATGTTGATCTTGATGCCGCGTGCGCCGAGGCGATCGAGGGCGACTTCGATGACGTGTTCGGTCTCGGGCCGGGGGATCAGAACGGCGGGAGTGACTTCAAACTCGAGGGCCCAGAATTCCTGCTTGCCGTTGAGGTACTGGGTGGGTTCGCCGGCAGCGCGGCGAGCGACGAGGGCGAAATATTTTTCGGCAGTTGCGAGATCGAGAGTATGTTCGGGATTCGTGTAGAGCCAGGTGCGGTCGCGACCGAGGGCGTGCATGAGCAGGAGTTCCGCGGCGAGAGTGTCTGATGGAACTCTTGCGGCACGCAGGCGGGCTATTCCTTCCTTGAGCGCGGAGCGAACTTCGATGGTAATAGTCTCCGTAAATTCCTCTATAAACTTCGCGGCACTCCGTTCGATCTACCCTTCGACGAGTTCTTGTTTCAGGCGTTCGGATTCGAAGTGCGTTACCAGCGCGTCCACGAGCGGGCCTAGTTTGCCGTCCATGGCTTCCGTGAGTTGGTGAAGCGTGAAATTGATACGGTGGTCGGTAATGCGATTTTGCGGGAAGTTGTAAGTGCGGATTTTTTCGCTGCGATCTCCGGTCTTGATCTGGCCGCGACGCTCGGCGGCGAGGGCCTGGTGCTGCTTTTCCTGCTCCATTTCGTAGAGGCGAGTCCGGAGGACGCGCATGGCCTTGGCGCGATTTTTGATTTGGGATTTTTCGTCCTGCTGCGAAACGACGAGGCCGCTTGGGATGTGCGTGATGCGGACGGCGGAATAAGTGGTGTTCACGGACTGGCCGCCCGGACCTGAAGAGCAGAATGTGTCAATCCGCAGATCCTTGGCTTCGATCTTGATGTCGATGTCGTCGGCCTCGGGAAGTACGGCGACGGTGGCCGCGGAGGTGTGGATGCGCCCTTGTTGCTCAGTGGCGGGGACACGCTGAACGCGGTGCACGCCGCTTTCATATTTCAGCTTCGAATAGACTTTGTTGCCCTGGATTGCGGCGACGACTTCCTTCATGCCGCCGACGGGCGACGCGGAGCTTTCGAGAATCTCGACCTTCCAGTGCTGAGATTCCGCATAACGCGAGTACATGCGGAAAAGCTCGGCGGCAAAGAGAGAGGCTTCATCGCCGCCCGTTCCGGCGCGGATCTCGAGGATGACGTTTTTTTCGTCGTTGGGATCTTTGGGAATGAGCAGAAATTTTACTTCCCGCTCGACGGATTCACGGCGGGCCCCGAGCGTTTTCTGTTCTTCCTCAGCCATCTGTTTCATTTCAGGATCGTCGGATTCGGCGAGTAGCTGGCGGGCGCCGGCGAGGGCCTTCTCGACGTCCTTCCATTCGCGGTACTTGGCAACGATTTCGCCGAGCTCGGAATGCTGTTTGGCGAGTTTCTGGTAGCGGGCGGAGTCGTCGTGAACTTCGGGCGAGGAGAGTTCGCGCGTCATTTCGTCGTAGCGCGTTTCGATCTGCTCGAGTTTTTCAAAAAGCGTGAGATTTGCCATTTTCTTGGTCCGTAAGGATACGTAATTGATGATTCGTAATCGTCGATCGTAAAGACACCTTCGCGGACTGGGCGGCCCGGACCGGCCGGGGCGGTAGGCGGTGCTAATGAAACGAGGTGAACATCGTAATTTGAGGATAGCGGTTGCCAGGGCGCGAGTCAAACCGCCTGGCGGCGAAACGTGCGAACAAGCATGAGGCCATGAGTGAAGATAATGACTGGGACGATGACGGTCGGGAGCAGGATCAACGGCATATAATCGAGCTGGGACATCGACCCGGGTAATGCGATGGCATCGCGGGCCGCGATGGCGGCCACGGCCAGTATGTCGGCCAATCCCAACAGATTCCAGAGGATGAGGAAAGACAAAGATCGCACTGCGAAGATCACGCTAATCGCCAAGAGAGAAATCCCGATGTCGCCCCAGCCGCCGAAGAGAGCGAAATTAGCTGGAAGCTCACCCCGATGGTAAAGGTAGATGAAATAGAAGCCGACGAACCTCACGAAGTGTATGGCAACGAGGTAGCGGACGTCGATGGTGAGCGCGGTCACACGCAGCGGTCGAGCTAGTACAGTGGCCAAGATGAGAGCGGCGAGAACGGCGATTATTGCTTTCGGATACCAGGGCATATGGTTTGAGTCGGGGTTAAGCAACTACGGAGTCGCGGTGGGGAAATGTTAGCATGAGAAGAACGGATGGGGCGCGGCAGATTTTCTCCGACGGCTCCGTGGCGCGAATTTGGCGCTTCAAAACCTGGGCCAACGACCTGAACTACACAAAGCTGGAGGCGATTACGTTGAACGCTGCTGGGCGCGGTGCTAGGCCCGCGGAATGGCGGCGACGAAACTTTGATGGCTTCTGGAACACAACTCGAGCGGGCGGCTTCAATCGAAGCGCGGGCGCTTGCCTCTGTGCGTCAGCTGCTAACCGAGTTGGGTGCTGGGCGGGGCCTGGGCGAACTGTCGGCACGCGGGGCGGGCGCATTTGGAACGCTAGTTAGGACTGGGGAGCCTGGAACGCGTCGGGACCATGGCGATGCGGAGCGGGCAATTCACTTTTGATCGAAGCGATCCTCGGGCGCGGCAGGGTGGGGAAGTGGATGCGGCGCTGGCACGCGGGGAGGCTGTGGCGATGTATCCCCAGGGAACCTTTACCGCTGAAGCAGGAGTGCGGCCCCTTCAGCTCGGGTTCAAGGCCGCGGTGGATTCGGGGCGACCGATTTGTCTGGTTGCCGTGCGCGGAGCGCGAAGCATCTTGCGAGATGGGACGTATTTGCCGCGACGGGGCAGCGTTGCAGTGACGTTTGGGCCGCTGATCGCGCCGAATCCAGGGGCGGCGGACGACTGGCGGGAAATCGAGCGGCCGCGCGATGCCACTCGCGGAATTATTGCGCGCAACACCGGCGAGCCAATGATCTAGGAGTTTCGAAAAGAGTAGATTCTTGCGACGAGTGCGCGAGCGCCACCCCAACGGTAGAGTTGGATTCCGAGAACTGTGCCCAGGGTGTTGGTAAAAAGATCGGTGGTGCCGGAGTCTCGAGTGGGTAGGTAGTACTGGAGCACTTCGATTGTAAGGCTTACGGCAAAGCCCAGGATAGTGGTGACGAGAGCCGCGAATCTGATCGGGCGCTCAGATCTCCAATAGGCGTGGAAAAAGAATCCGAGCGGTATGAAGCCCAAGACGTTGATCATGAAGTCTTTCCAGTAGGACCAGCGCGGCTGGTATTCCTGCCAGAACGGCTGCAAGAATATCTGGTGAATGAGCGTGTAGCGCCGGGGGATTTCCAGATTGATTCCGCCTGGTACCGCGTTGTGAATCACGCTGCCCGAGCGTTCGTTGAAAACGTACAACGCGACGGCACGATCGGCTTTCGTGAGATCCGGACTGCCCTTCATGGTCCAACTTTCATAGTGACGGCGCACTTGATCGGCACTTAGGTCGTGGGCGTACAGTGCTAGGCCGCGGAATTGTCCGTGCCAGGGCGCGTCGCTGACGGGGGATGTACCCAGCACGAGACGGCCCCGGCAATTCGCAGCGACGCTATAGCCGGGAAATGAACGCGCTACGGCCCCATTGAGGTACATCGCGGTTCCCTGCTTGCCGGAGGATATAGCTACGAACGAGAGCACGCCCGGGCGAAGAAGATTGTCGGTTCCCGTTGTGGATGCGGCACGTCGATGGCCGACGAGGCCGGGTTGCATGATAAGTGACGAGCGGTACTGGTGGAGGGTCAGTTGAAGGAGGTTCTCAGGGGTCGAAAACGCCAAGAAAACGTTGGAGTCATGCGGGAGACTCGGCTGGAGCCACATCTCGATGGCGCACGAGTCGCTATTTCCGCCGTCGACCGGTGGGAAAGAAGCGGAGCTAATGAGGGTCGCATGTCCGGAAAGCAGAACACCGTTCTGACCGCTCAGCCAAGAAACGCCATTGCGAGGAGCGCGGAAAGGCAATAGTCCCGCGACCAGAATCCCGCAGAGCACCACGAGGCAAATGAGGCGAGGGACTCCGGGTCTTGGCCTGTGAGCAGGCGGCGCAGGACTCACCTTGCGAACCATGCGGAGCGTAGCGGGAAACACTGAAGCACTGCCATGGGGCGCGGGGAGGGCGAAACGAAATCGAAACGCACAGCTTCAGGTTCGGCGAGAAATGGACCGAAGTGGACTGGTAATACGGACATAGTTTGCCGCGCGCGAACCGCCGCAGCCAACGTGAGTGTAGCATGAGCCGGGATGGACCTGTCCTCGGGGTGCAGGTTTCTAATTCTAAGAAAATGCCAATAAGCCCATCAGAATGCACGTCTGTAAGACTGTTCTAGGAATCACCCGGGTGTAGGCGTGAGGACAGGTGCTTAGAAAAAGGGCAGGTAGTACAGGTACCGTTTGAACAGGTTGGGGACTTGCCCTTTCTTTAGTCTCCCGTCCAGTAGATAGCAGCGAAGGCCGTTCCTAGACTGTGCGAGCCATGACATCGCACAGCCAAAGTCACGCCCAACAAGAAGGCCCGACAAGCCGCAGCAGAGGAGACCACAAATCAGGTGGCTGCGGGCCCCTGTCGCTCCTAGCAGCGCTGACCGTTGTTCTGGCGCTAATCGGCCTTTCCAGCTGCTCTGGTTACACGAGCGCCGGGACCATCGGCGGAGGCGGCGGCACGGGTGGTGGGACCACGGGAGATCCTCAATCGGGCATTCTTTCGCCGAGCTCCGCTTCACTGGCTTTCGGTAACGTGAACGTGGGAAGCACGGCGACGCAAAGTGTCACCGTGACGAACACGGGCACGGCTGCAGTGAACATCGCATCCGCCGCTATCGTGGGCGGGGGATTTACGGTGGTCGGAGGCAATCCCTCGGCTTCGGTGCCGGTGGGACAGAGCGCCACAGTTCAAGTGCAATATGCACCGGCGACCCGGGGAGCGGCGAACGGCACATTGACGATCACAAGCGATGCTTCCAATTCGCCGCTTTCGATTGCGATGAGCGGGACTGGCATGCAGCCAGCGTTGTCGATGTCTCCGGTTTCGTTGAATTTCAACAACGTGGTCGTGGGGCAGACCAGCACGCAGCCGGTGACGCTGACAAATATCGGGAACATGTCGCTGACGCTGAACCTCGCGACGGTTTCGGGAACGGGTTTCGGGATGTCCGGGCTCGCGCTTCCGACAAATATCGCGGCCGGCGCGAACCTTCAGTTCAACGTGACGTTCTCACCTACGTCCACCTCCGGCTCTACCGGCAATATCATGTTCACGGACAACGCGGCGGGATCGCCGCAGACGCTGAGTCTTACAGGTAGCGCCATTGCCAGCGGCAGCTCCCTAAGCGCGACTCCAGGAAGCTTCAATTTCAATAGTGTGGCGGTTGGAAGCTCGACACCACAGACCTTTACACTAACCAACTCCGGCAACGCGACCGTCACAATCAACTCGGCGACCGCGAGCACTGGTTTCAGCGTGAGCGGCCTGACAACGAATCAGCAGATCGCGGCAGGTGGAACGGCAACTTTCATCGGTACGTTCGCGCCGACGGCGGCGGGAGCTGCGAGCGGCAGTATCGTGGTCACGTCGAATGCAACAAACCCGACGCTAACGATTCCCGTGAGCGGAACCGGAACGCAGGGTGCGTTAAGCGCGAATCCAGCGAGCATTCCGTTTGGAGCCGTACTCAACGGTGCAACTTCATCGGTGCCCGTAACCCTAACGAACACGGGAACGGCGAACGTGGCGATTTCGGCTCACAGCATCACTGGGACGGGATTCACGCTGACAGGATGGAGCACGCCCGCTAGCCTGACGCCGGGACAGACGACGACCTTCACCGTCACGTTTGCGCCGACCTCAGCGACAAGCTTCACGGGCCAAGTGTCGATCACCAGCAACGCACCAGGATCGCCGCTGATGATCAACTTGACGGGCACCGGTACGGCAACGCAGGCCACGATGACCCTAAGTCCGTCACCGGTAGCGTTCGGCAACGTTAATGTGGGGGGCAATTCGACAAAGACTGTGACGCTGACGAACACTGGCAACGCGACGCTGCATATTTCGGCAGCGGCAATTTCAGGGGCGGGCTTCACGACGAATCTGACGGCGCGATCGGTGAACGCCGGAGCCAACACCACATTCACGGTCACGTTTGCGCCGACGACAGCGGGGGGCGCGACAGGCAATATTTCGGTTACCAGCAATGCCGCGGGATCGCCAGCTCAGCTTGCGCTAAGCGGTACGGGCCTGCAGTCGCAGATTGCCGCCACGCCCACGGGCGTCGCTTTCTCCAGCGTCACAGTTGGGAGCAACAGTTCCCAGCCCATCACGCTGCAGAACAACGGCAACACAACGCTGACGTTCTCCAGCATCGTGGTCAGCGGTTCCGGCATGAGCATCAATGGGCTGACCACGACGTCCACGATCGCGGCGGGCGGAAGCTCGACGTTCAACGCTGTATTCACACCGACGGCATCAGGCGCCGTGAGTGGATCGGTGAAGTTGACGACGAACGGCACGCCTTCTCCGCTGACGATCAATTTGAGCGGGACCGGCGTGGCAACCCAGGCGACGATGACGGTGAACCCGTCACCCGTCGCATTCGGAAACGTCAACGTAGGCAGCAATTCCACGAAAACCGTGACGGTGTCGAACACCGGTAATGCGACGCTGAATATCACTGCGGCAACGATCTCGGGAACCGGCTACACGATGAGCTTGACGGCTCCCACGAGCGTCAACACCGGCGCGAACACTACGTTCACCGTGACCTTCGCTCCGACGACTGGCGCCAGCTCGACGGGAAGCATCCAGATCACGAGCAATGCGTCCGCAACTCCGGCTACCGTTTCGTTGAGCGGCACTGGATTGCAGGCGCAGGTCTCAGCTTCGCCGACGAGCGTCGCTTTCTCGAACGTTGTCGACGGCAACAGCAACTCCCAGCCGGTTACGTTGCATAACAACGGTAATGCGACACTCACCTTCTCGAACATCTTGGTATCGGGCACGGGGATGAGCATCAACGGGCTTACGACAACGTCCACGATAGCGGCTGGTGGAACCTTGACGTTCAATGCGGTGTTTACACCGACCGCCCCAGGAGTGGTCAGCGGGTCCATCCAGCTGACGACAAACGGCACGCCGTCGCCGCTGACAATCAACATGACCGGCACCGGCGTGACGGCAACGCAAACGCTGAGCGCCAGCCCGACGAGCTTGAGCTTCGGTACGCAGAATCTGAATACGTCGGCGACAAAAACCTCGACACTAACGAACACCGGCAACTCCAACGTGACGATCACCGGCCTGACGACGACTGGCGCGGGATTCAGCGCAAGCGGCGTGACCAATGGAACGATGCTGACGCCGGGACAAACGGCGACGGTAACGGTGACATTTGATCCTACGACGGCGGGAGCGGTCAGCGGCGCAAAGGTAACCGTTACGAGCAACGCCAGCAACTCGCCGACGACGATTACAATGTCGGGCACGGGCCAGACAGTGACGCAACACTCCGTCCTGCTGAATTGGGACGCCAGCATCACGAGCGGCGTGAGCGGGTACAACGTTTACCGCGCGACGACTTCCGGCGGATATAGCACCACGCCTCTAAATCCGTCGCCCGTCACGACGGTGAACTTCACGGATTCGACCGTGAGCTCGGGAACGCAGTACTTCTACGTGGTCACCGCAGTGGACGGAAGCCAGGCGAGCGCCGATTCGAACGAGGTCTCGGTCACGATTCCCTAGAATCGCGATCGGTGCGAGCCAAGAAATTCCAGGTCGGGGCTCTTATTGAGCCTGTCCGGGCGGACAGGTTAACACCCCTGTCCCTCGTGTGTACCTGCGTCCAGTAGTTTTCCTCAACTCCCACATTCGACAATGGTTCGCGCTTAAAGGAGCGTTGTTATTCTCCAGCCTCGCCCAATACGACTGTTCTCACACTCCGCTTGCAAAGCGGCACGTATTTTCGCGTCGACACTTTCGACGTCGGTCGTGCTGGCGGCGCTGCTGGCAACCATCGGGTGCGGACTCGCCGCACCCGGCGGCGGATCGTCGAGCGAGCAGTCGGCGTCCCCTCTTCGCCAAGCTCCAGCGCTGTAAGTTTTGGAAATGTTACGACCGGTGCGTCCGCAACGGAGTCCGTTGTACTGACTAATTCCGGATCCTCAAACATCACGATCAAGTCGATTGCTATCTCAGGCGCGAATTTCAGTGTTAAGAGCGGCGCCGCCGTCACCTTAGCTCCCAATCAAACAATGACGATCACAGTAATGTTCGCACCTACCGGTGCGGGGAGCAGCCAAGGGACTTTGACGATTTCCAGCGACGCATCGGATTCATCCATGGACATCATGCTGACCGGCATGGGTGTCGCAGGTACTTCACAGCTTTCACCGAGCTCTACGACATTGACGTTCGGAAACGTGACGGTGGGTTCGTCTGCGACAATGCCTGTGGTGGCGACGGACCACGGCACAGCTACGGTCACTCTCGGCACTGCAACGATTTCCGGCGGCGGTTTCAGTTTCGCGCAGAGTTCGAGCGTACCGCTGAACCCCAACGGCACGGTGACATATACCGTCAAGTTCGACCCGAGCGCGGCAAGCGCGTCTAAGGGCACTCTCATTATCAACAGCGATGCGACAAACAGTCCGCTAAGCATTAGCCTTTCGGGAACCGGCGTGGCTCCGCCATCCTCGAAGCTCACGACGACCACAACAAGCCTGGCATTTGGAAACGTGACCGTCGGAACGCCTGTGACGAAAACCGTTACGCTGACGGATTCAGGCACGGCGAGCGTGGCAATATCCGCCGTGACTGCCACCGGGACTGGATTCAGCGCGAGCGCATCTAACACGACTGTCAATCCGAACAATACGCTTTCGGTGTCCGTAACGTTCAATCCCGGCAAGGCGGGCGCGGTACAGGGCACGCTATCCATTTCGAGCAATGCAACGAACTCAGTGATTCAAATACCTCTCTCGGCTACCGCGATCGCTCCAAGCAGCCCTGCCACGCAGCCGCAGTCGACGCTGACGGCGAGCGCAACGGGCGTGGGATTTGGCAGCGTGACCGTCGGAACGCTGGTCACGCAATCCGTCGTGCTGACCGATTCGGGTACTGCGAACATCACTATCTCCGGCGTTTCAACGAAGGGCAGCGGGTTCAGCGCGAGCGGCGGCACGAACGTGACGCTGACGCCGAATGGTTCCACAACGATTTCGGTAAGCTTCGATCCAGTTTCGGCTGCGGCGGCTCAGGGAAGCGTCACAATTTCGAGCAACGCCTCGAATGCCACGATGAGCATCCCTTTGACAGGCACCGGTGTGGCCGCTCCGGCCACGCAGCACTCCGTGGCGCTCAACTGGCAGGCCAGCGCTTCTGCGGTAACCGGTTATTTCGTTTACCGCGGCAGCTCCGCTTCAAGCATCACGAAGCTCTTTGTCTCCTCGATTGCGGCGACAAGTTACACGGACAGCAGCGTAGCGAATGGCCAGACGTATTTCTACGCCGTGACTTCGGTGGACGCCAACAACGTGGAGAGCTCTCCCTCCAATGAAGTTTCCGTGACGATCCCGTCCCAGTAAGAAAACCTCGAAATTCAGAATGGAAGGAATGACTGTTAGGCGAGGATTTCGCTGACGATAGCGCCGACGTGCTCGGCGATGGCAGGAGAGGACGTTAGACCGGGCGATTCGATGCCCATGAGCTGGACCACACACGGGAATTCCGGGTCGCGCTCAATGATGAAATCGACTGCGGATTTCGTGAATGACGTGCCAGCGCCGCTCGGCGGCGGTATGAGCTTGGCGCGAATTCCGGAGTAGGCGAGCCTCAAATCAGAGGCTTCGATCTCCGGGATGAGAGTCTTGGCCAGCTTTGCGAAATATTCCGGCTGCTCGCGATCGCGTTCGTAGTCGTTCTTGTCGTCAATATAGCGCGCGGTGGGGCCCACTAAGACGCTGCCCCACAGGTTCTTCGTAAGATGCGTGCCCAGGCTGACTCCATCAGTATGGGGAAGCGGATACACTAGGCCACGTACCCAATCCTGCTTTTCGCGCACGAATTCACAGTACTCGCCGCGCACCGGATAAATCTTGTGGCGCGCCATTTTCGATCCGAGAAGGGCCGCGATTTCATCAGCGAAGAGGCCGGCGCTATTAATCAGGCAGCGAGCTTCGATTTCGCCGGCGGAGCTTGTCACGCGGATACCGTCGGCTATCGGTTCGAGGCGTTCAACCTTGGCATTCGTAACAATGTGGGCGCCGCGGTCGCTGGCAACTCGCGCAAAGGCCTTGACGAGCTCTTCGCTTGCGACGATGCCAGTTGAAGGGACCTCAATTGCCTGTACGCCTTCGACATGCGGTTCGCGAGCATGAATCGCAGCGCGGTCGATCAGCCGGAGGCCTTGAAGGCCGTTCGTTTCCCCGATCTTCATGAGCGCGAGAAGCTGACCCACTTCGCGCTCGGAGAACGCCACGACAATCTTGCCGATATTCTTGTGCGGTACGTTGTGGGCGGCGCAGAATTTGTACAGCAGTTGGTTGCCGCGCACGCAGTGGCGAGCCTTGAGCGATCCCGGAGCATAGTACAAACCCGAATGAATCACCCCGCTGTTGCGTGAGCTTGCGCCCATGGCTAGCTTGGGGAGAGCTTCGAGCAGGAAAACATCGTCCCAGCGAGCAGACAACTCGTGCGCAATGGCGCAGCCGACCACGCCGCCGCCGATGATTACAATGTCAGCCCTGTCGATGTCCGATTCCTTCCTGCTCGGGAGAGCGAACCTCGCCATCCGCCAGATCGGCCCCATGCCCGGCAACCGATCTATGCAACAAACTCCAATTTAGCCCACGACTCGTCTTCCGTCAGCAGGTTCTTCCCCGCCCAGATGCACACTCGCACGGTTCGCCCTCATGTTCTCGACCGAAAAAACTCAGCCACCCTTCTAGGCGGCGGCCATGTCGACGCTTTAGATCCGAGGCTGAAACGCTTCTCCTGCTTTGGGAATTCTCGCGGCCAACTCACGACGCGCTCATCAGGCACTGCGGTAACCGGCTTATTCGCTCTACTGATTTAGGCGACTTATCTCGACTCAGTGGCCGCAATGGCGACCGAACGTAGCTTGTCGGTTCGTTCGAACCACCAAAACACCGGCAAAAGCATGAGCAGTGCCATGACAAAGAAAATAACTCCTCCCTGACGGTGCAGCCTTCCCGTAAGGAAATCAGGGTTTACGTAAATGCTCAGCAAAGTCAGGGTCGCGATTCGAATTCCATTCTTGACGAGCGACAAGGGGAAGGACAAAAGCACGAAAACCCACTTTTTCCAGCCGGTCCTCAGGTACAGGTGCGCGGCGAGCAGACACGTGATGAAAAGCGCGAGGCTGGAGCGAATACTGCTACATTCCTGGGCCACTTCGATGGTGACGCTCGGCACGGAGAGCACGAAACCGTTTCGGAGAACAGGCGTGCCGGTGCCCTGGAAAACCCAACACGCGATCGCAGTCGAGCCTGCCTGCAACTCATGGATGATCCAGTTCAGGATCGGATCAGGCAATGGGACCATCAGCAACAAGAACAGCAGCGGGAAAACGCCCGCTTTGAACGCGGCGATCCCATAGAAGAAGATAAATCCGGCTATCCACACGAATACCAGGGCGATGACTTCCACTGACAGAGACCAGTTCTCCTCCTTGGGGACCGGGCCTCGACTCGCCACCAAGAAAAGAAACAGTCCGGTTACTTCCAAGCCAATTCCCAAGCCGATGCTCGACGACGTGTTCGCGAATATCGTTTCACGCTCGAGATACAGCAAGAAGAGAGAAACGAATGGAATCAATACAACGTGAGAACTCGAGCTATTGGAGAGCGAATACTTCACCAAATTCAACAGCGTGAAGAAAAACGCGAGACTTGAAACCACGATGAAGGCGGCGAACCTAGAGTGCAACTTGAACGACGTGGCCAAGGAGGTTGACATGGCTAGAGTGAATCCTCGCTTCGATCAGTTTATCGTGTCCCAATTCAGGGAAGGACAACTCTTTCGGCATGGTTGCCAACCCTGTACCGGCTAGCGGGTGTATCGGACCAGAGAGCATAATTACGTACGCTGCCCACTAATTCAGTGAAGATCGAATTGTAGATATTCCCGACTGGAAGGCCTATAATCAACAATCACGCAAGTAAGAATTTGCCTCTTTTGGGATTGTGACCGTCATCCGATGTCCCGAGACGTACATCACGATACGGGCGAGCAGCAGTCGAAGTCACCTCGGATAAGCTGTGCCTGCTTCCACCACGTGGGTATCTTTTGTTTAAATACTTCCCTCAAGCGACTCGCGGCCGTTTGTCTGAGCGCTGCCGGTCTCTTGTGCGTTGCAAGCTGTGGTGGAGGCGGCGGGAATGGAGGTGGCGGTGACGGCGGGAATGGGGGTGGGGGCGGCACTGGACTCGGCGCTGTTCCGTCCACTCTCGCTTTCGGCAGCGTACTCTTGGACAAGAGCAACTCGCTGCCGACGCTCGTCACGAATAGTGGAAACGCGAACGTGACGGTCTCGGCAGTTACAGTCACCGGCGCGGGATTCAGCGCGAGCGGAATCTCCAACGGGCTGATCTTAGCGCCGGGCCAATCAGCCACGCTGACGGTCACCTTTGCGCCTACGGGCGGCGGAGCCGTCGGTGGGGCGAGCGTCAGTATCGCCAGCGATGTCGCGAATTCGCCGACGACGGTGAGTCTGTCGGGCACCGGTTTGCACTGGGCAGAGCTTTCTTGGGATCCCAGCGCGACGGGCGGCGTGACATACAACGTGTATCGCGGAACCTCGTCCGGCGGGGAAAGCAACACCCCGCTGAATACAACCCCCATCACAGGAACCAGCTACATCGACTCGACCGTCACCCCGGGGCAGAACTACTTTTACGAGATTAAGGCCGTGGACTCGGGTGGCAACAGCACCCCGACGAATGAGGGGCAGGGCGAGGTTCCCGCACCGTAGCTCAGCCGCAGACGGCTCGATTGGGCCTGCTAGTTTCTTCCCATATACAGCCCGGAGCCCGATACGTTACCGATCGCCAGGCATCTAACCAAAGTAGGTGCGAAGGGTACGGAAACGTATGGGACAGGAGTCGGTTACTGTCCTATCTCTGCCCTTGCGTACAGTAGACAGTGAGTTTAGTCACTGCCAGACTGTATCTGCCATGCCACTGTGGCTACCTGCACATCAGGGTCGGTGGTGCGTTTGGCTTGCCGGTGTCGGTCGAGGCTGCGGCCTCTTGAAAGGCACCAACCACATTGCGGGACAGAAAAGTTGATAGTAGTTCATGCATTGCGTCGGCGCGGCCTATTAGGGCTGAGCTTGTCGGTAAGACCACGGTGCGACACCAATATCCGAGAATCGCCAAAACCATGAAGAAATCCAAGATCCGCCAACGCCTTACGAGAACGCTGCTGCTCGCACTCAAGAAGGAACACGTACTTGCGTTGTTGATTCTCGTGTCGTTTGGCGCGACAACGCTGAAGGCATCCGACCCGCTGCTGGTAGACGCCGTGGGAACCTCCACGAACAGCGGAGTAGATGCCGGAAACGGCTACGTGCTTTACATGCCCCAGGCGGCCCTGTCGGGTAATCTGCTCGTGTGCGGCATCACCTACGCATTTTCGTCCGGACGAAGTCTCTCCGTCACGGACGATCATTCCAACAGTTGGCAGGTCGCCGTCTCAAAGAATGGTGTCTCCAATACGACTACCATTGTCTACGCAGCCGGAGTCGCAGCTGGTACGCAGAAGATTACGTTCACATTCGACGCCGCACTGACGTCGTTCCAAGCCGCTTGCAAAGAGGCCTACGGCGTCGCCACCAGTTCACCCGTCGACGTAACGAGTTCCGCATCGGGCGTCGGGGCGCCAACGATATCAGCAGGTTCAATGACCACGACGACTGCCGGCGACCTAATCTTCCAGTACGGAAATAGTTCCGTCCCCGGAAACGACCTCAACTCGCTGACGCAGTTTGTCACGACGCTAACGGCGGGCAGCGGGTGGTCACCGATTATCGCAGACGTTCAGACGGGTCAGTTCTTGCAAGATATTCAACAAGCAAACGCGGGCGCGATCACGCCGAGCTACACAGTTACGGGCGCGTCAATCTATACCAGCGCAGCGGTCGCGTTCAAGACTAGCAACGGAGCTGGAACGGCACCTCCCACATCGGGAATTCACATCGACCACGAATATACGATAGTTCTTTCGGGTGGCACCAATGCGTCCGCAGAACTTCCGTCTGACGGAAATTTCATTACCGTGACGGATACGGATACTTCGAACACGGTCACAGTGTCCGACTCGGCTTCGAATTCGTACACAAAAAACGTGGCGACTGGCGGCGGGCCCGAGGCGATCACTTGGTACGCAACGAACGCCACGACGAGCCCAACGCTTCGAGTCAACGTGACTAATTCAGGTGACGGCAACACGGAGTACGTTATGCGAGATATTCGTGGCGTGGCAACGAGCTCGCCGCTTGATACGGTAGCGGCAGTCGACATGCTCCAGAGTTCGTTTGCTGCGGGGACTGTGATGCCTTCGCCGCCATTGGTGATCACGCCGGCCGCAGCTGGCGAGCTGGTGATTGTGGCAATGCAAAACGGCTGCGGCCCCACTCAGTTCGTGAATAGTCCCATCGGCGCCACGACCGACTCGGTCTGGTTCAACGGACAAACAGACGCGGATCCGTTCGATGAAGGTGAAGGCCACGGGCATTTCATTACGGCCAGCTCATCCCAAGTGCAGGTTTCTTGGGCGATGCAAAACTCCCGTTGCAGTGGGAATGGCAACGCTGTGGGCGCCGCGGCCTGGGCTTTTAAGCCCGGCGCAGGTTCAGTGAGCGGTCCTCCCGCTCCTCCCACGAATCTCCAGGTGGCCGTACACTAGGTCCGGCTGTTTCCTTCTCTCATTTCGTCGGTGAAGCAAGGTACCAAACTTCAAGGGGTGGTGTGCTTGAGGTGACGGATGAGTCCGCTCGTCCCGTACATCACTCTGTCAACCATCTCGCAGATATAGATGGTCCTATGTGTTCTGAACAGACCAATGAAATTCCGCAGATGCCTAGTTTGACGACTGTCGGTGCGATGCCAACGAAAGTGCTTCCCCTTCAAGTTTGCGATGAATCCATTGAATGCGGCATATATCCCACAGCATTCTGATCGAGTCGGTTACCAAATTCACTTTAGAGCCTGGTTGCGCCATCCAATTGACCGGAACTTCGATGATCGGGAGCGCCAGGCGGCGGGCGATGAAAAGTATCTCCACATCGAAAGCGAAGCCGATTGTTTTCTGCCGCGAAAAGATGGCCACAGCCGCGTCGCGGCGAAACATCTTGAATCCGCATTGAGTGTCGCCGACGCCGCCGAAGGCAAAGAGATTGACGAAGAATGCGAAACAGCGTCCGATGACCCGCCGGTGGAACGAGGTTTTGATCTCAACTTCACCGGGATTCTGACCTATACGCGAGCCGATCGCAACGTCGTTTCCCCGCTCAAGAGCATTCAGAAGCTTCGAAATCTGATCAAGGGGCGTGGCACCATCAGCATCCATGAAGAGTACGAAGCGCCCCTTGGCGTTGAGCATTCCAAAACGCACCGCGGCGCCTTTGCCCATATGCGGACATGCGAGAGTGCGAATCCGGCGATCGCTTTCTTCGAACAGACGGCCAAGCTGCAGAGTCTGGTCCTTACTGCCATCGTCCGAAATGATCAATTCGAAATTGAGTTCCTGGCGGGTGCACCATCCAATCGTTTCGAGGACTGTTCGCGGAAGGCGCGACTGTTCATTGTAGGCGGGAATAACGATCGATAAGTCGATCTCGCTTCGCGCCGGCGGCTTCAAGTCGAGCGATGCAGAGAGCTCGCCGAGTATCGAGCGGGTGTGATCGACAAAAACCAGCGTGCTGGACGGGACGAGCGATGTCTGATCCGTCGAATTTTTCGGGCGAGCTAGCGACAATCTGTAAAAGCCCCCGGTCACGTAAAGCACCGCGCCCGTAATTGTGGTGAATGCATATTGCGTGCCGTGTTGAAGCAAAACCATTGCGAGTGCGACAGGATAGGAAGGTATGCCCGAGCTCACAAGGAACAACGGTGCCGCCGCCTCGATCGATCCGATGCCTCCCACCGTCAGAGGAATGAGAGACGCAAAATTCACCACGACCACAAAGATGATGGCGATCTTTGGGGTCATGCCGTTCCAGATGGCCAACCCGAAACAGTAGTACGAAGCGAACTCCAGTAACCAAACCAGAGCGGTCGCGAAAATCGCCAGTAACATACGAGCCGTCGTCCGCAGGGGGAGAAGGCCGTCGACGAACTGGACCGCTTTTTCGCGCGCGTAGGCCGGCACATGGCCTGGAAATTTGCGATTTATCTCGGCAATCAACCGAATCAGCCGCTCGTGGGAACGAGTGCTTAGAATCAGCCCGAAAGTAAGCCCGACGAAAGCAAGGGAAACGAAAAACAGGCCCTGCTGAAGGCGACGATCGATCGGAACCAGCGCAATGCCCACAAGGCCAAAGATGGCAAGCATCAACCCATCCAGAATGCGCTCGGCCGCAATCGATGCCAAGGCGGTTGTTCTTCCTCGTTCCTCCGAAGTCTTCGAAGCGGTGCAATGTGCCCGCAGGACTTCACCCAATCGTGCGGGTAAAACGTTGTTGCCCATGAAGCCGATCAGAATCAGTCGGAAGGAATTCCAATAACTGAGACTCTGTTCCCAAATTAACCAGCGGCCGGCACGAAGGAAATAACTCGATATCGCTAGAACGATTCCCAGGAGCAGGAATTGCGACCGAGCCTGGTGAATCGATTTCATTGTTTCTCGTAACCCGAAAAGCGAGAGGGCAAGATATAGGAACACACCCCCGAGGATGATCGACACTGAGACCTTGATGTAGCGTTTCATTGGTTGTGACCCGATGACCAGGCCTTCAGAGCTGATTTCTGGTCAAGTCTGGTGCCTGGATTCGTGCGCGAAAGCGCCGTGCGCGGGAATAGAAAACAGTACGGCTACAGCCCGAAAGTCAGGACATCGTGGCCTGCGGCAATCGTGATGAACTGCTTGCCGTCGGTCAAGAAGGTCACCGGAGCCGCCAGGACGTGGCCACCCATTCCGACGTGCCAAATCTCTCGACCGGTCGCAGCGTCGAGCGCAAAGAAATTTTCGTCCTGACTGCCGAACACCACTCCTCCTGCGGTGCTTAACAAGCCTCCCACAGTGGTTGCCCGGTTGCGAAATTCCCATTTTACTTCGCCGGTCATAGGATCGATGGCACGGACCGCAGCCTCAGACGCATTATCCGAAAAAAAAGCGAAGGATCCGCCCAGAAACATCTCGCCGCGACGATAGACACTATGGCCAGTGGTAAAAACTCCTCCCCTATCAAAAGCCGGGATGTACATTAGGCCAGTCAATGGGCTGTAAGATGGAGATTGCCAATTTACAGCACCGGCGACACCCGGATAGACGGCGGTCCCTCTCTCGGTAGGCTGGATAGCTGGATTGATTCTTGGCCGTCCTGTGATGTCGATGCCGTCGGCCCATGTTTCTCTCATAAAGGGCTTCGCGAACAGAAAGGCGCCTGTCTGGGAGTCCAAAAGATAGAAAAATCCGTTTCGATCGGCCTGAGCCAGCAAGCCGCGATTCTTCCCCTGCACGTTGCCATTGAAAAGGATGACAGTCTGCGCCGCATCCCAGTCAAATACGTCGTGCGGAGAGAATTGAAAATACCAGCGCAAGGCTCCCGTACCCGCGTCCAAAGCGACGACGCTGTTGGTGTAAAGGTTGTCGCCGGGACGTCCGGAACCGTCATAATCTGGACTCGGATTTCCGATGGGCCAATAAATTAGATTGGTGTCGGGATCGAACGAACCGGTGAGCCACGCAGGGCCGCCGCCGGTTTCCGCCGAATTGCCGCCCCAAGTATCCGCACCGGCTTCGCCCTTCCCGGGAATGGTGTAAAACCTCCAAATCTCTCTCCCTGTGGCCGGGTCGCGCGCGTCGATGAAGCCCCGGGCCCCGAATTCGCCACAAGCAACGCCGGTGACAATCATGTTCTTGAGCACGAGGGGCGCGCCGGTTAGGCTGTAACCAGCCTTATAGTCGGCGATTGTCAAATCCCAGACGGGATGACCAGTGTGAATGTCTAACGCGATCAGGTGAGCGTCCAAAGTGCCGAAATAAAGCATACTCCCGAAAACCGCCAATCCTCGGTTGTGGATTCCGCAGCAAAGCCTCAGGTCCGCTGGGACGTCGCGATCGTAAGCCCAGATTATGGCGCCCGTCTTTGCGTCCAGTGCTTCGACGCGATCCGGAGGTATAGTTACAAACTCGTATCCATTGACGACGAGTGGACTCGTTTCAATCGGCTGCTCGGAGACGTACTGACGCTGCCAGAGAAGTCGTAATCCGGACACGTTTGCTGTGGTGATCTGAACGTTACGGCTAAAGCGATGGCTATCATACGAGCCCGCGTAGGTCAGCCAGTTCGCCGGATTCTTATCCGCAGCGTTGATCGTTGCGTATTCTATGTGCGGCAAAGACGTGTCGGGAATCGGCTCCGGGTCATCACCGGATGCGGGACCTGCTCCGAGCGAAGTAACATAGGCAACGAGCTTCCATTTATCAATCCAGGGCAAGTTGTTTGCTGGCATACCCGTTCCGCGAATGCCCCTGGAAATCGTTCGGTAGATCGCCCAGTCGCTGTTGCCCTGTACCATACGGCGCTGCTGAAGCTTAGGGCCTCCCGGCCCCCCCTCGCCGTTAGAGCCGTGGCAGATAGCACAATGCAATCGGAAGAGTTCGCCTCCTGCAGAGACATCTACCGACGTCGAATATGGATTGTGAATCGCGACATAGGGATCCGGAGTGCTGACCAATTGTGGCAATCCAAAATGCTTGCCCGACCGCATCATCTTAACTAACTCGGGCCATTCGATGTCGGAAAGTGAGCCCGTAGCCTTCTCACGCGCGATATAAAGCCCCTCGCGGACTTTCAGGCTGGAGATCATCGCCATAGCGACGCCAACAAATACCAATCCAATGCAGATGAATAACCATCTGGATTTCGAGAGGCTCAATGGCAAATTCTCCTGTCTGTTTCGGGGCGCCCTGCAACCTCAAAGCGAGATCACGTCCGCGCAGGCGCACAGCGAAGCTTGCCGGTTAAGTTTGATTTAGAGATCATGAGACATGGACGGAGCGTCTAGGCCCCGGCGAAACTTTCCGCCTCGCAGCTTGGTGAATGCCAGCACAGCTACGACAATCAACAGGGACGCCGCGCTCACGGCGGCACCTAATCGTTCGGGCAAACCTCCGCCGAAAACGAGCCAGAATTCATGATTCCCGGGAGTTAAAGACACTTCCATAAGATCTCGCGCCGAACTGCCGAGGGTCTCCCTTATAGCAGTACCCGTTACGGGCATAACCTTCCAGAGCGGGAAATAGAGTTGACCAATTTCTATTTTCGAATCTTCCGGGCACTGCGCCGAAACTAGGAGCTTTTCGGGCGTCACGCGAGTAATCGAGACAATACCGTGGCCTACCGAGTATTTTGCGCTAACGCCCGCTTCGACCGGAGTGGAATTTAGCTCGTAATTGTCAGGAGAGACACCCATGCTCTCCGCGAATGCATAGAGCTTCTCGGGCGGCACATAAGCCAAATACATGGGGTCGAACCATCGCGCGACATCGCTGCGCGCCGTGCTGTAATGGGGATACGGTCGCCAGATGAAGAACCCGCCCGTAATCGCGATGATCACGACTGCCACGATAGCTCCCAATGCGGGCCGCCTTCCAGAAACGGAATCACGCCGCAAACAATCATCCATTGCGACTGCGAAAATACCGGCGACGGCTACCGTGACAATCGAGCAAAAGCGCCATGGGAACTGGATAATTTCCGTTTTCGGAATGAGTCTCCAAACGACCGCAGCCCAAGGGAGCATGAGAACAAACGCGCAGCAGAAAACCAACAGCAACACGCGTTCCTGAGGACGTGTTCGACGACCGGAGATGCGGCAGTAAGCAATGCATCCCAACCCTACCGTGAACAACATACTGAACAGAATGCTCATCGAGTAGGTCTTGTAACTGTCGAAGCCGGAGACTTTCAAGCCACTCAACCCGATCAGTTTCGGCCCAAAATTTGGTATCAGAAGCGGCAGTCCCAATCCGAGCGTCAACAGCATGCCTCGCCGGGCGCGGGGATTTCCGGTGCTGCGGACAATCTGAAATGCAACAAAGGAAGTCAGACATACGAGCGCGACGATCAATGGTATGGAGCTTCGGCGCGTGCCCATGTCGCTAGAACTCACGTACAACAAGTTCCGGCCCAATTGCGCGAGGGGACGATGGGTGACAAAGGCTCCGGGTGTAAACAACCCCTGATACGCTAAAGCTGGCAACATGTAAACAGCCGCGACGCACACTCCAAAGGCGAGTGCAATGGCAACTGATAATAGCGTGCGCCTTCCTGATGCAGCAGCGTATAAAACCAAGACCGGCACAAACAAAATGGCGGTCAAGATATTGCTCGTCAGCAATAGCCCGAATGCGATTGCGAGAGCACTCAAAATGCTTAACCGCTTGAAGCTGGCGCGATCGCACAGGGCGAGTAGCAGCGGCATCCACACAAACGTAGCGAGCTCACCGAGCGCCATCCGGTCGTACAGCACAGCGCCCAAGAAATAGGGCAGCGACATGTACGTTACCGCAGAAATCGCAGAAGCCACGGAAGTGCAGCGAATCCGAAACCAATAGTAAGCAGCGAGGCCCGCACCCGCGAGCATCAGGAAACAGAAAACTCCGAGTTCACGTGCCTCTCGCGTGTCGCTGGGTGTGAAGTGAAGAACGGGTCGCAGCAGAGCCGTGACAAAGTAAGGAAACGGATATTGTCCGAGAAAAATCGGGCTTCCGTAGCCTTTATTGGCTTCTGCAAGCCAGCGCGGATAAAAGTCTCCGCTCCAGAACTGGCGGCTGAAATGGTACTGATACATTACATGGTCCGGCGCGTCGCCATTCATCGGAACACCGACGATCAAGAATTGAAGGCCGAGAACGGCGGCGACAGTGACAATTAACAGACTTGCGACGACGGGCCTGAAAAACACAGAAGAGACTGCCTGGGCCCGTCCAGATTTAGGGGATTCCATTGTGTACTTTGCTAGGAACTAAAGACCTGATTAACAAACGCACTGTCTCCGCGACGATGGGCGCGGTTGATAGAGCTTCGGCTGCCACGCCCTAGGCCGGGACTAGTTGCTTTCCATCTACCGAACTGCGCCCGAGAATGTCTCGAAGCAATTGCACGTATAGCGACTTCTGCCTCATTACATAAAAAAGCATCCCGACATAAACGGCGAGAAGAACGGTCCCTCCCAGTGTGAGCCTCACCAGAACCGGCACTGACTGAAGCAGGAGGAACTTCATTCCGAGGGTGATTGCTCCGGCCACAAGGCCCGACAAAAGCGGCCGGCTAGCGGCGATCGCGATGTCACGAAACGACACGACGGTGCCGTGCACACCCCAAGCAACGTGCGGGATGACCCATAGCAGCATTGCCGCGGAATAGCAAAAAGCCACTCCCTTTGGTCCATACGGCAAACCGATGATGTATCCGCAGATGACTACCGGCGCCAGAACCAATGCCACCTTGAGACTTCTGCCGACCAGTCCCAGTGAGAAGACCAGCCACCCGATGGGATTGATCAGCGCGAAGATCAGAATCGTTGGCGAGAGCAGGCGAAGAATTTGTCCGGCGTCTTTCCATTTTGGCCCGAGAAGTAAAGCAACTAAGTCCGGCGCAAATAGACCGACGCCGATCGTCACAGGGAACGTGAGAGCTGTTATCAGGGAGTATCCCTTCAGAAAGTAGTTCTTGAACCGGGGCGGGTCGTGCCTGACGCGAGACAAAGCGGAGAAAGCTACTTCGCCGACCGCAGAATTCAAGCCCTCTACGGGGATGTTACTGAGCTGAAAGGCTCGTCCGTAGAGACCAACCACATCGGCTCCCCAGAAGCGGCCTAGGAGAATCTTCTCAAAGTTATAGGCGATGTAGATAATTATACCCGTCAGCGTGACGCCTCCGCCAAAACGCATCATCGGGCGAAGTCCAACGCCGAATCGCGGTCTTCCGGGAACCCATCGAGCCGTGAACCACATCGCCAGCGTTCCGACCAGCGGAAGTGAGACGGTGGACCCCACCAACGCCCAATAACCAAGACCGGCCAGAGCCAATGAGACTCCGACACCGGTGCTGACGGCCCAGCTGGTAACATCAATCGCGGACAATGCACTGAAACGCATTTGTCGCTGGAGAAATGCGGAGTGTTGGACACCAGCTGCATTGAAAACAAAGGCCGTTCCGAGTGCGATCGTGACCCAAAACAACCGCGGCTCATGGTAGAAAGCGACAGCAACCGGAGCCATTGCAGCTGTTATGAGTCCCAGACCCAGGCCAAAAGCGACATTGATCCAAAAAAGTGTTGAAACTTGTTCTTCGCTGACCTCGACCTGTTGAACAGTTGCGGCCGAAAGCCCAAAGTCTCTAAACATCATTAGAACACCGGTGAATGCGGTCACCATACCGACCAAACCGAAGTCCTTTGGAGTGAGCAATCGGGCCATCACGACCAGCGATCCGATTCGAATCGCGTAATTGGCGCCCTGAGCGCACATCTTCGCAAAACCGCCGCGGAGGGCTCTTTGCTTCAGATCTTTCATTCGGGTCGATTTCTCTCGTCGGAAGAGCTAGCGGCCAGGGGTTGTTGTTGTCCGGTCTTTGGGTCGGCCAGAGGGGGCACTGCGCCGTTACAACTGAACTTTTCGGCAATAAAACGCTTCCGCGTAGCCGCTGGGCGCGACGCATTCCATTCCGCGCAGGCGCATTAGCGAAAGGAATGTTTCCTTCTCAAACCAGCGTTTTGAGCGCTGGGAACCGAAGGCTTCCATGAGGTAGCGAACCTTGTTTGCGTAGAATTTCCTAGCGAGCGGCACGAAACAGTTCGGCTGTCCAAAGTCTCCATCGTATTTCGGGATCTCGTATTCGAGTATGAGGTGGTCCCTGAATGTATTCCACGTCAATTCGGCGATGAGCCGATGATCCTGGTGCGCGTCATTGCGGTTGTGCGTGAAGATGATGTCGGGATTAGTAGACTTCAAAATCTCCACGCGATCCTTGATTTTGGCTCCGTCAAACGGAAAATACCCGTCCCGAAAATCGTTTACGATGACGTCATTCCGGCGGGACGCTTTTAGAAATAGCTTCGCACTTGCCCGAGCCTCGCGCGCGCGCTCCTTGCTGGAGCTGAAGACGACCCATACAACCTCCACGTTTTCGTGTTCGGCGAGCAGGCGAAGGATCGTTCCGCCACAACCGATCTCAATGTCGTCGGAATGCGAGCCGAGACACAAAATCTTTAGAGGCGCGTTTTTGTTGCGGGGTAGGTTCAGTGCGATCACGTTAGGTTTCTTTGGCCCACATTTTGGCTACGATTCGCTGTCGTCGCCGTTCGATTTCCATACCTCCCACGGTGCCCTTCCACTCGTAGAGAGGCTTTCCAGATGTTGCTTATCTTTGAAGGTGTCCATGCTCTCCCAGAAGCCGTCGTACGGATAGCCAACGAGTTGCTGCTCCGCCACGAGTCTTTGGAAAGGCTCGATCACGAGTTCTTCCTTCTCGCGCATGTATTCGAAAATCTTTTTCTTGAATACGAAAAATCCGCCATTAATCCGAATATCACCATTGTTGATGGCGTGTATCCCGGACACCAAGCTTCCGTTTTCCTGCTCAAGCGACACCATGTGATAGCTTAGGTTCGGTCGAACGCACAAAAAACTAGCCACCTTGTTCTGCTTTCGAAAATGGTCAATCTGACTGGGGAGGTGAAGGTCCGTCAGACCGTCGCTGTAGTTCGCCAGGAACTCATCTTCACCATGGAGATACTTTTCTACGGCCTTCAGGCGTTGGCCGATGTTCGAATGAACTCCAGTGTCCGCGAACGTAATGCGCCAGTCGTGAATGTCGCTATTGAGCAAATCCAGCTTCTTACCACCAGCTGAGAGGACGAAATCATTCGAGGCGCATTCGTTGTAGTTGAGAAAGTAATTCTTCACGACCTCAGCGCGGTGGCCGAGGCACAAAATGAAGTCACTGTGCCCGAAGTGCGCATAATACTTCATCACGTTCCACAGGATCGGCCGGTGTCCGATGTGGACCATGGGCTTGGGCACGTCCTCTGCATCACGAATGCGGAGACCCTGTCCGCCGCAAAACAGCACGACTTTCATGACATCTTCTCCTCTCGCCAGCAGGCGAGTATTCAACAAGCTATTGGCTGCAGCCGAGGTCAGCGATACAACTTTACTTCAGGAATCGGAACCACGAGCTGACCACCCCATTCACGAATGTACGCGTTCTGCTCGATGATCTCGTCCTTAAGATTCCACGGAAGAATTAAAACGTAATCGGGTCTCGTTTGTTTGATCCGTTGGGGCGCGTAGATAGGAATGTGCGTGCCTGGAAGAAATTTCCCCTGCTTATGGGGGCTGCGATCCACCGTATAATCGAGGAAATCGGTGCGAATACCGCAGTAATTGAGCAGAGTGTTGCCCTTGCCGGGGGCTCCATAGCCCACAACCTGCTTGCCAGCCCGCTTTGCACCGATTAGGAATTCGAGGAGCTTGCGTTTCGTTTCTTTCACCTGCCCGGCAAAAGAGTCGTATGTGCTGAGGTTGTCGAAACCCGCAGAAAGCTCGCGGGTTCGCAATTCGTGAACGCGCGGGCTGACGGCTTTCGAGCTATCCTCGGCATGGCGTCCGTAGATTCGCAGCGATCCACCATGCGTTTTCAATTCCTCCACGTCGAACAGCATCAAGCCGTGCGCGGCGAATATTTTTTCGGCCGCGATGAAGGAGAAGTAACAGAAATGCTCATGATAGATCGTATCGAATTGATTTTCTTCCATCAGTTGCATCAAATGGGGGAATTCGATCGTGATCACTCCGTTCGGCGCGAGAAGAATCTTCATCCCGCCAACGAAATCGTTCAAATCAGGGACTTGAGCCAGGACATTGTTTCCGAGTAACAAATTCGGCCGCTTTCCCTGTGCCACGAGCTCACGAGCAGTCGCGACACCGAAAAATTTCACCAGAGTCGGCACTCCCTTCTTTTCGGCGAACGGTGCGATATTGGCAGCTGGCTCGACGCCCAGCACTGGAATCTGCTGTTGCGCGAAATATTGCAGGAGATACCCGTCGTTGCTAGCCAGCTCGATTACCATGCTTTTCGCGTTTAGACGAAAACGGTCCGTCATCTTTTCTGCGTATGCCTTCGCATGCGCCAGCCACGAATCGGAATAGGACGAAAAGTAGGCGTAATCGCTGAAAATATGCTCGGGACTCACGTATGATTCAAGCTGGACAAGAAAGCAACTACCGCAAACACTTACGTGCAGGGGGTAGAAAGGTTCTACGCCATTCAGCTGGCTCGCGCTCAAATAGCTCTCGCAGAGAGGTGACATCCCCAGATCAACAAACGTCTGAGTGAGCGGAGCGCTGCAAAAGCGGCAGGTCGGTACGTTCTCCACCGTTGATTCGAATGGCATCGATTGCGCCGCAGGTTGATTTGTTCCGTTCTCGGTAGTCGCTCGAGTCATCATCGCCTCGGTTGAATTCAAAATAACGTGAGTCCAGTTTGCCCGTTATGTCTTTTGCAGCGGGCGAATATTGATATCAGTGACTTCGGCCGTGCGATTCAATTTAAGCGCCTGGAGGATAATCCTGGCCACGTCGGCGGGCTGCAACAGTTTCTCGGGTGAATATTGTTTACCTTCAGCCTTATGAATGGCTGCCTGCTGCGGACTGGCGGTGCGGCCTGGATAAACGCTTAGCACACGAACACCATCGGCGTTCACCTCGGCGCGGATGCTGTCGGCTACCGCTTTCAAGGCATGCTTCGTCGCTGAATACTGCGATACGTTTGCCCGGGTGGTCAGTCCCACGCTGGAATTGATAAACACAATAGCACCGTGGTGAGCGCTCAGGAGCGGTAGTAATGCCTGCGTCAGTGCATAGGGCGCGCGGACGTTCGTACGATATTGGCGATCGAAGTCTTCAACAGATGCGGTAGCAACGGGGCCAGTCGTGATGACGCCGGCGCTGTGAACCAAGAGATCTAGTTTCTTGCAGTTCTCCTTGAGACCCTTCTTCAATCTCTCCAAGCCTTCGTCCAGCTCCAAGTCGGCTTGGTAAGTCATGACTTGAGGCGAAAACTTCCGCGCTTGATCCGCTACTCTTTCCAGTGCCTCTGAGTTTCTTCCCACGAGATGCAGCTCTGAGCCTTGCTCCGCCAATGCCATCGCGATGGCTGACCCAATGCCGCTGCTTGCTCCGGTGACTACTGCGGTTTCGGGATCGGGAATTGACATGGCGGCCTACCCGTGTGCCTTTACCGCGCTTGCTGGAAAAGGTTTTGCGAGTTCCTTCAGCAATCCGTGTTCACACAGGATTGTGGCCGCGTTGTGTACAACATCAAAGGAGATGTTGGCCCGTTCCGCGATATCCAACAGAGTGTGTGCACCATCGGAAAAGCTCAGCGCCCAGAGCATGGCCATTTCGCTTGCCCTGGCGTCCGTCTCACCACCGATCGAGCGATACACCCCTCGCTTTCCCAACTGCGGCTCGCATTTCGAATTTGTGTTCAGATAAGACTGATTTCTTTCCAGAATAGAGAAGATCGATAGGCAAGCTTCGAAGGACTCTCCGAGTTTGTCCGCTTTGACGAAGCTCAGATTGTCGGCGGAGGTGTGGTACTCGGGAAATGTGCCGTGTGGCGTTCGCGAGAGTCTACCCACCGCAAGATTGAATCCAGGCGAGCAATACTGACGTTCGTCGTAGCCGTAGGGTGAAAAGTCCAACACCTGCGATTTTTCTCCCATATGTTTCAGGACATGGGTCGCGACGCGGTCGATGTCCGCGTTATCTCCGCGACTCTTCTTATAAGTCAGTGGGCCCGCATCACCTACCCCGGCGAGCACGAGACCATGTTTAATTCGGGAAGCCGCACGCTCATTATGCGCGAGCCACGTAATTGCGCCAATAGTGCCCGGAACAAACAAGAAGCGGTACGAATACTTTCGCGGAATTCCGGAAAGATGTCTTGCTAGAAAGGATGCGACCGCAAGACCCGACAGATTATCGTTGGCTAGCGACGGGTGACAGGCATGAGTTGAAATGAGGATTTCATCTGCTGTCTCTCCAGGAAGACTCAGTTCTCCGTAGCTGAGATGTCCTTTCTCAAGCGACGAATCAATGGAAACCTCATACTCATCATCCGGGAGTTCGGACAACTGCTTGTGGCTTAAGCAAAATCCCCAGCTCCGCTTGTAATAACTGGTGCGATAAGGGATCCAATCCGGCCTGTCCGGCAAAGTAAAAAGCTGTGGCTTGAGTTCTGACAATGACATTTTCTTATGAACGGGCTCGCTATAGTTCACCACATGAAGATTCGATTGCTTGAAATCGATGATTCGCTCGCCGCGGGAGTTCTTCACATAAGCGTCGCGAATGTTCCACTCTTGAGGAATCGTCCAATCGAAAACTTGTGTTCCCGTTGCAACTTCGTGAATCGTCAATGGCACAATGGTTTGCAAGCGACGCAACGTCTCGCGAATCCCATCTCCCGTAATGCTGCGGCAGATGGGGTAAAGTTCTGCGATCAAGCCGAACATCTGATTCCCGATCGCGCCGGTATTGGGCTCGTTCTGCATCGCAGGGCTAACTACGAATTCGGCCTCGATTCACTTCGAAAAATCAGGGTAAGTGCGATCCCGGTCGGTCAATATGCGTTCACCGGAAGGCCACTTAATTCCGAACGCCGGGTCGTCCCAGCGCACACCCCGCGCATGTTCGGGTGAATAGAATTGCGACATTTGGTAAAACACTTCGGTGTCGTCTTCAAGCGTTTGAAATCCATGCGCGAAACCCACCGGCACGTACAACATCGTTCCGTTCCTGGCAGTCAGTTCGACCGCCGCGTGTTCCTTGAAAGTGGGTGATGCGGGGCGTAGGTCTATGATCACGTCGTAGATAGCACCCCGGCTGCAGCGGACGAGCTTTACTTCCTCAAATGGAGCGTCCTGGTAGTGCATTCCGCGCAGCGTTCCCTTTAGCTTGTTGAAGGAAACGTTGCATTGCACGAACCGTGAACTCAGCCTGTGAGCTTCAAATTCGCGCTCGCAAAACGTACGGGAAAAGAATCCACGGAAATCCGGGTGCTTCTCCAACTCGATTACAATTGCGCCCTTTAGCTTTGTCTCCGAAAAGATGATGGTAGTCGATCCTCGTTGCCGGGCCGCCGCCCTAGGCGCGCCGTGCCCGGAGGTGAATTACGCTATGCCGGAGTCGCGGTAGTCCAGTGTAGCGAAGAATCCAATCGTCCGGACTTAAGTAACCGTTGGATGTGATTAACGCGGAAATATCTATCGCCTTTCAAGTCCGCGGCGACGATACCGGCCGACTTGAACGCGTCGTAAAGCTCGCGAACCCCTTTGCGAGCATTCCACTGGGGACGAAATGCCGGCAGCACGCGTGCGATCTTGTCGCAGTTTACCCGGTAACATCTTGTGTCCGGCCCACCGCCCGGCGCATATTCGATGCGAGAACCATTCACCGCTTCGACCACAATTTCTGCCAACTCGCTGATGCGATAGTTCTCACTCGACTGGCCAACGTTGAAAACTTGACTATGGACCGCGCTTTTGGGTGCATCGAGAACGCAGATCATGGCGCCGATTATGTCGCGGATATGGACGATCGGGCGCCACGGAGTGCCGTCACTCTTGATCAGAATCGTGCCTGTGGTCAACGCAGAGGCCACAAAATCGTTAAGCACCAGATCCAGCCGAAGCCGCGGAGACGCACCGTAAGCCGTCGCATTCCTCATGAATGTCGGCGTGAAATTTTCGTTCGCTAAAGTCGCGATATCGCGTTCGACGAGAACTTTCGATTCGCCGTAAGGCGTAACAGGGTTTAGCGTAGCTGTTTCATCCAGTAGGTCATCGCCTGCCGAGCCGTAGGTGCTGCAAGATGACGAGAAAATGAACCGCCGGACTCCGGCGTCCTTCGCCGCCTGAGCGAGGCGCACGGATGCCCGATGGTTAATATCGTAAGTGAGCTGAGGATTCAGATTGCTGAGTGGGTCGTTCGAAAGCGCTGCCAGGTGAATGACCGCTTCAAATCCCTTGAGATCGGCTGCGGTGACTTGCCTCAGATCCTTGGAGATCTCGGGTATCGCCGATGCTGGCTGTCCGCAATCGCAATCAGCGAACAAATCGGTATCGAATCCGGTGACTTCGTGACCTGCGACGCGCAGCATCTGTGCGGCCACAGCGCCGATGTAACCCTTATGACCCGTCAACAATACTTTCATGCTTGGAGAGCTCCTAGTCCCGGATCTGGTTCGATAGTTGGAATTGAGTCATCTAACTCGAGCCACGCTAACTTTGCGTCCCGGCTGTCGACATTCCGGTTGATATCGATAATATCCGCTAGAAAACAGACTACCGCCATTACTCGCTCACAATACCAGTGGCAATCGAGGTACCAGACCTCGGCCGATTCGGATTCTGAGTCAGCCGACGTTCTTTGAAAACAAACGGTTTACGTGTTTGACTACTTTGACTCCCTCTTCTGAAGGGCAGACCGAAACCCATCTGGATCGAACTTCTGGAAAAGTCTTGCCACTATTAGGGAAGTGGCTTCCGCAGCAAACTTATGTCGCTGTTGAAAAAGCACTTAGCGAGGCGCAATCGCTACGCCATAAATAACGGTGTTGATTCCGGGTTCCTGCCAGCGACCATATCTCAGTGAATCACACGGTCTGGTGCAGGCAGCTTTTCGACCTCGTACTTCAGTTGGGTACCGTCCAAAACGGCAAAGGCCACACGTGCATGTTCCCCTCCCGGTCCGTCGATGCGCCAGCCGTCCGCGCAAGGGAGCAATCGCATTCGCGCCCGCTGTCTCCACCAGCGATTGACTTCGCCCGGAGTCGCGATCCAAATGCCCTTTTCCTCTCGCGCGCGGCAAAGATGCGCCAGTAAGGTCTCATATACGTTTCGGTGTTGCGGCTCGATAATATAATCGGGATGCACGATAAAGCTGATCAATCCGTGTTTCTCCATGATCATGTCCATCTGTCGCTTCCACAAGTCGATTGAGAATTCATTCAGTATGTGGAACAAGGTGTAGTCCTGCGTCGTGGTCACCGGCAGTTCAAGGATGTTGCCCACAAAATAGGGCATGACTGTGCAGCAGCCGCCGCGTTGTGGATCCAAATGAGCCACATTGGGTACCGACATGTCGTAGGAAAACTCCAGCACGTCGTACCACAATTGCTTTCTGTATAAAGACGCAGCGCGAAAACCTTCGGCTCCGTATTGCGCCGCGTAGGAATTAATTTTCGCGGCACGAAGGAGGAACCGCCTGCGGTCCCGGTAAAGATGGCCATCATGATTGAGGTCGTGGACCACGATTTCGAAACCACGCTTGCGAATGGCGCTCAGGAAATCCGGGCTCACGCTGTAACGCTGTTCGGGAATGACTTGAAACGACGCTTTTATCCCGAAAGAGTCGTCGATGTTCATGAGGGTCTCGCAGAAATTGCGACCCAAATGAGTCTCGATGTCGTGCGTCATGATGGCGCAACTCGAGGAGCCTTGCGGCCAAAACCAGATGAACGGAATCCGATTTACGCCTCTTGCTTTCATCGATAGCGAGAGGAGTCGTGCATGAATGTTGTCGACGGAGCAGTCCACGGGCCAATGTGGAAACCTTAGCTTGCCCCAACCTCTAAAATGAAGTTCCTGGATGTGTTTACGGATTCCAACCGGGAGCAGCGGGCGGGCAAAATAATAGATGCGCGCCAGTGCCGACATGGGAAGTTCATCACGCCAGTTGCGCACATAGGTTTCCATTCGAAGATTATCGATTACCTGCGCCGGATCGAATGGAAGGTGAACAGTGCCACCTCTTATTGCAACGTCCGACCAAGCGTCCAGCCGCAAGTCGGAAATATCCGCAGCAGGTTCGCGGCCGACATATCCGCCGTAGCAGACGGCATCGTCTCCGAATTGAAAGTATCCTGTCGTCGCGGACAGAGGGCCGGTTCGAGCGAACTTCAGATCGTCGTTGGGGCAGCGGAAGTAGTCCGCGACGCAATCAACCATTGGCTGCCAGCCCTATACTATCCCTGAAGATACGTTCATATTGATCGTTCAGAGCCGTCCTGCGATTTCCCGACTTCTGCCGGAGCTCTTGCGTGATGCAACTCGCTTTTTCCACCAATCGATCGAACTGGGGCGCCATTTTTTCAAGATCAATTTGTTCGATATCTTGGCAGAATTCTGGTAATCCCATGTCGGCCATCAAAGCATCGATCTTTTCATGGTACGAGAGCGCCAAAACCGGCTTCCCGAGCATGAGAGCCAGGAGTATGTTGTGAAATCTACTTGCGATCACGAGATCCGTGGCATCGATCTGCGATAACACTTCGCCTACGGAACCAGCGGGCTCATCAGTAATTCCTGAATCTTCATATCGGATTCCGCGTGCATTCAGATGCGCCTTAAGATCAACTCTGGCGCGATCGTCGCAGCCCGTGTCCCCGATGAGAAGTCGAACGGTATACTTCTTTTCGAGCAGCCAACCGACAATCTCTGCGAGCTGTGCGATGTATGTTCGGTAGATCGTTTCGTCACCATCCGAAATGGACCGCTTGTTGAAGTAAGCCATTACCCCAAGGCCGACCACGGCTCGCTGGTTGCTACCGTCACTTCGGGCGGGGAGCATGTCTGTTGGATAGCTGAACGCAAGGTCCGGATACACAAGATCGCGGGCCGTATCGAAGCCAATATTTGCTAAGTAGTTTCTTGAGAAGTCGTCGCGATATGAACGGTAGTCGGCGCAGGAGAGAGCAGCTTTTACGATACGCTGGCTCAATGAGAGATGGATCGGACCTGCACCAACACTCAGGAACAGAAGTTTGCAGCGGCTCAACTTTGCAGCGAGGGACCATTTCAGAATCTCATAGTGCAATCCGAGAGGTAGAATTCCGAAGTCCCCTAGCATCCCAGTTCCGGTCATCACGATCATATCGGCATTCTTGAGTGTAGAGATAGCCTTGAACCACCGAAACAGCTCCATAGGAACACTGACAAAAACCCTTCTCAAGAAACGTAGGAATGGATTCCGGATCGGCGTGAGTGGCAAGTCCTTGATCGGCGACGAGGGAATGTTGTAATCCGATTGCGTCACTTCCGGTGCCGGGCAGATGCAACTGATCTCTGCCTGCGGAAAGTACCGTCGGATGTTGTATATCAGCGCTTGCAGCGTACATTCGTTCCCCAAATTGCCGAGGCCAAAGGCTCCGAAGAGAGCAATTTTGGGCTGATTTGGTTGGCTTCTCACGACTATTGAGTCACTCACCGAACCCGCATGGCGAGTAATTGCGACCTGATCCCAATGGACCGACAAGTGAGGACTAACATCGCGAAGTCGAGGGTGCGGCCATTGGCTGGCGAAGTTGAGCAATAACTGACGAATCGTGAACATTCCCCGGCGGGGCGGGCTCGCCAATCTGGAACACCGATGCATAGCGACACACCCAGTTTGCCCGATTCTCGTCTAGGGGCTCCAGCCCCCAATAGTTCAGCGGCCAATCTTTGCGCAACGAAACGTCCCCGTTGTGTACTTCTTCCAGAAGCTCAGTTACTGGCTTCCACTTTTGATTCAGCGCCATTCTTTCACGGATTTCCAGATCGATGCCCGAGACGACAAGGTATCCGCCTTGTTTTACAAGTCGCGCGATGCCTCGCAAGCATTCGCGGGCCTGTGCCGGTGTCATGTGACAAAGGAAATTGTTTGCAACGACGATATCTTGCGGCCCAAAGCGATTTAGAACGTCTCGTTCACGAACATCACCCAGATGCCAAACGATTCCGGCCTTGAGCCAAGGTTGGACGGTCAACTGGTCCCCGTGTCGGTCGAATATTCTATGGATTTCAGCATCCGTGATCCGCTGAAAAATAGCCTCTTGCACGAGCTCGGGTGCGCTGGCGGAATATGATCCTTTTTCAGCGATGGCCAAGACTTCGGCGGAGATGTCCACGGCGAGTGTAGTTACTTTTAGCTCCGGCCGGGCTTGCCGGAGAGTAGCGAGGATCGAATAAACCTCCGCGCCATTGCTGCAACCCAAAACAGCCAAATCAAGCGTCGACGCATGCTCGGCTTTGTGCGAGAGATGTCTGATCAGTTCGAGTTGTGGCCTGTTGCGCAGAAAGAAAGTCCCCAAATACACAGTTCGGTCATCGTATCGGCGAACGAGCAGATTTAGGAAATGGCCGTACAAGCGAATCAACGAGATTTCGGTCCAAGACGGAGGCAGTTTCTTCCAAATCCATTCATTCAGACGCAAAAAACCGCCGACCGGAGATTTCCCCAGTATCCGGACGCGGAGAATCCTACTGAATTTTCCTTCGTTCATTGGTGCTTCGCAGGCTTCCGCAAAGACTTCTCGATTCGATTCGTCGTGAGCGAAAGCAAGGATGGATGATTCGGCCAACAGAACAATTGCCGATCGCTTGACTTGAAGGCGTCAGTTGCGTCGAGCGCTCATTTCGCGAAGGGACGGGCTACCGCCATTAAACAGCCGGAATAATGACGAAGCAATCCTGTTTTGCCAGTACTTCGAATGCCTGGTCCTCAAAAAGCATGGCATATAAGCCAAAAACGATCGCATAGGTGTTTCGTGGCGCTGAACATATCTTAGGTGTCCGCCTCCGGAGAAGCAATTCCGGTGGAAAGCGGGCGCGACTACTTGCCAATAGGTTCTCGGAAGTCAACCTCGAATCTGTAACTGCACTTCCGGGAGATCTCACCTTGATCGCAAGCCCAGGTACCAATCCTACTATCCAATGTGCCGGTAAAGGAATCTACCGGCGGCTGTCCGCAAGTTGCCTGGCATGATTGCAAATACATGCTTCGCCATGTTTAGCTTCCAGCTTTCGGCCGAGTCCAGTGTCGATACGTGCGGACATCGCCAATAGATCATTCTCTCGGGCTCAGAAACCCAGTGGTTTTTGAACGTCAAAAGCCCGGGATTCCCTTCTTCGGTTCGCCCTAGGTCGAATTGTTTTGCCCCGTGCAGCTTCGCGGCGGTAATGGCTCTCCACAACACCCATGGGGTCGCCCCAAGGTTATTGAAGTGTGCATCGGAGCAGCCATACTTGTAATAGACCACGTCTTTGAATCGCAAAGTCAAAATAGCAGAAATGGGCCTATTGGCTTGATACGCGACCCTAATTTCGACGGCATCGCCGTTGAATAGGATTAGATCCCTAAACCAACCGTACGGAATGGGAGGCAGACGGTGCCGACCACGAGTAATCACAAATAAGGGATAGAACTCCTTCAAGAGGGTATCGGAGTTGCCGCATTTCTCGGTGAGACCCGCGCGCCCAGCACGTTGAATTCGGCGCTGCAGGGAATCCTTATCGAGACGACGGAAAACTTCGTCCAGATCGGGGCGAAGATCGAGAAGATGTAGATAGTGCATCGCAGCAGGCCGGAAACCGTTTGCTGCAATTACTTGCCCGAAACTTCCATCCTCTACACGAATTTCAAGATATCGAAGATTCTGGCGCTCGATTGTGGTTTGCAGAAAGCGCAGAAGGAAGTCGAGATCCTCTGGCGATTCGCAAAGCGGCTCGCAATGATCTGAGAACGGAAGCGATACGAGTCGGCGCCCAGTAAGCCAGCTTTGAACACGACAAAAAAGTAAGCCGTTTTTCAGTTCTCCCGTCGGCGACGAAGTGGTATAAGCTACCGGTTCGTATCCGTAGGTGCTTTGCAGGGCCTTGATCCAGCCCACCGTATGAAATACAGACGCCTTTGGGTGTCGCTGCACAAGCTCCGCCCAGCGTCTATCCTTTGTCGGATCGAGGTTGTAGCAGCACAGAGCCGGAACTTGCTGCGCGGTATCGACCTGTGGAGGTGAATTCATTTTCGAGATGAAGGATTGGTCTGTACCTACTGAACGATGGAATCAGACAGTAAGTTGATCCGCCAACGAAACAATTGTCTCGTCAGGGACACTCTTGCTTCTAGTTTCCTAAACTGCCTTTCGTAGCATGCTTTTCAATATGCCAGCCGGGATGCTGAGGATGCGGTTTTTTGCAACGTAGTCGTCTCTAAATTCGGACAAAACCCGTCTTAAGGCGACAGACAGCTCGAGGCGCAGAGTACGATGCAGTTTGTCGGTGCGGCTTCGTTGCCCATAGTCCACGCGAAACAGTTTGTCGCTTCGTGCCGAAATCTGTTCGCGAAATGTCAATCGCTGAGCATCCAGAGACCACGCCAGCGGTTCGCCATTTGACTTGATGCCGGAAATACGATCATCCGCACTCGCGCGCTTGCGAATTGCGAGTTGAACCGGGCGGTCGCTCGGATTGGTGACCAGTAATTCGTTGGCGTACATTTCGACTTCCTCCATGTCCGTACCGATGATTCGACGACGGCACGCCCCGCGTACTACTTCTCCAAGAGGCGCCCAACGAATAGTACAATTGAGAGAGTTGATCTTCTCCACGAGGTCGACTAATGCGATGCCGTCGTCCTTAAAGAATTCATGGTGCGTGACAATGAAACACGGTTTTCCCAAAAGTAGATCGAAGGCAAAATTCTCCAACCCGTGATGTGCATACCTGCGAGTGAAGATCGGGAAGTCACCGTGCGTCATAATAGCAACGTCCCAAACGTCCCGAATTTTCGTCCTGGCGTTCTGAGAATCCACAGGGACCAATTCCGTATTAATTGCCGCCAAGAACCCGTTTTCCTTCAGGAACCTGGGAGACTCAGACGAAAACACGCCCTGCGGGAAAACCATAATCGAATCGGTCGGGATGCCCGTCCGCGCTTCGTGCCCTCGCATTCTGGAAAGCGCTAACTTTGCCTTGGAATCCAACACCGCCGGCGAAATCGTTCCGAATTCACCTCCCGTATGGTCGCAGCCATGAATCGAGACCGAAAACTGGCCAGATCCGTCGCTGAATAGCTTCGCCGCCTTCGGCGAAGTGCGCCGCCAATTCCAGGGAATAAAAGCAATATTGGTGGTGAACTTGTGCTCTTGCATCAGTTCGCGCAGACGGAGGAAGTCACAGAATCCGTATACAGGCTTCAAAAGGGGATCGTCAATAATAAGACACGCGCCCAGTTCTTGTGGTGCCCACGCGGCCCCACGGAACGTCGCCCTGATGAAAATAACGAGAGGCACTGCGGAGCAGAAATGTCGTTTGACGTCGTAGACACCCTCGTCAATCGTCCGCTCGATGTCCACGATCTCCGAGGACGCGCAAAAGTAAGCGAACGTGCCATTGAGCTGAAAGCGAGCCAAGACCGCCGCATCACCGGCCGAAATTACGCTGGCAACCTTCGACTTTCCTGTCAGCCAACCACCGGTCAGCAGTCGGTCGCTTTTCCTCATTTGTAGAGCGAAACGTAGTCCGGCCATTGGGCCGACCACTTCTGAGAATTCATCCGTAACACGCAAATTCACTTGTTCGGATGGGGCCTCACCGACGAAAAGGCTTGAATCGCCTGACAACGTCCTTAACGCTTCAGCGCAAGCCTCCGAGTCGTCATCTGCGTAGACGTAATACGCGGCGGGGCGAAAAGCCGGGGCGGTTGCCGCTTCGAACTGCTTCTGGACGGATGCAATGGCACGGGCTGACCCGAAGATAGCGCACTCGGAATCCACGCCACTTTTGTTTCCGATCCCAGTTACATCGGCTTCCTCGAAAGGCACGCCGAAAAAGTCGAGTACGCGACTAAGACGGAGTTCCCTGGATCCGGGATTCCCCTCGTGCAGGATCATCGCACTTCGAGCCATTATCGTAGGTTCCTGATCGCGCGCGAATCGTAACGCATTCGAACGTCTACGCAGGTTTCCGCGCCACCACGAGAGATCGCATCGCACGACTGCTGGCGAACATACTGAACAGCGGGCTCAGGATCAAACAGGCATAGGTGAGCGTGCGTCCCGCCGAGTGAGGAATCCAGCAGAAATGCTTCTTCTTGATGAGCTCAAACCCCGCCCTCTTGAACGGAGAGGCGTATTCTTCTAGCGTCGGAACGTAAGCTTCCGCCGGATCTTCGACCGTGCCTTTCAGTTTGCTGCGGAAGACTGGAAAACGATTGTTCATGTCGATGTTGACGCAGATACCTCCAGAACGCAGCAGACGATAAATATCCGCGGCGGTGTCGTTTTCTTTTTTCAACCTGTGGCAGTAACGAAACGTATTGACACCAATGATCAGGTCAAAACTTCCATCCAAATCAGTCGATTTCTTGCCCTGCGAAGCTGCCAAATCTTCCGCCAGCTTCTCGTTCGTCGCAACGTGGAAGCTCAGTTTGCTCGCAAGAGCGGGGCTCAGAAGATTCTGGGCTTCCTGCCGGGCGGACTCCACAAGTCGGTCCGAAAAATCCGTACCGTACGCACACTCGACGGGAATTCCCTTTTTCTCAAGAAGAGAAATCAGAGTGATAATGTTCATTCCACCGCCGCAACCGAACTCCAGCACGCGAAGAGGACGCTGTGGAGTCGTCCGCAAATAGAAATCGACAACGTTCAGATACACCCTAGCGTAATCGTGGCGCAGTAGATAGCTGATGCCGTAACCAGCTGTTTCTGTCGTGTATTTGCGTACAGCATCCTCTGAGCCGTATTCGTCCAGGAAGCTCTTATAAATCTGTTCGGTTTTTTCCATTGTCATTTCTCTCATCCTTTGAATTCAAAACATTGTTTCATGACCGAAGTTGCTACTTCTCTAGTTATCGCAGCCTGCCAACATCGTTTGTGACGGGCGCTCACCCCGTCACACTCCATTTCGTCTGGCCGACCAAACCGTACGACTCCTAAGACCTATCCTTCATGGCGAGAGACGTATTCGTTGTTTCACGCTTTGAAAATCCTTGATTCGAAGGCAAACGAAGTAATTTCGTATAAACGCTTATAGTTGCTCGGCCGACCACATCCCACGAATGCCTGGTCGTGGCAATGTCCTTTATCTCCTGCCGTCGAGCATCGAGCGTGTAGAAAAGATCGCTGGCGAAGTACCGCTCGATCGTCGCTGCCAAGTCTCTCGAATCCTCGGTATTGAAGACGAACCCAGTCTTGCCTTCGTCGACTTCCGCGCCGAGAGTGCCGATGTTGGCCACTAGCACCGGTAAACCAAAGCTGTAGCTCAAGAAAAGCACGCCACTTTGATAAATTTTCTTGTAAGGCAGCACCAGAACGTCCGCAGCCTTGAAATACATTTCGGTCTCTTCGTCCGGGATATGGTCGGCTCTTAACAAGACTCTTCCCGACTTCACTTCGTCCTGTAGGCCGTCGCGAATTGTGCGCCAATATTCCAGGCAGTCGTTCTCCGGCCTGCCGGCGATCACCAATCGAAAATCGTCACGCCTAGCCAGAACTTCTCGAAATGCAGCGACGAGATACTCAAGGCCTTTATAGGGAGTAATTCTCCCGAAAAAAAGAAGAGTCTTCCGACCGTCCTGTATGCCGAGGCGTCGCCGGGCTTCGATTTGCGTCAGGTCGGTTTGCCGCAATGCATTATTGATAGGGAACGGCACCACTGTGATCCGGGACTTCTGCACGCCGTACTCCTCGATAAGCTCCGTCTTTGCGCTTGCGGTATGGATAAAGACATGGTCGGCCAGCTGATATTGAATTCGTAGCGTAAGGCGATTGAGGTAGTTATCATTGGAATCCCGCTTGCGCGTGTTCACGTTGTGAACGGTGAGCACGATTTTCTTACCTAAGAGTTTGTAGAAAATAGTGAGAACGGTCCGATCGAACAATTCGAATTTGTTGTTCCAAAGGATGTGAAAGATCCTTGGCTTCGCGATCACTGCATAGGAAATCGACTTGAGGTAAAAATTGAGAAGCCGCGACACTTTTCGCAACTTGCTGACATCTGCGCGCTGGCTTCCCTGCAGGTTAAGAAAGTGGATTCCGCTGGTCGTGTGGAATTCCGGGAAATCGACGCCTTCGCTCCCAACCAAGTCCAGGAAGACACCCTTAGAAACCAACTCCATCGCCAAACCAAACGTGTACGGTCTGTCGATGCCTCCGGTCATCACAGTTACCGCAAGACTCTGGGTGCCATTGCGCAAATTCAACCTAGACACGCGAGCGTCTCCAGCAGGCGAGAGAGTGGAAATCCTTCCGATAGCTTTTCCGTTCATGCCGCCGCAAGCCGCTCTTCCAGGAGCTCGCAAATCGCGTGGCCAATTGTTATGTGCATTTCTTGCATTCGCGGAGTCGATTTCGAGGGAACGCACAAACATAGATCGCACGTGGCTTTCATTTTGCCACCAGAGTCGCCGGTCAGTCCGACAACAGCAAGCTCACCCTGATGGGCCGCCTCGATTGCCCTCAATACGTTCAAACTGTTTCCGCTCGTGGAAATCGCCAGCAGTACGTCGCCAGGACGACCATGCGCCGCTACTTCCCGGGCGAACACATGCTCATATCCGTAATCGTTGCCAATCGCGGTCAAGGAGGAAGTATTGACGTGCAGCGCCATCGCTCGAAATGGCCTGCGTTCCAGGAAGAATCGGCCTGTAAGTTCCGCGGCGATGTGCTGCGCATCGGCGGCCGATCCGCCATTTCCGGCTATGAGCAGCTGCCCGCCAGACACCATCGACGAATAGATCATGTCGACGGCCCGCGAAACGGCTTCGGCCAGCTGCGGAAGCGCCTTCGCTACCTCCAAATGTTCGTTCCAGATCGCCTTGATCCGGTCTACTTGTGCGGTCGTTGTGGCCACTTGACCTCTTTCACTATTCCACCCGTCGAAATCGTTACTTCGGAGGCAGCACCGACGATGCGTCCCAAGTCTCCAAGCGGTGAATTGCCTTGTCCCACGATCGCAGCACGGAAGCCTTCACGTGCGGAAGGGCCAATTGAGCCCGTTTCGCGAGTTTCCAGCCGAACACCGGTTTGATCCAAGCGTACTTGGGCCGAAGTCCCGACATTTCCAAAGCCCCTCCCAACTGCGCGGCCAACCTTTCCAGTTCAGCAACAGCGTCGGGCCGTTCCGGATAGAAATCGTCGAGTGAGGTTTGCATGTAAGCCAAACAAGCCCTACGGACTCGTTCACTGTCGTCCATCGCGCGCAGGTGCTGAATCTGCAGTTTCAGCGAACGAAGCAGCGCATCCTTCTTCCGATCGGACGCTCCCACGCAGCTGAGCCGACTTGGCGAACTGATTCTGTAGAACACTTTCGCATCAGGCACGAAGCAGGTTCCCTCCGATGCCAGGAGAACGCGGCAAAAATACTCAACGTCGTCATCGCTCATCAGGCGCGTGTTCCATGGGCCGGCTGCCTCCGTGAGTTCGCGGCTCGTCAACCAGGTCGCGGTTTGCATATAGAGGCCTTCGCTCATCCTTCTAACGAGCCATTCGACGGGCGAAAGATCTTCCCAGAGCGAAGTCGCGGCAAAGCGAGCGCCTTCCGTCCGATAATAGAAATGCGCCCAGGCTGACGAAAGAAGTACGCGATTGCTTCCAGCTTTTTGAGAAGCGGTAATCTGACGCTCGATCTTGTTCGGTGCGAGCAGATCGTCGGCGTCCAGCCACTGGATGTAGTCGCCCTGAGCGACTTTTAATGCGAAGTTTCGGGTAGCTGCGGCGCCCTCGTTGTGCTTGGACACAATGCTGACCCGCGCGGAGCTAAAATGCCGCGCGACATCCGCAGTCCCGTCGCTTGAACCATCGTCGACAACAATAATTTCCTTCCGCGGCCAAGTTTGGTCGAGCGCAGATCGGAGGGTCTCCACGATCGACTCCTCGGAGTTATACGCCGGTATCAGAATTGAAACGAGCGGTTCCATTGTTTAGATAAAGCGCGCGCAAATGACTGCCGATAAAATTGCTTTTCCGTGTTTCCTCGAACTTGAGATCATGAAGTTGCTGCAGCGAGAGTCCGTTCCGCAAGTTCCTTCAGTCGTCGTTCACGTGCGGCCATCGCAGGCAAAGGAGCGAGACCGGTGACCTGAAGGAGTTCCTTCCATCGGTACATCCAGTCGTGGCGCATAAGTGCTTCGGTCGAATTCCTGTGGCTCATCGCGAGGACTCGTTCCGGCTCCTTATCCAGTCTGGCAATCTGCTCCAGGACATCGGAGCCATCAGGCCGAATTCGGATCACAGCGTCTGACCAGGGGAACAAGCTCGAAAAAGAATCCGAATTCGGAGCTTGCCCCATCAGAACCGCGCCTGCCGCCGATCCTTCGTAATACCGATGCCCAAGTTCTTCCTGACCTTGAGTCTCGTTGGTAGCGTCTACCTTTCCCGGAGCCACAAAGAAATACTTAGAACGCTTCGCTACGTTGGAAAAAAGTGTGCGATGTTCTCGGTAGTCGAATACGTCGGAGAGAGAACCCCCATACGTGTCGTGGAGATAGAAAATCGATTGGTTCGCTGCTGCTCTTGACAGTTCTTTGTGGATTCCTTCGCATCTGCGCCCGATGCTATAAACATCGACTACACGTGAAGGCGCGTTGGGATATGGACTGAACCGAAGCGTATCGACGGCACCTGGAAGCCAGTAGCATTGCTTCCCAATGGCCTTCGACAACGACTCGACAGTCCCCTGGCACGCTACAAAAACGTAGTCAAATTGTCTGAGCGCATGGATCCAGTACTTGAACTGTGGAATGTCTATTCTCCACAGCTCGTCTATCCAGCATGCGCTGACTCTACAGTGATCTTTCCAACCTTCGATCGCATTGATATGGACGAAATCGTGCGTGTACTGGCATACCGCGAGAAACAGATCGTATTCCTGCGCGAGCCGAACTTTTTTCAGCCCGGGATTCTGATAAATCAATCGCCGCGTACGATCGCGGAACAGCAAGCGCCGCTGCCACTTCTCCATGAATTCATAATCGGGTCCGGGCTCGAGACAGATCAAATCCACGTCATCGACTTCCCGGAGTACGTCCTGACCCTCATAGTGGCCGCAGAGAAAAACCTTTCTCTTAAAGAGTCTGCCTGAAGGCATGCAGATGCGGGGTTTCCGGGTTGGCACAGCGTTCCCCGCAGACTGCCTCTGAGAACTGGACGATTCTGGCGACATCATCTTTACCGGCCGATTTGGGCCTATGTGCGACGGCTGAACAGCCCAGAACCCGGCACCAGCGGTCGATTCGGAAGCGTATTTCCAATATACCTGCCGATGCTCAATAATACTTCCTTATCGAGGTAGGTTTTGCCGGTATTGCGAAGCTATGGTTTACCTTCTGGAACGCCCTAACTGCTGCGGATTCTTGATTCAGGGTCTTTTGCCTGCGAGCACTATGCGGTCACCTGTACCAAGACTGTCCACCCGTACAGTGGATTCGGATTCTTTTTGGGCGCAAGATGGTTCCTGCGTTAACTTCAAAAGGGGCATTGTGGTGATGAAGAAACTGATTTTACTGGCACTCCTGCTGCTTGCTTCGCGCGCGGCGAATGCCCAAGTCATTAACGCGAATTCCTGTTCGTTTGCCGACGTCAATACGGCGCTCGGCTTGGTCACGGCGTCCACGACTCAAGTAAATATCCCAGCGTGTCCCGGCGGCACGGCATGGACGACGGCGATTAACTTCACGGTCCCGGCGGGAAGCACTACGCTCTCGATCATCGGAGCCGGAAACCTATCAACCACAGGTGGTGGAGATCAAACCGTCATCCAAGACAACATCGGTGACCACTTCGCAGTTATGAATATCACAACCAATGCCACTGGGTTCCTTCGAGTAGCGGGACTCACATTCAAGGCCGGCAGCGGAACCATTAAGGACGATGGCTTCATCCTCATCTCTGGCCCGAGCAGCAACGTCCGAGTGGATCATTGCCATTTCAATGCGACTACCGGCGGCAGCGAGGGAACTCGCGGAGGTGTTTCGACCAGCGACGTTTATGGCGTGATCGATCACAACATCCTCGATCTCGGAACACCCTCGGAGATCAATGGCATCGTCAACACCAATCCTGGAGCCGGCAGCTTTGGAGACGAGACCTGGGCTGCTGCGACCGCTCTCGGTAGCCGCAATTTCCTCTTCGAAGAGGACAATGTCTTCAACGGTGGTGCGTCCAACGATTGCCAGCATGGCGGGCGCTTCGTCATTCGCCACAACACCCTCAACACGACTTCGATCCAGACGCACCCGACAGGAGGCGCTGGCCGCGGCCGAGGATGCCGAGCATGGGAGTTCTATGGCAATACGCTGAATACCTCCAATTCCAGTCCTGGTCCGCAGTTCAACGCTTTCTTCCTGAGCAGCGGAACGGGAGTAATTTGGGGCAATTCGGCTCCTACGGGTTACGAGCAATTCCTCACGATTCATGCGATGCGAAAAGATTCAACTACCTACGGTGAATCGGGCACGCCGAGTGGTTGGGGCTACTGCGGAACATCCTCCGGTTTGGGCGGTGACGGGTCGCATTGGGATCAAACCCAGGGATCATCTGGATATGCCTGCCTCGATCAACCAGGACGAGGCAAGGGCGACATGCTTCAAGGCCAATTCCCCAATGCCTGCGATCAAACGACCGGCTGTGCAACCTTCAATGGCACGTGGCCGAATGAAGCGCTTGAACCCGTCTACGAATGGTCGGACACTTGGACCGCGGCAGTTGGCTTCCCGAATCCTTACGCAACTGTCGACGCAGCCAGCGCGCTTGTGGAGAAGAACAACCAAGACTACTACCTTTGGTGCAGTCCATCGAGCAACACGGGATGTAACTCGGCCTTCAACGGAACGCAGGGCGTTGGATCAGGTACGCTTTCAGCTCGCTCTTCCTCCTGCACTCCGCTGACCGCTTACTTTGCCACGGATACCAACACGCTCTATCAGTGTGCGACGCCGAATGCCTGGACGGCTTACTACACGCCCTACACCTATCCACATCCCCTCACCGCTGGACAAACGTCCGGAAATCCCGTCGCTCCGCCAACGGACCTCACGGCTACAGTTCAATGAGTGTGCCCCTGGAGAATGACTCGTCCAGTAAGAGTTGATCCCCGAGCAATGCCCTAAGCAACTCACAGGCCGGCAGCCCGACCTGTCAATCGCGGCCGGCAACGAAACCGCGAATCATTTCATACCCGCGGCGTATATTGCTCTCCTTCAGCGCAAGGACGTCCTTGCCTAATATCTGAACGTTGGTGATCCGCGCCACATCGGAAACTTCAAGTAGTGCCTTTTTGTATTTTTCTGCGGCTTCTGGTGCTGCCAGGTAAAGCTTCGAAGTGATCGCAAACGGGACAATTGCGTTAGAGCGGACCAGGAAATCACCGGTTGCAAAACTAACGTCGGCCCATTCCGTGTTGAAAAAATCATCGACAGCAATGATTCCATCGGGCGTTATTGTCTGCTCCGCCAGACGCAAGTCGTTTCCAACTTCATGATAGAGATGGCAGCCGTCGACACTGAAAAACCTAACTCGCCCGGTTGTCCGCGCCAGAATGTCGGCCGGTTTGATATCCAGCGACGAAGTCTTGAACGTTTCGTCCTCTGACAAATCGATTCCGAGTCGCTGCGCATTGATGGAAAGCGCGCGATTCCTACCGGCGTGCCGGGTGTTAGAGTTAATCGCGTCGTCCTCGAACAGGTCAATCGCCACCGCGCGTTCGCCGCTTCGACGCGCCAAGGCGAGCATCAGAAACAATCGGCCGTGATGAACTCCTATTTCGCACAAATGGCCGCGAGCAACGTTCTCGTCCTGATACGACAACAGAGTCGCGATGATGCGTGCGTCCAACACGGTCAAATATCCTTGAACCCCCGTCATCGAACGTGAAATGTATTTGTCGAGTAATGTCGACGTCTTGTCCATCGGCCTTTCCTGTCGGTTGCCGGAGGTCGGTTCGGAAGCTGCTGGTCTAACTAGTTGTTGAGAATAGGACGAGCAACCTCTGGTTCGTTTGAAATGTCGAAGCTCGACGACGTCCAATCCACCTTGTCGACCAACGTCCTGTGCAAAAGTTCTAGCGATAGAACCTGATTGATCTGCTTCGTGTAATTCTGATTGCCCTTGAGGTGCGCCCGAACAATGGTTTCAATGCCTTTGCGAGCGAAAATCGGTCGGGATAGGGTCCGCGGATCGAGCAGAACTTCCTTTACATATCGTGCGAGAGCGTCGCGGTACCACAGCCGGAAGTGAAAAATCTTGTGACGACCGAGGAACAGGCGCTCGAAATGAAGCGCGGAAAAGGCGTGATCGATCCGCGCCGCTGATTGGGGCATGCCGACATCGTAGGCATACTCGGCCTTAAAAAGGAATTCGAGAAAACCTCGGCGAGCTGTTTCCGTGAGCAATCCGCTGTTACCCGCCAATCCACGATCCGTCGGTATCCGCAGAAGGTCCCTCTTCCCATCCGCGATTAGGCGCAGAGAAGCTCCATTGCCAGTGATTGCGGACTGGGGTGCTCGATAGACAGTCTTGACGAAGTCATTGTCGAGGAACGGCGTACGAACACTGAGCTGAGTCTGCTCCATCGTCCAAATTCCACACAGGTGCCATGGCTGTTGTTTGAAGGCGGCAAACGTGAGCGGATGCCCGCCGACCGCCTCCTCAAAGGTCTTTGTGGCGTCCTGTACGCATTGCAAAACCTCCGGAACAAACAGTCCTGAAGCAGGCTGCTCAGGCTTGAAAGTGCGAACCCGGCGCAAAATTTCGCCACCATAAAGCCCAGTCACCCTCACCGGCGCGATCTCGCGTGCCCTCTCGTGCAAGTAAAGGTCGGGACAAACGCTCACATCGACAGTTCCGTCCGTGACGTAAATCGCCTTTTCTGCGTAGTGCGCGAATCGTCCGAGAAAATCCTCGCCCGCTGGGATCACTCGGAACGATTGTTCACAAGCCCGAGCGACGCGACGGGCGACGCGAACGTCGTAATTTTCGCGAAACATGCTGCCGAACGTATAGCAAGGAAGCGAGCCCGTTTCGACCTGCTGCCAGGCCATCACCATCCGGGTATCCAACCCGCCAGTTAAAGACATAGCTACCGGTTCGCGGCTTTCGAAATACCGCGGTAGATTCTGTGCGAAAACATTCCTGAGTTCCCGAAAGTATGACTCTGAATTGAGAGTTTCTTGCTCCTCCCAGTCGCGTGGACTGAAATAGCTGCTCCGGGCCTCGAACGCTCCGTTGCGAAATGTCCACGCCGAGCCAGGCGGCAAAAGGTCGATGCCTTGGAAGAGCGACCGGTGTTCCATCACGGCGCCGCAAGAAATGAGTTCGCCGAGCGACCGGCAGTTCAGCTTTCTGAGTTCCGGCCGGACCGCCAGAATAGCCTTGGCTTCAGGGGCAAAATAGAACGCGTCCTTCGACTCGTGAAAGTAGACGCGCTGCATCCCGAACCGGTCGTTGAAGAGCATCGCCGTCCGCCGGCTTCGGTCAACGAGTAAACCGTGGAATCTTCCGTTTAATCTTGTGATAAACGAAGGATCTTCTTCGTACAGATGGACGAGATAGGAGGAGCCACGCACATCCGCCTCGTGTCCCCGCTCCCTAAGTCTTCGAACAGCGCCTGGCTCCGGAAATTCCTCACCCCCGAAGGCCAGGACCACGTCCCCCCGCTCGTTTCGGAGCGGCATGTCCTCGGAGAACGATCCTTTCGCCGCCACCCAGCCGAAATATACGCCGAGCGATTCTTCCGACCAGGTGCCTGAAACGTAGAATTCTTCGTGACAGAGCACACCCACCATCCGCGAAAGCTCGCGCAGCGCTTGTTCACGTGGCATGCGTGTAATAAGTCCGACGATTCCAGGCATATCTTTTTGTTTGCTTCCAGAACTTGGCGATCAGGGATTATCGGTGGCTAACTTTGCGGCGAAGATTCCTGCACTTCCTTGTGCCCCGCGGTCTCTTGCGAGGGGACCCTTCGTTTATACCACTGCTTCCGCATTTTGCGGAACGCCGCTGCGGCTGATTCTGGAACCAAGCTGCTCAACCCATGATGAAGCCCCAGGCGTATAGCGATTCGGCCCGCAATCGTCAGAGGAACGTAATATCGGGGCACATCAATTTTCCGGAATCCATTGTTTCGCTTGAATTCAGCCAGGCTGTCTTCCTTTTTGTTTCCGTAGGAGAAGTTGGCGTACCAAAGGTTTGGGATTCCGCGTTCGGCGCAGATTTGCACGGCCCGTGCGAGCAGCGCGTTTGTGGGTGCTTTGTCGCGATGCTTGAGCATTGACACGATGTTGATTAGGCCGGCTTGGGTTCCGTCTTCGTTGGTCGTTAGCTTGATGAAGCCGATCAATCGGTCTTCAAAGAATGCGCCAATGAATGTACTACGGTCCAAGAATTCTGCCTTTGACCTGCGCAGACTCTCTAGATCCTCCCCGTAATGCCAGAATTTTCTGCCCTGCCGGACTGGCGACTCGTTATAGATGGCAGAAATTCCTGTGATAAGGTTCTCGTCGAAAGGGATTTCTCGGATAATCACGCCCTTTTTAGAAGCCTTGCGAATCTTGTTTCGGACCTTGAAATCAATCTGATTCTTCATCCAGTCATCGAAAGTCGTGATGGGGAGAACCGCCAGATTGTCCCATTCCATGGGATATTTGTATTTTGGCTCCGGATCTGAGAGCTCTTGAATGAACGTATAAACGTCCACTCGCTCCCCGGACCCACGAAGGAAATTGACACCTTCCTCAGGATCGTCCAGAAATTGGTAGCCCTCGGCGACGAGAGCCGCTACCCGAATCAGCTTGCCTTCAATCCGGACTTGTTTGCCTTTGATTTCCAAGAAATGCGACCTTTCTCGTCGAAGCGGTCGTTCGAGCGAGACGACCACGCTACTCTAGGCGTGCGCGAGCATGCTCCAAACGCGAATCGGCTAATCTCGGTTTGGGGCGTCGGCGACCCAAACCGCCGCATCGCCGGCGTATTTGCCCTTGACTCTATATACAAACCTCGAACCGGGCACCTCCGCTCCTCCGAACGTCACAGTCGCTGTCGGTGAGCCGTCAACTGGATAGACGTTCCGGCTACACCGCAAAACAGAGTTCCAGTAAAGCTGCACATCGTCGAGGGCCGAGGGCGGACGGCCCCACCTATTCATCGCGCTCTCCACGTCATCGACAGGACTGCCCGCATTGGTGACGAAACCAACCTGATACCCGCAATAGTCGGAGTTGTGCAACCACGCGAGCGCGTTTTCCAACTGATACGTTCTCTCACGCTCCGCAAGCAGCGGGCTTGCCAACTTGGTGAGTACCGGCACTTGAATATCTGCACGAATCATCAATAGGACGGCTGCACCCGCCGCAATAACTCCCATTACGTATCGAGGCTTGAGAAATAAAAGGGCGTTTTCAGCTTGCTCCCAACCCAAAACCGTTGCATATGCTGCCAAAATAATCGCAAACAGCGCGTACATCGGAGTGCCAATGCCTCCACCCAAGGGTAGTAATGTAGCAGTTAGCATCAAAAAGAACAGACTCCATTGACGCAAACGAAATACCTTAAACAACCCCACGCCGATCCAAAGGAACAAGACAGGCAGGCTCTTCATCAGCAACAGGGCGCCGAGCAGCGCCATAACAACTATAGCCGCCAGCTTGAAAGCCCGCGAGACTCGCATACTGACGATGGCCAGCTGAGTCATCACAAACGCCACCGCTGACGCAATTCGATTCACTTCGTTCGTCTCGTAGCTGACAAGAAATCCGAAGAGTTTTGTGTCCAAGGGCATCCTGGCGCGCGGATACAGCACGACGAAAAAGCCGATTGCCATCGTGCATGTCAGCAGGATTGCAATCGCCTGTACATGCTGGGACAGGCTGCGCGTCCGAAAGCTATCGAGATAGAAGCCGAAATAGAATCCCAGGAATAACGCGGTTGCGAACGGATGCCACAACACGAGCACCAGCGCTGCAACGGCGAACCACGCTTCCTGCCGCCGATGGAATCCGTCCGCAGCGCGAACACGGAGCAAAGCGCCAAGCATCAATATCACCGGAACATAAAACATTCCATAGAGATGGAATAAATGAATGTAGCCAGAGAAAAAAACACCGCCAGTAATACAAGCGATCACTGCGAAAAGACGCCGCTCCGTCGACGCCGTATAAATGAGCCACCAAGCAAGGACAAACAGCGCGTAGACGCCCACTTGCAGCAGAGATTGACGGACGACGCTGGTCGGAAACACGTTCGGATTCAGTATGGCAAAACCACTCCAGGTGACTACTTGTGCGAGCGGCCGATAGGTCGAAGACAAACCGTAAGCAAGCTGATGTGCTAATGTTTGCGTTTTGAATCCGGCAAGCCACGAATATGTTTCCCTGTGACTTGCTAACGGCACAGCCATAAAAAACCAGAAAGAAAATCCGAACACAGCCAAAAGAAAATAGACGAACGAACTTTTCGTATCCCTCGCAAGGACGCCGTTCCTGCGTATGAATTCTGGAACGTTGCGGGCAGGTTCTTCCAATGTTGCCACCATCTCTGACTCTTTGGTCATATGGTAGCCACCTCGCGTGTCTTGCGTGCGGGCTCTTCATAAGACAATCGGTCGGCCGTCGAGACGCTCCGCACACGCGGCACAACGACAATCGTTCCAAGCATGAAAATAATGAAAATCAGGGATCCTTTGAAAGCAGCTTCCGTGACGTTATAAAACGGCGTAATCGCACACAGAGCCAAGCTCAGGGAAGTGAGCGGAGAAGCGAGGTCCCGCTTGCAGACCGTGCGATAGCTTGAAATCAAGAATGCGACCACAAGAAAAAGTCCGACGAATCCGAGATTAAGATAGACCTCAAGATATCCGTTATGTGCCTCGTTAAGTCCGTTTCCAGCCATCGACCAAACCTGTTGCAGCCGCGGACCGAGCCAAAAGGTTTCATAACCCGTTCCTATCAGCGGATTCGTGTGGGTGCTTAGAACCGCGTTCCAAATATTGGTCCTCCCCGTGAGCGTTGGGTCGCGCCCGACTTGGCTGGCCAGCTTTCCGCTAAGATCGAACCCAACGGCTAGAATGACATACAGGAAAAACATCGTCGGAATCAGTACTTTCAAGAAAGTGGAATGACGGATAAAGAATTTGCTATGGGCAGCCAGAATGACTAGGCAACCTAATAGTAGACAAACACGAGAGGTCGCGCTGTCTGCGAGATTCAATAGCCAGAGCGTCATACCTGCGAACACGACATTCATAAATAAGATTCGCCTCGTCCGGCGATCCTTGCGTCCGGGCCATCGCCTCACACAGTCCCAAAACAAATACAATCCACTGATGAGGCACAGTACGCCGAGCATATTCTTGCTCGTCGACACGCCTACGTACAAGCCACGTCCGCTCCATTCGTCAAACGTTTTGCCAAGCATGGGAAAGTACTTTACGAACACAACTGAGAGGGAAAGCAGAATGTACGACGTGCGTCGCAGCAGAGTTCCAATCGCGTTTAGCGGATGCGGATCCGATAGAACCACCAGCAGCATCAGATAATTACCGAGATCGCGAGCCCAACGTTTGAATGTTATCAGAGGGAAATCAGACCAAAACACGCTCATCAGCGTATAGAGCACGAACAAAGTCAGTACCGGATTACGTAATAAGAAATCGCCCCATTTGAAAGATCGAGAGAGCAGAATGCCAATCGCCAACACCATGAGAATGATGTAAACGGTCCGATCCAACGAGTTTCCTTCCTCAAGAACCTGGCCCGCTGATCCCGCCGGCGTTTGTTGTAGCCATTGCGAGGGCAGCCGCGACGCGACAATCATGATCCATATCAGCGGCACCCATTGAGAGAACAAATTCTCCGATTCCTTAGCGGGGTCAAACCACAGCAGTGCCAGGATGAGGACGATCCACAGATCCAATGCTATTTGAGGAGACATTTCGTTGTTTCGCTTAGAAGCTGACGATCAATAGCGTACTAATAGGAGGCGCTGATCGCCAGATTCTCTTCGACATCAAAATCCGCATGATCGTTTGAAGTTCTCGCTCCACTGTCCGTTGGATGGTGAACTCGGAGACGCAGACGCGGCAGGATTTCGTGGGTTGCGAGTTTGACTTTGACTCCAACGGGACGCGAACTGTCAGATCGATTTTCAAACGTTGCGAGCCTACGTTTTCTAAACCACGCTGTCGCCTGGCTGGCTGTTGTAAACCACGCGCCCCGTTTCCTGAGATCTTGAATTAACTCAGCATAACAACCGCCCCACAGCCGTTCTGGGGCGACGCTCCGATCGTGCCAGTTGATTGTCAGCGCGCCGCCGAAATGAACGGCGTTGTCGGCCATTTGGCGCAGGCGAGTGCTTGCTTTCTTCGGCGACAAGCCCAGATAACTCAAATAGAAAAGTGCCGTATCCATTCCATTCAGCGGCAACTCAAGCAGTTTCTCCGCATTGAGAGGCTTGAACACTTGCGTGGTCCCGGCACGGTAACCAACTGTCACGTTGTAGCCGCTGGTTGAATCGTAATTGGCTCCGGCGCATTCCAGCACCTCCGGGGACTTCTCGTCGAAATAGAGCCAATGCATGCGGACGCCGATTTCGGCCGATCCGGTCAATCTGCGAATTTCGTCCAATTCCGCGCGCCCGCTCGCACTGTCGACCCACGCGTCGATTCCGTGAAGCCCCACTTCGCAACCTGCAGCTTGCAGTTTACTGATCGAACTAGCCAATTCCCTGGCTTCGTAGCGGGACGCGCGTAAGACCGATGCACGAGCGTCTGTACGCTTTCCAGAATAGTTCTTACGGGGGATCAGAAAATAGGTCGAAGGAATTCCGTTTTCGAGTTCGAGGTAGCGGTCGTCAAAGTCGCGCCAGAAATCCTTTGCAAGCCCCAGGTGAACGAACGGAAGCTTAACAGCCGCCCACCAATTGCTCGCCGCATCTCGAAACGACATCCTCCCCAGCACGCTGTCGATCAACGAACCTAGGGTCGCCCGCAGCAGAAACCCGATGACCGTGTGGTCCAGCTTGTGCGCACGAATTAGGGGGTGGTCCACATCGTGAGTCAAGCAGGCGATGAATTTGTAGCCCTCAGGAACAGGCGGAATCTCTATGAGAGAGATACCGCGACCCGTTATCACGTTCCGCAGAAACTCAATATGCAGATCCAGAGCTGGGATACTTGCATTTTCCTTTGGCTGGCCGGTCGTGAGGAGACTGCGAATTTCGCTGAAAAGATCATATCCGACCCGCACGATGTTTCCATTTCCGGACGAACTTACGTACGCCGCGCACTCGTTAGACTTTTCGTCGGACAGCAGCGCGCTCCCTTGTCCCGAGAAAGTAATCAGATCTCCGTAGATCGGAAGTCGGTTCTCACGATACGTAAGAAAGCACTTTTCCTGATCCAGTCTGCCGGCGCCCGCCGGCTGTCGGACGTCATAGCGCGTCTTTCGGCTGTTGTAGATGATCACGAGCTTCCCTGAGTCATCTACGTTCGTGTCTTCGGTACATAGCACCACGTCATAGTTCTGATCGCGGCGATAAAACTCCCACGGCGTCTTGAACAGCTCAAAGAACTCGCAAACGACGTCGCGGTCTCGGGAATTGGCGATAACACCGATCATTTCCGGCTCAACTCGCTATGGCAACAGGATCTTCGTGAACCCGCAGCCATTCCTCGAACAGTACGAGGCTAAACAGAATCTTGTGATTGTCCTGACGGCCGGACGAATGCTGCTCAAATAGCTCGCGAACCGGACCTGGCGAAAGATACTGGAAAATCTTGGAGTCGCTGTCTTGCAGCGTCTCCGCCATCTTGCCGTCGATCGAGCCACGGAACCACTCGTCGACAACGTTCACGCCGAAGCCCCGCTTTGGTCGCCTAAGAATCGTCTCCGGAAGATAGGTCCGGCACACTTGGCGATGCAGCCATTTCCTGGATCCATGCCGCACCTTCAGGTTCGCCGGTAATCTCTCGACGTACTCGACGATTTCTTTGTCTACGTACGGAACTCGTAGCTCGAGACCGTGCGCCATCGAAAGCTTGTCTGCGTACATGAGAAGCTCGTCGGGAAGCGTGGAACGCATCTCGATAAATTGCAGTCCCCCGAGCTCATCCGTCTCGGTCATTAATTCGGCCATATCCTCCCAGCACCCCAATATGCTGTCCCCCGCATTGGGCGGCAGCAAGCCATCCTGGAATAGTTCGTCGACCTGTGGACCGGGTAGGAGCGAGAAAACATTTTGATACCGGCGCATGCGGTCCGTTGTACCCAACGACTGTACGCCGCGCTTCAGCATTTCGTTTCGAGGTAGAGCCGAGACAGCCGACGAGATCGGCGTCCGGACCCATCCTGGCAATTCAGCCCACAGGCCACCGTAACGAACTCCCAAGTGACGCTTGTAACCGCCAAATAGCTCGTCCGGCCCCTGGCCTACCAGGGCGACTTTCACATCCTGCCGCGCTCGTTGGCAGACGAAGTACATCGGCACGATCGAAGAAGCCGCGATCGGTTCTTCCAACGACTTCACGATTTTCGGTAGCGCTTCTTCGAAAATCGATTTCGTAATCGTGATACTGCTGTGCTTGGCGCCGAGGATTCGGGCAGTTTCCGCAGCGTCCGCCAACTCATCGTCGGCATAAGTGGAACCATAGCCCACCGTATATGTCGGCCAAGAGGTCCCGTTCAGATTCATGAGCGCGAGTAACAACCCGGAATCTAGCCCGCCGCTCAACAGAAGTCCGACTGGCACGTCACTAATCAACTGACGTTTAACAGCAGACTTATAGATCTCCAACAGCTCTTCTTGAGCTTCTCTGGGGGACTTCGCAGGTGAAAATGGCACAGGCTTGAAGCGATACCATCGGCTTACTTCAAATGCGCCATCCTGAACGGTGATCTTGGTTCCCGGCGCGAGTTTGTAAACGCCCTTCAGAATCGTGTAAGGCGAGGGTGTAAAGCGGTTGCGAAGGAACAGATTCAACGAAGTCGGATCGATTTCCGCCTTTTCCTCCATGGCCGCTCGAACCGGGCGCATCTCCGAACCGAAATACAAGCGGCCACTGTGCACCCTCCAATAGATCAGCTTGATTCCGAAGGGATCTCTTGCGACCACCAAACGTTTTTTCCGAACGTCCCAGATGGCCAAACCAAACATCCCGTTCAAGCGGTTCAGAACTTCGTCACCCCACTGCTTGTAGCCATGGATAATAACTTCCGTATCGGACTTCGTGCGAAACACGTGGCCAAAAGACTCGAGTTCGCGTTTGAGCTGGTGAAAATTATAGATTTCACCGTTGAAGACCACCCACACGGACTCTTCCTGATCGGACATCGGCTGATGCCCACCCGAAAGATCGATGATAGAGAGTCGCCGAAAACCGAATCCCAGGGGGCCCGCAGTAAAGTACCCCTCGTCGTCCGGTCCTCGATGGGTAATGCTCCGAGTCATGGCTTCAATGACCCGGCGTTGAACCGGCTCCTGCCGCTCGAAATTAAATTGTCCGCAGATTCCGCACATGGGAAGTTTCTGCTCCCGAGTCTTCTAGACCACCGAATTCAATACGCCGAGAGCCGCATTTTCCTCGCCTTTACTTAGTCGTCGCGATAGGAAAAAACAAAGACTGCGGAACATCTGCGACTGTGCCCAGCGATGCATCGGAACGTTGTCCCAGCCAACCATGAGCCTGCGCGCCCGAAACGATCCATCTGCTTTTTGCCATCGCACCAGAATATCGTTCACTACGCCGGCAACGAGGTCGTCTAATTCATTGAATCGGCCATGCAGCAAAGTTCCCAGATTGATGCACTCGGCGCAATCGTACAACTCGTTGCGATAAACTGTTAGCCGCGGCCGTTTGGAAAATGGTTTGGGAAGATGGTCCGAATCGAACAAGTTCTTGACGTAGTAGCTCACGCCTCGTTCGATCGCTTCTCTGCACCCCGAATTCCCAGTCAACCGCTCGATTTTCGCTAGAGCCTTCATCACGAAACAGGTGTGAAAGTGATCTACGAAATCCCGTTCGCCATCCGTCGAGTAAAACCAGGAGCCGTCGCTATTCTGGCAGCCAAGTACGAAGTTCACATTTCGCCTTGCCACTTCCAAATACTTCGGTTCATTTAGCTCGATTCCTGCCTTGGTCAACAGAAATGCGCGGTATGCGCTTGCATTCACGACGCCGCATGGATCATGGGGAGACGGCGTATAACCACAGCTTGCCGCGTCGGGGCCGACCTCCATGTCACGGTAACTCTCGAATGCGTGCCTGGCGATCGACCGCATGATCGGAAGCCATTGCGGATCCTTGTCAAGCGCGTAGACCTGCGAAAACGCCTCGTATGCATAGGGCTCGGTAGTGATCAGAGGTGTGGCACCGCGAAAAGTGCCGTTACGGGTCTCCCAATCGAATGGATATCCCCAACAATATTCAGTTTGGTTCGGACAGCGAGTTTCCTTAAGCACTTCCAGGAAATGTATGGCTCGCTGGTGGTGTTTCTCGCTCCCATCGATTCCTGCCAATAACGCGAAGCCCATCGCGTAATGCGCGTCCGCAATTGGAAAGCGCTGTGGCTTCCAAAAGAATGTACGCGCCGAAGGGAATAACGCTTCGGATAAAACCATCGGCGCGACGGCGAGGGTGCCAACCAGCGGTCGACTGTAATAGAGTGCCTTCGCACGCCGACCCACTGTGCTTGCGTAAAAGCTCTGATGGTCGTACGACACTTCGCCATAACCTGCTAGCCAGTTCGTGAAGCGGTCGAGCGCAGTATAAATTTTTTCGGCGAATGTGTCTTTCATGTGTATCTGACTCGCGGGCAAGTGAAGCTAGCTTTGCATGACGCTGAAGTTATCCACGCGTCCCGACTTCACCAACGATTTGAGAATTGCCTTCAGTTTCGTCATCTCTTCGCGCCGATGGAACGCCATGAGCTCTCGCGATACCGGCCGCGGCGTTCGCGTCACGAAAGCCCAGCAATAGCCCATTCCGAGCGCCATGCCGGCAGTCAGATACGGACGCTTGGTGATCTGATAGGCGACTCGAAAAAACTCCCAAATCGGATGGTTTCCCAGGTAGTAATCCTTCTCGCCGTAGGAGAAAATCGCCGCATGTACCCCGCGCCCGGCCGTACCCAGATGCCGATGATGGAAGAAAAACGTCTCTCGAAATGAGCGCGTCTTCCAGCCCTTCATGCGCGCGGTGGTGACTGCCATCCAGTCAATGCCCCCGGCGCGGTGAGGAATGTACCCGCCAATTTCTTCGAAACACTTCCTGCGGAACAGCTGAACCTGGCCGGACACGTGGGTCTGACCTTCGAAGCTGTCTTTGTCCGAACTATATCCCTCTTCTTTGAAAACCGTGCCAGCCACCCCGAGCGAAGGGTCTTCCTCAAATTTTTGAATCAGGAAACCAAGAAAGTCGGCATCAAACGATACGTCGGAATCCAGGTTGCCGATGACCTCATATTCCAAGCCCTTCAGCCGTTCATAACCCGCGTTGAATGAATGCACTTTTGCCGCAAAGCTCCGGTCGCGGCGTGGCGGCATCTGGACCATCTCAATCCAGGGATGGTCCACCGCATATCGCTGAATGATCTCCGGAGTCTTGTCCGTGGATGCGTCATCGACGATCACCCACTTCAATGGCACCAGTCGTGAATTGATGACCGAGACGATCGTTTTCTCGATGAACGCCTCTTCGTTACGGGCAGGCGTGACCAAGACGTACGGCAATTGATTCAAGTGAGAGGCGCTTTCCATGGATTAAGAGTTTGGCGCGGGAATCAGCACGAAGACTAGCCGCCGTTGCGAGGCGTTTGCTGCGCATACACCTCGGATCGCTCCGCCGTTAGCGCCTTGTCGTAAACCTCTTCCGGCTCGTAGACAACGACGTGGCTGCCCCGGTTCGAGAATCCAAATGGCACGCAAAGTAGGTTCTTCAGCCGCGACCGTAGTTCCTTGCGCCTTTCGGGAGGGACGAAAAACAGCATGAATCCGCCCCCGCCGGCTCCCAGGAGTTTGCCTCCCAGGGCGCCCGCGCTCCTGCCTGCTTCGTAAATTTCGTCGAGGCTCGAGTTGCTGATATTTCCGGTAAGCGTGCGCTTGACCTGCCAGCTTTCGTGCATCAGGCGGCCGAAGTCCTGGATCGAGCGACTTGGGTTCGAGACGATCGATTCCGCTTCGTTGACCATTTGATGCATCGTTTCGAGTTCGCGCTTGCGATGTGGAGTTAGCCGGATTTGTTCTTTGGCAATTTCCGATGCAGTCCGCGAAAATCCGGTGAAGAAAAGAGCGCAGTGCTGCTGCAAAAGTGCCAGCCTTTCCTGCGAGCACAGCATCTGCCGCACCTCGATGCTGCCGTCCTGGCCGAAATTGATACGATTGAATCCGCCATATGCAGCGCTCACTTGATCTTGCGACCCGACAGCTTCTCCCACAACATTCTGTTCCACGTGAATGGCGTCGGTGGCCAGAGAGTGCTTATCTCGCATCTGTCCCTTCAGTGCATAAAGACTCAGCAAGAGCCCGACTGTGAATGCCGAGCTAGTCCCGAGGCCCGTGCGAGCTGGCAGGTCCGCAACGTGGTGCAGCTCAACACCTTCATCAACCCCCATGAACTGGAGGCATCCGCGCGCGGACGGGTGTTCGATCTTGCTATTGTCGTCGACGTTCTCGATTCGCGAGTACGAAAGCCGGCTGTGATACTCGAAGAACGGAGGCAGACGCCGGCACGTTATGTAGCAGCACTTGTCGATCGCGGTCGAAAGCACCGCGCCGCCAAACTCGCGATACCAGACTGGATAATCCGTTCCGCCGCCGAAGAAGGAAATGCGGAGCGGGGTGCGGGTGATGATCATTCGAGTCTTTTCCTTGTCTGAGGCCGGATGACTTCGGTTAACGGACAGCTGGTTTTGGCACAAAAGAATCTGCGGAAATTCCTTCGAGCCGCAGGATTTCGCTGGCCGCGTCGAGCAACGACGGCGCGTCGAGATCAGCTCTAATGTCGATCGTCTTCTTGCTTCCGTCGACCGGCGCCAGACGAACCGTCTTGCATCCAGCTCGTTTGCCCGCCACAACATCAATATCCGAATCGCCGATCATCCATGACCCAGCCAAATTGATGCCACGCGATTTCGCCGCTTCCAGCAGCATCCCCGGCGAAGGCTTGCGGCACTTGCAGGACTGCCCGAGTTCATGCGGGCAGTAGTAAATCGCATCGATGGGGGCGCCGGCCGCCGCCAGATATTCGGTCATTCGCTCGTGCAATTTCTCAAGTTCAGCGGTCGTGATGAGCCCTTTTGCAATACAGCGCTGGTTCGTCACGACGATCACCGAGAAACCGGCCTGACGCAATTTGGAGATACCCTCGATCGTGCCAGGGAGAATTGCAACGTCCTCCCATCGCAGGATGTAGTCCCCTTCCGGGGCATTCCGATTAATTACTCCGTCTCGATCCAGGAACGCGGCTTTGATCAAGGACGAAACCTACTCGCTCACAATCGCGCTGCGCCGGTCGTCAGCTCTGGCGGCCAGATTCAGGCTCTGCGATAAATTCTGCGCTCGCGCATAGTCTTCTGGAGTTCCGATATCGATGAACATTCCGGGTTGTTCCAGCGCGTAAATTCCACGCGCAAGCAGCTTGGGAAACACTTCGCGTTCCAGGCTCGCGGGCCCGTCGGGAATCGAGTCCGGCACTTCTCGCTTGAACACGTACACGCCGCCGTTGATCACACCGGGCGCGGAAACTCCTGTTTTCTCTCGAAAGCCCGTCACGCGATTTTGGGAATCGGTATCAACCGATCCATATCGGGCGGCGTCCGAAGCTCTGCAAAGCGCCATCGTCATCAGCCCTTTGCGCTCGCGATGAAAGCGCAGAAGCTTGCCGATGTTCAGTTCCAGAAATGAATCTCCGTTCATCACCAGGAAATCGGAAGCATGTCCCAGATGGTGTTCCGCCAATTTTACGGCGCCCGCAGTTCCCAGTGGCTGGGATTCCTTCGAATAGACGATCGAGACGTCCAGTTGGTGCCCGTCACCGAATTCAGCTTCTACTTGCTCGGCCAGATGGCCGGTGCACATGATCAAACGACGAATGCCCTGCGACCGCAACTGCATCACCAGGAACTCGAGAAACGGTGCTTTTCCCACGCGTGCCATCGGTTTGGCGGTCGAAGGAAGCACGGACTGCAACCGCGTTCCCAGTCCGCCAACCAGCAAAATGGCAGGAACCTTTTCTGGAGCATCAACGGCTTTGGATTCCGCCGTCACTTCGCGCTGTCCCAATACTCCAGCATCGATCCGAGGGTTTGCTCGACGGTATGCAGCGGCTTCCAACCCGTATCCTTGCGAATTTTTCGCGTGCTGCCGAAGATAATACGCTCGTCCGACGGGCGCATGAGGCGTGCCACGGGTTGGATCGTCGGCTTCACGCCGGCCAAACGGATTGCTTTTTGCAGAATCTCGGACATCCGATATGTCCGCGTGGCGCACAAATTATAAGCTTCTCCGTGTTTGCCTTTAGTGCCCGCCAGATAGAAACCGCGCACCGTGTCCCGCACGTCTAGAAACGCGCGGAAAGGCTTCAGATTCCCTACCTCAATCACGGCGGATTGCTGGCCCTTCTTGATTTGCGCCAGTTGCCTCACGAAATCCGACGGGGCATCATTCATTTTTCCCGGTCCGGTGGTGTTGAAAAGCCGGATGTTCACGGCGGGAATCCCATAGTCCAAAAAGTATTCGCGCGCCAAGAGATCCAGAGCAACCTTGCTGATGCCGTACGGATGCAGTGGGTGCAGCGGCTGAGCTTCCACAACGGGTATCGCCGAAGCCGGCACATGGCCGTACTCAGCGCTCGAACAAGCCGACACGATAACGGGCCGACGCTTCGTGCGGCGCACCGCTTCGAACAAATGCAACGAGCCCATAATGTTGGACTCGAACGTCGTTACCGGGTCCGACCAGGACAGCGTCGGGAGGCTCTGCGCTCCCAAGTGAAAAATGTGGGTCGGCCGAAAGTCGCCGACGAGTTGCGCAACGCGCTGGCCGTTCCTCAGATCGCAGTGCTCGAAGCGACAATTTGCGGTTTGTTTGAGTGGTGCAGATCTATTGAGCAGGTAAGTACCGACTACGCTCCAACCTCGCTCGCCGAGATATCGGGCCATGTGAGATCCAATGAAGCCCTCCGCGCCTGTTACCAGTGCGATTTTCTTCATAGGATTCGGGAATGGATTGTATCGTCCAATCGGCCGAGCAGCGTTTCCCGCTCCCGTTCCCATTGATGCGCCATATAGACTTGTTGCCCGCGCTCAGCGGTTTCCAGCGTCTCACCGGGATGTAAGTATGCGTGCTCTATCTGGCGCGCCAGATCGGCTGCGTTCCCCGGTTCAAAGAAGAGCAAAGACTTCAGATCGAAGTAGTCCAGGATCCCTTGTGTCGACGGTGCGATCACAGGTTTCCCAATCGCCAAATACTCGAATATCCGTGTAGGTGTGTTGATATCCGTGAACGTATTTCGCTGATTGGGTATCACTCCGATGTCGCAGCTCTGAATTTCGGGAACCAAACCTTCCAATGACCGTGGACCGAGATAGCGAACGCAGCCGTCGAGATCTCTCGATCGCACGTCCTGCATCACGCGTTCCAGAAACGACGTGTTCGGGCCGAAAATTCGCAATTCCACGTCGGGAATCGATTCTCGAATGCGCGCGACCGCCTCGACTGCCACGTCCAACCCGTTCCGCTCCACGATGGAGCCGTGGTACATGATCACGAATTTCTTGCCGCGCGGCCGAGCCAAGCCCGATTCCGGTGCAGGGCTACACAGTGGAAAAATCCTGGTGTCTGGCGAGTTCATCACCACGCCGATTTTTTCGGGCCGGCAGCTTCGCGAGCTGATTAGATTCTTCATGGCCAGATTAACTGTGAGGATCGAATCGGCGCGCGCGATGCTCCACGTCTCGAGCTTGCGGATGATCCGGACGCTTCGGCTCGCACCATCGAGACCAAATATCGTCATCATGAGCTCGGGCATCGGGTCGTGCAGGTCGAGTACAACCTTTGTGCCGAGAGCCTTCGGAAACATTGCGCTCAGGACCAGAATGTCCGGCATGTTGTGTACGTAAATCAGGTCGTACCGGCGCGCCAAAGATCTCCAGGCAAAAATCGCAGCAGATATCGAAATAAAAGCGGAGTACTGATACGCGTATTCGAATTTCCCTTTCCGTCGGCGCTTGAGCGGAACGCGAAAAATCTCCAATCCATCGAGCGACTCACGCTTCGGAGCGCCATTCTCCGCGAGACACACCAGTTCGACTCTCGCGTCTTCAGATCGCAGCGCATCCACGGCCCGTCGCGGCCGCGGATCGTCGGGATAGCCGGAAAACGTGACCATCCCGACCGTCTTGCCCGCAAACCGCTTACTGTCCGTGGACGCCAGCGAGTGTCCCTTGACCGGGGATTCGACCGGAGTTTGACTGACCGATGCGCTCATTCTCAACGTTTTGGCTGTCTCGTGTTTCGTTCGGGCGCTCGGCGCCTAACGGCGCGAACCCGTGACATCAGCCTTTTGACCACTGGCCTTTTTCATTTCTTCACGTTCGATCTTCGCGCGATTCGATGCCTGAACCATTCTCAGCAACTGCGAATCGTCGAACCTGCGAAGAATCTCGATATTAGGCATCACGCAGTGTCCGCCGATGACGCCTGGAAAGTATTTCGTCTGCGGGAAGAACTTGATTTCTTCGTAGAACGAAACGATATCGTCGTACGACGCTCCGGATTGATCGCAGTACCGTTCGAGTTCCTGTGCCCACGCGATCAGTACTCCGAAAAAGGTCGTCTCAGTCAGCTTCGCGAGTTCTGCTGCTTCGGGCGTACCGAGAACCTTGGTATTCAGACCCGCTCCAGCGAAGTGCTCCGCGGCGCGGCGGCCGATCTCCGGATCGATCGCTCCGACGAATTTCGTATAGCTGCGAAGTTCCTGGAGCATCCGCACGTGCTTGCCTCGTACAGGACTGAACGCCACGGCGGCTCCGGTGCGCTCCACCACCCCGCGCGTGGTCCCAACCGCCACAGTGCTGTTAATGATGGTCAGCGCAGGCTTGTAACGGTCGATATAACGCGCCGTCTCCCCGATGAAATCCTTGATCTCAAACGGATAGCAAACGTGCAACACGTCGACTTTCCCGAACGGATCCGTCGGCGGAGCAATGTCAATTCCGACGACCTTGTAGTGATCGGCGAGGAGCTCGCGAAGCGGCCGGCCCACCTCTCCGAGTCCTGCGACTATCACTGTGTTTTCTTGCGTCACTGCCCGACCTCCTAGGGAAAGTATCCGTTCGAATTCTTGTCCTGATGCCTAACTCGCCAAGCCCGCCTTCGCCGCCATTGCCGTTTCCGGCAGTCCGAATTTACCGAGTCCATAGAGCAGCCAGCCAAAATGATCCGGACGGCATTCGTACCGTACGGCCAAACCTTCGGCATGTGGGTTGGGCGATAACTCCAACATTCCGAGCACCGCCTTCCAATACCGAGTGATCTTCTTGGCGGGTCCGATCGAATGCCAAATAACTCCCTTGTCGAGATTCCGAAGATCAGCCCCTAGCTCATTGGCGCCGAAAACCCAGGGCAACCCTCTAAAAATCGCCCGCTGAAAACTCCGCCCGGTGGCTTCTTCCAGTGCCAGCAATCCGCATGGTGCCGTCCCATCCTGGTGCACGGAAAAAACAGGATACGGATTCACGACCTTCGTCGTGCGCTTGTCGTAAAGAAACCACCATTGCCCCATCTCGCCTTGCAGCGCGCAAACAGCGTTCGCACAACTCAGCGCGGATTCAAGGGGCTCCTCGACCTGGAAAGCCCGTGCAAACTCGGATAGAGCATAAATCGCGTAAATCTGGTCGCTGAACGACCCGAGTCGCGCGTACAGAGCTTCTCGCGGAAATCCCGGCTGCGCAGCATGCCCGAAGATGCCGTTGTCGCCTTGATTACCAATCAACAAGTGATAGGCGTCAATCGCCAAGTCTTCCACGAGTGACGATGAATTCGGCCGCGCCAGCCTCGCGTGGGCCAGCCCCGCGAGAAACCACGCAAGCCCGTTTGTGCGACCCTGCCTGCCGTCGGCATAGATGCTGAGCGAATTCTCGAAATCGAATTCCTTGAAAATGCGATCCAGTTGATCGGGAGCACAGACAGCCGCAAACCATGTCAGCAATCCCAGTTCGCCGGCATTCGTGACCCAGCTGTTGTCACTCAGAACCGCGTCGCGTATTGCCGCCAGATCGAACGGAATGGATCCTCCCGATTCCACCAGCCGGTGCAAGCCCAAGAGGGCGACGACGGAATGCTTCCGCGAAGCTTGGGAGAGCTGAAGTCGATTGTCCACTAGCACCGCGCGGCCCGAAAAAAATCCCGATGGCTCGTCGTACAAGGAAACAAGGGAACGAACTGCGAGCGAATTCAACGCACGAACATCGGGCTGGACGTCGATGTTCGTGCGGGATTCGCTTCGCTCCTGAGCGGCTGCTTTGCTCAGGAGCGGATTCGCGAACGTTCCTGCGCCGGAGAGAAATTCTCGAGCCAAGGTTGGATCGTTGGAGGGAAACGCCGCTGCGGCGCAACCGACGGTCTAGCGAGAAGTCGTCGACATCGCGAACTGAGCGATGCTTTCCGCCACGCGCTTTTGCTGCTCTTTCGTCAGTCCGGCGAACATCGGGAGCGAGAGGATCTGATCCGCGGCCTTCTCGGACTCCGGAAGATCACCCTTCTTCCATCCCAGCGACGCATAAGCCTGCTGGATATGAACGGGAATCGGGTAGTGAATTCCGGTACCGACGCCGGCTTCGGCCAGATGCTTCTGAAGTTCCTCGCGAAACGGCGTGCGTACGACGTACAGGTGATACACCGATTTCGAGCCTTCCGCTTCGACCGGAGCCGCCACCGCGTCTCCCATCGACTTGAAAAGCTCGTCGTACACACGCGCACTCGCGCGGCGCGACTCGTTCCACTTCGCCAGGTGCTTAAGTTTGACGCGCAGCATCCCGGCCTGCATGGAGTCGAGCCGACCGTTGTAACCCTCGACGTCGTGGTAATACTTCTTCGACTGGCCGTGATCGCGAATCATCGACGCTTTCCGTGCCACTTCCGAATCATTCGTTGTAATCGCGCCGCCTTCACCGCACGCGCCTAGGTTCTTGCCGGGATAGAAACTGAAACCCGCCGCCTGGCCAATCGATCCAGCCTTCAACCAGCGGTTTTGCTTCTTCGAGAAGTATTCCGCGCCGTGAGCCTGGCATGCGTCTTCGACCACGATCAGCTTATAGCGTTCGGCGATCTCCATGATCGCGTCCATGTCGGCCATCTGACCGTAAAGATGCACGGGAACAATCGCCGTCACCGGCTTTCCGAGCGTCTTGTGCACATACTTCCCGGTCGCCTTGTCCAGGACGCAGTTCGTCTCCAGATAGCGGCGGAGCTTTGCCGGGTCCATGTTGTAGGTCTTCGGATCGATGTCGATGAACTCCGCGCGCGCGCCCGCTTGCGAAATAGCCTCGGTCGTAGCGATGAACGTATGGGACACGCTCAGCACGATATCGCCAGGCTGCACGCCGGTCGCTGTCAGCGCAAACCGCAGCGCGTCGGTGCCGCTGTTCACACCCACGCAGTGCTTCGCGCCGCAGAATTCGGCGAATTCGCGTTCGAAGCCCGCGACTTCGGGGCCGCCGATGAAGCCAGCCGTCTGGATGGCTTTCCGGCAAACCTCCACGAGTTCCGTCTCAAGTTCGCGGTGCAGGCTAACCAAATCAACAAACGGGATATTCGCGTTCTGTGTCATCCGTTCACCTTTTGAGGAGTTTGTGTTGAGCGCAAAACCTTCGCCGGATTTCCGGCGACAATCGTATTGGGAGGTACGTCGCGGGTAACCACGCTGCCCGCGCCGACGATCGCGTTTTCACCGATCGTCAAATTCGCAAGGATCGTCGCGCCGGAGCCGATCGACGCCCCGCGCTTCACCAGCGTCTTTTCCACGTGCCAGTCCGCTTCCGTCTGCAAGCCGCCGTCCGGAGTCGTAGCACGCGGATAGGAATCGTTCACGAACGTCACGCCGTGGCCGACGAAAACGTTGTCCTCGATGGTCACACCTTCACACACAAAAGTGTGGCTCGAGATTTTGCAACGCTGGCCGACACTTGAGTTCTTCTGGATCTCGACGAACGCGCCGATCTTCGTTTCGTCGCCGATCTCACAGCCGTACATGTTGATGAATTGTGAAAGCTTTACGCCTTTTCCGAGCTTTACGGATGGCGCGATCGAGTGAAATTCGCTCACAGGCGCACCAATTCCCCTCTCTTCTGAATGGAAACTTCCGCCGCTTCCAACATGCGCACCACTCGCAAACCAGCCAGACCGTCGTTGAACGGCGTCTCGTTGTTCATGATGCACTTCGCGAAATAGCCCAGCTCGACTCGCAGCGCCTCGGGTTCCTCAATCTGCGGCGCCCACATGTCGCCCGAGCGGTAGCTCACCAGCAGTTTTTGTATGTCGTCTCCCGACGTAACCGTGACCCCTTTGTCGTAGACGCGAATCTTTTCATCGCGAACCAGGTCATTCCACACCAGCATTTTTTTCTTCCCGCCGATCATCGTCATGCGAATCTTCACGGGCGAAAGCCAGTTCACGTTGATGTGCGCGATCACATTGTTCGGAAAGTAGATCGTCATGAACGCGACATCTTCCACGCCGTTCAGGTGGCGCTCGCCCGTGGCCACCACCGCTTCGGGCTCGCCTTTGATAATGTGGTCCATGATCGACAGATCGTGCGGCGCCAAGTCCCAAATCACACTGACGTCGTGCTGGAAAAGTCCCAGGTTCACTCGCAACGAATCGTAGTAATAGAGATCGCCGAGCGATCCGCTATCGACCAGCTCGCGAATCTTCTTCACTGCGCCCGTGAACAAGAACGTGTGATCGACCATAATCTTCAGGTTCTTGCGCGCGGCCAGATCAATCAGCTCTTCCGCTTGCCGGGAATTCGATGTGAACGGTTTCTCGACGAACACGTGCTTCCCGTTCTCGAGCGCCTTCTTCGCCAGCTCGAAGTGCGTCCACACCGGCGTGATTACGGCGACCGCATCGATGTTGGGCGACGAAAGAATTTCATTCGCATCCGTGCAGCTCGCGACGCCGGGGAACGATTTCCGCAGCTTACCTAGGGCCTGCGTGCTCTGGTCGCACACCATCTCGACGCGCGTGTTGTCCAACCCGTGCAAGTTTCGGACGATATTCGGGCCCCAATAACCATAACCGATCACACCGACTCGAATCATTTTTCCTCTTCAGTCTGCGGAGAAGTTTGCTCCAGGACGTCTTCGCACTCAACTTTGGGAATAAGCGACCCAACTGCTGGCGTTCGCCATCCGCAGTTGCCTCAGTCCTTCAGGCCGGGATCGTTCGAACGCTGTTATCCCCGTAAAAGCCAGCCTCAGGAAATAACCCATGCGACTTCGCGGAATGGAAGGTACTTAGTAGGCACCTTCGCTGGTAAGCACCGCTCGTGGGGTAGCGATCAAAATTTTCAGGTCGAGCCAGATTGACCAGGATTGAGAGTACCGGAGATCCAATCGGACCATGTCATCGAAGCAGATGCTGCTGCGTCCGCTCACCTGCCACAACCCCGTTACTCCGGGTTTCACCTCGAGAACTCGGCGGCGGTGCCACGGTTCGTAAACTTCGAATTCGTAGGCCACAGGCGGGCGCGGTCCAACCAAAGACATTTCACCGCGCAATACGTTCCAGAATTGCGGAAATTCGTCTAGGCTGGTCTTTCGCAGCAACTTCCCGATTTCCGTGATACGAGGATCGTCGGTGATCTTGTAGACCACAGCTTCGCTCTTCTCGGAACCGCCCGTCTTCCCCGCGATGAAGCGGTGCACGAATTCCCGATGTATCTTCGGGTCGTTATTTGTAAGCATCGTGCGGAACTTCAGGCACTTGAACTTCTTGCCGAATCGACCCAGGCGCTCCTGCTCGAAGATTACCGGGCCCTTCGACGTTAGCTTGATCGCCACAGCGATCGCAGCTAGCACCGGCGAAAGAATCAGCAGCAGCAACGCGCTGCCGACGACATCAATCACTCGCTTTGCCACGATTGAAAGACGCCGCTTCCCGGAGCGACGTGAAAGTTCGGGGTAGAGCTTCGTGTCGGCTTCGCGGTCGGATTGCTGATGATCCCAATTCTCGGGAAACAGATGAACCGTAATAACCAATTTCGGCGCCAGCCGGTGATCCAGTTTCTCGCGAAGAGCGCAGATCACCTTCGAGTGCAGTACTTCAGTAATGGGATTCTCACCCTGTAAGTTGATTTCCGTGAAAATCACCGCCAGCACTGAGCCTTCCTCATACCAGCCAATCAGGTCCGTTTCGCGTGTAGCATCGCAAACAACCGTCTTCAAGTCTTCGATAAACGTCGGGCCGTTCGCTTGCTTCGGAACTGCATGCGTGTCGAGCAGCATCAGCACAAACGGATTTCCGGACCGCTCCGCTCGTCGGCGCTCCAACGTCAGCATCGTGTGGAATGTGTCTTCGGGCAGAATCCCCACTCTTCCCATCGATTCGGAGCTAATGCGAGGCAGCACTGTCCGGGCGCGAGCTTGTGGAGCCCGGCTGTCGGTGAAGAACATCTTGATGTGGCTGTTTCCCATTTTCTCTTGAGGCCCCAAACCTCTACTTCCGTTCCAAGCAGATTGTATCTAGGCGATCACTCCCTGCAGTAAGGGCTGAGATGCTAGCGCGTCGCGGAGTTCGCTCGGCGCTGGACCGGCTGGCGCCACGCACGACCGGTCGATTTCCAGCGCCACTGAGCGCCGCAAAAGCGACACCGAAACTACAATCCGGTGATTGCCCTTAAAATTAACCAAAATCCCTTCAAGGCCGTTCAGCGCAGCCTGTTCGATTCGAACACGCTGGCCTACTTCGAGGTAAGGCCACGGCTCGGCTGGCATCCCGCATGAAACGACCGTTCGGATCGCCGCAATTTCGGCGTCATCTACAGGCATCGGTGTCCGCCCTTGGCCGACGACCGAAATTACTCCGGGTGTAACCAACACAGGCAGGCGCTTGAGGGCATCGAAGTTGCAAAAAACGTAGCCAGGGAACAGAGCCGCTTCCACTTCCTTAACTCGGCCCCTAATTCTCCTCTTGGCTTTATATGTCGGAAGTAATGTCTGATAACCCTTGCCGGATAGGAGCACTGCCGTCGAACTCTCCCAACGCGTCCGCACCTGCAAAGCGAACCATTTGGCGTTTTGAGCCTCGAGTCCCATCTTGAACCAGTGACTCCCTTCGCGTGGCTGCCGAGGATTCCAAATCCGACACGCCGTGTAGGCTACCGCCATAAAGCCGCCGTATTGCACCATCACATGTCGCAACCTGGATGCCATCCTGCCACAGCGCTTGATTCGGTTGCCTGGAGCGGTGGTTGAAGCCAAACCACTAGAAACAAGTCTCTTACTAGAGAATGACATCGGGCTTGAAGTCGGACACTGGCGATTTTCGCTCTACTGCCAGGGAGGCGAGTGAAAACAGTTGCCATGATATGATAAGGCGTTTCCTAGTGACGGATGCGGGGGACCAGCGCATTGCTGATTGTTATCTGCAATGTTTTTAATCTGTTATAGATGACTTGAGCTCGCTCGACATCGAGCAACGAGTCTCACCTAGAGCCGGGAAACGCCTGGCACACCAGAACCAAGCCCGACATGCAAGGGATTGGACATAGTCTCGTATCAAATTGAGACGAGAACCTGAGATTCAACAGCCGAAACAAGAATTATGAGAAGCGGAACGATTCAGAGTCGTCCCGGTTGCTCGAATCCAACTTGGCTTAGCTAAGGCCGTCGGGAGGTTTCGAGATCCAGATGGAACTAGTCCGCGGTGGACGGCGGGGCGCTTCGGTGCTCACCGTAGCCGTATCCATAAGCCTGATAGTACGCGGAACCTTGCATGCTGGACTCATCGACCGCGTTGAGAACCACGCCGACTACGTTCTTACCCTGCAGCTCCTGGCGAGCGCGCTCTGCAACCTGAGAAGGCGTAGAACCTGCCCGGACGACCAGAAGCACGCCGTCGCACATATTTGCCAAGATGCTCGCGTCCGCAACGGGAACGCACGGGGGGGAATCCAGAATCACCCAGTCGAACACTGGAGCCAGCCGGTCAATTAGTTTCTTCAGCCTGCCGTTCGAAAGCAACTCGCTGGGATCGGTAACCTCATTCCCACCGGCGATGAAACAGAGATTTCCTTCCTGCCCATGCTGGATAACGGCCATCTCGTCCGCTTCGCCTCGGAGGTAGTCGGCCAGCCCCGGCGACGTCGGCGCACCAAGTGGCAGATGCAACCGCGCACATCGCAGATCGGCATCGATGATCAGCGCCCTGCGATCCGGCTGCCTGACGATTGCTTGCGCCAGATTAGCCGTAACGAATGTCTTCCCCTCCCCCGGTACCGCACTCGTCACAAGCAAAGTCTTTAGCGACTGGCTCCCGCGCAGTTGGTACAAGCGCGAGCGCAGCGTGCGAAACTGTTCTGCGCCGTGCACGCTAAGATTCGGATTGAAAAACACATTTACGTTCGGGTCGAGGTGCCATGTTGGATGTGCGCACAGGGTACGCAAATCGTCAAATCGGAGATACTCGCCCCGTGTCGCAACGGAAGCAGTCGAGTCAGGCCCGATGGTGACTTCCGCGGCTCGCGTCGGCCAGCTCTCCGTGACTTCCACAGACCCCGGCGCTACCACCTCCGTGGCCGCCGATTGAGCGATGCTTCGCTCCTGTTCCGCTTTTTTCAACGCATCGTGAATGCGACTCATGATTTCCTTTCGCGCGACGGTACGACGTTCACCTGACGTAGACGCCCAAGCAATTCATCCAGGTTTTCAAGCAGCGCCTGCGTATTTGCAGATTGCTGTGCTACAGACGGCAAGCCTTGGTTTGCGATTGGCGCGATTTCGTCGAGCTGAAACTCACGCGCCACCTCTTCCACCATGTGCGCAGGCACCGGCCGCAGGCTGTCCACATAGGCGTTGATCATGGAATGTTCGCATAGCAGGTTCACCACACGCGGGATCCCGTGCGAGTACAGGTGCACCGTCTGGATGGCTTCCTTCGAAAATATCGGCTCGCCGCTCGCCCCCGCAATCCTCAACCGCTCGGCGATATATCCGAACGTCTCTTCGAGCGTCAAGGGAGCTGTATGGCAACGCAATGTGATGCGCTGGCGAAGCTGCCGAAGTGAAGGCATCTTCAGCTTTTCCTCAAGCTCGGGCTGTCCGGTTAGCACGATTTGCAGCAGCTTTTCGGTCGAGGTCTCGAGGTTCGTCAACAAACGAATCTCTTCGAGCACCTCTGGTGCAAGATTCTGGGCCTCGTCCACGATCAGCACCGCGGTCTTGCCTGCTCGGTAGCGTTCCAGCAGCCACTGGTTCAGCCGCAGCAAAACCTGACTCTTCTCTCGCGATTCGCAGGGTATCTCGAAGTCCGCCATCATGTAGTCGAACAGATGATCCACTTCTAGCCGGGAGTTAAAAATGTATGCTGTCGCCATCCGCTGCCCATGGAGCCAGTCGAGCAGACGATTCAGCAACGTCGTCTTACCCGTCCCGACTTCTCCGGTCAGCAGGATAAATCCCTTGCGATTCTGAATTCCGTAAGTCAGCCCAGCGAGCGCTTCCTGTATCTGTCTCGTCAAATAGAGATAGCGCGGATCCGGATTGACGTTGAACGGGCTCTCTTTGAGCCCAAAAAATCGTTGATACATAGTGTCCCTAGGCTCCCGTGCCTAACCCGAGTCCCGATTTGGTATCTAGCGGAATGGTCATCGGCCTCGACGCCGTCGCCTTCACAGGCGCAACGTCGGGCACCATAGCCAGTACTGGCAGCCGCAGCACAAATTCCACGTCACGCTCGGTCCGCATCGATGTGTCGCGCATCTCGACCAGGAACGCTAGGCCCAGTCCCAGTGCCAGCCCTCCGCACAGTCCGCCGAGCGCGAAGAGAGGCCGATTCGGAAAACTGGGCTTGTCCGGCAGATTCGCGGGGTCTAGCACGCGAAACTGCTCGCCCTCCTGCTGGCGCTCCAAGTCTGATGCCCTCTGCGCGTCATCTCGCTTTTTCTGCAGATCGTTATAGGAATCGAGTGCCTGTTGATAGCCGCGAGTAAGCTCCTTATACTTCTGCTCGACTACGGGACTCGACTGAACCAGGTCCTCATACTTCTTGATTTGCTGCTTCACCTGCTCCTGCTCTTTGGACTTTTCCGAAATCATTACTTCAGACGCGTGAATCTGCGTCCGAAGCTGCGTAATCTGTGGCGGCTCGGTGAGCGCTCTCTGCGGTTTGTCGTCCGTAGTCGCGGCCGCGCTCGCCTCCGCGATTTTCCGCTTCAGGACCACGATATCGTTCTTGGTCTTGATCACGTCCGGGTAATCCGGCGTGTATCGCGCTTCCAGGCTCGCCAATTGCGTCTGCAAGAGTGAAAGCTGCTGCTCAAGGGTATCCGGATCGTGCCCGCCCTGCGACGCCTGCCAGGCCGTCAGCTGTTGGGCCAGCTGTGTTTCCAAAAAACCCTTGTCCTGTTGCGCCCGAGCCAGTGCCTGGGTCGCCGCGTCGAGCTGCGAAGTCAGTCCCGTCAGCAGGTTCAGATTGGCCGGCTCTTGATCCGGTAGCGAGGGGCCGTATCTCTCTTTGAAGGTCGCGAGAGCCGCATCCTGCGCGTCCAGTTGCGCCTTAGCATTGCCAAGTTGCTGCGTTAAGAAATCCGTCGTCTCTTCCGAGTGCTGCTGGCGTACGGATAGACTTTGCTCGATAAACATCGAAGTGATAGCCTCGCACACCTGCTGCGCATTGCGAGCAGTATCGAGCTTCACGTTTATAAAGAATCCGGGCAGATTCACTGCCTTCGTTTCCGCCATCGGTTGCACGGGAGTCACGTCGATCGATTTTTGCAGCCTCGCAACGAGGTCGTCGATCGACACCTTGTTCACTTCCTTCGGGTACAGACCGAACTGTCGGATAATCGGCTCCAGGCGCGAGCGACTCAGAATCTGTTGCTGCATGCTCGCCAGGCGTTGGCTGATGTCTGTCGTATCGATGGGCTTCACGATTTCCGATGGCACCGTCGGCTGCTGTACCAGCACCAGCGTTTGCGACGTATACTCCGTAGGCAGCACGAGCGAAATTCCATACGCCAGTGGCGGCCCAATCACCGCCAACGCGACAATTAACATCCACCGCCGGCGAAGCATTGCCAGATAATCTGCCGGGGTCAACTCTCGCTGCGTCATGCTAACCTCGCTTTTTCTCGAACTTTTGCAAGCGCGCCCAAACTCGCCCTCGGCGGCTCAGCAAAATGGCTTGTTGCCGCTAGAACAGCAGTGGCCGGTCGCGCCACGTAAATCCAAACGTGATCGTGTGCCGGACGAAGGTGGTGCCGCACGTGGCTCCTCCCAGGCAAAACCCAAGTCCGGAATCTTGGTATTGCAATTGATACGCGAGCGTGAAGTTGACCATTCGGCTCAGCGCATATGACAGGTTGCCGCCACCATACCAGTAATCAAATGTCTGGCCGAAGGGCGTCGTGGTGTTGATTACCGTCAGCCCGCTGCTCCGCGTATATCCGCCTGTGATTCCTGCCGTGAAGGCACGCGTCACCCGGCGGGTTAATGTGCCGCTCGCCGTATCCGTCTCCGCGCCGGCCTGAATTCCCGATCCGCCGTTGACTCCATGCACGAAACTTAGCGTGAACGCGGTGCGCTCCAGCTGATACTGCAAGTTCGTATTCAATGCCCATCCAACCGTCGACTTCGGACCACCAGTAGTGCCGCCTTCGCCACCTGCCGGCGTGATCGGAGTCTGGAAGAAACTGATCTCCGGTCCGGCTGCCACCTGAAACGCTAGTTTTCCCGTGATGCGCCGTCCGTACACCAGTTGGGCCGTGTGCGTCGTGATCGACTGGTGAAAATTGCTGTAGTTAAATTGCCCGAAGTTGTACTCGGCCCCTACTGTATTCTTCCGGTCCAGAATATAATTGTATCCGGCGCGGAAATTTTCCGACTGATAATTCAATAGATCGCTGTCGAAATAGTCCAGATTGGAGAATCCCCCCACTAGAGTCATTGACGACCGCGACGAAAACAAGATATCTGCTTCAGTCTGGAACGTATTCCCCAGGTTTTCTCCACGCCCGGTGAGAAGATCCTGACCCGTACCCCCTTGATTTCCCCCGCCGCCGTTCACGGCGCCGTTGCCCTGTCCCGCGTATCCGAATGCGGTTTCCGGCAGATAGTTCAAATCGTCGACGAACGAAAGATTCCACCTGCGAAATGAATACTTGTCGGTGAAACTCATTTGCTGAATAACTCCATTACTTGCACCGGTATTCTGCGTAAACGTCCCGCCTCCGACGTATGTCAACTCCAGATCGCTGCCCTCCGTCACCCGATGGACATCGACGCCTCCTGTGACCGAAATCCACGTTCCCCATCCCGTGGGCACTCCCATCTCATTGTTAATTGTTTCCGCTGGATTAGAGTCCAGCGTCGAAGTGAGATCGAAATGCGGCTGCCAGTAACTATGAACAATCGGCATACCCAGAGTCAGATTCTGTATGCCGGTCACCGGACGAGTATCCGGCGCCAACGCTGGCTGTTCCTCTTCCTCATTAGGCACCGCGCCTGCCAACGGCGATCGATAGGCAGGAATCGGGCCTTGCGCCTTTGTGGCACCTTGATCGGGTGCCGGCTGGCCCTGTGCCGGCTGCTGGTTCTGGTCCTGGGGCTGCTGTTGCGCGTACATCGTGCTCGTTCCGAGCAAAGCGGCACACGCGGCGATCGCGAACACAGTGAACAGCTTTTTCATCATCTCCTCTACGGTACTACGATCGTGTCGCCGGCCCTCAACACAACGTTTTCATCCTGCGCCTTACCATTGACCACGTCCTTGTAATTGAACGGGAATTTCACTTGCTTGCCGTTCTCCACCCGGAACATGTAGATCTTCTTCGTGTTCGCGAACTGCGTAAATCCGCCCGCGCTCGAAAGTCCCTGCAGGATGGTCATGTTAGGCAGCAGCGGATATGCGCCCGCGCGGTTTACCTCACCGAGGATATAAATCCTTTGGCTGTTGATCTGGGTTACGATCACCGTCACCTGCGGATTCGTTACGAATTTCTTCAGGCTTTCCGTGAGATTTTCGGCCAGCTGCGTCGGCGTCAATCCCGCTGCCTGGACGTCGTTTAGCAGTGGGAGCGAAATTTTCCCGTCCGGGCGCACCGGTACAGTCTGCGTCAGCTCCGCTTCTTTCCAAACGCTGACATTCAGCACGTCTTGCCCGCCAATCACATAGTTCGGGTCCGACGTGGCCGCCTTCGCCGCGGCGTTGCTTGCGTCCGTAGACACGGGCGGTGCGTTCTTGTCTGATTTATCTTGCGCCTGCGCGCCCGAAACGGCTGCCAGAACCGCGATCGCCATCCCAAGTCGCAATATATTCAACATCTGCATCTCCCGTCTCACGAATTCACTTTCGGGTCCGCAAATCCAATCTGCTTCAGCTTGTAGAGCAGCGACTTGTAACTGATCTGCAGCTCCTGCGCTGCCCTCTTACGATTCCATCGTGTGCGGTTCAGGGCCTCTAGGATCAACCCCCGCTCCGCCTCGCGCGACGCGGCTCGAGCCGCCGTCTTCAGCGAGTGGCCGGATGACGCGTCGTTTACAGCCGTTCGTGCCGCCGGCATTTCGAAGTTCAGCTCCTCCACGACTCGATGTTCATCGCCCAGCGCCACCAGTTTCTTCACAACGTTCTTCAACTCGCGAATGTTTCCCGGCCAGGAATACTCCATAAATCGGTTCCGAGTTCGATCGCTGATCGAGGGCCGCTTGCGCCCAAGTTTGTTTGCCTGCTTCGTCAGAAAATCCTCGGTCAGCAGCGGAATATCCTCCTTGCGCTCCCTCAAGGGCGGCAGCCGCAAACACACTCCGTTGATCCTGTAGAAAAGCTCGCTCCGAAATCTACCGGCACGCATCTCCTCGTCCAGATTCCTCGTCGTCGTCGAAACCACGCGCGCGTTCAGTTGCCCTCGGGTCGCCGCTCCTTCACCGTCAGGCAACAACGACAGCAAGTTTCGCTGGCACGCAGCATCGAGTTCGCTGATTTCATCGAACAATATCGTGCCGAAATCGTCGTGCATCGCTTCGGCGTTACCCTGCACGCCCAATCCCAGCCCCGCGGAAAAAATCGCAGGGCTCATCGTCGCACACGAGATCTTTACCAGCGGTCTGTGATCGCCTCCCGAGAGCCGGTGAAGGCGGTTTGCAAACATTTCCTTTCCGGTACCGCTTTCTCCCACAAATAGGACGGGAATGTTCGTCGACGCAATTTCGCTAATCACGTTTTCCAGCGCCTGCATCGCGGGGCTTACTCCCGCCACGAAGCCGCCTTCCAGCGGTTCCGGCGCGATCTCCGTCTTTTGTAGCGTAGTCACGAATCTCCGCCCGTTCTGGGGGCTTTCCCGCCGTCGTCAAATCACGGAGCCGCAGTTAGAGGCACTCGCTCTCCGCTTGGAATTGCACTCGACATGCCAGCTTGTCTAAGGTCGCCAACAATTAGCGCAACCTACTTTTTATGAGTTACTTAGTGCCCACGAGCGGTATCGCAACGGTGAGCATCAAAGCCTCTCCAAGTCCCACGAACCTTCCACGAAAGGGCAAATTTCTCGACCAATAACTCAAGCCGCTGAAAAATAATGACTTAACCAACCGTTAAGGAATTAATCCTTTAGAATAAGTGACTTATAAAACATCTTGAATCTGGGATTTATTCCCGTTCGAATGCCAAACAGTGGAAAACCCTTTCCATTCCGCTCGCAATCGGGCGGCTCGACACCCCTCCCGACCTTCCCTTCGGCACGGTCCGAGGCGCTACATTTCGTATCGATATTGAGCCCAAAAGGTTTGCCCAATCTCCGAACTTTGTGCGTTTTGCTACCATAGTCCGGGCGCTGGATTGCATATCCCTATGGAGCGTATGCCTCGCCCGCACGATATCTCCGGTCGTGGCATCCAACTGCTGGAGGACTGATGAAGGTTCGTTCGACTTGGCTGATCGGGATCTCCTTTGCCTTGTGTCTGGCCGCAGGCTGCAAGCGCGACCCTCAGGTGCAGAAGAGGAACTACGTCGACAAGGGCTCCTCTTTCGTTCAGCAGGGCAAATACCGCGAAGCCGCGATCGAATATCAGAACGCTCTTCAGATCGATCCACGATTTGCCGAAGCGCACCTGGGGCTGGCCGAATGCTTCTTGCACATCGGAAATTTCCGCGGTGCCTATCAGGAATTGTTGACCGCGGTCGAAATCGATCCCTCGAGCGCCAAAGCTCAGGTGGACCTGGGTAATCTCCTTCTCGCGGGCCGCAATCCCGCCGAAGCTCGCAAACACGCACAGACTGTCCTGCACGACGATCCGCAAAACGCGGAAGCCGAGGTCCTTCTTGCAGGCGCCACAGCCGCCCAGAACGATCTTGCCACCGCCGTTCAGGAGGCGCAGCAGGCCATTCAGATGAATCCGAATCGCAGTCTGTCGTATCTCTTCTTGGCACAACTCCAGGAGCGCACAAAGGATCTTCCGAACGCTGACAAAAATTATCAAAAGGCGATTTCGCTCGATCCAAAATCCGCATCCGCGCTGATATCTTACGGAGATTTCTTCGTGCGTCAGCATCGCTTCCCCGACGCAGAAAAGCAGTTTCAATTGGCAGTCACGGCCGCGCCGCAGGATCCGGTGGTACGCGCGAATCTCGCCAAGCTATATCTGATCGAGGGTCGTAAAGATCTCGCCGAGCAGACCGTTCGCGACGCCAAAACCGCGTTCAAAGACAATCCCGCCGGCTACGCAATTCTCGGTGAATATTTCTTGGCGCAGGGAGAAACTCAAAGGGCTGCCGACGAGTACGCCTCGTTGCACGCCGATCATCCAAAGGATGTCCGAATAACGAAGACCTACATAAGCCTTCTGATTACGCAGAAGCGTCTCGACGAAGCCACCAAATTAAATGACGCCATCCTCAAAGCCTCGCCGAACGATATCGACGCCATGGTGATGCGCGGCGACATTCTCACGCGCGAAGGGAAACCGGGCGATGCGCTATCGATCCTGCAGGCAGCCGCGAAAGCCGCGCCCGACAATGCTTCGGCTCACTATCATCTCGGCCTCGCCTATGCCGGCGTCTCTAACTACGGTCTCGCTCAAACTGAATGGGCGCAGTCCGAGCGCCTCAAGCCCAATTCGATTGAACCCGAACGCGCTATGGCGATTCTCGCCGCGCGTCAGGGTGATGCCAATTTGCTCGAAGACAGCAGCTCGCAGCTCACCAGGCTTGAACCTCACTCGGCCGAGGGCTACGTCATGCATTCCGAGGCCATGCAGGCAAAGGGCGACACGGCCGGCGCCGAGTCCGATCTCAACAAGGCCATCGCCAACTCTCCGCAGGACGCCGCCGCCTACACCCGCCTCGGCGGGTTGCGTGCCAGTCAGAAACAGTATGACGAAGCTGCCAAGGCTTTCACCCAGGCTCTTGCCCTGAACCCCGCCGCCGTCGACGCGCTTACTGGTCTCGTCAATATCGACATGATCCACAAACAACCGGCCCAGGCCCTGCGCCGCGTGCAGGACCAGATCGCCCGCGTGCCCAATAACAGCAACATGTACCTGCTCCTCGGTCAGGCCGAGATCCAAAATTCTCAGCGCGCCGAGGCGCAAGCCGCATTCCAGAAAGCTGTCGACCTTGATGCGAACAACGTCACAGCCTATCTTTTCCTCGCGCGCTTTCAGGCGGACCAGGGCTCGGTCGATCAAGCCGTTGCGAATTATCAGCAAGCCATCCAGCGAAATCCGCGCGATCTTCGTGCCTATATGTTCCTCGGCAGCCTTTACGAAACCCGCGGCGACTGGCAGAAGGCCGAGGACACCTATCAAAAGGGGCTCCAGATTCAGCCCGACTATGCGCCCGCTGCAAACAATCTGGCCTATCTGATGCTCGAACACGACGGCAACATCAACGTCGCGCTTTCTCTCGCGCAAACAGCCCGAAAAGGCATGCCCAATGTTCCCAGCGCCGCGGACACGCTGGGCTGGGCCTACTATCGCCAGGGCGTTTATTCCTCCGCGATAAGCACCCTACAGGAAGCAGTTAGCGAAAACCCCGACAACCCTACTTTCCACTACCATCTCGGCCTGGCCTACCAGAAGGCCAATAATCCTGTCATGGCCAAGAAGCAGCTTGAATACACGCTCAAGATCAACCCCAATTACCCGCACGCGGACGAAATTAAATCGCTCCTCACGCAATCCACACAATCCAATTGATTGCCCACGCGCGAATCGCGCGAATTCGGTAGACTTATGCGGATGGCCACGAATCGTCCGCCCGAGTTCTTCGCGGGCAAGGACATCCTCATCGGAATCATTGGTTGCGGCTACGTCGGTCTGCCGCTTGCACTCCGCTTCGCCGACGTCGGCCAGCGCGTCACCGGCTTCGATCTCGACCAGGCCAAAATCGACAAGCTCAATGCTGGCCAGTCCTACATCCAGCACATCGCGGCCGAAAAGATCGCGCAGCATGTAAATGCGAAGAAATTCTGCGCCACCAGCGATTTCGGCCAACTGCGAGCCATGGACGCGGTCCTCATCTGCGTTCCTACTCCGCTCGACGAACGCCGCGAGCCGGACCTCAGCTACGTCGAAAACACCGCGAAAGCAATTGCGCCAAATTTGCAGCGAAATCAACTCATAGTCCTCGAGAGCACGACATACCCCGGCACAACTGAAGAGCTCGTCCTCCCAATTCTCGAAGCGGGAGGTCTCCGCTGCCCCATCGATCCGGGCACCAGCGCCACCGAAGTGTCGACTGACTTCTATCTGGCTTTCTCACCCGAGCGCGAAGATCCCGGTAATAAGCAGTACGGACTCGCCCAGATTCCCAAAGTCGTCGGCGGTATTAACCCGCAAAGCGGACGCGCCGCTGCCGCGATGTATTCGCAGATCGTCTCGAAAGTGGTTCCCGTCAGTTCCACTCGCGCCGCCGAAATGGTCAAGTTGATGGAGAACATCTTCCGCTGCGTCAACATCGCCATGGTCAACGAGCTGAAGCAGCTCTGCCTGCGCATGGGCCTCGACATTTGGGAAGTGATCGACAGCGCCGCCACCAAACCCTTCGGCTTCATGCCCTTTTATCCGGGTCCCGGCCTCGGCGGGCATTGCATCCCTGTCGATCCTTACTATTTGTCCTGGAAAGCCCGCGAATTCGATTTCGCCACGCGCTTCATCGAGCTAGCCGGAGAAATCAACACCGAAATGCCCTACCATGTCGTCAATGCCGTCGCTAGCGCGCTCAACGAACGCCAAAAGAGCATTAAGGGCTCGAAAATTCTGCTCCTCGGAGTTGCTTACAAGAAGGACGTCGACGATCTGCGCGAGTCTCCGTCGCTCAAGCTCCTCGAACTCCTCACGGAACGCGGCGCCGTAATCGACTACAACGATCCCTACTTTCGCCAGCTCCACAAAATGCGTCACTACGATTTCTCCCACAAGCGCTCTGTAGAACTGAGCCCTGAAACAATCGCCGGCTACGACTGCGTCCTGATCGCCACTGACCACACCAGTTACGACTATGAAGCCATCGTCCGCGACGCCAAGCTCGTAGTCGACAGTCGAAACGCCACTCGCCGCGTGAAACAAGGCCGCGAAAAAATCGTCCCCTGCTGAGTGTCCTCTCGGCCCGCCCCGCCGTTGTAGGGGCACACACCGCCGCGGGGAATTCCCGGCGCAAATCCTGGGCGCGATCTCAGCACGCGCCTCTTTGCCCATTTCGATTTGGGTTTCCGCCCCCCAAACCTCTATAATTCCCCAGCACATTAATGATCAACGAAAGGCTGCAATCCTAAATGTTGAAAACCATCCAGCAGCGGGATCAGGACCGGAACCGCTGGGTCAAGATCTCCATGGCCGTGATCCTGGGCATCATCATCTTCACGATGGTGATTACCCTCATCCCCGGCTTGATGAACGGCACCACGGATCAGGCTTCTCCGGACTCCATTGCCAGCATCGGCGACCAAAGCATCACCCTGGCCGACTTTCAGCAGGAATACGAGCAGGACATGCGCAATCAGCAGGTTCCCCCGATGCTTGCTCCCGTTTACAAAAAACAGGTTCTCGATTCCATGATTTTCCAGCGCGCCCTCGAATATGAAGGCGACCGGCTCGGCATCCGCGTCACGCCCGAAGAGCAAACCGACCGTATCAAGGAGCTTCTGCCCACTGCCTGGTCCGGCAGCACCTGGCTGCGCGACCGCTATCCCGCTGAAGTGCAGGCCAAATATCAGATGTCGGTTGAGCAGTTCGAAAGCCTGCTCCGCGACGCCTTGCTCCAGGACAAATTCCACCAGATGGTCACCGACGGCATCACCGTCACTCCGCAGGACATCGCGCAGGAATTTATGTGGCGCAACGACAAGATCAAGATCGACTACGTCGTCGTGAAGCCAGCCGATCTCGCATCAACCATCCGACCGAGCGACGCCGATCTCGCCACCTATTTCGCGAAGAATTCGGCAAAATACCAGCTGCCGGAACGCCGTTCCGCGCGTTATGCCCTGCTCGATCTGGCGAAGCTTCGAGCCACGACCCCGGTCGGTGACGACACACTGCGCGCCTATTACAACCAGCACATCGACGAGTACAAAGTCGAAAACCGCGTCCACGTTGAGCACATACTTTTCAAAACCATTGGAAAAACCGACGCAGAAACCGCTGAAATCCGCCAGAAGGCCGAAGACGTACTGAAGCAGGCCAAGCACGGCGCCAATTTCGAGGATCTTGCGAAGAAGAACTCGGAAGACGACGCCACAAAGCCCAAAGGCGGCGACCTCGGCTGGATTGTCGAAGGCCAGACGGTTCCTGAATTTCAGCAGGCTGCCTTCAGCCTCCCTAAGGGGCAAATTTCGGATCTCGTGAAGACTCAGTACGGCTTCCATATCATCAAAGTCCTCGACCACGAGAACGCTCACACCAGGTCGTTTGAAGAAGTCCGCGATTCCATTCTGCAGCCCGTTACCGACCAGAAAGTGAACGCTGAGGCCGACGATATCTCAAACCAAATGGCCGCCGCCGTCCGCCAGTCCAACCGTCAATCGATCGACGACATCGCCAAGAAGTTCAATCTCGAAGTTGGCGACACGCCACCCGTCGCGCAAACCGACCCGATCCTTCCGCTTGGCACCTCGCCCGAACTTCACGCGGTGCTGTTCAGCCTTCGCCCGGGAGAACTGAGTCAGCCGATTCAAATCGATAGCGGCTTCGTGATCGTGACCGTGAAGAACATTCAGCCCGCGCATCAGGCCACCCTCGATGAGGTCAAAGAACGCGTCATCGCTGACTACCAAAAGGAAAAGTCGATCGACTTGGCCCGGAATCGCGCAGCCGACCTCGCCAAGCAGGCGCAGGGCGGCGCGGACTTCGCTAAAGCCTCCAAATCGCTCAACTTGACAATGAAGACCTCCGATTCCTTCGCCCGCGCCGGCTCCATCCCCGACGTCGGTACCGCCAAACCGTTCGGCGCCGCTTTCAAAATGGCCAACGGCCAGATTGGTGGCCCGGTTCTGACCGGCGAAAACTGGGTCGTCTACCGCATAGTCGCGCACGAAGTACCGAATCCCGACGATCTAGCCAAACAACGCGACGATATCCAGCAGCAACTGCTCCAAAACAAGCAGAACACCGCCTTCGAAACCTTTCACAAAGAGCTGATCGATCGGCTCACGAAAGAAAAAAAGCTCAACATCAACGCCCAAGTCGAGCGTCAGGCCACGAGCTCCTAAATCCGGCCAGAATCGTTCGCCCGCGATGGCGGCGCTCAGCGCGTTGAATCAGGCCCTGCGGGATGCCTGCAAATTATTGTAAACACTAGCTTTACAATATACTTTCGCGCCTCTTGCCCTGTATCCGACCGTCCGCTAGAATAATCCAACCTATGGCACCAGCCCAGTAGCCAGCCTGGGTGCGAATATCAGGCGAACATCTTCCCCGCCTGGGGGTCTTGGCAGCACACGCAATGCGCCTGTCCGAGGGACGCTCTTATGCCCACAAAGCGATTGAAGTTCAGCAGGCTTGAGATTCTTGCTCCGGCGAGCAGGCTCGCTCGCGTCCCGGCCGCTCAGCCGGCCTTCGGAGTGATCCCGGGAAACGGTAAGTCGAGGAATGCTATGCCAGCGAAGAGCGCCGCGAGTTCGAATGAATACCTTTGCGCTATCGAGCGCAACCAGAACGGCAAGTATAATGTCCGCGTCCGGGCCGTTTTCGCCCCCGGTGCCCGCGATTCCGGCAACGGCCGGGAATCGAGCGGCCAGCGCAGCAGCTGGATGCTGCCCGTCTATTTCCTGGCCTCGACGTTCAACGCCGCAATGAAGAAGCTCGAAGAGTCGCTGCAGCTTCTGCAGAAAAATGAAGCCCGGCTGCGCTTCTGGGGCGTTGAGCGCACCGACGATCCCAACCTGACCGGAGACCTGCTGAAGGAATTCGGCTTGGGGCTCGACCGCCGCCGCGAATTTCCACGCAAAGCAGCCGAACTCGATGTTCCCCGCGAGCGCCCCGTGCCTGCGTCGATGCTGGCACCGGTCCGCCGCATCCTGGCTGACTCGGTTGCGCAGGAACGGCCGGTCGATCGCCAGGCTTCTATCGCGGGCGACTAACCTTGGATCGCCTGTCCTTCGGGACAATATTAGTTCGACTACTCTCGAACCTGTCCTTGTCGACTGGCAATCGCGATACATCTGTGAAACTTGGTCAGTTCAGATTTCCGATCGTGCTACTTCGCGCGGAGGAGGACTTCGCCGTGGCCGACGACTACATCGTTGAGGGAGAGGCGGTATTTGTAGGAGCCGGGAGTTAAGCCCGACCGCACGGCGCCGCTGGAAAGCCGGACGCCGGGTGGTGCTTGCAATACGTTGGAGGAAAAAGGACAGCGCGCCGCATCAAACTCGATCTTTAGATTCCCGGCGTTCGAAATCCAGGTGACCTGATCGCCGGGATCCAGAACCGCAACGTCGGGCAATAGTCCCACCAGCACCGTTTTTTCGGGCAAGTCTGTCCTCGTGGTTGAGAGCAGAGTTCGATTGAAGTGTTCGAACTCGGTGCTCGGTCCCGCAGTACTACGCGATTTCCTTTACGGCCGCCACGATGTGGCGCGCTGAAATTCCAAAGGCATCCACGAGCTCGTCCGGCTTGCCCGAGTGCGGCATGTTGCGGATGGCGAGCATCCGATATTTCGACGGTGACGACCCAGCTAGCGCCAGCGCGGTCAACGCCGTCTCGCCCACTCCGCCCTCTGGCCAGTGATCTTCGACCGTGACCAGCCGTCCACCGGAGCCCGCGACTTCCGCTGCGAGCGCCTTGCCGTCGATCGGCTTCAGGCAATAGAGATCGACGACGCGGATCATCATGCCTTCTTTTTTCAGCTCGTCCGCGGCCTTCAGCGCCTCATGCACCGTAATTCCTGCTCCAATCACCGTCACCCGATCTTCCGCGCTCTTCCGCGGCACCTTGAATCCCGGCACCGGAAATTTTTCGTCCTTCGAATATAGGATCGCCGTCTTTGGCCGCGAGGTGCGAAGGTAATTGATTCCCGGGCGCCTCGCCATGGTTTCCACGATGCGTTCGGTGGACATCGCATCGCACGGATAGAAGATGGCGGAGCTATGCACCGCGCGAAACGCGGCCAGATCCTCCAGCGCCATCTGCGAGGGACCATCCTCTCCAATCGATACGCCGCAATGCGATCCGCACAGATTAATGTTGCTGCGGCTGATCGCTGCCATGCGGACATTGTCATACGCGCGCGAAAGGAAACAGGCGAACGAATCGGCGAACGGCACTTTCCCGCGCGCCGCCAGCCCCACCGCCATGCTCACCAGGTTCTGTTCGGCTATGTAGCCCTGAAAGAAATGATCCGGATACGCTTTCTCAAATATCTCCGAGAAAGTGGAATTTTTCACGTCGCCCGAGAGCGCTACGATGTGCGGGTTCACCGCTCCCAAACGCTTCAACGCGAATCCGTAAGCCTCGCGGGTTGCCACGGGCTTCCCGGCTTCGTACGCGGGATCTGGAGGCGCGGGAAACTCGGGCGGCATCGGCAGGCTCTTGCGCGTGTAGGATTTGCCCGGATCTTTCGGCACTTCCACCGGCGCGCCGCCGATTTCCTTCAGCGCCGTGGCCATCTCATCCTTTGAGAAAGCTTTGCCGTGCCAGTGCTCTTTGCCCGCGCAGAAGCTGACCCCGTTTCCCTTGATCGTGCGCGCCACGATCGCCTGCGGCTTACCTTTGGTGGCCTTGGCCCGATCGAGCGCCCCCAGCACAGCGGCCACGTCGTGCCCGTCGATCACTTCGGTGGCGAATCCCTCGGCCTCGAATTTCTTCCGATAAATTTCCATGTCGTGCTGGTACATCGTCGGCTGGCTCTGCCCCAGGGCGTTTACGTCCGCGACTACCGTCAGGTTATCTAGCTGGTAGTGTCCGGCTAGTTCCGCCGCTTCCCAGATCTCGCCCTCGGCCATTTCGCCGTCCCCCAGCAGAACGTAAACGCGCGTCGGACTCTTGTCCATCCGCGCGCCGATCGCCAGTCCCGCGGCAACCGAGAGTCCCTGGCCTAGCGAGCCCGTAGCCGCATCCACGCCGTGAATCAACGGCGTGGGATGGCCTTCCAATTCGCTGGAAAATTCGCGCAGCGTCATCACGCGCGACAGCGGGAATACGCCGGCTTCGCCGAGCGCGGCGTACAAAATCGGCGCGGCATGCCCCTTCGACAGCACGAAGCGGTCGGAATCCTTTGAATTCGGGTTCTTCACGTCGAATTTCATGGCGTGAAAGAAAATCCCGGCCATCAATTGCGCGCACGACATGCAGGACGTGGGATGTCCCGATCCGGCTGCGGTCGTCGACATGATCGAAAGAATGCTCAGCCGCCGCGCTTTCTCCTTGATCGCGTCGATGGTGGAAGTAGATGGGCCCGATGTCGTCGTCGCACTCATGAAATTTGCTCCTTTGCCGCCGCGGCTTGCGCGAATTCAAATCTTACATCGTTCAGGGATTGGCCGCGAGCCGCTTTGCCAGCTCGTGGGCAGGACGAATCGGGGACTGAGGAATTCTTAGAAAAGCTTGATGTGACCGATCACCACCACCAGCGCGATCGCCACGAATACCAGGATCATCGAGCCGACGATAATCGCCGCGGCCGCAGTCATCTGTTTCTTGGCTTCCAGCGCCGCCGCTTTTTCCTGTTCGCTCGTTTCCACGGCGACATTCTAGCACTTTCGCGGGCCGCGTTCTTGTCCGCCATGTGTCCCGGGTGTTACGCCGCGGTTTTCTGCAGCTCTTTCACGAGGTAGATGATCTGGCCCGTGTGATGGTAGCCGTGCGCGGCCATGCGCATGAAGGCCGCGAAGCGCGTTTGGGTCCGCGGCTCGGTCGGGTCATGGTAGGGCGCGGACCAGTCTTCGGGTGATTGCTTGCGGATCGTATCCAGCACCATGGCGATGGCGGCGTCGAAGTTCGCGAGCACTTTCTCTTTGGGATGGCTCGCCGTATCACTGAACTCGAGCGGCCGGTTGCGCACGTAGCCGGTCCGCACAATCTGAGCCCCGATGTAATTGTTCAGGTTCCCGGTCAGGTGCAGCAGCAAATGCCCGACACTGTTGCCATAAGAATACGGCTTCGTCCAAAGCTGCTCGGTCGAAATCGGCGCGACCAGATCATGAATCTTGTCGCGCACTTCCTCGTAGTAAGACTCAAGCGTGGACGCAACGACCAGCGGAAGCTCCGCCATCCGCAATTACCTCCGGATAAAGGATCAGCGGAGTATAGCAGTCCCGGCATCCGAGCTCATTGCGAGCAGGCAAGCCACCGAAAAAATTCCCCTCTCACGGCGCTCTCTTCTTCGCGGCCATCCCCCGGCGCCAGCATCGACAAAATCCAATTCCACCCGTCTTTATGCGGTAGCCCCATTTCATCGTCAGGCACGCCCGAATGTCGCAATGTAAATTCGGTCTGATCCCCCCGCGCCTCGAGCGTGATGCTCACCACCGATTCGGCTCCCTTCGTGCCTTCGGACATCCAGGTGTGCTCTTTGCCAATCGCTGCGCCTGGCTGGCCACCACCAACCCCGCGTGGAAACCACCACTTCATGGCCAGCCGAGAAACGCCGTCCCGAGACCCAGGGGTTCGCAACCCACTGATTCATTGGCACTTTAGCGCACTCGGTCATTGGACGGTACTTTGGCACGGGTCCTGCATTAGTAGCAGGCGAGAGTCACGAAGCAATCATAGAGATTAGCGGTTGGAGCTGAATAGGGTGACTCCGGAAGGGATCCTACAATGAGATATCTAAGAATTCTCGCAGTGTTCGGTTTGATCCTCGGTGCCGCTTCGTTTGCGCATGCGCAGCGGGTGGTGGTCGGAGTTGGATTCGGCGCGCCGGCGCCTGTCGTGGCGGGTCCTCCGGTTTGCGACTACGGATATTATCCGTACGCTCCGTATGGCTGCGCGCCGTATGGATACTACGGACCCGAGTGGTTCAATGGCGGGTTCTTCATCGGCGCGGGCCCGTGGTTCCACGGCTACCCTGGATTCTGGAGCAACCGGGTGTTCGTCGACCGCGGCTGGCGCGATTTCCATAATGGCTGGAATGGCTTCCATGGCGGAGCGGTCGTTCGCGGACCGGTCGGTGGATTCCATGGTCAAGCTGGCGGGTTCCACGGTGGCCAGGTTCGCGGTGGAGGCAACTTCCATGGCGGGCCGGCTGGCGGCGGATTCCACGGAAACGGGAACTTCCATGGTGGCAGTGGCGGATCCCACGGCGGGCGGCGCTAACTAGCGTCACCGGCGAGAAACCGGTAGAAATGAAAACGGCTGGCGGGGCAACCCGCCGGCCGTTTCGCTTTTTGCGCCTTCGCGGTGACTTCAAGCTTCGCGAGCGCTAATGTCCGGTAGGGACGATTCCGACGTTTTCGACCATCAGCACCACGGTCCGCTGCTGCGCGCGCGTGCGATGCAGCACACCCTTGGGCACCACGAAACCCTGGCGCGGGGCGAGCTCCACCGTGCGCCCCTCGAGATCGATCAGCAGCATGCCTTCCACGACATAAAAGAATTCGTCGTCTTCGTCGTGCTTGTGCCAGTGATAGTCACCTTCGAAAACTCCAAGCCGCACGACGGAGCCATTCACCTGGCAGAGCGTCTGGTTGTACCACTTGAACTCGCATGCATCCGCGAGCGACTTCTCGTCGACCACTTCGAGCGCGGGATAGAGGATGTTCAAACGGGTCTCGTACGGAAATGATTTCGCGTCGCTCACCGCAGGAAGCCTCCGCGCATTTCGACGGGCATTATCCCATTCCGTAAGCGAGCCGGCTACGTCGCGGCCGGCCCATCGCGCAAGCCGTTCCGGCCAATATGGTGTGGTATTCTGCCGCCTCAATCGCGGGTGCGCGGGAAAGATGCGGAGGAACAATGGCCATGAATGTGGGTGTAAGTCCGGCGATGGTGTCGACGGCGTTCGAGCTGCCGGGATACCGCGTCGTTAGGAATTTAGGACTAGTGCGCGGTATCACCGTGCGTTCGCGCAGCATTTTCGGGACGCTGGGCGCGTCGCTGCAAACCGTGGTCGGCGGAAACATCACGATATTCGAGGATATGTGCGAGCAGACGCGCGAGCAGGCTCTGGAGTTGATGCTGCAGCATGCGCTCGAACGCGGCGCCAATGCCGTAGTCGGCGTGCGCTATGACGCGACGGAAGTAATGCAGGGCGTGACCGAAGTGATTGCCTACGGCACAGCAGTGCAGGTGCAGCCCGCTTCATAGCTTCGTGCCGGGCCCAGCCATGGCTGCTTGCATGGATGCATGACGAATCCGCCGATCCGGCGTTAAAATGCCCGGGCCGGGATTCCAAGGGAGATCGCAAATGAATAAGGCTTTCAGGGCGGCGCTGGCGATCGTCGCGCTCGGTTTGCTGACCGTGATCGTAACCGCGCGGGCCGACGCTCCCAAGACGGAGACGGTGCAATTCCCGAACGGCAACGGTACCGTCGGCGGATTTCTGGCCACGCCGGACAAGCCCGGACGATACCCCGCGCTGGTGGTGATCCACGAGTGGTGGGGACTGACCGACTGGGTGAAGGAGCAGACCACCAAGCTTGCCGCGCAGGGTTACGTCGCGCTCGCCGTCGACTTATATCGCGGACAGGTCACGAGCGATCCCGAAATGGCGCACGAGCTGATGCGCGGATTGCCTCCCGATCGCGCCTTGAGCGATTTGAAAGCCGCATACGCCTATCTCGGCACGCGCAAGGATGTTGATCGTGATCACATCGGTTCCATCGGCTGGTGCATGGGCGGGGGATTTTCGTTGCAGCTCGCGATTCATGAACCGCGCCTGGCGGCTTGCGTCGTGAATTACGGCGCGCTGCCGACCGACCCGAACGACATCGAGCAGATTGGCGCTGCAGTGCTGGGAAATTTCGGCGCGGAGGATCACGGTATTACTCCGGCGGACGTGGCGGCTTTCGAAAAAACCATGCGCGGCATGAATCGCCGCATTGACGCGAAAGTGTACGACGGTGCGGGCCACGGATTTGAGAACTCGACGAACACTGCGGTTTACCGCCCCGATGCCGCGGCGGACGCTTGGGCGCGCACGATCGCGTTTCTCAATCGCGCGCTTCACTAAAATCTGTCCCGAAAATGGTTTTTAGGAGCCGAAGCTTTTGGATAGACGGCATCCTGGCCGACGGCCGTGGCGTCATTTGTTCAGGCGCCGTAGCAATTCATACACGCGAGCGCGATCCCCAGCCCCCATCGTCGTGAACTCCACCCCGATTCCATTCTTGGCATCCGCGTAGCGCACGATTCCTTCGATCCGCGTCTCACCCTCGGGTAACGCGAACAACAGCTCGATCTCCGTCCCAATCGGAACTGCGAGCGGAGTGTGGATGAAAACGCCGCCCGCGCTCAGGTCCCGCACTCGCGAAACATTGCGCCCTCGGTCGGCCTGCCAAGCAACCCACAGACCCTTTGGCACCGCGATCCGGGCACTGCGCCGGTTTTCTTTTCCTACCGAGCGTGTCATCAGCAATGTTCCATTTGGGACCTCTATATAGTTGATCTGGGGTGCCGGGAACAGAGATTTGTGACCCTCACCACAGGTTGTCACGCATCGGGAACTCTGTATCGCGTGTTCGAATCGGTTACGTTTCTACCCCGCCCGTTAAGCGCTCAGCGTCGGACCGATCGACCGCAAGATATAAACGTAATACTTTCAATAGGTTGACAGCTCCCACGCGCTGGCCTGCCACATGCACTTGTTCCTGGCGATGAGTCTCTCGAAAGTGGGAAATCGGGTAGCTCGAGGTGTTAGCGTGAAAAACGAAGTGAAAGCTATGGCCGCGCGCGCCGAACGCGGTTTCTCCATGATCGAGCTGATGGTCGTGCTGATGATCATTCTGATTGTAGCGGCGATCGCCATCACGAACCTGGGGCCGAACCTACAGCAGGCGCGCGTAGATGCGCAGATGCGCCAGGTAATCGCGACATTTCGGCAGGCGCGCGAGTTCGCGATCGCAAACCGGCGTTATGTCCAGATCACGTTTCCCGCTAACAATCAGATCCAGGTTACCCAGGTGAATACGCTGACCCCGGGCGCGGGCGGAATCAATCCTGTTTTGACGACGCTGACGATCTCCCCGCCTCTGATTTTCAACCTGGACGGAATGCCGGACACGCCGGACGCCTACGGCAACGGCGGCGCGATTGTGTTTGAGGGAGTTGTGAACGGTCCCGTCGGCGGGATGTTGTTTCAGAGCGACGGTGAACTCCTAGACGGCGCGACATTTCTTCCGATCAACGGCTCGGTCTTTATGGGCTATCCCGGGCTGCCGTCTACTGCGCGGGCGGTGACGGTCCTGGGCACGACCGGCCGGGTGCGCGGCTGGAAAAGCAATGGCGCCGCGGCTTGGTATCAGTTCTAAGGAGAATTCGAACATGCTTCACGCTGGAAATCGGCAATTTGCGAAAGGCTTCACGCTGCTGGAGACGATGATCGCGCTGTTGGTGTTATTCGTGGGGCTCCTGGGTCTGGCAGCCATGTTGGGCGATGCACTCGCCTACATGCGTGGATCGCAGGACGATTTCATCGCACAGCAAAAGGCCGAAGAAGCCGCGGAAGCCATCTTTACCGCGAAGTACACAAACGGAATCACCTGGGCTCAGGTTTCCAACAACAGCGTGGCAAATCCGGCCGGGCTGTTCCTGAACGGGCCTCAACCGATTCTGCAACCTGGCACGATCGACGGCCTGGTCGGCACCGTGGCGGACGCGGGTCAGCCCCAGGAATTTGTCCTAACTCCCGGACCGGATATGAAATTGGGCACGGCGGACGACGTGCAGCTGCCGCTCACCGAATTCACGCGGCAGATCACCATCACGAACGTCGCCACCGATAGCAACCTTCGCACCATTCAGATTCAAGTGTTCTACAACACAGGGCGCTTCAATCGCACGTACACGATGAATAGCTACATTTCGGCCTTCAACTAAAGGCGCCAGGAGCAAGGCATGAAGCGCGAAAAAGGTTTCTCACTGATTGAACTGCTGGTGGCCATCGCCATTCTGCTGGTCGTCGTCTCGGTGGCTACTGGCGTGATCGTCCAGGCGCAGCACGTGAGCGAAGCTGTCGCTCTTGAAGCCAACGTACAGGAAAACTTGCGCGCGGCGATGCACTTCTTGGTGCGAGATCTGACCCAGGCCGGCGAAGGAATTCCGGCGGCGGGTATTTCCATTCCAAATACCGCAGGCGGTGTTTCGAACATCGTGCGTCCGGGCACTCCGGCCGCGAGCATTTTCCAGTCGCAGGCCGTGCCGCCTGTCACCTACACCACTCTGCCGCCCGTGATCCCCGGCAACGCGCTCGGTTCGCTGGTGACGACTCAAAATCCCGCAACCAAGGCCATCCTGACGGGTGGCTACAACACCGACATCGTCACAATTCTGTATGCCGACAATACTTTGGCCTCCAGCGCTGGGGCCCCTACGCCTCCCCTGCTTACAGCTGCCCCGGTGACGGAGCCGGCTCCCGCCATCCCGGTCTGCGCGGGCGTGATCACCGCTACCGGCAGCAGCGTGACGATGGATCCCGCCTGCTTCACCATGCCCGGTCAGCCTACCCCTCTGTCCGTCGGAAATCTGATCATGTTTCACAACATCAACGGCACGGCGCTTGAATACATTACCAGCATCGCCGGAGCAACAATGAATTTCGCCCCTGGCGATCCCGGCAACCTGAACGGGACCGGACTGCCAAACGGTACAGTTGCGAAAATCAATGCCGCAGCCGTTCCCACCACGATCTCGCGCGTGTGGATGGTCACCTATTATCTTGATGTCGTCACGAACCCCGCGAAACCTCAGCTGATCCGTCAGGTGAACTATCCGAATTTTCCGGCGGGCGCTCCCGCAAATCCGCCGCAAGCGGTGGGCGAAGTGATCGAAGATCTCAGCTTCAGCTACGACATCGTGAATTCGCAGGATCCCGCCGGAACCTACGGCGCCGTAGGCCCGGGCGATGCGCCCACGTCGATCGCTCCAGATACGCCGTTCGCCTTTCGCGCCGTCAATGTCTATCTCGGCGGCCGGTCCGAATATCCATGGACCGGCACGAATCCGAACCAATTTCTCCGCAACAGCCTGAGCACCCAGGTCAGCATCCGGAGCTTGTCATTCGGCGTGCTGTTCCCGACTCCGGGCATTCTGCCGTAAACCCCGGGATCCACTGGGATGATTTCCATAAGGAGACTGCTGTGAGAACCAAACGTGAAGCTGGAGTGGCACTCATCACCGCGTTGCTGATTCTGTTTCTGGTGTCGGCCATCATCGTCGGCATGTCGTGGATGGTGGTCAGCGACCAACGCCTGAGCGGAAACAATCAACAGCGCGAGTTGGCCTTTTACGGCGCGGAAGCTGGCATGGAGAAGATGACCGCCGATATGGGCAACGTGTTTGCTACCAAGGGGTCAATTGTCGCCGCTGACCTGCCAAACATCGTGAATAATCCTCCAACCTATCTGCCTCCATATAACAACATCACGTATACCAACGCGCTCGGCCAGTCCACTTATCAAATCGGCTGCCCAAGCTTTCCCTGCGTCACACCCGCACAGATCTTTGCGACGGTTCAGCCACCGAGCGCCTACGCCGGTATGCAGGCTCAGATCACACCCTTTACCCTGCAAGTGGCGGCGCAGACTTCGGCTGGGGCTGAGGTCAAGCTCCAACGTCAGATCGAGCTGGTCGCTATCCCGGTTTTTCAGTTCGGAGTTTTCTCTAACACCGACCTCTCGTTCTTCAATGGCCCCCCATTTGACTTCGGTGGGCGCGTCCACACCAATGGAAATCTTTGGCTCGCCGCGAACAATGGTCCTGTCTACTTCCGTGACAAAATCACGGTCGCCGGACAGGTGATTCGTTCCAATCTGGAAAACGGACTGGCTACCGTCGCCGGTGGCGGCTACGGCGGTCCCGTGGTGGTCGCGGAAACTACGAATCCTCCTCCTCTTGTGCCAGGTGAGCCCGCTTCGCCCTATCAAGTCGCCGGGCAATGGTGGACGCTCGCTTTGACCGACGGCAGCATGTCGGGCCCGAACACCTACGGCGCTCTCAGTGGTGCGGCCAATAATCCCCAGTGGAGCAACGTCGTCGAGCCTCGATTCAACGGCATGATTTCGACCGGCGATCCGCAGTTGAACTTGATCTCAACCGCCTTGAACGGATTGCAAACACCCGTCGCGCTGATTCGGCGTCCGATACCAGGCGAACAGGCAACCAACCTTGCCCAGTTCTCGCAGCGATATTTCACCAACGTACAGCCGATGACCGCCAGCTTGCGGATTTTGCTGGACGACTATCCAAATCCGCTCGCCGTGCCGGGTGCGGCCGGCAACGCCTCCTGCGTCGGCGCGGACATGGTTGGTTTGGACACTGTATCCGCCACCACGCCCGTCGATTTGGCATCGGCGACGCTGGGTGGAAACCCCACGCTGATGCCGCAGTCGGGCGCGACAACTGCTGCCAACTACACAGCCAATGACGGCTACTGGCAGAAGCCCAACACTCCGGTTATCACGGGCTGTCTGAAGGTCGAGTACCTCAACAACGCCTCTCCGCCAGTGGCCACAGACGTCACCAACGAGTTCCTCGCGCACGGTTATATCGCGCCAAACACCGACCCGGCCGGCACCAGCGTCGCAAACTCGACGGCTTATCCCGCGATCTCCGGCTTGCTGGGCGGCGCTCAAGTAGCGGCGAATCCATGCGGGAATGAGAACGTCCTCTACCCAACATCCATCATTCGTTTCGCCAGGGTTCGGGACAACCCGCACAATTGGACGGCCGGGAACCATTGCGTCGGGACGGGCGTAGCCGCCATGATCAACAAGGATTTTTGGCCGCTCGTTCTGTTCGATACGCGCGAAGGAGTTCCGCGCGACGAATCCGAATCCGCCACAGGTCCGGGCACAATCACGCAAATCACTGCGCTCGGCAACATGTACTACGTCGAGCTGGATATCGCGAACCTCGACAAATGGTTTGCGGGCACTCTCGGTGCTCCGGACTCCGGTGGGGCCGCATACGCCGTGGGCGGATATTCCATCTACTTCTCCGATCGCCGCGGCAACGCCGTGGAAAATCAGGGAAATCCAGCGACGAACACGAAAGTGGGCTCGCTCGGGTTTAACGATTTCGTCAATCCGGCGAGCCTCACAGGCTGCCCGAGTGGCGCTCTCGATTCGGGTGAAGACATCGAGGGCGATGGGGTTCTGCGCACCTACGGCGGGGGCTACGAGCCCGTCACCCCGACGCAGCTCTTGACCGGTATGAACACCACTGCCCCGCTGAATACGAACTTTCAAAACAATCCCAATTGCGGCGCCGGTCCTTTGGTGCCCAAGTTGTGGCAGGTCTATAAGGTCACCGGCGAAGCGCGGGAGAATCCTCCATTCTTCTTCCGCCGCGCGCTCAAGCTGGTCAATGGCGCCACGGTTAATCTGGGCGCGGCGTGTTACGGCGCCGCTCCCAATCCGCCGTGCGGTCTCACGATCGCCTCGGAAAATCCTGTCTACATCCAGGGCGATTACAACGCTCCCGGCGGAAGCGTATTGGCGGCCGGCACTGTCGCTACTTCAGTTGCAGCCGATGCCGTCAGCCTGCTTTCCGACAACTGGAACGATGTGAACTCCTACATCGGTCCTTACAACAACGGTCTTCGCAATGCCGTCAGCACGCAATATCGCGTCGCGGTCATCGCCGGAAAGCAGATTCCGTTCGCGATTCCGCCGGGCGAAGGGCAGGTCGACTTCGGAACCGACGGAGGACTGCACAACTTCCTGCGTTACATCGAGAACTGGGGAGGCGACACGCTGACCTACGAAGGCTCGCTAGTGAGCTTCTACTTCAGCCGTCAGGCCGTCGGGCTCTACAAGGGCACGCCATATAGCCCGCCGTCGCGCCAATACGCCTTCGACAACAATTTCACCCAGGGCCCGCAGTGGCTGCCGCCTCGCACGCCGTCACTGCGCACGGTCAATACCATCGGCTTCTCGCAAATGCTGATGCCGACGCAATAGACGATTCGCAGTCGCGCGCCGCAAAACGGCTCTCCGGACCTCCTCCCCGGAGAGCTGTTTTTTTTGGGCGGGGCGGCGCGTGCGATGGGAGCTAAGGTCCGCCCGGCTCCACGCGCGGATTGAAATTCGTGTTCACCGCGCGAGTCGCACAAGCGCTGCTGCCGCCCGATATGCACAGATCGTTCAGCGCGTCGCTAAAATCGGCCGGCGACGCCAACCCCACCAGCGGCTCCGCGTAGATCAGGTAGTTGTGCCCCACCGGCAGCCGCTCGATATCAAACGATCCATCGAACTGCACCACCGGGTTCGCCGCATCGCAGCTCCAGCCGCCGAACGTCCCCGCAATCACCGCGCCTGAATCCGAATCCACCGCCACCACATGCGCGCCGAATATTCCCGTCACGGATTCTCCCGGCGCCGGCGCGGGAATCGCCGCAAGCGCGAACGAATTGGCGGGAATCACGCGCCCGCGAATCGCGCCCACGTTCACCGCGTCATTCGGATCGGGATAAAGCAGCCGGATTCCCGCGCGATCGTCGTCCGCCAGAGGCCCATCGGGCGACTGCGACGTCGGCCGCGTGCCTAAAAACTGGCCCGGGGGCGGCGCGAACGGAAACATGATCGCGCGCCACACCGCCGAATGATCGAAGCCGAACCAGTGCCCGATTTCATGCGTCAGCAGCGATTCCAGATCGTACGCGCCCGGTGAATTCGGCAGCGCCGCAGGCGTCGCAAAGGTGGCCTGTCCGTCGTTGCGAAAAAGTGTGTCCGCATCGAGGATTTGGCCCGCGAAAACCGCCAGCCCGCTTGCGCCTGCGGAGACTCCCGGCGCATTCGCGGTGATTACTCGCGTGAATGCGAGCACACCGCTGGAAAATGCCGCGCTCGACTGGTTGAAACAGATCGTGTTCAGGCCGTCGACGTTATTTTCCGCGTCGTTCGTGCACGAATCCGGAGCGCTCACCTGCCCAAGCGGCGCGATCATTCCCGGATAATTCGTCGCATTGAATGTGGTGCCGCTCACGCCGCTCCAGGCGCCAAATGAATCGGAAATGGCCTGTGCGACTTCCGCAGTCTGCGCGGCTGTTCCCGCGGCCGCCGCGGTCGCCATCGTCGCGGGCAGCGACGTGCCCCATCGCCGCTCGAGCGGCGATGCGAGCGACAGATTCCACCGGTCGAACGCTGGACATCCCGCCGCTTGCGGAACCGTCGTGTCCAGCAAGTAGGCGCGCGCAGCGGGTTCGCCGAGTAATGCGAACACCATCAACACCGCCGTCACGACCACCGTCCCCATTCGCGTGTACCGTTTCATGGCCGCCTCCCGCCCGGTGCATGCAACGCGGCGTCCACCCGCGCGCGAAATTCCTCCAGCGCCAGATGGCGAATGCCCTCAGCTTCAAACCGCCGCGTAGCAGCGTCGAATGTGGCAAAGGAAGCGGTATCCTGCGTCACATGCTCCTCACCTGACGCGCCATCTCGCCGAATCCGGAACGTCCCCTGCTCCCAGCTCACCACCGCAAAATCCCCGTGCGAAGTTTTCTCGAGAAACAACACAACGTCCTCGCCCGGACTGAAGCGCGGCACGCCGGAGACGTTCGACGTCAGCTTCTCGAACCGTCCGCCGATTAACCGCACCCTGATTTGCGACCCTGCCGCGGCTCCGCTCCAGGTCTCTTCCACCTGAAACGTCGTCGCGGTCCAAATTTCTCCGGCGTCCCACTCCGTCGCGTTCGCCGCGCACTTTGCCCGCACGATCAGTGTCGCCGTCTGCGATAGTTGAGCGAGCGACATTCGCTGCAGCGTCGTCGCCTTCACCACCGTCGAGCCGGCCATCAGCATCGCGGCCACACACAAAAGAATCCGTCCGCATTTCGCCTTCTTGCTCGTCTCCATTTTTATTGCACCTCCAACATTCCGGTGGCCACCGCGCGATCATTGTTCAGCGTAGTGATGAAAAGCGACCGCACCCCCGGCAGCGTCGCGCTTGAAATCCGCAAATCGAGCTCGATCATCCCGGGGAAAAGCCCGTTCACCGCCGATGCCGTTACAACAATATCGCTGCCGCCCGCACCACCCGACGAAGACGTCCCCGGCCCGGTGAATGCATACGTGAATGTCGGATCGAGTCCATCGCCCTGCACGCAAATGCTCAGCGTCGCCGTGCCGGAGAGCGGCCGCGTAATCGTCAGCGGAGAACCTTGAGCGCCGCACGTATTTCCCCCGGTGAGCGATCCAATGAAATTCACGTTGATCGGCGTGGAAGCCGCCGCGGTCGTCGGTTCCACCACCACGATCGTGTTCCCTCCCACCACCGGCTGCGAGGAACTGAGCGCAATCGTGCCGGCGGAAACATCGAAAGGCGCGATCACAAACGGCACCGGATTCGATAGCGCCCAGGGACTGCTGGGGTTCTCCACCTGCACAGTCAACGCGCCGGCCGACGCTACATCGGAAGAGTTCAGCGTCGTCACGCACATCGCACCCGACGCACACGTCGTAGCCCGCGCTACGCCGTTTACCAAAATCGTGGACGCCGTGCCCCCGCTTCCCGCCACGAAATTCACTCCCTGCAACTCCAAGGGAAAGCCTTCCGCCGCTCCCGCCATCACCGCCGACGGCAGAATCGCCTCGATCGTCGGTCCGCTCGAAATCGCAATCGTCGCCGCGGCTGACTTCGTGGGATCGGCCTGGCTCGTCGCGATCACCGAAATGCCGTTCGGAGAAGGCGCCGCCGCGGGCGCCGAATACAATCCGGTCGCGTTCACGGATCCGCACGCCGCGCCGCCGCAGCCCTGCCCGGCCACCGCGCTCGTCACGCTCCAATTCACAGCCGTATTCGCGCTGCCGGTCACCACTGCCGAAAACTGAAATGTGCTCGCAGCGACCGCCGACGGCACCACAAACGCATACGCCGGAAGAATTGTCACGTCCACCCCGCTCGTCGCTCCGCTGATCGTCACTGTCGCCGATCCGCTCTTCGACGCGTCTGCGTGGCTCGTGGCCGTCACAAGCTCGGGATTTACCGCTGGCACGCTCGCTGGCGCCAGAAAATCCACGCTGCCCGCGCTCGCGCCGCTCGGCGCCACGCATGGATTCAATCCGCTCACGCAAATTTGCCCCACGCTCGCGTTTCCGTCTGAAACGCCGGCCACGGACCACGTCACGGCCGTATCCGACGTGTTCGTAACCGTTGCCGAAAGCGAAAGTCGCTGCGCCGGGCCAATCGTCGCCGTCGGCGGCATCACGCTCACGGTCACACCGCTCGTGATCGTCACCACCGCCGCCGCGGTTTCCGGCCCGCCTGCGGGCTGCGGGCTCAACACCGCGTGAATGGTCTCCGGGTTTGTCGCCGGCAGATTCGTGGGCGCCGTATAGATTGCCGAATTCGATCCGCTGGGTGTAATCGTCCCCAACGCCGCGCTGCCGCCCGCGATTCCGTTCACATCCCACGCCAGCGCCGAGCCCGCTGGCACGCACAGCGAAGCCGTAAACGTTTCAGACGCTCCCAGTCCCACGCTCGCCGGCGAAGGCGAAATCAAATTCGTCGCCGCGCATGTAATCGTTGCCGCCGCGCTGCCGGATTTCGTTCCGTCCGCCACGCTCTTCGCCGTCACGGTCACCGTCGCGGGAGAAGGCAGCACCAAAGGAGCCGTATAAAGCCCTGTGACTCCGCTCGTCGCCACAATCGTACCCACCGTCAAATTCCCGCCTGAAATCCCGTTCACGCTCCAGTTGAATCCCGGCGCTGGATTCCCGCTCGCCGTCATCATCGCCGTAAACACCTGCGCGCCGCCCGCCGGCACGCTCGCGGCAGGGGGCGCCACCGATATCGCAATGTCATCCTCCAAGGTCACGCTCGCCGATCCGCTGTCCGAAGCGTTCGCATCGCTCACGGCTGTTACCGTCACCTGTACGGCAGCCGGCATCACAGCCGGAGCGGTATAAAATCCCGTCGCAGAAATCGTCCCCGTGTTTGCCGCTCCGCCGGCCGCGCCATTTACTTTCCATGCCACTCCGGTACCCGAGCCTCCGCTCACGCTGGCCTGAAACTGCTGAGTCGCTCCGAGAAAAATGCTCGTGCTCGCAGGCGTCACGCTCACTGTCACGGTTGTCTGAGCTGGCTTGCCTGTGCTCCCTGCACAACTCAGTTGAACGCCAAGCGCTGCAAATACAATGAACATCGCCGCAGCTTTTCGCAGCCAGCAGTCCGACGAGCATGGGGTTTTCAACCGTCGCGCGGCCTGAGGCACCGGTTTCAGGTGTGCGCGTAGCGCCGGGTTCTTCAGCCCGGCAGCTTTTGCCTTTTGGTTTTCGCGGTTGCGGTTTTGCGCGGCGGGGCCCAATCCGCAAGTCCGCTCCCTGGCGAGTTTTGGTGTGTTCCGCATTCTCGAACACACCACAACGCACGGCATGTGCCACGGGGGCGCAGTAACGCAAAGGGAAACGGGGACAAAGGTCGCGCAAGCAAATCTCAGTCGAGATCGTCAGGAAAGCCAGCGGCAAGAATTAGTTAGAGGCAATACTCCGCAGTCGAAGCAAGACGTGCGGGAAACGAGTGCCAACACCCCCGCACGTGAAAACCCCGGCACTCGTTCCGCAATGGAACTGCTCCGAATCCGAATCGGAACTCATCCTCGCGCCCGGTCGCTAGCGCTTTTCGTTCAATAGCGCTCGCAGCGCCGGCTCGAATTCCGCAAACTTGAACGTGTAGCCGGCCTGCAAAAGCCGCTCCGGCACCACGCGCTCGCTCGCCAGTACCAGCGCATCGGCCATTTCGCCCAACAACAGCCGAATGGCAAACGGGGGCACGGTAAAAAACGCGGAACGATGTAAAACCCGCGCCACAATCCGCGTGAAATCGACGTTGCGCAGCGGATTCGGGGCCGTCACGTTCACTGCGCCCGAAAGACGCTCGTCTGCAATCGCCAGGCGAACGATTTCAATCGCATCGTCGAGTCCTACCCACGATTGCCACTGTTGGCCGCTCCCCAGCCGCCCGCCCACTCCGAATTTAAACGGCATCAGCATCAACTGCAGCGCGCCGCTTTCGCTCGCGAGCACCACTCCAAACCGCAACCGCACCACGCGGATGCCGCTCGTTTCCGCGCGTACCGCTTCTGCCTCCCAATCGCGCACCAGCAGCCCGATGAAATCCATTCCGTAGCTGCTCGACTCCGTCAGGATCTCATCGCCGCGATCGCCGTAATATCCGATGGCCGATGCGCACACTAGCACGCGCGGTTTCCTTTCGAGCTTCGCCAGCGCATCCACCAGCACGCGCGTGGTATCCACACGGCTGCTGCGCAACTCGGCTTTCCGCGCCGGCGTCCAGCGACCTTGCGCGATATTCGCTCCGCTCAAATGCACGGCGGCATCGGCGCCCTCCATCGCCCGCACATCCACCAGCGCCGACGCCGGGTCCCACGCAATATCGCCCGCCGCCCGCTTCGCACCCGGACGCACCAACCGCGCCACGCTGTGGCCGTCCGCTTCCAGCGAACGCACCAGGGACTTGCCGACGAGCCCCGAAGCACCGGAAATCAATATTTTCAAAGAGTGACCTTTTTCAGACGCGGTTTTTCCGCCCCAGCGTACCGTACGACTCCCGGCCGCCCGGGTCAATCGGGGGAATAAAAACCGGTTGACACCGTCCGCTCTTCGTTGTATTTAACCACTAGGTTAAATAAAGACTGAGCGCAAACGAACAATGTCCACCGACCACCTCACCGCAACCTTCGCTGCTCTCGCAGACCCCACGCGCCGCGCCATTCTGGCCAGGCTTTCCTCCGGCGAAGCATCCGTCACCGAGCTCGCCGCGCCGTTCGAGATGAGCCTTCCCGCCGTCTCCAAGCACCTGAAAGTCCTCGAGCGCGCCGGTCTGATCGCCCGCAGCCGCGAGGCGCAGTGGCGCCCCTGTCAGCTCGAAGCGGCCCCCCTAAAGAACGCTGCGGATTGGATTGAGTATTATCGTCGTTTCTGGACCGAGAGTTTCGATCGCCTCGACGATTACCTTCGCGAACTGAAAACTAAGGAGAGCAAACGTGGCCGCAAACAGCGCAGCAAGTGGTAAAAACCTCGCATCACGCAAGTCGGGGAGCGCGTCATGAGCGCTCCCCCGTTTGCGCCACAAGGCGAATTGGTCCTCACGCGCACCTTCGACGCGCCGCGCGATCTCGTTTTTAAACTCTGGACCGAAAAAGAACACGTCGAGAAATGGTGGGGACCCACCGGTTTCACCACCACCGTCCACGAAATGGACGTCCGCCCCGGCGGCGCGTCGTATTACACCATGCGCGGGCCTGACGGCAACGACTACCCTTTCCGGGGCAAGTTTCTCGAAGTGGTCCCACCGGAAAAGCTGGTGTCCATCGGCGCCATTCACGAAGGCACCGACCAGAAAGTCTGGACCGAAGTCCTCTTCACCGAGCGCGGCGCCAAGACTCACGTCCGAATTCACCAGGTGTACTCATTCGAATCCTCCGCCACCAAGGGCGCGCCGATTGGCTGGAGCATGCAATTCGACCGCCTGGAAAAATATCTGGTCGCCTTATGGCTGGCAGTTGAGGTAAAAAACTCTCAACGCGCGACCGTGCCGTCGAGCTGCAGCCATTGTTTCGACTGAGAACTAGCGCCGGGCCTTACGCCGGCAGACTTTGCCTGTATTTGCATTTCGGCCCCAACTCGTGAGGGCACGACTCGAACATCGCAACAAGCCAATACAAAGGGGGAAATGTCCATGTCACCAGACACCGAATCGAAGGGCATGATCTGGTCCGGCCGCGTCATCAGCGCGATCGTTGTCCTGTTCATGCTGTTCGATTGCCTTACGAAGATCTTCAAGGAACGACACTCGGTTCAGGGCACCGTGGATGCGGGCTTTCCAGAAAGCACCGTCGTCACCATCGGCCTCTCGCTGCTGTTGGGCGTAATTTGTTACGTCATCCCGCGAACCTCAATCCTTGGCGCCATTCTGATCGCCGCCTATCTTGGTGGCGCCGTCTGCGCCAATGTCCGCCTGCAGGCGCCGTTCTGGCATTCGGGCATGGCGATCGCCTTTGGCATCCTGGCTTGGCTCGGCATCTGGCTCCGCGAACCCCGCCTCCGCGCTCTGGTGCCCATCAAAAGCTGACGCGAGAGGCTTTTGAATTAACCAAAGCGCCGCGGTCTTCAGCGCGGCAGCAAATGATGCTGATTTGGGCTTCCTGCGACAATGGGGGCGTTCGTGCCATCAGGTCGATGCCCCGACTCCACACTTGCGCTTCGGCACCGCTCTAATAAACTAGGCGCCATGCGTCATCGAATATTCGCTCCGCTGAGCCGCAGGGTGCAGGCAGCCGCCGCCGGCGTAATCGCCTTCTTGTTGCTTGCTCTCTCCTTTGCCCGCGCGCAGGATTCCGCCCCGGCCACGGGAATCACCGGCTTCGCGCCCTCGCGCGTCGCCGACGAGCGCCAGCTCGAGCAGAAGCTCCGCGCCATTCCCGACGCCGCGCACGCCGAAGCAAATCTCCGGCGCCTCACCAGCGAGCCACATCTCGCGGGCACTGATGCCAGCCGCCGCGTAGCCGAATGGCTTCGCGATCAATACCGTAGCTTCGGCTTCGATGCAGACATCGTCATCTACAGCGCATGGCTCCCCATGCCCCGCGAAGTCTCGCTCGAGCTCACCAAGCCCGTGTCGAAAAAACTCGCCAATCCCGAGCCTCCCGTCGACATCGACAAAGATTCCTCCGACCCGCGCATCGTCACCGCATTCAATCGCTACTCCCCCTCCGGAGAAGTCACCGCGCCCGTCGTCTACGTGAACTACGGCATGGTTGACGACTACCGCACGCTCGCCTCCGCCGGCATCCACGTCGAGGGCAAAATCGTCCTCGCGCGCTACGGCAAAGGCTATCGCGGCGTGAAAGCCAAGCTCGCCGAAGAACACAAAGCCGCCGCGCTCATCCTCTATTCCGATCCAAAGGACGACGGCGCCGTGCAAGGTGAAACGTTCCCCAACGGTCCGTGGCGCCCGATCGGCGGAATCCAGCGCGGATCGATCATCTACACCCAGGCCTATCCGGGCGATCCGCTCACGCCCGGCACAGCCGCGACGGCCGGCGCGAAGCGCCTTGACCCCGCCGACGCCACGAACCTGCCGCGCATTCCCACCATGCCCATCAGCGCGCAGGACGCCGCCGTAATTCTCAGCAATCTCGGCGGCGATCAAGTTCCAGCCGACTGGCAGGGCGCGCTTCCCGGCAACTATCACTTCGGCCCCGGCGACGCCGAAGCGCACATGAAGCTCGTCATGGACTACCAGCTGCGCCCCATGTACGACGTGATCGCCAAGCTCCGCGGAACGTCGCCTGACGAATGGGTCGTCCTCGGCAATCACCATGACGCGTGGGTCTATGGCGCAGCCGATCCCGGCAGCGGCACTGCGACGATGCTCGAAACCGCTCGCGCGCTCGGCCAACTCGCGCGCACCGGATGGAAGCCGCGCCGCACGATCGTCATGTGTCACTGGGACGGCGAAGAGCCCGGCTTGATCGGATCGACGGAGTGGGTGGAAGCAAATCGCGCGGAGTTGCAGGCGAAAGCCGTCGCGTACGTGAACACGGACGTCGGCGTCACCGGTCCGAATTTCGGCGCGGGCGCCACGCCGTCGCTTAAAGATCTGATCCGCGACGCTACACGCGAAGTCGAAGACCCGGCCACCGGCCGCACCGTTTACGATGCCTGGCTCTTGCACGGCCGCGAGTCAAAATCCGACATCCCCGGCACCGCGCGGCAAGCCGCCGTCGCCGACGCGACCGGCAAAGCTCCGATCGACGCCATCGGCTCAGGCTCGGATTATTCCGCGTTCTTCGACAACGCCGGAATTCCTTCGCTCGACCTGGGCTTCAACGGACCTTATGGCGTCTACCATTCCGCCTACGACGATTTCTTCTGGATGAAAAATTTCGGCGATCCGAAATTCGCATACCACGCCGCGCTCGCGAAAATCATCGGCATCATCGCGCTGCGTCTGGACGAAACCGACATCCTGCCCTTCGACTATCGCGCCTACGCGCTGGAGCTCGAGCACCTCACCACCGATCGCATCCGCCGCGCCACGAAGGACGAAGACGAGCAAGCGCTGGAACCCGCACTCGACGGAGTCGCCAAGCTCTCGATTTCCGCCAACAACGCCGCGCACGCTCTCGACGCGATTTCCGCCGCGCCGCTCGATCCCGCCCGCGCCACGCAGATCAATCACGCGCTCACTGCCGTCGAGCAAGCCTTCCTGGTACCCGAAGGACTCGCCGGACGCCCCTGGTTCAAGCATCCGCTTTACGCGCCCGGCACCTACACCGGTTATGCCGCCGTCGCTCTGCCCGGCGTCACCGAAGCTCTCGATCGCAACGATTCCGCCACGCTCAAGCATGAAGCTGACGCGCTCACCGCGTCCTACGCCCGCGCCGCAGCCAAGCTCGACGAAGTCACACGCCTCGCTGACTCCGCCGCGAAATCGCAGCAAGGCCAGTAGCTTCAAATCATCCGTTTCTTCCACTTTCCCTGACGGAACAGAATGATGCTCGCCGCGGCAATCGCCGCCTCAGCAATCACAATCGACCAATAGACGCCGCTCGAGTGCATTCCCATGCGGATGGCCAGCCACCACGCCAGCGGAATCTCGAACAGCCAGCAACCGAAAAGATTCACGATCGTCGGCGTAAGCGTGTCTCCCGCGCCGTTGAACGCCTGCAGCATCACCATGCCGTAGGAGAAAGCGATGTTCCCGGTGCTCACGATCCGCAGGCAGTTGACCGCCAGCGGCACGACCGCCGGATCGTGCGTGAAGATGTGCACCACCTGCGGGGCGAACAAAATAAATCCGATCCCGATGCCGCCCAGAAAAATCATGTTGTACAGACCAGTGCGCCAAACGGACGTCGCCGCGCGCTCCGGCTGCTTCGCGCCGAGGTTCTGCCCCACCAACGTGGCCGCCGCGTTGCTCAGCCCCCACGACGGCAAAATCGCGAAGATCACGATGCGAATCGCGATCGTGTATCCCGCTAGCGCGTCCGCGCCGAAGAGGCTCACGATGCGTACCAGGCCGATCCAGCTGGTCTGCGCGATCATGAACTGGAAAATTCCCGTCAGAGACACGCGAAGCAGCCGCCAGATCACCGCGAAATTCACGCGCAGCTGCCGCCGCAGCACGCGAATCCGCTCCGTGCCGCGCATCAGTCGGTAAAATTGATAAAGCACGCCGATGCCGCGCCCGGTGAACGTGGCCAGCGCCGCGCCCGTCACGCCCAGCTTCGGGAACGGACCCCAGCCGAAAATCAGGCACGGATCGAGAATCAGATTGATGATGTTCGAAACCCACAGCAGGCGCATGGCGATGGCCGCGTCGCCCGCGCCGCGAAAAATCGCGTTGTTCAGGAACAGCATCAGCACCACGCCGCTGCCGCCCAGCGCGATCCGCGCATAGCCGCTGCCCGTGGCGATGATTTCCGGCGACGCGCCCATTAATCCCAGCAGGTTCGGAGCGAAAATCAGCGCCGGCACGCCCAGCCCGATCGAAACGATCAGTCCCAGGATGATGGCCTGCACTCCCGCGACTGCCGCGTCCTCGGGATCTTTTTCGCCGATGCGCCGCGCCACCATCGCCGTGGTGGAAAGGCTCAAGCCCATGCCGATGGCGAAAATCAGCAGCATCAGCGACTCGGTCAGTCCCACGGTCGCCACCGCATTCGCGCCCACGCGCCCCACCCAGAAAACGTCCACCACCGCGAACAGCGACTCCAGCACCATTTCCAGCACCATCGGAATCGCCAAAAGCAAAATGGCGCGGTTCAAGCTCCCTGCGGTGAAATCCTGATGCGATCCGCGCACCGCCTCGCGTATCGAAGCCCACAAACTCGGTTGCTGCTGTTGCTGCGTCTCCGTAACCGCTGTACTCATCGCCTCTGCCTTCGTAGCGGCGGCCTTCAGGCCGGCACTCTTCGCTTTCGCTTTTGACTTAAACGTAGCGCCGGGTTCTTCAGCCCGGCAGCCTTTGCTTTTGAATTCGGTTTACGTTTCTTCTCGCTCGTCATTCTGAGCAGAGTCCGCCGCGGCGGACGCAGTCGAAGAATCTCTCTTCTCTCCTGGTGCCTGCACCCCCGCGCGCGAATACAATACGACGCCGCTGTAAAAACGTGAAACGACTCTGAATGGAAAGGAAATCGACCCGTCCGGCCACGGACGGACCGCGCCGGACTACGCGAGGATTACAATGAGGGTCTTCATAGCCTGTTAACGGCCCTCCTGAATGAAGCGGATGCGCTGCATTGTACACAGCCCGCTTGGGTCGTGCAATAAAAACAGGGCCCTCAACCGCCGGCGATGAAAAAGCGAAGAAACTGCTTGAAACATGCTGCGTTCTTGCGGTACGTTTTCCACAGAGAGCATAGGGAGTACTGCTTACCGTCTCCGGTGACGTGAGATATCATCCACGCGACACCGCAGATGGACACCCTAACGCGTGTTGAGCGCAGCAAGCGAATGTCGCTCATTCGCGGCAAGCGGACCAAGCCGGAGCTCCTCATTGGAAAAGTCCTTCGTTCATGTGGATTCAGGTATCGGTCACACGTTGGAACACTACCGGGGAAACCAGATTTCGTGTTCCCGAAACAGAAAAAGGTTGTGTTCGTACACGGCTGTTACTGGCATCGCCATCCAGGATGTGTGCTCGCTCGATTGCCGAAATCCAAATTGCAATTCTGGGTTCCCAAACTGACACAAAATCGCCAACGTGACCTTCGAAACATTGCGAAGCTTCGCCGAAATAGGTGGGGGGTCAGCGTGATTTGGGAATGCCAGTTGCGTAATCCGGCGGCACTGGCACGACGAATGCAGAGATTTCTCGGGAGCGCCGGATGAGAAGTGTGGAACTTTATACCGGAGCTGGCGGCTTAGCTCTTGGAATCAGCCGAGCGGGATTTCGCCACCTTGCCGTCGTCGAACTCGACAAGGATTCTTGTGACACTCTCAAGGAAAATCAAAGGCGCAGAGTCGAGGGTACGCAGCACTGGCCTATCTTTAATTGCGACGTTCGAGACTTTGATCTTGGCTTGATTCCCGAGCAAATCGAGCTACTAGCTGCCGGCGTTCCGTGCCAACCTTTTTCGATCGGTGGAAAACACAAGGGACAATCGGATGAACGGAATTTATTCCCTCAGACTATCGAGATAATTCGGCGACTCAAACCAAAGGCTGTTGTGATTGAAAACGTCCGAGGATTGCGTAGACCCTCTTTTTCGAAGTACTTCAACTACATCGAGTTGATGCTGACCTATCCCGAAATCGAGCGCCGCGCCTCGGAACAGTGGATCGAACATCTCTCACGGCTGGAACGCTACCATACGCGCGGGAAAAGCGACGGTTTGTTCTACCGGGTCGTTCATCGCGTCTTGAATGCCGCTGACTATGGCATACCACAGAAGCGCGAGCGGCTCTTCTTCGTCGCCTTAAGAGCAGATCTGGGTGTCGAGTGGTCCTTCCCTCCTCCCACGCATTCGTCCGAAGCACTTCTTTGGGAACAATATCGCACTTTCGATTACTGGAAGAAACATGACTTGCCTTCAAAGCGGCTCACTCATCTATCTCCGGAGTTGCGAGAACGGGCTCAAGCGATAAAAAATCGCCTAATACCTCCAGCCCTTGCCCCTTGGCGAACAGTGCGTGACGCGATATCTGATTTGCCAAAGCCTCGTGCGAGTCGGGACGTGCGCGAGCCGGGGCTGACCCACTTCGCGATCCATGGGGCGAGAAGCTATGTGGGACATACAGGTAGCCCGCTTGACGAGCCTGCAAAGACTCTCAAAGCTGGGGTCCATGGCGTGCCCGGCGGAGAAAATATGCTCGCGTTACCGGACGGTTCCGTTAGATACTTCACAATACGCGAAAGTGCTCGTCTACAGACCTTCCCCGACTCTTTCGTATTTCCAAAGTCGTGGACGGAAAGTATGCGGCAGATCGGAAACGCTGTTCCGGTGCATCTTGCCGAGATAGTGGGACGTTCAGTGTCGGATATTCTTCGTAAAACGAGGCGAGTGAATTGAATAAGGGGCTTCCCCCTCAGAAGCTCGAAGATCTGGCATCTCAAATCAAGCAACTCGCGGAAGCGATCGCTTCGGGAAACTCACCAGATCTACCTCCTTCGACCGCGCGGCGCGTCCGCAGGAGCTTCGCCGAAACTTGTGATCAACTTCGCGCTGTCATCGCCGATCTAGACCCCATAAAACACCCCGGCTTCGTGTTTGACCCATCAAACCCCAGCGTCGCAGGCCGCATCGTCGGCATCACGATGATCGCGCAACCGCGCAAGCCTCTTGCGAATATAGCGCGGTTCTACGGATCGGGGGTCTATGCGATCTACTACAACGGCAGCCTTCCTATTTATAAAAGGATTTCCCGGCGCGAGCACCCTATCTACGTGGGTAAGGCCGATCCAGAGGATCCGGGTGGTAAGACCGTGATCGAACAGGGAGACAGGCTCGCCAATCGTCTCAACGATCATTGCCGCAGCATAGAAAAGGTTGAATCCACCTTGCGTCTCAGGGATTTCGAATACAGAGCACTTGTAGTTCAGTCTGGCTGGCAGTCATCGGCCGAGGAATATCTAATTCACCTTTTCAAACCGATCTGGAATTCCGAAGTTGGCATTTGCTATGGCTTTGGGAAACACGGTGACAATCCGAAAACTCGAGCCAATCTCCGCTCGCCTTGGGACACGCTCCATCCAGGCCGTGAATGGGCTCACCGTGACAAGAAGATGAAAGACGCAAAACCGGCCGCAATGATCAAAGCTGAAATTCGAAAGCATCTAGCAGACTACCCTCCGGTTAGCTCCATCAACGAAGTCTTGAGACGTTTCCTCGCCGAGATGCGAGCAGTTACATAGATTCGAGCGCCTGATAGGCAGCCTCCGCTCTCCGCACTAAAACCCTGCGCCAAGACTCCCCGAAAGCGCGCCGTTTGCATTCCGGCCGCCTACCCGGAAGGTCCCCGCCATGCCCAACCTGCCCGTCCCCGCGCCTCACATGCCACGAGCCGCTTATCACGAATCACGCCATTTCTATTCGACAATCAGAATCAATAGATATCGTTATATCTCGCTGAAAACAAACGGTCGGTGCGCATTCTATTCAACAATTATTTTGACGGGCCTGTGCAACGGAATTCCGCGGCTCGATCTCCCCGCAACCGCCCGCCGAGCAGTGCGCCCCTTTGACTTTCTATTCGACACACGTGCCGAATAGAAATCGCCGCAACCTGCTCAAAACAAACGATCGGTGCACACTCTATTCGACACAAAAACCCGCCTATTCCCGGCGTTCCTTTCGTCCGGCCTTAGCCGCGGCAGCTTTCGCTTTCGCGATTTCGAGCCGCGGTTTAGCGCTTGACTTTGGCATCGCGCGCGTATATTTCGCTTACGGGTGGATTCCAGATAATTCTCACGCCGTACCGGTGGCCGCAGGCGCGAGCCTTGCCGGATGGCGGAGAACCTTCCAGAGGAGCGAGCGCGATGCCACGAAGCGGACGTTTGTCGAAAGTTGTCGCCATTTTTTGTCTATTCCTAGGGGTTCTAGCACTCTCACTGGCTCGCACCGCAGCCGCCGCTCCGAATCAGGCCACGAACATCGGCACGAACATGGGGCCGGAAGACGCCTCCAAGGTGATTTCGGTAACGGTCTGGCTGAACCTGCACAACCGGGCTGCCCTGGACGCGCAAGTGCAGCAGATGTACGACAAGAGTTCGCCGAATTTTCACCACTGGCTGACGATGGCCCAGTACAAGGCGCAATTCGCGCCTACCGCGCAGGACGTGGACACGCTGCGGGAATTCCTGGCGGCGCACAATCTGACGGTCACGTCCGTGGGCCCGAACAACCACTTCGTGGTGGCGCGCGGAACCGTGGCGGACGCGCAGCTGGCGTTCAACACGAAGATCAACCGCATGATGGTGAGCGGCAAGATGCGCCGGATGGCAGCTTCGGAGCCGCAGATCGAGGGGCCGGTTGCGTCGCTGGTCTCCACGGTGCAGGGATTGAGCGATCTGGCGTACCGCACGAACGTGCACCGCGCGCGAAACCCGATCACCCAGCAGCTCTACGACGCGGTGCCCATCTCCGGCGGCAACAACGGACTTTTCTTCAGCGGGCAGTGCCTGCGTCCGCCGCAAACGCTGACGCTGAAATCGCCCGGCGGTTTTCCGGCGGCCGTTTACGTGGGCAACCGCTACGGCGCGGACATTACCAACCAGCAGCCGAATCTGCCGCCCTGCGGCTACGACGCGGCGCAGATGCAGACTGCGTACGGCCTGAATCCGCTGTACAAGAAGGGCCTGAACGGCGCGGGACAGACGATCGTGATCGTGGATGCCTTCGGGTCAAACACGATCCTGGACGACACGAACCTCTTCTCGTCGCTGAACGGCCTGCCGCCGCTCACGCCGTCGAATTTTCAGATCGTCGATTCCGAGGGCCCAGCCAGCTGCACGGAAGCGAACGGATGCTTTGCGTCGAACGCGAATTTGGAAACCACGCTCGACGTGGAATGGGCGCACGCGGTCGCGCCCGGCGCGAACATCGTGCTGGTGCTGACGCCGGACATTCTCCTTTCCAGTTTGGATACCGGCAACATTTTCGCGATCGAGAACGGGCTGGGCAACGTGCTCTCCAATAGTTTCGGGATACCGGAGATCGTGCTGGCGGAGCTGGCGCCCTCGGAGCTGGCGCTGGAGAACGAAATCTCGGAGGTGGCCGCGTCGCTGGGCATCGCGCAGAACATCGCCAGCGGGGATGCGGGCGACGAGCTGGATTCCGACAATGCCAACTTCGGCATCGACTCCGTGTCCGTGGATGCGAACGCCGATTCGCCATTCGCCACAGGAGTGGGCGGGACCAGCACGTTTCTGAACTCGCAGAACAACATCGAGCTGCAGACCGGATGGGGGCTTAACGCGACGCAACTCACGGGGGCGACGCCGACCTCGCCGAGCGTGCCGCCGTTGGAGTTTGGTTTTCAGGGAGGCAGCGGAGGCGGAGCGAGCGCGGTGTATGCCAAGCCTGCATTTCAAAAAGGATTGCGCGGGAAATTCCGGCTGGTGCCGGATATTTCCATGAACGCCGATCCGCAAACGGGCGTCGAGATCATCATCACGCCCGATGGGGTGCTGGCGGACGGGACGTTTGTGACCGTTGCCGGCGGCACGAGCCTTTCGTGCCCGATGTTTTCGGCGCTTTGGGCCATCGCGGATCAGGCGAACGCGGCGGCGAAAGGCGGATCGCTGGGTGAGGCTGCGCCGCTGCTTTACGAGCTGGGCGGAAATGCCATCACGGACGTCAATGTGGCGCCGATCGAAACTCTGCTCGACGTGAACGGGCTGATTCTGAATCCGCCGAAGCAGCCGCTGATCCTGGAACCGGCGCAGAAGCTGGCGCAACCGCTGGAGAATACGAACTTTTTCGTCAGCGCGTTGTTTCAAGGCTCGACGTCGGACTGGTTCGTGGTGACTTTCGGCACCGATTCCTCGCTGGTCACCGGCCCCGGCTGGGACAACGTGACGGGCCTGGGCACGCCGAATGGCGCGAAATTCGTGCAGGGAGTGGTGGCCGCCGCCGCGCATCACTAGACACGTAAACCCTACAGTCGAGAGGGCGCCGCTGCGGGGCGGCGCTCTTCTTGTTGACGCGGGCTCGCGCTAGAATGCCCTCATGCGCGTGCGCGTGCTTTTCTTCGGACAACTCAAGGACATTACGGGCGTTACCTCGGAGGACGCGGAGCTTTCCGATGGGGCACGCGTGGAGGATTTGTTCGAGCGCTATGGGCGGAAATTTCCGAAGCTGGCGGAATTTCGGACGTCGATTGCGGCGAGCGTGAACCAGGAATATGCCGGATGGCGGGCGCCGCTGGCGCCGGGCGACGAGGTGGCGTTCCTGCCGCCAGTGAGTGGCGGAGAGTCGAGCGGGCAGCAAGCGGCCGTGGAAGGCGACGTGATCCAGCTGGTGCGGGAGCCCATCCGGCCGCAGGAGCTGCTGGAAGCGCTGAAGGCGCCGGAGGACGGGGCGCTGGTGGTGTTCGACGGCTTCGTGCGCAACAATTTCAAGGGTGGCAAGACGCTGTATCTGGAGTACGAGGCCTACGAGCCGATGGCCTACGCGAAAATGCGCGAGATCGGCGGGGAGATGCGCGGCAAATTCGCGATTCACCGGATCGCCATGGTACACCGGCTGGGGCGGCTGGAAATCGGCGAGACCAGCGTGTGGATCGCGGTGAGCGCGGCGCACCGTGGGGCGGCGTTCGACGCCTGCCGCTACGCCATCGACACGCTGAAGCGATCGGTGCCCATCTGGAAGAAGGAATTTTTCGCCGGCGGCGCGGTGTGGGCCGAAGGCGAAGTGCCCCGTCAGGAAGCCATTTTCGGCCCGAGCGAATCTTAGCTTCAATGCCCAAACGGAGTGCGGCAAAAGGCCAATGCCCTCAGGCGTTAAAGCGCATCCAGTGCGAGGCTGATATGTCGGAGCTGAAGCTCCGACCCCCTAAAAAGCTCCTGATTGCGACTTTTTCCCTGATTGCTTTCGCAGCGTTCGCGTGGCGTGCTTCAAGCGCGAATCTTCCGCAGCAGCAGAGTGCGCATCCGCTGCGGTCGCAGACGGACTTGGTGACCGTGCTGGCGAGCGTGACCGACACGAGCAACCGGCCGGTGCCGGATCTGACGGAAGACGCGTTTCAAATCTCCGAAGACGGCGCGCCGCAGAAAATCGAGCATTTCGAAGCGCAGACGAATCGGCCGCTGGACCTGGCGCTGATGATCGATTCGAGCATCAGCACGATCAAAGACCAGAAATTCGAAACGGAAGCTGCGGAGCATTTCATCAAGCAGGTGCTGCGGCCGGGCGACACGCTGGCCGTTTTTGAGTTCGCCGAAAGCGTGACGCGGCTGGCGGATTTTTCAAACGACGTGCCGAAGCTGCAAGCGGCGGTGCGGGGCGTGACGGCCGGGTGCAGGGACCTCGATTTACGACGCGATCGTGCTGGGGTCGGGCGCGCTGCGCGGGCGGCCGCCGGAGCGGCGGCGCGCGATCGTGCTGGTGACGGACGGCGGCGAGACGACCAGCGTTTCGAAATTCGACCAGTCGCGGCGCTCGGGCGTGAAATCCGGCGCGTTGCTTTACACCGTGCTGATCCGACCGGTGAAAAACGAAAACGGGCGCAACACCGCCGGCGAGCACGCGCTGATCACTATCACCGACAGCATGGGCGGCGACATGTTCACGCTGGACGACGTGAGCCAGATGGGCGACATTTTCGACCAGATCGACCGCGAGCTGCGAACGCAGTACTTGATCGCGTATTATCCGCAGCCCGCGCCGCCGCCGGGGAGCAACCGGCACATCGCGCTCAACGTGACCGGCGGCTACAACGTGCGCTACCGCAAGGAATACTACACGGCCGCCGCGACTCCTTGATCTGTCATGCGCGATTCGCGCGCTTTCATTATCGACCCCGATTAGTGCCCCGCGACTCGAATGAATTGACTAAAATGGATTGAGCGCGCCGGAGTGTCGCGGCGCGGGTTCGAAATTTCATGAGCGAATATTTGGATTTTGCGGTGGAGACGGCGCGCGCGGCCGGCGCGATCCTGCGCGCGGAGTTCGACCGCCCGAAGGAGATTTCGTACAAGGGCGAGGTCGATATCGTGACCGAGTCGGACAAGCGCTCGGAGGCGCTGATCGTCGAGCGAATACGGAGAAAATATCCGGAGCATGCGATCGTGGCCGAAGAGGGGGGCATCGGCAGCGCGGCTGGGGCGGGAGCGAAATTCTGCTGGCACGTGGATCCGCTCGACGGCACCACGAATTTCGCGCACGGCTATCCGTGCTTTGCAGTGTCGATCGGCCTGGCGGAAGATGGGCGCTCGATCGCGGGTGTGGTGCTGAACCCGGTGACAGACGAACTTTTCAGTGCGGCACGGGGCGAAGGCGCGTGGTTGAACGGCAAGCGGATTCAGGTGTCGGCGGTGGAGAAGCTGGCGGTGAGTCTGGTGGCCACGGGCTTTCCGACGCATCAGCGCAAACGCAGCGCCAACATTAATTATTACTGGGAATTTACGCTGCGGTCACACGGCGTGCGGCGCGACGGAGCCGCGGCGATCGATCTTTGCAACGTGGCGTGCGGGCGCTTCGACGCGTTCTGGGAGTTTGGGTTGAAATCGTGGGACAGCGCCGCGGGCGTGGTGATCGTAGAAGAGGCCGGCGGGACGGTGACGGATCTGAACGGCGAGCCGTACGTGCTGGGCGGCGCGCACGTGCTGGCGACGAACGGGCACGTGCACAGCGAGGTGCGCGAAGTGGCCACGATCGCCGAACGCGGAGCAACGCCGCGCTGACGGCGCGATCGAAGAATCACATCCCATGGCATGAACGTCAGCGACTTCGATTACGAGCTTCCCGCGGCGCAGATCGCGCAGCATCCGCTTCCGGAGCGCGACGCGTCACGCCTGCTGCTGCTGCGCCGGGGCACCGGCGTCTGGACCGACCGGCAATTCCGCGAATTTCCCGATTTGCTGTGCGGCGACGAGTTGATTGTCGTCAACAACACGCGCGTGCTGCCGGCGCGGCTTTTGGGGCGGCGCGCCGGGATTCAGGCGCAGCCGATCGGCGAGCACAATCCCGCGAGGCACGAATTCCTGAGCGGCGAGATCGAAGTGCTGCTGGTGCGCCAGCTGGGCGCGGATCGCTGGGAGACGCTGGTGCGGCCGGGGAAGAAAGTGCCAGTGGGCGAGCGGATCGTTTTCGGCGACGGCGAGCTGGAGGCGACGGTCGAGGAGCGCGGCGAATTCGGGATGCGCGTGGTGCGGTTTCGCGCGAAGGGCAGGTTTGCGGAGACGATCACGCGGTTGGGGCATATTCCGCTGCCGCCCTACATCAAGCGCGAGGACGAGCCGGCCGATCACGAGCGCTACCAGACGATTTTTGCGCGCGAAGGCAGCGCGGTGGCGGCCCCTACGGCCGGATTGCATTTCACGCCCGCGATTTTGGAGCGGTTGAGGGCGCGAGGGATTGAGGTTGCTGAGATCACGCTCGACGTTGGGCTGGGGACGTTTGAACCGCTGCGCACGGAGCGGCTGGAGGATCACAAGATTCACGCCGAGAGGTATGAAATTCCCGAGGCGACGGCGGCGGCGATCGAACGAGCGCGGAGAGACAACCGTGCGATTCTAGCCGTGGGCACGACGGTCGTGCGGGCGCTTGAGGATGCGGGGGAGAAAAACTTGGGACGCGACGGGCTCGTCGCTGCCGGGAAAGCCGAGGGGGAGATTTTTCTTTATCCGGGCAAGCGCTTTCGCGTGGTGAATCAACTGCTGACAAATTTTCATTTGCCACAATCGAGTTTGCTGGCGCTGGTGGCGGCGTTTGCGGGGCGGGAGCGGGTGTTGCGGGCGTATCGTCACGCGGTGGAGGCGGGTTACCGGTTTTATAGCTATGGCGATGCGATGTTGATTCGGTGAGGAATCGCCGTCGTCGGGTAGCTTCAGGGGCTAAAGCCCCGCTTAGCTCTCGACGGCGGATGTCGGAGCTGAAGCTCCGACCCCCTAAACACCTTCTCCTTGATGCAAATCATTGGCGGTTCGCACGCCGAAGAGAGATTCTTCGACTGCGTAACCCGACGACCCGCAGGAGTGGGTCGAAACGCCAAACCGTCGGGTCACTCCGCTAAGAATGACGGCGCTAAAGCTAAAGCCGCGAGACAAATCTGCGGAGCGTGCCACGATGCACGCCTAAGGGCCGAAAAGCCTCGGGACGTTACGGCACATTGCGCCGAGACGACCTGAGCTACAGTACAGGCGAGGTGCACTCGGCGGCGTATTCGTCTAATATGTTCAGCTTGCCAAGGGGAGTTTGGGTTTGAAGTATCTGATTCTCAGCGACATTCACGCGAACATCACGGCCTTCCGCACGGTGATCGAAGCGGCGAAGGGCAAGTGGGACAAGGCCGTGTGCCTGGGCGATTTGGTGGGCTACGGCCCCGATCCCAACGAAGCCATCGAACTGGTGCGCGAACTCGACGCCGTCACCATTCGGGGGAATCACGATAAGGCAGTTACGGGCCTGACGAACCCCGAGGAATTCAATCCTGTGGCGCACGCGGCCGTGCTGTGGACGCGCGAGCGCATTTCGCCGGGGAATCTGGAATATCTGGAAAAACTGCCGAAGGGACCGCTGCCGGCGTACGGATTTTCGATGGTCCACGGCGCGGTGTACGACGAGGACGAATACGTCTTCGGCCCGGAGCAGGCCGCCGACGGGCTGATCGATGCGCCGACGCCGATTGTGTTTTTTGGCCACACGCACATTCAGGGTGGATTCACGTTGCGCGGGCATGACGTCGGCTCGCTACACACGAAACCCGCCGTGCCGAACGAAACGCTGAGTATCCAGATCGCGAAGGGCACATCTTACTTGTTGAATCCCGGCTCGATCGGCCAGCCGCGCGATGGAGACACGCGCGCGGCGTTTGCGATCGCGGACCTCGACAACAATTCCGTGGAGTTCTGGCGCGTGCCGTACGACGTACAGGACGTGCAGCAGCGCATGATGCAGGGCGGCCTGCCGGAGCCGCTGATTTTGCGTTTATCGTTCGGGCGCTGACGCGGACGCGGCATTCGCGCCAAACTGTCTCAATCATGTCGAGCATTTGCGCCGGGCACGATATATCGTGGCCCTACGGAAAAAACCTTGGAACCCGAAGAACAAATTCAGAACGACGAACCCAGCCGCTTTCCGGCTACTTTCATCGCTGGACTGGTAGTGATCGCGATCATCGCCGGAATCATCGTCGCGCTGACGCACTTCGTGAAGACGCCGCAGCAGGCCGTGGCTGCGCCGCTGCCATTTGGCGCCGCCGAGCAGGCCTACGCGCCGCAAATTCATTTTCAAGATCTGCAGCTTTCGCAATCGGACAACCTGATCAATCAGCACTTCACGTACGTTGCAGGAATTGTGTCGAATGACGGGCCGCGGCCGGTGGCGGCGATCGAAGTGCTGGTGGAATTTCACGACCAGTTCAAGCAAGTGGTGCTAAAGGACACGCTGCGGCCGATCCGCCGCAGCGACGCGCCGCTGAACGTGGGCGAGAAGCGCGAGTTCAACCTGGCGATCGACCAGGGACTTCCCTCGACGTGGGATCAGCAGTATCCTTCTATCCGCATCACCGGCCTGGTCCTGCAATAAAACGGCAAGAAGTGGGACGTAACCGGCGGCCCTGTTTCTAAAACTGTTTTCTAAACGCAGGAATTTTGTCTATGAATGATTGGGCTGGGCTTGACCGCGCTTTGGCCGTCATGGCCTCCTCCGGCAGCACCGAAGTCCGCGAAGATGGCGAATGGCTCGCGGAACTGGCCGCGCTGCGCTACGAACTTCGTCCTGAAGGCAAAAATCCCCTGGTACACCTGTGGTCCGACAACAGCAATCTGACACGGCGGATTCTGCGCGTGCGGGAACAGACGGACGAGCGCATCGTGCTGGAGGTGCGGCGATTCGGGCGCACAAAACCGGGCAAGCTGGAATTTCTGCGCACGGATGCGCCGCGGGCATCTGCGCGGGTGACGCGCGAGCAATTCCGCGCGCGGTTGCGGCGTGTGCTCGCCGAGCAGTTTCCCGATGCGGTAATCGGGCCTTTGACGGCGTCGCCCGATCTGGAGCATTCGCTTTCCGGCGTGTACGTGCGCGGGCGGATGCACGAAAGCTCGCGCGAGTGGGCGGTGATGGCCGTGGCGCCCGGTGAAGCGGGGGCGGCGGTCGAAGGCATTCTGACGGCGGGGATTTTGTGGCTCGATTGCACGCGCGAGCGGGCGCAGAGCCGCGCAATGGAGGGTTTACGGCTTTTTGTGCCGGAAGGCGCCGGCCGCGCGGTGCTCGAACGGTCGGGGGCGCTTTCGCCGGCTGCGCGTGTGGAAGTTTTCGAATTTCGGGACGACTCGAGCCGCGTGGAGAGCATGGCAGCGTCGAACGAAGGAAACGTCGAGGGCTGGCTGACGCCGCGGCGTGAACTGGAATCGGCGCTGGCCGAGGCGCGGGAGGCTCTCGCGCGTGTCCACGCTCTCGCGTTGCATCTGCCGCCGGCGGGAGACGATATCGGGTTGCGATTTGTAGCGGCTTGCGGCGAAGTGTCGGTCGGTTTTCGCGGCCTAGAATTTGCGCGCTGGTCCCGAGAGGGGATTCTGTTCGGCCTGGGCGATCCGCGCGAGCGGTTGACGACCGAAAAAGAGGCGGCGCTCGATCGGCTGGTGCGGCGCCTGGACCTCCATCGCAACAGCCTCGCTTCGGAGACCACGCATTCTCTTTATCGCGCCGCGCCCGAGCGTTGGATGGAAACGCTGGCGATCCAGGATCCCACACGCCTGGACGCGCAGCTGGACGCGGGCTATCTCTATTCGCAACTGCCGGCGCTGGGAGCGGGCGAGCGCGGCGTGATTGATTTGCTTGGCGTAACGCGGCGGGGACGGCTCGTGGTGATCGAGCTGAAAGCTTCCGAGGATATGCAGCTGCCGATGCAGGCGGTGGATTACTGGCTGCGAGTGCGCCGCCATCAGCGCAACGGAGATTTCGAGCGCTACGGCTATTTCGTGGGGAAGGAACTCGATTCGAAACCGCCGCTCGTCTGGCTGGTAGCGCCCGCGCTGCGTTTTCACTCCAGCGCGGAAACGGTACTCAAGTATCTGTCGCCGGACATTCAGGTCACGCGCATCGGCCTGGGCGAATCCTGGCGCTCCGGCCTGAAAGTGGTCTTCCGCCAGTAGACCGGGCTAATCGCCTAAAAACCGGGCCAGTACGGGTGGGTTAAGCATCCTGCCCATTTTCCACAGGTGTGCCGAAGTGTACAGCTTTCCCGCTGGGCCCCCTGTAGCATTCTCCACACGTATTTACTCGGCCGGCGCGCCGAATCCTAAAAAGGAGAACCATTATGTTGCACACGCCTCTCCATCACCCATCGCAACAATACCTGCCAGAAACCCACGTACTCAAAATGGTTTCGCGAGGCGCGCCGATCAACGAGATTTTGAACGAGTTGTGCAACTTTATCGATATCCGGTCGCCCGGGGTGATTCCCACCGTATTGTTGCCGCACCGCGACGGTATGCATCTGCGGCTGGCTGCGGGCCCGAAAGTTCCGAAGATCTGGAGCGAAGCGTTCGACGGCCTGGTACTACCCTCCTATGCAAGCTTCCAGTCCGTCCGGCGCGGAAATCCCGTGCCGGTTGCGGACATGAAGGACGACCCCTCGTTTGCCGCCGGATGGGATCTGGTTTCCAGCAAAGGCGTGCGCGCGGCGTGGTCCGTGCCAATATTGTCCAGCGCAAATAAAATTCTGGGAACGATGGTTTTGCTTTACCTGAAGGCGCAGCGGCCTACCGAACGAGACCTGGCGCTGGTTGAACAGGCGATTCATATGGCTGCCATTGCGATCGAGTGCCGCCGCAGCGAAGAAGAACTGCGGGAGTTTTCCCGGCGGCTTTATCAATCGCAGGACGACGAACGCCGCCGAATCGCGCGGGAGCTGCACGACAGCACCGGGCAGAAACTGGCCGCCCTGGCCATGAAGTTGTCCATGCTGGAGAACACCCCCTCGAAGGCGGTGGATAAATCCAACGAGATGCTCAGCGAATGCGTGTCCCTGACCAAAGGCATCGGTGACGAAATAAGAACCCTTACGTACCTACTGCACCCGCCGCTGCTGGATGAGTGCGGCCTGAACACGGCGATTCGCTGGTACGCGGATGGAATCAACCAGCGAAAAGGCCTGCACGTGGACGTTGAAATACCGCAGGACTTGCGCCGTTTGTCGGACGACGCTGAGCTAGCAATCTTCCGAATCGTGCAAGCGAGTCTGACCAACGTGCATCTTCATTCGAAAGCGCGGGAGGCCAGGATCCGGTGGAACAGGATCGCCTGGGCATCTCGGTCGAGGTGAGCGACGACGGCGAGGGAATTCCAGAGGCAGTGTTAAATCACTCGTCGCGAACGCAATCGCTGGGAGTGGGCATTACCGGCATGAGGGAAAGAACCGAAGAACTGGGAGGCCGGCTGCTAATTGAAACCAGCAGCAACGGCACCAAGGTGAAAGCGATCATCCCCGGCCGGAATTATCGAACCGTGCTGAATTGAAGAAACTGACGACAAAAATGAAGATGGCGGCCTTTGACGCTCAAGCCTTTCTGGATTCGACCGGCGTGGCCCGCAAAACGGTGGACTACCAGAGAAAAACGGTGATCTTCGCGCAGGGCGACTCGTGCAAACACGTGATGTATATCCAAAAGGGAGGCGTGAAACTCTCGGTGGTGAACGAGCTGGGAAAGGAAGCGATTGTCGCCATGTTGGGGCCCGGAGAGTTTTTCGGAGAGGGATGCCTGGCGGGACAGGGCATCTGCATGGCGACGGCGACCGCCATTACGCCGGCCACGGTGCTCTCCATCAAGAAAAGGGAAATGGAACGAGTCCTGCATTCCGAACATACGTTCTCCGATCTCTTTATCAAGTACATGCTTTCGAGGAACATTCGAGTGGAGGAAGACCTGATCGATCAGCTCTTCAATTCCACCGAGAAAAGGCTGGCGCGGGCCTTGCTGCTGCTGGCGCGGTACGGAAAGAAGGACGAGCCCCACAAGGTGCTGGCCACCATCTCGCAAGCAACGCTGGCGGAAATGATCGGTACGACGCGCTCGCGTGTGAATTTTTTCATGAATAAATTCAAGAAACTCGGCTTCATTCATAACAACGGCGGGCTGCACGTCAACAATTCGCTTCTGACCGTCGTACTGCACGATTAGTCCGCGGCTCCAGCCATCTTCTGCTTATCGCTCGAACGTCATCTTCAAGTTGTCTGGGAATACCGTATGCGTCGGTTAGCGTCGTGACTATAATGCCGGACGAGGACGCTGGATTTTGAAATCGGCGTCGCGCCGAGCGATGCGCAGAAGCACAATCGACTTCGATACCGTGCGCAAGATCGGGCTTTCATTGCCGGGCGTGGAGGATGGCACCGCGCACGGGAATCTGGCGTTGAAGGCGCATGGAAGGCTGCTGACGTGCGTGCCCACGCATCGCTCGGCTGAGCCCGGCTCGCTGGTGGTGAAGATAGATATCGCCGACCGGGCGCAACTGCTCGCCGAAGCGCCCGACGTTTACTACGTGACGGAGCACTACGCCGGATATCCCACTGTGCTGGTTCGCCTGTCGCGCGTGGATGAGGACGTGCTGCGGGATTTGCTCGGCATGGCGTACACATTTGTGACGCGGAAAGCGGCAGCTCGTTCACCTGTGCGGAAGCGCCCGAAGGCTGGACCGAGAAAATGAGTGACTGCAAACCTTTCGCCCCGTGATTGCGATGCTGTGCGTGGAGCCTCGTCAAGTGTGGGCCAGTCGATTGAGTAAATAAAATGTCCCAGAAAAAAGGAAGGGAAGCGTGTCGGCTTTGGGCCAAACGCGCCTCCCGGGGTGTGTCCTAGAAGCGTTTGATTAATTAGACGCGTGGGACTGGAATAGGTTGCATGGAATTGCGGTTTGGCCGGCGATCCGTGTGAGTACGTATGTTGATTCTGGCTGCGTACCCCTAAGATCGCGGAGGCCGGGGCACCCTTCAACTTGTGGTACGAACCGCCGCGCGGGTGCAGTACTTGATGGCTCAGCGGAAGTCGCAAGAGCGCAGACAGGAGTGGCTGTGCCACTCGAAACGAACTAGTAAAAGAGGTATTTGCGCCACTTTTCGTCGCGGTGGCCGATCAGGCGCATCAACTGGCGCGACGTATGTAGCGTGAAGGGACGCGGACGGCGGCGCAGCTTCAGCCCCGCTTCTTCCGGCGTGCGATCGCCTTTGCGGTTGTTGCAGCTGTAGCAGGACGCCACGAGATTCTCCCACGACGAGCGGCCGCCGCGCGAACGCGGCATCACGTGGTCCAGCGTAAGCTCCGACGCAGGCAGCGCCTCGCCACAGAACTGGCAGGTGTTGCGATCGCGCAGCAGAATATTCTTCCGCGAAAGCGCGCGGCTCTGCTGCGGAATATGCCGGTAGGAAAGCAGCCGGATCACGGACGGCACCTGAACGGCTTTCGAGGTCGAATGGACTTCGGTGCGATTGGTTTCTTCGGCCTGCGCCACGCCTTTGAGCATGAGCACCAGCGCGCGCCGCACAGCCGTGACATTGATTGGCTCGAAGGTCGCGTTGAGGACCAGCACAGGAGACTGCATTACCGAGGGGCGGCTGGCAGGAGCCTGCACCTGCGCCGAAACGGGCGCGGCCTGGGTGGCCGACACTTCGCGCGCCGCTCCGCTGGGCCCTAGGTGGGGCCGGGGGCGTAGGCCGCTAGTATGCCGTTTCTCCATCGCGTCGCCTCTGCGCCGCTAAGATAAATCGACGTACAGACTTAGATGCTATGTTACTTAGCTTGGTTTCCGATGGCCGCGTCCTGCATGCGCCGCCACCACGGACCCAGGAACCATCCCCGCGGATCGAACCTGCGCCACCGTAAGACCCAGTACCGCGGCAGCGCCCGCTTTCTTGAGCGCCCTGGCGCAGGCATCCAGCGTCGCGCCAGTCGTCAATACATCATCTACCAGTAGAACACGAAGGTTGTCAACCTTCAGCCCCTGGCGGGTGGCGTAGGCGCCACGTACGGATTTCCAATGTTCGGTCCGGGATAGCACCAGCTGCGGTGGGCGAGGCCGGGTGCGGGCCAGCAGATAACGCTCGAGCTTCAGTCCCAGCCGCCGAGCCAGCGGGCGGGCAATCAGCTCGGCCTGGTTGTAGCCGCGCTCGCGGTGGCGATCGCGGTGTAGCGGTACTGGAACCACCACGTCGGCGCGCCATTCGGCTGCTTCGCGCAGGACCAGTTCCGCCAGACGCGCGGCGAACCAACCGCCGAGGCGCGTCACTTCTTCGTATTTCAGCAGCAGCACGGCTTCGATCAAGGCGTCGTCGTAGACGGCGAAGCTACGCGCGCGGTCGAATGCGTAGAATCTAACGCGACACAGCCGGCAAAGGGATTCGGACACCGAAGAAACGGTGGCTGGCGGCGTGGCCTCGAAAATGAACGGGCGCCCGCAGCACGAGCACATTGGCTCGCGGATACGGACGAACCCCGCGAGGCACTCTCGGCAGATCGGAACGCGGCTCGCATTCGCCAGCGCCCGGCCGCAGATGCGACACGGGGCAGGAAAGACCACTGAGGCCAGGGCGCCGAGGGCGTCTTTAAGCTTGGCGGACAGGATCACGGAAGCGCAATGAAGAAAGCGATACCCAGAGGCACATCCAGATCCATGTCTACGTCCATATCGGGCACGCTACCCCGAGCGGGGCAGCGGCGGATATTCGCAAAAATACTGACGAGTGGACAGTCCGGCGAGAAATTGGGTGAGAAGACCGGCGGTTACAGCAGTCCCTTTTCCTTTTTTTCCTGGCAGGTGATGCAGTAGCGAGTCCACGGCACGGCCTCGAGCCGCTTCTGCTGCAGCTCTTCGTGGCAGGAAACGCACTCGCCGAACTCGTTGTCTTTGATGCGCGAGAGGGCGTCCTCGACCAGCTGCAAAGTGGCGCGGTCGTTGTGCGTCTGACCGAACAAAAACTCCTTGGTGTAGGAGTTCGCGGCCTTGTCGGCGAGATCGACGGTGGGATCTTCGTCCGCCTCGCGGCCTTCCTGCTGCGTGCGCGCGATTCCGCGCATCAGCTCCTCGCGGCGCGTCTGCAACTTCTTTTTGTAATACTCCAGCCGCTTCTTATCCATCGTTGTGACCTTCAGTTGCGGATCGCGAGCCATTGAAAACCCCCGATATTAAAGACATAGGCGCGGCTTGTCAAACATCGCGTCGACTAACAGTGCTGGCAACGAAACTTAGATGCAGCGCGACTGTGAAGGTTGCAAGAACCGCTGTCAGGTGTTCACTCGGAGCGGCAAATGACAATCACGTAGTCGAGCTCGTGCGCTTCGGAAAGAGAAAATGGATCGCCAGGGCCCAAAGTAGCAGCACGCCTAAGACGAGCCAGCTGCCCTCCGGCCCGACGGTGCCGCCAGTCAACCAGTGCGGACCGTGAAATGACGACTTGAACAGATGACCGAGTCCAAGCGCGCCGCTATCGGGCGTGCCATAGAAATATGTCTGGCCCCAATCCCAACCAGCGTGCATGCCGAAAAGCAGCCAGAGATTGCCGACGCGGCTGAGGGCAAATGCCTCGAGGAATCCGAACGAACCGGCCATTACACAGCCGAAGATCGCCTCGCCGGTGTTGCCGTAGTGAATCGAACCGAAAATCACGGCGAGAACGAGAGCGGCCGGCCAAAAGCCGATTCCATCGCCGAGCGCGGACTGCAAATAGCCTCGAAAGGTGAAATCTTCAAAAACCGCCACGAGGAAAAATGTGGCGCCCCACTCAAGTCCGTATCGAGCCGCGGTGGACCCGTGGACCGCCAAACCATCCAGCGTGAAACCGTGCAACGCCCAGATCGCCACCAGCAACACGCTCAACATCGCAAAGCCCAGCACGATCCCCTGCCAGAAACGCTTCCCGAAAGCTCCGTTCCACGGCAGGAAGTAATCCGCGAAAGAGCGCTTTTCGATGAGCGTCATAAAGGCCGCGGCAGCAAGAACCGCGAACGCAGCGACGCCTTCGTTAAAGAGCGATCCGAGCGGCGTGATAACGCCTTGGTGCGCATTGACCTGCATGGACCGCAGGAACACCCGGCCCGCCGGAATCACCAAGAGGCCGCCGACAATCCCCGTGAGAAGCGCAACGGTGATTGCGAGAAAGATTGCGATGCGCCATCCCGCGCGCAATCCCTTCGGCCCGAAAAAAGCGTTGTTCTTTCCGGCTGAAGCAGGCGTGACTTGCGAGATGTTGGGTGACGCGTCGGAAACCATGAAAACCTCCTGGCCCGCGACCTCGTAGCGCGCGGATTCAAACAAGCTACGCGCAACCGCCGGCAAATGTTTCGCACTATAACACGCCCCCGCCGCGGGGTTGCGATGCCCCGCCAGCGGCGCTAAAATCAAATGTTCAGACGAACGAAATGAGCACCTTGTAAGCAATCATCCGCGCCCGTCCGGCTCGGAATCAGCACACACCTCGGGGAGAGCTAACTTTGGCCAAATACGATCTGGTGATCATCGGCAGCGGACCGGGCGGATACGTCGCGGCGATCCGCGCGAGCCAGTGGGGATTGAAGACCGCCGTAGTGGAAAAGGATCCGTTTCTCGGCGGCACCTGCCTGCACGTGGGCTGCATTCCCACGAAAGTTTTTCTGCACCACGCGGACATCTACGACTATTTCCAGCGTGCCGAGGAATTCGGGTTCGAAGTGAAGGACGTGAAGGTCAACTGGCTCGCGATGCTGGCGCGCAAGGACAAGATCGTCAAGAAGCACGCCGGCGGCATCGCCATGCTGTTCAAGAAACACAAAGTCGACTCGATCACAGGGTGGGGACGCATCGCCGGCCCCGGCCGCGTAGCGGTGGAAAAAGACGGCGCGACCACGGAAATCGAAACCACTTACACGATGCTCGCAACCGGCTCCGAAGCGCGTTCTCTGCCGGGCGTGGAGCTCGACGCCAGCTGCATCCTGAGCAACCGAGAAATCTTGCAGCTGCCGGCGATTCCGAAAACGCTCGTGGTGGTTGGCGCGGGCGCGGTCGGCGTCGAATTCGCGTCGATCTACCGGACGTTCGGCACCGAAGTGACCATCCTCGAAGCACTGCCGCGCATCGTGCCGCTGGAGGACGAGGAAATTTGTCCCGAGCTTGAGAAAGCGTTCAAGAAAAAAGGCATCCGCATCGAAACGGAAGCCAGAGTGGAATCCGTGAAGAAAGCCGCGCACGGAGCCACGGTCGCGTTCAAGGACAAGTCCGGAAAATCGCAGACGCTTTCCGCCGAAAAAGTCCTGATCGCCGTGGGCCGCCGCCCGCTCACCGAAAATTGCGGCATCGAGAAAACCCGCGCCAAGATCGAGCGCGGATTCGTCCACGCCAACGCGTTTCTGGAAACCGCGGAGCCGAACCTCTACGCCATCGGCGATATCGTCGCGGGCCTGCCGCAACTGGCGCACGCCGCTTCGATGGAGGGAATCATCGCCGTCGGCCGCATGGCGGGAAAAGACGTGCAGCCGTTCAACAAACTGCGCTGTCCCGCGGCCACCTATTGCGAGCCGCAGATCGGTTCCGTGGGCTTGACCGAAAAGCAGGCGCGGGATGCGGGCTACGAAGTGAAAACCGGCAAGTTCCCGTTCCTTGGCAATAGCAAAGCGACGATTCTGGGCTCGCACGACGGCTTCATCAAAGTTGTCAGCGAGGCGAAATACGGCGAAATTCTCGGCGTGCACGCCATCGGCCCGCTGACCACGGAAATCATCGCCGAAGCCGTCACAGCGCTGGGCCTAGAGGCTACGCTGGACGACATGGCCACCGTGATCCACGCGCATCCCACCGTTTGGGAAGCGATGGGCGACGCCTTCAACTCCGTCCGCGGCCTGGCGATTAATTTCTAGGATTCGTTCGTTGAAGGTAAAGGGTTGTCGCACACCAACAAAACTTGCTGGCTCGTGGACGAAGGGCTAATCCCGTACGCCCCCGCGTATGAATTGCAGCGGCAGTTGGTAGCCGCCCGCAAGGCCCGGGCCATTCCCGATGTCCTGCTCTTGTGCGAGCACCCACACGTGATCACGCTTGGCCGCAACGGCACGCGCGACCATCTGCGCGTGTCGGACGATCTGCTCGCGCAAGAGAATGTCGAGTTTCATTCGAGCGATCGCGGCGGGGACATCACGTATCATGGCCCTGGCCAGATCGTCGGCTACCCGATCCTGGACCTCACCGAGCATCGGCGCGACATTGGCTGGTACGTCGCGCAGCTCGAAGAAGTCATGATTGGCGCGACCGTCGATTTCGGTCTCGCAGCGAAACGCGTGCCTGGCCAGCATGGCGCATGGCTCGACATACCGCGCGGCGAAGAGAAACTCGGCGCTCTCGGCGTGCATCTGAGCCGCTGGGTTACTTCCCATGGCTTCGCGTACAATGTCTCGACCGATCTCGGGTATTTCGACCTGATCGTGCCCTGCGGAATCAGCGGCAAAGGGGTGACGTCGCTCGAGCGCGCCCTCGGCCGCCCGGTTGCGATTGACGAAGCTCGCGACCGCGTCGTCGCCCACTTCGCCGAAATCTTCGGCTTCGAAATGAAAACGGTTCGCGCCGCGGAAATCGCGGATACGCTGCGCGCCACAGCAGCGGTTTAAGGTTTGAACGTAGCGCCGGGTTCTTCAGCCCGGCATTTCCGGGGGAAAGCGAAATGAATCAGAGGAAGCTTCCAATCCATGCCTAGTCCGTCCCTCACGCCGCAGCAGCATCTCGACCTCTATTACTTCATGCAGCTCAACCGCCGCCTCGAAGAGCGCCTGGTCACGCTCTTCCGCCAGAACAAAATCGTCGGCGGCGTCTATTCCTCGCTGGGCCAGGAAGCCGTTTCGATCGGAACATCCTACGCGCTCGAGCCGCGCGACTGGCTGGCGCCCATGATCCGCAATATCGGCGCGCTACTGGTGAAGGGATTCAAGCCGCGGGACATCTTCACGCAGCACATGGCGAAATTCACGTCGCCCACCCAGGGGAAAGACGGCACCAGCCACTTCGGCGATCTGAAAGTCCGACACGTGGTCTCGCCGATCTCGATGCTGGGCGATTTGATTCCGGTGATGACCGGCGTCGCCATGGCCGGCCGTTACCTGGGCCAGAATATCGTCGCCATGACCTGGATCGGCGACGGCGGCAGCTCCACGGGCGTGTTCCACGAGGGGATGAATTTCGCGGCCACGCAGCGCGCGCCGTTCGTGCTGATCGTCGAGAACAATCAGTGGGCTTACTCGACGCCGGTCGCGCGCCAGGTCCCGATCAAGAATCTGGCGGACCGCGCCGTGGCGTACGGCGTGCAGAGCAAGATAGTGGATGGCAACGATGTGGTCGCCGTTTACGCAGCAAGCAAGGCCGCCGTCGACGAATGCCGCGCCGGTCGCGGACCCGTGCTGATCGAAGTGAAGACCATGCGCATGAAGGGTCACGCGCAGCACGATCCGGCCGAATACGTGCCCAAGCCGATGATGGATTTCTGGAAGCAACAGGACCCCATCGCGCGCTACGAAAAATATCTCACCGAAAACAAGCTCTGGGACGCAGCGAAGAAATCCGAAATCGATGCGCGCATCGAACGCGAGCTCGACGCCGACCAGAAATTCGCCGAGGAGTCGCCGCTGCCGCCGCCGGAGCTCGCCGAGCAGGGCGTCTATTGCGACGGCTGCCACTCCATCCAAGCCGAATGGCGCCGCGCAAAAAGCGAAGTGATGCCGCCCAAATCGAGCGAACAAGCCATCTGGAAAGTTGCCGACTTCGGCGCGTTCAAGCCCGCTGCCGCTCCCGTTGCCATGCCGGCTCCGCGGGTTGCGCCCGCCGCTGTCGCGCCGGAGACTGAATCTCCCGAAATCGAGCCGGACGGCACCGGCGCGGCGAAGGAAGTTCCGCTGCGTGTTCCCTTCGGCCGCGGGCCGAAAGACCGGTCGGTAGAGCTCGAGCGCCGGGACAAGGTCGCGGAGCGTCCGCCGCAGCATCGCCCGCCACATCACAAACCCCACAAGAAGCGGAGGCGCTAGCGAACATGCCCGAAATCACCATGCTCGAAGCCATCCGGCAGGCGATGTTCGAAGAAATGGACCGCGACCCGGCCGTGGTCGCCATCGGAGAGGACATCGGCGTCTACGGCGGCGCATTCAAAGCCACTGAAGGCCTGCTGGCGCGGTTCGGGCACGAACGCGTGATCGAGACTCCCATCAGCGAATCCGCCATTGTGGGCGCGGCGTGCGGGATGAGCTATCTCGGCCTGCGGCCCGTGGCCGAAATGCAGTTCATCGACTTCATCGCGTGCGCCTTCAACCAGGTCACCAATATGGTCGCGAAATCGCACTATCGCTACGGCGCGCCCGTGCCAATGGTGCTGCGCGGCCCCTCGGGCGGCGGAGTGCATGGCGGCCCGTTTCATTCCGCCAATCCGGAAATGTATTTCGTGCACACCCCGGGCCTGAAAGTGGTCTATCCCTCGACCGCCTACGACGCGAAAGGCCTGCTGAAGTCCGCCATTCGCGATAACAATCCGGTTTTGTTCTTCGAACACAAATTTCTCTATCGCCGCATCAAGGAAGAAGTACCCGCGAGCGATTACACCGTGCCCCTGGGCAAAGCCATCGTGCGCCGCCCGGGCCGGCACGTCACCATCGTCAGCTACGCGGCCATGGCGCATGTATCGCTCGAAGCCGCGGCGGCTCTGGCGAAGGAAGGTATCGAAGCCGAAGTGATCGACCTGCGCACGCTGCTGCCGCTCGATCGCGAAACGATTCTCGAGTCCGTGAAGAAAACGAACCGCCTGCTCGTGGTCCACGAAGACACGCGCACCGGAGGCATCGCCGGCGAAATTGCCGCGATCGTCTGCGAGGAAGCCTTTGGCTATCTCGACGCTCCGATCGCTCGCGTGACGGGGCTGGACACCCCGGTGCCCTACTCCCCTCCTTTGGAAGAAAGGTTCCTGCCGAACGCGGAAAAGGTTGTCGCCGCCGCGCGTGAACTGGCAAAATACTAGGTGGCTCCGGGAACGTGGGAAGCCGCCGCCAGGTTTGTTCGCCGCTGCGCGGCCGCTAAGAAAGCAGGTTTTGCGCCTTGGGAAAAACGAAGGGTTTGAACGTAGCTGAATTCGAAGTCGGGTCCGAAGTCCGTGTCGCGGACCGCGCCTTCCTCGAGGAATTTCTCGAGGCCGGGCAATATCACAACGAGCTCGAGCCGGAGCAGCTCGAATACGCCAGCCGCGTCGCCAAGGTCAAGTCCGTCGAGTTCTTCACCGGCGGCGACGAAATTTACACGCTCGAAGGCATCCCCGGCGTCTGGCACGAAGAGTGCCTCTCCGCTGCCTGAAGGACGCGTGATTTCTATTCGACACGCGAGCCGAATAGAAACCGCCGCAAGCTACTGAAAACAAGTGTCCGGCGCCATTTCTACTCGACACGAAGTCGGGGGACGGCCGGACCACAACAGAGCCCGAATTCGGCCGATTAGAGCAATCAGGGTGGAGGAACCAGCGATGGCAGTCGACGTCATCATGCCCCAAATGGGGGAAAGCATTTTTGAAGGCACCATCACCAAGTGGTTGAAAAAGCCCGGTGACAAGATCGAGCGCGACGAGCCGCTCTTTGAAATTTCCACCGACAAGGTCGACGCTGAAATTCCGTCCCCCGCCGCCGGCGTCTTGAAGGAAATCAAGGTCAAGGAAGGCCAGACCGTTCCAATTCAGACGGTAGTCGCGTCGATCGACTCCGCCAGCGGCGCCGCCGCGACCGCACCTGCGCCAGCCCCCGCAAAAGCGGAAGCGCCCAAGGCGGCGCCCGCGCCAGCCGCACCGGCGCCGAAACCTGCCGCAGCGCCTCCGGCACCTGCGCCCGCGCCAGCCGCGCCTGTCGCGGCCGAACCTGCACAGCGCACCGGCGGCAATGGCGACAAGATTCGCAGCTCACCGCTGGTACGCCGCATCGCTCGCGAACAGAATATTGATCTCTCGCAGGTGGCAGGCACCGGCGCCGGCGGGCGCATCAGCAAGCAGGACATCCTTGCTGCCACTGAAGGTGGCGCGCCCGCCGCGGCGCCGGCTGGTGCACCTACGGCACCGGCGGCTCCCGCGGCGCGGCCCACGATGCCTCCGCCAACGGCCGGCGCAACGGGCGAAACGGGCGTCCCGCGCGAAAAAATGTACTTCGGCAATTACGTCGTGCAGCCCATGTCCACCATGCGGCAGAAAATCGCCGAGCACATGGTGATGTCGAAGCGCACCTCGCCACACGTCTACTCGATCGAAGAAGTGAACGTGAACGCCATCGCCGCCCTGCGCGCGAAATCGAAAGCGAAATTCGAGCAGGAATCCGGCACCAAGCTGACCTTCATGCCGTTCTTCATTCGCGCCGCAGTCGAAGCGCTGCGCGCGTATCCCACGGTGAATGCCTCGGTCGACGGCACGAACATCGTGCTGCACAAAGAGTGCAATATCGGCATCGCCGTGGCGCTCGATTGGGGCCTGATCGTCCCCGTGATCAAGAACGCCGAGGAGAAAAATTTCTTCGGCCTCGCGCGCGCCGTCAGCGATCTTGCCGAACGCGCCCGCGCGAAAAAGCTGAAGCCGGAGGAAGTGATGGAGAGCACCTTCTCGATCACCAATCCAGGCGTCTTCGGCGGCCTGTTCGGACTTCCGGTGATCAACCAGCCCAACGTCGCGATCCTGGGACTCGGCGCCATCGAAAAGCGCCCGGTCGTGGTCGACGACGCCATCGCCATCCGCTCGATGGTGTATCTCACGCTGTCCTACGATCACCGCTGCGTCGATGGCGCCATCGCGCATCAGTTCATGGGCCACGTAAAGCACACGCTCGAAAACTGGACCGAACCGCTGTTCTAAATTCGAGCCAGAAATCTGGAGCTGGGAGAGCGGCGCGCAAGCGCCGCTTTCGCTTTCAGCTCACGGCTCTAAACTCCCAACTCTGAACTGGCTCTCTCGATGTCTTCCCCGCAAATCCAACTCGATGGCTGGGGTCAGCCGCCTTGGGAAATTGATTTCACGCCCTCGCGTCATCCGCTACCCCACGAAGCCGATTTCGCCATCATCGGCGGCGGATTCACCGGGCTCGCCGCCGCGGCTTCGCTGCGTCTTCACGCACCTGGGAAATACGTCGTCGTGTTCGAGGCGGGACGCATCGGCCATGGCGCCAGCGGCCGCACCGGCGGAATGGTTCTTGCCGAATCCGCCGCAGGCGATCTGCCGGGCCTCGGCGACGTTCTGGGCGGCTTGCGGGAAATTCTCACCGAGCTTTCGCGCGCTTCCGGCGTTCCGATCGTTGAGCGGTCCGAGCTCTCGCTTCCGGGGGCGTGGGAAATCGCTCGCAAGCAAGGCCGCGATATTTCTCCGATCGAGTGGAATGACACTGGCACGCTCCGCGTGGTCAATGAAGTCCCGGGCGGCACGTTGAATCCCGGAAAAATGGTCGAAAGCCTGACCCGCGCCGCCGAAGCGCTGGGCGCCGTCATTGTCGAAAACGCCCGGGTCGATCACGTGCTGTGGGGCGAATCCGGCGGCGAGTTGCGATTCACCGGCGGAAAAATTCGCGCGCGCAAGATCCTGATCGCCACGAACGCCTTTTCGCTGGAAGTATCGACGATGCAGGGCCGCGCGCATCCGAAATTGACACTCGCGGCCATGACGGCACCGATTAGCGACGACAAAATCGCCGGGCTTGGCCTCGCGCAGCGCAAGCCTTTTTACACCGTGGATTTTCCATATCTCTGGGGGCGCGTGTGCCCGGACAATTCGATCGTCTGGGGCGCCGGCCTTGTCACTCCGCCCGAAAATGGCAATGTAGAGCAGATTGACATCGCCGCGGGCGAATCCGCGCGCATGTTCGCCTCGCTCGAGCGTCGAATCCGGCACCTGAAGCCCGGGTTCGAAGATTTCAAATTCACGCATCTGTGGGGCGGGCCGATTCTTTTCCGCGATAATTGGACTCCGGTTTTCTCGCATCATCCGGAAAGCGCGGACGGCATCGTCCTCAGCGCGTTCGCCGGGCACGGTGTCGCACTTTCGAGCTACCTGGGCCACTGGGCCGCCGAAGCGATGCTCGGCCGCCGCGAACTGCCGAAGTGGGGCCGCATCGAGTGAACGGAAAGCACGTGTTCGATGAAACTTGCGCGAGTCGCAATTCTTGTAGCGTCGATCATGCGCCTCGCATCATCGAATAGTGGCAATGGTGAAACGCCGCGCCATGCTGAAAGACCGGAGGCCGCGATGCCGAACCAGAACGGAATTGTCTCGATCCCCAGCCATCATTCCGTCGACGAAACGGTGGAGAAGCTCAAAGGCATGCTGCAAGCGAAGGGCATTCAACTCTTTGCGCTGGTGGACCACAGCGGAGAAGCCGCGAAGGCCGGCCTGAAAATGCCGCCGACAAAGCTGCTCATCTTCGGCAATCCCAAGGGGGGCACGCCGCTGATGCTCGCCGCGCCCAGCGTCGCAGTTGACCTGCCGCTGAAAATTCTGGTCGCCGAAGGCTCGCAGGGAAGAGTCACGGTCTCCTACAATGGCTCCGAGTATTTGAAAGAACGCCATGGACTGCCCGACAACCTGCTCCCCAACATCGCGGTGATCCAATCGCTGGCGGAAAAAGCCGCGGAGTAAATTCCGTTAGCCGTCTCGAAAAGCGGCCGCTGTCGCGGGCCAAACAAACCAGGAGAGACAAATGCACAGCGGAACATTTTCAATCGGCAGCCAGCTCACCGTAAATCGGCTGGGATTCGGAACGATGCGACTGACCGGCCCCGGAATCTGGGGAGAGCCCGCCGATCGCGCCGAAGCCATCGCCGTCCTGCGCCGCGCGATCGAGCTCGGAATCAATTTTCTGGACACAGCGGATTCCTACGGGCCCTACGTTGCCGAGGAGTTGATTCGCGAAGCACTGCATCCCTATCCCAAGAATCTGGTAATCGCCACGAAGGCCGGTCTCGTGCGCACCGGTCCGAACGGATGGATTCCCGTCGGGCGTCCGGAATATCTGCGGCAGGAATGCGAAATGAGCCTGCGCCGGATGCGCCTCGATCGCATCGATCTTTTCCAGCTTCACCGCATTGACCCCAAGGTCCCGGCAGGCGAACAGTTCGGCGTGCTGAAAGATCTTCAGAAAGAAGGCAAGATCCGCCACGTGGGCCTTTCTGAAGTGCGCGTCTCTGAAATCCAGGCGGCGCGCAAGGCAGTTCCGATCGTCTCGGTTCAAAACATGTACAACCTTACCGAACGAAAATACCAAGACGTGCTCGATCACTGCACACGCGAGAACCTCGGCTTCATTCCGTGGTTTCCGCTGGCCACGGGAAATCTAGCGAAGCCCGGCAGCGCGCTCGATCGCATCGCCCACCGGCTCGGCGCGCAACCGGGGCAGGTGGCCCTCGCCTGGCTGCTGAAAAAATCGCCCGTGATGTTGCCGATTCCTGGAACGTCGAGCGTGAAACATCTGGAAGACAACACCGCCGCCGCGTCGCTCGAACTGGACGACCCGACATTCGACGAGCTGGACAAGCTCAGCAAATCGGCAGGTGCCGCATGATTCCAGCCACGCGACATCATCGCGTGGAAGCCGACGGCGTGAGCGTCTTCTACCGCGAAGCCGGACCATCGGGCGCGCCCGTGATGCTGCTGCTCCACGGCTTTCCGGCATCGTCCTTTCAATTTCGCGAATTGATCCCGCGCCTGGCGGACAAATGCCACGTCATCGCGCCCGATCTGCCCGGTTTTGGCTTCACGGAAGTTCCGGCGGGGCGAAATTACAAATACACATTCGACGCGCTCGGGAAAACAATTGAAGCCTTCACCGACGCGCTGAAACTGACGAAATACGCGCTGTACGTTTTCGATTACGGCGCCCCCACGGGCTTCCGCCTGGCCATGGCGCATCCGGAGCGCGTCACCGCGATCGTCTCGCAGAACGGCAACGCCTACGAAGAGGGCCTCGGCGATGCCTGGGCGCCCATTCGCCGCTACTGGGAGTACCCGATCAGCGAAAATCGAGAGGCGATTCGCAAAGCGTTGAACGCCGACGGCATCCGCCGCGAATACGCGGTGGGCATTTCGAATCCCGGAGTGATCGCGCCGGAAGGTTACACGCTCGACGCCGCGCTGATGGCGCGCCCCGGTAACCAGGACATCCAGCTCGATCTCTTTCTCGACTACGCGAACAACGTGAAGCTCTATCCCAAGTTTCAGGAATATTTCCGCGGATCGAAGCCGCCGCTCCTCGCCATCTGGGGCCAGCGCGACCTGTACTTCATTCCGCCAGGCGCGGAAGCATTCAAGCGGGATATTCCGAACGCCGCAGTGCAGTTTCTCGATACCGGCCACTTCGCGCTCGAAACGCACGTCGAAGAAATCGCCGCGGCCATGCGCGAGTTTCTGGCGAAGGCCCTGGCTCAACCGGCTTGAAACAATCTAGCTGCGAATCCATAGTGCGGCGTCAGGGCTGCCGCATCCAAAACAATCGTCGCTACCGCAGAACACTGCAAATTACACCGAGGGGAGTCTGACCATGCCGAAAATGAAAGTAGCCGTGGTAAACAAGCCGGGTGCCGACTTTGCAATCGAGGAGCGCGAAATTCCGCAGCCGGGGCCGGGACAGGTCCGCGTGAAGGTGCAGGCGTGCGGGGTGTGCCACAGCGACGTGCTGACAAAGATGGGCGGTTTGCCGGGGCTCACCTATCCGCGAGTGCCGGGACACGAAGTCGCGGGCGTGATCGACGAGATCGGCGAGCGCGTGACCGCGTGGAAGAAAGGCCAGCGGGTGGGCATCGGCTGGCATGGCGGGCAGGACAACACTTGCCTTCCCTGTCGCCGGGGCGATTTCACGAATTGTGTGAACTACAAAATCACCGGCATCCACTACGACGGGGGCTATGCAGAGTACATGGTTGCGCCGATCGAAGCGCTGGCTTCGATGCCCGAATCGCTCGAGGCCGCGCTGGCGGGACCGCTGATGTGCGCGGGAGTGACTACATTTAATTCGCTGCGACATAGCGGGGCGCTGCCCAGCGACCTGGTGGCCGTTCAGGGGATTGGCGGGCTGGGCCATCTGGGCATTCAGTTCGCCGCGAAATTCGGCTACAAAGTCGCGGCCATCGGGCGCGGACCCGAAAACGGCGTGCTGGCGAAGGAATTGGGCGCCCACGTCTACATCGACAGCGCCGCGACGGATGCCGCCAAGGAACTGCAGAAGCTCGGTGGCGCCCGCGTGATTCTGGCCACGGCCCCCAGCTCGAAAGCCATGTCCGCACTGATCGACGGCCTGGGACCGAACGGACGAATGATGGTTGTGGGCGCGACGATGGACCCCATCGAAGTCACTCCCGTTCAATTGATTTTCGGAGTGCACAGCCTGAAGGGCTGGGCCTCCGGCATCCCCACGGATTCCGAGGATACGCTGCGCTTCGCGGAAATGACCGGCGTGAAAGCGATGATCGAAAAGTATCCGCTGGCGCAGGCCAACGAAGCCTTCGCCCGAATGATGAGCGGCAAAGCTGAATTCCGCGTGGTCCTCACGATGTAGTAGCGCGTGACCACTGATCAATCCTTCGATGAGCGTCAAAGGACAGCGCCAATTGAATTATTTCTGTGGTTTTTGGTTCGGGGTGGCGGGATTCCGGATGGCGTAGTGCCATCGGCTGCGCGTGCGTTTGATTGCGCGGTCGTGGTCCCGCTCGATCTTGAGCGCGACGTACCGCAGGCGCAGCCGAGTGAAATATAAGAGTAGGTTACGCATGGGGCGGGCGAGCTTCGGAAACCCTAGATCGAGAAGAGTACATGTTAAAGAGCCAACCGTAGAAACGCCAATCGCAAGCCCTGCAGCGGAATGGCCGCAGGGGCAGCAAGCTCATCAGGGTCAATTCGAATACTCCACGTCGCCTGGATCGCTGAATTGCGATGCTTTGACATTTTGGGCAATGGCGTTGCTTTACGTGCGCGCTGATCCAAACGCGTTGGCCGTACTCGTTGTCCTGCGACAACGCGGATGATTGTTCGTTGGCGTTACCATTCACCACGGTAGCGTAAAGCAGAGGCTGAGGTGATTTCTGTGCCAAAAGGCACACTTTCTTGAACTGCCGCCACGACGCCAAAAAGGAAGATTTGGTAGCGCTAACGGGAATCGAACCCGTATTTCAGCCTTGAAAGGGCCGCGTGCTAACCGTTGCACCATAGCGCCGGAGTTTAACAACGGAGAGCTTCGATTATCCGGGAAACGTCCAACATTGACAAGCCGTGTAGTGCCGGCCGCGCGCGGACTATCTCATCGTGAGACGCCCCGTTCCAGCATGCTCCCGCTCTTTCGCGCGATGCGTGTAGTGGAACCCTCCTGTCCTTTGGTACGGCTTACCGATTAGCCGCAATTTCCGCTATTACAGAAGTATTACAAATGAGAATCACTTCTTTTGCTAGTCTGAGCGTGAGCTAAAGAAAAAATTATAGCTTCAGGGAACATAGGACCCCATGACCATTGCCGACCTAGCGAAAAAGTCTGCCGCAGACGACGAAATCAATTGGGTAACCGCCAGCTTCATGGTGGCTTTCCACATCGGCGCGATCGCCGCCCTATTTTTCTTCACGTGGAAAGCGCTTTTCGTCGCGATTTTTCTCAACTGGGTTTCGGGCAGCCTCGGCATCGGCATGGGCTATCACCGCTTGCTCACGCATCGCGGCTATAAGACTCCAAAGTGGGTGGAATATTTCCTGACCACCTGCGCGACGCTTGCTCTTGAGGGCGGCCCGATCTTCTGGGTGGCCACGCACCGCATTCATCATCAGCACTCGGACAAAGAAGGCGATCCTCATTCGCCGGTTGACGGCAAGTGGTGGGCGCATATGGGCTGGATCCTGATGGGCAAGTCGATGCACCACGATACGACCACGCTCTCGCGCTACGTCCCCGATCTGGCCAAGGACAAATTCCACGTCTGGATCACGAAATACCATTACGTTCCCATGATCGTGTTGGGCATCGTGCTGTTCGCCATCGGCGGGCTTCCTTTCCTGCTCTGGGGAGTTTTTCTGCGCACGGTCGTCGGCCTGCACTCCACGTGGCTGGTGAATTCGGCCACGCATTCCTGGGGAACGCGCCGCTATCAGACCCGCGATCTTTCGACGAACAGCTGGTGGGTTGCGCTGCTTTCGTTTGGAGAGGGCTGGCACAACAATCACCACGCGCATCCGACCTCCGCGCGCCACGGGCTCGCCTGGTATGAAGTGGATTTCAACTGGTACGGCATCTGCGTGCTCCGTGCTTTTGGCCTCGCGAAAGATGTCTATCGCATCAAGCTACCTGAAAAGAGCCGCGACAACGAAGTAGTCCCCGAATCGATTGCCGTCGCCGCGCGGGCCCCTAAACCCGAGCAGGACTTGGTCTCGGCGTAATTTTTCCGGCGTAGCTTTCCACGGCGATTTGATCGCACGAATCCCTTGTAGGGCGCTGCTTGCTGCGCCCCTTCTCGCAATCTCTCCTTACCCCGCGCTACAATCCTCCTAAGCTGCCATGCAGATCACGCCGCGCAGACGGAAAATCATCTTCTTCGTCGTCCTGGGCATATGCCTAGTCGCCATCGCGATCACTCTCAACGTCGGCTGGATCATCCTCCACTGGCGCCAGGGCCTGCTGCTTTTCTTCGGCGTAATCTTTTTCGCCGCCATTATTCTGGGCTTGATTCTCAACACCGGTTTCCTAGTACGTGAAATTCGCCTTAACGAGCAGCACGACAGCTTCATCAACGCCGTCACGCACGAACTGAAGACCCCCATCACCTCCATCCGCCTGTACCTCGAGACGCTCCAGCGACGCGATGTCGACGAAACGCAGCGCCAGCATTTTTACAAGTTGATGCTCGACGACACCGACCGCCTCCGCGGCACCGTGGAACAAGTGCTTAAAGCCGGCGAAATCCGCTACCGTCGCACCGCCGCGCGCAATCCTGTCGAAATCGACTTCCCGGTCATCGTCGGCGAATGCATGGATCTGGCGCGCTCGCGCCATCATCTTCAGCCGGCGGCGCTGCACTGGTGGGATGCCCAAGCCACGAACGGTGACCACAATGGCGAGGCCGCGATCAAGGTCCACGGCGACGCCGATGAACTCCGCACCGCCATCACCAACATCCTCGACAACGCCATCAAATATTCCGGTGCGGACGTCGATGTCTCCGTCGGCATCGAAACGCCCGACCCACAGCGCGTCGTTCTCCGCGTCCGCGATCGCGGCGTCGGCATCCCGGCCGGCGAACTCAAGCGCATCTTCAAGCGCTTCTACCGCGTCCCCAGGAGCCGCTCGACCTCCCATGCCAAGGGAACGGGCCTCGGCCTGTTCATTGTCCGCGCCATCGCTCGCGCCCACGGCGGAAAAGTGTTCGCCGAAAGCGCCGGTGTGGCCCGAGGCACCACCGTTACGCTCGAGCTGCCCCGGAGCGCCGCGTGAGCCGCGTCCTCGTGGTCGAAGACGAAGCGCACCTTGCCGACGGGCTCCGCTTCAATCTCGAAGCCGAGGGTTACGCCGTCGAGGTGGTGGGCGACGGCGAGGACGCCATTGGCCGCCTGCTGGGCCCCGGCGAAAAATTCGACGCCGTCGTGCTCGACGTGATGCTGCCCGGCATGGACGGCTTCGCGGTCACCACCGCTCTGCGTGCAGCGAAGAACTACACCCCGGTACTCATGCTCACCGCGCGCGGCCGGCCGGAAGACGTGCTCGCCGGTTTCGCTGCGGGCACCGACGACTACCTCCCCAAACCGTTCGAGCTGCCGATCTTCCTCGCTCGCCTCCAGGGATTGTTGCGACGCCGCGCGTGGTTGAGCGAGGAATCCAACGACCAGCCCGCCACGCGAAAGCGCGGGGCTGCATCGTCAACGTCCGCTGCCCAACGAACGGCAGCCGCTGCCCGGCGCTCGACCGATCAGGACGTGTTCTCCTTCGACGGCCGTACCATCGACTTCGCCAATCTCGAGCTCCGCGCCAAAGATGGCTCCGTCCAGCAGCTCACGCTCATGGAAGCCAAGCTTTTGCGCCACTTGATTCGCAGCAATGGCCAGTCCGTCTCGCGCAAATCCATCCTCGAAGACGTTTGGGGGCTCCGCGAAGACACCGACACACGCGCCATCGACAATTTCATCGTCCGACTCCGCCGCTACATCGAGGAGGACCCCGGTAACCCCTGCCACCTGCTCACCGTCCGCGGCGTAGGCTACCGCTTCGTCTCCTGACTTGCTCTGCGATCCTTGCGTCTCAGCGGTAACGGCCTTGGCCTTAACTGTCGCTTTTGCGAGGGCCTCCCCGCGTAACCAGATTGAAACGCCCCTTCACCCCTGTCGTTGACGCCTGTCAACCCTCTGTCAAGATTGGACTCTCGGGTTTTATCTGAATCTAAGGGGTGCATCCATGAATTACTTCCGTCGTGCGACGGCAATCCTTGTGTGTTTTCTAATTTCTCCGTTGGCAGGCATGGCCCAGCCGCAGAGCGGTTCGCAGCGCGCTGGACAAATCCAGGCGCTTATCCCGGCGGCCACGCGCAACTCCCAGCCAACCAAAGCCCAGGACGAAATCGACTGGAATGACCTGCTCAAGACCGCGCATGCCGGCCGCCTCCGCGCCGGACTGACCGACGGCTCGATTCTCAGCGTCGGTTCCGATAGCGAACTCCGCGTGGTGCAGCACGACGCCACTTCGCAGCAGACCTCACTCGAGCTGGACTACGGCAAAGTGCGCAACCAGGTCAATGCCATTACGAAGTCCGGCGGCAAATACGAGCTCAAGACCCCCAACGCCGTCATCGGCGTCATCGGCACCGACTTCGTGGCTGAGTTCAAGGGCAACAAGACCACCGTCATCTGCTACAAGGGCAAAGTGAAAGTGACGCCGCTCGGCAAGATCGTGAAGAATTCCGGCCAGCAGAGTTCGAACGATAACACCGTCACCCTCACTGACGGCCAAATGGTTGTGATCAGCAACGCGATTCCGGCGGCGGGCTTTCAGCCGACCACCACACCTCCCGACGAATCGCAGGCCGGTCTGCTTGCCACCGACGTGCCCGACAATGGCAATCTGCCGCCCCCAGGGAAAGGTCCGCGCGGCGGGCATTCAGGCGGCGGCATCAAGACGATCATCATCGGCGGGGCCGTCGTCACCGGTATCGCCGTCGGCCTCGGCGTAGGCCTCGGCCCCGGGGGCCCGAAGGGCTGCAATCCCAATAAAGTAGGCTCGTGCGGTTAAGATCGACGTCGTCGGAAGCGAAAAGCGCAATTCTTCAGGGGTTTTGGCCCCTGAAGAATTGTTCTAGCCTTGTGGGTCGCGGGTTCACCGGCGATATAACAGCATCAAACAAGAAAAGGGGCTTTAGCCCCTGACGCCCATGACCGCGCAGCAAAATCGATCTTCGCGCTGGCCGAAATTCCTGCAATTCACCATCTTCAAAATCGATCTCGCGCTGGCCATCCTGGTCACCCTCATCGGCGTCGCCCTCTTTGCCACCAGCTTCAGCGCGGACAATCGCGCCGGCCTCACATTCCTCCAGAGCATCGAACAAAGTTCGCTCGACGCACGATTCGGCCTGCGCGGCGCCCGCGCGCATGACGACCGCATAGTCGTCGTCGGCATCGACGAACGCACGCTGCAGGAAATCGGTTCGTTTCCGCTGCCGCGAAAATCCTACGCCACGCTCGTCGACCAGCTCAGCGCCGGCGGCGCCAAAGTGATCGCTTTTGACGCCACGTTTCCCACGCCGGAAACCAACGGCGGCAAGACTGCGCTCGAAAAACTTCAGGCCGAGCTCGGCCCCTCGGCACCCGCGAATCTGACGAAAACAATCCAGGCGCTCGAAGCTGCCGGCGATCCGGATGCGGCGTTCGCCGATTCGATGAAGCGCGCCGGAACCGTGATCCTGGGACATGTCTTCCTTGACGCCGACTCCGCCAAGCACGCCGATCCCAAACTTGAAGACGACTATTTCAATATCGTGTGGGCGAAGAATTTCCCGCAAGTCTACAAAGTGAAATCGAAAGACGGCCGCGATTTCGACATGGGCCAGGCCTGGGTGCAGAACGGTGGATCGGTGGCCGCCGGCGCCGAGGCCAACATCAAAATTCTCGCCGAAGCCGCCGCGTCCTACGGCTTCATAAATATCGATCCCGATTCCGACGGCACGCTGCGCCATGCCATGCTCATCAAACGCTACCGCGATCAGGATTACTTCCCGTCGCTCGCCATGCAGGCGGTGCGAGAGTTCGAGGACATCCCCGATCAAGAGATCGCCGCGTTCATCGCGCAGGATGGACTCGAACGCATCCAGTTCGGCCGCCATACCATGCGCCAATCGCGCAACGGCACGGCGCTGATCAACTACACCGGGCCGTACGGAACCTATCAGCACTATTCCATGTGGGACGTGATGAGCGGCTCCACGCCGCCCGGCGCGTTCAAGGGCAAGATCGTTCTCGTGGGCGCCACGGCGCTGGCCATCGGCGACTTGCGCAACACGCCGTATGAAGGCGGAGGCGAGGCCTACATGGGAGTCGAGGTCCACGCCAACATCATCGACAATCTGCTGCACAGCGAGGAAAACGGGCGCAGCTTCCTCACCCGCGGATTTCGCGAGGAAATCACCGACCTCGGCTTCATCCTGCTTTTCGGACTTGGCTTCGGTTATCTCTTCAGCAGCGTGCGCCCGCTCTGGTCCACCATTTCCGTGCTGCTCGCGCTCGCCGGATTCGGCTGGTACGTCAATTTCAGTTTCGCGCGCGAGGGGCGCTGGCTCAGCGTGGTGATTCCCGGCGCGACGCTGCTTGCGAACTATGCCGCGATCACCAGTTACCGCATGATCTTCGAAGAGCGCGCCAAACGAACCATTCGGAAGAGCTTCTCGCAAGTGGTTCCCCCGGGGATCATCGCGCTCATTGAAAAAGATCCGGATAAGTATCTTCGCCCTGGCGGCGACATGATGGAGCTGACCGTGATGTTCAGCGACATCCGCGGGTTCACCACCATCTCCGAAGGCCTCTCTCCCGACGAGCTCGTCCGGTTGCTCAACGAATATCTCGGCGCCATGACCGACATCCTTTTCGCCAATCTGGGCACCCTCGATAAATACATCGGCGACGCCATCATGGGCTTCTGGGGTGCGCCCTACCCGCAGGCCGACCATGCCGAATCCGCCTGCCACTGCGCCATCGAAATGTCCCGCGCACTCGTGGCGCTCAATGAGAAGTGGAAACAGGAGGATCGCCCGCCCATCGCCACCGGCATCGGCCTGAACACCGGCGAGGTCAATTTTTGCCGCATGGGCTACGCCAAACGCCTCTCCTGGACGGTGATGGGCGACAACGTAAACCTCGCGTCGCGACTCGAAGGAATCACCAAGCAATATCAGATTCAGATTGTGATCAGCGAGAATACGTACGAAGCCGTAGCCGGAAAATTCGTGTGCCGCGAGCTAGACAAAATTAAAGTGAAGGGGAAAAATCAACCCGTCACGATCTATGAGCTGCTCGACGTCGCCGCGGCGCGCCCAAAATACGAAGCGCTGCTCAACGGCTTCAACCGCGCCATGCAGGCTTACCGCTCCCAAAACTGGCGCGAAGCCTCCGCCCAATTCGGCGAGCTGCTCGGCACGTATCCTGACGACGGCCCGACGCGGGTCTTCCTGCAGCGCGCCCTCGAATATATGGAAACCGCTCCGGAATCCGATTGGGATGGCGTCTACGTAATGAAATCGAAGTAACCGGGATCGCAATCTCCCGATTGGCGCCTTTGCGGTCACGATCGCTCGGTAGCTACTGGACGAAGGCGCAAGAAAAGCTCAGGTCGCCAAAACCTGTCCTTCGTGATTCTAGTCAATCGCTCTCGTCACTAGCCGCTGCAATTTACTCCCCGCTCCTCAGCGCCGCTTGCGCATGAGTGGCGTCTTCGCGACGCCAGCAATCAGAGCTACCAAGCAAGTCACCGCAGCCCAGAAAAAAACATGTGTCACGCTGTATTGAATGTCCGTGAGTAGCGCGCCGAAGAGGCTGAGCACCCACAGCCCGATTCCCACCCATCCGATGGCGTTGCCGGCGCGCGTGCGCGTTCCGAACATGCCGTAACCGGTCCACCACACCAGGCACGCGCCAACGAAGATGCACGCGGACGCGAGCGATTGCTCCGCGGCGTCGAAAGCGAGTGTGAGCGTGATCTGGCCGATAAGCCAAGCCACCAGCAACACGACCGCGCCCCAGAATGGGTGGACCGTGCGGATCAGAAACAGCTTGGGGTGCGGATGGGGACGGATGGCGGTGATCTCGTGTCCGCTTTTGTGCCCGGAAGATGCAAGGTGCGGCAATTTATCGGCCTCAGTTGCCGCCCGGGAGCCCTGAAAGCGTGAGCTTGCCCTTCATCTCTTTCGCTTTCGTCCAGTCATGGTAGGTGTGGCACTCGAAGCAGCGGGCCTCGGCGCCGTCCTTGCCGGAATGATGGCATTTTTCGCAAGTGGCGATGCCGGGCAGCAGAATGTCGGACGTTTCGCGGCTCGTGAGTGCCGCGTGGCATTCGGTGCAGGCCACAGATTGGTGCCGCTCGTGATTGAAATTCGCATGCGGCATCCAGCGCGGCGTGATCTTCGATTTCGCCACTCCGGGTAGCGGCGCGGCCGCGGAAAATGAGATCGCGTGGCACTGCTTGCAGGTCTTGCCGTACAGCAGTTGCTCAGATTCTGCCACACGTTCGGCCACCCACTGCGGCGCGGTTAGCACGCGCAGTGCGACCGGCTGCGGCTTCTGAGGCAATCCGGGGACGGGCACCATCTCGCGCACTTCGCTCGGGTGCGCAGCGATGTACTGGGTGAATTTCTGCACCAGGAACGGGTGGGTCACTTCCGGCGTGTCATGCGGCGCGCCTTCGGTAAATCGCTTGTCGAATTGCAGCCCGTGACACGCCGCGCAAGTCTTCGCGTAAGTGGGCGGCGCCATGTAGGCCTGGGCCAGCACCATCGTTGCGCGCTCGGATTTTTGCAGCGATGGCGGCATCGCGGCGCTCATGTTCATGCTCGCGGGCGCGCTCGTCGCATCGTTCGTTGCCCCACTCGTGGCGACGTTCGATGATACCGGCGGGACGGGCGCGGCGAATCGCCACGGATCGGTCGAATTCGCCGGGCGATGGCAATCGTCGCAATCGAGCTGGACGAACTGGCCGTTGGGTCCGGCGAGATTTTCCTTCATGTGCACGGCGTGGTTCAGCTTGATCGTGCCGGGATCAACGACACCGGACCGCAGCGCGGCGAATTCGGGATGTCCCGAGCCGAAATTCTCGATGTCGCGCACGAATTTCACCGGTCCGCCGGTCGCGTGGAGATCGGCATGGCACTGCGTGCAGGCGGCGTCGGAAGTTTTCGCCAGCTGCGGCAGGCCGCGATGCTCTTCGTGACAGGTGGAGCAGTGCGGCGTGAAAGCCTGGTCGGCGTGGTGTATAGGGCCGTCGTGGCAAGCCAGGCAGGCGTTGTCGCTGGTTTTCTTGCTGAAGAAGCCTGCGAGCTGGAAATGGCAGGCATCGCATTTATTGGCCAGAAAAGCATGGTCGGCCGACATTTGCCCGGCGCTATAGACCCGCTGGTTGTCGCGCACGGCGTGCCAGGCGATCCAGGCGACCGCGGCGAGCGGGACGGCGACCGAGAGCCAGAAGCGCCACCGCCGGAACGGATGCGGGCGCTTGAAATAGTTCAAGTCGATGCGCTGCGCGCGTCGTTTTGTCGGTCGCTCCGCTCCGGCCATGTTCCCTGGACTTGCTCCTCTAATACCGCAAGGCTGTGATTGCGTGTACTACCCCAAGCAGCAACAATGCGAACGACAGCGGAATGTGCAGCATCAACCAGCCGTGCAGCCAGTGATGCAGCAGCGACTGGCGCCGCAGTTGGCGCTCTTCTTCGCAAATCTGCTCGAGCCGTTTTGCTGCGTCCTGCAGGCCGAGCGGGAGCAACATACGCAGGCCTTCGAACGTGCTGCGCGAACGATCGGAATTCGAAAGCAGCTGATGCTTCTTGCCGCGGCTGTCAAGAAACGGGCGCATCTCCCGGCGATAGAAATCGGCGAGCGGCGCGGCGGAATCCTCGGCGGTGGCGGACGCTTCGGCTGCGGCGAGCGTTTCATCGGCGCTGACAATCAGCTGATCGCGGACGTGCTGGATCTGCTCGAAGATGGTTTCGGATGGAACCTGCGCGGACATCATGTGCGGCATGTAGTGCTGCAGCACGGCGCCGAAGACACCGCTCGCGACCACGACGATCAGCAGCCACATCAACGCGCTTGTAAGCGGCCCGCCGAAGCGGAATCCGGCGTGGAACAAAATGATCGGCAGGCTCAACAGGCCGAGCCAGAGATGCCCGCGCATCCAGGCCTGCGCTCGGCCCAGCCGCCAGATCGGGAATTTCTTTCGTCCGGCGAGCAGGCCGGCGAACATCATGAACGCCGAGCCAATGATTCCGAAAGTAAGACCGAGAGCGCTGCCGCCACTGGGGCCAGAAGGGGCATGCAGGGCGTAGGGAACGTAAATCGCAGTCGAGGCGCCAAGTATGATCAGCGACGCGGCCAGCCATTTGCGGTGAGTGTGGTCGATGCGCACGGTTTTGGAGTTGCCGGAGCTGGACCTCAGGGGCTAAAGCCCCCTTCGTTCAGGTGATTGTTATGTCGGAGCTAAAGCTCCGACGCGCTAAAAACCATTGCACCGATTACGCGCGGTGCTTGTAGTCAACGCCGAAGAGAGATTCTTCGACTGCGTGACCCGACGACCCGCAAGAGCGGGTCGAAATGCCAAACCGTCGGGTCACTGCGCTCAGAATGACGACGCTCTACTAAACAATTGCATCGAAAAAAAGCTCACGGCTTTTGCGCAATGCCGGGCGCCTGACCCAGCAGACCGGCGAAGAATTTTCGTGGGTCCACGCGATGCGCGGCGTCATGCGGGCAGGCGTAGACGCAGCTCGGCTCGCTCAGGTGCGTGCACAAGTCGCACGACGTGGCCTTCTGCTTCACCGTGGCGATTTTCCGCCCCGGATGCGACGGGTCGTCCACGTCGACATTGAACGGATGCAGATTGATATTGCCGTACGGGCAATTTTCAGCGCACAGGCCGCAGCCGATGCACCAATCCTCGATGATCACCTCGAGCGAATTGCGGCGGCGGATCGAGCCGACCGGGCAGCCGACCATGCAGAGCGGGTCCAGACACTGGCGGCACGAGGTGGCGACCAGATAGTGATCGAAGCGCAGGCCTTCGCGGACCAGGCGCGTGATGCCGTCATGCGAATCGGCGCAGGCGCGGACGCAGGCGTCGCAGCGCGTGCAACTGTTCAGGTCGAGCAGCAGCAACGACTGCGCTTCCATCAAACCCTGCGCCAGGAAATTATCGAGCGGCACGCTCTGCACCACGCTGAGCCGGTCGCGATTCATCTGCGCGCGCTGGTGCTCCACGGTCTCGAGTTTGTTTTTTACGGCCGGGAATTGCGCCATCATGCGATTGAAATCGTCCGCGCCGATGCGGACCAACTCCACGTGATCGAGCGCCGTGCAGGTGGCTGTTCGAATGTCGCCGGTGAGCAGACCGGTCTCGCCGAAATAGTCGCCGCGCGAAAGGTACGCGAGCACCAAGTCGCCGCCAGGATGCGTCTGCGAGACTTTCACAAAGCCGATGCGCACGAGATAAAAACTGTCCGCCGGATCGCCCTGGCGGCAAATCACCTGTCCCGGCGCGTAACGGACCAGCTCGACCGATTCGCGCAGGCTGCCGATGAATTCGTCGGTGAGCTCAGCGAAGACGGGCACGGAGCGCAGGTGGCTATCGAGCGCGCGCTGCCGGTAGGATTTATCAAGCTGCGCGCGAAAATTCTTGTTGCGCTGCATAATGTCGAGCACGTTGCGCAGCATTTCGAGCATCGTGCAGTCGGTTTCGGCGCGGACGGTGGCCGAGCGCGGATAGAGGCTCATGCAGGTCATTTCGCCGAATAGATCACCGGGACCGAGCTCGGCGACGGGATTGTCGTAGCTCAAGTCCATGGGCGCGTCGATGGGAATCCAGCGCTGGTCGGCTTCTTCATCGCGGCGGTCGCGGCTGCGTTGCGCGAGAGAACTGGAAAGCTTGCCGATGAATTTTTTCAGGCCGCTCTGCGTTTTCACGTGCGCCATGGGAGTGGAAATCGAAACTTGTGCTTTGCCTTCGAGAATGTAGAAGGCGGTCGAGCCGTATTCGCCTTCGCGGCAGAGAATTTCGCCTTTTTTGAAATGGCGCTTCACCACCGCGCCGCGATTCAGGCTCAGAAACGTGCCGCTGACACCTTTGAAAACCGGCAGATGCTGCAATTCGTCGGGTGAGACGGTTTCGAATGCGGGGCCAGCTCCAAGAGCCGTGTGCGTGACACCTTTATTGGTGAGCGCGCCGGTGGGGCAGGAAACCATGCATTCGCCGCACGAGACGCAGCTGGATTCGCCCATGGGCTCGTTGTCGTCGAAGGCGATTCCGGCGTGCGTGCCCTTGCCCATGCGACCGAGAACGAAGTTTTCGCGAATCTCGCTGCAGCCTCGGATGCAGCGGTCGCACAGGATGCAGGCGTCGAAATCCACGGCGATGGCGAGCGATGAATCGTCTTTCGCGCGACCGGTGGTGCGGCGCGAAAAACGCGGCTCGGTGATTTTTTCCTGCTTCGCGAGCGTTTCGAGTTCGCAGTCGCTGGAGTGTTGCTGGCGCGCGCAGGGCGAGGGATGGTCCGCCATCAGCATTTCGACCAGCGTGTGGCGCGCCTTCTGGACTCTTTCTGACGAGGTTTGCACGACCATGCCGGGCTCGACGGGACGGACGCAGGACGCGGTAAAAACTCGCGCGCCCACGTCGACTACGCAGAGGCGACAGACGCCTACCGGCGTTTCGTTCTGCTGATGGCACAGCGTCGGGATCGCGATGTCGTTGATGCGCGCGGCGTCGAATACGGACGTGCCAGCGGGGACGGCGATTTTCTTGCCGTCGATGGTGAGCTCGACCAAGGCCGTAGCGCTCATGCGCGCCTCGTGGCGGAAATTACTTCGGCGACGGTGGGAGCGGCGGTGAAGCAGACGCCCGCGGAACATTCGCGGCGAGAGATATGCGCTTCGACTTCGTCGCGGAAATGTTTCAGGACGGAGGCGATCGGAGCGGGAACGACCTGGCCGAGTCCGCAGATGCTGGTTAGGCGGAGCGCCTCGGAGAGCTCGTCGAGCAACGCGAGATCGGTGGAAGCGGCGTGGCCCTGCGTCCAAGCTGTGAGCATGTCGACCAGCTTTTGCGAGCCGACGCGGCAGGGGACGCATTTTCCGCACGATTCGTTGCGAAAAAACTTGGTGGAGTTGAGCGCCATGTCGAGCATACAGGTGTCTTCGTCACAGATGACAACCGCGCCGGAGCCGAGCATCGAGCCGGCGTCTGCGAGCGCTTTGAAATCGAGCTTTACATCCGCCATCGACGCGGGCAGATAGCCCGAGGATGGCCCCGAAGGTGCGAAGCCCTTTAGCTTTTTGCCGCCGGGGATGCCGCCCGCGTGCTTGTAGATCAAATCCGCGATGGTAGTGCCCATGGGCACTTCGTAAACGCCGGGTTTGGCGATGTCGCCGCTGATACCGACGAATTTCAGTCCGGCGCAACCGTCCGCACCCTGCGCTTTGTACCAATCGACGCCCCGGACAAGTATGGTGGGCACGTTGGAGAAGGTCTCGACATTATTAATGACCGTGGGTTTGTTCCAGAGGCCATGGGCGACCGGAAACGGCGGTTTGTTGCGCGGCTCGGCACGCTTTCCTTCAATAGCTTCGAGCAGGGCGCTTTCTTCGCCGCAGATGTAGCCGCCGGGGCTGACGAAAAGATCGAGATCGAATGCGAATTCGCTGCCGAGGACGCTGGGGCCGATGAGGCCTTCGCGTTTGCAGCTCACGAGTTCGTCGTGCAGGATTTTTTCCTGCTCGTCGTATTCGTGGCGGATGTAGAGGATGCCCTTTTGCGCGCCGGTGAGTAGGCCGGCGAGGATCATGCCTTCGATCACCAGATGCGGAATGTTAGTGAGGATGAAGCGGTCCTTGATGGTGCCGGGTTCGCTTTCGTCCGCGTTGCAGACGATATATTTTTCCGGGCCCGGTTGTTTGCGAACGGCTTGCCACTTTGTTTCCGTAGGGAAACCGGCGCCGCCAAGGCCCCGCAGGCCGGAAGCTTTCAGCTCGGCGAAGATGGAATCGGCGTCGCGCGATTGGATGAAGCGCCGGACGGCGGCGTAACGCTCGCCGGGCGCTGAGTATGGATCGGAAGCGCACGCGACTCCGCGGCGCGACGGCGCCGGGTCCGGTTGCACCCCCTGGGTGACCACGTCGCGGATGATTTCTTCGATTTGCGATTCGGTGAGGCGCGAATAAATGCGGTCGTTGATGGCAACGGCCGGGGCGGTGTCGCAGCGGCCCAGGCAAGAGGCGCCGCGAATAGTAACGTCGGTACTGCTGAGATTCTGGAGGCGGTCTTCAAGGCTGGCGCGCAGGGCATCGGCGCCGCGGAGGTGGCAGGACATGTCCTGGCAGACGCAGACGTCGGCTTTGGGCGGCGGCGTGAGGCGAAAATGCGGATAAAAGCTGGCTACACCGTGGAGGCGATAAAGCGGGATATCGATTTTCGCGGCGAGATTCTTTAGTTCTTCGGCAGGCAGGTAACCGAAACGGTGCTGGATTTCCCGCAGACCGTCGAAAATCAACGTGACTCTCCCAGAGAGAGGGTGGTTCAAATTCGCCGCGGAATCAATCGCGGTTACGGAGAAAGGTGACGTAGGAGGATATAGCACGGATTGGCTGCGGAGGCACAGAGGCATGGAGAAGGATGAATACGGAAGCAACCCAGGGCGACGTTATGGATTGTATTCGTGCGGGCTAGTTCAGGGATTTGCCGCTTGCGATTTGGGGTAGAGTAGGCGTGCCCGACGGGACATCATGACTTTGCCCCAGTCCAAGCCCTCTCGTCCCTTGCCCCTGCCCACCGCGGCTGGTCTGCTGATCGCGTTTTTTTCTCTGGCGGTTATTCCCTTTTCGACTTTTGCGCAGATTGGCGGAGCTGCGTCCCAAGGAGCCGGGAAATATACCGGGCCGGGGTCTTGCGCCTCAACGGCGTGTCACGGGGCGATTACGCCGCAGAACATCAATGAGGTGCTGCAGAACGAGTACAGCACCTGGATCGTGAAGGACAAACACGCGCAATCGTACAGGGCGCTGACCGGGGCGGTGGGCGAGCGGATGGCGGGGATTTTGGGGCTGGGCAAAGCGGAGACGGCGCCAAAGTGCCTGGCGTGCCATGCGTTGAATCCTCCGGTGGAGCTAAGGTCGCGGACATTCGACGTGAGCGAAGGGGTGAGCTGTGAGAGTTGCCACGGTCCGGCGTCGGGCTGGCTGGGCCCGCACACGGAGCGGGATTGGCCGCATGCGAAGTCGGTGGCGCTGGGGATGGTGGACACGCGCGACATCGTGAAGCGCACGGAAAAATGCCTTAGCTGCCATCTGGGCAGCGAAGAGAAGTTCGTGGATCACGAAATGGTCGCGGCAGGGCATCCGGATCTGTTTTTCGAGTTGGACTCCTTTTCAGCGGTGATGCCGCGGCACTGGAAAGAACCGGGCGAGCCGGGGGAAGCAGCTGGAAGCGATCCGTGGTACGACGTGCGCGAATTGACGACCGGGCAGGCGGTGCAATTGCGCGAGTCGATGGCCCGACTGGCGGGGCGCACCAAGGGGAAAGACTGGCCGGAATTTTCGGAGATGCAGTGCTACGCGTGCCATCACAGCCTGACTCCGCCCGAGCAGAGCTGGCGGCAGGCGCGCGGGTATGCGGGGCGGCGACCGGGCGATCCGCCGTGGAATGCGGCGCGGTATGCGGTATTTCGCGACGTGGTGCAGGAATTGGCAAGCTCGCAGGCCCGTCAGTTGGAAGCACAGGTGACGCAGGTGACGTCGCTAATGAGCGTGCTGAACCCGGACCGCGAGGCGGTGGCGACGGCGGCGACGAACGCCGGGCGCACCGCGGATGCGCTGGTGGCGAGCGTACAGGGGGCGAGCTACGACCCGGCGGCAACTCTGCGGATGCTGCGAAAAATTTGCAGCGACGCAGACGAAATATCGGGTGAAGGTGAACAGGCCGCGGCGCAGGCGGCGATGGCGATTCAGTCTCTTTTCGTGGCGTACGATCGCGACGCGAAGCTCGCGAATTCGGCCGAAATTCGTTCCGCCATCAGCGCCCTATTCCAGCAACTCCAGACTCCCTCTTCGTACGACCCGCGGGCTTTTTCGCGACAAATGCAACAGGTGAACGCTCTCCTGAGGTGAATCGTGCGGCAATTTGATCTGGTGGTGATCGGCTCCGGCCCGGCGGGCGAAAAGGGCGCGGCGCAGGCGGCGTATTTCGGAAAGAAGGTCGCGCTGGTGGAGTGCGTGGCGGAGCTGGGCGGGGCATGCATCAATACCGGGACGCTGCCGAGCAAGATCCTGCGCGAATCGGCGCTTTATTTTTCGGGACTGAAACAGCGCGGGCTCTACGGGATCGATTATTCGCTGCGCGAAGGATTGACGGTGCAGAGCTTTACCCATCGAAAGGATGTGTTGGTGGCTGCGGAGCGCGAGAAGATCCGCGCGAACTTGGCGGCGCACGGGATTGAGCTGATTTCTGGCACGGCTTCGTTTGAGGACGCACATACGGTAGCGGTGAGGGGCGCTTCCGGTTCCGTGGAACAGCTGCGCGGTCAGGCGATATTGATTGCGACGGGATCAAAGCCGCACCGACCGGCAGAAATTCCTTTCGATGATGAGATGATTTTCGATTCCGATTCGATTTTGAAGATGGGGCGGATTCCGCGAAGCCTGGTGGTGGCAGGCGGCGGAGTGATCGGGTGCGAGTACGCGTCGATCTTCACGGCGCTCGGCGTGGAAGTGGCGCTGGTGGATGGGCGCGATCGCGTGCTTCCGTTTTTGGACGCGGAGATCTCGGCGGCGCTGCGTGAGCGCCTGGCCAGGCTGGGCGTGAAATTCTATCTGGGCGAGCGAATGGGGCCGATCGATCGGACCAAGGGCGGCGTGCGGATTTCGATGCCGTCGGGCGCGACGATTGAAATGGAGGCGGCGTTATTCGCGGCGGGGCGGCGCGGGGCGGTGGACGGGCTGCGGCTGGAGAAGGCCGGGCTGGCGGTGAACAAGCGCGGGTATGTGGAGGTGAATACGTCTTATCAGACTGCGGTGGCTTCTGTTTACGCGGCGGGGGACGTGATCGGATTTCCGGCGCTGGCGTCGACTTCGATGGAGCAGGGGCGCGTGGCGGTCTGTCATGCGTTTGGATTTCAGTACAAGCAGAGGGTGGCGTCGATGCTGCCGATGGGGGTCTACACGATTCCGGAAATTTCAGCGATTGGAGAGTCGGAAGAAAGCTGCCGCGAAAAGAAGATCGAGTATGAGGTAGGGCGGGCACGGTATGCGAATAACGCGAGGGGGTTGATCGCGGGTGATGCGTCGGGGCTGATGAAGCTGATTTTTCGGCCGAGCGATCATGCGCTGCTGGGCGTGCATATTATCGGCGAGAGTGCCACGGAGCTGATTCATGTGGGGATGATGGCGTTGGAGTCTGGCGGGACGATCGATCTGTTCATTGATTTTGTTTTCAATTATCCGACGTTGTCGGAGATGTATAAGTACGCGGCTTATGATGGATTGGGAAATTTGGCCGGACATAAGCTGCGCCAGGGGTAAAAGCGCAGCCAGATCGTCATAAAAACAACGGCAGGATACCGCCGCTACTATTGCGTGGGGTTGCGTGGGAAATGCAAGTAGGGGATGCGGACGCCGTCGATTGTGATCTGGTCTGCCTGGATGGCGGTGGGCGCTTCGAAGCCGACGGCGCCGCCCGCTGTCACGTAGTCGTCCTGATCCACGCCGTCGCCGCTTACGCCTAAACCTCCTACCAGCTGGCCGTTTACATATAGAGGTTCCGATCCCGGAAAAAATACGATTCCGCTTTGATTTATGGCGGGCCAGGAGGCACTGGGAGCCTGGAAACCCTGAGTGCAGGGGTTCGCGATGTCCTGCGTGTAGATGTTGAAAAACGGACCGGGTTGCGAGCCATTGATGCCGGGCGGGAATAGCGGCTGCGCGCCGAAGCCGATGGTGCGATTGGTGACGGCCGTTCCGATGGGCACCTGATTCAGATCCTGCGGCTGGCGGTTGGGGCCGCTGAAGTAGATCACGTTCCGGGCTTTGGTGGCGGCGACGTCGATGCTGAAGACGGTGCCGTCGGTCATGCGGTAGAGGCCGATGATGGTGCCGTCGAGATCGCTGACGGCGATGGACATTTTCGCGCGCACGCCGACCGGCAGGCGGATCAGGGCGCGAGTCAGATTCGCTGTGTTGACGGCGTTGGTGATAATGCTCGTGACCTGAGCGGCGGTGAGGCCGCCGATGGGGCCATTGGTGGCGGGAATCAGGTAGCCATCGGGCGGAGGGCCGACGCTGTCGACGGGTGTTTGCACATAGCTCGCGGCGTTGAATGTGCCGGGGGTCGTGCCGGCGGGCGCGGTGGTCTGGTCGACGAACGGAAGCGCGACGCCGTCGATGACGACTTCGCCGGGGGGAGGAATCGCCGGCAGGATCATTCCGTCGAAATTGTTCTGCGTGGCGATGAATGCCGCGTATTCAGCAGTGAGCGGATCGACTCCCGCGACGCCGATGCCGCCGACCATCTCGCCATTCTTGAAAATCGGGACGCCGCCAGGATTCACGGCGGTGGGGTCGCTATCGTTGACGTCGGCTTTGCCGGTGGCGACGCCGAGCCCGGGCGTCGAGCCATTGATCAGTCCGGCCGGAGGGATCGTGGCGCTGAGGCCGGGCGAGAGGGTGCAGCCACGGTTCGTGGTCTCAATGCCATAGAGCGCGGCGTTGGGCGCGTTGGCGACGCCCGGCGGGAAATGGATGCCGCTGATGAAGCGAACGGTGCGCGATGAAAGCGGCGACTGGTCGGTACTGAAGAATGCGCCGGTGCGCGCGACACTGACGGCGAGCTCCTCGGGCGGAACGGTGGCGCCAAAATTGCCGGTCACGGTGGTGGACGCGGACGGGCCCTTGTAGATCGCTAGGATTGCGCCGAGCCGATCGACCACGGCGATGGCCATGGTGTCGGACTGGGCGGCGGTGGCGGCGGCCTGCACGAGGGCGTCGACGTCCTGATGCGTGAGGAATTGCGTGGGCGGAGGAGGAGGCGGTGGGGGATTCGAACCGCCGCCCGTGGCGACACCGCTCGAGCCTCCGCAGGCTGCAAGCCCTGCGGACATGGCCACGAAAAGTACAGTGACACGGGGAATGGGCGCGGAGAGTTTGCGATACGCGGTGCTTTTCATGCGAGGACAGCTATTCGTACCACGGATCGGAACCGCACTCAATCCACGCCAGCTCTGCGGAGGAATAAAAGGTAGCCCGTGAAACTTGCGGGATGGCGCAACGACGGCTGGAAAACACTTGCGGGGCGGGAATTTACGGTGTTAGCTAGACGCGCACAAAATTTTTCCCGGAATCGCCGACGATTTTCAGGATATTCAGGATGCATGCTGCATCCAACGCCCTCCCAAGACTCGTCGTACTGCTTTTAGTCGCTTCGTCGCCTATATCCGCCGCCATAAAGATTGCCACCACGGCCTTGCAGCAACAACAGCTGCCCGGCAAAGCCCCCCAGAAGTCCGGCGCGGTTGAAGGCGTGGTCCACGCAGCAGACGGGCGGCCGGTGGGCGGCGCAACAGCGACGTTGCGGAATCTGGCGACCGACGAACTCCGAAAAACTACGACGACGGCTGAGGGTGTTTTTCGGTTGCTCGACGTGCCGCCGGGAAAATACGAGTTGAGCGTGACTGCAGCGGGACACGAGAGGTTTAGCGAAGCGACGATGACAATTTCAGCGGGCGACCTGCTCACACGCCAGATCGAACTTGTGACTTCGCCGGGAGCCGTACGACCCATATCACCCGGCGGCGAACAGCTTCCGCCATCGACCCCTTCCGCTACGGGAACGGAATCGACGGCGCCGGGGTACGCGGACGCAAAGCAGAATCCCAATCTTCAGCCGGGCGCGCAGACCAACGCAGCTCCGGCGACGTTTCCTCCTGACGGCGAAGTATTTCAGCCTGAGCCGAACCGCTGGCGCGTGACCATGCCCGACTGGAACCGTTACGGCACCGGTGGCGAGCATCCCTACGTGCGCGGCAGCAAGTGGGACCCGTTCGACAAAAACAAATGGAAGGGCGACGTGCCGGTGATCGGGCAGCAGATCTTTTTCAATTTCACCGGCATCAGCGACACGCTTTTCGACGGCCGCCGCCTGCCGGTACCGAGCGACGTGAGCACGGCGCGGCCCGGCGAGCCGGGATTTTTCGGCAAGGGCGAGCAGATTTTCCTCGACCAGCTTTTCATTTTCTCGTTCGACCTGTTCCACGGCGACGCGGCGTTTCGTCCGGTCGACTGGCGGATCCGCATCACGCCGGCGGTCAGCATGAATTATCTGGCGGTGCGCGAGCTAGGGGTGGTGGCACCTGATGTGCGCGCCGGGACGACGCGGCTCGACGGTCACCTGGGATTTCAGGAAATGTTCGGCGAGCTGAAGCTGCACGACATCGGACCAAATTTCGATTTCATTTCCGTGCGCGCGGGAATTCAGGAGTTCAACGCCGATTTTCGCGGGTTTCTGTTCGTGGACGAACAGCCGGGCGTGCGATTTTTCGGCAACCTGGGCTCGAATCGCTGGCAGTACAACCTGGCGTATTTCAATCTGCTCGAGAAAAACACGAACAGCGGCCTGAACACCTGGGAGCGCCGCAAGCAACAGGTGATCATCGCGAATCTTTACCGGCAGGATTTCCTGTTCCAGGGCTACACGGCGCAGGTGAGCATCAGCTACAACGACGATCAGGGCGGAATTCATTACGACGACAACGGATTTCTGGTGCGGCCTTCACCCATAGGCAACGTGATCTTCAACAATGAAATCAAGACCCACAACATTCATGCCGCGTATCTGGGCTGGACGGGCGACGGACACATTGGACGCGTGAATTTAACGCACGCATTTTATCAGGCGCTGGGAACGGATAGTTTCAATCCGCTGGCCGGGCGGCCGGTGACGATCGACGCGCAGATGGCGGCGCTGGAAGCGTCCGTGGATAAGGATTGGATCCGGTTCAAGGCGTCGCTGTTTTATGCGTCGGGTTCGGCGAATCCCGTGAGCGGGCACGCGCGCGGATTCGACGCCATCGAGGATTTTCCCGAGTTTGCGGGCGGAATTTTCAGCCTATGGAATCGCGAAGGCATTCGACTGACGGGAACGGACGTGGGGCTGACGTCACCCGACAGCCTGCTGCCGAGCCTGCGCTCAGACAAGGACGAGGGGCAGGCGAATTTCGTGAATCCGGGAATTTTTCTGGCGAACCTGGGGACAGATTTCGATCTGACGCCGAAGCTGCGCGGATTTGTGAACGTGAATTACCTGCGATTCGAGCGGACCGAGCCGCTGGAGCTGCTGCTGTTTCAGGCGCCTATTCACCATTCGATCGGAGTGGATTCGAGCATCGGCGTGCGTTACCGGCCGCCGCTGACGGAGAACATTCAGATCACCGCGGGAGCGGCGGCGCTCGTGCCCGGGCAGGGTTTGCGGGACATTTACACGGGGAAGATGATGTTTTCGCTTTTCTCTGACATCAAGTTTCAGTTTTAGGGCGGCGAGGGCAAGTGCTGAAGCGGAATTCATCGGCGATGGCCAGATTGCGGAGCGGGTTTACGTGCGTGGCGCTGGTCGCAGTGGTGTTGTTTGCGGTCGAACATGGGTTGCCTGCGCAGGCGCGGGTCGAGTCCGCGACTCCGAAAGTCCGGGCGTCGAAGCCGGCCGTAGCGGCTCTACCACAAGCGGTACCCGCACCGCCGCAGCATAGTCTGCTGACGCAATCCCAGACGGAAGCGGATGCGAAGAGTGCCGGCTGCGTCAGCTGCCATGTGAATGTTGATGAGCCGACGATGCACCCCACGCGCACTGTGCGGCTCGGTTGCACCGACTGCCACGGCGGCGACGCGAACGCAACGATTACTCCTGGCACGGCGAAAGATTCTGCCCCTTACACGCAGGCGAAGGTGAAGGCGCACGTGCAGCCGCGCGATCCGATGTTCGCGCGCGGATTGGCCAATGCGCAGCGCGTTTACACCGCATGGCTGCGCGAAAGCTATGACTATGTGCGCTTCGCCAATCCCGGCGATCTCCGCGTGGCGAGGGAAACATGCGGGCAGATCGGCTGCCACACGTCGGAAGTCCGCAACGTAAGCACCAGTATGATGACGCACGGCGGCATGCTCTGGGGCGCGGCGCTTTACAACAACGGAGCTTTCCCACTGAAAAATGCGCGCTTCGGCGAGAGCTATTCCCCCGATGGCGCGCCGCAAACGATGCGCACGGTTCCGCCGCCGACACCGGACGAGACGCGCATGAAGGGCGTGTTGCCGGAGCTTACCCCACTCGAGCGGTGGGAGATTTCGCAGCCGGGGAACGTGTTGCGCGTCTTCGAGCGCGGCGGCGAGAAGAAAGGCGAGATCGGGAACCCCAAGCCTGCCGAAGCTGACGGAAAGCCAGACGATCAGCTCGGCGAGCGCGGCTTCGGCACGCTGCTGCGCACCGATCCGGTGTTTCTTGGATTGCAGAAGACGCGTCTGCTCGATCCCCTGCTTTCGCTGCCCGGCACGAACGATCAGCCGGGCGATTATCGCGGCAGCGGCTGCACGGCGTGCCACGTGGTCTACGCAAACGACCGCTCGCCCGATCATTCAGGGCCTTACGCGCAGTTCGGGAATCTGGGCGAAAGCGCTTCAACCGATCCCACGATTGCGAAGGGCGAATCCGGACATCCGATCCGGCACGCGTTCACGAGGTCGATTCCATCGAGTCAGTGCATGGTGTGCCACGTTCATCCGGGCACGAATATGGAAACTACCTATTTCGGCTACACGTGGTGGGACAACGAGGCTGATGGCGAGCGGATGTATCCGCAGCAGCAACGGAATCCGACCGCGGAGGAGAAGTTTCAAATTCAGCAGCGGAATCCAGAGGGCGCTGCGGGAAGGGGACTCTGGGCCGATCCGAACTTTCTGGAGAAGCTGGGTAGCCCGGAATTCAACGCGCAGCTGAAACAGAGCCAGTTTGCAGATTTTCACAGCCATGGGTGGGTTTTCCGGGCAGTTTACAAGCGCGATCGCGCGGGAAATCTTCTGGACGCGGATAACAAAGTTGTGGCGCCCGATGATCCGCAGAAATTCGGCAAGGCCGTGCATCTAGCGGATATTCACCTGGAAAAAGGAATGCAGTGCGTGGACTGCCATTTCCAGCAGGACCTCCATGGAAACGGAAAGCTCTACGCCGAGCCACGCGCGGCGATCGAGCTCGATTGCACGGATTGCCACGGCACGGTTGCGAAGCGAGCGACCCTGATCACGTCCGGCCCGGCGGCGCCCGATGGCGGCAGCCATCTTGATGCAATGAGAACCCCCTGGAACCAGCGGCGATTCGAATGGCGCGGGGATACGCTCGTGCAACATTCAATGGTCGAACCGGGGAAGGAGTGGGAAGTGGTGCAGACGCTCGACACGGTCACGCCGGGCAATCCGCACTACAGCGAGAAGTCGCGCTGGGCGAAGACGGTGCGGCGCGATGGAACGACATGGGGCACCTTGCCTGCCGACGAAGCGCAGCTCGCGCACGCGAACAGTCGCATGACTTGCTACGCCTGCCACACTTCGTGGACCCCCAATTGTTTCGGCTGCCATTTGTCAATGACGAGCAACCAGCGCATGCCGATGCTCCATAACGAAGGGCTGATCACGCGGAACTACACGTCCTACGATTTTCAGGTGCTGCGCGACGACGGGTTCATGCTGGGAATCGATGGCACGGTCACGGGGCATCGGGTGGCGCCGGCGCGGTCGTCGTGCGCTATCGTCGTCAGTTCGCAGAATCAGAACCGCGAGTGGCTCTACTACATGCAGCAGACCGTTTCTTCGGAGGGATTTGCGGGGACCGCTTTTAGCACATTTGTGCCGCACACGGTGCGCGCGAAGGAAACAAAGCAGTGCGACGATTGCCACGTGAGCGCGCACAACGACAACAATGCATGGATGGCGCAAGTGCTGTTGCAGGGCACGAACATGCTGAACTTCATGGGTAGCTATACGTACGTGGCGGTGGGAGCGAAGGGATTCGACGCCGTCGCGGTGGCGGAGCATGACGAGCCGCCCGCGATCATCGGCAGCTACCTGCAGCGGCTCGCCTATCCCGACGATTACAAGCAGCACGTGGCGCGCGGGCGCGAATTGCGGGAGGCGTACCGCCATCCGGGGAACGTGCTCGACCTGCAGCTGCGCGGCGAATATCTCTACGCAGCGCTGGGCAAAGGTGGGTTCCGCGCCTACGACGTGGCGAATATCGACAATAAGGGATTTTCGGAGAGGCAGACGACTGCGCCGGTCTCGCCGCTCGGCCAGCGGCTTTACGTACGCACGAGATATGCCACGGCGATTGCGAGCCCTTCGACGCTGGCGATCGATCCGGCGCGGGCTCGCGATCCGGAAAATGAGGAAGGGCCGATTCACGCGATGTACGCGTATCTCTACGTCGCGGACAAGTACGAGGGATTGGTGGTCGTGGGCGATTCGAATCCGCATAGCAAGACGCCAGGAGTGAGCACGCTGCTCGATGGCGACCCGCGGAATAATTTTCTGAAGCGCGCGTTGGCGTTTAATCCGGATGGCCTGCTGAATGGCGCGCGCCGGATCACGATCGCCGGGACCTACGCGTACATGCTGTGCGATCGCGGACTCGTGGTCGTGGATCTAGATAAACCGCTGGAGCCGCGCGTGGTGGCGCAAATCGGCGCGCCGGATTTGAACGACCCGCAGGGCATCGCGATTCAATTCCGTTACGCATTCGTGGTGGATCGCGACGGGCTGAAAGTGCTGGACGTGACGGGGCTGGATCATCCGAGGGTTGTGCCGAACGCGTTGGTGAAGTTCGAGGACGCGCGCAACGTCTATGTGGCGCGTACGTATGCGTACGTGGCTGCGGGCAAACAGGGATTGGCGATCGTGAATGTGGAGCAGCCGGAACTGCCCAAACTCGATCAGATGTTCTCAGCGGACGGGAAAATCGATGATCTGCGGGACGTGAAGGTTGGGATGGTCGACGCGAGCACGTTCGCGTTTTTGGCCGACGGGAAGAACGGCCTGCGGGTGCTGCAGATTCTGTCCCCGGAAGATTCGCCAAACGCCTACGGTTTCAGCCCGCAGCCAACGCCAAAACTGATCGCCACATACCGCACGGGTGCGCCGGCGCTGGCGATTTCCAAAGGCGTCGACCGGGATCGCGCTGTGGACGAGAGCGGAAACCAGCTGGCCGTATTCGGGCGGCGCGGCGCCAGGCCACTGAATCGCGAGGAAGCGGCCCGACTGTACCTGCACAACGGCAATTCGTTCACCGTGACGAATGACCCTCCCGGACCGGCACACTAGCCGGCCGCGAATGTGCATTCTGCAGTCAATCAAGCCTCATATTTCAGAATCAAATCCTTCACATTGCTGAACATGATGCGCATTCGCGGATTCCCTCGCACCGAGGAGGTATATAATGGAGATGAACAAACATTTTGAAAGGAACGCTACCTTTCCGATTGCGGAAAGGCTCTGACCATGGCGGTATCTCCGATCGTTCGTCCCCCCGACGTAGATGAACTGGAAGAGATTTGGGAGTGGATTGAGTCCTTCGACGCGGTAGTGGAAAGCGGCAAGCCCGGCCTCGCGGGGCGCATCCTGCAGGAAATCCGAAATCGAGCGCTGGCGTGCGGCGTACAGGTACCGTTCACCGCTAATACACCCTACGTGAACACGATTCACGTCAGCCAGCAGGCGCCGCTACCCGGCGATCAGGAAATCGAACGGAAGATCAAGAGCCTGGTGCGCTGGAACGCGCTGGCGATGGTCGTTCGCGCGAACCGCGAGTCGCCCAATATCGGCGGGCACATTTCGACGTATGGCTCGGTGGCCACTCTTTTCGAGGTCGGGTTCGATCATTTTTTCCGCGCGCGCACACCGGAAGCCGAAGGCGACACGGTTTATTTTCAGGGTCACGCGGCGCCCGGCGTTTACGCGCGTGCGTTTGTGGAAGGGCGCATGCCGGCTGAGAAACTGGAGAATTTTCGGCGTGAGCTGAAGAAGGGCGGAGGCCTTTCGTCCTATCCGCATCCCTGGCTGATGCCGGATTTCTGGGAATTTCCGAGCGTATCGATGGGACTGAGCCCGATCATGGCGATTTATCAGGCTCGCTTCAACCGTTACCTGGAAGATCGTGGGTTGAAACCGAAGACGGATTCGAAAGTATGGGCTTTTTTGGGCGATGGAGAGACGGACGAGCCGGAATCGCTGGGCGCGATTACGCTGGCTTCGCGCGAACGCCTGGATAACCTGATTTTCGTGATCAATTGCAATCTGCAGCGGCTCGATGGACCGGTGCGCGGCAACGGCAGCATCGTGCAGGAGCTCGAAGCAGCCTTCCGCGGCGCGGGTTGGAACGTGATCAAGGTCCTGTGGGGCTCGGACTGGGATCCGCTTTTCGAACAGGATACGGATGGACTGCTGGCCAAGCGGCTTGGCGAAATGGTTGACGGCGAGTATCAGAAGCTGATCGTCGAATCCGGCGCGTATATCCGGCAGCACGTGTTTGGCGGCGATCCGAGGCTGCTGAAGATGGTCGAGGATATTCCGGACGAGAAGCTGCACGCGCTGCGGCAGGGCGGGCACGATCCGAAGAAAGTTTATGCGGCGTACAAGGCGGCCGTGGAGCACAAGGGGTCGCCGACGGTCATTTTGGCGCGCACGATCAAAGGATACGGACTCGGCGAAGCCGGCGAGGGCCGCAACGTCACACACCAGCAGAAGAAAGTGGACGAAGACACCTTGCGGAATTTCGGTGAGCGTTTCGGACTATCGTTCACAGAAGAGCAGTTTGCGGAGATCCCGTTCTACCGCCCGCCGGACGACAGCCCTGAAATCAAATATTTGAAGGAGTGCCGTGCGAAGTTGGGTGGATATGTGCCTCAACGCAAAGTCCGCGCGAAGCCCCTCGAACTGAAAGACAAGAGCCTTTTCGACGAATTCCATACCGGGAGCGAGGGTCGCGACGTTTCCACGACCATGGCTTTTGTAGGCATGTTGCGCAAAATGCTCCGCGATCCCGAAATCGGCAAGCTGGTAGTCCCCATCGTCCCGGACGAAGCACGGACGTTTGGCATGGAATCACTTTTCAGGCTGGTGGGAATTTATAGCAGCCAGGGGCAGCTGTACGAGCCGGTCGACATGAACACGCTCCTTTATTACAAGGAAGCGAAGGACGGGCAGATCCTGGAAGAGGGCATCACCGAAGCGGGATCGATGTCGTCGTTCATCGCGGCGGGGTCGGCATACGCAACACACGGGATCAACACGATTCCGTTTTTCATTTTCTATTCGATGTTCGGGCTACAGCGGGTAAACGACCTGATCTGGGCCGCGGCGGATACGCGGTGCCGCGGATTCATGCTGGGCGGCACGGCGGGGCGCACAACGCTGGCCGGCGAAGGATTGCAGCACCAGGACGGCAACAGCCACGTCCTGGCGCTGCCGATTCCCACGCTGCAGGCCTACGACCCCGCGTTCGCCTACGAAATCGCGGTAATCATCGAAGACGGCATCGACAGGATGTACCGCCAGGGCGAAAGCATCTTCTATTACATCACGGTGATGAACGAGCCGTATGCGATGCCGCCGATGCCGGAAGGCGCACGCGAAGGAATTTTGAAGGGCATGTACAAGTACAAGCCCGCTGCGGACGGCAAATCAAAGCTGCGCGCACAGCTTTTCGGAAGCGGTTCGATACTGCGCGAGGTACTGAAGGCTCAGAAAATTCTTCCGAAATACAATGTTGCCGCGGATGTCTGGAGCGTGACCAGCTACAAGGCGCTCTACAGCGATGGAATTGAAACAGAGCGCTGGAACATGCTGCATCCGTCAGACAAGCCGCGCGTCCCGTACGTCAGTGAATGCCTGGCTGATGCACCGGGGGTGCTCGTAGCGGCGACCGATTACCTGAAGGCGCTGCCGAATATGGTGAGCCAGTGGATGCCGCGGAGGCTCGCCGCGCTCGGCACCGATGGTTTCGGCCGCAGCGAGAACCGCGAATCGCTAAGGAACTTCTTCGAAGTCGACGCGCGATTCATCACCTTGGCCACGCTGCACGAATTGCTACGGGAGGGCAAGATTCAGGCCTCCGTAGTGCAAAAGGCGATCAAGGACCTCGAGATCGACGTCTCGAAACCCGACCCGTTCACATCGTGAAACGCGGTTTTTCCGGCTGCCATTGCGCGGACGGTTTCGCTTGACGGAATCCGTTCCTTTTCGCCAGAATCCCCATAGAAGCACGCGTAAGATTGGCTCTCCAAGCCGAAGAGCTGGAGAGCTCGGGGGGTGGCTAACGTGCGCCCTCCAGCAGTAGCGAAACGAGGTTAACAGCCATGGGAAAGATTGTCGGAGCATACGCCACCGTCCACGCACCGCAGCTTTTTGACCGCCCGCCCAGCGAGGACCCCAAACAGCTCGATGCCGACATCGCAGCGATGCGCCAGATCGGCAAGGAGCTGGAGGAAACCAAGCCCGACGCCATCATCGTGATCGGCAGCGATCACCTGGAGACTTTCTTTTTGAGCTCCGTGCCGACCTTCGCGATCCTTTCTGGTGAGTATTCACACGCCGAGTTCGCGGGCCGCAAATACGAGCTGAAAATCCACGAAGCGCTCACCGAAGACCTGCTCGACAAGCTCATGAAGATGGGTTTCGACCTGGGCTATTCGCAAGACGCGGTACTGGGGCACGCGTTTGCAGCCGTATACGAGTGGGTGATCGAGGGTCGGAAGATTCCAGTGGTACCGATTTTCGTGAATGCATACCTTCCGCCACTTCCGACGGCGCAGCGCTGCGCCGAGCTGGGCAAGGCTATTGCGAAGGTGATTGCCAGCCGTCCGGAAAATGTCGCCATCGTGGCGAGCGGAGGCATGTCGCATTTTCCGGGCACATGGAAATATCCCAAGCCGGATTTTGATTTTGACTACTGGGCAATTTCCGAGATTGAAAAGGGTAATCTGGATTCACTGGTGAAACTGTCGAACGAGCAGCTCGACGAAGTGGGTAATACCGAGTTGCTTTCGTGGATGATCATGTTCGGCGCGATCGGCAACCAGAAGGGTGAGCTGGTAACCTACCAGCCGACCTGGCACCACGGCCATGCCGTGATGCGATTCCTGCCGCTGAAGGGCACGGGACCATCCAAAGAAGGCCAGGAAGCTGGTAAGAAATACGAATTCAAGGGCGGATTCGAATTTTACAAGCACCCCTCGCCCTCGGCTTACAAACTCAACAAAGTGCTCTACGACAGCCGCTTCAAGCGTGATTTGCGGCTGCGGTTGATCCACGACCTTCCGTCGGTGGCGAAGGAGTACGGAATGACGCCCGACGAAGCGAAGGTGCTCGAGACGCTGCAGGATGACGACATTGAGAAATTCCGCGATGGACAGGTTCATCCGCTGGTCACTGCGGGCGCGCATCCACTGGGGATGTGGATGGCCGTGATCCGAATCCATGCGGAGCTGCGCAAGCTGCGAGCATCGAAGAGCGAAATAGGACAGCCGAGTAGCGCATCGCATTAGTTGCGCTGATCGGGCAAGGGGTATCGAGGCCTGCGGCGCGAAAGTGCCGCAGGTTTCGTTTTTCCAGACAGCGAAGTCTGCTCAAATTCCGATGAATTGTCGCTTCCACGTGAGGGCGAACCGATGAAAGTGGGCGTTGCGGGACAAGGCGCGTTTGGCCAAAAGCATCTAGAGGCGCTGCAGGCGATTCCGGGCATCGAAGTGATCACTCTGACGGGCGGAAATCAGAAGTCGACGGAAGAGGTCGCGAAGAAATTCAAGATCCCCCACTACACGGGCGATCTGGGCGAGAGCCTGAAGCAGCCCGGCCTGGAGGCCATGATTTTGGCGACCCCGACGGGAATGCACGCTTCGCAAGGAATTCAGTGCATGAAAGCCGGCAAGCACGTGCACATCGAGATTCCAATCGCGGATACGCTTGTGGATTCCAAGAAACTGGTGGACACGCAAAAAGAGACAGGCGTCGTTTGTATGGGCGGCCACACGCGGCGCTTCAATCCGAGTCATCAGTATGTGCACAAGAAGATCAAGGCGGGCGAGCTGAAAGTGCTACAGATGAACGTGCAGACGTATTTTTTCCGGCGCACGAATATGAACGCGGCAGGGCAGCCGCGCAGCTGGACCGATCACCTGCTGTGGCATCACGCGTGCCACACCGTCGATCTGTTCCAGTATCAGACGGGCGAACTGGTGTCCGATTGTTACGCGGTGCAGGGGCCGATGCATCCTGAACTGAAGATCGCGATGGACATGGGAATCGTGATGAAGACTCCCTCGGGCGCGGTCTGCACACTTTCTCTTTCGTTTAACAACAAAGGCCCGCTGGGCACCCGTTTCCGATACATCTGCGACAACGGGACGTTCCAGGCTTATTACGACGACCTTGTCGATGGCGAGGACAAGAAGATCGATCTGTCGCACGTCGATGTGTCCATGAACGGAATTGAGCTGCAGGACCGCGAATTTTTCGCGGCGATCAAGGAAAAGCGCGAGCCCAACGCCAGCGTTCAACAGTGCTACACGGCGATGCAAGTGCTTGACCGGCTCGAGCAGATTCTGAATAAGTCTGCGGCAACGTCAGCGCGCTGACGCAACGCTCTCAGTCCCGCGGTTGGGCACGCCCGCCAGCTCCGATTGCAGGCGCTTCTCGTCGAGTGAATTCTCCCATTTGGACACCACGATAGTGGCGACGGCGTTGCCGACTACGTTTGTCGGCGTCAATCCCTCCGACATTAGCCGGTGAATTCCCAGAACGAGCGCGACGCTGGCCACCGGTATACTTCCCGTCGTCGCAATGGTTGCCGCCAGCACCACAAACGCCGCGCCTGCTACGCCGGCGGCGCCTTTCGACGCAAGTAACAGCACGGTGAGTAGCCCGAGTTGCTGGCCTATGCTCAAATGCGTGTTGGTTGCCTGCGCCAGAAACACGGCAGTGGTGGCAAGGTAGAGACACGTCCCGTCCAGATTGAACGAATAGCCAGTGGGAATCACCAGCCCCACGATGCTTTCCTCGCAACCGAGAGCTTCGAGCTTGCCCATCAACCGCGGCAGCACGGTTTCCGACGACGTGGTAGCCAGAACGATCAGCAACTCTTCGCGGATGTAGCTTATCAATCTGAAAATACTGAATCCGCACCATGCCGCCACCGGCCACAGCACGCCGAAAATGAAAATCAGGCAGGTAACGTAGAACCCGCCGAGCAGCTTGCCGAGCGATACCAGAGATCCCGCGCCGAATCTGCCCACAGTGAAGGCGATCGCGCCGAACGCGCCGAACGGCGCGGCCCACATCACGATTCCGACGACTCCAAAGAGCATTTTTGAGGCGGCCTCGATGAAATCCACCACCGGCTTGCCCGCGATGCCCAGCATCGTGAGCGCGAACGCGCAAAGCACGGAAATAAATAGCACCGGCAGAACGCCGCCGTCCGTAAACGCGCCGACGAACGTCGCCGGGATGATGTTCATGAGGAACGAGGTAACGCTCAAATGTTCGGGAGGCACGAACGGACTTGGCGTGGCGGAAGCAGCTAGTTGAGCTGCGTCGACATTCATCCCGCGGCCCGGATGCCACAGATTTACGGCGACGAGGCCAATGACGAGAGCGATCGTGGTGAGCACTTCGAAATAGACGATCGCTTTCAGGGCCACGCGCCCTACGCGTGCGATATCCGCCATCCGCGCAATGCCATGCACCACGGTGCAGAAAATAATGGGTCCAATCAGCATTCGAATCAGCTTGATGAACCCGTCACCGAATGGCTGCATCTTGACCGCGGCGCCCGGATCGACTTTTCCCAGCAGAATTCCGGCCACCATGCCCATAAGAACGTACACCCACAGGCTCGTGTACCAGCGTTTCGATCGGCGATGAGCTTCTGTAATGGCGTGAGCCATGGTTGATCTTCGCGCGCGGCTGATTCGGACCGCAAACGGGCGCCATCTTCTCATAACATTCGCAAATCATTCCAGAGTGGACGGATCGGGGCGATCGGTTGGGCATCCCGGTCGCGCGGTGTAGAATTCCTAGTGCTGCGAAATGCGCGAGGGGGACAAAATGACCAATGAAATGGCAGAGCGGCTAACGATTCGCGAGATGGTGGAAAACTGGGTGGTATGGCGCGACGCGCTGATGTGGGACAAATTCCGCGCGCTCTGGCACGACGATGGCGTGATGATGGCTACCTGGACGCAGGGCACGGCCGATCAATTCATCGAAATGAGCAAGCAGGGGTTCGCGAAGGGTGTCCGGATTCTGCATTTTCTGGGTGGTAGCTCGATCGAAGTGTGCGGCGATCGCGCTGTCTCACAAACGAAAATGACCATTTCGCAACGTGCGCCGGTGCACGACGTGATTTGCGACGTGGTCTGCACGGGTCGCTTCGTCGATTTCTGGGAGAAACGATCCGGGCGCTGGGGCCTGGTGCTGCGGCAGCCCATCTACGAAAAAGACCGCATGGATCCGGTCGATCCAGCCGCGAAACTGACTCTCGATCAGAAATTATTGATGTCGTTCCGCGAAGGCTATCGCCACCTCGCCTATTTGCAAACGCAGATCGGCTACAAGATCAAGATGGACATGCCCGGTCTTACCGGTCCCGAGGTTGAAGCGCTTTACAAGCGCGGAGACGCCTGGCTGGCGGGCCAGCCGCTTTAATTTGCACGAGAAGGGGAATCCCAAACCTAGGTAGAATATCTCCATGACAACTGAGACTGTAACAGCACCGATTCAAATCACCGACGCCGCCTGGAAAGCGATCGAAGGCGGCTACGACATACAGGTACACGTCGCGCCGGATGTAATCGCGCGACGCATCGACGACCTCGATCTCGCCAAAGAATTTCGTTCGCATGGGCTCAAGGGTTTCGTGCTCAAATCGCATTACGCCCCTACGTACGAACGCGCCAAGGTGGTGACGAAGGCGAGCCCCGGAATTACCGCCTATGGCGCGATCACGTTGAACCACAGCGTGGGCGGGCTGAATCCGGTGGCACTGGAAATCGCGGGGCGCTCCGGCAACAAGATCTGCTGGTTCCCCACGGTCGACGCGGCAAACGAAACCGCGGGCCGTAGCGATGGGCCCACGGACAAGCTGCCGTTCTGGGCGAAAATTCAGCGCGAGCTTTCCGCCACGGGCATTTCGCCGGCGCCGATCAGCGTGCTCGATGAAAGCGGCAAGGTGAGCAATCAGGCGAAACGATGCCTGGAACTGATCGCCAAGCACGACATGATTCTGGCCACCGGGCATCTGAGCAAAAAAGAGATTCACGCGCTTGTGAAAGTGGCGAAGAAGGAGATGGGATTGAAACGCGTCGTGGTGACGCACGCGGAATTCCCTTCGCAGAACATGACAGCGCAGGAGCAGGTGGAAGTGGCGGACCTCGGCGCGATGATCGAACACTGTTTCACGACTATGTACACGAACAAGGCGCCGTGGGATGCGTATTTCGACAGCGTTCGCAAGGTGGGGCCGGAGCGCGTGGTGCTTTCGACTGATTTGGGGCAGACGATCAATCCGCCGGTGGCGGATGGCTTCGGTATGTTCGCGCAGAAGATGCTCGACGCCGGGTTCAGCTCGGCCGACGTGCATCGTATGTGCGTGACGAACACGACGAATATTCTGACCTAGCGCGCGTCCCCTTCCTTGGGAGGTATTCGCGTTAGCCGCGTGCTAGAATTGCGTCAGTTGTTTGCTCGGTAGGCCCGTAGCTCAGTTGGCTAGAGCGCCACCTTGACACGGTGGAGGTCTGCGGTTCGAGCCCGCACGGGCCTACCATTCATGCGATTTACCTGCCTCCGTTTGCCGTACCCCGAATTTCCACTTCGCTTGCCATGTTCGTGTTCAGGAAGAAAAGCCGAACACGTTGCCGAACGGCCCTGCAATTCTTCACGACCTCGCGAATATTAAGAAGCGGTGCGCCCTAAGATGCCTCGTAGCGGTTGTTGTTTCCGGCGTCGCGTCGTTGAAGCGGCGCGAAGAATTACGAAATAAGGGTTTCAGCGGAGGGACTGGGTCGCTTGCCTAGTTTCCACACTACAGACTTCTATTTCTTAATGAACTTCTTCAGAGACATGCCCGGAACTTCAGCCACGTATACCGCGCCGGTGGAGTCAGCCGTCACCCAGTGTGGCCCGTTTAGTCCTGAAATCTTTCCCAACATCTTGCCGTCTGTCGTACCGATGACGACCCAGTTTTCAGGGGCTGTGGCGGAGACGTACATCGTGTCGTCCTTGGAGATGAAGATGCATGAGGGCGCGCCGAACTGCGACAATTGGCTGAGATACTTGCCGTCGGAATCGAAGACCTCGATACGCTTGTTAATTCGGTTGGCTACATATACGCGTCCCGCCGAATCGAGTGCGATGCTGTGGGGGTCGTTGAGTTGACCCGGCCCCGAGCCTCTCGTTCCCCAGAACTTGATAAACGCGCCGTCCTTCGAGAATTTTACGACGCGCGCATTCGAGCTCTCGCCATCCGAAACGAAAATGTCTCCGTTCTTCCCGACGACGACATCACTCGGACCATTGAAAGCATCCGTGGAGCTCATATCACCGACGACGCCTTTTTTGCCGAGCGTCATCAAGAGCTTGCCATCTGGAGTGAACTTGAATACCTGATCGCCGGTTTTATCGGTGATCCAAACGAAGCCGTTACTGTCCAACCGCAAACCGTGCGCCGATCCAACGAAATTCTCGCCCCAGGTTCTGAGGAGCTTGCCACCGGGGTCGAAAACCATGATTTTCGAATTCAGCTGCTCACTTGTTTGCCCCGGATCCGAGCGCTTGAATGCGTAGACGTTATCTTTGGCGTCGACACCCACGGCCGACATGACGCCCCAGACTCCGCCCGATGGAAGGCCCCAATTCTCGACCTGATGATAGGTGTAGGTGTCGTCCGCCGCGCGGACGTTCAAAGGCTCCGTTGCCGACTTGACGAGCACGATCCATGCCAGCAGCGCGGCGGTTATCATGATTCGGCGCACAAATTCAGACTTCATACGAACCTCATGACGGCGTCTTCAAGTCCTTCGGAATCGCTGATGGTCCGCCGCCAATGTCCAGGCTCGATGCTCCTGAACGGATTTTTCCAGCACTCTGGATCATTACTGATGTCTCTGATTGAATTTGGACAAATCCCAGATGTGGTGAGTATCGACGCGGAAAATCATGTACGTGACTTCGCCATCGATCCGGTTGAAGAAGTGTGGAGTGTTAGGGGGAATGATCACCACGTCTCCTGGCCCGACCTCGCGTGTGACTCCATTTTCGACGCCCGTTCCGGACACACTGGGCCCGGGACCTCCGTGAGTGGGGTTGACCTTCGGATTCAGGATAGTGCCGCCAGTGGTGAACGTCGCGTGGCCGGTGAGGAATTCGTAAATTTCGGTGATATCGCTATGTTCGATGGGGCCGCCGTCGAAAGCGCCCGGGGTGTGGCCTGGAGGCGTGGCGCGGTGAACGACTGAAACGCCGACGTTGTACTCGCCGTTGTTTATTGGAACTTCGCGGAGAGCCTGGTCGCTGACCGGCATTTTGGCGTCCGTTTTCCCGAGGAGGGCCTGAATTTCGGTTGAGGTTATGTCCGTGGCCGTACCGCGCGGCAAATGCTGCTCAACAGGCGGTGCTGATTGCGCCGGAGTACCCTGTGCGTAGACTCGTGGGGAAAGTGCCAGGATCGAAAACAAAACACCATAAAAAGCCTTTCGCATTTCTCGCCTCCATTCGGCGCTTGCGCGCCCCGCCTTACTGTCACTCGTGCTGAACGAAACAGAAAAGATGTTGGAAATCTAGGGCAGCCCGAAGGCCACATAAATGTTCACGCATGGAACGACGACATACTGCTTGCCGTCGACCGCGTAGGTTGACAGGCCATTTCGAGGATCAAATCCGCCCATGTTGAATTGCCAGAGCAACTTGCCGTTATCGGCGTCAAGGACGAGAAAATCGCCTTCGTCATCTCCAGTGAAAACCAATCCACCTGCCGTCACGAGCGGACTGATCCAAGCGGGAGCGATCAGCCGATGTTCCCATTTCAATTTGCCGGTGATGGAATCCCATGCGCGGACCGCGCCATAGGCATCGTCTCCGCTGAGGATACTTGACCCTTTCGGCGTGAACAGGCCGCTCATCTCTTTCGTGTTCACGTAAAACAATTTGTTTTCGGGGTCGTAGGCAGGAGCAGTCCAGTTCGTGCCACCGCTATAACTGGGATTGGTTACCGTTCCACCCGGGGCAGGATCGTAATTGGGCAACTTGATAGGACGGCCGTTCGCTTCGAATCCCTTGGCCCAGGTCTGAGCGATGTAGGGTGTGCCGGAAATAAACTCCCCGGTGGTCCGATCCAAAAGGTAATAAAAGCCATTTCGGTTGGCCATCGCTACGATCTTCCGTTGCTTCCCTCCGATGTCCGCAGAAAACAAGACGGGAACCTGCACGGCATCCCAATCATGAATGTCATGCGGCGTGAACTGAAAGTGCCACTTCATTTCCCCTGTATTCGCGTCGACGGCCAGGAGCGAACAGGTGTACAGATTGTCGCCGGGCCGACCGCTGCCGTCGGCGACCGGGTATGGGTTACCGGTGCCCCAGTAAATCATGTTCAAATCCGGATCATACGAACCGCTGTTCCAAGTATCGCCACCGCCGGGCGTAGCCGTTCCCCACGTTTCCGAGCCTGGCTCATTTACTCGCGGAACAGTCCACAATCGCCAAAGCCTCTTGCCCGTTTTTGCGTCGTAGGCATCCAGCAACCCTCTCGCGCCACGATCCCCGCCGCCCGTGCCGATGATGATCTTACCGTCGATGGCCAGCGGCGCTCCGGCGATGGCGTGGTTGTCGGCGTTATCCTCAACCTGTACGATCCATCGCAGGACGCCCGTCTTCGCGTCCAGAGCTGCGAGATGACAGTCCAATGTGCCGACGTAAACTGTATCGTTCAGTATCGCGATTCCTCGATTGTTGGCGTGCAGACCGACGTACTTCACTACTTTAGGCAGGGACGGCGACCAACTCCACAACTTGAGACCCGTCCGTCCGTCCAGAGCCGTCACCGTGCTCGGCGGCTCGACCACGTAGATGATCCCATCCACAATAAGCGGATTCGATTCGATGAATTCCCCAGCGGCTTGCGCCCGCTGGTAAATCCACAGCGGCCTCAAATTCGTGACGTTGGTTTTGTCAAGGATTTTCAGCCGGGAAAACCGATGCGATGAATAGTCACCGCCGTACGTCAGCCAATTTTGAGGTTCTTTGTCCGCATTTAGGATCCTCTGATACGGAACGGTTTGCGCTTGCGAAGTCCCGAAAATTGCGCTGCCGACAGCCAATGAGAGCAAAATCAAAATGACCCGTGTTACAAGTCTTGCAACGTCTCTGCCGGCTGCGGCGCACAAAATAGAACGATTTCGATGCAAATAGTCAACTTGCAAGACTGCAAGGAGTCGACGCTCAGCGGAAACCCCAGTAGCCGGAAGCAGCATCATTTTGCTCCCTTCAAGCTAACGAGGTATGCGACCAAATTAGCGGTGTCTTCGCTGGACAGGTCTTGGAAACTGGGCATGAAGCTCTTGCCCGGCTCCTTTTCCAACGATTTCAGGTCCCTCTTCAAGAAGCCCTGTTGATTGCCTTTCGAGTCTTCCAGAACGATGGCAATGGAGCTTTCGGTCTCTCGCATACCCTCTACGGTCCGCCCATCTTTGGCCGTTGCTCGAAACATCAGATATTGGATCCAGCGACCGGTTGTAGGCCCCGTTGCTCCACCCTTGGGCAAGACTGCGCCAGGGTCTTGCAATACCCTTCGAAAATAATCTGCCGAGCGCAGACCGCCAATTTCGGAAAGATCGGGACCTCGATCAGCACCATTCCCGTGGATCGCATGACAGCTGGCGCATCCGTTGGACGCGTAGATCGATTGTCCCTTCCCCGCATCGCCGCCCTGTGGTTGCGCTGCCTTTCCGGATTCACCTATCGCCGCGCTGGCCAGTGACCGGATGTAGGCCACGATTTGCATAGCTTGCGCGTCGGTAAGGGTGCCACCGAATGCCGGCATTCCTGTACCGGGAACACCGTTCTTGATTGTTTTGACTACTTCGTCGTCTCCTCGATTTGCCGGAACCCTCTGAATGTTGGGACCTGCACCTCCGCCAGCGTCGAACCCGTGACAGCTGGCGCAGGAGGTTTCAAACAACTTCTTGCCTGTGCTGAGATCGGATTGGTCCGGAGGCCCGCCAGAGTGCGGAACGGTCCTGGCCCCCGCAAACGCGGGAACCGATAGTCCGAAGACGAGGACCAGTGCCGCAAGCAATCGTCGTGATGAACCTAGAAAACCCATCGTGCGCTCGGTCTCCGAATTCAAAATTCACGCCTCATCCGTGAGACACACTTGCATGTCACGAGAATCAGAAAATCCACTTCAATGCGAACTGCATGATTCGCGGATCCTGCGGAGAGCTGTATCCTGGCGTCGATGCGGATCCAGCAATACTCTCGCCGAACGTAGAGCTCGTCATCGAGGTTGTTGGATTGTAAAGGTTAACCAAATTGAGGAGATTGAAGGCTTCAAATCGAGCGTCGATCTCGTTCCGCTCATTGATCTTGAATGTGCGGGTCAGTGCGAGATCGAAACTGTGAACCGACGGACCAAGCAAACTACCGCGACGAACATCACCTAACACGCCCACTGTAATGGGGCCGTTACCGGCGTTGATTACGTTTCCTGCAAATCCTGGCGGAGCGGTAGGCACTGCGAACGCAGCGGGATTAAAATATTTCCTGCCTCGAACAGATCCCGTAAGGATCGTATGCGAAACATACACTGGCTGATCCGGTACGGTATTCGCAGGCTGCCCGCCGTTGGGAACGGAAGTAGCGATACCTACCAGGGCGGTGTCTACACCAGTGGTGACCGTGAGCCAACCGCCACTCAGGTAGGTTACGATCGGTGCTACCTGCCAGTGTCCGAGGATCGTGTTCATCACCCTCGAATGAAACTCCGGCGACCGGTACACCCCGTTAAACGTCAGTTGATTCCGATGGTCAAACGAGCAATTGCCGATCTGTTGAGGCTGACTCATGGTCAGCCATCCTGATGCGGCGTATACCGATCCGCTCTCACCATTGTCGATGCAGTGTGAGTACGTATAGTTACCCACCACACTGAAGTTATGGCTAAACCGCTTTTGCACGCTGAGAACACCACCATTGTAAGTCGAGGTTCCGATATCCAAGATCTCGGCAAGCGAGCCATACGAGGATGCCGCGGTGGGATTCAGCGTGCGGAAAAGTCTCCGCGCTGCCACGTTGCCCGTTGTGGAACAAGGGCCCGGGGCCGTGAGACCGTACTGGCCCGCGGTGCAATTTCCCGGAACAAAGATGCCGGGATTCTCCTCCCCAAGCAGCCAATTATGCACGGCATGATTTCCGATATAGCTGAGCGTGACCGCCCAGCTTTGCCCAAATTGCTTTTCCGCGCTTGCACTCCATTGCTGCACGTTCGGAGCCTTCATATGAAGTTCCGAGTATGCCCCGTAAGCCCCGGACGTCGGGAATTGGAGATCTGCCGATGGTGCAATCGGAAAAGGATCCACACCGGTCTGGCCGTTGTAAGTAAAATTGGCCCAGGGGTTCGTGAAATTGCCCCCGCTCAGCAGAATGCTATCCGCCCATGGCGCACTATCGGGGACGTTTTGTTGTTGTTGAAAGGATTCGAAGTCATAGAACGATCCGTAGGAGGCGCGAACCACCTCGCGTCCCTTGCCGCGAGGATCCCAGCTGAGGCCAATGCGGGGCTCAAAGTGCTTCCAGTCGCCTTTATAACTGGCACCAGGTCCGGGCCCCCCAGGATCTCCTGGGAACAACAGGCCAGCCGGGGCGTTAATAAACACCTTGCTTCCGATTCCGGCCTCGAAATCTGCGAGATTGAAAGAGTATCCTTCCCCTGCTGCGTTTTGCTGGGCAGTGAACGGCTCCCACCTCAAACCGTAGTTGAGCGTGAGCTTTCGGTTGACCTGCCAGGAATCCTGAGCATACAGCGCGTAAAAATTCTTCTTGTTGCCTTGATGCACTATGTTCGATTGCTCGAACGTGAAGTAATCTCCCGTTAGGAAATCGGCCATCGCGGAACCGGTTACCCCACCCGAGAAAATGAAATAACCATTATCGTAAATGTTGCTGGTGGAAATATCCTTGAAGTGGACGAATTCCCCGCCAAACGAGACTTGATGTTTCCCCAGGGTCAACGCCACGTCGTCTGTGAACTGAAAATCTGTGTCGTTGAAATTGACCGGGATGTCGGATCCTGTTTTCGCGTTGAAATCGCCGGTCACTTGGACAACCAGCCAGTTGGGAAATGGGTTATAGAAGTTGCCCCCAACGCCTAACTGGCTCGCCGTCTCCACTCCCGGGTCAAATCCCTTCTTAACGGCTTGCCGGTTTACGTTGGCGTGGAATGAATTCACGGCCCTGCTTGAAAGCAGATACGTCTCGCCCAGCGTAACGGTCTGATATCGAGCCGACTGGTCAGGCGTCTCCAGCGTCAGGATGTTGGTGGTATCCGGCGGCAGAAAGAAACTCGCGTAGTAATAACGCACGAAGAGTGAATTCCTATCGCTGATGTGGTAATCCACTCTGCCGACGATTGATTTGTCGGTCGTCGCAACTTTGATGGGGTAGGTAATGCTCCCACAGGCCTGATCCGTTGGCACCGGAAGCTCGTCTGCTACCAGCTTCAGCGCAGGCTGACTGTATGCCGTCGGCGATATCATGTTGTTGACGAATGGCGCCTTTAAGGTAACCGGCTTGGCTAGACATCGCGTGGAGAGGGCGGTCGTGAAATCGCCGGCCAATTCTTGTGCCGTAGGCAAAAAGGCAACGTTTCCATTGCAACACGTCGCGAACGATCGTGTCTTGAATCGCGCCGAAAAAGAACAATTTGTCCTTCCGGATTGGACCGCCGAGCACGCCTCCGAATTGATTGCGCTTCAGCGGGTCCCGCCTGGGCGCATAGAAACTGCGTGCGTTAAAATCGCCGTTTCTCACGAACTCGAATGCATCCCCGTGGAATTCGTTCGATCCCGACTTTGTGATTGCGTTTACGGTCGCTGATGAATGCATCCCGTACTGGGCGGGTACCGCAGTCAGAACGGCGCTGAATTCCTGCAAGGCGTCCGGAAACGGCAGCGGGTAGGAGTCGGATGTATGCGCGTCGTTATCATTGCCGCCATCCAAGATGTAGGTGCCGACGCCCGGACTTGTGCCCGCGAACGCAATCGTGTAGGGATTCGGGAAGTCCAACGCAGTGTTGTATCCGCCGGCCACGACAGCTGACGGCGTCAGCGTGAGCAGCTGCATGGGATCCCGCGCGTTCAGCGGGATGTCCAGGATTTCTTGATGATTTACGACCTCGCCGACTGAACTGCTATGAGTCTCCACGATAGCGGCATTGGCCGTGACAGTCACTGCCTGCGCGGTGGAACCAACTTGCAAGCTAACATCGAGCGTCGGATTAGAGCCTACCTGCAACACAATGCCCGACTGCACGTAGGTGTTGAAGCCTTCTTTTCTTACTTGAAGTTGGTAAGCGCCTGAGGGCAAATCTGGAATCGTGTAGGTTCCATCTCCGTTGGTCTCGACAGTGCGAACCAGGCCGGTGCCGGTCTGTGTCATTTGCACTTGTGCGCCGGCGACGGTTGCACCGCTCGGGTCGGTCACCAATCCGGTCACTCTCGAATTCTCGACGGACTGGGCCCAGGAACCGGTGCAGAGAAGCGCGTCAAACACTATAATCAGCGCATACTTGGCTATTCTCATTTTATCCCCCCTGCGATTCGATTGAGTCGCCTAACCAACACGCATCAGGACGGACTACATCAACTGGGGCGACGGTATATCACTATGCGAAATGCTTTTCTGTCATCCCAACTGATTACAAAAAGAGACCCGGTGCGATGAAGATCATTCCGTTGATCGTCCGTGCCACTCGCCGATCGATTCGCTGGCATAGTTCTTCAACTCAGGCGATGCGTCGCGGAGGTCCCGCATCCGCGCAAGTTGCAGCGAGATGCGCGTTCAAGAAAGCTTTCCCGGGGAACTTCGTTTTGCTTCGAGTCGCACGTGTTGCCGAAACTCGGAGTCTTCATACCTACTGTTCTGACATCCGGCGTTCGCGCGGGTAACCTCGAAACGCTCACCTGTACTTAGTTCGGAGGACAATAGGGCAGAAATTGTTGTGATACTTGACTGGGTGTTGGGCGACCTGGCGCATAAGGCGCGGCTCAGATCAAAAAAGGAGATCAAATGCATAAAACAGGGGCAGAGGGTAACTCAGAAGATTCTGCTGTCGAACTCGGCTCTGCCACAGACGGCCTGGGTCGGCGAGATTTATTCAAGAAGCTGGGTGTTGGAGCTGGCGCGGCCATAGCCGGACTGCTGGTTTCGCAGGCGGTTCAAGCCCAAGAAGGGGCGCGGGCCCAAGGGCCGGGACCGGCCACTGGACCGCTCGCACCAGACACAGGCGGAGGATTGCAGGATTGGCCCCTAATTCGTGAGAGTCACTATGTTCCTTCTTCCGTCCAGCCGGGTTATACAACGTTCGCTGGTCCGGGTTGGGTGAACAAATCTGGTCGAGCGTTCGGCAATGGGCCCATGGACGAGTGCAGTCGCAGGCTTGCGGAATATACGTCATCCTTTCATGTGAATTACACGGATGGATTCCTTGAGGCATTCAATTACCTGATGCTCGCGTCCCTCGCGGACATTTACAGCGGTTTCGAATCACAACCCGCTCGAATTAATAGCCGCCTTTCGCAGACAATGCGGGGCGATATGAAGTGCACGGTGGTGGGATACGGAGTGGTCACAACTCCGGAGATGGCCGCGTTTACAAACGCCTGCATGTCTCGTCACGCTGATTTCAACGACCACACGAACGAGTTGCTTTGGGGAGTTTTGGCCATTGGTGAAGCACTTCACTCAACGGGCCCACAGGTGATTGACGCTATGACGGTCGCCTACGAGGTCGTTGCGGCCCTGGACGGAGCGGCGGGCGGAGCAGTTGGCGTGGCGGGTTCCGGCGGATACGACGTCATGTACCACGCTCCCGCAACAGCGCTCGCGTGCGGAAAGTTGATGGGACTCGACAAGGACCAACTCGCGAATGCGCTGTCTCTGGCGATCGTGCCCCACATACCACTGGCCGTAACTCATGCCGGGATTCTTTCAATGTGGAAAGGAAATCACAGCGCGGAGCAGGTTCGCAACGGCGTCTGGGCCGCTCTTCTAGCAAGTGAAGGGATGACCGGGCCGGCGGAACCTTTTGAAGGCAGAGACGGCGTCATACAGCACGTGGGCCCCTTCGGAAGGGACCTCCGGCTGCCTTACAGCGCGGATGGCCGTCCGGCGATCGAGTCGATGCATGCTAACGGCAGAGGTTACAAAGCTCTTCCCGCGGTCGGCTCGTCGGTAATTTTCGCCAACACTCTTCTCCCGGACGTTGTTGCGTGGGTCAAACCCGAAGAGGTTGCGGCCATCGACATCCACGTCAACACCGTTCTGTGGCAGGAAGACGCCGATCCACCCAAGTTCGATCCGCGGAGCCGTGAAACGGCCGATCACAGCCTTATGTACATCACTTGCCGCGGCATTATCGACAAATACATCTATATCGATTCCTTTACGTATGACAAATACATGGATCCAGTAGTCCGGGAAATGTTGCAGAAAGTCAGGACTATTCCAGATGCGCCTCCCGGACCCGTGATTTGGACCATACGCAAGAAGTCAGGCGAGGAGAAATCGTTCTCGGCCAACGCTAATACCCTGTTGAGCCACGACGACAACATGAAGAGGTACTATCGGATGTCGGATTTCATGCAGATCGATCGGGCTCAGGCGGACCGTGCTCGCGAACAGTGGATGAACTTGCGGGCGGTGAAGGACATCGCCGACGCGATGCAGACCATTGCTAAATTTGGTCAGCCGAAGCCTCTATCCGACAAGACCAGGGCTCGCTGGTCGTAACGGCTGCGAGTCCAACTACAACTGGAATTCACGCGAGTCGAGTTGCAGCCTCGCTTAACACGATTTCGCACGTCCAACGACGTCTCGATAGATCGCACCGTTAACACACACGCACCTCTTCGTTCTCGTCAGCGAAAACGAAGAGATGGGTGCAGCGCCTAGGTTTGTCTTAAGGTCTGAGAGAACTCCCACAATCAGGGCAGCGCCTGGGGGGACAAGCGCTGCCCGGGGCCCGAGGCGGGTGGGGTGCACGCATCGGAGTTCGAGTGGTCCTCAGGGCCGAGTGCTTTGTGGCGTCACCCGTTTGGATGACGCGTGCCTCATACGTCCAATGCAGCCTCAGGTGCCTGACCCGCGGACACGGGCATTACAAACTTGAAAGTTAATAGGACTCCCGAGGCAAAAAGGTAGCGGGCCAAAGCAGCGTTCCGATATGGTCTGCGTTAATGTCCGCAATCTTCGTGCAGCCGTTGCTGCCCATAGTGATTCTCAGCTCGTGCTGGACAATCTCAAGGATCCTTTCGACACCCGGCTGGCCAAAGGCACCAAGGCCCCACAGCACTGGACGGCCCATTCCAACTGCCGCGGCACCAAGGGCCATCGCTTTAAATACGTCTGTGCCACGACGGACGCCGCCATCGAGAAATACTGGAACGCGGCCGTTCACTTCCTTCACGATTTCCGGAAGCGTTGCAATCGTGGAGCGGAATGTTTCCGTCGCGCGTCCACCGTGGTTCGAAACCTGGACAAAATCGATGCCGTGCTTGATGCACAGTGAGGCGTCCTCAACGGTCACAACGCCTTTAATACCGAACTTGCCCTTCCAGGCCTGGCGCATTCGATCTACATAGGTCCAGTCGAACGGATCAGCCGGCGCCTTCGCAACGAAGCCCTTGTCCATTATGTGCGCGTTACCAGCGGGGGGTTGATGACACGCCGAGCACGTCGAGAGGTCCTTCGGTACGAGGCGTTCTTCAGTTTCCGCATTCCGTCCGCCGGCGGCATCTACCGTGAGGACGATCGTGGTGACTCCAGCTGCTTCTAAGCGCTTTAAGAGAATCTCGCAATTCGAAAAAGCCGCCGGCGCATATATCTGCTGGACAACTGGACGCCCCAGAGCAGCACAGCAATCTTCCACCGATTCCGAAGCGCTTGAATCCAGCATCTGCATCGCATTCCGCGTCTTGGCGGCTCGCGAAACCGACAGTTCTCCATCCGGTAACCAGACGTTTCTCTGGCCGCCCGTGGGACATGTGAACAGAGGTGAGTCGTACGTGGTGCCAAATACCGTGGTCTTCATGTCTACTTTTCTTACGTCGTGCAATCTGCGCGGACGCAAGTAGAACTGATTGAAGCCTTCGCGGTTGGCACGGACGGTAGCGTCGCCGTCAACTCCTCCGGCTATATGAGCCCAGTGGCCCGGGAGGATTCTGCGGTGGGCGGGTTCTTCAAAATCAAAAACGTCGAGCGCTTGCGACGGATCGGCGATCACGTCGGATGGCGCCGCAGTTTGCGAAGCCGGCGAGCTTGGTTCCTGAGCCTGGATCCCACCCTCAGCCAAGAAAGCAGCCATCCCGCCTAGAGAAGCAATGACGGGGCTACCCGCGACAAACTTCAGAAATTCCCTGCGGCATTGAGCCTTCGTTATGTTCATGACGCGGGAGACCATATGTCCGTTTTGTCTCGATTGCAAGCTCCGGGCCGTCCGCAGAACTGAGTACAATGGAAACGGCGGACTTCGGCTTGCCCTTTTCCTAATTAGCGCCCTAATGGACATGGGCGTCCTAGGATCAAGGAATACGATGTTTTGGGCTTAGGTCAGCGGATTCGGTAGCGGTACCGGTTTGTTTGCTCTTTCACCTGTAGTTCGTGGGGTGGAATGTTTCGGTCATAACCAGATTCCAAATGATCGTCTGCCACTGGCTGCGTGGGCGCATCGATCGCAGCTTGGCGGGTCTTGGCAATTTGTTGTAGCCTCTCGTGCTGCGTGCGACTGGCTTGAACTGTCGCTGCCGTCCTCTTGAAGCGCGTTGAATCTCATTTCTCTGGCAGGAGTAACGGATGCCCGATGTGTATGGCCTGCGACCGGACCAGTATGAGTTTCAGAAACGGGCAGCAGCACTGGCTTGCGGAGAACTCGCTGCTCATGCAGCAGATGTCGACGCCAATGCCCGATTTCCCGTAGAGAGCGTCGCGGCACTTGAGCGGGAAGGGTTTCTGGGTCTTTGCATTTCGAGGGACCTTGGCGGAGCGGGCCAGGGTGTGCGAGTCTTTGCGGCGGTGACCGAAGAGCTCGCTCAGGGCTGCGCTTCGACCGCGATGATCTTCGTCATGCATGTTGCAGCAGCGCAAGCGATCGCATCGTCTACTACGCTCAGCCGCAAAGACGAGCTACTCCGACGAATGGCGGCGGGTAAGCACCTTACAACCCTCGCTTTTTCTGAAAGAGGGTCTCGCTCGCAATTTTGGGCGCCGGTTTCCGCCCTCGAACAGAGCGAAGAGGGCTACGTCATCTCGGCGCAGAAATCCTGGGTTACCTCCGCCCGCCACGCGGATTCCTACGTCGCCAGCGCACAGAAACCCAACGCCTCCTCGCCACTCGAATCGACGGTTTACCTGATTGATCGCACAAATACGGGTGTACGCGTCGAAGGACGGTTCGACGGCCTCGGTCTGCGTGGAAACGATTCGGCGGCGGTAATCGCTGACCGCGCGCCCGTGCCCTCCGGTGACCTGATCACGCGGCCGGGCGAGGGTGTCGCTACCATGCACTTTGTGGTTTTTCCGTGGTTCAGCGTCGGCACGGCCGCAATGGCGAACGGTCTAAGCCGGGCGGCGGTGGCGGCGACCGCTGAGCACATGAAAGGCACGGGATTCGCGCACACCGGCACGCAACTGAGGGATTTAGCGACGCTGCGCGCGCGATTGGCGGACATGGCCGTGCGCACGGAACAAGCCCGGGCGCTCCTCGGCTACGCAATGGGTGAAATTGAAACTGCTTCGCAAGCGGCCGACCTGCTGGTTCTCCAAACGCGGCTCGCGTCGATCGAAGCGGCGCTGGACGTGACCGACCTTGCCATGAAGGCGTGCGGCGGGGCGGCCTTTTCCCGGCAACTTCCCGTGGAACGCATCTTCCGGAATGCGAGGGCCGGCTGGGTGATGGCACCGACAGCCGATCATCTGCGCGACTTTATCGGACGCACTCTGACGGGCATGCCACTCTTTTTGACCCGCTCACGATCCGCGGGCCTTGACAAAGTCTGCCAGCCTTCGTAGCCTTGGCGCTTCATGGGTACCCTGGGCCTGCTTTCAGCTACGCATTTTCCCTCCGCAACAGTCGTTGGTGGCTCCGCAATTGTTTCCGAGGCGCACGCACCTATGCTTGGGGCGCGTCGAATGCACTGGTGAGTCCCCGAACCTGCGGACCGCGTCGCGGTCCTGGCCTAGCAGCCGCCCTCAGTTTTCTGACCCTGATTTGTGCGCCCCGGTGTGTGGATGCTCAGGCCGCACAGCAAAAAACCAACACTCCACGGTCAACGAAAAGAAGCAATATCGCCCCGCCGTCCAGGAAGACTTGGTCCGCGCCGCATACCAACTGGGGCGATCCGGATCTTAGAAGGAGTTTGGGAAGGATTCGAAAACGTACCGCTCGAACGCCCCACAGCCCTTGGCAACAGGAAGCTTTACACTGACGCGGAACTCGCTGATCGCACCGCGAAAACGGAGAAGTGCGAGCGAAGTCACGCCAGGCCCTGATCGCCGAGGGGAAAGTCGAACACGAAGGATTCCGCTCCGTTCCCAATTACAACGCAATCTTCGGATATTCGGAATCCGCAGGCCCTCCGCATATTTCGAACCGAACGTCCGCAATCACAGATCCTCCCAACGGTCGCATTCCGCCGTGGACTTTGGAGCAGGTGAAGTACTGGGAAGAACGAGAGGCGCTGACCAAAGGACGCGGCGAGACCGACACCGTGGACGACATGAATCTCAACACCCGCTGCATCAACGTGGTTAGCGAAGCGGAGCTGACAAACTGGGGATTGGCCTTCGGCGGCGCCAGCGCCACGGCTCCGGGCCGTCCTGACGCTTCCGTGGTCGGTGAGGACGTCGACATTGGAGACGGCTACGGGACGAACGCTTCTCCCGGGCCTGTGCGACGGATTCTGCAATCCCCGGGATATGTCGCGTTCGTATTGGGCGACACGCCGGTGTACCGCATCGTGCCGCTGAACGGAAAACCTCACCCGAGCAATGCGATCCGGGAGTGGATGGGAGATTCGCGCGGCCATTGGGAGGGGGACACGCTGGTCGTCGACATCACGAACATCACGTTTGGCTCTCGCATCATTCCCAACTACGGCGGCGGGCTTTATCCCGGGTCCGGTGAGACGTTGCATGTGGTCGAGCGATTCAAACGCACAGCAGACGATAAACTGGAATACACGTACACGATCGACGATCCGCACGTCTACGTGAAACCCTACACCGTGATGCACATCCTCCGCAAAGATGATGGGCGCGAGGGGGCAACGAGCGTCTGCCAGGAAGACCCGAAAGATCGCGCCAATTCACTGGCGAACGCGCGCGCGGATGAACAGGCTTCGCTCGACAGCGGCGAGGATTCGGTGGACGCGCGGAAGGCGCGTCTCGACCAGCTCAGGCGGGAAGCGATCGCCGAGGCGAACCGCCAGAGCGCGAAGCCGAACGCGGGTTCGGTAGAAAACAGTCATTAATCGAAATTTATTCCGGAGATAGAACCATGCGATGGAGGAGAACGATTTTCGGTTGGGTCGTTATGTCCGGGTTGGCGCTTCTGGCAGGCACGCCGGCTCACGCGCATCATGCTTTCGCCGCAGAGTTCGACGCGACTAAACCCGTCAAAGTCGAAGGGACGATCGTCCAGGTGGAATGGACGAATCCACATACGTGGTTTCACGTTGATGCGGTGGGAGCCGATGGTAAGGTGCAGCACTGGATGTTTGAAGGCGGCGGGCCGTACGCGCTGATCAAGCGCGGCTTCACCAAAGACTATCTTCAACCCGGCACCAAGGTCGTTGTCGAAGGTTTTCTCTCGAAGGGAGTTCCTTTCCGCGCGAACGCGCGATCCATCAAATATCCAAACGGACAGACGCTGTTCGTCGGCTCGTCGGGCACGGGTGCGCCAGCCGATGGGAAGGACCCTTCCGCAAAGTGAGTTTCCCCTCAATGAAGGATTTGATCCACAAGAACGGATTCAGGGGATCGCGTCGCGTGGCCTCGCCGCGGTGCTGGCGGCTATCGCGTTGGTCTGGGGTGGATTCCGACCCGTGAATTCACAAACTCGAGCCCCTTACAAGGCGCGGCGAACCGTGGACGGCCAGCCGGATCTGAGCGGTGTCTGGCAAACCATGAACACGGCGAATTGGGATATTGAGGAGCACGGGGCGGCGCCCGCGCCCTACGCCGACCTCGTCGGGACCTACCTGGCACAACCTGCAGGCTTGAGCGTCGTCGAAGGCGGAACGATCCCTTACAAGCCGGAGGCGCTCGAAAAGAGAAATCGCTATCGCACCGAACGGCTGCATCCGGATCCATTAGTGCTTGAGAATGGGATCGAGGACAACGCAGATCCGGAAGCCAAGTGTTATCAGGGTGGAGTTCCACGCGTTACATACATGCCGTATCCGTTTCAGATTTTGCAGAACAAAGACACGGTGTTGATCGCCTACGAGTACGGCGGAAACTCAGCGCGCATGATTCACCTCGGCGCCGATCTGGTGAAAGCCCGGGCCGAGTTGATTAACACGGACAGCTGGATGGGCCAGTCGGTCGGCCGCTTCGAGGGCGATACCCTGGTTGTCGACGACCAGTGGTTCAGTCATGAGATTTGGCTGGATCGTTCGGGCAATTTCTACAGCCAGGATGCGCATGTAGTCGAGCGCTACACGCCCATTTCCGCCGATCACATGCGCTATGAAGCGACGATCGACGATCCGAAGGTTTTCACGCATCCCTGGAAGATGAGCATGATTCTGTACAAACACATCGAGCCGGGCATGCAGCTTCTGGAGTTTCAATGCATTCCGTTTGCCGACGACTTTGTTTACGGGAAGCTTTACAAGAAGAAAACGAAGCAATGAAGAACCGGGGAAGCTGGCTATGAAGTGTCGGGGGCGCGCTGTCCGGATCGCGTCGCTCGCTCTGGCGATCGTCGCGACCAGCGGCGTCGCGTTTTCAGCGCAAGATCAGGGCGGCAAACCCTCGTTGACGAATCCCGCTGCCTTCACGGAGCGGGCTCCCGATGTTTTTAGGGCGAACTTCGATACGAGTGCGGGCCGATTCGTCATCGAAGTGCATCGCGACTGGGCGCCCAATGGGGCGGACCGTTTCTACAACCTCGTCAAGTCCGGATTTTACGACGGCAACCGGTTCTATCGCGTCACTCCGCTGATGGCCGTATGGGGACTGAATGGCGATCCGGCGGTAGCCAAGGCGTGGCTGAGCGCGCGAATTTCCGACGATCAGACGCACAAGCACAGCAACACGAAAGGAATGGTTTCATTTTTCCAGGCGAACCGGCGTTCGACCCAGACTTTCATTAATCTGGCTGACAACTCCGCGACGCTTGATATTCAAATAGCGCCCTTTGGCCAGGTGGTTTCGGGCCTGGAAGTTGCCGAAAAGCTGTACGCCGGTTACGGGGAAGCCAAACCGAACGGCAATGGCCCGGAGATGAATCCTTTCTACGAGGAAGGTAATGCTTATCTGGAGCGGGAATTCCCGAAGCTTGACTACGTCAAGAAGGCGACGATTGTACTGCCCTAGATTCAGATGAAACCGCGAATGGCCGGCTATCGTCTATGTGAGCACGAATCCGACGGCAGATTTCTTTGCCGAGAAAACATGAACTCCGGAATACAGGCTCGCCCGCGTATTAACCCCACGACCGCCCCTTTCAATTCTGGCTTTACTTGAGTTTGACCCCGCAAACGACAGGTTGCCGTTTTCGACAAAACTTACTTCTATCGCCCAGTTGAAGCAGGCTTTCTGGCCTGCCTCAGATCGGGTTTCATGAACGGCTAACTTCACACGATCGCGTTCAATGCGCGAAAAACTTGGGGACCCATATGAACTCTCTGAAAGGCTCGTTTTTGTCGTTCCTCTTTCTTCTGCTGGCGGCATGCATCTGGAGCCCGCTGCTAAGGGCGCAATCCGGCGGGACCGGCGCTCTGACCGTCACCGTGAGCGATCCCACGGGTGCAGTGATCTCCGGGGCGAAGGTGACGATCAGCAATGGCGGCGCGGTGACCCGATCCCAAACAACGGCGGCCGATGGGAGCTACACCTTCACGCTTTTGACGCCCGGTGTATACGCAGTGACGATTTTCGCTCCAGGCTTTCAGACGGTGACCGTGCCGGGCGTGAACGTGGACGTGACTGACACGAAGGTCCTGAACCAGCAGCTCGAGCTGGGCGCGCAAAGTCAGCAGATCACGGTCAAGGGAACAACGGAGAGTATTCAAACCGAGACGTCGGCGTTGGGCGGCGTGGTCAACCAGTCTTCCCTTGTTTCGATTCCGCTGGCGACGCGTAATTTCACCCAGATTCTCAACCTTTCACCCGGCGTTGCGACCAGCGTGACGGACGCCTCTGCATTTGGCCGTGGATCGCAAGCCATTTACGCGAACGGCCACGATGACGCCAGCAACAGCTACCTGATGGACGGCGTGCAGGTGAGCAGCTACTCGGGCAGCACGACGGAAGACACGGCCGGCTCCTTCTACGGGTCGATTCCGATTCCCAGCCCGGATTCGCTGCAGGAGTTCAACGTAGTGACGTCCATGTACGATGCGAGCATCGGCCGCAACCCGGGGGCCTCTGTCAACCTGGTGTCGAAAACCGGCACGAACAGCTACCACGGAAATTTGTTCGAATTCTTTCGGAACGACGATCTCGATGCGAACACCTTCTTCGCCAAGCTCGCCGGACACCCGCGCGGAGAATTGAAACAGAATCAGTATGGGGGCACTTTTGGCGGGCCGATTCAGAAAGACAAGCTATTTTTCTTTTTCTCTTATCAGGGCACGCGACAAATCAACGGCGTGGCATCGCAGGGAACCTCGTCCGTGACTTTACCGGCCCAACTCACGAACGACCGGTCCGCAGCCACGTTAGGCGCGGAATTCTGCAACCAGGAAACGTTCCGAGCAGTGTCTACAGTGAAAAATCCGGCGAGCGATCAGGTAGCTTGCGACGGATCGAACATAAACCCGATTTCGCTGGCCCTGCTGAATGCGAAGTTGCCGGACGGCACCTATGTCATCCCATCGCCTCAAGTCATTTTGGCGAGCGGTTCCGGTTTCTCCTATTACAGTATCGGAGCGCCGTTCCACGAGGAGCAGGTCTCCTTTAACCTGGATTACGTCCTGTCGCCGAAAAACACATTCTCTGGCAGATATTTCTATTCGTACGCGCCCAATATCAACGAGTTTACAAGCTCGACCCAGCCTCCGGCCGCGACACGCAAGGACATCAACGGAGACGAGCTGATCTCGGGCAAACTGACGACATTACTTTCGAACAACCTCGTTAACGAGGCGCGTTTCTCAAGCTATTACATTCGCTCAACTCGTTTCAGTTTATTCCCTGTGACCGCGACGGATTTCGATGTGACTCCAGCGAGTTCCACCTTCCCCGTGCTGCCGGTTATTTCGATCACGGGCGCCGGTTTCGCGTTTGGCGGTGGAACCACCGACAACGAGTTCACGCCCGTGCAGTCTTACGAGTGGGCGGACCAACTTTCCTGGACGCGCGGCCGCCATACGCTGCGATTCGGTTACGACCAGCAGCGAAATGCCATGAATATCTGCTCGTGCGGCAAAACGCGCGGGCAGCTCACGTTCCAGACGTTTTCCGATTTTCTTTTGGGAATGAGCGGCGCACAGAATGGAACAACACTCAGCAACATCTCCACAAGTAGCGCGAACGTGCAGCTCTTCTCGAACCCGAACCTTGGACGCGAGAATAATTTCAATTTTTACGCGCAGGACGATTTTAAGGTGACGTCGAAACTGACCCTAAATGTGGGCCTGCGCTGGGAATACGATGGGACGGGATACGACGTGACCGGCAACGGAGGCACGAACGCCGTCTGGTCTCTTCTCGAAACAGTGCCGATCCCGCCAGTGTCCGGCACGTTCGTCGGCCTCACTGTGAAAAAAGACTTCCAGGGCACGGTCCCGGCGGGAGTTACGCGTCGCTCGAACAATCTCTATACCTACGGCCACGCACCCTTGACCAACTTTGCGCCGCGACTCGGGTTTGCGTGGCAGCCTTTCTCCACCGGCCGATTTGTCGTACGCGGTGGCTCTGGAATCTTTTACAAGCTGATCGATGGCCAGCATTTTCTCGACACTTGGGACGGCGAGCCTCCCATTGCTGCCCCATTTACGCATACCGCAGCGAGCAACGTGGCGGCCACGTTTGCTGTGCCCTTTACCCCAGCGATTCAGATCGGGACGTTCAATTCGTTTCTCCGCACTCCGACATCCGCGATATCGCTCGTAGGTGTGGACCCAAATCTCGTTACGCCGACGACATTTAATTGGAACCTTGGCACTCAGTACGCCATTACGCCGAGCCTCGTCCTTGAGGTCGGATACGTCGGCGACAGGACCGAACACACTGAAGCAACTCTCATCCAGGATATTCCCGTGTTGGCCTCCCCAGAGAATCCCATCAATTGCGGTGCACCGTTCGGATGCGTGACGACCAACACTACGAAAAACGCGGCCCAGCGGGTACCAGTGCTGGGATTCGGCGCAGGCGGGTTCATCGAAACGGCCAATGTCGGCTTTTCGAATTACAACGCGCTGCAAGTCACGCTGCGCAAGAATTTCTCGCGCGGTCTCCAATTCCAGGCGGCGTACACGTGGGACAAGTGCCTGAGCGACTATTTGGGTACTTCGACCGCCGCCAGCGGCGAGGGAGGGTCGATTGCGTTCGACCCGGCCACGCAGGTGGCGGAGGGCAACCGAAGCATCGCCAAGGGCGAATGCGGATATGATCGTCCGCAACGACTGGTCATCAGCTACATCTATACCTTTCCACGGTTTAACGGCGGCGAAGGATTTTCCGGCCATGCGCTCTCCGGATGGGGGGTTGCCGGCGTAACGACTGCCCAGAGCGGAAATCCGATAACCCTTACGGACAGCCGTGCAGGCCAAGTATATGGCTCGGTCGGAACCAGCGGGGCGAATCTGTGCGCGGGCGAAACAATCAGTGACGTCTTTGCGGACGGCTCGATCGTTTCGCGGGTACGTTCAGGCACCTACTTCAACACCGCCGCGTTTTGCGCGCCCCCGATCGTAGGACAGGTAGGCGGCACAGGCGGGGCGTCGGGATACGGTAACGTTCGTATGAATCCGGTTCTCGGCCCCGGCCAGTTCAACTGGGATATTTCGATCCAGAAACACACAATCGTAGGCGGATTGCGTGAGGGCGCGGACCTGGAGTTCAGGACTGATTTTTTCAACGCGTTCAATCACCCGCAATTCAGCAACCCCGCGTCTAACGTCGGCAGCGGCTCGACATTCGGAGTCATCACCACTACTTCCGTGGGACCGCGCATCATTCAGTTCGCGCTAAAATATGCCTTCTGAGGACGCCCGATGAGTGCTGGGAAAACGTTGATCATGGGAGCCGTCGCGTACGATCCCAAAGTGATTACGATTTGGGACGGCTTCCAGAAGTACTTTCGCGCGCACGACCTTGATTTCGACTATGTCCTATTTTCGAATTACGAAAAGCAGGTCGAAGCGCACGTTCTAGGGCAACTGCACGTCGCCTGGAATTCTCCGCTCGCGTGGCTCCAGTCCGATCGAGTCGCGAAGGCTCTGGGCCGTCGCGCGGAAGCTATCGTCATGCGCGACACCGACGTAGATCTCACCTCTATCGTTCTGGTGTGCGCTGACGGCGGAGTCAGTAAGCTCGCGGACCTTAGGGGCAAAAAGGTCGCCGTAGGGGCGAGCGACTCGCCGCAGGCGAAGCTTATTCCTCTCAACTTTCTCGCGGAGCACGAGCTTCGTCCTGACACCGACTTCACGGTGATCGTTTTCGACAAGCTGGTGGGAAAGCACGGCGACCATATAGGCGGCGAACGAGATGCCGTAAAGGCACTCATAAGCGGCGAAGCAGACGCGGCGTGCATTCTGGACGGGAACCGTCTGGCGTTCACGCGTGAAGGCACGATTTCGTCGTCGTCGACGCGGGTTTTGGCGCAGACACCTCCGTTCGACCATTGCAATTTCACGTTGCTCGATGGCGCTCCCGCGGAGCCCATCGCTCGTTTTCGCGATTTGCTGTTGGGCATGTCATACGCGGACGTAGAGGTTCGGCCTCTGTTCGACCTGGAAAGGCTCAAGCGCTGGATGCCCGGCCGTACGGTGGGTTATGCGCAATTGGCCGCGGCCATCGACCGTTTTGGTACGATCGACGAGTTTGTGAGAGGGCTAGTGGCAAAGTGCCAATAGACGTCGATCTCGGGTCGCTCGCTTTCGCCGAAGGCGGGCATTTGCTCATTAAGCGGGCGCTGCGTAATGCGGGCGCGGGCAATTCGGTCGCGGTGGCAGGCACTTCTCCCGATCTTGAAATCGATTTGCGTTCGTGGTGCCGGGACGAAGGACACAAGCTGGAGATTCGAGCGCGGCAGGGCGAGGAACCCATCCAGGCTCTGATCGTCAACGGCGGCGCTGAGGCCAAGCGATGGTCCGGCGCGCAACGCGCCGGGGAGGCCGACGCGGCGCAGTCCGGCGGAGTCGTTCCCCACGCTTCGCGCCGCTGGGGCCTTGCCGCTCGTAGCGCAACGGTCGAAGCTGGCAGCCCCGAATTCGATTTTCATCTCGTGGATAAAATCGAGGTCTGGTCGGACGACGCCGCGCGCCTTTACGCTCAGGCCGTGGCCGCGCAATGGGATCCGAAAACCGCGATTCCCTGGGACGCCAAATTCGAGTTGGACGACGATGTGGAAGACGCAGTCGTCCAGATTATGACCTACCTGATCGAAAACGAGACAGCGGCGCTGATCATTCCCAGCCGTTTTATAGCGCAGTTGCATCCTCATTTTCGCGAAGTGATGCAGTTGCTGGCCGTTCAAGCCGCCGACGAAGCCCGCCACATCGATATATTCACCCGGCGGGGATTGATGAAGCGCGATCATCTCGGCCTTTCGACCATCGGCGGCCAGGCATCGCTGAAGACGCTAGTCGATGAGCCCGAATTTGCGATTGCGTCATTTCTCCTTTCGGTGCTGGGCGAAGGCACGTTTCTTTCTCTGCTGTGGTTCATCGAACGCTATGCGCCCGATCCGGTCACCGCGGCTGTCGCGAAACTGGCCGCCCAGGACGAAGGCCGTCATGTCGCATTCGGCATCGCTCACCTTACGCAGCACTTGAATAACGATCCCGGTTTCCGGCCTCACCTCGCCGATTCCGTCCGCCGCCGGCACGACGCGCTTCAGCACACCGCGGGCTTGAATGCGGAGGTCTTCGACGCGCTTGTCTTACTGGGAGCCGGCTCCTGGAGCGCTGAAGACCTGCGCCGCGGCCATCAGCGAGTGATGGAGTTGACTCAGGAAATGGACGAAGGGCGTCGGAAACGGCTGCGGCGACTCGGATTTTCAGAAGCGGAAGCGGCCGAGCTTTCCAGCCTGCACACCCGCAATTTCATGTAGGAAGCGGCCCGCAATCCCCCTGGCAGCCTCAGGAAAACCCGATCCAACGCCCGCCCCACGCTACGGCGAACCACAATCCCACGGAGACGAGCCCAGTTGCTTTCGCCAGGAGCGAATATCTCTGATCGAACTTTTTCCGGATCACCCAACTCTTGATCGTGAAAGTGAACAGAATCGCCAGCAGCAGCGAGCTCATCTTGATCCAGAATGGAAAGCTGTAATAGCACTTCGTCGCCTCGGAAAGAAAAAGCAGAATCCCCGACGCGAACATGAGTGCGAGGCTTCCGAGCATCCACGGCCTCGCTTGCCCCGCCAGCTCTTCCACCCGTCGGCTCCGCAGCCCTAGGCCCAGCAGTCGCAGATCCACAATCAGCACTGATCCGGCGATCGCGCCGAGACCAACGAGATGCACGGATTCAATCACTGGGAAAAGCCAGACAGATCCTTGGATCGTCTGCCCGATCCGTGAATGTTCGCACCAGACGAAAAAAGGAAGCACGCCTCAGTTCCCGGAGCCCGGCGTCACGCGGCACCCCTCAAGCGAGCGCATGATTGCGGGCGGCCGCGTGTCGCAATCGAACCAGTTGTATGCAATCATTCGCCCAGAAATGATGATGGCGACCCAAAGCACGATTGAAAGCCCGCCAGCAAATCGAGCGGCCCAAGGCGGTTTCGTCGACAAATCCCACGTTTGAACGCGCCGATAAACTTTCGAATTGAAAATCCACACGTTCACACCGGCCAGTAACAGCGTCAGCATTTTTACTCGGAAGAAAATATTCTGATAGGTGCGCAACGGTATCGCGAGTAGCAGGAGTGACCCGCTCGCGACCATCACCGCAAAAGCGACCACTGTCCAGGACAATAGCCTGCGCGACATCTCGGAGACCGGCACCCGCCGCATCGTCCAACCGAGCAGCCGCAAGTCGAATAAGAGCGCGAGACCAAAGAATACGGCCATCCCCCACACGTGAACCGACTCGATCAGCGGGTATGCGTAGTGCGACTCATGGAGCCGGACGCTCCAGGACGTTTTCGAAAGCCATTCGAAGAACATCAACGGGGACAAGGTCAGTTTCCGGCTCTCTGCGGCTCGCGTTCCGACGCGAGGGTGATTTCGCCCCTGCGATACTACGAAACACTCGCGTCAGAAACAACCTGAGACCAATCTGTTTTTTCTTTCATCTCTACGGACTGGTTTTCTTCAGTGAAGGCAGGTCAATAGGAAGACAACTTAGAGGGATTGAGCAGCAAGGTCTCGCCTACCCTGACACCGTGGAGGTCTGCGGTTCGAGCCCGCGCGAGCTTACCATTTATCCGCTAGACCCACTCTCCGGCGCGCATCACCGGTTCAAGATCGCCCGATGCGCTTACACCGTCCACGTCGATGCGATTCGATCCGATCATCCAGTCAACGTGAATCAAACTCGTATTGGCGCCCCGCGCCGCGAGCTCCTCCGGCTTCAGGCTGTCGCCATTCTGAACGCAGGTGCTGTACGCCTGTCCCAGCGCGATGTGGCACGCGGCATTTTCGTCAAAGAGCGTGTTCATGAAAAGCAAACCGCTGGACGCAATGGGCGATGAATGCGGCACCAATGCCACTTCGCCCAGGCGTCGCGCTCCCTCATCCGTCTCGATCAAGCGCTGCAAGACCTGCTCGCCGCGCGCGGCATGCGCCTCCACGACCTTCCCGCCTTCGAATCGCACGGCAATCCCTTCGATCAGCGTGCCCTGGTGCGACAAAGGCTTCGTGCTCGTCACGCGCCCATCCACGCGATCCTTATGGGGCGTGGTGAAGATTTCTTCGGTCGGAATGTTCGGGATGCAGTAGTTTCCATTCCTCGCCATGGTGCCGCCGCCCAGCCACAAGTGGTCGTCGGCAAGTCCCACGCGAAGATCGGTGCCCGGCCCGCGGAAATGCAATGCGGCGTAGCGCTTCTGGTTCATCCGGTCGGCGCGTGCGTGCAGCGTCGCGTCGTGCGTTTTCCACGCGGCCAGAGGATCAGCCACATCCGCGCGTGACGCCGCGAAGATCGCCTCCCAAAGTTTGGCCAGCGCTGCGTCCGGCGGCAGATTCGGGAACACGGCGGCCGCCCATTCCGGTGTGGCGCTCGCGCAAATCGTCCAATTGATTGCGTGGCCGGCGATCAGCTCCAGGGCCGGGCGGTACGCTTTCGAGGTCGCGCGATTTGCGCGGCTCACGTGCTCGGGATTCTCAGCCGAAAGAAGCGAAGGATCGTTCCCGGCGATCGCCAGGCGCGCGGATCCGCTTTGGTAAGCCCTTGCCATGCCCTCGTAAAGCCACGAAGGCGCGGCGTCGAAGCTGGACTCTGCGCCATTGCGAAAGCGAATCAGCGCCGAGCGCTCATCCGAAAACAGAGTCGTGACGAGTGAAGCTCCAGCCTTGTACGCGTGCTCAGTGATTCGTCGCGCGAGCGAAACGGCATCGAGAGTGGCTGTCACCAGCAGCTCTTGGCCCGCCACGAGTCCCAGTCCAGCGCGAACAGCCACTTCGGCCAGTCGATCGAGCTTTTTCTCGAATTCGGGCGTCTGCGGTAACGAACCCTTGGCAAATGTAGTGGAAGGCATGTCCAACATTATCGCGCGGGCATAGCCCGATCGACAACGAGCACTCTTATCGCCCTGGACGAAGTCTAGGTTTTGCCCTTGCGTGCGTACGTCAGATCATATTCGACGTGCCAGGTCTTGCCGCCGTCAGTCGATCCCTGGCTGAACTGGCGCACCGTATCGGGGCCGAGCTTGAAGAACTGCAGATGCCGCTTCAGCGTCGTGCCGTCCGGCTGCGGAATTTCATCCGTCCAATAGTCCATTACGCCGTCCTTCAGTCCGCCGTAGAAGAAAATGTTCCCGCCCACGCTGTCCACCCAATACTGTTCCCAACGCTTCAACGCCGCGTTGTAAATGTTGTAGCTTTTCCCCGTGTACGGGCTGTTCAGGCTCGACCAATTCTCCTGAATCACGCAGTCGTCGAGGATCAGCTCGATCCTGCTGTTACCGGCAGGAGCCGCTCCCTGCGTGGAGCTCACGTTCCATTCGCCGATCCAAAAATCAAACTGGCGGTTTTCGGGCGCGTACGCGCACGGCTTCTGATTGCGCTTCGCCTGCTCGACCAATTTTGCAAACGCAGGAAGGTCGTGAAGAGCGGCAAACTTTGGATCGCCCGCCAGTGCGTCCGGCGTCGAATACCCCTGTTGCATCGCCTTTTCCAATGAAGCGAACGCCTGATCTGGCTGCTTCATGGCAGCATAGGTCGCCGCTTCACCGTATTCGCCCTGCATCGCGGCGCCGCTCCGGATGGCTTTTTCGAATGATGCCAGCGCATCGTCATACTTCCCGATCGAGCGCAATGCGGCGCCCAGCCGTAGCCAGACTTGAGGCGTGACAGGCTCCTGCTTGCTCACCTGTTCGTAGAGGTTTGCGGCTTTCGCCCAATCTTGGGCGTCGTAGGCTGCGTCTGCCTGCTGGGAGAGCGCATCGGCCGTCGCGTTCCCTGGCTGCTGGGCCGCCACGTGAGGCGCCACGCAAAGCAGGAATCCCAAAACCACCATGTGTTTCATTTCCGCCTCCGGACAGAACTTGGTGGCTTCTTAGACGCGCGAGCTGTGAAAAAGCTAGGCGCTGGAAGAGATTTCGGCGAGAGCACGGGGCGAATCAGAAATGCCTTTTCGGGCTAGAATGTCGGCATGGAAAAGAAGATTTTCTGGGCCAGCTTCCTCGTGCTCGGCCTCGCCTGCGATCTCTTCATGCCACTTTGGTGGGCGCTCGTCGCCACGATTCCCGTCGCCGCGTTCAGCTGGTGGCTGGCGTATCGCAGCGGCTGGTTCTGATTCGTCCCCCGCGCCGAAATTCTGCGTTCACCGTTCGCGACTTCGCTCCGATCTTTGCTCGTCCCTTCGCATGTGATCCGTATTCGTAAATGCTTTTTCTCGCGCCGTACATTATTTATTGACACGCTCGCGATGTCTTCGTGTATGATTATGCAGTCGCGTGCATAATCACGCATGCTGGAGCACATGGGCGTTCAGAAGAGATTTCGACAGGGGCAGATTCTGAAGGTTCTCACGGGCCAACCCGTGGCGAGCCAGGATGAACTGCGTCGTCAGCTCGGCCACCTCGGCGTGCGCGTCACGCAAGCGACGCTCTCCCGAGACTTGCGCGAGCTGCGCTTGGTGAAGACTTCCGCCGGTTACCGCCCGCTTGCTTCCGCGGCGACCGAAGAAGCTTCCCCCCTGCCGACTCTGACCCGCGCGCTCAAGGATTTTCTGCTCGACTTGCGCCCGGCGCAGAACATGCTGATCTTGAAAACACCCCCCGGCGGAGCTCAGCCTCTCGCCGCGGCGGTCGACGCCGAACACTGGAAGGAAGTCGCTGGCACACTCGCGGGCGACGACACCGTCCTCGTCATCTGTTCGTCACGCACCGGCTGCAACGCCGTCCAGAAACGCGTGGAGGAAATGCTCCGATGACCGACCCGTCACGGGTCGCCGTGGTCGGGGTTACGGGCTACGCGGGATACGAGCTGGCCCGGCTCCTGCTGCGGCACCCATACATCGAGAAACCCACGTTCTACTTGCGCGAATCTCACGCGCAAGTTCACTGCCTCAGCGATCTTTTTCCGCAACTGCGTGGCTGGGGCGACGCTCCCTGCAAGCCGCTCTCGGTCGAAGCGATCGCCTCAAGTGGTGCGGAAGTCGCATTTCTTTCCACGCCGCACGAAGCTTCGCTCGAACTTGTTCCAGCATTGCTGGCCGCGAATCCGTCGCTCCGCATCGTGGACCTAAGCGGCGCGTTCCGTTTCCGCTCCAGCAAGACTTTTTCGAAGTGGTACAAGCTCCCAGCCCCGGACGCGAACGCTCTCGCGCAAACCGTCTACGGTCTGCCCGAGCTATACGCCGACAAACTGCCGAAAGCACGGGTAGTCGGCAATCCCGGCTGCTATCCCACGTCCGTGATTCTGGGCTTGAAACCGCTCATGGAAGCCGGCTGGATCGACATGTCGCGCGGAATCGTCGCCGATTGCAAATCCGGCGTCACCGGCGCAGGCAAAGAGCCCAGACGCGACACGCATTTCGTCGAAGTGAATGAAAATTTTCGCGCCTACGGCGTCTTCACCCACCGGCACACGCCGGAAGTCTCCGAGCATCTGGGCCTCGCCTCTGAGAATTTCGTATTCACCACACATCTGCTGCCGGTCGAGCGTGGAATTCTCTCGACTCTCTACGTCTGGCTGGGCGGCGGCCAGCGCAAAGCGGACGAAATCGAAGCACTCTACCGCAAGTTCTACGCAGGCAAGCCCATGGTCCGTGTGCTGCCGGCGGGCACTTTGCCGGAGCTTCAGCACGTGACGCACACAAATTTCTGCGACATAGGTTTCGCGCTCGATCCTTCCGGTGAGCGCCTGGTGGTGGTTTCCTGCCTCGACAATCTCGGCAAGGGCGCGGCGGGCCAAGCGGTACAAAATCTGAACGGGATGCGCGGGTATCCCGAAACGGCGGGACTTCTATGAGGATGGTGATCAAGATTGCCGGAGCGCTGCTGGAGCGTGACGAGGACGTGCAGACACTCGCGCGCCAGATCACGGAGCTCGCGCGCGCCGGCCACGAACTGCTCGTGGTCCATGGCGGCGGCCGAATTTTCACCGCCACGCTCGCGCGCATGGGCATCGAGAGTCGTTTTCTCAACGGTCTGCGCGTCACCGATCGCGAGACGCGAGACGCGGCCGTGATGGTGTTCGCCGGCTTGCTGAACAAGAAACTCGCTGGCGCGATTTCGCTCGCCGGACAGCCGGCCGTAGGCATCAGCGCCGCGGACGCGGCCTGCTTCCTGGCAGAGCCGATGCAGGTGGAAGATCGCGAAGGCAGCCTCGGATTCGTCGGCTATCTCACGGAGGTGAATGTCGATTTCCTCCGCTCGCTCTGGCGTGAAGGACTCGTTCCCGTCGCTTCCTGCCTCGGCCTGGGCGCCGATGGCGAGCTTTATAACATCAACGCCGATCACATGGCCGCCGCAGCCGCTGAATTCATCCAGGCCGAACGCTTGATTTTCCTAACGGACGTCGCCGGCGTGCTCGACGGCGAAAAAGTCCTCAGCGTGCTCAAGGGCACCGATATTGAAGATCTGATTCGCCTGCACAAAGTGTCCGGCGGCATGATTCTCAAGCTCGAAGCCGCCAAGCGCGCTCTCGCCGGCGGCGTCACTGAAGTGCGCATCGTCGGCGGATCGAAACCCCGCGCCCTGCTCGCCGCTGCCAGCACCGGTCGCGGCGCCGGCACGCGCGTGCTGCCCGTGATTCGCACCAGCGCCAAAGCCGCGCACGGAGCCGCGCAGTAGCCATGGCCACGAAAAAGAAACACTCGCCGGCCAAGGCCCGCTCGGCTGCCCGGTCCGCTGCGCCATCTGCAGCGCCCTCTGCAGCAAAGATCCGCGCGGACGAAGCCCTCTACATGATGAAGACCTACCGGCGACCACCGGAAGTCTTCACACACGGCCGCGGCTGCCGCCTCTACGATTCCACCGGTCGCGAATATCTCGATTTTCTCGCCGGAATCGCAGTCAACGCCACCGGCTACGCCCATCCGCGCATGGTTCGCGTGATCCGGCGCGAAGCCGGCCGCGCCACCCATGTCTCGAACCTGTTCCACAACGAATATCAGGCGCCGCTCGCGCGCAAACTGGCCGAATGGTCCGGCCTCGACCGCGTCTTTTTCTCCAATAGCGGCAGCGAAGCTATCGAAGGCGCCCTGAAACTCGCCCGCGCCTATGCGCACGCGAAATCCAACACCGGCGGCCGCCTGAAGACGCGTTTTCTGGCGCTCGAAGGCTCGTTTCACGGCCGCACCATGGGCGCGCTCTCGATCACCTCCACCGCCAAATATCGCGCGCCATTCGAACCGTTGATTCCCGGCGTCGAATTCGTCCGCTTCAACGACGTTGCCGATCTCGACGCGAAATTCGACGACACTGTTTGCGCCGTCGTCATCGAAGCAATCCAAGGCGAAGGTGGCGTAAACATGGTCAGCGAGGAATTCTGGAATCGCGCCCGCGAGTTGACGGTCGATCACGGCGCGGCCTTGATCGCTGACGAAATCCAATGCGGCCTCGGACGCGCCGGCCGCAAGTTTGGCTACCAGAAATTCAGCGCCGTGCCCGATATCGTCACCGTGGCCAAACCGCTCGCAGGCGGCCTTCCGCTCGGCGCGTTCATCGCCAGTGAAGAATTCGCATCGGCCTTCCACCCGGGCCTGCACGGATCGACCTTCGGCGGCGGCCCGCTGGTCTGCGCGGTGGCGCTGGAATTCCTGAAAATCGTCGAGGACGAAAAACTCTTCGAAAACGTTCGCGCCCGCGGCGCCGAGCTGCGCATGGGCCTCGAAGCCCTCGCCAAACGATTCAGCTTCATCAAGGAAATCCGCGGCGAAGGCCTGATCATCGGCATCGATCTGTCTGTCGACGGCGCACCCTTCGTCGCCGAAGCGCTGCGCCAGGGCCTGCTCATCAACTGCACGCACGACCACATCATCCGGCTTCTCCCGCCCTTCATCATTCGGCAAAAGGATGTCGCCGAATTCCTGCGCAAATTCGAGACGGTTCTCTCGCGCGCCTCCAAAGCCGCCGCGAAGTCCCTGGCCGCCGCATCAACCACCGCGACATCGGAATCGCCGTCGCAGCTCACTCTGGCTGCGGCAAGGTAGGAACGAACATGACCGCCGTCGCCACGCCTCTCGCCCTGAAACGAGACCTTTTAACCGGCACCGAATGGAGCCCCGCACAGCTGCGCGACTTCTTTCAGCTCTCGACCGAAATCAAGACGCACCCAGAGCGCTACAAGACCGCCCTGGCCGGCAGCATGTTCGTGATGATTTTCGAAAAACCCTCGCTCCGCACTCGAGTCACGTTCGAAACCGGCATCGCCAGCATGAGTGGCTCCTCCACCTTTCTCGACCACACGGCCGCGAAGCTCAGCGAGCGCGAACCGGTCCGCGACATCGCGCGGAATCTCGAGCGCTGGGTGCAAGGCATCGTCGCCCGCGTCTTCGCCCAGGAAACTCTGGACGAGCTAGCTGCCAATGCGAACGTGCCGGTGGTTAACGCCCTCTCCGACAGATTCCATCCCTGCCAGGCTCTCGCCGATTTCTTCACCCTCGAAGAGCGCTTCGGCAACCTGCGCGGCCTGAAATTCGCCTATGTAGGCGACGGCAACAATATGGCCCATTCGCTCATGACCATTGGCGCCCGCGTGGGCGCCCACATCCGTATCGCCACTCCGGCGGGCTACGAGCCCGATCCGCAAATCGTCGCCGATTCCAAACGCATTGCGAAGGAAACGCGCGGCAAGATCGAAATCTTGCGCTCACCCGAAGACGCCGTCTCCGGCGCGCAAGCGGTCTACACCGACGTCTGGGCCAGCATGGGCCAGGAGGGCGAATCCGCCGTCCGCGAAAAGATCTTTGCGCCCTATCAGGTGGACGAAAAGCTCTTCGCGCTGGCCGCGCCCCACGCCGTTTTCATGCACTGCCTGCCGGCGCATCGCGGTCTCGAGGTTTCAGCAGGCGTCATTGATTCGCCGCGCTCCATCATTTACGATCAGGCTGAAAATCGCCTTCACGTCCAAAAAGCTGTGCTGCACACGCTGCTTGCCTAAGGAGAGTCCGTTGCCGAAGAAAGTTGTCCTGGCGTATTCCGGGGGCCTTGATACCTCCATCATTATTCCGTGGCTGAAGGAGACTTACGGCGGTTGCGAAGTGATCGCCATGATCGGCGATCTGGGCCAGCAGGAAGATCTCGAAGCCGCCCACAAGAAAGCGCTCGCCACTGGCGCCAGCGCCGCCTATATCGAAGATCTTCGCGAGGAATTCGTCACCGGGTACATCTGGCCCACTCTTCGCGCCGGAGCCGTCTACGAGCACAAATACCTGCTCGGCACGTCGTTCGCGCGCCCGCTGCTCGCCAAGCGCCAGGTGGAAATCGCGAAAAAAGTGGGCGCCGACGCGCTCGCGCACGGCTGCACAGGCAAAGGCAACGATCAGGTCCGCTTCGAGCTGGCCGCCAAGGCGCTTGCACCCGAGCTGAAAATCATCGCCCCGTGGCGCGAATGGAAAATAAATTCGCGCGAGGACGCCATCGAATACGCGCGCACGCACAACATCCCCATCGAGCAGACCAAGAAAGACATCTACAGCCGCGATCGCAACATCTGGCACCTGAGCCACGAAGGCGCCGTGCTCGAAGATCCCGCCAACGCGCCCGAAGAAGCGATGTGGAAATGGATCGTCTCGCCCGCGAAGGCGCCCGATCAGCCCACTAACGTTGAAATCGGCTTCGAAGCGGGAAATCCCGTTTCCGTCAACGGCCAGAAGCTCGCGCCTCTCGCGCTGCTCACGAAGCTCAACGAAATCGCCGCTGCCAATGGCGTGGGCCGTATGGACATCGTCGAAAACCGCCTCGTCGGCATGAAATCGCGCGGTGCATACGAGACACCGGGCGGCACCTTGCTGGTCACCGCGCATCGGGAGCTTGAATCGCTCACGCTCGACCGCGAAACACTTCACTACCAGCAGATGCTCGCGTTACGTTACGCCGAGATGGTTTACTACGGCATGTGGTTCACGCCGCTGCGCGAGGCCCTCGACGCGTTTTTCTCGAAATCGCAGGAGCGTGTCACCGGCTCCGTCGGCCTGTCGCTGTTCAAGGGCAACTGCAGCGCCACCTCGCGCAAATCTCCCTATTCGCTCTACCGCGCCGGCCTCGCCAGCTTTAGTATGACGGGCTACAACCCCAAAGACGCCGAGGGCTTCATCAACCTGTTCGCCCTGCCCATCACCATTCCGCATGAGGCCGCGGTGAAAGAAGATGCGGCGAAAGAGGCCGCAGCGAAATGACCGCCGGCGACGGCCAGAAAATGTGGGGCGGTCGATTCGACCGCGCCCCTGACGCCTCCTTCTACGAATTCGAGCGCTCCTGGCATTTCGACAGGCGCATGCTGCCGCAGGAGCTCGCGCTCGATCGCGCTTGGGCCCGTGCCATTGCTGCCGCCGGAATCCTCACGAGCGACGAAGCCCGCCGCATCGTCGCCGCACTCGATGAAATCGAGGCGCGCGCCAAAACGGACGCGGCTTGGCTCGACGCTTCGACTGCCGAAGACGTCCATCATTTCGCCGAATCCGCCCTGATCGAAAAACTCGGTTCTCTCGGCGCCAAACTTCACACCGGCCGCAGCCGCAACGAAATGGTCGCCACCGAGTTCCGAATGTACGTGAAGGTCGCCGTTCGCGAGCTGCGCGCTGCGCTCGGCGCTCTAATGCGCGCGGTGGCCACACAGGCCAAGCAGAATCTCGGCATACCCATGCCCGGAACCACCCACATGCAGCACGCCCAGCCCCTGCTACTGTCGCACTGGCTCCTTGCGCACGGCGAAGCTTTCCATCGCGACGCCGAACGCCTCGCCGCGGCCGCAGTGGCCGCGGACATTTGCGCCATGGGCTCGGGCGCGCTCGCCGGCTCCGCATTCCCCATTGATCGCAAGGCGCTGGCGCACGATCTGGGCTTCTCGCGTATTTCAGCCAACAGCCTCGACGCCGTCAGCGACCGCGACTTCGCCATCGAATTCCTTTCTGGCACCGCCACAATGGCCATGCACCTTTCGCGCCTCAGCGAGGACATGATTCTTTGGGCCTCCACCGAATTTGCGTTCGTCGAGCTGCCCGACGAATACTCGACCGGCAGCAGCCTGATGCCACAAAAGAAAAATCCCGACGCCTGGGAACTGATCCGAGGCAAAACGGGACGTGTCTACGGCTCGCTCTTTGCCCTGCTTACCACCACCAAAGGTCTGCCCTCGAGCTATCAACGCGATCTGCAGGAAGACAAAGAACCGCTCTTCGCCGCCCACGACCAGGCGCTCGCCATGGTGAAGATCGCCGCCGGCGCTTTGGCCACCACCAAATTCCGCGAGGCCCGCCTGCGCGAAGCCTCGCAGGATCCCGCGCTCGTCGCCACCGAAGTAGCCGATTACCTGGTCGCGCAAGGCGTGCCCTTCCGCGAGGCCCACGAAATCGTCGGCAAAGTTTTTCGCCTCTGCGAGCAGGAAGGCAAATCGATTCGCGAAATGCCGCTCGATAAACTCACGCCCTTTTCGCCCGCGTTCGGCCGCGACCTCGGCACCGTTCTCACGCTCGAATCCGCCCTGGCCCGCCGTGGAGTCGCGGGTGGCACCGCTCTGGGCGCCGTCCGCGCCGCCCTCACGGATTTCGAGGCCCGCACCGCAAAACTCGAGGAAAAGCCGTGAACCCCCACCTTTCCGCATCGGACATCCCGGCCGGTTTCACCTTCGCCGCCACCCACTGCGGCGTCAAACGCTCGCGCCTCGATCTCGGCATTCTCGTCAGCGACACGCCGGCCGCCACCGCCGCCGTCTTCACCACCAACCAGATCGTCGCCGCCCCGGTCGTCGCCTCCCGCGATCACCTCCGCAAATCGCGCGGCCTCATGCGCGCCATCATCGTCAATTCCGGCAACGCCAACTGCTGCACCAAAGCGGACGGATATTCAGCCTCGATCGCGACAGCGGAAACACTCGCCGCCGAGCTCGGCGGCATCGATCCCTCGCAGATTATCGTCTGCTCCACCGGCGTAATCGGCGCGCCACTGCGCGTCGAAAAAATTCTGGCTGCCGTGCCGCACATCGCGCTCGCCCGCAGCGCCGAACCCGCCGCCTACGAGGAATTCGCGCGCGCTATCATGACCACGGACACGCGCCCAAAATGGGCCGCCGCGAAATGCCGCATCGGCGGCAAGCAGGTCCGTCTGCTCGGTTGTGCCAAGGGTTCCGGAATGATCGAGCCCAACATGGCCACCATGCTCGCCTTCATCGCCACGGACGCCGCCATCTCGCGGCCTGTGCTCGACCGCGCGCTCCGCGAATGCGTCGGCCGCACGTTCAATTCGATCACGGTTGATGGTGATACTTCGACAAACGATACGGTCGCCGTCCTCGCCAACGGCCAATCCGGCGTGCGCCAGATCAAAAGCGCATCCCATGCGGATTACAAATCTTTTCTCGGCGCGCTCGAGGATGTCTGCACTTCCCTCGCTCTTGCCATCGTCGACGACGGCGAAGGCGCCCAGCGCACCATCGAAATCGAGGTCCGCGGCGCGGCATCCGAGAAGGCTGCGCGCCAAATCGCCAAGACCATCGCCAATTCACCTCTGGTGAAAACGGCCTTTGCGGGCGCCGACCCAAATTGGGGCCGCATCCTCGCCGCCGCGGGCCGCTCCGGTGTGAAATTCGATCCCGGCCGCGTCAACATTTCCATCGCCGGCGCCTCCGTCTGCCGCCACGGCGCCGAGCATCCCTTCGACGAGCGCGCCGTCCACCGCAAAATGCTCGCAAAACACGTCCCCATCCGCGTCGACATGCACGCCGGCAGCTCCTCCGCCCGTGTCTGGACCTGCGACTTCACGATCGAATACGTCCACATCAATTCCAGCTACCGCACCTAGGGTTTCGGCGGCACAGACACTCCTGTCTGTGGTCCGACGATCTCAACGCGTCCAAAGCCGCGCACGAAATCGGACGAACAGCCTTCCGAACGTTGGCTTTCGTCTTTCTGTCGTCAAACCCCGCCGTCATTCTGAGCGGAATGACCGGACCGTATTGCTCTTCATCCCGCTCTTGCGGGATGTCAGGTCACGGAGTCGAAGAATCTCTCTCAAGCACCACGCCCGCCCCGCCCTCCCAAGTCGGCCACCGTGGTTGACTGCACAACCCCGATGGGAGCAAGATGCGCCTGTCGCTGGGGTGCTCGCTTCCGTCCGGGGGAAATGGTCGAGTCATGGGACGCCCAAGGATCGAGATCCTGCCTCTTCAGCCTGGTAGTAAGCGTCCGCTCACACGGGCGCCGGGGGGAGATGAACGTGAAGAAACTGTACGTGGGCAATCTGTCGTTCAAGGCTACTGAAGAGGAAGTGCAGGCGCTATTTGCGGAAGCCGGAGTGCAACCAGATTCGCTCACCCTGCTTCGTGATCGTTTCACGGGCCAGCCGCGTGGTTTCGGGTTCGCGGAAATTAACGACGATGCCGAGGCCGAAAAAGCAATCGCTGCGCTCAACGGCAGGGAATTCATGGGCCGCGCGCTCGTGGTCAACGAGGCACGTCCGCAGCGTGAGGGCGGAGGCGGTGGTGGCGGCGGACGTGGTGGCTACGGCGGTGGTGGTGGCGGTGGACGCGGAGGCTACGGCGGCGGCGGTGGCGGTGGGCGCGGAGGCCACGGCGGTGGCGGACGCGATCGTGGAGACCGCGGCGGCTACGGCCGCGACCGCTAGCGCGAAGCTACGACCCTGGTAGGGCGGGTCTCAGACCCGCCCGCCAACTTCCAAATCGATTCGGGAATTTATGACAGACCGAGGACACTCCCACGCGAAGGTGTTGATCTTGGGTAAAAGCGTGGGCCTTCAGGCCCGCGAATAAACGCCCCACCTAGCCCGGCTTCAGCCCAGGCCACCCGCCGAACGATTTTGGCACCAATCATGCCCTCCGCCCCGCATGATGTGGAGTGCGGCTTGCCGCCGCTGTCTGCTGGCGAAGCATGCTTCGCCAGCTCCGCGCATTCCGCTACGAAGCAATCGCCGCCCGCTTCAAATCCAAAACCGCCTTCGGCTCGGTCGCGTCAACGCGCCCGCTCGCGTATTCGAACTTCTCAAGCGTCGCCTCCCGCGCTCCCTGCTTCACCAGCGCCGCGATATCCAGATTTAACTCGGCTCGATCGAGCTCCTCCGGCGATGCCGAAAGTTCCGGCGACCGCGGCATAAAAACTGGGCAGCAATCGTGAAACGGTTCGGACGAAATCTCATACGTTCCGATCTTCTTCGCGGACGCCAGAATCTCCATCTTGTCCGTACCGATCAGCGGTCTGAAAACGGGCATCCGTGCCACCGAATCGACAGCCGCCAGGTTCCGCAGTGTCTGCGACGCCACCTGTGCCAGGCTGTCTCCCGTCACCAGCGCCAGCGCCCGGTCACGCCGCGCGAATGCCTCCGCGATCCGCAGCATCATCCGCCGGTATAGCAAAATCCGCACGCCCTCCGGAGCCGCGCGCACGATTTCTCGCTGGATCGCCTCAAATGGCACGCGGTACAGCTTCGACCGAAATTGATACGCCGTCAGCACCCGCGCCAGCCCGCTCGCAATATGCAGGGACGATTCCCCCGCGCGCGCACCCGTGCCGTAAAAGTGCACGAAGCTCAGGTGCGCCCCGCGCTTCATCATTTGATACGCCGCCACCGCCGAATCGTACCCGCCCGATAGCAAGCACGTCATCCGGCCCGCCGTATTCGCCGGCAGCCCACCGATGCCGGGGATCTTTCGCGCATACACCAGCAGCGGTCCCGGAGTCACTTCGATGTGCACTATGGTGTCAGGCTCCTTCAACTGTACGCGCGCGTCGCGGCCCGCCGCTCGCAGCTTGTCCAACAGAAATCGGCCCACCGCCCGATCGATCTCCATCGACCCATGCGGAAACGTCTTGTCGCTCCGCTTCGCGCGCACGGCGAACGATGCAAAGTTCAGTCCCTCGATCTCATCCCAGGCCGCCGCGCACAACGCTTCCATCGACCGCTCCACCGGCCGCGCTACCGCGAAATACGCCACTCCCGCGATCCGCCCCAGCCGCTTAGTTACATCCTCGATCGACGCTCCATCGCCCAACCGCACAATGAATCGATCGCCCGGCTGTTGAATTCGCTCGACCGGAATTCCCTGCAGGCTCAGCCGCAGTGCGGTATGCAGCTTTCCGAGAAAAAAACGGCGGTTGCCGCCTTTGAGCCACAGTTCGTGATAATGGACGACGATAACGGGATTGCTCATGCTGTTTTCTCGCGAATCACACCAGGGCGTAACAACCCTCCCATAACCTGCCGAAATTATAGCAGTGGCTGCCAATAGCGTGTAGCGGCGTGCGGCGTGCCGGCCGTTTTGCACAGCCGCCGCGGCTTGGTGCCTAAAATGCACTAACCGAATGGACAAAGCCGCTGCGGAACCGTCACTTTCCGCGCCGCCCGGGGTTAGGATTTGACACGCTCTTGTGCGGGGCGGGAACGCCGGGAATTCGGGTCCGGGGCGCAAAAAATCTTTATCGATTAGCGCTTTCGGCGCATCCAATTACTGCGGTTGAGCGTACTTGAGCGTACTGAGGAAGAGAGGACGCGATGTGGAACCGTCGGGACTGGGACCATTTCTTTGATATTGTGACCAAGCGTTCGCGTATGCAGCGGCCGCCGCGCCCGCTTGATCGCTCGCAGCGTAACCGTCTGGTGCCCGCCGAAGGCTACAGTCTCGCCGAGCTCGATGACGCAGGCGTCAGCATCGAGCAAGCCGAAATCCTCGGCCTGCCCGTCGACGCTGGCCGCATCGGCTCCTACGGCCCCAACATCACCACCCTGCGCGAATACCTCCGCGCTACCCGCACCCGCTTCTAGACTTTGGGTGGCACAGACACTCCTGTCTGTGTCTGACGAGCAGCGCTTCGCAAGGGGAAACCGCTAAATCGCGATAAACACTCGACCGCAAACGGCGGGCTCCGTCTTCTATTGAAACTTTCTCCGTGCCTCTGTGTCTCCGTTACTAGTGTTCCGTCTCTTTCGGGTTGCGCCGCCACGCTCAAACCCGTAATTTAGAAACCCATTTCGCAACCAAGGACGGTTCAGTGCGCAAGAAAATCCGTGTAGTCCAATTCGGCGTCGGCCCCATCGGTGCTTCCATCCTCCGCTTGATGCGCCAGAAACATTCGTTGGAAATCGTCGGCGCAATCGACAAGGATCCGGCTAAAGCGGGCCGCGATATCGGCGAAGTCGCGGGCGCGAAGGATGCCCCCTGGGGCATCGCGGTTTCCGCATCCGCCGCGAGCGTCCTGGCCAAGCCCGTGGATATTGTCCTCCACACCACGTCTTCCTACCTTCCCGACGTGATGGACGAGTTGCTCGAGTGCATTTCCGCGGGTTGTTGCATCGTTTCCACCTGCGAAGAGCTTTCCTACCCCTTCCGCAAGCATCCCGAACTGGCCGCCCAGCTCGACGCCGCAGCAAAAGAAGAGGGCGTCGCCCTCGTCGGCACCGGTGTCAACCCCGGTTTTGTGATGGATAAGCTCGTTCTCGTGCTCTCCGCCGTCGCGCAGCGCGTGGACTTCGCCCGGGCCACCCGCGTGGTCGACGCGTCCCAGCGCCGGCTCCCTCTGCAGAAAAAAATCGGCGCCGGCCTGACCCCAGAAGAATTTCGCGCGCAAGTCGCCGCGGGAGTGATCAAGCATCACGGCTTGCCTGAATCCATCGCCATGGTTGCCGATGGCCTGGGCTTCGCGCTCGACGAAATCACCGAAACGATCGAGCCAGTTATCGCGACGGAAACGGTGAAAACGGAATTTCTACAGGTAGCTCCCGGACAAGTTGCCGGAGTGCATCAAATCGCGCGCGGCATTTGGGAGGGCGAGGACAAAATCTTCATGGAGCTGCAAATGTACGTGGGAGCAAAACAACCGCATGACACTGTCGAGTTGCGCGGCGAGCCAAATCTCACGATGACCATTCCCGGGCGGCACCCACGGCGATATCGCCACCGCCGCCGTGGCCGTAAACGCCATTCCAGCCATCCTTGCCGCCCCGGCAGGCCTGCGCACCATGCGCGACCTGGCAGTGAACCTGCTGCCCCCGAACATCATGCTGTAGGAGTTCCAAGGGCCGCAATCCAAGATTGCCCGTTGCGTTACGCGCTCGCCTGGAAACAAAAAAGCCGCAAGCTCGTCCTGGAACTTGCAGCCTCTCAATGCGCGGGATTGCGAGAATCCTCTAATTCGAGGTGACCTACGTTTGGGTCATGTTGTATTGGAAGTACGGAGAAGTCGGAGCGGGAGCTGGAACTTTTGCGCCCTTCAGAGGCTTCTTTGCTTCGATCTTGACTCCCCGGTGCAGGCGCTTTCGCGAATGAGCTTTTTTCGTCGGCATGTGGATTCTCCTGTGAAGCCCTGATGGGCTGTCGCCGGAATAGTATGCACTTGCCCCGCCAATTGCAACGCGACGGAACGGAAGAGGTAAGCTCCCTGTTTACAGTGATCCCCCGGCGGCCCAACGCCGGCAGTGTTGAATAACTCAATTTCAGATGGAAATTTAAACAGAAACGCCAGCCGCTCGAAGCAATCGCTTCGAAACGGCTGGCGCTGAATTTCAGATTGGTGTTCGTTTATGCCGCAGCCGCAAAACCATGCACGGGCGCACTCAGCACCGGAGGCGGCGCCAACGTCGCGGGCTTCGCATTCGGCTTGGCGATCGGCACCGGGCTCGACGCCACTGCCGGCCGCGGCTTCATGGTGAATTTCACTCCTCGCTTGGCGTTCTCGTCGATCGACCTCTGCATGTCCACTTGATCGACGCCGATCTGGCTCTCGCCGCCATACTTCACTGTGTAGTGAAATTGGCCGCCGTCCAGCCAGTAGTCATTGGCCACCAGCATGGTGCCGTCCTTCAAATAGACCAGAACGCTCGGCGCTGAAATCGCCACATTCGCCGTCTCTGGATTGCCGTTGTCCGGCTGATCGACCGCCAGCGGTGTTCCCGGCTCCGCGTTGTTGGAGTATCCGTTCGTGTAACCGTTGCTGGAATACGGACCGTACACGGAATCACCATTGTCGCTCGGAGCCGCCGCCGGACCGTTGTAGCTGCCGTCATACGGCGCCGGATACGGGCCGTTTTCGTAGCTCGGATAAACCGGGCCATAAGGCGGCCAATCCCAGTACGGCGAGTAAGAATAAGGTGGATACCACGCGTAACTCGGTCCCCACCACGGATTCCACCAACCGCCCCAACCGTAGCCTAGCCCCCAACCGAGACCGAGGCCCCAGCCAAAGCCCCATCCGAACCCGCAGCCAAAGCATCCGCCGCGCCAACCGAATCCGCCGCCAAACCCGCGATTCCATCCGAAACCGCGATTGAAACCGAAGCCGCGATCAAACCCGCCGCGTGAAAAACTCGCGTTGCCGAAGGCGCCGCCGCCGTTGAACCGCGAACCAAGCGACATGCCCGTGCCCGCGCGCCCTGCGAAGGTGTTGCCCGTTGATCCTAATCCTCGCGACGTGGAACCGAATCCGCGCGCGCCGGAACTGCCGAATCTCGATCCGCTCGCGTTAAATGAATGCGAGCTCGAATTGAATCCACGCGATCCTGCGGACGATCCTGCCGAACGATTACCGAAGCCGCCGCTGAAACGCGAGTTGCTCGCGGCGTTCCCGCCCGCGCCGCGTCCGCCGCCGCCGAACGAATGCCAATTGCCATCCGCTCGCGCCGAATTCGTCGCGCCGCCGCGTGCGCCGCCAAAGCTTCCAGTTCCTCGGCTTCCGCCAGTCGCTCCTCCGGACCGCGCACCGCCGAATGAATGCCAGTTGCCATCCGCAATCGCGGAATGCGCGTTGCTCGACCGTGCCGCTCCGTTGCTTCCGAATCCGCGGCTGCCTCCTCGGCTGCCTCCGCCGAACGATCGCGCACTCGATGAAGGACCTCTCATCCCGCCACCGAACGATCCGCCGCGCGAACCGCCAAAGCTGCGCGCGCCGCCGAAACTCCGCGAGCCTCCGCCGAAGCTGCGTGCGCCGCCGGATGATCCACCACCGTGAAAGCCTCCGCCTCCACCGCCTCCGTGGAAACCTCCGCCACCGCCTCCATGAAATCCGCCGCCTCCGCCGCTATGCCCGCCACCGCCTCCATGTCCGCCGCGCTGCGCGAACGCAGCGCCCGGCGCGCACACCAGCGCCGCTGCCGCCACTAATCCCAACGAAATTTTCGAGAGGGTCGATACTTTCATGTCAGCTCCCCTAACCAACGCTAGCGGCTGCGACTTCCGCCTGAAGTCCGTCCGAGCAACGCGCCTGTTGCCGCCCTGCTAGCCTGTGCGAACCTGTCCCACACTCCATTGGATGCAGCCCCGCTGCCATACTCGTCAGTACTTGGCTATTTGTAACACGTTCTTTTTCAGAAGCTTGGAGACGATCGGGAAACATGTCCTCGCGGAGAACTTGAGGCTCGGTGGTGGTTTTCGAGCGGAGGTGGTGGATTTGAGCCAGATTTCCAGAGGCTGGGGGGCGGAAGAGCGGCTGGCTACCCCCCGAAATAATTGTCGAGTAGAAGTGGCACCGATCTTTTGTTTTCATCGAGATATAACGATTTCTATTTGTTTTCACTGTCGATTAGAAATAGCCAGAGTGGGGCGCGGAGGTGTGTAGACCAAAGGCTGGCGAAGCTGCGGGAGGCTTTGCAGTTCTCGACATTCGCGAATCTCCTTTCCCTTGGCGCCTTGTCAAATGTTCTGTCCGACAGATGGTCCCGTGGGCCAGGCCGTCGACGGCCCCGACTCACGATAAATTGGTTTTTCGTCGAGGGCAATGGAACTGCGGTAACAGGACTAGGGGCGTGGGAGTTTTCGTTCGCGCCCGAGACGCGGTGCGAAGACCGGGGCTAAAGCCCCGTAGAGTTGTGCGGCTTTGTCCCCAGCCTGAAGGCCGGGACATCCACGGAGGCGTCCGAGCTTTCCACTCTTTGTCGCTTGGCGGGACGATCCGGTCGGTGAGGACAAGAACGAGAAGACCAAATTCAAAGGCTGGCAGGCTGAAGGACCCGGCGCTACGTCTACACCTTGACCGGCGATGCCTTGGAGGCTTGGAACTGCTGGGAATCTATTTTGGTTTGCGGAGGCTGAGCAAAAAGGAGAGCGCTGCAAAGATCGCGATGTTTACCGGAACCGCGATCGCGTAGACGGTCCAAAACGGCCAGTCCGTGCCGGCGTGACCGAGCTTTGAAAACGGCCACGCCACAATCGTCCCGGGCAGCAGCACCAGCAGCGACAGGCCCCAGCCGATCGGATCCTGCAGCCAGTACAATCCGCCCAGCCCGCCGGCCGCGCCAAGAAATTGCACGACGCCAAAAATTCGCCAGTATCGAGGCTTCATGGCCCCCACACCGCACTTTCTCCCCACCCTCCGCCGTCAGGGGCGGGCCCGAACTTCACTACTTCCAGAACCTCACGACCGCCGAAAAATCAGGATCATCCTGGGATGAACCCAGCACCGCGGAATAAGTCTCATACGCCGCCGCGCCGCAGGGCAGTTCTACGCCGCGTTCGCGCGCCAGCTCCAGCGCCAGCCGCACGTCTTTATGCATCAGCCGCAGCGGAAAGCTGGCCGGGAATTCGCCCTTCACCATCATCGGCGCTTTCACATCCAACACTCCCGAGCGCGCCATGCTCGCCTGGAAAACTTCCATCAGCTTTTCCGCCGGCACTCCCGCCGCCCGCACCAGCGCCAGGCTTTCGGCAAATGCGTCCACCTGCAGCGCGAGCAACAGATTCATTCCCAGCTTCACCGTTTGTCCCGAGCCGTTTGGCCCCAGCAGCGGAAATTTCTTCCCCACCGCTTCCAGCACCGGCTTCACGCGCTCCAGAACTTCCGCCTTCCCGCCCACCATGAAAACCAACTCGCCCTTTTGGGCGCCCCACGTTCCGCCCGTCACCGGCGCATCCAGAAAATCGATTCCGCACTCGGCGCACGCCGCCGCCACACGCCGCGCCAGATCCGGTGACACCGTGCTCGAATCGATCAGCGTGGCGCCCTTGCGAAGCGCTGCTAGAGCTCCGGATTTAAACAACACTTCCTCGAGCGCCGGCGGGTCACTGACGATCGTGATCAGCACGTCCGCCTGTTCGGCCACGCCGCGCGGATCGGCCGCCAGCTTCGCGCCCGCCGCTACCAGTGGTTCCGCTTTCGACTTCGTTCGGTTCCACACGGTCAGTGGAAATCCAGCCTTCAGCAGGTTCAGCCCCATTGGGCCGCCCATCAGCCCCAAGCCGATCAATCCAACAGTTGGTTTCATAGGTTTATTTTGCACTGATCGTGCGGGATTGAACAGGAGGGGAAAAGCGGAACCAGGTGAAAAGCGACAACAGACGTACGCGAGGCGAGACAGATTTGAATGCACGAAAGACTCAATCGCCCCTCCGGGGCTGGGCGGAGGCGCCAGTGGGTCGCGCGGCGGTTGATGAGCACGAATGGCGGGCGGGTTTGAGACCCGCGCCTACGAATTACTTTTCCTGTGGTCTAAACGGTGATGGAAAAGAACTAGTTGATCAGGGCGAATTCGACGCGGTGGCGAATCGGGTCGATTCGCTCCGCACGTACCTGCACGCGGTCGCCAAGCGCGAAAATCAATTGGGTGGCTCCGCCTGCACGACGGCTGCCGCGATGCGGCTCGGTGACGATGGTGTGATCGCGCTCGCGATACACGCACCGCTGCCCCGTCGATTCCTCCAGCCGGTCGATGCTCACGAGCCCTTCCACGAAAATCTCCATCAATTCCACAAAGAATCCGAATTTCTGCACGGAAACGATCAGCGCGCCGTATTCCTCGCCGAGCCGGCTTTCCATAAACTGAGCAGTCTTCCAATCCATCAGCTCGCGCTCAGCGCCGTCCGCGCGCCGCTCGGCTTCCGAGCTTTCCGAAGCAATCCCTTCGAGCTCCACGCGGCGATACGGCCCGAGAGCCGCGACGGTTTGCTCCTGCCCGGGCTTCGCATTCGGATTCGGCTCGCGCACCGGGCGAACATCCGGATTCTCAAGCGCCCATTTCAGCGCGCGATGTACGATCAGGTCCGGATACCGCCGGATCGGCGAAGTAAAGTGCGTGTATTCTTTCGCCGCCAGCGCGAAATGGCCCAGCAAGTCCGCGGAATAGCGCGCCTGCTTCAGCGAACGCAGCATCAGGTAAGAAAGAATGCGTTCCTCCGGTTTTCCCGCGATCTTCGCGGCCAGCCGCTGATAGTGCTGAGGTGTGATATTCACCTCATCGGACGCCGGCAGAGTGACGCTCATCGGACGCATGCGCCCGCCGCGGCCCCTTTCACCACGATCATTGCGCGCCTGCGGTTTAACGAATCCGTGTCGCACGGTCACACGGCGCTCGGCCAGATCGTCCACCCCGAGCGAATAGCCGAATGCTTGCGCGAGTTCCTCGAATTCCAGCACGCGCTTGGGATCAGGCTTTTCGTGCACGCGGTGCAGCGACGCGATGCCGCGCCGGTCCAGATAACTCGCCACGGCTTCGTTCGCGGCGAGCATGAATTCCTCGATCAGGCGGTGGGCCCAGTTCCGCTCGCTCCGTCCGATGCTCTGCATGCGGCCGGACTCGTCGAATTCGATCACGCGCTCGGGCAGATCGAAATCGATCGAGCCGCGCTCCACCCGGCGGCGGTTCAGCAGCAGCGCCAGTTCTTTCATGCGCTTGAAACTTTCAATGAGCGGAGCGTAGCGCGCCGTCATTTCCGGATCGCCTTCGAGCACTTTGTTCACGTTGGCGTACGTCATGCGCTCAACCGAGCGAATCACCCCGGACGCGAAACTGGCGCTAACCACGCTTCCGGTCGCGTCGATTTCCATGATCGCGGACATCACCAGGCGATCGACCTTGGGATTGAGCGAACAGATGCCGTTGGAAAGCTCCTCGGGCAGCATGGGCACGGCGCGATTGGGAAAATAAACGGACGTGCCGCGCAGACGCGCCTCGCGATCGAGCGGCGATTCGCGCGTCACGTAGTGGGCCACATCCGCGATGTGCACCTGCAGCTCGAAGTGGCCGTTCGGCAGAGGGCGAACGTAGAACAGCGTCGTCAAAATCGCGTGCGGTTTCGCCGTCGATGGTGACAATCGGCAAATCGCGAAAATCGCGACGGCCGCGCGATTCGCTTTCCGGCACCTGCTTCTCGACGGCACGCGCTTGCCCCAGCACATCGTCTGGGAAAATGTGCGGCAGATGATGTTTGCGAATGATGATTTCCACGTCGACACCGATTTCACCGGGCCGACCGAGAATTTCGATCACGCGACCCATCGGAGCCAGGCCGGAGCGGGGATAACGCGTGATTTCGACGTTGACCACGGCGCCATCGAGCTCTGGCAACCGCAACCTGCGCTGCGCGACCGGCCCTGCTTTGGGATCGGCGCCGACCTTTTGCCGCAATTCGGGCGTCAGCTCGTCGCCGGGAGGAATTGCGATTTCGTGCTGCAGCCGCGTGTCGTAAGGCAGCACCACGTTGCCGTGCGGACCGTAGCGGAAAAGCCCGACGATCGTGGCGTGCTCGCGCTCGACGATTTGGACTACGCGCCCTTCGGCGCGGCCGTCCGCGCGGCGGCGCTCCACGCGCGCCAGGACGTGATCGCCGTTCATCGCATCGCCCAGCCCATCGCGTCCGATAAAAAGATCGCCATCCACGCGTGGGATCGGGCGATCAGGCACCAGGAAGCCGTAGCCATCGCGGTGGGCGACGATTCGGCCGGCGATCAAATTCGGATCGCGTCCGCGAGCAGGCTGCGACGGTGTTGAGGGTTTTCCTGCCGCGGGCGATCCTGCGGCAGGCGCCGCCAGTTTGGCTTCGGGTTTTTGCGACCGCTGTGCGGCGCGCTCCGACGTGCGGCGCGCGCGTGCTCCGGAGCCTTTTCCTTCGTCCGATAACCGGTAGCGCCCGCCGTAGATTTCTTCAATCGCTCCGCTGCGCTTGAGCTGCTTGATCAATCGAGGCAAATAGCGCCGCCCGTGATGCCTCAAGTCCATGCCGTGGGCGATCTGGCGGATGCTGGCTGCGTCCGTCAGTTTCGAGAGGTGCGCGACCACTTCCGCGGCAGTGACGCCGGGGTCGCGTGGCTCTTGTTCCTCGATTGTGTGCTGGCGTCTCATGTGGAGGTTAATTGGCTCGCAGATAGGCTAACGGAATTGCGCGCCCGTGGCAAAAGATCAGACGCGCGGTCACGCGTGGAATTGAAAAGTCCGCCTCTACTGGTCGAGCTGCGGTTCGACTGTATTGAAATCAAGCAGCACGATTTTCCCGTCGCTTTCACGCTCCAGCACGGGAGAGTAGTTCGCCCAGCAGCTCGCGCCGCCACCAAAGACCCTGTTCGCGCTTCGTTTTCATGTCCGTAAACCAGTAGCGATACATCACGGCGCGGACCTGCTTCGGCGGCGCCGCGGCAAAGGGATTCGACGCGAAAAGCTGCATCACATCCGGCTGGTTGAGCAGCAATTGCTCCTGGGTGTAGAGAACGAAGCGATACTCGCGCCAGTTGCCGAGCGACGCGAACCAAAGATTCCATTCGAAGCGCGGCTGATACGGCGCATAGATCCCCGGCGCTCGATTCAACTCCTGCGGCTTGTAGCGGAACGGATAAGGCGTCCACTCGATGCCGTTCTGGGAGCCCTGGAATTCGATCTCGAAGCGCGCGTGAGTCATGACCTCGAAGAGGCCGTACCGATTCGCGATGCGAAATGGATCGAGCGCGGTGACCGGCTTCGAGGGGAGCGGTACGGAGGGCTCAAACTTCCAGATGAGCAGGGCGGTGGTGGCGTAGAAAACCCATCCGAGGCATATGAATGCAATGGAGATCCGCGACGGGACGCAGAAGCTCGCACCACCGAACGCGCGATCCGGCGGCGGGTGACGGGATTTCGGGTACAGCTACCGGCTTGCGATCGATCAATTTTTGCACGCGCGCGGGTAAGACCCATTCGAGCACGCGATCGTCCAGCAGCAGAATGCCGAGCGAGAGAACCAGGTAATTCAAGAACGCGTAGTTCGCCGTGAAGATGATGCCCAGCTCGAACGGCGTGACGATGCAGAAGCAAATGATCCTGAAACGGCGCGGCAAGAAGACCATGCACACAATCACCAGTTCGATCGCAAAGGTCAGAATCACCGTTGCGCCGTGAAACCAGTGCGGCAGATGCTCCATATACCATCCGATCCAGGTCGGCAGCGGACCGTTCTGGTAATAGTCGTTCATGGCAGTGAAATTTCGCCAGGATGGATCGCCGCTAAGCGATCTTTCCCCACGCCGGATTCGAAATAGATGCGGAACCATTCCCAGCGCAGCAGGTAGAGGCTGGCGCGCGAGGCGGGGTTTTCGCGGCCGAGCCCGGGCAGGAATCCGAGCGGAGCGAAGAATAGGCTGATGAAACCGGCCTCGAGCAGCATTCCGTCGGATTGGTAACTCGAAAAATCGCGCGATGAGCTGACGAACGAGAGAAAGCAAACGAAGCAGATCACCAGCGACGCACGAGGCCAGATATTGAACAGCAACATCAGCGCCGCGATGGCTCCCAGCCAGCAGACGATCATAAGCGCGCGGTCGGTGGAGCTGATCCAGAAAAGCGAGGGTGCGTACCAGAAGCGGTAGCCGTGCAGCGCGGCAGCCACCGCTTCTAGATAGTCGCTCGCGGGAAGAATTCCGTGCGGCCCGATCAGGCCCTTGATCTGAAATATCAGCGAGTAGAAAGCGGAAAAATACCAGAGCGCGAGAGCCCGCAGGAATATCCAGCGCGCCCAGAGGTGGCCCGGGCGTTCGGGCGTCGACTGCTCGGGACCGAGAAGCCAGTTCCAGACTTGAGGGATGCGTTCGAACATCGCACGCGATTATACAGAGGGAGCGAAAGCGCGGCGGACGGTTTCAAGCTTGCCCGACGAATACGCCGGGAAGAGATTCTTCGACTGCGTGACCCGGCATTCCGGCTTCGCCGGAACGAAGTGCAAAAACGCCGGGCCACTCCGCTCAGAATGACGGCTCAAAACCTAGGACGATTCGAGATGTGACGGCCGGTATTTCACGAAGGTCGGAACTTGCGGAATCGCGTCGAGCGTCTGGCGGCCTTCGGTCAGATCGATCAGAAATTCCTGGACGTTGAAGCGGTGGCCGTTGCGGAGATGGGCGAGCTTGCGGGCTTCGTGCAGGTGCAGATAATTCGCCGTCGGGCTGCAGAATACGCGTTTTCAGGTTGTCGGCGAGATACGGCTCGATCACTTGCGTGAAAATCTGATGCAGCAGAACTGGGTCCTTGATGCGAAAGATCACTTCGACGCGCTCGTAGATATTGCGCTGCATCCAATCGGCGCTGCCGAGGAAAAGCTCGGTCTTGCCGCCGTTGCCGAATACGAAAATGCGGCTGTGTTCCAGAAATCGCCCGATCACGCTGCGCACGCGAATCCGGCTGCTTAGCCCGCGCACGCCGGGCCGTAGGGCGCAGGCGCCGCGCACGATCAGATCGATTTGCACGCCGGCCTGCGACGCGCGGTACAGCGACTCGATTATTTGTTCGTCGAGAAGTGAATTGAATTTCGCGAAGATGAACGCTGGCCGGCCGGCTTTGGCGTGCGCGGTTTCGCGTTCGATCAGGCCCAGGAAATTCCGACCCAGATTCAGCGGCGCAACGAACAGCGGCGAATACTGCGAGCGCTCCGAATGCGCCGTCAAATAGTTGAAGACATGATGCACGGAGGAAGTGATCCGCGTGTCGCTGGTGAGCAGGCTGAGGTCGGTATAGAAGCGCGCGGTCGAAGGATTGTAATTCCCCGTGCCCAGGTGCGCGTAGCGGCGAATTTGGCCGTCCGTCTCGCGGCGCGCGACCAGCGCCAGCTTGCAATGCGTTTTCAGTCCGACGACGCCGTGAAACACCTGCACGCCCGCTTCCTGCAGGTTGCGCGCCCAGCGAATGTTCGAGGCTTCGTCGAAGCGCGCCTTCAGCTCGACCACCACGGCGACTTCCTTGCGCGCCGCGGCGTCAATCAGCGCGCGCACGATCGGCGAATTTTCACTGGTGCGATAAAGCGTCTGCTTGATCGAAAGCACGTCCGGATCCTGCGCCGCGCTTTCGATGAACCGCACGACCGTGGAATAGGAATCGTAGGGATGGTGCAGCAGGATGTTTCGCTTGCGCACCAGTTCGAATACCGACGAAGCTCCGGGCTTCAGAGGCAGTTCGCGCGGCGCAAACGCGCGGTATTTCAAATCCGGCCGCGGCGTGAGTTCGTAGAGATTGAGCACGCGCGAAAGGTTCATGGGGCCATCGACGCGATAGACCTGCAGGGGCGAGAGTCGGAAATTCGCCTGCAAGCCGCTCGACGATTTCCTGATTCGCGCCCGCTTCGATTTCCAGGCGCACGGCGGAACCTTTTCGGCGGCGGTGAATCTGCAGGTCGACCGATTCGAGCAGGCTGCGCGATTCTTCTTCTTCCAGATACAGGTTGCTATTGCGCGTGACGCGAAACGCTGCGGCAGAAAGAATTTCGTAACCGTGGTAAAGCCGGTCGGCGAAGGCATGAACTACGTCGTGCAGGAAAATGAATTCGATGCTGTTCTTGGGTGAGGGCAATCTCACCAGCCGAGGTAGCGCCCGCGGGACGGTGACCACGCCCAGATAAACCTGCGAGCCGCGTCGCCGCTGCTTCAACAGGAACGCCAAGCACAGAGCTTTATTGAGCACGTGTGGGAACGGGTGCGCGGGATCGACGGTGACCGGCGTGAGCAGCGGCTCGACCGTTTTCTCGTAGAAACTGCTCGATATATTCCCGCGCCTCCGGGCGGAGATCGTCGCGTCCGAAGACGCGCACGGATTCGGCGTTTAGCGCGGGAACCAGCTCGTCGCGCCAACACTCGTATTGCTCGCCCACAAAAGCGTGAATTCTCTCGGTCAGCGCGGTGAGCGATTGCTGGGCCGTGCGGCCGTCGGCGCTTAGTTCATCTCGATGGCCGTGCTCGGCCTGCTGCATCAGGCCGGCCAAGCGAACTTCGACGTATTCATCCAGGTTGCTGGCGGTAATAGCGAGAAATTTCACCCGCTCGAGCAGTGGGTTGGCAGCGTCGCGCGCCTCTTCCAGCACGCGCTGATTGAACTGCATCCAGGAAAGGTGGCGATTAAAGAAACGCTGCGCGTCGGGAATGACCGGTTGACCCATGCTCGGCTCAGAGGCGCGCAAGGGTATCGTGAGAGTGTTACTGCCACGTTACAGGCAGGGGTTCCGGCGTCGCGCCGGAGAGCGTCTTGCTTCTATTGTGGAAACGCGGCTGGCAAGGAGCGGAGATACGCGATGATGGCCTGCGCGTCCGCGTGATTCATGTGGTAGATGTGCATGGGTTGGCGAATCGTCTCGCCATTGGGCCCCATGCCTTTTTCGAGGACATCGGCGCCCTGTTCGTCGGTGTAGCCGCCGAAGCCGGCAAGCGGCGGCGCGTTATTGGCCCAGTTCGGATTCACGTGAACGGGCATGATCCAGATTTGCGCGCCCTGCAGCCGGCGGGATTCGTCGAGATTTCCATTGGCGTCGCGCGGTGTGTGGCATTCCTCGCACATGGCGACGTCTTCGACCAGATAGCGGCCGCGCTCGACGTTGCTCTGCGCTGGAGCCTGAGCCGCTGCTTTTTGCGCAGCGGCGGCGGGCTTTTCCCGCGACATCAGAAGCGACGAGGAAAATGCCGCGACCAGCACTACAGCCGCGCCAGCAATCACTTGTTTCCTTCGATTCATCGGATATCAGTCCTGAGTGTTAAGTAGAATCAGCACATTCCCGGAAGGAATGTCGTTCCGCACGCGATCGAGAAAGTATCGCAAAAACCGCACGGTGCGTCTATTGCGTTTTTCAGTTCGTGTCGCTGGAAACGGATGATTTTTCTAGATCGGGAGCGGATTCAAGTGCTTCCCTCCGGGACAATCGGGCGAGCGCCCATTGCGCGTGTTCGGAAATGAGCGCATCGTCCGACGAGGCCAATGTCTCGAGCGACTTCACGATGCGTGTGTACGAGGGTTGACCGGTCTGCAAAGGGGAATTGCCGAGCGCCACGCACGCGTTGCGCACCAGACCCCGCCATTTCGCGCGTTTTACGGCGCTGCCGCGAAAAATCGCACTGAACTCCTGCTGCGAAAGAGACACGAGCCATTCGAGCTCCGGTGCAGCGAGCAACTTCTCGTCTTCGCCAGCCGCAACCTTGCGCGACTGAAATGCGGGAAGCGGTGTGACGGGCGCCCTGCGATTCCAAGGGCAGACATCCTGGCAGATGTCGCAGCCAATCACGGCGTTACCCATTTGAGGGCGGAGATTTTCAGGAATCGCGCCGCGGAGTTCGATTGTGAGGTACGAGATGCACTTGCGGGCGTCGAGAACGTAGGGTTCGGGAAACGCTTCTGTGGGGCACGCGTCGAGGCAGCGCGTGCAGGTTCCGCAGCGGTCGGCAGGAGGGGCGGCTCCAGATGGTACCGCGGGTTCCAGTTCCAGAGTTGTGAGGATAACGCCAAGAAAAAGCCACGAGCCGAGTTGCTGATTGATGAGCAGCGTATTTTTGCCGACCCAGCCGAGGCCCGCGTATTTCGCAGCGACGCGCTCGATGATCGGGCCTGTGTCCGAGTAGGACCGCGCGGAAAATTCGCCGGAGAAATGGACACGCATTTCGGCGGTCAGCAATTGGAGCCGCTGTTGGATCACGTCGTGGTAGTCGTCGCCCCAGGCATACCGCGAAATCCAGCCGCGCGGTGAACCGTCAGCCGAGGCGGCCGGAAAATCGGCGGCGGGCAGCCCGGAATTGTAATTGAGGGCCACGACGATCAGGCTGCGCGCGCCTTCGAGAACGCTGCGTGGATCGGCGCGGCGCGGGTCGCGAAGGTAGCTCATTTCACCGGCGTAGCCGCGATCGAGCCATTCCGGCAGGTGGCTCAGCTCAGCGTATTGATCCGCTGGCGTGACCGGCGCCACGCCGCACAGATCGAACCCGACGGCGCGGGCGCGCTCACAAATCCAGCTTGTTTTCTCCGCCGGAAGCATGACTCCATGATGCCTCAGCACGCCAGGCGCAAGAAAGGCCCGCGCCCTATATTCCGGGGCATGCGGCGAAGGCGTGTTTTGCTTGTCACCTGAGCGCGGTAACGCATAGAATCGGACGGTTTGCACAGCAACGGAGAACTGATGAGTCATCGGATTGCGGCAAAAATCACGGGCGTGGATGGTTATCTGCCGCCGCGCGTGGTCACCAATGCGGATATCGAAAAAATGGTGGACACCACGGACGAGTGGATTCGCACCCGCACGGGCATTCGCGAGCGGCATTTCGCCGACAAGGGCGTGGCGTCATCTCACCTGGGTACGGAAGCGGCGAAAAAGCTGCTGGCTGCGAAAGGCTTGAGCGCCGACGAAATCGACATGATCGTGGTGGCCACGGTCACGCCGGACATGCTCTTTCCCGCGACCGCGTGCCTGATCCAGAACCGGCTGGGCGCGACGAAGGCGTGGGGCTTTGACATTTCCGCGGCGTGCTCGGGATTTGCCTACGCGCTGACAGTGGGCGCGCAATTCGTGGGGGCCGGAACGCACAAGAAAGTTCTTGTGATCGGCGCGGACGTGATGACCTCGATCCTCGATTTCAAGGATCGCGCGACATGCGTGCTTTTTGGCGACGGAGCAGGGGCCGTGCTGCTGGAGCCGGCCACTTCCGAAAACGAAGGGATTATCGATTTCGTGCACGATATCGACGGCTCCGGTGGCTGCAATCTCTATATGCCCGCCGGCGGCTCGCTGAACCCGCCTTCGCACGAGACCATCGACAAGCGCATGCACTACGTGCACCAGGAAGGGCAGCAGGTGTTCAAGTACGCGGTAAAACGTATGAGCGAGCAGGCATGCCAGATCCTGGAGCGCAATGGCCTGAGCAGCCGCGATCTGGCGCTGGTGGTGCCGCACCAGGCGAACCTGCGCATCATTCGCGCGATGCAGGAGCGGCTCGGTGTGGATGATTCCAAAGTGCTGGTGAATATCGACCGCTACGGCAACACCACGGCCGCTACGATTCCGTTGGGATTAGTGGATGCGGTCGAACAGAAACGGCTGCGCAAAGGCGATCTGGTGCTGCTGATTGCCGTGGGCGCGGGCTACACGACCGGCGCCGTGCTGATGCGCTGGGCTTACTAGGATCGAGGCGGCGAAAACCTCAGTCTTCCCCGCAGGTGCTCACGCAATTCCCCAGCACAATCAGAACCGGGTTCGCATCGCCCGCCGTGGTCGAGATCAGCACGATCTTCGTGGACGAGACCACGATCGATTGCCCGGTGAATCCCGGCGGCAGCGTCAATGAGACCGACCCGGTGCCGTCGGTCGCGCCGCTGCCGCTCAAGGTATTCGTGCCGGTGACCGCTTGAGCGCTGGTATTCCCGCCCGAAACGCTGATGTCCTCCGTAGCGGCGATCGAATCCGTGGTGGCTCCCGTGCTCGCGAGCGTGGCTACGCCTGAGAAATCGGTCGTAGCGGGAGTGCTGGGTGCCGCAGTCCCTGCCGTGAAGTTGCCTGCCATCGCAGAGGTGGTAAATCCGCCGGTCGATTGCGGATCGAAGACACCAAGCACGGGCGCGGCAATGTTTTCGAGGATGCAGAACGCCTCGTTAGGACCAATGACGTAGAACACCGGAGAAATCGGATTGATAAGATTGGTATCGAATCGTCCGAACGAGTCGCTATTGCCCACAGTGATGGAAAGAGTGCTCCCGGTGAAACTGGACACGCTTCCGCCCACGTTCTCGAAAAGCTGCATCGTGAAAGATTGACCGCCTGTGGACTCGAGTTGTGCCACGCCGACAAACGGCAGGTAGGCGCTCTGACCATTGGGTATCACGTTTCCGGAAAGCCCGCCGACGCTCGAGCCCGACATCGTGGTGCTCGGCGTGGTGAACGGGTAGCCCACCTGCTGAATCATTTTCCCGGCAGTCACAAACGGCGCGGAGCCGCTCAGCGAATCCGTCTCGACCAAGAAGGCTTCGGAAAGAGATCCGGAAGTCGTGGTAATCGGATAGACCGCGAAGTTCATCGTCGAAACCTGCTGGCTGAGCGTCATCGTGCAGCGCGCAGCCTGCGACGAAAACGCGAAGCTTCCGGAGAAGTTCGAGTTTTGGGTGAGCACCTGTTGCGGATAACTGATGTCGACTTCGCCCGTGTCGATCGCGCCCGGAGTGGAGCTGTTTACCGGTATCTCCGCCGTGAAACGGCCCACCATGGCCATCGGACCGGGCGTGACGCCGCTGAAGTTCCCGGTGGCGCCGGAAACGCCGATCACCCAATTCGCACCTAGCTGCCCGGAACCGGACAAAGTGTTGTTCGCGCAAGTCGGTGTGTTCTGCAGCTCGATCTGGCCCGAGCCGCGCACGCCGGTGGAATCGAATTCGACGATGCGCCCGTGCGCGCCCGTGGAGTCGAGCGAGAAAGCATATGTCGGCGATCCCGCAAGGCTGGAGAAAACGAGCTGGCCGCGATTGTCTCCCAAAAGAGTGAACGTGCCAGTGAACGCGCTGTGACTCGGACCGTTCTGGATTGAGTCGACGTCTTCGAATCCGCCGGAAATTGTGCCCACGCCGTCCGCGGCGAAGCTTCCCGCCACGACGTATGAACCCGCGGCGTTGAATCCTTGCAGTTGGAATGCGTAATTTCCGCTCAGCAAGTTCGTTACGGTAATGCTCAATTGCCCCGCCGTGGTGGAGGCGGTCATCGGAGTCGGCGTTTCGCTGTCTGCAACCTGAATGATGAATGTGTTATCCACGCCGGGGGCTGTCGGTATCCCGGTGATGGTTCCATTCGCATTTAGCATCAATCCCGCCGGCAGGTTGCCGCTCAAAAGTGACCATGTGTAGGGAGGGACTCCGCCGTTAGCCGTCAATTGAGTCGTCGGGTAAGTCTGGCCTTGCACACCGTTTGGCAGGGATGTCGTGGTGATGGTCAAAGCCGCTGTCGGCTGGACTGTAATGCTGATCGTCTGGGATTCCGACGGAAAGGCGATGGATGTGGCTTGAATCGAAACCGTGAACCCAGCGCCAATCGCTGTCGTCGGCGCCGCATAGGTCGCTGACGTGGGGCTGTTCACCGTGAATGTCCCCGAATCGGCCACGCCAGAAGCCGGAGTGAAAACCCAGGTCACTCCCTCGTTGCTGGAATCCTTGGGAACCTGCGCGGTGATTGTGGACGACTGGCCGGCGCTGAGCTTGGTGGAGGACGCGTGGAGAATGACCGAATTGAAGTCCGAAGGCACGCCCGAGCAGCTCGTGCAGCTGCTGCTCTGCAACATCATCAACATTGCGAAACAGAATATGGAAGGGAGACCTGCGTTCTTCACCATCGCCACTCCTTAAGACAGTAAATCGGCTGCCCCGGAAACTGCTATGAATTCCCCATATCATTTAGACCACAATTCGCGTTTCTCCAGTTTGGAAATGACCGGCGGGAATGGCGTATCAGGCACCCTGAGACTCAAATGGTCACAAAACTCAGAAGAAAACCCGCATCTACAGTCTTCTCCGCCTTCTATGGATGAGCGATATAGGGGATAATTGAAGGCTGGATCGAAGCCAAATCAGCCAGGAAAGGAACTCCCGTGCGAGCAGTGATCACCGGCGGTGCAGGTTTTCTGGGGTCGCACCTTTGCGACTACTTCATCGACAAGGGATGGGACGTACTATGCATCGATAACCTCGTCACCGGCGCCAATTCAAACGTCGCGCATCTGCTGACGCATTCTCGATTCAAGTTCGCACAGCAGGACGTTTCGAGATACCTCGACGTCGAAGGGCAGGTCGACGCCGTAATGCACTTTGCGTCGCCCGCGAGCCCGCCGGACTATCTTAAGTTCCCGATTCAGACGCTGAAAGTGGGTGCACTGGGTACCCACAACGCGCTGGGCCTGGCGATGGCTAAGAAAGCTCGATTTATGCAGGCGTCGACATCCGAATGTTATGGCGATCCTGAAGTGAGCCCGCAGCCGGAAAGCTATTGGGGGCACGTAAACCCGATTGGTCCGCGTGGTGTCTACGACGAAGCTAAGCGCTTTGCCGAGGCGATTACCATGGCCTATCACCGCTACCACGGTGTGGATACGCGCATCGTGCGAATCTTCAATACGTACGGGCCGCGGATGCGGCTCAACGACGGCCGAGCGCTGCCGAATTTTCTCTATCAGGCTTTGGTGGGTGAGCCCATCACCGTCTACGGGGACGGCAAGCAAACGCGCAGCTTCTGTTATGTGTCGGACCTGATCGAAGGAATCTACCGATTGCTGGAATCGAACGAGCACGAGCCGACGAACATAGGCAACCCCTCCGAGATTACGATTCTGGAATTCGCCGAGCGCGTGCGTGCTCTGGTCGGCACCAGCGCGCCGATCGTGCATCATTCGCTGCCGGTGGACGATCCCAAACAGCGCTGCCCCGACATCACTAAGGCGAAGCGCATCCTGAATTGGGAGCCGAAGGTGAAATTGGAGGACGGGCTGAAAATAACCTACGACTTCTTTAAGAAGCAAGTGGCAGCAACAAAAGCGTCGGCATAACTGAGCTCGCTTCGCAGCAGCATAGCGCCTCTGCTCATCACACATTCCTCCCGGGGGCACCAATCTTGAGACTGGCGCCCCCAGGCGCAGACCTGCTTAATCTGGTCGCCCAAACGAACGGTATTCGAACCCAAGCTTTTCCATCTCGCGTGGTGACAGCAAATTGCGACCGTCCACAATCAGCGGCCGCGCCATCGAATCCCGGACACGTTCCCAATCGAGATTCTTAAACTGCTCCCACTCGGTGGCGATCAGGACCGCTTCGGCCCCCGCCGCCGCTTCATACGGTGATTTCGCGTATTCGATCTGCGGCAGAATCGCCTTCGCCCGCTCCATTGCCTCAGGGTCGTACGCGGTGATGTTCGCGCCCTCCGCAATTAACCGGTTCACTAGATCGATGGCTGGCGCAAATCGCACGTCGTCTGTGTTTGGCTTGAATGCCAATCCGAACACCGCCAGTTTCTTGCCGCGGATCACCCACAGCGCCCCACGGAGTTTTTGATAAAAATTATCGATGCGGTGTTTGTTGATTTTTTCGACTTCGCGCAAAAGCGAAAAATCCACGCCCGAGCGTTCCGCCAGATGCACGAACGCCTGCAAATCCTTCGGCAGGCAGAATCCGCCGAATCCCAAACCGGCCGAAAGAAAACTCGACCCGATTCGCGGGTCCATGCCCATCGCGCGGACCACCTCGCCGATGTCTGCTCCTAGCTTTTCCGCGAGGTCGGAAACCATGTTGGCGTAGGAGATTTTCAGCGCCAGGAACGAGTTCGACGCATGCTTGATCAGCTCCGCGCTGTTGATCGTCGTAACGAGCCAGTTTGGCATCTGCCCCGTGGGACATTCCGGCGTATGGACAGGACAATCGAAATTTCGGTCCAGCACCGGCTGGTAGATTTCCTTCATTTGCTTTGCCGCCGCATCGTCCTCCACTCCCACGACGATTCGGTCGGGATGCAGAAAATCTCCGACCGCGGTTCCTTCTCGCAGGAACTCAGGATTCGATGCAACCCGGAAGGTCACGTCCGATTTCCGGCCGTACACCGATAACGCCCGCTTCAGCTCCTGGCCCGTTCGCGCAGGGACCGTGCTCTTCTCGACCACAAGCTTCGAAGTCCGCGCCTCGGTGGCTATCACGCGCGCCACATGGTCGATCGCGCTGAGATCCGCATCGCCATTCGGAAGCGGTGGGGTACCCACGCAGATGAAGAACGCGTCGCCGAAAGCGACGGCCTCCGCCTGGCTCGCCTTAAAGCTCAGGCGACCATCTTTGCGGGCCTTGGGGATCACATTTTCGAGCCCGGGCTCGTAGATGGGCATGCCGCCGGCTTCGAGCATTTCGATCTTGCTCGCGTCGCTATCTGTGCACATTACGTCGTGCCCGATACCTGCCAGGCAGGCTCCTGTCACCAATCCCACGTATCCCGTCCCGATCACCGATATCTTCAATTGAATCTCCAAGTCCTACGAGTATTTATAGTTGCCGCCCGTAATTTCATTCTGATGCACGTCGAAGCCTCGCGGCAACACATTATGGGCTTAAATCGCGGCCGCTGAGAACTGGCCTTTCGGCCAGTACGGCCCAGTCGCTGTAAACTACTTCGTTCCATGGGCTTAGGGAAGACAGGATACTCTTTCCTCACACCTGCTTCGTGAACTGACTCCGTCTGACAGCTTCTCGCCTATTCTAAAGATGGAGAAACATGGCTGACGCCACCAAACCGAACGCTGCCACCCCCCGTCCCGGTGACATGCGCAGCCCCGTCGAGCTGCAGAAGACGCTGCTGCTTTCAGACGTCCCTGATGCGAACGCCGTGATCCCGGAGCAGCGCAAAACGGATTCCGAAGCCATGGGCACGCTCAGCCCCGCATCGCTCGCGGCGCTTTCGCAGCGTTACGAAATTCTCGGCGAGGCCGGCCACGGCAGCATGGGAAACGTCTACCGGGCGCGTGACCGCGAAACGCGCGAGGTGGTGGCGCTCAAGCTACTGAAGCCGGAAATCGCTTCCGATCAAACCATGATCGAGCGATTCAAGAACGAGCTCCTCTTCGCGCGCAAAATCACGCACAAGAACGTCTGCCGCGTCCACGAATTCAACCGCATCGGACCTGTAGCGTATACCTCGATGGAATTTGTCGAGGGTGAAAGCCTGCGATCGGTGCTCAACCGCTTCGGCGGACTCCCCGCGCGGAAAGCGGTCGACATCGCTGGACAGATTTGCTCCGGACTGAAGGAAGCGCACGCGCAGGGCATCGTGCACCGCGACCTGAAGCCCGAAAACGTGATGATCGACGCGCAGGGCAACGTCAAGATCATGGACTTCGGCATCGCGCGGTCGATGGAAGCCGTCACGCGGCTCACCGGCTCGATGGTCGGCACCCCCGCGTACATGGCGCCCGAGCAGGTCGGCGGCAAGGCCGTCGACTACCGCACGGACATTTATTCGCTGGGCTTGATCCTCTATGAAATTTTCACCGGGGCCCAGGCCTTCCAGGCGGAAAACGCCGTGGCCGTCGCGCTGAAGCAAATGCGCGAATCGCCAATCCCTCCGCACGAGATCGAGCCGATGGTTCCAGTGCCGATCGAGCGGGCGATTCTGAAATGCCTCGAAAAAGATCCCGCGAAGCGTTTTCAATCGATCCCAGAGCTGGAAGCCGCGTTGCGCTCTCCGCTGGCGCCGGCCCTTCCGCAGCCCGCGGTGAATTACAAGCTGAATCACTCGAGCCACGCGCCCGTGCTGCATCCCGCGCTTGCGGCTGCTCCCGAGCCAAAGCGAAGCTCTCCTGTCACGTGGGTATTACTGATCTGCCTGCTCGCGATCGGCGGCTATGCCGGCTGGCTGTACTATCCCACGGCCCAAGCAATGATCAATCTCATGCCACCGGCCGCGCCCAAGACGCCTGCGCCTCCGGATTTCGCGCTCGATTTCGCCGCGAACGGATCCGCCGCCTCGTCGGAGCCGGCATCTTCCGCTCCAGCTACAGGCGCTTCCGCACCGGATGCGAAATCTGAGTCAAAGGCCGACGCCAGCACCGACAAATCCGCCGAAGCAAATTCCGATTCACCGGCTCCAGCCTCAGCCAGGCCAGCCGCTTCGCACGAATCCGCCGCAGCCAGGAAACAGGATGCCGATTCTGCTCCTGCGCCGAAATCGAAACCTCGTCGCGCCAGCGAAGCCTTCGGTGAGAACGAACCCGTCACGCAGCCTCCGGTGAACGACAACACTCCCAGTTACCTGTGGGTAGGCCGCTTCGAACGCGAAGAACGCGCGCAGAGCGTGGCCAAGAAAATTCAGGATCTCGGCCTTTCGGTGACCGTCGTGCCGCGCCGGGCGCTTAGCGGCGAGATCTATATCGTCGTCACCGGACCCTACGACGCCGACCGTGTCGAAAGCGCCATGGATTACCTCAAGACGCAGGGCTTCTCCGATGTGCGATTGATAAAAAACCCTTTGGGCACTCAACGGAATCCAAGCAACTAGATTTCGGAGGCTCGACGGAATGACCACGGAGATGAAATTCGGGGCGCGCAGCGACGTAGGATGCGTCCGCGAGAACAATGAAGACAGCTACCGCATCGTGCCGGAGAAGAATCTTTTCGTTCTATCGGACGGCATGGGCGGGCTGGAAGCCGGCGAAGTGGCCAGCCGCATGGCCGTGGACGCGGTGGTGGAGCAGTGCCGCGAGTCCGATTCCAATCCGGACCTGCCCCTCAATGGCGACCGCGTGGAAAGCGTTTCGGCATCGTCCAATCGCCTGGCCAGCGCAGTTCGATTCGCGAACGACGAGGTGTACCGCGCGGCGCAAAACGGCGCCGGGCATCGCGGCATGGGCGCGACGATCGTCGCCGTGCATTGCACCGATCATCGCATGAGCGTGGCGCATGTGGGCGACAGTCGCCTCTACCGCCTGCGCGCCGGAAAGCTCGAGCAGCTGACCAACGACCACTCTTTCGTCGCCGAGCAGGTGCGCAGCGGCAAGATGACCCAGGCCGAAGCCGATGCCAGCACCATGCAGAACGTGCTGATCCGCGCGCTGGGAGTCGATCCCGAAGTAGAAGTCGACCTGGCCGAGGTGCCGCTGCTGGAAGGGGACACGGTGCTGCTTTGCTCCGACGGCCTGACGCGCGAGCTTTCCGACGCGCAGATCGCCGCCGTCCTGGATGATTACGGTAGCCCGAATGATGCGGCCGACGAGCTGGTCGAACTCGCCAAGCAGGCCGGAGGCGGAGATAACGTCACCGTGATCGTGCTTCGCTGCGTAGCCAAGCGGCAGGGTGCGCTCGCGCGCATCGCGAAATGGTTCAGCAAGTCGGCCTAGCGCCGGCGCGAAATATCGGACGAGTTCGAGAGAATTTGATACTCGGAGGACGGAAATGCCAAAGCTGGTTCTGAAGTTTGAAAGCTCGGTGCTGAATGAAGTGTCGGTCGGCTCGCGCGAGGTGAGCATCGGCCGGTCCCCCGAAAACGGCCTGGTGATTGACAACCCCGCCGTCTCGCACTACCACGCCCGCGTGTTCAACGAAGAGGGCCGCCTGATGCTCGAAGACTTCGGCAGTATGAACGGCACATTCGTCAACGGGCAGCGCGTGAAGATGGTGACGCTCAAGCCCGGCGATTCCGTCGGCATCGGCAAGCACACGATCGTGGTGTCGGAATCGAAGGAGCTCGACGGTTTCGCTCCCGCGGACGGTGTCGCCGCGAAACCTGCGGCGCCGAAAATCAACGAAACAGTCATGCTCGATACCAAAGAACGCCGCGAATTCTTGCAAAAGGTCGCTTCCGTCGGCGAAAGCGCGCAAGTGGCTCCATCGCGCGTCAAGGTCGGCACGCTGATCGTTCGCAAAGGCAGGACCGATCGCACCGAATACGCGCTCAATGACAAACTTACCGTGGTCGGCAAGTCTAGCCTGGCCACAGTGAGACTCATGGGCTGGTTCAAGCCCAAAGCGGCGGTGCAGATCACGCGACGCGACGACAAATCCTACGTCATCGGTGCAGCCGACAAAACGCCGACCGTGAACGGCGTGCCGATCACGCACCCGACAGCGCTGTCATCCGGAGATGTAATCTCAGTCGCCGGCGTCGAGCTCGAATTCGTCTACCGCGACTGACTCATCGAACTCCCGCAATTCTCCGCAGTCTGCGGCGAGCCGCAGCTCGTCTCGGTGAATCTTGTGCGCTCAGTGTTGAGGTTGGAGCCGAATCTGGGCGTACGCGCAATTGACGAGCTGAGGCGAATTCGCCACGGCCATCCCAACCTGCTATCATCCACTCACTAGAATTTTTCTGGAGCGCACACATGGCCGAACCAACCAAAGAAGAATTGCTCGCACGCATCGCCGAGCTTGAAAAGCAGTCTGGCTCGCGCGCGAAGGGTAGCCTCGAATTCCGTGTCGGCGAAAAGGGCGGTGTCAGCGTTTACGGCCTGGGCCGGTTCCCCGTCACTCTGTATTACGAACAGTGGATTCGCCTGCTGGACAAATCGGAAGATCTGCGGAGTTTCCTCGAAGAAAATAAAGGCAGGCTGAAACTGAAGAACGCCTAGCCGGCCTTGGACTTTTCCAACTCTTCAATCATCGCGGGCACAATCTCGAAAAGATCCCCGACGATCCCATAATCCGCCACTTCGAAAATCGGCGCGTTCGCGTCCTTGTTGATCGCCGCGATCGTCCGCGAGCCTTTCATGCCCACCACGTGCTGGATCGCGCCGCTGATTCCGAGTGCGAGGTACAGCTTCGGCACCACGGTCTGTCCCGAGCTCCCGATCTGCCGGTCCATCGGCAGCCAACCTTCGTCGCAAATCGGCCGCGACGCGGAAATTTCCCCGCCCATCAGCTTGGCCAGCTTTTCCGCCATGGGAATATTTTCCGGCCCCTTGATTCCGCGGCCCACGGACACCAGCACAGGCGCCTGCGTCAGGTCCACTGCCTGCTTCGCCTCGCGGAAAAGCTCCAGCGGCTTCGTGCGAATCTGCTCCGGCTTCAATTCCACGCTCACCGGCTTCACTGGAGCTTTGCCGCTCGCATGCTTCGAGGCCAGGTCCGCGCGAAACGCTCCCGCTTGAAACGAGGCCACCCATGGCGGCTCGCCGGTGAACACCACGTCCGCCGCTGTGCGCCCCTGAAACATCTGCCGCACGAAAATCGACTTGCCGTTCTCATGCCGGTGCCCCACGCAGTCGCCGATCATCGCCTTGCCCATGGAGGCCGCAAGCTTCGGCGCAAAATCGCGCACCTGATATGTGTGTGGCAGCAGCACCAGATCGGGCTTCGTGGATTCGATTACTTGACGCAGCGCGATCGAAAACGCATCGGGCGTGTATTGCTCCAGCAAATCGTGCTCGACCAGCAGCACCTCATCCAGCTGGTAGCCTGCCAACTCATCCGCCAGCGCTGCGACGCGTTTTCCGACCACGGCGCCCGAAACAGTCGCCTTCTCCTGCCCGGCAATCATCTGCGCAGCCGCCAGCGTCTCGAAGCTCACCTTATTCCACTTCGCGTCCCGCTGCTCGGTAATCAGTAGAATTTTCATCGGCCTAAAGAACCCGCGCCCCATGCCGCAGCTTCTCAATCAGCTTCGCCGCGGCCTCTTTCGGCGAACCCGTAATAAACTCCGTCTTCTTCGTTTTCTGCGGCACGTAAATTCGCTCCACCCGTTGCGTCCCGGCATCCGCCACGCCCAGCGACGCCCGCTCCACCGTCGCAATTTCTTTTTTCTTCGCCGCCATGATGCCCTTCAGCGTCGCATAGCGTGGCTTGTTGATGCCCGACTGAATCGTGATCACCGCGGGCAGCGGCAATTCCACCCACTGAAACCAGCCCGCCTCAAGCTCGCGCTTCAATTTCATGTGCCCATCGTTCACTTCGATCGCCATGATGATCGTCGCGTGCGGACGGCCCAGCAGTTCCGCCAGCAGCACGCCGGTCTGCCCGAATCCCTGATCCTCGCTCTGCAATCCGGTCAGGATTAAATCGAAGTTTTCTTTTTTGATGGCGGCGGCCAGCGAACGCGCGGAAGTAAGCGGATCGAGCTTGTAGAATTCGTTGTCGGCCACATGAATCCCGCGCTCGGCGCCCTTCGCCAGCGCTTCCTTGATGGCCTGCTTCGCGCGCTCCGGACCCATCGAAATTGCCACTACTTCGCCGCCGTGCTTTTCCTTCAGGCGCAGCGCTTCTTCGAGCGCAAACCCGTCCGGCTCGTTAGTCTCAAATCCAATGTCGGATTCGCGTATCCACGCCGAGGCATCGGCAATGGCAAGAGGAGCGTCTTTGGCGGGAACCTGCTTGACGCAAACGCCGATCTTCACTCAGATGCCTTTCTCTGCGGTCCCAAGGGTTTAAAGACTTAAACGTAGGGCCGCGGCTTTGAGCGCGGCATCCCGCTTCGATCCCTAATTCCCATCCCAACGTTTGAAAAGCAGCGACGCATTCGTGCCACCGAATCCGAACGAATTCGAAAGCGCGTACACCACCTCCGCCTTCCGCGCCCTGTTGGGAACGTAATCGAGATCGCAAGCTGGATCGGGAGTTTCCTGGTTGATCGTCGGCGGAAGAATCTGGTCGCGCAGCGCCAGGACGCTAATGCCCGCCTCCAGACCGCCTGCTCCGCCCAGCAGGTGTCCGGTCATCGATTTCGTCGAGCTAATCGGCACTTTCTTGGCGCGCTCGCCGAACACGCGCTTGAGCGCGGCCGTCTCGATCGCGTCGCCCATCGGCGTCGAAGTCCCGTGCGCGTTCACGTATCCCACGTCGTCCGGCGTAATCTTCGCGTCTTTGATCGCCGCCAGCGACGAACGATAGCCGCCATCCCCGCCCTCGGCCGGCTGCGTGATGTGATACGCGTCACCCGACATGCCGTAACCAGTAATCTCGCCGATAATTTTCGCTCCGCGCCTCTGCGCGAATTCCAGCGACTCCAAAATCAAAATCCCGGAGCCTTCGCCGACCACGAATCCTTCTCGTTGCGCGTCGAAGGGACGGCTGGCCCGCTCCGGATCGTCGTTGCGCGTGGATAGGGCGCGCATGGCGCCAAATCCACCGATGCTCATCGGCGTAATTGCCGCTTCCGACCCGCCCGCGATCATCACTTCTGCGTCGCACCGCTGGATAATCTTGTAAGCGTCGCCCACCGCGTGGGCTCCGGCCGAACAGGCGGTCGCGGTAGCCGAGTTGGGCCCTTTGGCCGCATAGCGGATGGAGACGTTGCCTGCAGCCAGATTCACGATCGCCGAGGGAATGAAAAATGGGGAGATCTTGCCGGGACCGCCGTTCAGGTATTTGGAGTGCTCGCGCTCGATCACGTCGAAAGCGCCGATGCCCGATCCGATGTAAACGCCCGCGGCATCCGCGATTTCCGGCGTGATTTCAAGTCCGGCCATGCGCATGGCGAAATCGGAAGCGGCCATGGCGAGCTGAATAAACCGGCCCATCTTCTTCAGCTCTTTTTTTTCGATCCAGTTCAGCGGCTCGAAGTTCTTCACTTCGCCGGCGATGCGGCAGTCGAATGCCGAGACGTCGAAGTGCGTCACCGGACCGATGCCGCTCTTTCCGGCCAGCAGGTTGCGCCACACTTCCTCGGTCCCAATGCCGCACCCGCATACCAGTCCAACGCCCGTCACTACGACTCGGCGGTTCAACGAAAACTTCTCCTGTTCGGGATAGGACGATCCGGCGGGACTGCCTACTTCCCCTTGGAATGCTTCTCGATGTACTCGTTCGCGTCCTTCACCGTGGCAATCTTCTCGGCATCCTCATCCGGAATTTCGATACCGAACGCCTCCTCGAACGCCATCACCAGCTCGACTGTATCGAGCGAATCGGCGCCAAGGTCGTCCACGAACGAAGCGCTGGGAGTCACTTCGCCCTCATCCACACCGAGCTGCTCGACAATAATCTGCTTCACGCGTTCTTCGACGCTGGCCATTCTGATGTTTCCTCCGATGTCGGCAATCTGGAACCTTGGGCAGCACGCAGGAGAGTTGCGCCCCAATCGTCCAAGCCATTCTATGCGGGGCCTTTCGCCCGGTCAACCTTACGCGCGGCGATAATGGAATGCAACAGCAGCGCTTTGGTGCGGTCCGCTGCCTAGCCCGCGTGCATGCCGCCGTTCACCTCAAGCACCTGCCCGGTAATGTATCCGGCCTCATCGCTGGCCAGGAACACGATCGCCGTCGCAATCTCACGGTCCAAACCGAAGCGGCCGAGCGGAATCATGGACTTCATTTTATCTTTCAATTCCTGCGACAGCGGCTCGGTCATCGGCGTCTCGATGAATCCGGGCGCCACGGCATTTACCGTGATGCTGCGCGATGCTACTTCGACTGCAATGGCCCGCGTCAGTCCAATCAACCCTGCCTTCGACGCGACGTAATTCGCCTGCCCCGCATTCCCAGTCTCGGCAACCACCGACGACAAGTTAATAATCCGCCCCGACCGCTGCTTCAACATCGCCCCCAACGCCTGTTGTACGCACAGATAGGCGCCCGTCAGATTCGTCCGCAGCACCGCGTCCCAATCCTCCAGCTTCATCCGCAGCGCCAGCGTATCGCGTGTGATGGCCGCATTATTCACCAGGATGTCGAGCCGGCCGAACTTCGCCAGCACCTGCTGAAATCCCGCCTTGACCTGCGCCGCATCGGCCACATCCATCGTGACCGCCAGCCCTTCACCGCCCTGGCCCTCAATCTCGGAAACCAGCGACGCCAACTTGTCCGCCGACCGCGCCGCCACAGCCACTTTCGCGCCAGCCTCCGCCAGCGCCAGCGCCGTCGCCCGCCCAATCCCCTGCGACGCACCCGTAACCAGCGCCACCTTGTCCTTCAATGAAAACATTCGGCTAACTCTCCGGCGTTTCCGCGCGCGCCTGCGTGATCTTCTCGATTGTCGATTGCAGCGTCGCGCTGTCCTCCACATTCAACACGCGCACCGAACGATCGATCTGCCGCATCAATCCGGCCAGCACCTTCCCCGGCCCCACTTCCACGAAAATATTCACGCCCAACTCGATCATCTCTCGCACCGATTCCAGCCAGCGCACCGGCATCGTCACCTGCCGGATTAGCGATTCCCGTGCCTCATCCCCCAGAATCACCGCTTCCGCGTCCACGTTCGTAATTACCGGAAATCTCATCGCGTTGAACTTGGCCGCGCGCAAATCCGGATCCAGACGTTCTTGCGCCGGCGAAAGCATCGAGCAGTGAAACGGCGCGGACACCGTTAGCATCACTGTCCGCTTCGCTCCTGCCTGCGATGCCGTCTCCACGGCGCGCTTCACCGCCGCCGTGCTCCCCGCAATCACGGTCTGCTCCGGCGAATTCATATTTGCGGGCGACACCACATCGCCCTCCGCCGCCTTCTTGCAAACTTCCGCCACATCCGCCGGCGATAATCCCAGAATCGCCGCCATGGCTCCCCCGCCGGCTGGCACCGCCGCCTGCATATACCGCCCGCGCTGGCGCACCAGCTTCACCGCATCTCTAAATTCCAGCGCTCCAGCCGCCACCAGCGCCGAATACTCACCCAGGCTGTGCCCCGCCGCGTAATCCGGCTGCACGCCGCGCGCCGCCAGCGCCCGATACGCTGCCACGGAGACGGTCAAAATCGCCGGCTGGGTATTCTCGGTGAGCTTCAGTTCCTCTTCCGTGCCCTCAAAACACATCCTCGACAAGGAAAACCCGAGCGCCGCATCGGCCTCGTCGAACACCGCGCGAGATTCCGGAAATTTTTCGGCGAGATCCTTGCCCATTCCTGGATACTGCGAGTTCTGGCCCGGAAAAAGAAACGCAAGCTTGCTCATAGTGATGGCGGATTCCTTCCGGGTTCAGTCAGCCGCGGGCGGGGACTGCGGCGGCAGCGGACGACAGCTCCTGCTCGATTTTTTCATTCACACGTGAACGGCACAGCTCCGCCGCCACGCGAATCGCATTCTTGATAGCATTTGGATTCGAGCGCCCGTGTCCGATCACGGTGATGCCGCGCACGCCAAGCAGCGGTGCGCCGCCGGTCTCGGAATAATCCGTGCGCTTGCGAAAATCATCGAATGCGCTCTTGGAAAGCGCGTACCCGATCTTCGAAGTCAGGCTGCTCTTGATCGCCTTCTTCAACATTCCCCCGATATGCTCCACGAGGCCTTCGCTCAGCTTCAGCGCTATGTTCCCGATAAATCCGTCGCAGACCACCACGTCGACGTTCCCGCGGAACACATCCCGGCCCTCGACGTTCCCCACGAAATTCAGCGGCAGATTCTTTAGCCGCACCGCCGCTTCCTTTGTCAGCTCGTTGCCCTTGGCTTCTTCCTCGCCGATCGAAAGCAGCGCGATGCGCGGCCGCTTCACTCCCCAGATGGCGCGATAATAAATTTCGCCCATCACCGCGAATTGCTCGATCTGCGCGGGCTTGGAATCCACGTTCGCGCCCACATCCAAAATTACCGAAATCTTTTCCTTCATGTTCGGGAACGCCGCAGCCAGCGCCGGTCGGTCCACCGATGGCAGTGTCCCAATCACGAAACGCGCCACCGTCATTACCGCACCCGTGTTCCCCGCGCTCACCAGGGCATCCGCCTGCCCGTCGCGCACCAGCCGGGCAGCTACGTGCAGCGAGCTTTCTTTCTTCCGCCGGAACGCATGCGAGGGCGAATCCGTCATGGTGATAACGTCGGTCGCATTCACTACGTCGATCGGCAATCCGTCCGACTTATGCCGTCCGAGCTCTCCCCGCACCGCTGATTCCTGCCCCACCAGAATCACGCGCACTCCCAGCTCGCGCGCAGCAAGGATTGCTCCTTCGACCTCTACTCGAGGCGCATGGTCGCCCCCCATCGCATCCAGGGCAATTGTGGTCATGGCAGTGCCAGCTTGGTATGGCAGGCGAGGGAAACTTAGGCCGACTTCGCCGCGGTGTCAATCACTTCGCGGCCCTTGTAATAACCGCACTTCGGGCATGCCCGGTGGGGCAGCTTCTTTTCGTGGCAGTGGGGACACTCGGACAGCGTCGGAATCGTCAGATGATCGTGCGCGCGGCGAGTCGAAGTGCGTCGCTTCGAGTGTCGTCGCTTTGGATTGGGCATTGTTGCTCCTCTAAACAGGCCTGTATCACACAGGGCCTTAAATGGAAGTATATAGTGTAGCGGTTTATTGCTTTTTGAACCAGTCCTGCTTGATCCGCGCCAGCGGGGCCATGCGGGGATCGCTGCCGTTCTTTTCGCAGCGGCACTCCTCGTTATTCAAGTTTGCGCCGCAGTGGGGGCACAGGCCACGGCAATCGCTCGAGCAGATCACCTTCATAGGCAGAGCCAAATTCACCTGCTCGGCCAGGATATCCGCCAGGAACAGTCCGTCGCCCTCGAAAAAAGCCGTGTCCGTATCGTCCAGATTCAATTGGAGTTCGTCGTCGCGCCCAATCGTCGTCATGGGGCGGTAAAAAAGATCGAAATCGCGGCTAATTTCCTCGATTACCGTGTCCAGGCACCGCGCGCACACGAGCTCGACGCGAGTGTGAAGGTTTCCGACCACGCGAATTTGCCCTTCGATAAGTTCCGCAGTAGCACGTACTTCGAGGGGTTCGACCTGGCGGAATTCACCGGAATGAAAGTCCAGCGTACCCGGAGCGTAGCTTTTCCGGATGCGAGTCTTACGGACGGCAAGTTCATTCACATCCAGAAACATTGAATTTTCCCCGGTTTTCCCGAACGCAAGCTCATTATATGTCCACCGCCCATCTTGTCAAGAAAGCCCCCCGACAAGGTGTCCGCCCCGACACCAGACAAACAGTGGCGCAGACACGCCTGAGTAAGCTCTTGCGTTCTCTGCATGACAAACGACGCGCGCGCGACGGGGGCAAAAACCGCTTTGATTAACTCGTCTCCGGCTCCGGCGCCGTCCCCAACAACTCATGGCACTGCCGCAGCAGAAAATGATCCGTCATCCCCGCAATGTAATCGCACACCACCCGGTGCAGCGGCTCAGTCTTCACCAGGTCCGCGTGATATTTCGGCATCCGCTCCGGATGCGCCAGAAAAAATCCAAATAGCGAATCCAGTGCCTCAACCAACCGCGACCGATCCTCAGCAATCGCCGGTTGCGAATAAACCCGCGTCATTAGGTAGCGCTTCAACTGCGCGTCTTCCTCGGCCACTTCCGCCGAAAATCCAACCAGCCTCTTCGGCGCCTGCCGAATATCTTCGACGGACCGCGCTCCGCTTTCCTGCACCCGCCGCTGCGTGGTCTCAATCAAATCCGTCGCCAATCGATCGAGCACTCGCTTCAGCGCCTCGTTGAATTTCAACTTGCGAGCCCCCTGCGGATACCCTCGCTGCACTTGCTCGTAGGCAACTGCGAAAATCGGCACCTCTGCCTGCAGCTGATCGAAATCGATCACTCGCGCCTCGAACGCGTCGTCCAGGTCCGCGGTGTTGTAAGCAATCTCGTCCACCAGGTCGATCAGCTGCGCTTCGAGCGGCGGCCGCTGGTCGAGCAGGTATTCGGCGAGCGCGGGATATTCCGCGGCGTGGTAATCCCGCGAATGTTTCACGATTCCTTCGCGCACCTCGAACGTCAGGTTCAGTCCAGGAAAGTCCAGGTAGCGCTGCTCGAACTGCTCGACGATTCGCAGCGCGTGCAGATTGTGATCGAAGCGGTCGCCGTGCTCCCGCATCCGCTCGTCGAGTTTTTTTTCTCCCGCGTGGCCGAAAGGCGGGTGGCCGATATCGTGAACCAGCGCCAGCGCCTCGGCGAGATCGGTATTCACGCACAGCGCGCCGGCCACCGTGCGCGCGATCTGCGCTACTTCCAGCGTGTGCGTCAGCCGATTGCGGAAATGATCCGAAAAGCGCACGGTGAACACCTGCGTTTTCGCTTCGAGCCTGCGAAACGCCCGGGAATGGACCACGCGATCGCGGTCTCGCGCGTATTCATTACGGTAGGGGTGCGGCGGCTCGGAATAGCGCCGCCCGCGCGTTTGCCCCACGTCCATCGCGAAAGTCTCCAGCGGCATTGCAACTATTCTACCGCGATTGCATTTCCTGTATGATCCCGCCAATGCTTTTGGAAGGGGGAGTCCTGAAGAAGCTGAGACGGGTGTGCCTCGCGCTGCCCGGCGCGGAGGAGTCTGTCAGCTTCGGCCATCCAACGTTCCGCGTGCGTGGCGGAAAAATCTTCGCCGTGCTGGAAACCTACAAAGGCGAACTCGGAATCTGCGTCAACGTCGGGAAGGCAATGCAGGGACTCTTTCTCGCGGATCCACGATTCTTCCGCACACCCTACATCGGTAAGTACGGATGGATCACGCTGCGCGTCCACGCCGCTCGACTCAATTGGATCGAAATCCGCGATCTCGTAAAAGGCAGCTATCAAATGGCGGCCCCGAGGTCTTCGGGAGCGGATTCGACCTCCCGCCGCCGCAGATAGTCTCGCCGAAATATGCGGCTTACCCCCCTAAAAAATTGTCGATTAGATTGTGCACCGGTTCTTTGTTTTCTGCATATTGCAGCGATTTCTATTCGTTCTCATTGTCGATTAGAAACGGCCTCACCCTGGGTGCCGGCCGCGGCTAAAGCCGGATCTCGTTCCGGGAGCTTTTCTTCGGAACGGAGCCCAACGCTTCCGCGGTGGGATCGTGAGTTAGCTAAATGTGGAGAGGGCGTGCGATCCAGATGGGTCGTTGAAGGGTGCCAAGAAGCTGTGCTGCTACGAAACCTTCTCGTGGCTTAGGTCGCGAGTAGGGCTCGCTTGGCACAGCGTTTTCGCCCTTTTGAATGCTATTCAGTTGTCAAAGAGCTTACGGCTCCGGCCCGCGGAGCGGACGGGAACTGCCTGCGTCGTATTCACATTGGCAGATTGCGGCGTGGATTTCGCCTGTCCTTTGGTACAAGAAAGGGACAAGCGCCATTCTTCTATCTTTTGATCGTGCAGAGCGAAAAATTTCCCGGGCGAGTAACGCTTCAGACGCGCCAATCGGGAGACTGGGAATCTCGGAGATCAGGATTTGCCGGGTAAAAGCGCCAAGGCTTGGTCGGCCTGCTCGGCAATCGGCGTATCGGGGTAGTCGGATTTGATCTGATTGAAAAGCTTGGCAGCCTGCGCCGGATCTTTCGCAGCATAATGCTGCGCCAGCGCCAGCATCACCACGCCTTTCGGCACCAGCACGCTGGATTTGTCGATCAGCGCTTTGTAGAGCTTCTCGGCGTTCGCGCTATCGCCGGTCCGATCGTCCAGCCCGGCCAGCTCGAATTTCGCGAGCGCCGCGACTTCGTCGTCACTGCTGCCCGTCAAGCCATTCAGCGCCGCTTTGGCTTCAGCGTTCTTGTCCAGCTTCTCGAAGCTCAACGCGACGTAGTAACGGGAGAGTTCTCCCGGACGCGTATGGGGATATTTAGCCGCCACGTCCGAGAATTTCTGCTCGGCGTCGGTGAATTTTTTCACCGGGTCCGTATACGCCGGCTCGCCCTCCGCCAGCGCAGCCCCGATGGGCGCCTGGAAAATCTTCATGGCGTCGTCAAAACCGGCCGCCGCCTTCACCGTCTGCCGCTGCGTATATGTCCGCCAGCCGAAAATTCCCGCGGCGATCAAGACTGCAGCGATCAATATGTAAAGGGACATTTGCTGGTGAGAAAGGACGGCTTCGGCGCCGCGCTCGAACGTATCGCGCACCTCGTCCTTTTTCAGCTCTTTGCGGGAAATATGCGCCAAACTATTGCTCCTGAATGAATTCGCCGGTAGAGAATCGTAACACAATCCGCCCTTCGCACGAATTTTCACAGCCGCGGACCGAACGGCCACGCGTGCGGCGTCGCGCGCAAAAAAGCCCCGTCTCGTCGTGGAAACGGGGCCGCTGGATCCTAGCTGCGCTAAACCTTGGTGACGTTTTCAGCCTGAAAGCCCTTCGGTCCCTGCTTAACCTCAAACTCCACAAGCTGCCCTTCGTTCAGCGACTTGTATCCATCCATCTGGATCGCGGAAAAGTGAACGAAGACGTCTTCTCCGGACTGGCGCTGGATGAAGCCAAATCCCTTCGATGCATTGAACCACTTCACCACACCCTGTTCTCGAGCCAAAGTGACCACTCCTCTGCAGTGATGTCCTGATTCTGGTCCCCGCACTTCCGGCCGGCGGTACGAAGGGCGTCGCGCAGCGCTGGGTTCGTATCACGACAGGAACGGCAAGACCGCCTCGGCGGCGGGATTTTTGCACAAGTGGGTTTTGCTTGTCCAGATAGGGCGGTGCCAGGAGGGATGGTCTTGGCGATGCACAAAAACACTCTGGCGCGATGGGCGGTTGCTCGTTGTTGCGCCGGGGAGAGATTCTTCGAGTGCGTAACCCGACGACCCGCAGGAGCGGGTCGAAACGCCAAACCGTCGGGTCACTCCGCTCAGAATGACGGTGATTTTGGTTGAGCGCGCGGGCAGAAGTCGTTGGAGCGAATAGGTTGTTGCTCGTTACTGCCGCCCGGTCGGCGGAGCACAGACAGGAGTGTCTGTGCCACTTGAAAAGCTACTTTTTGGCGCTGAAGGCGATGATGGCGGCTGCTTCGTCGGATTGCACGTCGAAGACGGTGAACAGGCGCGTGATCTGAATCAGATCCTTGACGCGCTTGGTAAGCTGCATCAATTTCAGCTCGCCGCTGGCGCCGCGGACCGTGGTATAGGCACCGACCAGCTCGCCAATACCGGAGCTATCGATGTAGTCGACGTCGCCGAGATTCAACAGGATTTTGCGCTGGCCCTGGCTGACAAGCTCTCTCACCGTCTGGCGCAGGGTAGCGCTGCCTTCACCCAGCGTGATCTTGCCGCTGAAATCCACGATTGCGACGTCGTCGATCTGCCTGCATGTTCCACGTAATGTCACGGTAAGCCCTCGGACCGATAAACGATTCTAGCGCGCCTGGGAGTTTCCGTTGCCGGAATCTGCATGCGGCAGTTTCTTGACCATCACGAGGTCGGCACCGCCGGTCGGCCCCTTGCGAACGGCCAGATCGTCCATGAACGCGCGCATCAGAAATATCCCGCGCCCGGAGGTGCGCAGCAGGTTTTCCTCCGTCAGCGGATCTTCGACGTCGGAAAGCTCGAAGCCGCACCCTTCGTCGACGATGTGAACCACCATCGACTCCGGCTCGAATTCCACGGCCAGGTGGATCTTCTTTCGCTTATCCTGGCAGTTGCCGTAGTTATAGGCGTTGATCACGCCCTCGCGCACGGCCATGCCGAGCTTGTGCAGCTCGTCTTCGCCGAAGCCCGCTTCCTGGGCTACGCGCGTCACGATATTTTCCGCGAGGTCCACGCTCTCGAGTTGCGTATCGAGAGTGACCTCCAGCCGTTGGTTTGCTTCCGCCATTGAATCGAGAGGAAAAACCCCAATAAAAATGCCCTGTATGGGTACCACAGCCGCCGCCGGGCGTCAATCGGGCTCGAGTGCGCCGGCGACCCCTTGCCGCACGCGTACTGGAACTCAACGGATCAAGCCCAATACGTGCGGTCAAGCGTCCGATATTGGATCGCTTCACTTAGATGCTTAGGCTCAAGGCCAGGTGACGCTTCCAGGTCTGCGATCGTGCGCGCCACTTTCAGGATGCGGTCATGGGCGCGGGCGGAAAGTCCCAGGCGCTGGATGGCGGATTCCAGCAGCTTTTCGCCGTCGGCGGAAATCGCGCAGTATTTGCGGATCAGCTTAGGCGGCATTTGGGCGTTGGCGTAAAGGCCTTTTTCGTCCTTATAGCGCTCGGCTTGAATCTGGCGGGCGCGCAGAACCCGCTGGCGCACGCAGGCCGAACATTCGATTTCGGCATCGCCGCGCAGCTCTTTGTATTTCACAGCGGGAACTTCGATATGGATATCGATGCGATCGAGCAGCGGGCCGGATATTTTCGAGACGTAGCGCTGGATCTGCGGCGGCGAGCAATGGCATTCGCGTGTGGCGTCGCCAAAAAAGCCGCAGGGGCACGGATTCATGGCCGCGGCGAGCATGAAGCGTGAAGGAAAACTGACCGAGGTAGCGGCGCGCGCGATGGTGACGCACCCGTCTTCCAGCGGCTGGCGCATCACTTCGAGCACGTTGCGCTGAAATTCGGGTAGCTCGTCGAGGAACAGCACTCCGTTATGCCCGAGCGACACTTCACCGGGCCGCGGAATCGCGCCGCCGCCGATCAGGCCCGCGTCGCTGATGGTATGGTGCGGCGAGCGAAAGGGACGCACGCCCACCAGACCGCGCGATTCCTCGAGTACGCCCGCGACACTGTGGATCCGCGTGGTTTCGATGGCTTCGGCCAGCGAAAGCGGCGGCAGGATCGTCGGAATGCGCTTGGCGAGCATCGTCTTTCCGGCGCCCGGCGGTCCGATCAGCAGAATGTTGTGGCTGCCGGCGCAGGAAACTTCCAGGGCGCGCTTGGCGGAGAGTTGGCCGCGCACGTCGCGCAGGTCGACGGCGTACTGGCCTGCTTCGACAAGCATCGGTGATGTATCGACTTGCACCGGCCTGAACGATTCCGGCGCGTTCATCAGATCGACGGCTTGCGGAAGTGACTTCACGCCGAAGACGCAGGTGCCCTCGACGACGGCGGCTTCGCGGGCGTTGGCTTCGGGCACCACGAGATTCCTGATGCCGCGTTCGCGCGCGGCCAGCGCCGCCGAGAGCGCGCCGCGAACCGAGCGGACGCTGCCATCGAGCGAGAGTTCGCCGAGGAATACAAATTGATCGAGCTGCTTGCCGAAGAATGCGCCCTGGCTTCCAATCAGGCCGAGCGCCATCGGAAGATCGAAGGCCGAACCTTCCTTGCGGATATCAGCCGGTGCGAGATTTACGGTAACGACCTGGTAGGCGGGGTAGTCAAACCCGCAATTGCGGAGGGCGGCTTTGATGCGTTCGCGGCTTTCGCGGACGGCATTGTCGGGCAGGCCGACAACGTTGAACTTGCCGGGTTCGCCTGGGCCGATATCGACCTCGACTTCGACGAGGTAGGCATCGATACCAAAGACGGCGGCGCTGAAAGTCTTGAACAACATTTTAGTCAGACAGTGGGTGAAACCTTTAGGCGGAGAGCGTAACCCAAATTGTGCGTATTAGCCAGTGATACCGGATTACGAGGGCGGGCCGACAGGGCGCGAGTGATTCGGCATGGGTACGCCTTCGCAGGTTCAGGCGTCGGAAAGCGATTCGTCGAAGCCGGGCGGGTCCTTTTTTTCCACTTTTTCTATTTCAGCGGATTCCAGGATTTCGCCGCAGTCCAGACATTCGACGTATTTGGCGTCTTTGTCCTCGGCGATCAGCTGGGTACGCTTATGCGGGCAAGCGGATTTGGTCATTGCGGCGTCACGATTCACAACCAAACGGATTATAGCATCGGGGTTCTTCGTGGCTCGTTCTCGCCGGTTTAAACTCCGAATTCAACACAGAGAACACTGAGGAGGCATGGAGTTCGCGCAGAAAAGCAGAGGATGATTGACAAAGACTCGGATTGCCACTATCTGTCATGTGGTTTGCAGCATCTGAATGAGGCGACGTGACTACGGAACAGAGTTCGCAGAAGCGGCTGGGGACGGCGCTGTTCTACGGCATCGTGGTGCTGCTGCTGTACCTCGCGTTTCTGGTGTTCGCGCCGTTTCTGGTACCGCTGGCGTGGGCCGCGGTGCTGGTAGTCGTGTCTTACCCGGTGTTCGATTGGCTATCGCGTAAATGGGGAACAACGCGCGCGGCAATCGCCTGCACGGCGGCGGTGACGCTGATCCTGATCGTTCCGGTGCTGTTCGTGATGGTGGCGTTCGTGAAGCAGGGCGTGAGCGCGGTGCAGGAATTTCAGTTCCAGGCGGCGATCGGCAGCTATACCAGGCTCGACAAGCTTTGGTCCGCCATCCAGGAGCGTTTTCCGGATGCGGGGTCGGAGGACCTTGGCGAAACGTTGCAGCGCTACGGCGCCGTGGCCGCAGGATTCGTGGCTGGGAAGCTCGGCATCATCCTCAAGAACGCAGCGGTGTTCTTCTTCCACCTCGGTGTGACGATCCTGGCGATGTTTTATTTTTATCGCGACGGCGCTTCGATGGTGGCGCGGCTTCGGGACCTGCTGCCATTCGAGCTGGAGCACCGGGATCGCATGCTCAGCGAATCCCGGGAGCTGATCTTCGCGAGCGTGACGTCGAGCCTGGCGGCGGCCGTGGCCCATGCGATTCTGGGAGGCCTCGCATTTGCGGCGACCGGGATCAGCGCGCCGATTTTCTGGGGCGTGATGATGGGATTTTTCTCATTTGTGCCGTTGGTGGGCTCGGCGCTGATCTGGGTGCCGGTCGCAATCAGCCTGATGGTCGGCGGACATCTGGGCAAGGGGATCGTGCTCGTGTTCATCTGCGCGGTGATCGTGGGCGCGGTGGACAACGTGGTGCGGCCGTGGCTGATCAGCGGGCGCGCGGAACTCGGCGGCCTGATGGTGTTCATCGGCGTGCTGGGAGGAATCGAAGCCTTTGGCCTGTTGGGAGTGATCCTGGGACCCATTATAGTGGCCATGGCGGCAAGCGTTCTGGAAGTCTACGCGCCGACACGCATGCACGGTGGAAACAAGACGGCTCGCGCGGATGCGAAGTAGCTGCACCCCGTGCTAGAGTAGCGCCCCTTAATGCGATGAACTGCCAATAAGCAGCGAATGAGCCGCAAATGAACCGTCGTATGAGCAAGAACTCCAATTCCCATCCCCATCATGCCGGCCTGCCGCCGGAGAAACTTCGCTGGCACTGCGATCCCGCGAATATTCCATTTGAATCGACCGCCCAAATCGAGGCGACCACGGGCGACATGGGCCAGGAGCGCGCGCTGCGGGCGCTGCGCATGGGAGTGGAGCTGACGGCTTCGGGCTACAACCTCTTCGTGTGCGGGCTTTCGGGCACCAGCCGCGGCGGCATGATCGTGCGAATGATCGAGGACTTGCATCCTCAGACGGAGCCCGCGCCCGACCGCTGCTACGTGAACAATTTCAAGAATTCAGACCGGCCGCGATTGCTGACGCTGCCTCGAGGCCTGGCGAACGCGTTTAAGAAGGAAGTGGAATCGGGAATCGATTTTTTGCGCCGGCGTATTCCGCAGGTGTTCGAAGGCGAGCCTTTCCAGAGGCAGAAAACTCGCATCGTCGAGCGGTTCACCGTGCGCGAAAAGGAATTGATGGACGATTTCACGCGGCGAATCGCGCGCGAACAGTTCGCGCTGGGACGCATGCAGGTGGGCGCCGTAGCTCTGCCGGAAATTTTCCCGGTACTCGAAGGACAAATGGTGCCCATCGAGGAAATCCCGAAAATGGTGCAGGACGGGAAGCTCGAAAACACGGCCGCCGAGGAGTTGGAGCGGAAATACGATCAGTTCCGGCAGGAGTTCACCATTGTCTACCGCCGCACGCTTTCGCTTTCGCGCGAGCTGGCGAGCGAAATGAATTACCTCGAGCAGGAAGCGGCTTCGGTGCTGGTCGACGGAGTGATCGAGGAGCTGAAGGAAAAATACACCGGCGCCCAAATCTCCGAATACCTCGAGGAAGTGCGGCACCACATTCTCGATAACCTCGATCCTTTCAAGGAGCGCGAGGGCGAGGAGGAGCAGCCGCCTTCGGAAACGCCGGGACTGCCCAAGACCGGAGCGCGGCGACCGCGATCCGTTTCGCATATACGGCGTGAACGTGATCCTGGCGCACAACGAACACGACAAGTGTCCCGTGGTTTTCGAAACCATCCCGACCTACGCGAATCTTTTCGGCACCGTGCACCGCAGCTACGACACGCGCGGCAGCTGGAATTCGGACTTCATGGACCTGCGCGGCGGCTCGCTGCTGCGGGCGGACGGCGGCTTTCTGGTGATGTACGCGCTCGACACCATGACGGAAACGGGAGTGTGGCGCACGCTGAAGCGCACGCTGAATCACGGCAAGCTGGAAATCCAGCCGATTGACATGTTCTTCCCGTTCAGCAGCGCGTCATTGAAACCGGAGCCCATCGACATCCACGCGAAAATTATTCTGATCGGCGATCGCGAGATGTACGAGTTGCTCTACGACTACGAGGACGATTTCAAGAAGATTTTCAAAGTGCGTGTGGAATTCGACGAGGAAATGAACTGGACCGATGAAGTGTATCGCCACTACGGCGGGCGGCTGCGGAAACTCGTGGACGATGAGAAGCTCCTGCACTTCGATCGCACGGCCGTGGCGTCGATATTGGAGCACGGTGTGCGGCTGGCCGGACGGCGCGGCAAGATCACCACGCGCTTTTTCGATCTTGCCGACCTGGCGCGCGAATCTTCCTACGCGGCGCGGCATGCGGGCAGCAGCGTGGTAACCGCCGGGCATGTGCGCGCGGCGCTGGACGCGAAGATCGACCGGCACAACCTGTTGGAAACGAAAATTCGCGAGATGATCGAACAGAATCTGGTGTTCATTGATACGGACGGCGGACGCGCGGGCCAGATCAATGGCCTGAGCGTGATGGAAATCGGCGGCTACGCGTTTGGAAAGCCCGTGCGCATCACGGCTTCCGTGGCCATGGGCAAGTCTGGACTCATCAACATCGAGCGGGAAGCCAACCTCAGCGGGCGATTTCACGACAAGGGCGTGCAGATCATTTCGGGGTATCTGCGCCGCACGTTTGCGCAGGACAAGCCGCTTTCGCTTTCCGCCAGCGTCTGCTTCGAGCAATCGTATTCCGGGGTGGATGGAGACAGCGCCAGCTCGACCGAAATTTACGCGCTGCTGTCAGCGCTTTCAGGCTTGCCCATCCGGCAGGATCTGGCGGTCACCGGCTCCGTGAATCAGCAGGGCGACGTGCAGCCCATCGGCGGCGTGAACCAGAAAATCGAAGGCTTTTACGACGTCTGCCGGTTAAAGGGTCTTACGGGCAAACAGGGCGTGCTGATTCCGTCCGAGAACGTGGACGATTTAATGCTGCGCGATGAGGTGATCGAAGCCGTGGCCTGCGGCCGATTCCATATCTACCCGGTGGCGACCATCGAGCAAGGCATTGAAATTCTGACCGGGGCGCGCGCCGGCAAACGCAGCGCGGCTGGAAAATTCGAGCCCGGCAGCATTTTTGCCAAAGTGGACGCCCGCCTGCATCAGATGGCATCCACGCTTCACAAGTTTGACTAGTTTTCCCCCGGCTGCCACTCACGGCCTGGCGACCCGCGGAATCGCATGAATGGCGGGGTTGCGCTAGAGCGTGCGCCTCATTGTGACGTTTACCGTGCGCGTCTTCCCGTCGTGATTGATCAGCAGCTTGTATTTATGGCCCACGTTGGTGAATAACGCGCGGGCGGAGGCCACGGAAATATCCGAAGTGGCTTCGTCGTCGATGCCTTCGATCACGTCGCCTTTTTGAATGCCAGCGTCGGAGCCAGGCGATCCGGATCGCACCAGCGTGACCTCGAGCGTCTTCAAGCCCGTGCCGCCGGCGGCGATGGAAATTCCGCTCATGTCCTCGTGATCGTCCGACCGGATCTGGCCGTTGCCCTCGAAATAGGCGATTTTCCGGAGGTAATCAATTGTGACCGTGAACCGGCGCAGCATGCCGCCGCCGATTTCGCCCGCGACCTGAGGATCGTCCCCGCCGGGAATTTGCCCTTCCGCAAACGCCGCCAGCGGGGCGGCAACGTCATAGGGACCAATCCGGAAAACTTCGGCGCGCGCCATCACCGCGTTTCCCGGTATTCCCAATTCGCCCGGGGCGATCGGATAGGTTTTCATGCGCCCCTTGAACAAGTGATGCTCGTGAGCGTAGCGGTCCGAAATGAGCAGCGGAGCGGTGAGGGCGGTGTTGATGATGAACAGAACTTCGCCGGATTTGTGGCCTGCGATTTCCACTTTGGCGCGAACGGCCGGCAAGCCGTCGTGAATCGTGAGCGGCAAACTTTTCCCGGCGCCTTTGTATTGAAACGAGCCGGCATCGTACAGCCTCACGGTTTCGCGGCCGTAAGAGATCTCCAGCACCGTGTCGCTGAGCAGATCGTTGCCGATGGTGCCTTCGTAGGAGCGGCCCACGCGCTGGGCGAAATCGCCTGCAGCGTTGGAATCAAGCTTCGGAATCGCGGCATCGACGTTGGTTAGATTCAGCACCGGTGAGCGCAGGCTGCTGAGCCCAAGTTCGGTGGCGCGCGTGGGATTTATCGCCGACGTATCAGCAGTCGTATCGAGCTGGAACATCGAAGGCTGGCTTTGATTCACGCGCACGGGAACAAAAACCAGATTGCTGATGAATTCCGCCGGCAGCTGCGCCACGTTGCCCTGGTAAGCGAAGTGAATCATCGTGCCATTCGGCGAAACCGCGGCGGCAGGCGGCGGAGGCGGGCCGTTTTGTGCGCGGGACGCGGGCAGCACTGCGAGGGCGGCGCCAGATAGTGCCACCGCCGCGATACCGTACGTAGTGCTTCGCTTCATCAACCCTCCCGATGCGGTTGTGACCCCGGTTGGATGCCCGGAAAGTATACGCGACCGGGCGCGCGCGACGCAGCGCGCAGTTAGGGCGCCGGAGCCAGGTAGCCTTCCCGCGCGAGCACGCGGACGATGGGCTTCTTCGGCTCCGGATTCATCGGCTCGCCGGCGGCGTTGACGAGCTCGATGCTGAGCCGGTGAAACTGGCCGTCGTGCTGCGGCGCGATGCCCAGCACGTATTGGTGGCGCAGCGCTGAGGCGATTTCGTGATAGATGGGAACGAAATCCTTTTCGGACTGCGGAAAATAGGCGCGGCCGCCGGTGATTTCGGCGAGCGACCGCAGCGCTTCATCGGCTTTGGCGAATTGCACGTCGGCGGCAGATTGCGGCGGGGCTGGATTTTTCGCTTTCCTGTTCTTCGACGATCCGGGGCGCAGAGCGCCTCCGAGCGCCACGGAGAAAATCACCACATCCTCCGCGCGCAGCTTGCGCACCAGCGCATCCCAGCGCGCCGGAGGCGACGAATCCAGACCGGTGCTGAGAATCACCAGCGCGCGCTTGCCCGCTGCGGGATCGAGCGACCCCAGGACGCTGGAAACCGAATCGTAGAAATTCAGATCGCCCATGCCGATGGTGAACTGCATGGTGTTGAGCGCGGCGAGAAACGCGGATTTGTCCGCTGTGAACGCGAGTGCCGGATGCGGAGATTCGTCGTAGGTGACGAGCGCGACCTGATCGGCCGGCGCCAGGCCGTCGAGCAGCGCGTAGGCGGCTACCAGGTGCTGATTGTGGATCAGATATACGGCGGGGCTGGTTTCCACCAACACCATGATTTGAGCCGGCGCTTCGACGGACGTGAAAATGACGATCGGCTGCGAGGCGCCGTCATCGAGCACGCGAAAACTCGATTGCGTCAAGCCGCCGACGAAAAGGCCGTGATTGTCCACGACGCTGGCGTTGATCTTAACGATTTCCGTCGCGGCGACGAGCGGCGTTTGCGATTCGGGGATCCCATTCTGCGCATTCGCATCACGAAGGGGAACGGCGAACAGAGCGAGAAAAACTACGAGCGGGAGAATCGTGCGGCAGGCCAGAGATACCGCTATCCGCTCGCATCGCGTGAAACACTTCATTCCCGCGATGCGGAGCGGACGCGGCACAGTTCCTTTTGCGTCGCGAGCCCGAGCCCCGGTCAATTCCCCGGAGGCGTGGCGGCGGGCGGCGCGGCGGTGGCGGACTTCGGCGTGCTCAGGTAGCCCTTGGCGGAGTCCTTGGTCACGTCGAACACCACGATCTCATAGGGCGCGCGCGCGCCGTGCACGTAGAACTGAATCGGCTCGCCGACCGTCTTGTCCTTCTTTTCGATGTTCTTGTCGTCGGCGACCACGTTCACGGTGTACTTGTACTTCTTGGTGTCGGTCTTGGTGAGCCTCACTTCGATCGGACCGATATGCTCGGGCGATTTCGCCGATTTGTTGAGCGTGAACTCGAAAATATCGCGCTCGCCGAGCCGCTTGAGCTCTTCCACTTCGTCGTGGTTGCGCGCGATCAAGCCGCTCTGCACGCCCATGTCGCCCTTCATGCTGGTCATGGCGCTCTTGGTCGCTTCGAGATCAGCCTTCGTGCTGTTCAAATCAGTCTGCGTGCCATTGATCTGCGTGGCCATCTGCCCGAATTTGTTCGTGGTATCGGCCTGCACGGCGCCCAGCTGCTCGCGGAACTGCGCATCGCTCTTCTGCTGCTGGTTGCGCACTGTCTGCGCCAGACCGCGCGCCCGCGCCAGTTCGTCTTCGGTGAGCCCGAGCTTCTGCGACATCACATCGAGCTGACCCTTCAGATCGGCAATGCGCGAATTGGTCTTGTCGAGCTCCGCAGCCGTCGCCTGCGCCTTCTGCGCGGCATCTTCTTCGGCCTTATGCTGCGCTTGCCGCTGCGCGTAGCCCGCATAGAGCAGGTACGCCACCAGCGCGAACGCCACAACGAACAGCACCGTCACCCAACGCGGCAACGTTCCCGCTTCGACGACCTGCGTTTCGGTCGGTTGATCCAAACTCATCGAGCCTCCTTGACCGCATCCGGCGCGGTCGTTTCGCGGATTATCTCCGAGCCGGGCAGTGAAGTCTATCCCCGGCCATACTCGTTGTTCCTACCGGCGCCCGCCGCGCGGCCAGCGCGCTTCCACGGATGTCGTCAAGCCGCCCCGCGGAGTGAAGTCGCCGGTCACTCGGCACCACGCAGGTTTCACGGACGCAACCACGTCTTTCAGGATCCTGTTCACCGCGTTCTCGTAGAAAATCCCCAGATTGCGATAAGCAAGCAGGTAGAGCTTCAGCGACTTTAATTCCAGGCACAGCTTCTTCGGCTCGTACTGAATCGTGATCGCACCGTAATCCGGCAGCCCGGTCTTGGGGCAAACCGACGTGTATTCCGGCACGCGAATTGTGATCGTATAGCCGGGAAACTGGTTCGACCATGTTTCAATCGCGGGCAGCTTCGCGCGGACTCCGGCAGCAGCGTGCTTGTCTGTGTAACCAGCCATATCGCGTCTTCTCCGTCTATTTTACTTAGGCCGGCGCGCGACGCATACACATTTCCCGCCCACCATTCCCGCTATTGATGCGCCCATTCATTTTGGTTATGCTTCGCCGGCCCAGTTCGAGGACCCGTCCGCGAAATGATCTGTCCCCAATGCCGAAGTGAGGAATGTTTCCGTTCGCATCGCGGAGGCGTCCGCGACTTCTTTGCCACGGCTGTTCAGCTGCGTCCCTGGCGATGCCGCGCCTGCGACAAGCGATTCTATGCCTGGAGCGTGGCGGTTCCCTTCGCTCGTTACGCTCACTGCTCGCGATGCGGGAATTTCGATCTCCAGCACATCACCCGCGATCGCGTCGATTCCGGCACGCTGGTATTCTTGAAGCGCTTTCTCGGTTTCCCCGCCTATCGCTGCGACCCCTGCCGCCAGAAATTTTTCAGCTTGCTGCCGCACCGGAAAATCGTCCCCTCCATGGTGGCTGAATCATCACGCAACGTTCCCGTGGCCTGATCGCGGCAGTTTCCAGTCACCGCACGGCGGGAGCCCGCGCCTGCACTCTCTGAATTTGTTTGGATGCGAGAAGAACTTAAACGGGACTTAAACGCGGGGCTTATTCGCTCGCTGGTGCCGCTGGCGCGGGAGCGCTGGGGCTCCCGAGCGAAACGAGCAGCCGGCGAAGCTTGGTGCGATCTTCGAGGCCCATGCCTACCATCTCAAACCCGGCTTGATGCGAGCGCACGAACCGCACCACCGCCTGCATGCTGATCGAGCGCAGCCCCGCGGGAATCTTCAGCGTGGCTTCCGTGCCTACGGCGAGTTGGACGTCTCCGGTCAGCAATCCTCCTTCCAGACTCAATACGCTGATGGCCGATGAATATTTTCCTCGCGCGGACGTGATCACCGCGGGCACGTTGCGCGGCAGGCGGATGCGGCGATAGCGACGGTGCCGCACCACGTCGCGGTCGGGAATCGGATCGAGCGGTGCGAGTGCCATCACTTTGTCGTCCAAGCCCGACTGCGGCAGGAAACTTGTCATCCACTCCGGATCAAGTTTCATCAGCGCCTGCGCAGCCGCCGTGCGAATTTCCTCGGCGTACGCCCAGCCGAACGCCTTCCGCGTTTCCACAAAACGCCGCATATGCCCGGCCGCGCCCTGCGCGCGCATGCGCCCCAACGCTTCTATCGCCTTCACGCGCAAATACTCGGAGCCTTCCGGCAGGATGTCCCCTTCGGCAAGCCGCAACAGCTTCGGCGCCGTTTCCTGGTCGCCGCACATCCCGATTTCGTCCAGCGCCAGCGGCAGCACCATGGTGTCGAACGCTTCGATCGCATTCGTCAGTATCTGTCCGCGCTCGGGCGCGCCGGCAATCGAAAGCTGGCGCACCACCGCATCGTGAAACGAACGCCCGCCATGACGCAAACGCTGCGGCAATAATTCGTCCACGCCCTCCGCGTCCAGCCGGCTGAGCAATCCCACCACGCTCGCCGCTTTCGCCGGCGATTCCGACTTCATTACTTCCTTCAGGTAGCGCGCGCACGCGCTGCCCACGGCTTTCGCCAGCTGCACCACGTTTTCGCGCTCGCTGCGCCGGCCCGAACGCGCCAGCCGCACTGCAAGCTGTTCGCCAGCGCCCTGCGGAATCCGCATCAGCACGCCGACGAGACCCTCGGGCATCGCTTCGGCTGTCAGCGCCTCTTCGATGAATTCGGATAGGCGATTTTCTACGCCCAACCGCGGCCGCAAATTCTGCGCCCACGCGGGCCGCAACTCCTCGAGATCGGCCAGCGAGTCCAGCGCCTGCTGCATAGCCCGGTAATAACGCCGCGACGCCGCTTCCTGGCTCAGACGCACAAACGCCGCGCTCAGCAAAGTCTGCAGCTCCGCGTCTTTTTCAGCCGCCAGTTGCTGCCCGATTTGCGCGAGCGCTCCCTGCAGGCGCTGGCTGGCGCCCTTGCTGTAAAGTTCGGCGAGCTGGCCCAGGCCGATCGCGGCTTTCTTGCGCGCCTCGGCGTCCTTGTTACGTACGCACGACGCATACTTCAGCAGCACGTCTCCCGCGATATCGGCTTCGCCCCGCCCGAGCAATTCTTCAACGTACGACTGCACGTTCCGCGGCGGAATGCACCACGCTTCTGTCGACGTGAGCACCGCGCGCTTTCCGGACTCCGGCACGGCGGCCCAGAATTGGCGGTCCAGCACGTCCGCGTGCGATTCCACTGACATTCCCGCGCTGGCCATCTTGTCTTCACGCGCTTTCAGCAGCTTGCGCAGCGTGCCGAGCTCGTGGCCCATCTTGTCGAGCATCTGGCGCACGGCATTCACTCGCACTTCGCCGCGCTGAAAACGATCGAGCGCGAAGCGGATGGCCAGATCTTCGGCCAGCTTCAGCAGCACGCTTTCGTCCACTTTAGCGGACGGAGTCTTCGCCGCGACGCTTGCCAGCGCCTGTCGCAACGTCACCTGCGCGTTCTGCGGCAGAGCCGCGAAATTCAGCTGCCACGCAGCCTGGTCGGGCAGCGGCCCGCCTTTCGAACCAGCCTGCGCTGCTTCGCCGAACTGAGCGAGCATGCGCAACAGGCTGTGCATTTCCTTTTCGCCCAGCTGTGGCAGTTCGTTCGAATCGGTCGAGGCGTTAGCGGAAATTCCGCCGGCCGCGGGACCGCTTGCTCCCGCAGCGCCAGCCGCCGCGTCCGCAGGCGCTTGTGATGCTTCGGATGCCGAGCCGGATCCGCCCGAGTACACCGAGCCAGTTCCAGTTCCCGCGCCGCCGCCTGCGCCGCCACCGCCGTGCGCGCCTTCGGCCGCCGCAATCAGCTGAATCATTTTTTCGGGGCTGCGGAACCAGTCCTGCACCATATCCGCGTCGGCGCCCAAAGTACGCGCGGTCAACTGCGCCGCCACCCGCGCTTCCGAGTACCCCGCATCCTCCGCGACAAATCGGATCTCGTTGACACGAATTCCCGCGCTCGCACGGTCGTGGAAATAGAGATCCAGGCGCTCACCAAGCGGCGGAGACTTGGGACCGCCCGTGTCCATGAAGGCCTTCACTAGATTTTCGTATTCTTCGCGCCGCACGGAAGGCAAGAAGGCGATGCTGGCCACGCCGGCCGCGTTCAGCAGGTCAGCGAAACTCTTTTCCGCGTGGGTCGATTCGAGGGGTACTCCGTCCAGCAGAAGTTGGGAACCGGACGCCCCTAGCAGCAAACCACCAGTACCCGCCGCCTGGACGGACTGCTCCAGCTCATTCCAGCTCACTTCAAATTGTGTAGCCGAGCGAAGGTGGTCTAAACCATAGAGCCGAGAGTACTTAAGAAGTACGTTGAGGCTGCGCACGAACGCCCGGGCATTGGGTACGGCCGACTCAGTGGGCACGGTCAGTTCACCTTGCAGCGGCATTTCTCCCTCAGCGTACTAGCTAAGTGTACTAGGCGGTTTGGCGGGGGGAATGGTACGAAAGGTCTAAGGCAGCGAACGTCACACTGAACCAAAACTGCACGTCCGGACAGCTGCCCTAATTAATTTGGCAACTGTACTTCGACGCCTATATTTTTCACCACCGGACGCACCCGGCGGATGATTTCGCTGGCCCAAAGCTTCTCGCTCAGCACCACGAGCGAGCCATTTTCGAAATCGCAGATGCCGCAGAAAAAGTATCGGGTGAACGCCGCGTGGTAGGCGTCCGCTCCGCGGCGCGCCAGTTCAGTCTCCAGCGTGGAATCGGGCTCGGCACCGGACGCCAGTGCCGCTCCCGCGCGCGCGCCAAACGTCTCGCCTTCGAATCGTTCGAGCAGCGCTTCCAGAATTTCCGGTTTCGGAGCCGGAATCACGATGGAGCGTTGGCTTGCCGGCCGGTAGTCGATGGAGTGTGCCTCGCAGTAGTCGCGAGCGCGCTCGATGTGGCTGAAAAAATCGAGCGCCCACGGCTCCTGTCCCGCCGTCGCAGGCAGCACGCGGGCCCAGACCCGCGCCGCGTCCGTCCCGCGCACCGGCTCGCGGTTCTCGTCCGCCTCCACCAACTCGAGCCCCACAGCCTTCACATCCTCGCCCAAATCCAGCGCTTCAATGTCGAGCTTGTAGTTCATCGGTCCGGTAGGGGCACGGCAGGCCGTACCCGGCAAAATTTCTTGGCGCGATCACAACCATGTATCTCGGGGCTCGGTCGCCGCGGCCCATTTGGAGTGCGGCGGCTTGCCGCCGCTGTCTGCAGGCGGAGCTCGCTTCGCCTGCTCCTCGCAATGCATTCTTAGCGCGCGCTGCTATTCCTCGTCTGCAAACGCCCGCGGAAACTTCTTCTGGAAATCCGCCGACTGCTTCCGTACCTCCAGCCAATCGAAAAACGCATCGGGCGTTTCCAGCCAAATCCCAAACCAATGCGCCACTTCTTCCTTCTGCGCCCGATTCTCGGCCTCCACCTTATGATTCCGCGAAATCATCTCCGCCCGCCGCCGCCCCAGCCGCGCGATCTCGCGAACTCGCTCCGTCGCAGGCGCCTCATGCTCGGCTGAGAATTTTCGCAGCAGCTCATCCAGCCGCACCAGGCACATTTCCGCCTCGGTGAACGTCGAAAAATGAAGCAGGTCGGCGAATTCCTCTTCGTACAATCCTTCGGTATCGGACTTCGTGGACCACACCACGCGCATGCCCGCCTCTTCCAGCACGCTCACCACGTAATCAGCCGAGGTTTTTCCGTTAGCCGGTCCCAGTTGCGTAATCAATTGCCGCCGGATCTGTTCGATCTCCGCGGGCGTGAACCGCGTCTTCGCGAGTCCCCGCGCAGCTTCCAGGATGTGATCCTTCTTTGTGGAGGATCCACCGGAATCCTTTTTATTGTGGGAGGCGCTCACAAGAGAGTCCTAGTGTTGCACAGGTTTCCGCGATGCGGAGTCGGGGCGGTTCGTGGCGGCGGCCGACGCAGCCGCCTCGTGGGCCAGCAGCTTGCGCAGCCGCGCCACGTTGCGATTGTGTTCGGCCAGCGTGCGGCTGAACGCATGGCCGCCGGTATCATTGGCCACAAAATATAGATAGTCGGTCGTGGTCGGCGCCAGCGCCGCGCGCATCGAGGCCTCTCCGGGATTCGCAATCGGCCCCGGTGGCAATCCCTTGTGCTCGTAGGTGTTGTAGGGCGAATTCACTTTCAGATCCACCGCGTGAACATTTTTCTCGGGATGTCCCGCCAGTTCCATCGCGTATTGCACCGTGGGGTCGCACTGCAGCGGATTTCCGATGCGCAACCGGTTGTAGAAAACTCCCGCCACCAGCGGACGCTCGTCAGCCTGGGGCGTCTCGCGCTCCACCAGCGACGCGAGCGTCACCTCCTGCAGCGCATCGAGCGCCGGTCCCTCGGGCGGCGCCACGGCCGGCGGCATCGTCTCCCACACGGCGCGGAAATTCTGCACCATGCGCTTCACCACTTGCGCGCAGGTCGCGCGCCGCGAAAACTCGTACGTCGAGGGAAACAAAAAACCTTCCAGGCTGTGCGCGTCCGGCGCGATGTCCTGGATCAGCGTCGTGTCGTGCGCCGCAGTCAGAAAATCCACCCGGCTGCAGACTCCCTGGCGCTCCAGCTCGTCGCCGACGTCGAACATATTCCAGCCTTCCGGCACCGTAACCGTATGAACGAATATCTGGCCGTGCGCGACCTTCCAGAACACCTCGCGCGAATTCACGGGATGATCGAAATAATATTCGCCCGCTTGCAGCTTGCGGCGGTAATGCCAGTCGCTGAACAGGAAAAACGCCAGCTTGCTGCGAATCACGTCGTTGCGCCGCAGAGTTTGCGCCACGCCCCAGCGCGAAGTTCCGTGCGGGATGTCGACAAATACTTTTTCGGCGCGATGGCCGCGATACGGGCGGCTTATCTGCGAATCCACCCAGCCCGCCGCGCCACCCAGTGCGGCGATCAGAAGAAGCGCCAGAAATCCCAGCCGCCGCATCCGTTTTAGTCCTTCTCCGAAATATCGCCCCGTGATGGGCGGCGCTTCTCAAGGTAGTCGCGCAGCAGCACCGCGGCGGCCACGTCGTCGATGGCCGTGCGCTTGCGCTTCACCGCTGACCGCGTCTCCGCCACCGTTCGCTCGGCTTCCCAGCTCGTCAGTCGTTCATCCACGAGTTCCACTCCGATGCCCGTCGCTTTTTCCAGCCGCGCTGCGAATCGAGCTGCTTCGTCCGCCATCTCGCCCGCCTCGCCCGTCATGTGCAGCGGCTGGCCGACGATGATATGCGTCACACCACGCATCCGGCAAGCGTCGCGCAGCCGGCTCAAGTCCCGCTGACGATTCACGCGAACCAGCGTGCCGATGGGTTGCGCGGTCAAGCCCATTTCGTCCGAGAGCGCCAGGCCGATCCGCTTCCGCCCGTAGTCCACCGCCAGTATTCTTTTCGGTTTTGCCGCGGGCGCGGATTTTTCCCCGCTGCTTGCGCGCCCCGTCGTCGCCATGGCCCGGCCATTATACGTGACGCCGCATCTTCGCCCGAATACCGCGTGTCCCTGAGTTTCCGAAACTCGGTTGCCTTTCCCCAGCCGATAGCGTATGACGGCGCTAGCACAACAACCGCGTCGTGACTTGATGGAACGATAAAGGAGACGGTCGATGGGCTACCTTCTATTTCTTCTCTTCGTGGCATGCTTTCTGTTCGCGTTGTACCGCTCGTTCGCCATCAGCCTTTCCGTTCACGACGGCCGCAAAGTCGATTTCAGCATCGCGCGCGGCCTGCCCTACCTCGTCGCCGCCGCTCTGATTTTCGTTTTCTGGCTTTCGTTCACCACCGTCGACGCCGGCACTCGCGGCGTGGTGCTGCGCTTCGGCGCGCTTACCGGACGCACGCTCGAGCCCGGCCCGCACCTGATTATCCCCATATTCGAAAGCGTCCGGCCGATCTCCGTTCAGGTGCAGGTTGAAAAACTCGACTCGCTCGCCGCCAGCCACGACCTCCAGATCGTCCACACCGAGGTCACGCTGGCCTACTATCAGGATCCCTGCTGCGTCACCGACATTTGGGCCAAGCTCAACGATGACGCCCTCAATCGCGTCGTGATTCCGGCGATTCAGGAAGCCATCAAAGCGCAGACCGCGCAATTCGACGCCGAGCAACTTGTCGCCCAGCGCGCCGTGGTTCGCGACGGCATCGAGAAATATGTCCGCGACCGCCTCACCGCGCACCACATCGACGTCGACGCTGTCAGCATCACCAATTTCAATTTTTCCGACGAATACAACCGCGCCATCGAAGCTAAAGTCACCGCCCAGCAAAACGCTCTCAAAGCCGAAAACGACCTGACCCGCATCAAGATCGAAGCCGAGCAAAAAGTGACTCAGGCTCAGGCTGAAGCCAAAGCCCTCGAAGTCCAAAAGCAGCAAATCACCCCCGAGCTCATCGAACTCCGCACCATTGAAATGATGACCAACCGCTGGGACGGCCACCTCCCCGACGTCTACATGGCCGGCAACTCCGGCGGCGCGCTACCCATGATCGATGTCCTCAAAGCCGCCGGAAGATCAAAATAGAATGGGCTGAAACAAAGGTACGCTGCGAAAGCGCGGAGCTTAAGCTCACGAAAAGCTCAAGAAAACCAAAGCACCTAGGAGCGCTCTGCTGCTACTTGCCACTTGCCCTACGGCTGCCGGCCGCGCTGGCCGCTTTGCCACGCGGGCCACGCGCCCTCGGCCTGCATCGACTTGTCGAGTCCTGTCTCCTTCAAGGTCTGCTCGACTTCCGCTCGTGACTGCCGATGGCCCAGCCGCCCGGGCGCATCGGCCAGCGCGTACGCGGTGATGGCGGCGACCGCCACATTCTTCTTCAGCTGCGCCATATCCACCTTGTCGAACGTGTCCGAGGCGGCGTGGTAGTTCAGCATGTAGCCCGCCAGATCCTGATTCGCCATCAGCGAGGGCACGCCTTCCAGCATGAAGTCCATATCGTCGGAATCGCCGCCGGCGTCGAAGGTATATTCCATCGAGCCGAGCGGTTTCAGAGGCTCCAGCGCTTCGCGCAACTGCGGCACGAAATCCTTGCGTCCATCGAGCGAGAATCCCGTCACCCGCCCCGTGCCCGAATCCAGAATCACGTCCGCGATCATCTTATTCAGCTCCGCCCGGTGCGCGTGCGCGTATGCCCGGGACCCCAGCTCGCCTTCCTCTTCGCCCGTGAACAGCACCAAACGAATCGACCGTCGCGGCAGATTCCCAGACGCGTGAATCACCCGCGCCGCGTCGACTACCAGCGCCGCATTGCATCCGTTATCCAGCGCGCCCGTTCCCAATTCCCACGAATCCAGATGCGCCCCCAGGATCACGAACTCATCCGGCTTTTCGCGCCCTCGTATTTCGCCCACGACGTTCTCGGACTCCACCGGCCCCGTCACGCGATTGGCCATTTCGAAATGCACGCGGACCCTCTGGCCCGCCGCCAGAAACCGCGCCATCCGTTCCGCATCCTCACGCGCCACGATCCCCTGCGGCAGGTCCTCGATGCGCCCCTCCGGAGTCGTTGTGTGCCGATAAAGCAGCAGATTCGGCCGCGTGGACATCCAGAAAATCGCCACCGCTCCGGCCTTCCGCGCGCGCGCGATGATCGGAGGCTGCACGTCGTACTCGTGGGTCAGGTCGTCGATGGTCAGCAGCAGGTTTTGATGAACCAGCACGATCGCGCCTTTCACCGCCGCGCCGGCCTTTTCGAAATCGGCCTCATCGCCGTTTTGCACGTCCACAACTTCAGCTGTCAATCCGCCCGCAGGCGTAGGCGGCGACCAACCTGCTGAAGTCAGCCTCACCGGAAATGGCACAGGGGCCAGCACCTCGACCTTGATCGGCCCCGCCGTCCAACCCGCAGCCACGGTGAACTTTTCCGTGTGGACGCTATCGACTCCCGCCTTCCGCAGCGCCTCCACTCCCCAAGCCACCGCCCGCGCCGCCGCCGGCGACCCTGTCACCCGCCCCCCGATCGAGTCCGTCAGCTCCCGCAGGTTCTCCTCGAGCGGCGACGGCCCCTCCGCGCTCTGGATCATCAGGGGCGCCAGGTCCGAACACGATTTCTCCACCGAACACGCGCCCGCCCCCTGCGGTACCTGGCTAAAACCCGGCGGCGGAGCGATTGGATTGCCCTGCCCTAAGGTGACTGGCACTACCAGCACCACGCCCGCCGCGCCCAAAATGCCGGCGAGCCACGTCCGATGTGCCCAATGCCTAAATGAAATCGCCACTTTTTTCGGAAATTTGCCGCTCATCGACGCTCCGAATCTTTTTTCGCGCCGTGATTATAGCCAGATTCGACCCGATCTTCACAAATCCGTCACAGACAAACCATTGGACGGCGCGAAAATCAAACTTTGAAGCGCAATTCGCGCAAAAAATGCCGGACCGAGGAATTTTCTACCCAGGGTACATGATTCGCTGTAGCCATCGCCTCCCGGATGTGGTTCAATCGGCGCGTCTTAAAATGAGACGCCGGATTGGCATACGATCTGCCATTCGCTTCTCGTTCGCAGCGGCTTCGTGCTCGCAGCGCGGGCCGGGCGGACGGTGGCAAATCTTCCTTGCGCGAGGAAGATCTCGTAGTTGAAGCCAGTACGGCCCAGCGGCACAGCATCGCAAAACGTAGTCAAATCGAAACCTTTCGCCCAGTTCAGCCCTGGGTGAGAGAAGAGGCCAATAGTGAAGAAACTGCGATCGTTTCCCAAACTGGTTCCGCAGAACAAGAAAGAGGAGACGAACCCACCCAACGTCTTCGTTTTTTGCGAAAAATCCACAGGGGCGGCACGGTTCCACGCTGAAGCGAATTCCGATCCCGATTACATCATCGAGCGCATGGCCGGACTTCTGGCCGTGCAGTGCCTGGTCCGCGGCTCGGACCCGAGCGATTTCGCCATCCTAGTTCCGGCGGCGACAACGCTGGGGAGTCGTCTGGTCAACCGAGCCAAGGAGCTTCTGGAGCAGGGACGCGAGGCTGCCACTCCGGCCACGCTCAGCCCGCGGCAGAAGGAAATTCTGCAGTCCGTGATGTCCAACCGAGCGAACAAGGAAATCGCTTCGCAGCTCAACATCACGGTCCGCACCGTCAAGTTCCACATTTCAACGTTGCTCAGCAAGTTCGGCGCGGAAAATCGCGCGGAATTGGCACGGCGGGCAACGGCGTTCATGCGTCCCTCGAGTCCCGCAAGTCCCGCGCCGGACATGCTGAACCTCGATCAGCGCACCGACCGCATCCGGCCCTCCGAGTACAGCCCGCTTCAACTGGGCGGCCGCCTGCACGTTACGGCCAAGCGCCAAGCACGGTTTGGGGAGCGGGTCCTGACTGCCTAGGACCCGTTTCCCGCAGTACCCTCTTCTGCAGGGCTAATCGCTCAATCTAGTGGTTCATCTTCATGCCCGGCGGCATTTTCATGTCCGGAGGCATGGGAGCGGGTGTGGCGGCGGATTGAGGACCGAGGATTTTCTGCGCGGCAGGCGGCAGCTTTTCGGTATTCGCCAGGAACGTGCACAGCGTCCAGATCTGGGTATCGGAAAGCGTCCGGCCCCAGGCCGGCATTCCCGTCCAGCGCACACCGTGTTGGATAATGTAGAAATTCTGGCTGTCGGACATGTCTGGCGCGTCTTTGAAAAACTCCGGTACGGGCGGATTGAACGACCGGGCAAAGGTGCTATCGGGATTCGACGGCAGGCCGTGGCATCCCGCGCAATGGTCGAGATAGATCTGCGCGCCGGCGGTGACGTTCGTTTCTGTCGGCTCGAGCGGAATCTTAGCGTCCCCTGCGCGGCGGTCGGTCGAGGCATCGACGGCGGCCATGGCGACCTTGTCCTCGACGAACGAGGGCTTCTGGTCCGCGGCGAAATCCATGTATCCCTGCTTCACGCACCACCAGCCGCCCGCCACCAGCACGATCAGCGTAAACAGAATCCCAAGAACGAAGCCTCGCATCCTTTATCTGTCTCCCATCTCTCTGTCACCTGTCTCGGAGGCGCGTCTTTGCTGCTTACTTCCACTTCAGCTTTTTCACGTCCACGGTCGGCTTCGGAAATTTCATGTGCATCGATTCCAGCGCCTCGACGATGATGTGCGAAACGGCCAGGTTGCGGAACCATTTCTTGTTCGAGGGGATGATGAACCACGGCGAATGCTTGGTGCTGCACCTGGTGAGCGCAGCCTCGTACGCTTCCACGTAATCGCCCCAGAATTTCCGCTCGTCGAAATCGGCCTCGGAAATTTTCCAGCGCCGGTCGGGATCGTCGATGCGCTGCTGGAAGCGTTTCTTCTGCTCGTCCTTGCTGATGTGCAGGAAGAATTTCAGGATCTTCACGTTGTTGTCGTCAAGAAGCTTTTCGAAGGCATTGATCTGGTCGTAGCGCTCCGACCACACGTCCTTGGGCACCAGATCGTGCACGCGCACGACCAGCACATCTTCATACACCGAGCGGTTGAAAATCCCGATGTTGCCGTACTCCGGCACGGCCTTGTGGATGCGCCACAAATACTCGTGGGCCATCTCCTCCGCCGAGGGCTTCTTGAACGACGTGACCTGGCAGCCCTGCGGATTCACGCCGGACATCACATGCCGGATGGTGCCGTCCTTCCCCGCGGCATCCAGCCCCTGGAGCATGATCAGCAGCGTGCGCTTGTGCTCCGCATATAAGAGGTACTGAAGCTTGTCGAGCCGCCCGATCGCCTTGTCGAGACTCTCCTTCATCTTGTGGTCTTTGTCCCAACCGAGCGTGTCGTCGGCATCCCACTTCGCCAATTTAACTTTCTTCCCCGGCTTCACGATTAGCTCGTCCGTAAAATTGGTAGCCATTTCAGATCCTGGGCTCCTTTCCCGGCGTGGGAGTCCCCCGGGTTTTGTGTCGATTAGAACGTGCACCGATCGTTTGTTTTGAATGGATTAGAGCGATTTCTATTCGGCGCGTGTGTCGATTAGAAATGCGGTAAGAAATATCGTTACTGCTAGCGCAGCTGGAGGAGACATTAGCCGCAGGGGTGCGCCGTAGCGATTGTAAAGGCGGCCTCGACGGCGCCAGATGCTTCGACAATTCGCGCACTTTAGACCTCACATCCACGCTGCCATATGGATGGGTGTGCCGCAAGGGTGTAGTGGAAGTAAAAAGGACAGGGGCTAGAACTGGCCGGATGGGCTAGAACCAGGTGGTGAATCGCGAAGGAATGAATGGGTTCCCGTTCAAATACTTGATTGTCGGCTCGAAGCGTGTGGTTTCTGCGCAGGACCTTGATGCCTATCTCGGTCTTACATCCATTCACACGAAAATCCACCGCTTCAAATTGACCGGGGCTTGGGCGGATGATAGCGTTGCGGCTCTGCGTTTCACGTTCAAGGAGATTCCCATGCTGCGAAAACTCGCAGGTGTTTTTGTCCTCGGTGTGCTGTGGTTGTCGCTGGGCGCTGTTTCCACCATCTCGGCGGCGAGCGACGAAGTTCCGTTCCCCGTGAATTTCCGCGACTGGTTCGTGGTGAATTCGATGATCGTGACCAAGGACAGCCCGATTTCGGCGCAGATCGGCGGCATGCACATCATCTATGTGAATGCGAAGGGATTGCCGGTGCTGAAAAGCGGCGGTCCGTATCCGTATCCCGACGGCACGGTATTCGCGGACGACGTGCACGATTTTTCGGTCCAGGACGGCTCGTACGAGGAAGGCGCGAAGAAGGCCGTCACCACCATGGTGAAGGATTCGAAGAAATATCCCACGACCGGCGGATGGGGATTCCAGGTGTGGGCCGGCGGCGATCCCGCGAAGCCGCTGATTCCGGATACGGCGCACGCGATTCAAGCGTGTTTTGTGTGCCATACGCCGCAGGCGGGGCAGGATTTTACGTTCTCGCATTGGATTCCGTGAGGCGCATCGGAATTCAAGTCAGAAAATCCAAGACGATAAGCTCGACGTAATGCTTTCAATCGTCCCTCCGGGACTCGGGCCTGTTGTCGCCGGCGTTCCCGGCACTCCGCTGCGCTCCGTGCCGGCCCACCTTCGTTCGTCGCTCCGAGACTGGTAATTCAAACAGCAGACGCCACTGCAAATCCCGGCGCTACATTCGAGTCAAAAGGCAAAGGCGGTCCACCTGAAAAGCGACCGCTACAAATGCGAAGCCGCCATCCGCTAATTCGCCGACGGAGCGGCTGCGATTCTTACGTGCTCCGGGCGGAAGCCCATGCCGATGACGCGCGCGGGGATGCGCTGCAGGATCGCGAAGCGGTTCAGCAGCTGCAATAGAAGCGGGAGCCTGCGGATGGGCGCGGCGCCGCGGGTGATGGCCGGGCCGACGATGCGGTCCTGCGCGAGAATTTGCATGCGCTGGGTGGCGCGGGTGGGAAACATGCGGCGGCGCTGCACCGCGCGCAACACACTGGTTGGAACCGCGCCGCTCCGGCGCAGGCTGGGTGCGAGAATGTTCGCCGCGGCGACGGCGTCCTGCACGGCGAGGTTGATGCCCACGCCGCCGATGGGCGACATGGCGTGCGCGGCGTCGCCGATGCAGAGCAGGCCGGGGCGATACCATTCGCGCAGCCGGTCGACCGCGACGGAAAGCAGTTTTACGTCGTCCCAACTCTTCCATTCCGCCACGCGATCGGCGAGAAACGGCGCGATGGTGACGATATCGGCGCGAAACGATTCCATGCCGCGGCACGCATGCGCGTCCAGCGCGCCCTTGGGAATGATGAACGCGCACTGCCAGTAATCCTCGCGGTTAAGCATGACCATGAATTTTCCCTTGCGGAAGCGGCCGAGCGACTGCGCGGGGTCCGTGGAGGCGTGGCGCGAAAGGCGCATCCAGAGCACGTCGATGGGCGCGCCGAGAACTTCCACTTCCAGGCCGGCGCGTTCGCGGAGCACGGAGTGGCGGCCATCGGCGGCTATCACAAGACCGGCGCGGATTTCGAGCGGGCCATCGGGGGTCGGCGACGCGCACGCCGCGGATCGCGCCGCCTTCCGTGATGAGGTCCGTGGCTTCGGCGTTCATCAGCAGGCGAAAGGTTTTGAATTTGCGGCCAGCCTCGACCAGAAAATTCAGGAAGTCCCACTGCGGCATGAAGGCGACGAATTTGCAGCGCGTGGGCAGATGCGAGAGGTCGCCGATGGTGACGGTGAAGTCGTCAATCTGCGCGCCGAGGCGCTGTAATTCCTGGTGCGGGCGCTTCAGGAATTCGTCGAGCAGGCCGAGTTCGTGCATCACCTCGAGCGTGGAGGGATGGATGGTGTCGCCGCGGAAATCGCGCAGGAAATCGCCGTGCTTTTCCAGCACCACGACATCGATGCCGGCGCGAGCGAGCAAATAGCCGAGCATCATGCCCGCGGGCCCGCCGCCGGCGATACAGCAGCGCGTTTCGATTTTGTCCCGGGCGGGACTCATAGGGCCAACACCAGAATTCTACGGCTTGGATTTGGCGGGCGGAAATTACTTTTTCAGCGCGGCCTGCCAATTCAGGATCACGGTGAAGGACGCCTCGGCGTTCGAACCGAGAGGCGCGGGCATCAGGAAGCGCTTACCGTCCGCAGACACATCATAGAACAGGACGCCTGGAGGATATTTGAAGAGCTGCTTGGGAATTCCCGCCTGGAAGACTCCGCTGGTATTGACGTCGACCGACATGACAAAACCGTCGGAAGAAAGATAGAACAATTCCTTGCCGTCGCGCCGCCAGGCGGAGTTTGTGCCGCCGCCCTTGGAGACCATCCATTTGCCGGAGATGGGAGCTGCGCCGGATGCGGCCGAACCCGCGGGGGGATTGAAAGGCCGCACGTAGACTTCATCCTTTCCGGATTCGTTGGAATCGTACGCGATCCAGTGAACGTCGGGCGAAAAACGCGCGATGGCTTCGTTGAAATCGTCGCGCACGAGCGGGAATGTGCTGTGGTCGGCAAGCGAAAGCGCCCAGACCTGGCTCGGCGGAGTGGCGTAATAAAAAAGGAGGAAGCGGCCATCCGATGACCAGGACGACGGGACCTTCGGCTGCGGAGACTTGAACAGAGGTTCCGGGTCGCCGGCAAGGTTCGAGGGTTTCGCAAAAAGATCAAAGAGGCCCACAGCGTTTGAGGTGAACGCGATCTGGCTGCCGTCGGGCGACCAAATGGGACCGGCATCCCAACCGGAATCGAAGGTGAAGCGCGACGTGACGCCGCGATCCACATCGTAGAGCCAAAGATTCCGGCTGAGCTGATTTTGGGAATCCGCGCGCTCGAAGGCGATGCGCTTGCCGTCGGGCGAAATTGAAAGCGTGCGGAAGAGGGCCGTATCTCCGAAAGTTCCCAGGACTTTTCCCTGGCGATCGAACCACGTCAAGTGGCCATAGATATTTCCGCGGGTGGGGCCGGTAACCGTGGAACTGCCGCCTCCATAGACCAGGACGCCGGTGGAAGACGCGGAGAAATTCGAAACGCCATCCTGGATGGGCAACGGTTCGCCGACCACTTCCCACTTGTTCAAATCCAATGTGGCGGCCATGAGAGTGCCACCCGATGAGCCGCTGGTGGGCGCGCGGACGAAAAGCAGATACCCGAGCGCCGGATCAGCCGAACGGACGAAATAACTGGGGGAGCTATCGGAAAACAGCTTTTTCGGCGGAGCATCGCCCGCCTTGGCATCGAGTAAGTCCATAAAAAGTCCGCTACCCGGCGAACCGGGAGGGCCAATCGAGTAAGTGAAGTGGCGGCCGTCGGAGAGCACCTGGGGAAAAGCGCCGCCGCGATTGGACGGCAACGGCGTGGGGGTCCCGCCCGTCAGGAATTTGAACCAACGTGCCGACCGGGGAAAAAAGAATCTTGTGGTCGGGGTTCCAGGTTCCGCCCAGAACGAGGTTTACGTCACACAGAGTTTGCGGAGGTCCACCGGCCACGTCGACCTTCAGCAACTTTCCGGTGGAGGAGAATGCGATTGATTGGCTGTCCGGAGACCAAAAGGGCCAGCCGTTCGCGCCTTCGGTGCCATCCAGAGGATGCGCCTCGAGAGTGTCGAGCGAGCGGATCCAGAGGCGGGCTTTGCCGTCGACACCGGTGAGAATGAACGCGAGCTTGCGGCCGTCGGGCGAAACGATGGGAGCGCCGCCGCTGAACGTGGTTTTTTCCGGGAGCGCCACCTGGAAGCGGACCTCTTGAACTGCAGCGGGCGGCTTGGGGCGGAAATAAAGGTACGCAAAAATCGCCGCGACGAGAACGGGAACGGCCGCGATTGCGACGACGAGCCACAGCCGCCGCGATTCGCGCGTGAGCGAAGGGACCGAGGCCGGTGCATTGGCGTCGGGCGCGCCGGAGATCACTTCGTCGAGCGAGATGCGTGCGTCGCCGATATCGCGGAGGCGCTGCTTGGGATCTTTTTGCAAGCAGCGCTGCAGCAGCACGCGGATGCGCACCGGCGTATTAGCCGGAAGGAGCGACCAATCGGGTTCTTCCTTTATTACCGCGGCGAGTGTGTCGGTGACCGTCTCGCCGCGAAAGGCCATTTTGCCGGTGAGCATTTCGTAGAGGACGCAGCCGAACGCCCAGATATCGGCGCGACGATCGACGGATTTGCCTTTGGCCTGCTCGGGCGACATGTAGGCGGCCGTCCCTAGCAAGATGCCCGCTTGGGTGGCCATGCGGCTCATGGTGGGAGACGTGGCGATGTCGACGGAGGCGGGGTCGCCTTCGAGGGCCTTGGCGAGGCCGAAGTCGAGGACTTTCACGGCGTCGTCCGGCGTAACCTTCACGTTGGCCGGTTTCAGGTCGCGATGGATCACTGCATGCTCGTGCGCGAACTCGAGGGCCTCGCAAATCTGCCGGGCGATCGGGAGCGCTTCGTCCATGGGAACGGGACCCTGGCGGATGCGGTCGGCGAGCGTGGGGCCTTCGACCAACTCCATTATGAGCGCGCGCGTGGCGCCGGAATCTTCAAGCCCGTGAATGGTGGCGATATTGGGGTGATTCAGCGAGGCCAGAAGTTTGGCTTCGCGCTCGAAGCGGGCCATGCGGCTGGCGTCGCTGGCGAAGGAATCGAGCAGGACTTTCAATGCGACCTGGCGGCCGAGCTTGGAATCGCGCGCACGGTAGACTTCGCCCATGCCGCCGGCGCCGATGGGCGCAACGACTTCGTAGATACCGATTTTCGAACCGGCGCTGAGCATGAGATGCCTCGCTGTGCGAGGAATGTGTGGCGGCACAAGCCGCCCTGAATAATCCGAATACGCGGGCCGGAAACGGATGCGGAGCAGACGGGCGCCCATCCGGAAAAAATAGTGGGCACAGTATAGCGGAAGCGGATGGGGACGACGCAAGCGGAGAGGTGGTAGCATCTCGGTTTCGAATTCCGGGGCGTAGGATGCTATGCCCCTACAAACCCTCGACGGAGCGAATTGCCTGATGGCGTTTGCGATACATACTCGGGCGGCTGGATCGGTGCTGGTGATCGAAGCAGTGGGCCGCTTCACTGCTGTCGATGGGCACACGAAGCTGCGCGATTTGATTCACGTGCTGACGAGCTCGGGAACGAAGAAATTCGTGCTGCACCTAGAGCGCGTGGAATACATCGACAGCTCGGGGATTGGGGAGTTGCTGCGATCGCATTTTGTGGTGCGGCAGGCGGCGGGGGAATTGAAGCTGGCATGCGTGGGCGCGCAGGTTATGGATGTGCTGCGGATTTCGCATATGAACACGGTTTTTGAGATTCATCCGACGGAAAGTGACGCGGTGAAGGCGTTCGGGCAGAGAGGCTGATTTTAGTCAGGCGACGACAAGAGCCTGTGGCCAGGCGAGAGATATTTGCCCGTGGCTAAATTTCGGCGGGGCGCTTATAGCGCGCAGCTTCCTCGCTGCGGTAATTCCACGTGACGACCATATAAAGGATGCTGCCGAGCAGAACCAAGAGTGATACGGCGCGGCGCTGATTGATTTCGTTTGGCATTGAGTTTCCTCGGGGCCAATATATTTGGCCTGCAACTTTTCCTTTTGCTGCTGTTCCCTTTGCTGCGTTGGATTCTCCCGACGGCTCAGTGCTCGACCAGCGAATCGGCAATGCTTTCCAGGCTTGTCAGGGCCCTTTCGATATCCCACCACAGGCGTTCGCGGACGGACCCATCGGTGCATTTGGCGACGCGCGCGGTCCATAGCAGCGTGGTGTGCTTCGAAGTGAGCTCGTCGAGCGCCTCGCGAACGCAGCCGCGGTCCTGCAACAGGCCAGGATACGGCGCGCCGACCATTTCCTGAATTTCGTCACCCAGATGATGCAAGCGCGATTCGATTCTTTGCTCGGCGGCGAATTGGCGACCCGTGAACTGCTCTGACTGCGACGCGGGAGGAAAGCTTGCTGGGTCCGCCGGAGGGATGGCGTTATGAAACTTGTGATCCCGGTTGTGATCAACCTGCTGACTCATGGCCCGACTCCTGGAACCGCGAAAGGCTGGGGTTGGATGCGATTACTTGCTGACGGTCACGCTGACCGCCATGTGGTTGCCGTTGTCATCGCGGTAGACGACGTCCGCATTGGCACCGACGATTAATTTTCCGTCGACGGTTGTATTGTCATCGATTACGAACATCATCGTTTTCGAGGTGTTGTCCACTTGCGCGAACGCTTCGCCTTGCGTGGCGTTGCCGGTGGTCGTCAGCGTGAACGAGTCGCGTGAGACGGTGGCAACCTGGCCGGACGCGGATTGGAGCTGAACGCTTTGCGCGGGGGCGGGCGCTTTCGAGCTGCTTGGCGCCGTGATCGGCAGTGCCCACGTTCCGACGGCTATGAGTGATCCCGATATGAGTGAAAGGCCTATGCGATGAATGTTCTTCATTTTCCTGCCCTCCTATCGATTCCGACTACACCGTTACCAGGGGCAAAGCGCCTGCCAAACAAGAAAACCAAATCCCTTAGGCCGGGAAATCGCTCGCGGGTTTGAGTTTAGAGTCTATTGGCTGCTTTCGAAGAAACGCTGATTCAGAAGGCAGGGAGGAAATCTCTGCACTACTACGGCGATTTTTCCCCAGAGGTAACACCGCGGCGTACTACAGGGTTCCCCCGATGCGAAGAATCCGGAGCTTCAGGGGGCCGACGCAACGCGAAGCTCAGTTGTGCGTTGGCTCGAGCGAATTCTGTTGCGGCGCGGAATCGGCGGAGTCGAGAAAGGCGGTAAGGGCATACGACTGGCCGCGATCGATCAGGCCGGTGACGAGAAGCTGATATTGAAATCCTTCGGGATGGCTGGCGCTGCGCAGAAGCGCGAAGAGGCCGCGCACTTCGGCGTCGGGATGAATCACAACGCGATCATTGCGCTCGACGGAGGAAACGATCAATCCGCGAAAGGCGCTTCCATCGCGCAGCGCCGCGGAATCGATGCTATCGAGCAATTTCACGCGTAGGAGCGTGCCTTTCGGCAACACGCCAAGCACGTCGGCAGCGGCCGTTTTCATGCGGGTTTGCAGCCGAAAATTTACGATCGTGCCCGCGGGAATTTGCAGTGCAGATATGCGCGGAGACGCTGGCGAAGTCGCGGACTGACCCCGGGCGGAGAATGCGGACATACCGAAAACACATATAAACAACGCAACGAAACGACGCACCCGAAACCCCTTCCCGATATGACAGGCCGCGAATATCCAAATTAGGCGACACGCAGAAGTGAAGTCAACAAAGAACAGCAGCCGGCGCGCCAGAAGAGAGAGAAGAAAAAGTGGAAGCGGCCGTAACTCGTTCAAATTCAGCGCGTGCGAATTTTCTTGAAACCCTTATCGCAGTCCGTTCATCACCATCTTGTGTAGCGCGAAACTCCCTCCAGCCGGTTTCAACCCCAGCGCAAATTTTAAAAACGGATTCGAAGGAGGGCGAGGACATGAACGATTTTCGGAAAATCCAAATTGGTTTATGCGCAGCGGTTCTATTCGCGGCGCTTGGTCCGGGCGTGAATCGCGCGCGGGGCGACAATTGGGACCGCAAGACCGAAGTGACCTTCAGCAGCCCGGTGGAAATACCGGGGCAGGTGCTGCCGCCGGGCACGTACGTATTCAAGCTGGTGAACCTGCCAGATTCGCGGAACCTGGTTCAGATTCAGAACGAAGATCAATCCTTCACGTTTGCGACGCTACAGACGGTGAATACGTGGCGCACGCGTCCGACGAATCACACGCGGTTCCTTTTCGACGAACGCGCGAGCGATCAACCGGAAGCTTTGCAGACGTGGTATTACCCGGGGGACCCGCGCGGACTGGATTTCATTTATTCCGATTACGACTACGTGGCGCCGCCTACGAATTATGACTTGGAAGGCGGGCGGTAGCATCTCGCCGCCGGAAAATTCAAAGGCCGGGCCGAAAAGCCTCACGCTGCCTGCGGGGACGCGGCCTACATAAGGACCTATCAGGCGAGCAGGGCTCGGACGCGATCGACCAGATCGCGGCCGCCCTGGTCGGCTTCCGAGGTGGAAAAGTCCGCCGGCAGGTGCAGCAAGCGGGCATTCGGCGCGCTGTGACGCAGTTTCTCGACGACCGCTTCGTTGGCGTGCATGGCGGGGCCGCAAACCACGACGCGCGGCTTGGTGCCGATGGCCAGTGCAACAGCGTCCGCCAAATGGCGCGTGGTGAAAACTTCGTAGCCGGAGCGCTGCAGGAGCAGCTTCAGGTAGGCGAGCACGTCGAGCGAGCTATCGATGCAGACGACGCGGGCGGCGGACGGTGAGGCCGCCGACTCATGCGGCGAGCCGGGCTTCGCCGAAAATGCGGCGACGGCTTCAGCTTCCGTCGCGAAAGGCTTGAGAACTTTCAGCAGATTCGTGGCTTGCAGGACCTGCTCTACGAAAGGCGACAGCTCGCAAAGTTTCAGGTCGCCGCGAGCAGCGCGCAGGACTCCATAGACGCGAACGAGCGAGCCCAGGCCGCCGCTATCGAGATAGTTTACTTCGGCAAGCTGAAGGACAACGTTCTTGGTGAGCGGCGTTAGGCGTTCGATTTCCTGCTGGAGGTGGCGGGCTTCGTCGCCGCTGACGATGCGGCCTTTGCAGCGGACGATGACGACGTCGCCGTGGGTTTGAGATTGCAGGGTGAGTTGCATGGACGGGTAAAGCTATCACAGGGGCGCGGCGGCGGCGAGGGTCTCCGACGGACAGGCCGGGGAGAGATTCTTCGACTGCGTAACCGGACATCCCGCAAGAGTGGGGTGGAATGCCATACCGTCCGGCCGCTCCGCGCGGAATGACGTCATTCAAAGACTGAAAGGCACCCGTCCGGAGGTGGCGCTACCACTACCACTAGAACTCAAGGCACTTAAAGGTAACTCTTTGAGATACATGGTCATACGGGCGTAACACTTTTTTCGCGCGGGGTTCATGGTTCCGAAGTATGATTGTTCCTCGCGTTTTTGGCGTGCCCTCATGGCGACGTTAACATCTGAAATTTCTGCTGCGCCGCAGCCTGTTCCGGAACGGATCGCCGCAGCGAAGCGCCCATATCCCGGCGCGCTGGTGGTGGTGGAGGGGATCGACGGCTCGGGGAAAAGCACGCAGCTTTACCTGCTGAAGCGCTGGCTGGAAATTCGCGGGTATCGGATCCATTTCACGGAATGGAATTCGTCGCCACTGGTGAAATCAGCGACCCGGCGTGGAAAACAGCGGCGGCTGCTGACGCCGACGACATTTTCGATGCTGCACGCCGCCGACTTCGCGGATCGCTGCGAGCGGCAAATACTGCCTCTGCTGCACGGCGGATACCTGGTGCTGGCGGACCGCTACATATATACCGCCTTCGCGCGCGATGCGGCGCGAGGCTGCTCGCCGCACTGGCTGCGCAACCTGTATAGCTTCGCACCGGTTCCCGACATCACGTTTTATTTTCGCGCGCCGCTGGATGTGGCGGTGAATCGCATCGTGGCCGGGCGGCCGAAGCTGAAATACTACGAAGCGGGCATGGATCTGGGAATTTCGCTCGACCGCGCGGAGAGCTTCCGTATTTTTCAGGAGAAAATCCTGAACAACTACGACCAGATGGTCGAAACCGATAATTTCGTGCTGATGGATGGCACGATGCGCGTGAACAAACTCCAAAAACTGATGCGCCAGCTGCTAGGCGAACGCGTGGATCTGAAGCAATTCGCGCCCAAGAAAAAATAATGTCTCCCAAATCCCATTCCGGAAACGGCGCGAGCCCGAACGGCCGTTCGAAAAAGGGCAAGAACGGCGCTGGCAACGGACATTCGCGTTTTTACGGCATGCCGCTGCCGGGCGTGCGCACCGAGGACCTGAGCGGCAGCCTGATCGTCGTCGAGGGAACGGACGGATCGGGCCGTTCGACACAAATCTCATTGCTGACCGAATGGTTGGAAGGTGAAGGCTTCGCGGTGGAGACGATGGGATTGCGGCGGTCGTTCCTGGTGGGCGAGGACATCGACGGGCTGCTGGCGGAAAATTCCGTGACGCGCACCACGCTGGCGCTAATGTACAGTACCGATTTCTTCGACCAGCTGGAGCGGCGGATTTTGCCCGCGCTGCGATCGGGGTTGATTGTTCTGGCTGACCGCTATATCTTCACGCTGATCGCGCGCGCGGCGGTTCGCGGCATCGGCCGGGATTATCTGCACGGGATTTACGACATCGCGCTGCGGCCGGACCTGACTTTCTGGCTCAATGTGCGGCCGGAAGTGGCGTTCGATCGCGAGTTCAAGAAGTCCCAGACGATTAGCTATTGGGAGTCGGGCCGCGACATGTCGCTATCGAACGATCTTTTTCAGTCCTTCATTCGCTACCAGTCGATGATCAAGCGCGAGTTCGAGTATCTTTCCAAGCGCCATGGCTTTCTGGAGCTTGACGGGGAAGCCGACGTTTCCAAGGTGAACGGCCTGCTGCGGAAACGGATCGCTTCGCAGCTGGGAATTCAGAACACGAATTACAAGCCGTCGCACGCGCTCGCTCATCTCTGGCGCTAAGAGTGGCCGCACCGGTACAACTGGCTGCGATCGACGCCGGGTCCAATGCGATCCGGCTGGCCATCGCGCACGCTACTTCTCCCCACCAAATTCAAATTCTGGAAGGCGAACGCGTCCCTGTACGGCTGGGCCATAACGCTTTCACCAAACGGCTGCTGGACGAAAAGACGATTGCGCGCGCCGCGCGCGCGTTCCGCCATTTCCGAGATCGGATGGACCGCCACAACGTCGCGACGTATCGCGCGGTGGCGACTGCCGCGGCGCGAGAGGTGCGCAATTACCGGCGGCTGATGGAGCGGATCCAGCGGAAAACCGGAATCGTGCTCGAAGTGATCAGCAGCGAGGAGGAAGCGCGGCTGGTTTGCTCGGCGGTGCACTGGGCGCTGGGGGATCGCGTGCAGCCCCGGCTGATTTTCGATCTCGGCGGTGGGAGCCTGGAGCTGAATTTTTACGAGCGCGGCGTGGTGCAGAATCGCGTGGCTCTACCGCTGGGCACGATCCGGCTGATGGAAACATATTCGATCGATGGCGCGATCGACGAAGACACGGCGCGGCGGCTGCGGCACCACACGCTGGCGCTGCTGCGGAGCGCGATGCCTTCGCCGCCGAATCTCTCGCGCGCTGTCAGTGTGGCGTGCGGGGGAAATGCCGAAGCGCTGGTGCGGCTGGCGGCTGGTCCAATGGTCGGGCGGGCGCCGACGATTAACGTGCGTCTACTGAAAGATCAAACCTGGAAGCTTTGCCGGCTGGACGTGCCGGGGCGCATGCGGACGTTCCGGGTGCGGCAGGATCGGGCCGAAGTAATGGGCATCGCCGCGATCATTATCGGCACGGTGGCGAAATGGCTGGGGTTGCGCTCGATGCTGGTGCCCGGCGTGGGCGTGCGCGAAGGGCTGCTGCTCGATCTGATCTCGGAGCAATATTCCGGTGGGGTTTCGACGGCCGAAGAAAAAGGCCGCGCCGAAGAATTGCTCGCGGGCGCGCGATGGTTTGCGCGGAGGCTGGACTACAACGCGCAGCATGCCGAGCAGGTGACCCGCCTGGCGCTGACGCTCTTCGATCAACTGCGACCGATTCACGAAATGGGTCCGGACGAGCGGCTGGTGCTCGAACTGGGCGCGATCCTGCACGACGTGGGGCACTTCGTGAACAACAAGCAGCACCATCGCCACGGCGAATATCTGATCTGCAACGGGCAGGTGCCTGGGCTGCGCGGGTGGCGGCGCGACATGGTGGCCGCGCTGGTGCGCTACCACAATTGCAAATCGGAGCCGCAGGTGGATCACGAATCGTATGCGTCGCTTGACGGCGACCGGCGGCGGCACGTGCGGCTGCTAACTTCGCTGCTGCGCATCGCCGAGAAACTGGAATCCGAACACGCGCAAAAGATTTTCGGCGTGGATATTCAAATCGCCGGGCGCCGCGCCATTTTTCAGATTTGCGCGGCGGAAGGAACGCGGCTGGATATCGCGGGGCTGGCGCGCAAAACTGATCTTTTCGAGAAAGAATTCCATTTGCGGCCGGAATTCCGGCGGGTTCAGCGAAAGCAAGAGGTTGCGTAAATCATGATTCTCTATCTCGTCCGTCATGGAATTGCAGTGGATCGCACCGATCCGAAATGCCCGCCGGAGGCGGAGCGGCCGCTGACGGCGCGTGGAGTGCAGAAGACTCGCTCGGCGGCGCTGGGCCTGCGCGCGATGGGCGCGAAACCCGAGGTGCTGATCACCAGCCCGTTCGTACGGGCGGCGCAGACGGCGGAAATTTTCGCCGAGGCTCTGGGATTTGCGGTGGACAAGATCCGCGTGAACGACCATTTGAAGCCGGCCGCGAATCCCGGCGAAATCATCAAGGAAATCACGCATCTGCGCGCGAAGGAAATCGCCTGCTTCGGTCACGCGCCGCACCTGGATCTGACGATCGCGCATCTTGCCGGCGCGCGCACGCCCTTCACAGAGCTGAAAAAGGCCGGTGCGGCGTGCTTCGAGCAAGCCGGGCATGGAACTTGGAACCTGCTTTGGATTTTGACGCCCAAGGTGTTGCGCGATCTGGGCGAATGACGCGACGGGCTGGCGGCCCGAATCGATCAGGCGGTTCGGCGCTGCGGTTCGGGGCGTGTAACGAGCGTGTGCCCCCACTGAAATCCGGCACGCCACGTCAACCACGGCGATTCCGGTCCGGAAGCTTTCGCCATAAATTCGCGCAGGAGAGTTTTGCGCTCGCGATCAATTTTCTCGATCCACTGTTCGCGAAGCTCCGGCGTGAACTTCGCGGCATGGCGGCGAATCTGCCGGCGCAGGATGTCGAGATCGTGCACGTCGCCCAGCAGATCCTGCATGCGCTTTAAATCGTCTGACCACGCTTCGTAGCGTTGCGGCAGGAAGTTTTCAACCACATAGCGGAAGCTTTTGATTCCGATCCGCAGCCGGTGCCAGGCCACGGCGCTGCGGCGCCGCCGCGCCTGCTGAAACATTTCCGTCGCGGCGTTCAGCTTCGTGAGGGCCAGGCGTTGGTACACGACGCTACTCAGCGGGAAGAAGCGCGATTTCGAGCCCAGCTTTCGCGTCAGCTTCTTCCACTCCTTGCGGTCGAAATTGTCGAGCGCCTTTCCGGCCGATTGCTGCTGCTTTCTTTCCAGGCTGGACAGAACCCGCAGCATATGACGGCGCACCGGGTCGCTCGGCGGCGCCAGTTTTTTCACCAGCGCGTGCTGCACCTGGGTGTCGCGCAAGTCACCCAAATCGTGAAACAAGTCCTTCGTCGACCGCTTCAGCCTGCGCCAGCCCGGCCCGGGATTTACCTCACTCGACGCCTCAGCGATCGTGCGGCAGCGGCGCAAAGCCACGCGCAAATCGTGGACCTCGTCCGCGTCCCAGCTTTCGTGAACCTGTTCCGCTCGCTCGACAACCCGGTCCATCCACACTTCCAGGCCGACATTACGGGGAGAATGAGTCGACGCCAATGGAAATGTGAGGGCCACGTAAAGTCCAATTGGATGCGGCAGGCCGGGACGAAGCGCGTATGGTACCCCGGAGGGGCCGAATATTCCAGTCAGGTAAGTCTGGGATAAGTTTAGGAAACGAAAGCGCAACCGACGCGAGTGCGTCCGCCTTCGCCGCGGATCGTATAGGCTTTGCGCAACACCACGCGCACGGGCGGCAGAATGGGCACGTTGAGAACGGCATTGAACTGCGCAGGAAGATCCTCAGGTCTTTCGAACTGCAACGCCACTCCGCCGTAACTGAGGTCGATCACTTTTGCTGATTTCTGGCTTCCTTCGGTCAGGACCGCGTGCGCCTTGGTTCCCGCCAGCGACACTCGCTCCCATTTTCTCTGCTCGCTGCGTTGCGGTGGAGGCGGCATGATCGTGGGAGCCGGCGGAGGTTGCGAGACGGTTCTCGCCGGCGCTGCTGCGGCGGCGGCCGAGGCATGAGATTGCGGGGGCGCCGAGGCCGGCGCCTGTTCGCGCGCGGCATGCGACTCGAGAGGAATCACGCGCGAGGTTGCGCGGCCGGACTGTTTCAGTTCGTACAGCTTCTTATCGGCCAGACCCAGCAAAGCGCTTTTCTGATCGCCATCCTGCGGATGTACGGCCACGCCGAAATCCAGCGTCACGCCGATATCGAGCCTCAGCGGTTGCAGCTCATTTTCGTATTGCAAACGCACGCGGCGGCAAAGCGTGACCGCCTGTTCGGAATCCGTCACCGGGAGCAGCAGCGCGAATTCGTCTCCTCCGATGCGGAACGCGAAGTCAGAACTTCGCAGGGTATGGCGCAGCGTGGCGGCGGCGATCTGAAGAACTTGATCGCCCTGCAAATGGCCGTGCCGGTCGTTCACTTCCTTCAGTTTGTGCAAATCGAGAATGGCGACGGCGAGCTGCTGGCCGTAGCGTTTCGCGCGATTCAGTTCTTTATCGAAGTACTCGTCGAAAAGCCGGCGGTTGTGCAAGCCGGTGAGCGCGTCGGTGGCCGCATTCACCTGAAGCTTCTTGAGCTCGTCGTATTCGATCATCACCGGAACACGCAACAGGTTCGCGCCGGAGAGCACGTCCATCATGGCGGTCTTCAGCGAAATTTTCCGGCCCAGCCGATCGGCAATGTCCGAGCGCCGCTGGAGAATGCGCGACCAGAATTGATTCGCCTGGTCTTCGGACACGTCGATCTGCGCGACGGTACGAAAGAATTGGCGAAGGAACTGCCCGCGAATCGATTCGTCGAGACCTTCCAGGGTCTCCACCAGCAGATCGAGAAAAGAATCCTCGACCGACTGTTGCGGCTGTGAGGGGTCGCCTATAGTTGGCATTCGTTGTTCCGAGACATTATTCGAGACAATGCGAAACCTACCCTGGAAAAATCAGGGGTACCTGCGGGGTAGATCGGTTATAGCACGGGGCACTCCAATCGGCGAAATGGATTCGATAGTTTCAGAGTCTCTAAGTCTTTTGTACACAGAGCCTTGAGGAGTCACGCGGACGTGCCACTATATCGCCGGCCTCGCAACGGGGAAAAGTGAAAAACGGTTCCACTTTTCGGAGGCAGCTATGGGAAGTTTTCCGAGGAGAGAGTATCAGCCGATCGGCTTCAGGAATTCGACGCCGATGAGGTACACATCGCCGGCTTCCTGCTGCCGCCTGACCTTGGCCTGAATCGGTGCCATGCCTGCGGGCACTAGCCCTGATGATGTAATCGACGGTGCGGGAATCGTCAGGGTAATGAAACCGTTGATCGTCAATGGCCGGGGGCTTGCGACGAATGCCCCTATCGCACTGATATCCAAGGTTTTAGCGAGCTCCATAAACTGCTCGCCCTGCGTGTCTTTCCCGCGAATAAACAGCGGAATCTGCAGATGAATCCGCTGATGTCGCCTGCGCTCATCGTCTAGCGGCGGCACGGCCACCCTCTGATGGATCGCGTTTTCTCTAGCGCTCATTGGTACCTTAGTTTTAGTACTCGATTAGTTCGCAATTTCAATGCAAGTTTAGGCCTCCAAATGGAGTTGTTTTCAAGTCCATGAAAAATAGCATCTTAACTCGATTCTCAACTTGATATAGGTGCTTTCTTGCGCCGGAATATGCAAGTTTTCGGCAATTGATTTCCCACAAGGTGCAACTGTGGAACGCATTTACCATTGACACGTTTTGAGCCCTTTGCGAGCATACTTTGCTTCAGCGAATCCCACTGAATTCTCTCCGTAATTGAAGAGGACGGTGATTTTTTCGCTCGGCCGACGCACGGAGACCGAATTGGCAAAATCCACCACTGCGGACAAGCCGGCAAGTAGCCAAGGCGGCTTTCAGCTGGTCGCCAGCCTTCTCGACGCTGTCGATCGGCCCCTTCTGGTAACCGATCGCGCCGGGCAGCTTCTCTTCACGAATCTACATGCGCAGGACGTCCTCCTATCTCGCGGCATCGATACCACGGCGGACCCGAATTTGTTCCGGGATCTCCTGCATGTGGATCGCAAGGAAATTCTGGCTCAGCTCGAAGGTGGTCAGCAGGAGGTCTACCTTTCGCTGGAAGCCGCCGAGGGCAAGCGACGCGTGCGCATGCGCTGGCTGCCGGAGCCGGACTGGCTGGCCATTTTCATCGAGCCGCCCAGCGCCGAGCCGGCCGCCGACGAAGCGGAAATGCGTCAAAAAGTTCAAGACCTGATCCAAGAGCGCGAAATCACGTATCGCAATCTTCTGGCAGCCTATCTCCGCCTGCAGGAAGCCAATCGCCAGAAGACGGTGTTTCTTGCTTCGGCCGCGCACGAGCTCAAGACGCCTCTGGCGGTGATGAAGGGCTACTACGAGCTTCTGCTTTCCGGGTCGCTCGGGAAGGTCAGCGAAAAGCAGCGCGACATTCTGCGCGAATCGAAGGAAAGTTGCGACCGGCTGGTTCGCCTGGTCTCGATGTTCCTGAATTATTCGGCGCTCGAAAGCGGCAAACTCGTCCTGCAGTTTCACGAGAATGATTTGCGCGATTGCGTCAACGACCTGGCGGGACGCTGGAAGGACGCTTTTCAGCGTGCCGGCGTTCATCTGGAAATCAGCCTGGATCCCAAGCTGCCGCTGTTCCGTTTCGACTACCAAAAGGTGCAGCAGTGCATCGTCAACCTTATCGACAACGCGCTGAAGCACACACCGGCTGGCGGTCGCGTGACCCTGCGCGCCACGCCGCATTTTTGGGAGCGGCGGCTCGCCGAAGCGCCGCCCACGGAAGAACGCCGCCGCGGGGACGGCCAGCGGCCCAATAGCATCCTGATCAGCGTGACGGATACCGGAACGGGAATCGCCGCCGAATTTCATCAGGAAATTTTCGAGGAATTTGTCCGCGTCGACCCCTCGTCATCCGGAATGGGACTGGGCCTGGCAATTACGAAGCGCCTGATTCAAGCTCACCGCGGTAAGGTCTGGGTTGATAGCGAATTAGGACGAGGAAGCTCCTTTTCTTTTCTTCTGCCGATACATGTCGAGTAAGCTGGTGGGAGTGCACCGGGCTCCCCGGAAAGACTAACGATGGTTACTAAAGAAGCCGCAAAAGAAAAGATCATGGTGGTCGACGATGAGCCGAGCATCCGGAAGTATCTGCGGACGCTCCTCGAACTCGATGGCTATGCGGTCGAGACGCTTTCCAGCGGAAAAGAAGCCCTGCAGCGGGTGGGCGAAGGCGAGCGTCCGGATTTCATTATCCTCGACGTGTTGATGCCGGAGATGGACGGCCTCGAAACGCTGCGGCAATTGATGCAGCTGGAGCGCTCGCTCAACGTCATCATGCTCTCCTGCACCAACGAAGTGACCACTGTCGTGGAAGCCATCCGCGTGGGCGCGCTCGACTATCTGACCAAGCCGTTTGAAAAACCCGAGCTGGATGCGGCCTTCCTGAAGTGCAAGCAGAAGCAGCAGCTGCGCACTGAGAACCAGGCGCTGCGAGAATATTGCGAGAACCTCACCGAGGACATTTCATTCCTGGCGGCCAGCCCGCAGATGATCAAGATCCGCCAGCAGATTCTGCAGATTGCGCCGGTGGACGTGCCGATCTTCATCAGCGGCGAAAGCGGCGTGGGAAAAGAAGTCGTTGCGCGCATGATTCATCTGCGCTCGCGGCGCCAGCAGCAGGCCTTCATTAAGGTCAATTGCGCGGCATTGCCGGGCGAGCTGCTGGAATCGGAGCTTTTCGGTTACGAACAGGGTGCTTTCACCGGAGCGGTCCGCGCGAAGCCCGGAAAATTCGAGCTAGCAAACAAGGGCACGATCTTCCTCGACGAAATCGCGGAGATGAGCCCGCACCTGCAGGCAAAGCTGCTGCACGTGCTGCAGGACGGTCAGTTCTCACGGCTGGGCGGGCGCACTGTTGTCAACGTCGACGTGCGCGTTCTGGCCGCCACCAACGTGGACGTGAAGGACGCCATGCGCACCGGCAAGTTCCGCGAGGACTTGTACTACCGGCTGAACGTCCTCTCGCTGCACATTCCGCCGCTGCGCGAGCGCACCTCTGAAATTCCGCTCCTGTTCCGCCATTTCCTGGTCAAGTACAGCGAAAAGTACGGCAAACCGGCTCCCGATCCTTCGAAGAACCTGCTGGAAGCGGCCCTGCGCTACCCGTGGCCCGGTAACTTGCGCGAGCTCGAAAATTTCGTGAAGCGCTACGTGATTTTGGAAGACGACGAAGGCAGCTTCCGCGAGCTACTGGAAATGACCGGCCAGCAGCAGCGCACGGCTCCGCGCGCGGAAACGCCCGCTCCCAAGGAACAGGGCCTGAAGGCGCTCGTGCGTGGCTTGAAAGACGAAGCGGAAATGGAAGCGATTGCCGACGCTCTCGACAAGACCAACTGGTGCCGCAAGGACGCCGCGCGCATGCTCGGCATCAGCTACAAAGCGCTGCTCTACAAGATGCGCCAGTTCAATCTGGATTCTGGGCGTGGCGCGCGCTCGGCGGCAGCGAAGGAAGCCGCCAAAGCGGCCGCCGCGGCCAAGGAAGCCGCGTCAAAATCCGCTGAAGAACACAAGGAACCTGACGAGGTGGAAGCACCCGTTGCGCCGGGAGGCCGCGTCTCGTAGGGCGGTTTTTCTTGAAAGCACGGGCGCGACGGATTCGCTCCCGCCATGTCGGCTCGTGTTCGACGGAAACCAGCCCCCAAAAGTCGCGTGAGTCGTGGGCGGGTGCGTAGTCCTGGTCCCTGCAAACTGTTGCATAAGTAGGGCACACGCCTTGAGAATTCGCTATCAACCCCCTCTGCCGTAAACTAATATTCCCGACCGAAACAGGCGACGCGCGACAAGCCCATCGCGCGTAATTCAAGTGGACCTACTCACTTGACTCAAGAAACAGAATTCTTTTGTTGCTGACAAAGGAGTTGTTCGTCGCGCGGACTACGGAAGTTCCTTTTTTTCTCGCGCGGCTTGAGGCTGGACCCTTGTCCGGCCCGGAAGTGGCGTATTGCGAGGCATTTGGAAGAGCGATTGCACTTTGTTTTTGGAAAAAATGCTAGAGAGAAATTGAATCCATCCGTGAGGGAGTCTGGGGAAAATGACTGAACGTCGGCTGGCACGTCGATACGATTTATCTCTGCCTGTCAACATCCGGATGCCGATCAATCGCGAGCCGCGCATGCATAGCGGCCAGACGCGCGATATTTCCACGCGCGGCGTCTATTTCACGGTGACCGATGATCTCGCACCAGGTTCGGAATTGGATTTCACGCTCACCCTGCCGGCCGAAATTACGCGCGGCTCCGAAGTGTTTGTCCGCGCGCATGGCCGGGTGATCCGCGTCGATAAACGATCAGACGACGATCATGAGTCGATCGGCGTCGCGGCTGTGATCGAGCGCTACGATATCGTGCGCGGTGATGGTTCGCGCGCCTAGAGGGCCGCGAATCATCGCTAGCATCGATCTAGCCTATTCCGTCGCCGCGCCCGATCTCTTGTTCATCTGCCGCTCGATGCTATTTTTCCGGCTGGCATCTGGTTCCTAAACGCTGAGCCGCGATCCTGGATCGAGCCTGAAACCAGCAGACGACAGTTAATTGGCTCAGGCAAATGCGCGGCGGAGCCCCCAAGCAACAACTCCGCGACACCTGTGGAAATTTCCTGTGGAAAGTAGCCCTAGAACCCTAGCGACCAATTGAGAACTGCTGTTCCCAAGAGTGCTAAGCATTTTCTGATGCGCCGGAATAAATGCACGCCGACGAGGTACTAGAACGTGCTCCTGACGGTAACCCTAATTACTGCGAACGTCCTTAGAATCAGATATCTAGCCTAATAGTGAGGAGGTCCTAGAATTTCTGACGCCGGGAGCCACAACCGGGTGTTTGGCGTCACGGGTGCAAAGTACAGGTTAGAGCACGGTAGATTAAACTTCGGAGCCTCTAACCTGAATGGCATCTGCGGCCCCAGTGAAACAAGATTTTCCAACGAACCAGCCTGAGTTTCCGCCGGACCACATCTACTTCGGTCCATCGGAAGCGATGCAGGCTGTTCGGCAAAAGGTCGAGCGAGCCGCGGGGCTGAACGTCCCGATCCTGGTCCTCGGCGAGAGCGGAACCGGCAAAGAGGTCCTGGCGCATTTCATTCACAATGCGTCGCCCTGGCGGAAGGGCCCCTTTGTTAAGGTCAATTGTCCCGCGATCCCGGGCACGCTGATCGAAAGCGAGCTTTTCGGGTTTCAAAAGGGTGCCTTCACCGGCGCCAATAACAATAAGCCCGGGCGCATGGAACTTGCCCAGGGTGGCACGCTGTTCATGGACGAAATCGCCGAGCTGGATGCGAGCCTTCAGGCCAAGCTCCTCCACGTGCTGCAGGACGGCCATTTCACCCGCATCGGCGATCACGAAGAGCGCCGCATGGACGCCCGCATCATCTGCGCGACCAACCGCAACCTGGCTCGCGAAATCGAAGGCGGCGGCTTCCGCGCCGATCTTTTCTACCGCATCAACGTGATCAGCATCACGCTGCCGTCGTTGCGCGAGCGCCGCGAAGATATTCCCTATCTCGTCGAATATCTCCGCACCCAGTTCAATCGCCGCTTCCAGCGCGAAGCGCCGCCGCTTTCCAAGGAAACCCTTCACCTGCTCCAGCAGCGCGACTGGCCTGGCAACGTTCGCGAGTTGGAAAACTGCCTGGCGCGTTACGTGGTGCTCGGCTCCGAGGAATCGTTCTACTCGGAGCGTACCGAAAAAGCTCCGGTCCATTTCACGTACGAAACCACCGAGGACGGCAATATCCCGCTCAAGCGCATCGCCCAGCAGGTCACGCGGCGGATGGAGCGCGACGTCATCCTGAAAGTCCTGCAAGCCAACCACTGGAATCGCCGCCGCACCGCCGAGGTGCTGAAAATCAGCTATCGCGCGCTGCTTTACAAAGTGCGTCAGGCCGGCCTGCCCGCCAAGCGCCCTCGCCGGAAGCAGGATGGTGACGCTGGCTTCTCTGCGGAGTCCTCCGCCCAAGGCGATTGACTGTTCGCACACTCCCCCGAATTAAAATAGCCGCGCAATAGTACTAACAGAAGTCTCACCCGTGTCTGGTACGAAATCACGGGGTTTCATTTCGTTGCCCACTTCCGTCAATTCGGCTAGCCTAAATTCAAGATGGCCGCGAAATCGAATGGAAAGCAAAACCTGAGGGTCTGCCTGCTCTCGCCGCACCCCATGGTGCTCAACGAGTTCCAGCGGCTGCTCGAGGATTCCGGCTTTCAGATCACGTCCAAGCAGCTGGATTCCATGCTGGCTCCGGATCTGCGCAATCTCGACGTGCCGAAGGCCAGCGTTTACGTGGTTGACGCCCATGCTGCGCGCCAAGCCACGGGAGCGTTGCTGGGGAATATCCTCGATCGGTTCACCGGTGCGCGCCTTCTTGTGGTGGGCGACAATCTGAAAGAAACGGAAAGCTTTTCGCTGCTTCGTCAGGGAGCCAAGGGCATCATGACCTATGCCGAGGCACGCGAACAGTTGCCTCGAGCGCTTGCCGCAAGTTGCTGCGGGCGGCATCTGGGTTTCCCGTCCCGTGCTTTCCCGCTTCGTCGATTCAATTCTCGGCTCAACCGGTGGACGGCGCCTGCGCGTCGATTCGCCCAACGAACTCAGCCGCCGCGAGCAGGAAGTCTTGACCGGCCTGCTCGAGAATCTGGCCAACAAGGAAGTCGCCGACCGTCTCCACATTTCCGAGCGCACCGTTAAATTTCATGTCTCGAACCTGCTGGCGAAATTCGGGGTTCGCCGCCGCGCCGACCTGATCCTGCTCTGCTACCAACGCCGCGGCGTCGGCGTCTAGTTTCGCCGGTTTACCCGACTCCTCTCCGTTCGCTGATATAATTCCTGCTCGACTTTTTTGCGCGCCCTTTCATGCTATGCCCACTTTTTCCATCGAAAATTTCGGCTGCCGTGCCACTGATGCCGATGCCTCGGCGATTCGCAGTGCTCTCGTTGCCGATGGGCTGACGCCCGCCACCGAGCACGCTGCGGCCGACGTAGTCGTCCTGAACACTTGCACCGTCACCGCTGCCGCCGATTCGCAAGCGCGCGAAGCCGTTCGAAAAATTCATCATGCAAATCCCAGCGCGCGAATCGTCGTCACCGGCTGCTACGCTCAGCGCGCCCCCGAAGAGATTGCGGCGATCGAAGGCGTGGAATGGGTGGTGGGAAATTCGCACCAGGCGAAAATTGTAGAGATTCTGCGCGACGCCGGCCCGCGCGCGCTGCGCAACGACTTCGTGTCTGTCGCCGCGCTGAAAGACGACCCGCTTTCGCTCGCCCGCGGCCCGGCGAAAATCCTCACCGGCGACATTTTCGCGCAATCAACCGTCCAGATTGTTCAGGCCGATCAGATCGCGCAGGACCGCACGCGCCCCATTCTCAAAATCCAGGACGGATGCAACAACCGCTGCTCCTACTGCGTGATTCCATTCGTCCGCGGGAAAAGCCGCAGCCTTCCGCCCGACGAAGTGATCCGCGAAACACGCGCCCATTGCGAAGCGGGCGCCAAAGAAATCGTCTTAAGCGGCATCAACCTCGGCAGCTATGGCCGCGATTTGACTCCGCGAGCCGATCTCGCCGCTGTCGTCCGCCGCATCCTCGATGAAACCGCGCTCGATCAACTCCGCTTCAGTTCGATCGAGCCTCAGGACGTGACCGAAGATTTCGTGGCTCTGGTCGCTTCGTCCGCACGCATCGCGCGCCATTTCCACATCCCGCTGCAATCCGGCTGCGACCGCGTCCTCCGCGCCATGCACCGCTGGTACCGCACCTGCGCTTTACGCGGAACGCGTGCACCTGATCCGACGCCTGCTGCCCGACGCGGCCATCGGCGCCGACGTGATTGCCGGCTTCCCCGGCGAAACCGAAGCCGATTTCCGCGAGACCCACGACTTCATCGAGCGCCTGCCCTTCACGTATCTGCACGTATTCTCATTTTCCGAGCGTCCCGGCACCGCCGCAGCCCTACTCGGCGAGCGCGTTCCAGCCCAGACGGTTCGCGAACGCGCCCGCGCACTGCGAGAATTAAGCCAACGCAAGGCCGCCGAATTCCGCGCCGCGCAATCCGGCCAGCACGCACGCGCGCTAACGTTGGCCCGCGGCGACAACACGCACACGGAAGCTCTCACGGGAAATTATCTGAAGGTGAAAATCCCAGGCCGCCACCCAGCCAACGAATGGCGCGAAGCAGTTCTGTAGCTAGGGCCTTTCGGCCCCGGTTTTCGACTTGCCTTTGGTTTTACGCCGTCATCCTGAGCGGAGCGAGCGGACGATTTTGCATCTCGTCGCGAAATCGAAGGATCTCTCTTCGGCTGACCGCGCCGCTGGCGCCTACCCTTCGAAAATCACCTGCGCCAGCGCCAAATTCCCGCTGTGCGTAATCGTCATCGCGATATGTTTCACGCCCAGCTTGTCGGCAATTTCCCGCGCTGCGCCCGCGAGACGCAGCGTCGGTTTTCCGCCAGGCTCGCGCGCCACTTCAATATCCCGCCAACGCACCCCGCGGCTCCATCCGGTCCCGAGCGCCTTCATGGCGGCTTCCTTCGCCGCAAACCGCGCCGCATAACGCTCGTAGCGGTTCTTGTGCCGCTCGCAATACGCCACTTCCGCGGGCGTGAACAGCCGCTCGAGAAAAGGCGCGCCATGCCGAGTGATGGCTGCCTCGATGCGGTCGATTTCCGCGATGTCCATCCCTAATCCAACGATCATTTGGTTTGGCGGCTGCGCATCTCCGCGTGAGATTATACTGACGATTCGTCTGGAATCGCTCGAATGCCTGTAGCCACCACTCACAACAAACGCGCCGCGCGCCCGCGCGCCACTGCCGAATGGAAACCGCGCCGCTCCGGCGGCCTGCAAATTCTCGAATCGCCCGCTCTCGCGCGCCTTGGCTGGCTTATCCACGGATTCAGCACGCGTCCCGGCGGCGGAAGCGAACTGCCCGCGCCCGTTCGCACCCCTAAATCGAAAAGCGAGCGCGTCCTAAATCTTGGCTTCACCGACTGGGACACTCGCTCGCGAGTTACGGAAAACCGTGCCAAATTTTTCCGGGCAATCGGCGCCGACAAAATGCAGGTCGTCGCACTGCGCCAGATTCACTCGGATATCGTGCATCGCGCCCACGCGGCTAGCATCGGCCACGCCACAGAGGCCCTCCAAGGAGACGCGCTGCTGACTCGCGATCCCGGCGTCCTGCTCGTGGTCCAGACTGCGGACTGCGTGCCCATCCTTTTCGCCGATGCCAAAAATCGCGCCGATCGCCGCGATTCACTCGGGCTGGCGTGGCACGCTCGCGCGCATCGCCGTGAAAACGCTGGGCCGCATGAAAATGGAATTCGGCACCGAACCGGAAGACGTGATCGCCGCGATCGGCCCGGCGATTGGCCGCTGCTGTTATGAAGTAGGCTCGGAGGTCGCCCGCGATTTCGACGCCCAGTTCCGCGATGCGCGCGCCTGGTTCGATGGCCCGTTCGACGCGCTCGCCTCAGGCGAGAGCGATCCGAACTGGCTTCCCTGGCTAACCATGAAGCCTCCGGGCCACGCGCCTCCGCCGCTGCGCGTCCATCTCGATCTCATCGCCGCCAACCACGCGCTGCTAACGGACGCCGGCGTCCCATCCAGCCAAATCTCGGTAGCAGGCCTCTGCACCGCCTGCCGCCCAGACTTGCTCTTCAGCTATCGCCGCGAAAAAACCACTGGCCGCCTAATCGCCGCCATTGGAATTAAGTAGCGGCTGCCTCGGCCAGCGCCAATTGCCCGCAGGCCGCCATCACGTCCTGCCCGCGCGAATCGCGCACGTAACACGGCACGCCCTTCTCGATCAGCACGTTCTGAAATTCGGCCACGCGCTGCGGCTCCGGCCGCTTCAACGGCAAATCGCCCGGATTCCACGGAATCAAATTCACCTTCGCGCGAATATTCGCCAGCAAGCTTCACCACGCGGCGCGCGTCCTCCACCGAATCGTTGAATCCGCCCAGCAGCACGTACTCGAACATCAGCCATTCCCGCGGTTTCAGCGGATATTTCCTGCACGCGTCCAGCAATTTCTCGAGCGGATATTTGCGATTGATCGGCATCACCTGATCGCGCTGCTCGTTCGAGGACGCGTTCAGCGAAATCGCCAGATTCGGCCGCACTTTTTCCTGCGCCAGCCGCTCGATCCCCGGCACGATCCCGCTGGTCGAAAGCGACGCATGCCGCGGTGCAATCGCGACCCCCTTCTGGTCGAGCAGGATTCGCAGCGCGGCAATCACCGCGTCGTAATTCAGCAGCGGCTCGCCCTGTCCCATCAGCACGATATTGGTCTGCGGCTTCAGTGTCTCGCGATTGTCTTCAAGCGCCACCAGCACCTCGCCCGACAATCTCGCCCGCCGTCAAATTCCGTACCAGCCCCAGCGTTGCCGTCAGGCAAAACCGGCAATCCACCGCGCAGCCCGCCTGCGTCGAAATGCAAATTGTCTGCCGGTTTTCCTCCGGCATGAAGACCGCCTCGACGTTCGCCGACTTTCCCACGCCCGGACCCTCGCCCAGCGCCAGCACGTAACGCACCGTGCCATCCGTCGACAAATGCCGTCGCACCACGCGCGGCAGCGCAATGGACGCCTCGCGCTCCAGCCGCTCGCGCAAGGCCACCGGCAAATTCGTCATGGCTGCGAATTCCAGCCGCCGCTCCGCATACAACGCATGATAAATCTGCGCCGCCCGATACCCCGGCTCGCAAAGCGAAGCCAGGAATTCGCGCAGCTCCTCCACAGATTTTCCCAGCAGGTTTACGCGCGCACTGGATTCAGGTGAGGACATCTTCTTCTAATCTTAGCACGCTGGAATCGCTCGATTCGGTGCACCGCGTTTCAAGCGCCGGAGGGACGATTGAATTCCGATGAGGCCCACGCTCACAATCGTCCTGTACTGTTCCGCGCCTTTGTGAGCCGCATTTCCCGCATGGCATTAAAAGCATTTGCTCCGAACTCCAATGACACCACCGCTGCGCCATGCCAGAATAGACATGCGTATGCCAGAGACCACAAACAACGGAGTTCAGAAACACGTTTTCGCCAATGGCTTGGTGGTGCTCACCGAGTCCATGCCGCACGTCCATTCCGTCTCCGTCGGCATCTGGCTGCGTTCTGGCTCACGCCGAGAGCCCGAGGACATCAACGGCATCTCGCATTTCATCGAGCACATGGTCTTCAAAGGCACGCGCCGCCGCTCGGCAGAAGACATCGCCCGCGAAATCGATTCGCTCGGCGGCATGCTCGACGCCTTCACCTCGAAGGAAATGGTCTGCTTCAATACGCGCGTGCTCGACGAGCATCTTCCGAAAGCGTTCGACATCGTTTCCGATATGGTCCTCGATCCGAAGTTCGCGAATGACGACATCGAACGCGAGCAGGGCGTGATCCAGGAAGAAATCCGCATGACCCAGGACAATCCTGAGGATCTGGTCCACGAGCTTTTCACGCAAAATTTCTGGCGTCCGCATGCGCTCGGCCGGCCGATTCTCGGCACGCCCGAAACCGTTGCGGCCTTCACGCGCGCCAAGATTCAATCCTGGTGGGAGAAATGCTACGCGCCGAATCGCATGGTCATCACCGCCGCCGGCCATCTTGGCCACCAAGAGCTGGTCGACCTCGTGGGTGCGCGATTCTCCACACTCGCAGCGCAGCGACGATTCATTCACCGATCCCAAGCCGGAATCGACGCCGCACATCACCCTGCGCACCAAAAGCGAGCTCGAGCAGGTGCATGTCTGTATCGGCGTCCCTGCCCTGCCGCTCACCGATGGCCGCCGCTTCGGCGTCTCCGTGCTCAACAACATCCTCGGCGGCGGCATGTCCTCGCGCCTGTTTCAGAATATTCGCGAGCGCCAGGGGCTGGCCTATTCGATTTTCAGCGACTTGAGCCCCTATCGCGATACCGGCGTGCTCTCCGTCTACGCGGGCACCTCGCTCGACACCACCGGAAAAGTCGTCGAATCCGTGCTTGAAGAATTTCGCCGCTTGCGCGACGAGCCCATCGACGCCGCGGAGCTGCGCCGCGCGAAAGATCACCTGAAAGGCGCCACGCTACTGTCGCTCGAAGGCTCCGGCGCGCGCATGAGCAATCTCGCTCGCTACCATATGTATTTCGATCGCCACTTCACCGCTCCCGAGCTCATCACCATGCTCGAAGCCGTCACCACCGACGAAGTCCAGCAAATCGCCCGCGAATTCTTTCAGCCCCCCCGCATCGCCGCCAGCGTCGTCGGCAACCTCAACGGCTTCAAATTAACCCGCGACCAACTTACGTTCTAGCCGCGCTGCCCTGATTCGAAGTACCGACCGGTTTTTCGGATGCCCCATCCTCGCTCTGTGAGGGTGGGGCTTTTGACTCTGATTTTGAATCTTCGTTGTCTCCCTTCTTCCGTGCCTCCGTGGCTCAATGCCCACTTTTTCCTTTACGTCTTCTCCGCACTTTGCCATCATCCACCTCGGAGCTTTCCATCTCGTTCCGCATCTCGATTCTCGCTTCGGGCAGCACGGGCAACGCCACGTTGCTCGAAACCGAGCACACCACTCTCCTCATCGACGCCGGTCTCGGTCGCAAGGAAATTTTCCGACGCTTCGAAGCTCTCGGCCGCCCGCGCCCCGAGCGCGTTGACGCCATCCTGATCACCCACGAACATTCCGACCATTCCACCGCCGTCGCCATGCTGGCGCGCCACTGGAATTGCCCGGCCTACCTCACCGAGCCGACGCACCGAGAAATCAAGAAAATGTACGCGGAAGATCCCGAAAACCCCGGGAAAAAAGCGACTATCGACCGCTTCGAGCACATTCGCCCCGGCGAAAAATTTCAGATTGGCGACATCGAAATCAATCCGTTCGCGATCCCCCACGACGCCGCCGATCCCGTCGGCTACGCCTTTCGGACCAACGGACACAAAGTCGCCATCGTCACCGATCTCGGCTACCTGCCCGAGCTCGTGAAGCAGCATCTACGCGAAGCCGATTTCCTGATTCTGGAATCGAACCACGATCTCGAGATGCTCAAGGTCGGTCCTTACCCCTGGCACATCAAGCAGCGCGTGATGAGCCGCACCGGCCATCTTTCAAACGCCGTGGTCAGCGAATTTCTCGCCGATTCGGAAGTCTTCGACGGCCGCGCGCAACACATCGTCCTCGCGCATCTCTCCGAACAGAACAACAATCCCGACGTCGCGCGCTTGTCGGCAGAAGAGGCCCTCAATCGCCGGCCCACGGAATACGCCTTCCGCGGCACGCTCCACATCGCCAGCCAGCACGTCCCGCTCGGCCCTTTTCAGTTGTGACGATGCAATTAGCTTCATCATCCTGAGCGAAGCCGAAGGGTCTCTCGTGCTCTGTTCTCTGTGGTGAGTTTTGGCTCTAGTTCTGTGCCGACTGCGGCTGCGCGGCGGGCGCCGGCAGCTTTGAACGAATCAACGTCTCGATTTTGTTCCACACCGCGGGGTCATTCTCAATCGACACGTGCGGTCGCAGGAAAGTCTTCGCGAACCAGCTGGCCCCGCGCACTGTCACGGGATGCTTCTCGTAATCGAATCGGAAATTTCCGATCACTTGCGTTCGCGAGGCGTCCTCCGCGCGAATCGCCTGCCGTCCGTGGATGATTCCGTGCGGCTGGTAGAAATTTGCCGCCTGGGCCACGTTCGCCGGCGCCACTTCGTCGTTCTCGCCCATCTTCTCCACGCTATCGACTTGCACTGTGAGTATCACGGGAATCCCGCGCTGCTGCAGGTCGCGGGCCAGCATCACCGTCTCGCATCCGCCCCAGCTTTCGCCGTACAGCACGATGCGCGCGTGTTCTTTTTCGCCGTCCTCCAGCGCCCCGTTGCTGTTGCGGTCGAGCAGCGCCAGAATCCGGTCGCGTGCCTGCTCGCGATGGTGATTCTCGAAAATTTCCGCGTGCACTCCCGAGCCGTACTCGCGATTCAGCTGCTCGGCAAGCATCACGATGTGGTCTTCGTGATTGTCCGCGCGAATCCATCCACCCACAATTCCGATCACAATGACCGGCTGCGCGTTGCCGACGGCCACAGACACTGTCGCGTCGGCATTCGACGCGCGAGCCGACGGAGTGTCGCTCGCGTGCACAGCGGTCACCACCAGGCTCGCCGCAACCAGCACGAGCGTCAAACCGCAAACAATTCCGCGCAAATGGGACATCGGAAGCGCGGAGTGTATCACGGTTGCTCATGACGCGTGTATCCCGACCTCGATTTTCGCCAATGTTTATCGCGGTTTTCTGCGTCAGGGTTCCAGTACGCATCTGGGACCTCAAATCCCCCGCGGCGGGAAGCAAAGGCTGCCGGGCTAAAGAACCCGGCGCTACGTTTAAGTCCCGCGCAAAAGCGTCTGGCGCTGCGTTGCGCATCTGCATCAGTCCGTTCACTTTATTCGCGGCGCGTCGTCCCGTTAAGGTATCTTTGGGTAACTCTCGGAGGCGTTCATGGAACCTATGTCGATCGTCCTGCTGGTCGTCGGCGTCGTCGCGGCCATTTTCATCCTCGGCATTTTCTTCGGCTCGTTTTTCACCATCGAGCAGGCTCATGCCGGAGTTGTCCAGCGCCTCGGCAAATTCCTGCGCATCGCGCAGCCCGGCCTGAATTTCAAGATGCCGTATCTCGACGTAGTGGTCGCCAATATCAGCCTGCAGGTGCAGCAGCTCGACGTGAAAGTGGAAACGAAGACGAAAGACAACGTCTTCGTGCAGATTCCGATTTCGGTGCAGTACAAAGTGATGCCCGACCGCGTCTACGACGCCTTCTACAAGCTCTCCGACCCCATCAAGCAGATCGAATCGTTCGTCTACAACGTAATTCTCGGGCACGTGCCGAAAATGACGCTCGACGAGACTTTCGATCAGCAGTCGCAGATCGCCATCGACGTGAAAAACAATCTCGACGCGTCCATGAGCGAATTCGGCTATTCCATCGTGAAATCGCTGATTACCGACCTGGTGCCGGACGACAAAGTAAAAGCGGCGATGAACGATATCAATGCCGCGCAACGCGAGCGGGAAGCCACTGTCTCGCGCGCCGAAACCGAGAAGCTGCTGCTGGTGAAAAAAGCGGAAGCGGACGCTGAATCCAAGCGACTGCAGGGCGAAGGCATCGCCAACCAGCGCAAAGCCATCGTCGAAGGCCTGCGCGATTCCGTGGCCAAATTTTCCGAATCCGTGGAGGGCGCTACGCCCAAAGACGCCATGGCCATGGTCCTGCTTACGCAATATTTCGACACTCTGAAGGAAGTCGCCGGCACCAATCGCAGCAATACCATCATGATGCCGCACACTCCCAACGCACTCACCGACCTCTTCTCCCAATTCCGCAACGCCATCATCACCGGCGAAATCGCCGCCAAGGCACCCGATCCGGCGCCGCCCCCGCCGCCAATCTCGTCTTCCCGCATGACGTAGTTTCTTCTCGTGGCGGCCATGCGAAGGGAATATATGCTGCAGCATGCCTCTGTCCCGTGACAGCGGAGGGCGCACCTCTCCCCACTTACAGCAAGGCCGCACCCTGCAGATTGGCGGAGGCCCAATTCTCTCTTGACATAAGGACTAACAAGGACATATAAGGACAAAGCGCTGTCCCCGTTAAATGGCTAATACAGTGCGCAAAAATTCGGCGCGACGAATACGTAGGGGCCGAACACTAAAGAGGAGACTACGGATGAGCACCAACCTAGAACTGTGCCCGCTATGCGGCACGGAGCTTTCGCAGACCAAGTATCGTGAGATTCGCGAGAAGTTGCGTGCGGATAAAGAGAGGCAGACGAATGATTTGGAAGAGGCTAAGGCCGCAATTTCCAAAAAATTAGAAGCAGACATGAAGGAACGATTCGATCGGCAGCGAGTGCTTTCCGAGAAGAAGATCCGCGATGACGCTACCCAAGAAATCCAGAAAGCGGTTAACGAACGCGATCGCGTGATGGGCAAACTAAAAGCATCCGATGCCCGAGAATCAGAAATCCGAAAGCAGGCGCAAGCCGAAATTGAGAAACGCAGTGAGGCGGCAGAAAAGAGAGCGAGACTGGAGGCTAAGGCGGAATCGGCAAGCGAAATGAAGAAAATTCTAGCCGAACGCGACGGTGCGAAAGAAGATCTGGCAGAGGCCAAACGACGCGAGGCGCAAGTGCGCCTGCAAGCGCAGGCCCAGGCCGAACAGGAACTGCAGAAGCAGCTGGTCGAGCAGCGCCAGATCATGGACAAAGACAAAAGCATGGCGCTTCTCAAGCAGCAATCCGAATTTAACCGAGACCGTGATTCGATGCAGAAAAAAGTTAAGACCTTGGAACATCAGCTCGCCAAAAAGACTGCGGGTGAGTTAGGGGACGGAGGTGAGATTGATGTGTTTGAGGCACTTCGAGACCAGTTTCAAGGAGACCGAATTACTCGGATTCAGAAAGGGCAACCCGGCGCTGACATATTGCACGAGGTTCTGTACAAGGGAGAATGTTGCGGCCGGATCGTAACTGATTCAAAGAACAGGCAAGCTTGGCAAAACGTATTTGTGTCGAAACTTCGCCAAGACAAGGTAGAAGCGAACGCTGAGCACGCAATTCTCGCTACGACGGTTTTTCCTGCTGGGAAGAAGGAGCTTTGCATCGAATCGGGAGTGATTATAGTCTCCCCCGCACGAGTCATCTATGTTACTGAGCTTTTGCGACAATCGATGGTGTCAATGCATGTTAAAGGCCTGGGACTTAATGAGCGTTCAAATAAGATGAGTCAGCTGTACGACCTCATCACGTCCGAAGCGTACATGCGGAAGCTTGGTGAGGTCGAACGCCTTGCGCAGGACGTCTTGGATCTGGACGTCCAGGAACAGAAGGATCATGGCAATGTGTGGCGCAGGCGCGGAACGATAACTACACGGCTGAAAAACCTCCTACGAGAAGTCGACACCGATGTAGCTGCCATCATTGAGGCCGCGGAAGGGCTACCGCCGGAGCCGTCCACAGTCAAGGCACAGAGTGCAACTGCTTAGACAGTTCGAAACACTGTTGACAGACGGGGGCTATATGGATCAGTCGATAACATTGCACTGGCAGGAGCGTCGGTTGGGCCGTACGCTCCTGCGTACTTACAGGGACAGCGTCGATCTTTTCGACGTTTTCCCGAATGAAAAACAACCTCGAATGGGACCGAAAGAAGATTTGGAATTACAGCGTCAGATTGAAGCGAACGAGGGAATTTTCGAGCCTTTATTGCTGGAACCGCACCCGGACAATCGAGATAAGTTCAGGATAGTCGACGGTGACCGCCGGTGGACTAATTCTAAGATATTGGTCGAGGTTCAAAAAAAAGAGCAGTACCGAGTGCTGCCCGCCGAGATTACCGATCGGACGCTTACAGACGAGGAGCGCTTCCGTGTTTGGATTTACATCCATCGGCAAAGACGGGAATGGGATACCAAAGAGAAAGAGATGGTCGCGTATAGCCTCGTCAATATGGTAGGGCGAGCGAGCGCGGCTAATATCCTAGGTATTACGGTACGGGAATTGGATAAGCTCGTAGAGATTTACGACTTGTCGGAGAAGTTGACCAACATTGCCGAGCCGGGAGCTTCGATTACCTGGGCCCGGGAAATCAAAAATTTGAATAAGAAACTCTTAGTGCCTACGGTCTTGGACACAATTATCCGAAAGGTTAACGAGCAGGAGATAACAAATTCTAAAGACGTCAGGAAGCTCAGACAGGTCCTCAAGGACCCGGTCGCGAAGGAGAGCTTTGTATCGTTAGGTGGAACCTTGGAAAGCGCCATGGGGAAACTTGCTCCGCCACCCTCCAAGAGGTCCCAGGGCTTGCTGGGGGACATCGATCAGATTTCGGAGGCACTTCAGAAGTATTCTTGGACTGCCCTCGCGGCATTGCGGGGTGATGAACAGGTTCTGCAGAAATTAGAGGAAACAGAAAAGCTTCTTAAGGAACTGAGGAAAACCCTGTCACGCTGATTCCTGACTTCAGGCAAACCGCTAAAGGGCAAAAGCCGACGCGTAGAAGCACTGCAAAATGGTTCGCGGCGCTCGACCGCCTTAAGGGTGGCCCCTTCATGCCCGGCGGGCGTCGGCAGCCTAAAACCCCGCAGCGCCGAATCTTCTGACTGCTGAGCTACCGAAAAAAGTCCACAGGCGCGGCTTCACAAAATCCTTTGACACCGTGCTAGCGTGGACATTGCGCACGTGCCCTACGCTTGGGGCCGCGAAAGGAGCATTCGATGGGACAAGAGACGCAAGGGCGGGCTTCCGTCACGGGCAGATGGCAGTCGCCCTCCAGGCCTCCGATCTATGGCCATCCGGCTCCGTTCTATTCGACACACGTGCCGAATAGAAACGGCCGTAACCCGCTGATAATAAAGAAAAGTGGCACAGTCTATTCGACACAAAAGACGGGGGACTCCTGCAGCGGTAAAAGCGGCGCCCCCGGTCGGCAGGATATGCTTCCAATCGCCAAAATCCTCGATTAGAACGGAGGCTAAATGTTTGAAAACAAAGCTTCGAAGCGAGGCCTGACCGCCGAAAAACTGCGGAATCCGGGTTCCGGCGCGTTCGGCGAAATCGGGTATGATGTTGAAAGCGTTTTGAAGAGTATTTTCGATTTTCGTGACACCGACAATCCTGTCTGTGCGGATTTGCTTTCTGGATTTAATTGCAGAAGGAGATTGAATTGATCGCACGGTATACGCGGGCGGAGATGGGGCGGGTCTGGAGCGAGGAGAACAAGTTCCAGAAGTGGCTGGACGTGGAGCTGGCGGCGACAGAGACGCTGGCGGAAGCGGGCGTGGTGCCGCAGGAAGCGGCGCGCAAGCTGCGCGAACGGGCACGCATCGACGTGGCGCGGATAAATGAAGTCGAAAGCAAGGTAAGGCACGATGTGATCGCGTTCACCATCGTGGTGCAGGAATCGGTGGGCGATCCGGAAGCGGCGCGCTGGCTGCACTATGGCCTGACTTCCAATGATGTGGTGGACACGGCGCAGGCGCTGCTGGTGCGAGAGGCTTCGAGGCTGATCGAAAAGGGGATCGCGCGATTCAGCGAAATTCTGGAAAAGCGGGCGTGGGAATTCAAGGACACGCCGGAAATCGGGCGCACGCACGGGATTCACGCCGAGCCGATCACGTTCGGCTTGAAAGTGGCGAACTGGTACGCGGAAAACCGGCGCGACGCTGCGCGCTTCGAAACCGCGGCGCGCGAAATGGCCGTGGGGAAAATTTCCGGCGCGGTAGGCACCTGCACGCACCTGGGTCCGGAAATCGAGCAGAAAATCTGCGAGCGGCTGGGACTGGCGACCGCGCCGATCACGTCGCAGGTGATCGAGCGCGACCGGCACGCGCAGTATCTGGCGGCGCTGGCGATCGTGGCGGCAGGGATGGAGCGGGTGGCCACGGAAATCCGCCACCTGCAGCGCACCGAAGTGCGCGAGGTGGAGGAGCCATTCGGCGCGGGGCAGCGCGGCAGCTCCGCGATGCCGCACAAGCGCAATCCGGTGTCGAGCGAACAGATTTGCGGGCTGGCGCGCGTGGTGCGGGCGAATTCGCTGGCCGCGGATGAAAATATCGCGCTGTGGCACGAGCGCGACATTTCGCACAGCTCCGTCGAGCGCGTGATACTGCCGGATTCGACGATCCTGGTGGATTACATGCTGCACAAGACGACGGAAATCGTCGCCAACATGCGCGTGTTCCCCGAGCGCATGCTGCGGAATTTGAATGCGACGTTCGGGCTGGTGTTTTCCGGGCAGCTTTTACAGGATTTGGTGGAGCACGGCGCTCCGCGCGAAGACGCTTATAAATGGGTACAGGAACACGCTATGGCCGCGTGGGAGTCCGAGACGAGCTTTCGCGATCGCGTGGCGGCCGACGCCAACATCCGCAAATTCATGGACGAGAAAGCCCTCGCGCATACTTTCGAATTGCAGCGCCAGCTGCGCGCCGTGGACGCGATTTTCAAACGCGTGTTCCGCGAACGAAAATCCTCCGCGGCTCGATAGACAATCAACCGCAAGAGAGATTCTTCGACTGATATGGCAAACGACCGATCATCAATTTGGTGCGGTGGCGCCGAGAGTGGCGCTGCTGCCGAATTTCTTGTAGCTGCTGTAGCGGTCGATGAAATTTTGCTTTAGCTTCACGAAGACGATGCGGCCGCTGAAGTGCACTTCCGCGTAGGACGGCAGCCAGACTTCGTCTTTGATTTTTTCCTGCTCGAAGACGAAGTTCGAGCCCTTTGCGAGCGAGGCGACCAGGCCGCCTCCGATTTTCACCGAGTCGGTGAAGCGGGCTTCGAGCCGCACGATTTCGCGGGACTGCTCGTCGACCCACATGGTGCCGGAAAGTTTCTGGATGATGGCGTCGATACGCTTTTTCGGCTTGTAGTCGGGATTGCCGTTCACGTCGAAGGCGATCACCTCGTGTCCGCGAAATGCCACGCGTCGCGGATTGGTGAAAAGCTCGGCGCGCAGGAAATCGGAAATCTGCGCTTCGTCCTCTTCCTGCTGCTTGGCCTGTTTTTTGGGGTCGGCGGCGAGCTCGGCCTGTTTTTTCTTCAGCTCGTCGAATTTCCTGTTGAACTTGTCGTCTTCGTCCTGCTTTTCGCGGCCTTCGAGCGGCTTGCCGTTCTTGGCCAGCAGATGCAGCGCCTGCTGGTCGCCGATGTAGAAGACATCGTAGTCCTTCATCGCGCGCGATTTCACATTGCCGTCGGAATCGGTTTTGTCTTCTTCTTCGGACATGTGGCAGGTGTATTGACGACGGAGATCCTCGAGGACCTGCTGATTTTTGGCGATATCGCGCAGGAGCGTGGGAATGTCTGGCAGCGGGCGCTGACTGGCGGCGGGTGATGAAGATTGCGCCAGCGGTGACGGGGGTTGCGACTGCGGAGTCGAGGAGCGTGCGACGAGCGTACGAGCCGCGAGCAGGAAGACGATCGCGACTTTTGCGCGGAGTATGTTCACGTGGTGCCCGACGATGCGCTGAAGAGAGATTCTTCGACCGCGGGCCGACCAAAAGCGCCGGCCCTCCGCTCAGAATGACGATCCTGATCGGATCGTCACTGCACGCGCTGGATGTAGCGGCCTTCGGTGGTGTCGACTTTCACTTTGTCGCCGGTGCCGACGAAGGGCGGGACGTTGATGACCAGGCCGGTTTCGAGTTTAGCGGGCTTCATCACGGAGCTGGCGGTGGCTTTCTGGATGCTTGGCTCGGTCTCGACGACGACTAGGTCGACGGTGTCCGGAATCAGCACGCCGATGGGCTTGCTGTCGTAATACTCGATTTTGACCTGCGTGTTGGGGATCAGATAGAACTTAGTGTCGCCGACCACGTCGTCTTGCAGCTGCAGCTGCTCGTAATTTTCCGTATTCATGAAATGGTGGCCTTCGCCATCGCTATAGAGGTATTCGAATTCGATTTCGTCCACGGTGACTTTGTCGAGAAATTCCTCAGCGCGGAAGCGGTGATCGATCATCGAGCCGTTGCGCAAGTTGCGCATCTTGGTGGCCATGGCGGCGCGCTTGTTGCCGGGCGTGCGGTGGTCGACGCTGTAGACCGAGTAGAGATCACCGTCGTGCTTGATGATCATCCCCACGCGCAGAAGTGTTGCCTTAATCATGACTACTCCTGAAATCCCAGAGGGAGTTTCGCTGCGGTATAGGCTGCTTTTGAGCTTTGATTATAGCGGGGCGAATTGCGTGTGGTCAAACGCGGCGCTGCGAGGCTGAGGCTGATGGCTGCGCCGCGCGAAGGCCCCACCGTCGGAAAACGAGGATGGGCCATCCGAAAAAGCGAAGAAACGGTGCGCTAGAACAGGAATTTGACGGCGGCCTGGACCAGGCGCGGCGGCTGGGCGCTGATTACCTGGCCGAAGGTGTTGCTGTCGATATTTCCGTCCACGGCTTGCGGGCCGAAGAATTGCGCGTGATTGAAAATGTTGAAGCCCTCGATGCGGAATTGGAGGGATTGGGATTCCGTGAGGCGCACGGATTTCAGCAGGGCCATGTCGTAATTGTCGAGGCCGGGACCGTAGAAAAGGCGCCGCTTGGAGGTGCCGGGCGTGCCGAGCGCGTTCTCGCTGAAGAGCGACGTATTGAAATAATCCTGGCCGTTGCGCGGATTCTGATTCAGCTGCAGGTTACCGGGCGTGAAGTCGGGCTCGTCGACGCCGAAATTATTGATGCCGTTGGGTTCGGAGCCGAGCAGAGAATTGTCGCCGAAATTCACCAGCGTGACGGGCATGCCGCTGCTGAAATGAGTGATGCCAGAAATCTGCCAGCCCTCGGTCCAGCGATTGGAGGCACCGACGAGGCGCTCGAAGGGAATTTCGTAGGTGTAGCTGACGACGAAATTATGCGTGACGTCGAAGGCGGAGAGCGCTTTGCTCAACTTCGGATCGATGGGATTGATTTCTTCGCCCAAGCTCGACGATTGATCCTGGGATTTGCTGTAGGTGTAGCCGGCCAGAATATTCAGGCGTTTGCTGGTGTGGCGCAAGGTGACCTGCACGGCGTTGTAATTGGAATTTCCGATAGTGGCCTGGTTCGCGTTGCTGCCGAAATTTGATCCGAGCGTCAGGTCGCGCGTGCCTTGAATGCTCTGACCCGTCGCCGTGACATAAGGGGAATCTTCGCCGAATGGTCCGCAGGGAACCTGGCCGAGCTGGAGATTCGCGGGATTGCTGAGCGCGAGGCAAAGTGCGGGATCGCCGGGATTCGCTTCCTGCAGCACGAGCAGGCGATGGCCCTGCGTGCCGACGTAATTCAGGCTGAGGACGGTATTGGCGCCAAAGCCGCGCTCGAGCGAGAGCATGTATTCCTCTGTGTAGGGAATGCGGTTCGTGGTGGGGTAGTTCGGCAGGCCGGTGATGGGCTCGAACTGCGACCAGTCGATATTGCCGTCGGGATGTTTCGCGCTGGAATCGAGCGGCGCGAGCGTGACGGGAAAAACTTGCGGAATCGCGGTGCCGGTGGCGGCAGTGACGAACGGAGTAGCGAAGAGCGGCGGCGCCGGGCTCGTATAAGTGGTGCCGTAGGGCGCGTTGGCGCTCATCACGCCGATGGTGAGCGCTTCGATCGCGGTGTAGAACATTCCGTAGCTGGCGCGAATGCTGGTCTTGCCGGGGCCGCCGAGAATTTTCGCGAGCAGGCCGTCGCCGGTGGACGCGGGCGACCAGGCGAGGCCGATGCGCGGCGCGAAATCACGATCGCCCGGAGGCGCGAGCGTGCGTGAGACTCCGGGATCAGTGGGATACAGGATTCCGGCGGGCGCGCCCGGGAAAACCACCGACTGCGCGCCGGGCACGAAGGTCGCGATCTGATTGTTCGTCTCGTACCAGGGCTCGATGCGGTCCCAGCGCAAGCCGTAATTCAGGGTCAGGCTGTGAGTGACGCGCCAGCTATCCTGCCCGTAGAGGCCAACGTACTTATTGCGTCCGTGAAAAGGCTGCAGCTGGCTCTGATTGTACTGGCTGGGAATTCCGAGCAGAAAGTCGGCGAAATCCGAACCGGTTTCGGTGCCGAAGAAAAGAAAGCTGCCGTTGAATTGCGCAATGGCGTTGACGTTAACCTGATCGTAGTGAAATTCGCCGCCGAATTTCAGCGTGTGCGTGCCAATCACTTTCGAGAAATTGTCGAGTGCCTGGAATGTGTTGCCGGCCTGATGCAGCTCGTTGGTATTGGTGCCGAAGGTAAAGCTGTTGAAGCCGACGCTTTCCACTCCCACCGTTTTCGGCGAGAGCGCCACGATTCCCTCCGAGCCCGCGCCGGTCGTGAAGCCCTGCGATTCCAGACTGACTCCCACTCCACCGATCGGCTTGCCCAGATCGTTCGCATCGCGCAGATAGCTGAAATGGAATTCGTTCACGGCCGTGGCGCTGAGCGTCTTGGTGTCGCCCAGATCGATCAGCTGCGAGCGACCGGTATAGAGCGCGTTGAAGCCGGGGACGTTGGCGCCGCCTTGCGCGACCGGGTAGGGATTGTTCTGCGACCAGTCGTCGAGGAAGTAATAGGCGGATAGCAGGCCGAAGCGCGTGTTGCCGTCGAGCCGGTAAGCACCTTTATCGTCGCGCAGGGTTTCGTTGAATGCAGAGGTGGAAAAAGTTCCGTTCGCATTCGTCGGCTTGGGAATGTATCGCAGCAGATCTTGCGCCGGCAGCAGACCACACGGACGTTGGAATCACGGCGCCCGGAAAAACGCATGTGGCGCTGGTGCAACCGGCCGTGTAGTACGGCTCGCCGGCGGAAACCGCGTAATGTAACTCGGAGGATAGCGTCGAGGCGATCGCCGGGCCGCTCACCGTGGTCGGCACGAGATTACCCATCGCGTCCGTGGTGACAAATGAGCTGGCCAGATCGGAAAGATTGCCCATGCGATCGGCCAGCGATGGGACCGGAATCGTGCCGCTGTCGATTCCTTGAGTCGAGCGCGTTCCTTGATAATCGCCGAAGAAAAAGATTTTGGTTTTGCGGATCGGGCCGCCGAACGTGCCACCGAACTGGTTCTGATCGAACTCGCCGCGAGTGGGCGAAAAGAAATTGCGCGCGTCGAGGCCCGTATTGCGCACGAATTCGAAAAGGTCTCCATGGAACTGGTTGGTGCCGCCCTTGGTGACCACATTGATCTGGCCGCCGCTGAATTCGCCGTACTCGGCGTCGAAGTTATTGGTGAGGATGCGGAACTCCGCGATCGAATCAAGATTGGGGATGATGGCGGCGCCCATGTTGACGTCTTCCTCGACGTCGCTGCCGTTCACCAAAAAGCTATTTGCGAATTCGCGCTGCCCGTTGATGGAAATTGTCCCGGGATTCAAAACGCCGGAGGGCGAGAGCACGCTAGCGCCGACGTCCTGCACCGTATCGGACGTGATCGCAGTGGCCGGCACGACGCCGGGCTGCAGGGCGAGCAAGTCCGTGAAGCTGCGACCGTTGAGAGGCACGGAAGTGATCTGCTGGGCGGTGATGACCTCGCCCATTTGCGTGCTGATCGTATCCACGTGGAGTTGATCTTCCGCAACGGTGACGACGTCGGTGCGTTCGCCCACGAGGAGCAGGGCATCGATCGTAAGCGCGCTATTGGCGTCTATCACGACGCCCGTGCGGCGATAGGGCTTCAGACCCGGACTATCGATCTGCAGATCGTAGCGACCCACCGGCAGACTGGGGAAGGAATAGTATCCCTTGTCGTCCGTGACCACAGCCTGTCGGATGCCGGTCGCGGTGTCGGTCGCCACGACGGAGGCTTTCACGACGACCGCTCCGGTCGGGTCTGAGACCGTGCCGGAAATGCTGCCGCCCACGCCGGCCCATGCGGCAATGGCGGAGAGCGAAATCAGGGCGAGGACCGCAAAAAAGCGAGACGAGTTGCCAACGCGTGCGCGAAGACGCCGATGCGACGATGCGAAGTCCAACACTGGACGATTCTCCCGTAACACCCGGGGCTGGATGGCCGACGAAACCTGGTCAGCTGCGCCCTAGCTGCGAATGAGGCCTCCTTACGTCACTTGAAGGCGGTCACTGGCGCCTAGCGAGGGGGCTCACCGCTGGGTATTTTTCCTTTTTAAATGATTGCGTGCTTTGCTCCTGATAGTCAGTTGACGAAAATTTGCAACTGGAAACTATCCAGACTCTGGTGACTCGGCGGTTCCTTTGAAATCTCTAGTTGTCAACGATTAACAACTGGATTGCATATTGGACTCCAGTTGCGAAGTGCTGTCAACAGGGAAATTGTCAGGTTTTCGTAATGGGGAGGGTTGCGCGGGCCGCGCACGCCCAGAGGAACCTCGAGTGGCAGCGCCTTCCGGCGCAACTCGCAACTGATGTCCAGCGCGAAGAGCTCAACAATAGAAGTTTAGAATTCGTCGTCTTCGTGGGGTTTCAGCTTTGTGGTTTTCAGGGTGACGCGGAAATCGCGGGAGCGCACATCGGCGAGAATGTCGCGGCGCGCTTCGGCGGATAGAGATTCGGGGCCGATGACGCCGGCAGCGTCGCGCGGGAAATGTTTCACGAAGATAGCCGCCAGATGCGCGGTAGCGTAAGCGATGGGCGTGGAGATGAGCCCGCGCTGGCGGATCGTGTAGAGCGTGGGAAAGCTGGCATCCCAGCGCAGCAGCAGCGGCCGGTCGTCTTTCGTGCCGCGCACGACGACGGCGGCCGCGAAGCGTGCGTTTTCAAGGACGCCGTTGCGGATCAGCTTGGCCACACGGCGCGGCGTCAGCGTTTCAGGGAAGCGTTTGCGGACGATGCCGGCCGAGCGATTGAGCTTGCCCTGGCGGTACCAGCGGCGCAGCCGGTCGAAATCGTTGCCGCCGATTTTAGCGTCCACGTCGCGCGCCGGAATCACGTAGGGCAACATGCAAACTTCATCCTGCGCGGCCAGGTATACGGGTACCTCGCCGATCGGCGCAGGAAACCGGAAGAGCTCGCGCTCGTCGAAGCGCTTCGCCAGCGAAAATTTCTTGTGGCGATAGATTCGTGGGCGCGAAATGGCTTCGTCGTAGGCCACGTCCGCCGACCACGTGGACACCGGATCGCTGCTCTCAGTGCTTTCAAACAGGCGGATCTGCACCGATTCGACCGCGTCGAGCATTTCCGCGCCGCGCTGCGCCAGCAGGTTGGTGAGCCCAGGCGCGACGCCCGCGCAGATTAGCGCCGCGCGATTTTTCGCCGCGAATTGTTTGTTGAATCGAAACTGCTCGGGCCGAAACGGATGATGGACGAGGTGGGAATTCAGATCGAGATAATGCGCGCGCAGACGCAGCGCCGACCGCAGGATGATTTTATTGAATACGGCGGGCGAAGCGTTAACCACCAGCTGTGCCCCGCGTCCGGCGCGGACGATCGACCAGAGGTTGCGGGCATTGGCCTCGACGATCTTGATCGTGCTTTTCTTGCCCAGGAAATGCCGGGCGCGCTGGGGGTCGCGGTCCCCACACCAGACGCTGTGTCCCTGCCGTTCGAGCAGTTGCGCGAGGAGGGAGCCCGTGCCACCCGCGCCGAGAACGAAGATGCGCATCGGGGGGAAACTTTAGCATATCCGGCTTGCGGCATAACGAATTGCGGCTGCAGGCGCGCAGCCCGCGCGGCGCCGCGAATACACCTGCGATACCGGTTTACCCGTAAATCGGCTCACGACTCCTGTAGGAAAGAGCGACCGCAAGCCGAGCACTAATTTCGCGGGGACTAGTACCCGTCGTCCGGTGCGTCCCTTAGGTTTCATGCAGTTAGCGCCTCGCCGTTTGGTGCGAGCATTGCCCTTACCCTACTAAGCTGCGACCCCACAGCGCGATTTCTTTCTTTATAGGGAGGGTAGCCATGTTTGACGAAATGATCGTTTCCGGCCAGACGGGCGCAATGGCGCACACACACAAGCCGTGGTCAGTGGGCGTGTCCATGATTTTGGAAGCGGGAATTCTGGGCGTGCTGCTGTTGATTCCGCTGATTTACACGCAGACGCTGCCTAGCGCGATGATGAACACCTTTCTCGTCGCGCCGCCTCCGCCAGCGCCGCCGCCTCCGCAGCAGCAGGCGGTGGTGAAACAGGCGCCGCAGAAAACTTTCGCAGTAAACCCCATGGAAGCGCCGACGGTGATTCCGAAACAGGTGGTGATCGCGAAGGATGAAGCGCCGCCTTCGGTTGCGCCGTCGGATACGGCTGGAGTAGCGGGCGGAACCGGCGACGTGTTGGGAGGAATCGGCACGGGAGCGGCCCCTCCACCGCCTCCGCCAGCTGCTGCGCCTGCGCGAATCAAAGTGGGCGGAGAGGTACAAGCTGCGTCGCTCATGAAGCAGGTGACGCCGGCGTATCCGAGCATCGCCAAGACGGCGCACGTCTCCGGCACGGTGACGCTGCACGCGATCATCTCGAAAGACGGCTCGATTGAGAAACTTGAGTACGTTTCCGGACCGGCGCTGCTGATGTCGTCGGCTATGACCGCGGTGAAAGAGTGGAAGTACAAACCAACAATGTTGAACGGCCAGCCTGTGGAGGTGGATACCACCGTGCAGGTGGTTTTCTCACTGGCGTAACAAACATCCGTGCTTCATGCGGGCGAAGTGAAGAAGCCCGCGTGAAGGCGGCCGTGTGGCACTCACGATGCCGCAGAGTCATTCGCCCGCTGTTCGCATGTTGATTTGTGCCCGACGAGTAAAGGGCTAAGGTAATCGCCCTATACGAATGGCGGGCCGCGATGAGCGATAGTGTAGGTCCCAACCCCGCACTTAGTCCTCAGGAGTTCCATGCGTGGCTGCGCTACGGATTTTGGTGGTCGACGATAAACCGAGTGTCCGGGCGGGAATACGATTGATGTTGGAAACGCACTCGGACTGGGAAATCTGCGGCGAAGCTTCCGACGGCATCGAGGCTGTCGAAAAAGCGGCGGAATTGCTGCCGGATATTATCTTGCTCGACATTTCCATGCCGAAAATGGACGGCCTAAGGGCGCTGCCGCTGATAAAGGAAGCTTCCCCGGGTTCGCAAGTCGTCGTGCTGACCCTGCACGAGTATCTCGAGACGGCGCGGCTCGCTTCCCAGGCAGGTGCTGCGGCTTACATCACCAAGTCTCTCCTGATTGAGTTGATCCCGACGCTCGAAGCGCTGCGGCCCGGCGGAAATATCGTGTGACAAAAGTCTTAGTAGCAGGTTGAATGAATTTGCCCAGCCATCCGCAACTGAAAACGGAGGCGACATGACTCGACGAATCCCGAAAGAAAAACCCGCGCGGCAGGCTCCGGCGCACCCTCGGCATCCCATGGGCAAGCGCCGTGGTGACCATGCCAGTTCGATCTGGCAGGAGCTTTCGAGAAAGTGGTTTAGAAATTTAGTGGCATAGGCGGCGCGAAAGAGGCGTGAGTGCGGCGTCAATTATGTATACGTATCCATTCGCGGCCTAAACTCGGTTTAGCGAGCGGCGCTCACGTTTCATTGACAACGCGCAAACCGGGCGGGTATCATTTCTGCGATATTGCATCGAGCGTGGATGCAATATTCCCCTTCTTTGCTCTAGCCCCAGCAGGTTGGAGTGGCCGAGGCCAAGCTCCCGGCAAAAGAGGCAGGAACCCGCACGGAGGCCGCATTTCATGTCACCCGAAAACGACAACAACCCACAACCATCGGCTATTGAGTCCCAACCAGCCGAGACCGTGAATTCGAGTTCCGAATCTCCGGCCGCGACAGCGCAGCAAGCCAGCGCCGGGGCCGCCACAGCCGTAGTCCGCGCGCCCGCCCCTCCGGAGGCGATTCTGGCGGCGGACGGTTCCACGACCACCCGCGCAGAAATCACCGAAGCCGGCTCGGAAGCCGCGCAGGCAGCCGAAACGGCGGCAGCCGCGACCGAAACCCCGGCGGCAACGGAAGAAAACACGGACGCAGACTCCACCGAAACGATGGACCAGCTGCTCGACCAGTTCTCCGCGCCGCCCTCCGCCCATGAAGGTGAGATCTTCGACGGGCGCGTGCTGGCGGTGACAGATGCGGGCGTGGTGGTCGACGTCGGCGGGAAATTCGAAGGCTTGGTTCCCGCGCAGGAATTTTTGGATTCCGGCGAGCCGATTGAATTCGGCGAGGGGCAGACGATTGAAGTGGAGCGCCTGCACGAGCGCAAGGACGGCTACGTGCTGCTTTCCTATGTGCGCGCGCATCGCCGCCGCGTCTGGGAGCGCATCGAGAAATCGTATCGCGAGCACGCCAATATCACCGGAAAAGTGAGCGAGCGAATCAAGGGCGGGCTGGTGGTGAATATCGGGGTGCGGTCGTTCCTGCCGGCCTCGCAGATCGAGCTGCGGCCGGTGCACGACCTGGAAGCCTGGAAAGACCGCGACATCGAAGTCCGCGTGCTTAAGCTGAACCGGAAGCGCGGCAATGTGGTGGTGAGTCGGCGGGCAATTTTGGAAGAGGAACAGAAGGCCATGCGCGACGCGCTGGCCGGCACTTTGTCCGAAGGAGCGGTGGTTACGGGCAAAGTGAAGAACGTGACGGACTACGGAATTTTCGTCGACCTGGGCGGGATGGACGGTTTGCTGCACGTCAGCGATCTGGCGTGGGGCCGCGCGCCGCATCCGAATTCGGTGGTCAAGCCGGGGGACGACATTCAAGTCCAGATCCTGAAATTCGACAAGGAAAAGCAGCGGATTTCGCTGGGCCGCAAGCAACTGCTGCCCGATCCGTGGGCCACGGTGCCGGAGCGATTTCCGACGGGAACGAAGACCAAAGGCAAAGTGGTGGGCGTGACGGATTACGGCGTGTTCGTGCAGATCGAGCCGGGAGTTGAGGGACTGGTGCACGTCAGCGAGATGAGCTGGTCGAAACACGTGAAGCACCCGTCGAAAATCGTGAAGGTGGATGATGAAGTCGACGTGGTGGTGCTGGACGTGAAGACGGACCAGCGGCGGATTTCGCTGGGCATGAAGCAGCTGCTGGCCGACCCGTGGGAAGCGGCTTCGCAGAAATATCCGGTGGGCACGCTGGTGAGCGGAAAGATTCGCAACCTGGCGGAGTTCGGTGCGTTCGTCGAGCTGGAAGAGGGCATGGAAGGGTTGATCCACATCAGCGACGTGAGCTGGACCGAGCGGATCAAGCATCCCAGCGAGAAATTCAAAAAAGGCGAGACGGTCGAGGCGAAGGTATTAAAGGTGGACTCGCAAAATCGCCGCCTGTCGCTTGGTATCAAGCAGATCAACGACATTTGGGCCAACTGGTTCAGAGACCATAAGCTCAACGAAGTCATCAAAGGCAAAGTGGCGCGCGCGACGGATTTCGGCGCGTTTGTGGAGTTGGCGGAAGGAATCGAGGGGCTTTGCCACGTATCGGAGATCGAGGAGCGCCGGCCGAAAGGCGAGCGCGACAAGGCGCCGAAAGGGCCGCGGGACGCGCGCGTCACCGCCGTGCTGACCGTCGGCAACGAGTACGATTTCAAAATCCTTCGGCTCGAACCGGAGCAGCGCAAGATCAGCCTGAGCTTTCGCGCCGCGCAGAAACAGGCCGAGCGCGAAGAGATCAAGACGTTCGCCAAGACGACCAAATCGTCGCCCACGGCTACGATTGGGGACGCCGTGCGGGCCAAGCTGCAGCAGCAGTAAGACTGCGCGGCAACCCGGCTAACACCAGAGGAATATTGCGTTTACCTTGCGGTCGCTTTGCGGTTGTGCCAAGATTCGGACTGGCGTCCAGCCCCGTCGCGCAGTCGGCCCAGCTAACTTGAAGTCGCGAGAGGAGGCTCTCATCCGATGGCAGAAGCTGCGGGAGAGCACGAAAACAAAGAACATACGATGACCAAGGCGGACCTCGTCGAAGAGGTCACGCGGGTCACGGAGCTGCCGCGCAAGGAATCGGAGCAGGTCGTCGAGACTATCTTCGAAAGTATTATCGCGGCGTTGCAGGCCGACGACAAAATCGAAATCCGCGGATTCGGCAGCTTCCGCACGCGCCAGCGGCGGGGCCGCACCGGGCGCAATCCCAAGACCGGCGCGAAGGTCGAAGTCCCGCCGAAGAAAATCCCCTTCTTCAAGCCCAGCAAAGAGCTGAAGGACTACGTCAATAATCCGGGCGGGGCCGGCTCGGCGGACTGAGCGGATGGATTATCTTTGGACGCCCTGGCGGTACCGATACATCGCCGATGCGTCGAAAGATGATCGCTGCATTTTCTGCGACGCCTTGGGCGCGGACGACGACCGCAAGACGCTGATCGTTTTCCGCGGCGATAAAAACTTCATTATCCTCAATCGGTATCCCTACACCAGCGGCCACGTGATGGTCGTTCCTTATGAACACGTAGGCGATCTGGGCGCTGCCGATCCTGCGACGCTTTCCGAAATGATGTCGCTGGCGCAGCGCGTGCAGGGCGCTTTGGGCAAAACCTATCGCCCCGAAGGCTACAATCTCGGCATGAACCTCGGCCGCGCGGCCGGCGCAGGCGTCACCGGGCACATACATTTGCACGTGTTGCCGCGGTGGGGCGGCGACGGCAATTTCATGACGGTCGTTGCCGAGACTCGCGTCGAGCCGGAAGACCTCGCCACCACGTACGACCGCCTTCACAAAGCCCTGGCTACGCCAAGCTCCTGATCGGAGTTTTTGCCGTCGCTTGCCGCGCCCTGATGCGCGATGCATAATGAGGCGCTTTTCGCGGAGCCTCCCATCGTCCGCAAATCAAAACCGTTGAAATCGTCGTTGGACTCTTCGTTCATCATTCCCTATCGCCGCTATCCGCGCGGCTCGCAGCCGGCGTATTTATATCCGCCGTATCGCTTGACGCTTTCGCGCGCACCGCGGCGGCCGCTGATCGTCCTGCCGCACACGCTTTCGGAAATCACCGGGCCCGTTTTCGGCCACGACGACATTCGCGAAACCGACAACGACCTGACGCGCCAGCACGCGGGCGAACCGATCGGCGAGCGCATCAGCGTGAGCGGCCGCGTGCTGGACGACAACGGCCGGCCCGTGCCGAATACCTTGATCGAGCTTTGGCAGTGCAACGCCGCGGGGCGCTACCGCCACCGCATCGACCAGCACAATGCGCCCATCGATCCGAATTTTTCCGGCGCGGGCCGCACGCTCACCGATGGGCAGGGAAATTATCGCTTCCTGACGATCAAGCCGGGGCCGTATCCGTGGGAAAACCATCCTAACGCGTGGCGCCCGGCGCACATCCATTTTTCGCTCTACGGCACGGCGTTTGCCTCGCGGCTGGTGACGCAGATGTTTTTCCCGGGCGATCCGCTGTTTGCGTTTGATCCGATTTTCAATTCCGTGCGCGATGAGCGGGCGCGCCGCCGCATGATCGCGCAATTCGAAATGAACCGCACCGAACCCGGCTGGTCGCTCGGCTTCAAATTCGACATCGTGGTTCGCGGGCAGGAGGCCACGCCATTTGAGCGCAAGAAATAAGACCGTGCGGCGGCTCGACCCGACTCCGTGGTGCACCGTGGGCCCATATTTTTCCGTCACGGTGACCGAGGAGAAATGCGTGGGCTGCATTGCGCCGCCCGGCGTGACTGGCGAGCGCTTGAAACTGATCTGCGCGGTCTTCGATCGCGACGGCAATGCCGTGCCGGACACGATGATCGAAATCTGGCAGGCGAATGCCGCGGGAAAATACAATCATCCCGCCGATCGTCAGGCGAAGCCGGTCGAGCCGGGATTTCGCGGATTCGGACGCCAGATTACGGACGCAGCGGGCACTTGCGAATTCGAAACGATCAAACCGGGCCGCGTGCCGGGCGCGCGCAGGGCGTTGCGAGGCGAGCCCATGCAGGCGCCGCATCTGGAAGTGGGCGTTTTCACGCGCGGCGTGCTGCGCTTGCTGGCCACGCGCATCTATTTTGCGGACGATCCGGCCAACGCGGAATGTCCGGTGCTCGCGCTGGTGCCGAAAGCGCGCCGTTCCACGCTGATGGCCCAACCGGTGGAAGGACAGGCGGGCGGGTGGCGCCACGAAATTCACCTCAGCGGCCCAAAAGAAACCGTGTTTTTCGACGTCTAGAAAATCCTCAGCCGTAGTTCGGCGGGTTCACGGATTGGTCCATGCCCATGGTTTTTTGGCCGCCGGGCTGGACTTTTACGTTGATTAGGCAGGGTTCGCTTGAGGCGAAGGCGCACTTGAGCGCGGGTTCGAAGTCCTCGGCACGGTCGACGGCCTGGGCGCGCATGCCGTAGCCCTGGGCGAGTTTCACGGAGTCGATTCCGGGGATGTCGATGCCCGGGACGTTGTTGCCCACCTTTGTGAAATCGCGAAAACCCTTCAGCGCGGAATAATTTCCGTTGGCAACCACCACAAAAATCACCGGCGCTTTTGATTGCACGGCGGACCACAGCGCCTGCACGGAATATTGCAGAGAGCCGTCGCCGACGGTGCAGACCACGCGGCGATTCGGATGCGCCATTTGCAGGCCGACGGCCGCGGGCGCGGCGAATCCGAGAATGCCGGTGCGCACGGAATAGAACGAGCCGGGCTCGTCGAGCTGGATGTAGCGGTCGAAATCGCCCTTGGACGACGGGCACTCTTCCGCGATGATTGCGTCGCGCGGCAACAACTTGTTGAGCGTGTGGAAAAGGTACGCGCAGGTCATCGGCTGCTCGACGGCGGGTACGGGCGGCTTCGCGCGCGCGGCGACTTCCCGACCGGCCGGTTTCACGCGGCTGCGCAGATATTCCGCGGCGGATTTCAAATCGCCGACGATGCTCGATCCGGCGAGCGCGACGGACGCGTCCAGCGGCGAATTCGTGATTTGAAAAAGCTTGGTTCCCGGGGCGATGGCATCACCGGGCACGAATGCGTAATACAGGAAAACCGGCGCGCCGAGGACGACGACGGTGTCGTATGCCGCGAGCTGATCCGCCAGCGGTTTGCGCGCGGGGAGCAAACCGCCGCGCAACAAGCGATGGCTGCGCGGGAACGTCCAGCGAGAGGCGATCGGCTCGGCGTACACATCCGCGTTGAGCTTTTCGGCCAGCGCGATCACTTCGGCGTTTCCGCTGTCTTCTTCGATCTGCGCGCCGGCGACCAGCGCGAGTTTCTTGCTCGCATCGATCGCGCGAACCACTTCATCGAGCGCCACGGGATCAGGCAGCACTTTGTGCGTTACATGGCGCGCGGTGATTGGCTCGCAGGGTTTGTTCCAATCGTCCATGGGAATCGAGATGAAGACGGGACCGCGGGGCGGCTGCATCGCGAGGTAGTATCCGCGGGCGATCGCGGCGGGAACGTCTTCGGCGCGCAGCGGCTCGCAGGACCACTTCACATAGGGCTTCACCACTTCGGCGGCGCGGCTGATCAGGAACGGCTCGGCCATGAGCTGGCGGCGGTCCTGCTGTCCGGTGGTGACGACGAGAGGCGCGTGGCACGCGAGTGCGTCGATGAGCGCCGAAAGACCGTTACCGGCGCTGGCGATTGAGTGCAAATTCACGAAGGCGGCCTGGTTTCGACCCAACGCGTAGCCGAGCGCCATGCCCGCCGCGGCGCGCTCGTGCAACGCGAGCACGTACTGAAAATCCGGCGGCATGTCTTTCAAGAACGGCAACTCACTCGAGCCAGGATTGCCGAAAATCCTGGTCATGCCCAGCTCGCGCAATAGGCTGTAAGTTACTTCGCGGACGGTCGGCACTCTGGAAAGCCCCCTCGTTTGCTGTCGGACTGAATATATAACGGATTGGGCGGGCGAAATCGCGATTGGTGAGTGGCAAGGGCCGGCATTCCGCGCGCATGGGGGCCTCGAAAAGTGTGACACTTCCTTGGTGCACGTTGTCTTTGTTTTCAGTGGGTTAGCGCGTGAGAAGGGTTGCACGGTGTGACACCCTTTTTGAGTGGCTGGTGATTAGTGACTGTGGAAAACTGATTGAATGTTCGTTGAAAAGTAATCCACTTTTTTCGAGGCGCGTGCGCATGGCCCTGACGCGTGTGCCGAGTATTCAGTTGTCAAAGAGCATTCGACTCCGGCCCGCGGAGTGGACGGGGAACTTCCCCCATCCTTCCCATGCTGGCAGAATTTGACGGTGATTTCGCCTGTCCGTTGGTACAAGAAAAGGGCAGCTTTCCTTTTTCCCGGAGCCTGGCGGCCGATGGAGACATTGTCGTGAAGGTAATTTCGCGCAGATTCTAAAACGGCAATCGTCAATGGCACGCCGCGTATTTTCTCGCACGGCGCCGGCGAACGTGGTGCCAATTGGCCGTCGGAAAAGAACGCGCGTCCGGAAGCTGGCGAATTTTGCCCGCGAAGTCCTAGGAGCCACTTGTCTGGTTGGTGCGTTAATCAGGAGGTATGGCTTCTCCCACAATCGAAACCGCAGAATTGTTAGCGTGGGTAGGTGAACCGTACACTTCTTCGCCTTGCTATGTAATCGGATCGGTCACCTCATTTTCTAAGAGTGCCACAGGGAAGACCGCTGTATCATTCGACATCCATCCTGGATACGTCACGGTCACCGTACGAGGAATTATCGGGACCGAGGCGCGGACCTTCCGAGACTGGGTCACCCACAAGCACACAAAATCCCATGGCAGATTGGCAAATGCGAGAAAAGAGGCCGCTCCGAGGACCGGTGCGCGAGGAAGCCGGGCCGCCACTCAAAAACTACATCACGCCCGCCGGGTTGCAGCGACTGAAAGACGAGCATCTGTTCCTGCTGAGTCGCGAGCGGCCCGCAGTGGTCGAGGTGGTAGCGTGGGCTGCGAGTAACGGGGACCGCAGTGAGAATGCCGACTACCACTACGGCAAACGGCGATTGGGCCAGATCGATTCGCGGATTCGCTTTCTCACCAAACGCATTGACGCGGCCGTAGTCGTCGATCCCTCCGCTCCGCGGCCAGGGTCAGCGGCAACGCGCGTTTTCTTCGGGGCAACCGTGACCTACAAGAACGCCGCCGGCCTCGAACACATCGTCTCGATCGTAGGCCTCGACGAGGTGGACCTCGACCGCAGGTACATCAGTTGGCGCTCGCCTCTCGCGAATGCGCTGATGAAGGCGAGCCCCGGCGACCGCGTGGACCTGCGCGCACCAGCAAAGACGGAGCACCTCGAGATCATCGAGGTCGAGTACGCGCCGATTCCGATGGATCCTTTCCGCGAACCGCTTGGGGCTCAGTCGACGCCCAAGATCAAACGCTCCTAGACCAGTCCGCCCGACCCGGTCGGAAAGGTTCGGTCCAGTGCCCACCTGAGCTGGCAGCGTTAATCAGGCACTAGACGTTCGCTTTCGGACAAACGCGCTCTTGGGTGCCACTTCGAGACGAATTGTCTTGTAAGAGAGAACGCTCGTACTGTTTCCGCTTCCGTCAGTACGAAGTGGCGTGGCCTACTCGGAATCGGACTCGCTTCCAAGGGCCTGAAGCACCTTTTCCTCGGTGATTCCGGCCTCCTGTAGCATCTGGCTGGCTTGGCACGGCTCCCGTAAAGCAGCCGCAAGTAAGTGCAGCGGATGGACCTTGCTCCGACGAAACTCGTTTCCCAGACCCTCCGCCGCATCGAATGCACGCTCAAATTCAGGCGAGGTATGCATTTCAGACGTCGTCGGAATGCTGTTGGACCGTGGGAGAATTTCGTTCAGTTTGGCCAACAGGTCAGCAGCGACGTCCGCGGCAAAAAATGCGTCGCGTGGTATCGCGCATGTTCGCTGAAACGATACTGCTGGTGGCCTCGGCTCCTGTTCCGGATACCTTTTGACAACCGGGTGCTGCTCATTGAGTTCGAGCGAATTCGGGTCTCGGTCTTCGGTAATCAATGCAATGACTAGATCATTCGCTCCGATGGAATCCGCGCCGCGCAACCCGGCCTTGAGGCGCGCTTCGAGCACCACTCTGCCCGCTCGTCTTGAAAGGGTCTCGAAGAACATACGAACTGATTCGTTCATCTATCACCGCCATTCTTGCGGAGTCAAGCCAGTGGATGGTCAATAGCACTGCCAGGCGGGCTAACTCCTGATTCGTCGGATAACCGGACAGGTGGCTTCTAGTGCTGACTTGGTCGGCACGTTCCTCCAGCGCTTGCGGAGGGTATGCTGCGGACTGCATTCGTCGAATCACGGGGCTCGAACCGGCGGGACTGAAGGAAAGAGGCGCTTGGTGATTTCACAAGCGCCTCCTCTGCTACTTCAACGTAAACCGTACCTCACTGGATCACCTCCTTCTCGGCGAGGACGCCGATGTCGACAGGTAGTCGCATGGCCCCGAGTATAACGCCGGATGGGAGGAGTTCAAATGCGCCTTCGGGACCTGTCCGAGGGTGCGGCTCCCGGCACTTCGCGATTTGAACTCCCGTATTGCGGCAAGATCGGGGGGTTGCTCGTCGGGCGGTCGAGATCGTGGGAGCACAGACAACAATGTCTGTGCTACTGGAAATTTCGTAACTTTGGGCCAGGGTCAGGCGTTATATCCATTTGCCGGGGGCGCGGGTCGCGTGTATGCTGTGGCCCCACTTCCCTGACAATTCAACCATTCGGCGGCTGGTGACGGCCGCAAGGACAGCTATGGGCGAAATGATAGCGGTGCACGACCTGGTAAAAAATTACGGCGATTTCTGCGCGGTGAACCATGTGTCGTTCACGGTGCCGGAAGGCGTGATTTTCGGATTTCTGGGGCCGAACGGCGCGGGCAAGACGACCACGATCAAGATGCTGACCACGGTGCTCGATCCAACCAGCGGAACGATTCACGTGAACGGGCACGATCCGACGCGAGAGCAGAGGAAGGTGCGGCAGTCGTTCGGCATCGTGTTTCAGGACCCGAGCCTGGACGACGAGCTGACGGCGCAGGAGAACATGGACCTGCACGGGATTCTATACGGCGTACCGCGGGCGGAGCGGCACAAGCGCATCGACAGCCTAGTGGACCTGGTGGGACTGGGCGAGCGCAAGAAGGACTTCGTGAAGACGTTTTCGGGCGGCATGAAGCGGCGGCTGGAGGTGGCGCGGGCGCTGCTGCACAAGCCCCGGATACTTTTTCTGGACGAGCCGACTATCGGTCTGGATCCGCAAACGCGCAACCATATCTGGGGCTACATCCAGCAGCTGAGCAAGACGGAAGGCGTGACGGTTTTTTTCACCACGCACTACATGGACGAGGCGGACCGCGTAGCGAATGACGTGGCGGTGATCGACCACGGGAAGATCGTGGCGCAAGGGTCGCCCGCGGAGCTGAAAGAGCGCGCGCAGTGCACGAACCTGGAAGACGCGTTTATTGCATTGACCGGGCACGCGATCCGCGAGGAAGAAGCGAACGCGACGGACCGGATGCGCCAGTTTGGGCGCGCGTGGAGAGGCGGAGGGCGGCGATGAGAGCGATTTACATTTTGTGCGTGCGGCAGCTGAAGCGCTACGTGCGGTCGCCGGCACGAATTATCGGCTCGCTGGGCCAGCCGATTTTGTTTCTGGTGGCGCTGGGATTCGGGTTGCGGGGGATGTTCGCGCGGGCCGGTGGCGGAAATTACATCAATTTTTTGTCGCCGGGGATTGTGTCCATGGCGATTCTTTTCAACGCGGTGTTTTCGGGGATCGAAATTCTATGGGACCGTCAATTTGGATTCTTGAAGGAGACCCTGGTGGCGCCGGTGTCGCGGACGGAAATCGTGCTCGGCAGAATGCTGGGCGGGGCGATCGTGGCGTTCGTGCAGGGGCTGGTGGTTTTCGTGATTTGCTTGATCGCGGGGTTCCGAATCGTGCGCTCGCCGTATTTGCCGCTGGCGATATTCTTCATGTTCATGATCGCGCTGCTGTTCGCGGGCCTGGGCACCGTGTTTGGGTCGGTGCTGCAGGATATGCAGGGGTTTCCGCTGATCATGAACTTCCTGATCATGCCGCTGTTCTTTTTTTCGGGGGCGATTTTCACGACAGCGGGCCTGCCGCACGTGCTCAGCGTGCTGCTGCGGCTGAATCCGTTGAGTTACGGCGTGGATGGATTGCGCGGGGCGCTGATCAGTCAGTTTGAGTTCGGGCTGACGACCGATTTAGCTGTGGTGACGATACTGACGGCGGTGCTGCTGGGAATTGGGAGTTATTTCTTTTCGAAGATTCAGCTGTAGCTGCAATGACAATCAGCAAGGCGGAAATCGATCGAGCGATGCGAGTGCTTGTGGGAAAGGCGCTCTGGAAGTGCACGCGCGCCGGAGATATGGTTTGCTTCGATTTCGGCCTGCTGCGAACCGTGCCAGCTCTCGGAGGCGGCACAAAAGAAGCAGGGGAATACGCCCTGCACGTCCAATGTCCCTGGAGGATCACGCAGGAAGGCCGATTTATCGTCGGCAGCGGCGACCTCTACTATCCGGCCAATCATGAATCAGGACGGGGAATCCCAGCGAAGTTCGATTGCGACCGAGATCCGAATCTTAGGGACAAGCTTCTATCTCAAATGTTCGAGAAACAGCAGACATTGGTCGTTCGTGAGGTCTGCGCAGCAGCCGCGGGCGCTGTAACTATTCTCCTGACTGACGGGATTGCCCTCGATATTTTTCCGCACGATTCAGATGGAGAATGGTGGCGTTTGTTCGAGCCGGGTGAGAACACGCGGCATTTTGTTGCGGGAGCCGCCGCCCGGCAAAGTGACAATACCTAGATGCCGCGCTGAAGGACCCGGCGCCACGTCTAAAACTTATTACGCCGGCCGCACCAAGCCCGCGAATTGCAGGGGAACGGTGCTACGTTGAGATCGCGGTAATTGCTTGTCGCTCTTCTTTTCCTGGGTCGTCCACAACCTTACATTCGTCGTTGAAGACCATTGTGGCGCGGTTTTTTGTGTCGTACGCGGGCCACGGTAGCCGTGGCGTGCTCGGATTTCCGGTGCGGGCGAAGGCGGCCCAGGCGGTGCTTACTTTCGCGGCCAACGGCGCGACGTCCGGGGCGGAGCCGTTGAGGCTGGCGGTTTTGTCGGTGTTGTCGAAGACGAAGGCCAGCTCGATACCGTGGGGGGAGCGGAGTCTGCCGTCAAGGATGGGCGTGCGCCAGTTGAAGATGTACATGTAGGCAGGGGCGGCGCCTTGGGCGATTTTGCGCTCGGCTTGCGTGATGGCGTTCATACGCATCATGCGATCGGTGGTGATGGCGAAGTAGAGATCGCTGGGCGACGCACCGGGGCGGCCTTTTTTGTAGACGGCGATGAGCTCTTCGATTTTCGCGTAGTCGTTCAGGTGGAGGTAGTTTTTGAGCTTGGCGCGCATGGCGGCATCGTCGAGCGAGAAGAGCGACGCATCGCCCATGCCCAGCAGCAGCGAAGATTCGGTGCCATTGGTGCCGATGAGCATGGGAATTTTCGCCGATTGTGCCGGAGCGTCGGGATCGAACGGTTGGCGCGGGAGCGAGAGACCGTCGACGACGGGGCCGAGGCGGATGGAGTTTGGCCCGGTCATTGATTTCAGCGCGTCGAGCATTTGTTCCATCGGTACCTTTTGCAGATCGTCGACGCGGTCGGGCGAAATTCTCAACTGGGCGAGGTATTTCCGCGCGGCGGCATCGGCTTCGTCGCTGGTGCTGACGCGCAGGGTGGAACCGCTTTCGACGATGGCTTTGTGGAAGAGATCTTTCGCGGGCGGCATGGCCATCAGAACGCTGACTTTTCCGCCGCCGCCGGACTCGCCGAAGATCGTCACATTCTCCGGATCGCCGCCGAAATTTGCGATGTTGTCGCGAACCCATTCGAGCGCGAGCACGCAATCGAGCATGCCAACATTTCCCGAGTCCGCGTATTTCTTGCTGATGCCGCCGAGATAGAGGTAGCCGAAAACGTTGAGGCGGTGATTGATCCCCACGACGACCACGCCCTGCTTGTGCGCGAGGTTCGTGCCGTCATAGGTAGGCGAGCCGTCGGAGCCGCCCGTGTAGCCGCCGCCATGCAGCCAGACCATCACCGGGCGGCGGCGATGCTCGAGACTAGGCGTCCAGACGTTGAGGACGAGACAATTTTCGCTGACTTTGCCGGGGCCGAAGATGTCGCCCATGGCTTGGCGAATTTCCGAGCCGCCGGTAGCGCTGGAGAGAATTTGCGGAGCGAGATCGCCGAAATTCAGTGCGCTCGCGGTTTGGCTCCACGCTCGCGGCGGGGCCGGCGGCTGAAAGCGCGCGAGGCCCTCGGGATTGGCGCCGTAGTGGATTCCTTTGAAGGAGTGGACGCCGGCGTTCGTGGCGCCGCGGACTTTGCCATATTTGGTGGCCACGACAGGCGCGGCGGAATCGGCGGCGAAGAGCGTGCGGGCGATCGGGCCGGTGAGGGCGGCGGCGCCGGCCAGCGAGGCTTTTACGAATTCGCGGCGGCGGATCATCGATGCTTCCTTTGGCGAGAGCGGCGCATGGAAACTTTCAATCGTCCCTCCGGGACTTTCGGCATTTGCGCTACGAGAGTGCGGCTTGGGGCTCGGCCACCATTACAGGGATCGTTTCGCGCGGCGTGGGCATGGAGGCGAAGACGATCGCGGCGATTCCGATGGCCGCGAGCACGGCGTCCAATTCGAACGACTTCACGTAGCTTCCGTAGCGATCGAAGATCATCCCGCCAACCAGCCCGGCCGGAGAGGCGATGGCGGAGGTGAGGAATATGTACATACCGCTCAATTTCGGATACGCCTTGCGGCCGTAGTAGTGGCCGACCATCGTGTTTGTGCAGCTGTAGGTCCAGCCATAGGCGATGCCCTGGAGCGCCGAGGCCACGTAGGCGAGATTCAGAGCCTCGGCACGCGATGTGAAAGCCAAGTAGGAGCTAATGAAGTAAAGGCTCGCGCCGAGCACAAAGACCAGGCGCGCGTTCAGGTAGTCCATCAACAATCCCCCGAGCCAGCGGCCGGCGAGCGTACCGGCGGTCAATAGGCTGATTCCCAACGAGGCTTTGGCGGGAGTGATGCCGACGCCGGTGAGATGCTCGACCCAGTGGGCGATAAACAGGAAATACGGAAATGTTGCCGCAATTCCCGCAATGGCTATCAGCCAGTACGCCGGAGTTGCCAGCGCTTCGCCGGCGGTCCACTCGTGTTTCGTGGCGAGGGCATCGGTGCGAGATGGTTGCTCCTGCTGCGATGCGGGCAGGCCGTCGACCGTCTGGCCCATGGACTCGGGACTTTCCCTGACGAAAAGAAACGCGATCACGCCTGAGACCACCATGGCTCCGGCGACGATTCTCCAACCCAAGTGCCAGTTGCCGCCGCCTTCGCGCAACATTTTGTCCAGCAGCGGGGGCAGGAAAAATCCTGAGATTCCGGAAGCGGACAGCGTGAGGCCCATCATGGCGCCGCGGTAGCGGCGGAACCATCGCGTGACGCCGGTAGCGGCGGGGACCAGGGTCGCGAAACTCATGCCTGTGCCGTTGACCACGCCGAACGCGACGAGGTAGTCGATCGGCTTCGAGGCCACAAAACCCAGAAACAGCGCGCTGACACCGATGATGCAGGAGCCGGTGATGAACGTCTTGCGGATCCCGAATTTGACGATGGCCATGGCCACGAAGATGGCGGCGATTCCGACGAAGAGATTCAGAATGGTGAAGCCCAGGCCGAGGGTGCTGCGCTTCATGGCGATGGAGTGAATCATGTAGCTGTTGATAATGGTGCCGCCGTAGTAGGGGAACCCCATGTTGATGAAATCGAGGGTGAAAAGGACGGCGACGAGTTTCCATCCGTAGAAGCTTTTTTTCTCGGGCACTAGGTCTCCTATGCGATCTCCGAACGCGCGCTCATGCGGCCCTGGCGACCGCGCTTGATTCCGTACGGTGCTTCGGCATGGCGGCGAAGAGGATGGCCACGATGCCGATCACGGTGATCGCGATGTTGAGCTGCCATGCGCGTTCGTAGCTTCCATACGTATCGAAAATTTTACCGCCAACCCATCCCGCCGGTGACGCGCCGCCAGAAGTCAGAAGCAGCAGGGTGCCGGCAAGTTTCGGAAACGCGACCGGACCGAAGTAATGCGCGATGCACGTGGTCATGCAGGTGAACGTCCAGCCGATGGCCAGGCCGTAAAACACGGCAGCGGAGTAGACGACAAGCATCCCGCCCGGGCCGGCATGCAAGGCGGCGACCGAGCCGAAGAGATAGCAGAACAGGCCGATCATGAACGCCCAGCGCGCGCTCATGGTGTCCATCAGCCAGCCGCCGATCAACCGGCCGGCTACGCACGCGACGGTGAAGAGGCCGAGAGAAAACGCGCCGTCGCCGGAGGGAACGCCGACCTGCTGCAAGTGCAACAGCCAGTGCGCGACGAAAATGAAGAACGGAAATTGCGCGGCGAGTCCCGCGGTCACGACCAGCCAGAAAGCGCTCGTGCGGTAGGCTTCGCCGGGCGTCCATTCGTATTTCGTGACCAGCGCGCTGTGGGCATGCTGCGGAGGAGCGCCGGCTTCCACCTTCGCATCGCCATCGGGAAGCTGGCCGAGATCTTCGGGCCGTTCCTTCACGAAAAGCAGTGCAATGATCGCGGCCAGCACGGAGCCCGCAGCGACTATTTCCCAGCCGAGGCGCCAATCGCCGCCGTGCGCGCGCAAGAGCTTGTCGACGGGGCCGGCCATGAAAAAGCCGCAAACGCCGGAACCGCTGAGCACCAGTCCGACGGCGCGGCCGCGGTAACGCTCGAACCATCGCGCAGCGGCCGTGCTGCCGGCAATAATGTCGCCGAAGCAGACGCCGATGCCGTTGATCACCCCGAAGCCGAGAAGAAATTGCCACGGTTTGGTTGTGGCGAACGCAAGATAGAGCGAGCCGGCACAGACGAACGCCGAGCCAATCACGTACGTGGAACGAATCCCGAGGCGCACGATCGAGATGGCCACCAGAGTGGAGGGTATGCCGACAAACAAATTGAGCAGGGTCGATCCCAGTCCGAGCGTGCCGCGGCTCATGGCGATATGCTGCAGCATGTAGGGATTGATCACTGCACCGATGTAGAAAGGCATGCCGAGGTTGAGGAAGTCCATCGATGCCAGTGCGCCGATCAGCTTCCAGCCGTAGAACGAGCGACCGCTCGACATTGCCTGCCTCCCGTGGACGCGCTTCGCGGATGTTGCCCGGCGCCGCGCTGCCTTTCCCGCTGCCCAAATCGGCGGGAATTGATCTCCCAATCTCGCCTCACCCGCGACATGGGAGCCCTTTTCGAGGTGAACGTGCGAGCATTCTAGTTTGATCTGCGGCCATTGCAAGTTGAATGTAAAATGGGCGGCACTTTCAGCGGGGGGATCCGAGTGAGCATGCGGACACAGGTGGGAATCGTGGGCGCGGGTCCGGCGGGATTGATGCTGTCGCATCTGCTGCACCGGCAGGGCATCAATTCGATCGTGGTGGAGGCGCGCAGCCGGCAATACGTGGAAGATCGCGTGCGCGCGGGCGTGCTGGAGCAAGGCACGGCGGACCTGATGGCCGAAACGGGAGTCGGAGAGCGGCTGAAGCGCGAGGGACTAATTCATCACGGCGTGATGTTCCGGTTTGCGGGGCGCACGCACCGGTTTGATTTCGACGATCTGGCCGGCGGGCGGCACATCATCGTGTATCCGCAAAATAAAGTCGTCGCTGATCTTTTCGACGCGCGCGCGGCCGCGGGTGGCCGCGTGATCACGGAAGCGGAAGACGTGACCGTGCAAGATTTTGGAGGCACCGAAGGCCATGGCGCGCGGCCGAAAATCCGGTTTCGCGCGAGCGGCGAGAGGCAAGAAATCGAATGCGACTTCATCGCCGGATGCGACGGCTTTCACGGCGTGTGCCGGCCGTCGATTCCGGCGGGCGCGCTGAAACTCTACGACCGCGTGTATCCCTTCGGCTGGCTTGGAATTCTGGCGGAAGCGCCGCCTTCGTCCGACGAATTGATTTACGCGTACCACGAGCGGGGATTTGCGCTGCTGAGCATGCGGACGCCGACGATCAGCCGCTTGTACGTCCAGTGCAAGCCGGATGAAGACATCCACGAGTGGCCGGACGAGCGCATCTGGCAGGAGCTGCGCCTGCGGCTGGCGTCGAGCGACCCGGGCTGGAAGCTCACGGAAGGGAAAATTCTTCAAAAAGGCGTCACCGGGATGCGCAGCTTCGTGGTCGAGCCGATGCAATACGGCAAACTATTTTTGGCGGGTGATGCCGCACATATCGTGCCACCGACTGGTGCGAAGGGATTAAACCTGGCCATCGCGGACGTGCGGGTGCTGGCGGACGGCTTTGCGGAATTCTATTCGAATGGGAAAAACTCGCTGCTCGAGAATTATTCGGCGAAATGCCTGCGTCGCGTCTGGAAAGTGCAGCGCTTTTCGTGGTGGATGACGTCGATGCTGCACCTGTTCGACACCGACAATGCCTTCGACCAGCGGCGGCAACTGGCGGAGCTTGATTACGTCACCAGCTCGCGTGCGGCCCAGCAGTCGTTGGCTGAAAACTACGTAGGCCTGCCGATGGAATAACCGTCCGTCGATCGCTTCCAGAAGGAAAAAGCCTCGCATCGCTTGAATCAGCGGCGCGAGGCTTTTGAATTTTCGGGATATTTGAATCTACTGGGTCACTGTTTTCGCGGCGTCGCCGACTTTGAAGCCGCTGCCGGAAACCGGTGCGCAGACGGCGGAAACGTCGTCAACGTCCGTGACACGAACGACTCCGACCGGTTGTGTCAGCTGGCGAAGCACCTGGCCGGTGGCCGGGTCCTTGATCGTGCGGGTGATGCGTTCGATTGAGAGCTGATCGCCGACCTTGATGCCGGATTTCGCGCCGACGTTCAAAACGACCTGCCCGCCATCCACAGCCGCGACCAGCCCAGAGACGATGATGACGCGCGCCGTCAGCTTCGCGTTATCCGCGATCAGTCCGGCGCTCATCTGCTCGACCGACGCCTTCACCGCTTCGCCAAGAATCGTTTCCTGGAAATCGCTCGACCCGAAGTCCACGTTGCCAGCGCCAAATCCGCGCCAATTGCCTCCGCCGCCCGTCAGCGACGTGCTGGAGCGGGATGACTCACCGTGTCCCTCGGCCACGCCCAGAATCTCGGCGGTGTCGATGTCCACGATGCGCGCGTCGATATTCACGATCGCTTTGCTATTGGAATGCTTGATGCCGCCGAGGCCGAATCCGCCAAAGCCGCCACCACCACCGCCGATGTTCGTATTCTTGGTGTCGTTTCCAAATTGCGTGATGCTGCCGACGATCATCGCGTCCACGCCCAGGATTTTGCCGATCTTAGCAGCGGACGTGGGATTGGCGCGGTCGCTATTAGAGAAATTCTGCTCGGACATGATCTTGTCGAGGGCGTTGCGCTCGATCACGGAATAGGTGCCATCCTGCACCAGATACTTCACTAGCAGGTTGGTGACGCCCTTGCCGATGTCGACGTTGTTGCCGAGCTGCGCGATGAGCGCCGTGGGTATGGCGGTGAAGTCAAAATCGAACACGGCGACGCGCTTCTTGCGGCCTTGCGCGGGAGGAGGCGCCCCGTTCGGCACCGCCGCTGCCGTGGTAGGCGTTCCGGGTGGCGGCGCTTGCCCGCCGCCGGCCGTCTGCGCGCCCGCGTTGGGGGCAAAAGAAGTCGCCAGAAACAGCGTGGCCCAAAGAATCTTTTTCATCTTCGAATCTCTCCAGTTCGCTGGGTTACGGAGTGAGCATCTTACCAGCCGTCGTGTAGCCCGGAATCTTACTGGCCGGTCGTCATACGTGTCAACAATCGTGTCGCGACGGGATGTGTGCGCGTTAACCTGAAATCGGCTGCAACACGCGCCTCCTTTGCGAACCATCGCTTCTCACTACACATTGCGAAAAAAACAGATCAAAACCGTCACACCGCAGCCGGGAGTGGTGGCGAACCGCGGTCTTTACCTTCACCCGAGCACGGGGCTTGCTGCCACGATTGACTTTCCGGCGGCGGGGGTACTATCCTCGCGCACCACGCGATGTTCCTTGAAGAGCATGGATTCGTAGGTAGGTGAGGGTGTATCTGGTGAGCGGGGGTTGTGCCCGCGACAATATCGGGATCAGTCAAAGCGACGTTCGTGACTGTTTTTCCCTGCTTTTCACGCAATGCGTAGTACGGGGCAATGCATCCGGCCCATGCTTGCCCGCGGTCAATCCGTACTTGGAAACTTTGGAGGCATTTCGATGAACTCGAACAGGGCAACGAGAAACACCCTGCAGATCTGGTTTGCAGCGGCGGTACTGCTGGCCGTTCCCGGTATCGCGCTGGCGCAACATCATAACGGGGGAGGCGGCGGTGGCTCGGCGCCGGCCCCGCACAATTCAGCGCCCCCGCCTTCACACAATTCCGCGCCTCCATCCAATAACAATCGCGGGGGCGGTGGTGGGGGCGGCAATACAAATCACGCGGGTGGTGGCGGATCCTCGAACCCCTACGGCTCGGCCGGCAATCGCGGCGGGTCAACTGCCGGTGGGGCGGGTGGCGCGGGCGGCACGCACACCAATAGCTCGACCAGCATGTACGGCTCCTACGGCAGCCGTCCTGCGGGCGGCGGCACGGCTGGAGGCGCGGGCGCCTCGCACGGCGGGTCGACCAACACATATGGCAGCGCTGGCGCCGGGTCTCACGGCGGCATGACGAACAACGCGGCAGTCGGCGGTTCGCATGGCGGCTCGACCAATACGTTCGGCAGTCATGGCGGGTCCACCGGCACGACGGGCGGCAGCCACACGGGCACGACGAACGCGGCTACTACGCATGGCGGCTCGACCAACTCGTTCGGCAGCCATGGCGGGTCCACCGGCACGACGGGCGGCAGCCACACGGGCACGACAAACGCAGCGACGACGCACGGTGGTACCACCGGCGGTCTCAATGGAGGCTCGCACGGCGGCTCGACCAACGCAGCGAACACCCGCGGCGGCGGTCTAAACGGCGGAACGCACGGCGGCTCGAACAATTCGCTTGGCGGTTCCCATGGCGGCAATGCGAACACGATGTCGGCGCACGGAAATGCCGGGGGCGGCCATAGCTTTGGCGCGCCGGCCGGCGGACATTCCGCGGTCAACGCTCATGGCGCGACAACGAATTTCAACCGCAGCGGGCACATGACCAGCGTGACCACCCGCAACGGCGCGTCCGCTCGGTTTGATTCGCACGGACACATCAACACCATCCACAACGGCGGCATGACCATCAATCACGGAGCGCGTGGCGGACGCACGATCGTCAGCGAGCGCGGCGATCATGGCCGCCTGGTCAGCTACGGGCGCGGACGCGGCTATGGCGAGCGTGGCTACTCGCGCGGCGGCCGCGAATACCGTGGCCGGACCTATTATTCGCACGGCCGCTACTACGCCCGCGCCTACCGCGGCTACTACTGGCATGGCTATCGCTACTACGGCTACGTTCCGGGCTATTACTACAATCCCGGCTTTTACGGCTGGGCCTACAACCCGTGGGGAGCTGCCGTGGCTTACAACTGGGGTTGGGGTGGATCTCCCTGGTACGGTGCTTACGGATACTATTTCACTCCGTACGCGACGTATCCGAGCGCCGCTTTCTGGCTCACCGACTACATGATCGCGCAGAACCTGCAGGCTCAATATGAAGCGCAGCAATCCGCCCAAGCCTCGGCGGACTACGCCGCGCAAACTGGCGGAGACAACGGTGGCGGGCAGACGCAGCTCACGCCCGAGGTGAAACAGGCCATTGCCGACGAAGTCGCCGCGCAGGTCGCAGCCGAAAAGAATCAGGCCGCGAATCAGGGCGGCGGTAACGGTGCCGATCCGGCTCCGGCAGCTCTGGACCCCGCGCACCGCACTTTCGTCGTGGCCTCTACGCTCAGCGTGCAGGATTCCGACGGCACCGGTTGCAGCCTCACCTCCGGCGATGTGCTGCGCCGCATCGACGACACACCGGACGGCGATAACAACGTCAATGTGCGCGTCGTCAGCGCCCAACGCGGCGATTGCGGGGCCGGTGCGCAAGTTCCGGTGGCAGTCGACGACCTGGAAGAAATGCACAATCACATGCGCGAGCAGATCGACGATGGTCTGGCGCAGCTCTCGCGCAATCAGGGTAAGGGCGGTCTGCCCTCGGGTCCTGCGGGCAATCCACAAGCGAATCCCGATGGCCAGGCACAGCCCGATACCAGCGTCGGCGGCGATCTGAATGCTCAGCAGCAACAAGCGGACCAGACCGAGCAGGACGTGCAGCAGTCAGCGCAGAACTAAAGCCCTCGCGCGCTTCCGCGCGTAGGGGCCGCGATTCCCGAAATGGGGATTCCGGGTCGTTGGAGCCATCCATCCAACGACCCGGAATTCCCGCAATTGCCAAGTTAACCGCCACGAAACCAACCTCTTAGTTTCAGTCCGCCCGCTCGTTTCTAAATCGGTACAATCGCCTCAAGCTGTTCAGCCTCAGGCCAAGGATCAAAAACCCAATGCCCACAAGTTTCCGAGCCGAAAGCGTCGGCAGTCTTCTGCGTCCGCCGGATCTTCTGAAAGCCCGCAGCGCGCACTCCGAAGGCAAACTGAAACTTGAAGAGCTGCGCGCTGCTGAGGATCGCGCCATCCTGAGCGTCTTCGACGGCCAGAAACGCGCGGGCATGCAGATCTTCACCGACGGCGAGCTGCGCCGCGGCTCCTGGCTGACGGACATGGCCGATGCTGTGGAAGGTTTCGTGTCCGACAAAGTGATCCTGGACTGGAAAGGGCCCGGCGGAGGGTTCGAGGCCAGCTCCGCGCAGGCCGTGGGTGCCAAGCTAAAGAAAACTCGCAAGCTGACCGCGCACGAAATGCCGTTCCTCAAGAAGTCCGCGCCCGGGCCGTTCAAGATCACCGTGCCCGCTCCTTCGAATTTCATGGTCTCCAGCTACAAGCGCGGCTTGAGCAACCGGTTCTATCCCACGCACGCGGAGCTGCTGCACGACTTAGTCGAAATCATCCGCGACGAAATCAAGTGGCTGGTGGCCGAGGGCGCCAGTTACATTCAGCTGGACGCGCCATTTTATTCGCACTACGTCGATTCCATCCAGCGCGGCCGATTGGAGCGCGAAGGTTTGAAACCCGACGAGGAGTTTACGAAATCCGTGGCCGGCGACAATTCGCTGCTGAAAGATATTCCGCGCGGCAAGGTTACCGTGTCGACACACATCTGCCGCGGTAACAGCCGCAGCCGCTGGTATACGGAAGGCGGCTACGACGCGATCGCCGAAAAACTCTTCGGCATGCTCGATGTGGACAATTTCCTGCTGGAGTACGACACGGCGCGCGCCGGCGGCTTTGAGCCGTTGCGGCTGGTGCCGCGCGGGAAAACCGTCGTGCTGGGGCTCGTCACCACAAAAAACCCGAAACTCGAACCGCAGGACGATCTCTGCCGGCGCATCGACGAAGCCGCGCGTTTTATCCCGCTCGAAAACCTCGCCATCAGCACGCAGTGCGGCTTCGCGTCGGTCGCCGCCGGTAATCTGCTCACTATCGATGAGCAGTGGCGTAAGCTCGAGCTCGTCGCTTCGACAGCCCGAAAAGTCTGGGGCTAGGCCGGCTGATATTTCGTTTGGATCTTCGCTCCCTCGCCGCTCTCCGCTCTCCGAGGTAATCCTGGTGCCTATTCCTAGTGCCTTCATTTGTAGGTAAAATGGCCCGTCGGTCGGATATCCGACACTTCGCATCGCTGAGTGCAACCCCGAAACGAATTGGCCAACCGGCGCCAATCGAGTCTGTTCGCGTCTTCAAAGAGGAGTCGCCATGAAGCGCAATCTCACCAGGCTGCTGCAAATCGTAACTATAGTCTTCCTCGCAATCATTTCCGCGAATCCGGCACGCGCCCAGGCGCAGCTTCCTCCGGACGCGCCACTCGGCGACCAGCTCAAAGCCGCCTATAAAGTGACGAAATTCGGGCTCGACGGCGGCGGCTTCACGGTGCTGAGCCCGGGCACGATTCTCGTGATCCAAAAGGGCGGAATTCTGGGCGTGCCGCCGGCAAATTTGACCATGGGCGTCGCCGTTTTCAAGGACGGCGATTTAAAACAGCCGTCGGCCGGGAACCGCATGTTCCTGGGCAACCAGACGCGTTTTCTTCAGGTCGGCGAGAAAGTTTACGTGCAGAAAGTGGACGTGAATTTGAAGACCGACAAGATTCAGCTCACCGTGGTCGAGTGCGACCAGTGCAATGGCGTGAACCAGCCGTCGCTTTACAAAGGCGTGGTGTCTTTCGAGTTTGCCAAAGGCTCGCTCGCCACCGCCGATCCCGGCATGATCGAAGACACGATTGCGCAGGTCTTCACTATCGACAACGAAAACGGCAGCCAGCAGAATCAGGACCAGAACGCGCAGCAGGAACAGCAACAGCAGCAACCACCGCCGCCGCAACAGCAAGCTCCGCCGCCCGAGCCCGCCTCGATCCAGATGGGCATGACCGTTGATCAGGTGGAATCAGCCTTGGGCCCGCCGGACAAGAAAGTTTCCATTGGCGCCAAGCTGATCTACGTCTACAAAGATCTAAAGGTCACCTTCACCAACGGCAAAGTCACTGACGCACAGTAGCGCACCTATCGATGGCGATTTTTTGCAAGAAGTGCATTACTCGCGCGAAGCGAAGTGTTGCCGGCCTCGCTTCCTTTGTGGTATTTGAGCACGTCGTCGCTCGCGGACGTAACATCGGGTTACGCGCAGTGCAGTAGCAAAGGATTATTGTGAGCGCCAGCCTGTTGAATTCGTCGGCGATCGTCGCTTTCCTCGGGATTCCCGGCAACATCATTTGGTCCTATTCCGTCGGCGGAGCCGTTTTTGCAATTGGTCTGGTCACGCTCGTTCTTCGCGGCGATTGGCAGAAGGTGCGCGGATTCGACAAGCTGGTTCTATTTGGACCTATTTTCTACGCGGCGCCGCTCGCGGCCTTCGGCACCGAACATTTCACGCTCACGGCGGACATTGCCTCGATGGTGCCGTCGTGGATTCCCTGGCACTTGTTCTGGGCGTATTTCGTGGGTGGATGCTTCATCGCGGCTGCCCTGAGCATGGTGACGCGGATTCAGGCGCGCCTCGCGGCAAGCTTGGTCGCCCTCACATTTTTTCTTTTCGTCGCGCTAATGGACGCGCCGGCATGGGCGCACACTCCCCGAGATCGCTTTGCGGCGGCGCTGACGTTGCGGGAACTATCGTTCAGCGGGGGCGCAATGGCGCTGGCAGCCATCCTCACTGCGCTACGGAGCGAGCGCGGCGCGCATATCCTCGCGATGATCGCACGATACTTCATTGCTGTTCCGGTGCTCTTCTACAGCTTCGAGCAATTCCGGCACGCCGATCACGTTCCCGCGCTGCCGCTGGAGTTGGTGACCCCGAGCTATGTGTTTGGCCACGCGATTTGGACCTACTTGGTTGGAGTAATTTACCTGGTTGCAGGGATTCCACTGCTCATCGGTTGGAAAACGCGCGCGGCGGCGGTGTGGATCAGCCTGAGCGTGCTCGTCGTAGAGATCGTCGTCTACGTGCCGATTGCCGTGATGGAACGCGCCAGCTTCGAGGGCATCAATTATCTGGGCGACACGCTGATGTACTGTGGCGCCGTCCTTCTGCTCGCAGGCGCTATGCCGTGCGAACCCAAGCAGGATGTGTAATTGCAAAACGATGGCGGAGAGGGGGGGATTCGAACCCCCGGTACGATTTTACTCGTACAACGGTTTAGCAAACCGCCGCCTTCAGCCTCTCGGCCACCTCTCCGCGGCAGTGCGGGCTAGCGTCCGCACTGCCGGGTAGTATAGCGGAAACCCGGCACCGCTAGATACAACCTCCGCCCCGCCTTCCGATATCATTGAATGCATGAATCCCCGGCCTGCCCAGCGGCTCGCCTCGGCCGACGCTCGCGCTTCTTCCGCGCGGGTTCCGACACAGGCGGAGGCCTGCGCTACTTCGGCCGCATCGCAAACTGCTACCGACGGCGCCCCGCGATTTTCCGCACAGCTGGCCGAAGCCGTCGACCGCTGCTGGAACAAAGCCGCCGCGCCCGCGAAATGGGATCTGACGCGCGAGGACTTTCAGGATGCCCTCGAACGCAGCGCCGCGCGACGATTTGCCTCCAGCGCGCCCGGCTCGTCCGTCGGCGCGCAGCACGACACGAAGAAAATCGAAGCATATCTCGACAATTTGCACGCGCACGATTTGGCGCTAGCCGTCGCCTGCAGCAATGGCAGCTCCTCGGCCTGGGATTTCTTCATGGCGGAGTGTCGACCTGAGCTTTATCGCGCAGCCCGCGCGATCGTGGGCCACGCGGCGGGAGGCGAAACCACCGCGCGCGAGCTGGCCGATTCGCTCTACGCCGATCTCTACGGCCTGCGCGAATCCGATGGCCGCCGTAAATCGCTCTTCGAATATTTTCACGGACGTAGCAAGCTCACCACGTGGCTGCACGCCGTGCTTTCGCGGCGGCATGTGGACGAAATCCGCCGAAGCCGCGTGACCGAACCGCTCGAAAGCGAGTCCGGAGAAGTAATTGCCGAAGCCGAGACGCATGCTGCGACGAACGCCCCGCGAGTGTCATCGTCGGAGCCATCCCTCGACGCGGATCCCGAGCGCGCTAACTATCTGGCTGCGCTGCAGGCGGCGCTCGCAGCAGCGCTGGGCGCCCTCGAACCGCGCGACCGGCTGCGACTCGCGTATTACTACGTGGACGATCGCACGCTCGCGGAAATCGGCCGGCTGCTCGGTGAGCACGAAGCAACGGTCTCCCGCAAGCTCGAGCGCACGCGGCGCGACATTCGGTCCCGCGTGGAAGATTGGTTGCGCGACAGCAAGAAATGGAGCGAAGCGCAGCTGCGTGCATGCCTGGATTGCGCGCGCGGCGAGTGGCCATTCGATCTGACCGAGCATTTGGAGTCCACGGCCTCTGCGAATGCGGGCGGCGACGCAAGTCCAGTCGGTACAAGCCCAGGCGCGCGCAAGATTTGAGGTTTCAAGCGTTCTAAGTTTGGGAGGAAACTAGCTTCGTGGCGTTGAGCGATCCAAATCCGAAAAAGCCGGCAGCCGATCTGCTGCGGCGCACGCTCGCGTCTCAGGACATCGCGCCTGATGCGGGTGTTGAGACCTGCCCCGATCCCGAAATTCTGGCCGCCTATGCCGAGCACACGCTCGACGCGGACGAAACCCCGCGTTATGAGCTGCACTTCGCGCAGTGCGCGAGCTGCCGCGATCAGATCGCCGCAATGGTTCGCGCTGCCGCACCCGTCCCGCGCCCGCCGCGCCTCAGTTGGATTTGGACCTGGGGCTGGATAACTGTCGCGCCGGTCACAGCCGTGCTCCTCATCGCGGCAGTTTTCATCGCGCGGCAATCCAAGCGGGAAACGGTGTCCGTGGCGCCAGAGCATCCTCTCGTCGCCATGTCGAGATCCGACGAATCAAAAGCGGACGTGGGCGTTTCTCCGTCCGATACCCCGCAGAAATCTCCACTGTCTGCGCCCGGCGAAGCACTCTTCGCACCCGCCATCCGTGCAAAGCCCGCGATTCCGCCCCATGCGCCCAGCGCGCTCGGAGCCGCCGAAGCATCGGGCAAGGCAGACGTTACGGCTGTGCCTAAGTCCGAAGTGGCCCAGACCGAAATTTCGAACCCTGCGGCGGAGAGCGATCTCAAGAAACCCTCGATCACCCATCTGCCGATGGCAGGGCGGAACTACACCGAGCTTACACAGCTGTCACCAGCTCCGGCTGCGCCGCAGCCTGGCAAAAGCCCGGACGACCGCAGCCGCGATCAGGCCCGCGCACAATCGCAAACCGTCACGGTGCAATCCGAAACCCAGACTCTGGCGACGGAAGCTCCGACGCTCGCCGACAACGGAGCCGTCGCGGGGGGCGTAGCGCCCTCAAGCGCCCCGAACAAAACGCGACAGGCGACTACCTCGGCACGTGGAAACGCCATTGGATACGGCTTCGGTGCCGCGACTCAAACGGTCACCGTGGAGTCTGCAGTCGATCGGTCGGCGCGCACGCTCGTCCAGTCGCCTGATCCGCAGGTCTTGTGGCGGATTTCGGGAGGACGCTTCGTTGAGCGCTCCACAGATGCGGGCGCGACCTGGCGAACGCAGTGGACGAATGCGAGCGCGCACGTCGTGGCAGGATCCGCGCCGTCGGCGGACACTTGCTGGCTGGTGGGCCGCAGCGGAATCGTGATGGTGACCACCGATGCGAACAAATGGCACACGATCACACCACCTGCGGATGTGGACTTCGCCAACGTATCGGCGTCGGATGCGTCCTCCGCTACGATCACCACCGCGGATGGCCGCCAATTCAAGACCCGGGACGGTGGGAAGCACTGGACTCCCGCGCCGTAATACGAACGTTCCCGCCCCGAATTCCTCTGCAAGAAATCCACGCTCCTTCGTTCAGAGCTTGCACGCAGGTACATACGAAGGAGACAACCCATGCCATCACGCAACGCACGTTTCGTCATAACAGCCATATTTTCCGCAGCGCTTTTGCTGCTGCCGCTTACCGGAAAGCTTAAAACCGCGCATGCCGCTGGCGCCCCGGACGAGAAATCCGGCGTTTCCGGCTCCGCGATGACCACACAAAAGGACCAGACTGATCTCTCCGTCACCGTTTACAACTCCAATCTCGCGCTAGTGCGCGACGTTCGTGAAATCCATCTGCAATCCGGGGTCGCGCCGTTGCGTTTCGAGGACGTCGCCGCGAACATCATGCCCGCGACAGTGCATTTTCGCTCGCTAACCGATCCCGCCAAGCTGGGCGTGCTGGAGCAAAACTACGAATACGATCTGCTGGACCAGAACTCGTTGCTGAAGAAATTCGTCGGCCGGGAATTACAGGTGATGTACAGCGAGGTGAAGGACAACCAAGTGAGAAGCGCGGTCGGAGCCGGCCTGCTGCTTTCGGACAACAACGGGCAAACCGTCTGGAAGATCGGCGATCAGATCGTGCCGAATGCACAACCGTACAGCTACCCGAGCCTGCCTGCCGATTTGTACAGCCATCCCACTCTGATCTGGACGCTAGAAAATCGCGGAGCGGACGCGCAGCGCGTCGAAGCGTCGTACCTGACGAACAACATGAACTGGAGTGCAGACTACGTACTCACCGTCGCGCGCAATGAGACGAACGCGGACCTCGACGGCTGGGTGACGCTCGCGAACAACAGCGGCACAGCCTACAACAACGCGCGCTTGCAGCTCGTCGCCGGGAACGTGCATCGCAACGAGCCCGTCTCGCTTCCCTTGAAGAGTCGCAACTTCTCTGAGGTCGCTGCACTCGATTCAGCTGGTGCCATCCCGTTCCAGCAGGAGAATTTCTCGGAGTTTCATCTGTATACGCTCGATCGCCGCACTTCGATCCAGAACAACGAAACGAAGCAGATCAGCCTGCTGAGCGGCACGAATATCCCCGTGGAGAAATACCTTCAGGTCGAAGGCCAGCAATACTGGTTTCGGAACCCCATGGGGATCGGGAACGCCATTCCACAGCCTGTGAAAGTCTTCTACCGCTTCAAGAACGATGAAAAGAGCCATCTTGGAATGCCCTTGCCTGCGGGAACGGTGCGCGTTTATCAGGCAGATTCAAAAGGCGCGGTGCAGTTCGCGGGAGAAAATTCGATCACGCATACGCCGAAGGACGAAGATGTGCGCGTGTATGTGGGCGACGCGTTCGACGTGGTCTGCGAACGCAAGCAGCTGGACTATACGAAGATTGCCAGCAGCGTGGCTGAATTCGAATATCAAATCACGCTGCGAAACCACAAGGACGGGCCGGTGAACGTCGAAGTGCGCGAGCCGGTCGGCGGCGATTGGGAGGTAGTGAACTCGAATTACAAATGGTCCAAGCTGGACGCCACGACGATCGGTTTCACGATTCCCGTTGAGAAAAACGGTTCGGCGACGCTCGACTATCGCGTGCGCGTGAAGTGGTAACGCGCGGCGGTTTTATATCACGAAGGTTGATTCGATTACTTCTTTGCGTTTGCTGGGTGATCGAGTAGGTCCAGCTCTTTGGCGTAGAGCGGATTCGCGGGATATTCCGCGAGGAGTTCCTGGAGCAGACGGCGGGCCTGATCGGGCTGATGTTCGCGTTCGTAGGCCAGCGCGAGCCACGCCTTGGCGAAGCCCTGCATGTAGTGGCCGTGATCGGCGGCGCGCTGCAGCTGCTCCATTCCCTTTTCGCGATCGCCGTGAATGCCGCCGAACCAGAGGAACGCGCGCTTATAACTCGGCAGGCAGCCAATCACGTAGTTCGCGGCGCCGAGCGCCATGTAGGCGTCTTCAGCGGAGGGATCGACCGCGAGCAGCTTCGCCGCTTCGGCGTCTGCTTGCTTCGTAAGGCTCAGGCCAGCCATTTGCTTTTTCACGAGCAGCGCGTCGTAATCGGCTTCCATGCCGTCGGTCATGGTAAGCACGAGCAAAGCTTGGCTATTGCGGGCATCGGTCTTCAAGATAGTTTCGGCCATGTCGCGCGCGGCGTGGTTGGAGGTGAGAAACTCGTCGTTGCGGTTATCTGCCGGGCTGCCGATTGCGCCGCCAAGAAATTTCTCGTCGCTCAGGAAAAATTCGGAAGTAAAAATTCCCTTGCTGTTGAACTGCTCGTAGAGATAGCTGGCAGCTTCCGCCGCCTTGCCCATCGGGTCGCGCGGCTCGAGCCTTTGATAGGAAACGAATTTTTCGCGGCCGCCCTTGAAATTCAACTCGTAGAGGTTGCGGAATCCGCCCTCAAGCATGCCCGAAGACGGAGCGGCTTCAATTTTGGGCAGGGCCGCGGTCTCGCCCGTGGGCGCCGGGCCTTGCGGGTCGGCACTGCCGACCTGCGCGGTCGACATGGGCGCGCATGAAAAACTTGCTATCGCGAAAATAGTTGCAACGCCCGCGCGGAAGATCTTTTCGGCGGGCTGAATTTTGCGGAACATTCCAGAAATCTCCGTGCGTTGAAAACGCATTCCCCGGGCGTTTTCGCCCGACCGCTGGGGTGGCTCTATTGTATTCGAGCCCTTCGCCCATCGGCGGGTTGTCTAGGGTCTCGTTGTCTTACAGATTATTCAAGAGGAATTCCGAAATACCCCTGAAAAGTTCGATGCGCGCGGGAACATCGGAGATACCGTGGCCGCGCCCGGGAAAGAGCATGAGTTTGTCGGGATATTTTCCGGCCTGGATCAGCGCGTTAAGGACTTCGGACGTGTTCGCAAAGTGAACGTTGTCATCGCCGGTGGCCTGCGCGATTAGCAACTTGCCCCGCAGGTCCGCTGCGCTAGTGATAGGCGAGCTGATGCGGTAGCCGTCCGCATCGTCCTGAGGACGGCCGAGATATCGCTCGGTGTAGGCGGTGTCGTAGAGCTTCCAATCGCTGACGGGCGCGACGGATGCGCCGACTTTGAACACGCCGGGCGCATTGAACATGGCATGGAGCGTCATGGTGCCGCCGTAGCTCCATCCCCAGATGCCGATGCGCGCGGGATCGACGTAGGCGAGCGATTTGAGATATTTCACGCCGGCGAGCTGATCCGCGAGCTCGATTTTTCCGAGCTGGTGATAGACGGGGGTTTCAAAGGCATGGCCGCGGAAATAGCTGCCGCGATTATCGAGATAGAAAACGATGAGGCCTTTTTCGGCCATCATCTGTTCCCACAATCCCACAGCACCCCATTCATTGCGCACGGTTTGAATTTGCGGACCGCCGTAGACCTCGACCAGGACGGGATATTTCTTGGAGGGATCGAAATCGGGCGGGCGAATGAGGAAGCCGCAGAGCTTGGTGCCGTCGTCCGCGGGAACATCGACGGATTCGACAGGTGAAAGATGATACTCGGCGAGTTCGGGAACTTTGTTCTCGTTAATGACGGCAGTGCGCGAGCCGTCGATGCGGTCTAGATCCTGGCGCTGCGGCGTCATTACGTTGGAATAGGTGTCGACGTAGGCGGATTCGTCCGGCGCGATCATGACGCCGTGGACGCCATTGTCACGGGTGACGCGCGTGATGGCTTTGTCCTTGAGCGAGAGGCGATACAGGGACGTGCCGCGGAGTTCGTCTTTATTCGAGAGGAAGTAAATGTAGCCGTGAACTTCGTCGACCGTGGGATGGCTATCGCCACCGGGACCGAAACCGCCGTCGCCGGTAATGGTCCAATCTCCGCTGGTGAGCTGCTCGAGCTGGCGGCCGGAAAGATCATAGAGATAGTAATGGCGAAAGCCGCTGCGTTCGCTGGACCAGAGGAAACGCTTGTTGTCTTTGAAGAAGTAGAGATCGTCGGCGATGTTGATCCAGTATTTGTCCGTGTCGGTGAGGATCGTCTGCGACGAACCCGCGGCGGCGTCGGCGAAAATCAGATCGAGCTGATTCTGGCCGCGATTCAGGCGCTCGATGGCAACGCGGCGGCTATCGGCGAGCCATGACACGCGCGGGAGATAGACGTCCGTGTTTGCGCCCGAATCCAACCACTTCGTTTCACCGCCACCGACCGGAACGACGCCGACGCGCACAATAGGATTCGCTTCGCCGGCTTGCGGAAAGCGTGTGTAGACGGTGGCGCCGAGGGGCGAGCTCATGTCCAAAATCGGATAGCGCGTGACGGGGCGCTCATCCATTTCGTAGTAGGCGATTTTTGAGGAATCCGGCGACCACCAGTAGGCGGTGGCGCAGTCGAACTCTTCGGGGTAGAGCCAGTCGAGTTGGCCTTTGAGCAATTCTTCGCGGCCGCCGGTGGTGAGAGGCTTGGCTTCTCCGGTCGCTGTGCTGGTGACCCACAGATTCGAATTGCGGACGAAGCTGACCCATTTGCCGTCGGGCGAAAATTTTGGATCCTGAATGTCGCCAGCGCCGGAATCGGCAGCCCCCGAGGCCGACGCGGCGGAGGCCAGCGGCTTCGACGACATGGTTTTCAGATCGAGCAGCATGAGATCGGAGGAGCCGATGAAGAGCAGGGAGTCTCCGGTGGGAGACCAAATGTAATTCCCGGGCTGGACGCGTCCGAGCCCGGTCGCTTGGACGGCGCTGGCTTTGCGCCGCTGCATCACTTCCTCAAGCACGCCGGATTTCACGAACACTTTGCGATCGCCGGTGGCGGCGTCCATGGTCCACATCTCGATGGCGCCGTTTTCACGGCGGAGGTAGGTGATGCGCTTGCCGTCGGGCGCCCATTCGATGCCTTGGGTCAGGTGGCCACTGAGGCTGGGGCCGCTGTAGATGCGCTCGATGGTGAGGGATTTGGAAGGGCGGGGACGTGCGACGGCGGGTGGTGCCGAAACGAGGGAGATGGTGACTGCTGCCGCGACGCAAAGGGCGCCGGCATATCGTGCCGCGAGATACGTAAGAAATGGCGCTGACATAGCCGGGGTTTTGTGTCGATTAGAAGTGGCACCGATCGTTTGTTTTGATAGCGTTACGGGCGATTCTATTCGGCATGTGTGTCGAATAGAAATGGCCGGCTGTGCGCCGAATAAGGCGAGGCTGCGGCGCGTATCTTTATGGCCAAATTGCGGCGTCCCGGCTGACAAATTCATCGCGTCCCCCGTGAGCAAACCTTGCTCAGGCTAGCATCATGCATGAGGTTGGACGCATTTCAAGGGAGTTTGTCCTGTGGACTTTTGCCGAGTCCCGTTGCTAGGAAAGCAACGCAACTCGATGGGGGCCGCGGCGCGCGTAGGCGGCATTCTATAATTCGGGCTGCGGTTCTTTGAGGCGGCGTGAAACAAATCATCGAGAAATTTATTCAGTATTTGCAGTACGAGCGGAATCTTTCGCCGCATACGCTGACGGAATACCGGCGCGACACGGAGCAGTTCGCCGAATTTCTGACGCCGCCGGGGTCAAAGCCGCCGGCGATTTCGGATATCGACCACCGCCTGGTGCGCGAGTACGTGGGATGGATGTACGACCGGAAGCTGGAAAAGGCGTCGGTGGCCCGGAGGTTGGCGTCACTGCGGACGTTTTTCAAATTCTGCGTGCGTGAAAAATATTGCGCGCAGAATCCGGCGCGGCTGGTGGCGACGCCGAAACTGCCGAAGCGCGTGCCGCAGATCCTGACGGCGGAAGAGCTGAACGGATTCCTGGACACGATCGGCGAATCGAGCGCGAAAGACAAAGGGCGCAGGAAGAAAAAACCGACGGAACGCTCGGAGCAGGCGGCGAAGATCGTGCTGAAACGCGACCGGGCAATCTTGGAGCTGCTGTATGCGTCGGGCCTGCGGGTGAGCGAGTTGGTTGGGCTCGACCTGGGAGATATCGATCGCAGCGGCCAGATGCTTCGCGTGCTAGGTAAGGGACGCAAGGAGCGCGTGGTGCCTTACGGCGGGAAAGCGCAGGCGGCGCTGGCGGCTTACTGGCCCGTGCGCGAACAGATCCTGGCGCGTCCGATGGTGAAGCCGGCGGCGCAGGCGGTGTTCCTGAGCTCGCGGGGCGGCCGGCTGACCACGCGCGCGGTCCATATGCTGGTGCGGCAATACTCGCGGCTGGCGAACGTGAACTGGGAGATGCATCCGCATTCGCTGCGGCATGCGTTCGCCACGCACCTACTGGCGGACGGCGCGGATTTGCGGGCGATCCAGGAGCTGCTGGGACATGTGTCGCTCTCGACCACACAGCGGTATACCCAGGCGAGTATTCGGCAGTTGATGGAAGTGTATGACAAGGCGCATCCGCATGCTTAGGGGCGGGATGGGGACGTCAGGGGCTAAAGTCCTTTTTTCTGGGCGCTCGCTTTGTCGCGCGTAAACGCGCGACCCACAAGGCGATGACGCCAGCGTTACCACGTACAGTTAGTTCAGATCCCGAGAAAAAATCAGTTTCAGTGTGATTTTGTCGGAGGCAGGCGTCAGGCCGAACCCGATGCCGCCTTCGAAACTTCCAATTTTGGTGCTGCGGTCGAAAACGCCCCACACTTCGTGGGATTCGAGCTTGGTTGGCAGAACCGCGCGCAGAGGCCCCACGTCCGAATACGACTCCGCGGCAAGGGCGAATTTGGGAGTGAAGTTGTAGGCGATGCGCGCGGCGGGAGCGAAATCGAGATTGGGGAAACCGCCGTGGAAGGAATTATCGAGGATCGGATTGATGATGATGTCGACCGGGTGCAGGTGCCAGCCGAAGATGGGGCGGATCTCGGAGGTGAAGCGGCGGTGATCCCAGTAGGTTGCGTTGTAACTGAATTCGAAATTGGCGCCGAAAAAGAAGAGTCGGTCCGCAGCGTGTGGCGAGACGAAGAGCAGGCGGACTTTTCCGCCGTCGATGGTGGCGCCATGGCTCTGCGAGATCGAATAGAGCGGGAGGTAAAGGCCGAGCTCGAACCAGGGCGCTACGCCATAGGCCCATTCGGTGACGCCATTGAAAGAGCGGTCGGCGGGGATCGCGCCGGGGAATGCGGGGGCCTTAATGCCATCGGGCGTGAAATTGTTGTGCCAGGTCAGATTGAATTTGCCGACATCGGCGATTTGGGCGTCGTAGACCTGGATTTCGTCGGTTTGGGCATAGCAAGGGCGTGGCGAGATGAGGAAAACCGCTATGCCGGCGAAAGCGAACAAGCGCAGATAGCGGGCGGGGTTGCTCACAGTGAAACTATTCTAGTTCGTCGGAAGCCCAGCATTTCAAAATAAACGCCGGCAGGATACCGGAGCTACGCGGACAGGGAGCTTTCCGGGATGAAGTTGGCGGTTGGACGCGGGGGTGGTGGCGGCATCTTCGAACGGTCCACGCGGTTGTAGAGCGTGTCGCGCTCGACGGGGACGCGGCCGGCGGCGATGATCAGGCGCTCGAGCTCTGCGCGGGTGAGCCCTTCGGGCGTAGTGGCTCCGGCATCGTGATAAATATTTTCCTCGACCACGGTGCCATCGAGATCGTCCGCGCCGAATCCCAGAGCGATTTGCGCGATGCGCGGGGTGAGCATGATCCAGTAGGCCTTGACGTGATCGAAATTGTCGAGCATCAGGCGCGACACGGCGATGGTCTTCAGCGCGTCCATGCCGGTGGGCTTGGGAATGTGTGACAAGCCTGTGTTGGCCGGATGAAATTCGAGAGGGATGAAAGTCTGGAACCCGTGGGTCTGGTCCTGCGTCTCCCGCAGGCGGATCAGGTGGTCGACACGCTCTTCAAGGGTTTCGACGTGACCGTAGAGCATGGTGGCGTTGCTGCGCAGGCCGATTTCGTGGGCGGTGCGCGCGATGGAGAGCCACATGGCACCGGAAACTTTGTGGTCGCAGATGATGCGGCGGACGCGCGGATGAAAAATTTCGGCGCCGCCGCCCGGGAGCGAATCGACGCCGGCTTCTTTCATCTTCAGCAACGTGTCTTTGATCGAAAGCTTGGAGAGGCGCGCGTAGTAGTGCACCTCGACCATGGTGAAAGCTTTCAGGTGGACCTGCGGGAAGCGCTGTTTGAGGCCGCGGATGCAATCGAGGTAATAGTCAAACGGCAGATCGGGGTGCAGACCGCCGACAATGTGGAATTCGGTGGCGCCTTCCGAGACGCCTTCCGCACCGCGTTGGTAGACCTCCTCGAGCGACATAGCGTAGGCGCCGGGAGAATCGGGCGAGCGGCCAAACGCGCAGAGCTTGCAATGGGCGACGCACACGTTCGTCGGATTGATATGCCGGTTGACGTTGAAATAGACAATGTTGCCGTGGCGCTGCTCGCGGACGTGGTTGGCGAGCCAGCCGATGGAGAGGAAATCGTGCGACTGGAAGAGCGCGAGGCCGTCGGCGGCGTTGAGACGTTCGCCGGCGAAGATTTTGGCCGCGATGGGTTCCAGGCGCGAGTCGGAGATTTGGAGCTTTGCCATCGTTTTACACCGACGAGAGATCCCTCACCCCTGAAGCGAGTTCAGGATGACAGAAAAATCGAACCCCAAACCCAAAGGCTGCCGGGCTAAAGACCCCGGTGCCGCTACTTACGACAACCTCAAGGCCGCACTACTGCTGCGGCGCCCCAGAAGAGCAGGAACAACAAACTAATATAGCCATTCACGGTGAAAAACGCAGCATTCATTTTGCTGAGATCGTTGGGCTTAACGAGCGAATGTTCGTAGCCGAGCAGGACCGCCACGACAGCGATGCCGGCCCACGCGGGCCATGCGAGATGGAACGCGATGGCGAGCCAGATGAGCAGAGCGACCATGGCGAGATGCATCAAGCGGGCGATTTGAAGAGCGCGGGCGACGCCGAATTTTTTCGGGATGGAGTGCAGGCCGGCGGAGCGGTCGAAATCGACGTCCTGGCAGGCGTAGAGCACGTCGAACCCGCCAACCCACAGCGTGACGGCGGCGCAGAGGATCAACACACGCCCGTCGAGCGAGCTGCGAATGGCGATCCACGCCGCGGCGGGCGAGATGCCGAGGCAAAATCCCAGGACGAAATGCGAGAGCGCGGTGAAGCGCTTCGTATAGGAATAGAGGAACAGGATTGCGAGTGCGAGGGGCGAAAGCCTTAGCGCGAGCGGGTTGAGTTGCCAGGCGGCTACGACCAGAACCGCGGACGCAACGAGCGTGAAAATCCAGGCGAATCCTAGCGTCAAATGGCCGGCGGGCAGAGCGCGGTTGGCGGTGCGCGGATTCCGGGCGTCAAATTCGATATCGGCGATGCGGTTGATGGTCATGGCGGCGGAGCGAGCGCCGACCATGGCCACCACGATCCAAAGGACTTGCTGCCACGTCGGAAGATGGCCGGCGGCACGCGCGGCCAGCAGCGCGCCCACGAGCGCGAAGGGCAGCGCGAAGACGGAGTGCTCGAATTTGATCATTTCGAGCACGACGCGGATGCGGGACTTGGTCATTCCCTGGCCTTCGCCCCGTCTTTCCAGTGGTATTGATTCTTTTGTTCGAGGCCGATGCTCGCCAGGACTCGGTAGCAGAATTGTTCGACCATGTCGTCGATTGTTTTCGGCTCGTAGTAGAAGGCGGGCATGGCGGGCATGACCGTGGCGCCGGCGTCGTGGACGCGCAGCATATTCTCGAGGTGGATGCGGTTGAGCGGTGTTTCGCGCAAGCAGAGGACGAGAGGGCGGCGCTCTTTCAGGCAGACGTCGGCGGCGCGGGTGAGCAAGTCGTTCGAGATTCCGCTGGCGATAGAGCCGATGGCGCCGGCCGAGCACGGCACGATGACCATGGCGTCTGGAGTGGCGCTGCCGGAGGCGATGGACGCCCCGATATCCTTGTTTGGGAGATATTCGATTTTTTTTGCGGCGGTGCCGGTGAGCAGCGCGGGGAGTTTTTTGCCGTCGGCTGCTACCGCGTCGAGTTCGGTGGCAAGCAGGCGGAGGCCGGCGTCCGTGGCGACCAGGAAAACGCGGGCGACGCGGCGGTCGGAATCAAGCAGGCGCAGGACAGTTTGCGCGTAGATTGCGCCGCTCGCGCCGGTTACGCCGACGGTGATGGTGAGGCCTTCTGCGTTCGCCATGGGAATTCGCTGAAGCCGCGAGTCTGTTTCAAGTCTGGCGGCGCGTTTCGGCAAAGTCAAGAAGGGCCCGCCCGGTTTAGCTGCCGGCGGCGCGGCGTTGGCGCTGATACTTGACGATCACCGCGATCATGATGCCGAAGCCGATACCCGCCATCAGGCCCCGCAGTCCGTCAAACCAATCCGTCGAGAACCGGCCGGCCGGATGAACGAAGCGCGGCAAGTTCACGGCGATTATTGGAAGCATGATTCCGAGCGGAAGCCAAGCTACGACTTTGTTGCGACTTTTCGATTCAGAGTTTTGATCGAGGCACATTGTTTCGTTCTCCTTTGTTCTGGCTCTTGCTCTTAGTCGGTTATCAAATACCACGCCATTACCGTCATCTTGACTGCGACGATCGTGAGGGCGACGGCCAGCAGGTCCCAGCGCCACCGATGGTTCACGAAATAGCGGTACTCAAACAAAATGACGGCCACAATGCAGCCGGCGATTCCGCCGAGGCTCGTGGATTTTTGGCGGCGATTCAAGAACCGTTCGTCGACGGCCCTGCCCAAGAAGGGGATTTTCATTTTTCATTCTCCAGCGTGAAGATCTCGTCGGTGGAACAGTCGAAAACCCTGGCAAACGAAAGCGCTAGAACAAGACTCGGCACGTAGCGATCGCGCTCGATTGAGTTGATGCTCTGACGCGAAACGCCGACGGCCATTGCCAGTTGCTCCTGGGTCCAGCCGCGTGCGCTGCGAAGCTCCTTGATGCGGTTCTTAATAGCTGGCGGCATGTAAAGTTAGCTTTCCATGACAGTCTAATCGCGACGGGGTAGTAATGTCAAGTATGCTTTACACTCTGTCTGGGCGGGAATTGTGTGGGATTTGCCTTTCGACAAGGCCCACGACCGTTCCGTTGACGCGGTTGGCAGAGGGCTTTAGGCTGAAATTTGCGGGTTTGCAACGACCATGGCCACAATCGACGAAGAGCTTAGCCAACTGGAACGCGACACACGGACGCTGAAGATCGAGTACGAGCAATACTTCGGCGGGGGACGCTCGCGCCCGCCTACAGATACCCAGTGGCGCGTGGAATCGCTGATACGGCGATACAACGAGCGCATGGCCGAACTGAGCACCGGGCAGCGTTTCCGCTTCAACAACATCACGCAGACCTACGCGAAGTATGTGGAAATGTGGCGCAAGAAAACCTCGCAGAAGGAAGGCGCTACGCAGGCTCACCACTTTGGCGCCGCGGCCAAAGCGGTGGAAGCCGAGCGGGCGGCGCGGGCCGCCGCAGTGGCGCAGAAGGCTGCTGAGGCCGCGAAAGTTGTGGAACCGCCACCGATCGATTTTCGCGCCGCGGAAGCCGCGGCGCGCACGGAGGATGTGAAGCAGACGGCGCAGGCTTATGCGATGTCGTTCTCGAACCCGGAGCACGAACGGGAGAAGGTATACGCGCTTTACGAGAAGCTGATCGAAGCGCGGACAGAGACCGGGGAACGGTCGACCACGCCGAGCTTGAAGGATTTCGAGAAGTTCGTACAACAGAAAACCAAGGACTTAAAAGACAAGGGCGGGCGCGAGATCGAGTACACGGTGAGCGTCGAAGGCGGGCGCGTGAAGTTGAAGGCACGGGTTTCAGGCTAAATTTCCTTCTCGGTTTTTTTCCCATTCTCGATTTTCCACATCCTCTTTCGAATTTCAACGCAAACGCTTACACTGCCCGCTCGTTCAATCGAGTGGCTTCGGAGGATTTTCTTGGCAGTGAAACGCGCGCTGATCAGCGTGTATGACAAAACGGGAGTAACGGAATTCTCGCGCGAGCTGTCGTCGCTGGAAATCGAGATCGTTTCGACCGGTGGCACCGCGAAGCTGCTGCGAGACGCGGGCATTCCGGTGCGCGACGTGGCGGAACTGACGGGCTGGCCGGAGATGCTCGGCGGGCGCGTGAAGACGCTGCATCCGAAGGTGCACGGCGGAATTTTGTTTCGGCGCGGAAAGACCGAAGACATGAAACAAACGGTCGAGCACGCGATTCAGCCTATCGATTTGGTGGTGGTGAATTTATATCCGTTTTCAGCGACGGCGGCGAAGCAGGGAGTTACGCCGGATGAGCTGATCGAGAATATCGACATCGGCGGGCCGGCAATGATCCGGTCGGCGGCGAAAAACTTTCAGAGTGTGGGCGTGGTTACGGACCCGGCGGACTACGCGGAGGTTGCAGCCGAGCTGCGCGCGGCGCGGGAACTTTCGCTCGCCACGCGCCTGTCCCTGGCGCGCAAAGCCTATGCTCGCACGGCGCGCTATGACGGCGAAATCGCGACCGAGCTGGAGCGGCTGAGTGCGAACGGGAGCGTCACGATCGGGGCCCTCGAGAAACTGCCGGCGCGGATTCATGTGGCGCTCGAGCGGCGCCAGTCGATGCGCTACGGAGAAAATCCGCACCAGGCCGCGGCTTTGTACGCACCCGCTGGCAAACCAGCGACGGGGCTTGCCGGCGCGAAGCAGCTACAGGGCAAAGAACTTTCGTACAACAATCTGGTCGATCTGGACGCAGCGTGGGCGCTGGCGAGTGAATTCAAGCACCCGGCGGTCGCGATCATAAAGCACAACAATCCGTGCGGGGCGGCGGAGCAGGAATCGCTGCGCGAGGCGTATTTGAAGGCCTACGAATGCGATTCGGTGTCGGCGTACGGAGGAGTGCTGGCGTTCAATCAGGCGATCGACGAGGGGACGGCCGAGGAAGTGGCGAAGCTTTTCGTTGAATGCATCGCGGCGCCCGGATTCGAGAACGGCGCGCTCGACAAATTCGCGGCCAAGAGAAATTTGCGGCTGCTGGAAATGCCGCGCGAGCTCGCGACGGCCGAGTTACAACTGAAACCGATCCTTGGCGGAATGCTGGTGCAGGAATCGGACGCGCACGAGTTACGCGAATCTGACCTGAAGGTCGCCACGAAGCGCGCGCCCACGACCGAAGAGATTCGCGACCTTCTATTCGCGTGGAAAGTAGCGAAGCACGTGAAGTCAAACGCCATTCTATTTGCCCGCGGCGGACAGACCGTGGGAGTGGGCGCGGGGCAGATGAGCCGCGTGGATTCCGTGAAGATCGCGGTGATCAAGGCGGCGACATCCAAACTTTCGCTGGCAGGCAGCGTGGTTGCATCGGACGCGTATTTCCCGTTCGCCGATGGCGTGGAAGAAGCAGGCAAGGCGGGTGCGACGGCGGTGATCCAGCCGGGCGGGTCGGTGAGAGATCAGGACGTGGTCGACGCGGCGAACAAGCTGGGCATGGCGATGGTGTTCACCGGCGTACGGCATTTCCGGCACTAGACTGTCGATTTCTGCTGATCGAGCCACAGCGGGCTTCAGCGGCTGAAGCGACGTGGGTTCGCAAGACTTTTTGGCATGGCGGAAACCACGACCCATAGAGATTTCTCCTGAGCAAACTTGGTGGACGACAGAACTAAATCCGGGCTGGCCGGGCTGTGTGTGCTATCGCTGGAAAGCCGGCGTGCGGCGGAGATGGCGAAGCTGATTGAAAACTACGGCGGGCGCGCGATCGTGGCGCCGTCGATGCGCGAAGTTGCCCTTGAATTGAATACCGAAGCGCGGGAGTTTGCGCGCGTGCTGGCTAGCGGCGGGTTCGACATGGTGATTTTTCTGACCGGTGTCGGCACGCGGGCCCTGGCAAAGGTGGTCGAAACGGTTTGTCCGATTGAGCAATTTGTCGGGGCGCTGCGGCGCGTCGAGATCGTGGCGCGCGGGCCTAAACCGGCGGCGGCGCTGAAAGAGCTTGGCGTGCGGGTCACGATTTCGATTCCGGAGCCGAACACCTGGCGCGACCTGTTACGTACGCTCGATGAGAATGCAGACACCGCTCCCCTAAGAGGCCGACGCGTGGCGGTGCAGGAATATGGCGCATCCAATTCCGAATTACTCGCAGGACTGGCCGAGCGTGGCGCGCGGGTGACGCGAGTACCCGTATATCAATGGGCGCTGCCGGAGGACACCGCGCCGCTAAGAGAGGCCGTGGAAGCAATCGCGGGCGGGGAAGTCGACGTGGCGCTCTTCACTACCTCGATCCAGGTGACGCATCTGCTGAAAATCGCGCGCGAAATGAACCGCGAACAGGAGTTGCGGCGCGGCTTCGAACGGATCATGGTGGGATCCATCGGGCCGATCACATCGGAAGAGTTGCGCGCGCAGGGTTTTGCCGCGGATTTCCAGCCGGCGCATCCGAAAATGGGGTTCTTGGTGAACGAAGCGGCTCAGCGGGCGGCTGAACTGCTGGAGAAGAAGCGGGCGGGAACTTCCTTTTGATTCTCTGAAACTTTCGGCGACCGGCCGGGCCACGGAAGGTTTGGGTGGGGGGGAATGCCGGGACCCGGCCGCATCGGCGAATGCAGGCATCCTAGCAGGCGTCTTGCGAATCCGGTTCGTCGATTATCGAATCGAACGTATTCGTGATCCAAATTCGGTGGCAACTTCCTGATTTAAGGCGCTTTCTCGCGTAAAGATTGCGTAAAAACAGTTTTTTCGCATCTTCATTTTTCGCTTGCGCGACGCTTGCGAAGAAATGTTTCGAATGAAATTTCGCTGGCGAGCTCGTGCAGCAGCGCTCTTCTGCGCTCCGGTGAAATCGATTTGGCAAACAGACGCTTGCGAGCGGCACCGAGAGTTGTAACAAAGCGTTCATATTCGGCGCCGATTTCTTTTTCGAGCTTCTTGCGCAGGCGCTGCGCCAGAGCCGGACTGTGGCCCGCGGTGGAGATCGCAATTTGCAGTTCGCCGCGACGGACCACGGAACCGTAATAAAAATCGCAGTTCGCGGGATCGTCGACGGAGTTGCAGAGCACGCCGAGCTGACGAGCTTTGCGGAATATTTTCGCGTGTAATTTGGAATTCGACGTGGCCGCTACGACCATGAACGCGCCAGAAAGATCGGTCGCGCGAAATTCGCGGCGCTGCCAGCGGATTTTTCGCGCGCGCGCCCAGCCTTGCACGCGTTCGGTGGCAACAGGCGCGACGACCGTGATTTGCGCGTCCGTGTGGAGCAGGCTTTCGATTTTTTCTTCGGCGATCGGGCCAGCGCCTACGACCAGGCAGCGCCGCCCTGCCATTTTCAGAAATGCGGGAAACAGAGCCATTGCTTACACCGATTCGCCGCGAACCAAGTCGTCGTATTTTTCGCGCCGGCGCGCAACGTGGAAACGGCGGCCTTCGACCAGAACCTCGACCGGACGGCGGCGCGCGTTGTAATTGGAAGATTGGGCGAAGCTGTAAGCTCCCGCGGTCCACACCACGAGCAGGTCGCCTGAATTCACCGGTGGGAGCGGCCAATCTTGCGCCAGAAAATCTCCGGATTCGCAAACCGGACCCACTACATCGACGCGCGACAATTTGCCGGCTGCGCGAACCGCAGGCGTAATCGGGTGCGTGGCGCCGTAGAGCACGGGACGAATCAAATCGTTCATCGCCGCGTCGACGACTACGAAGGTTTTCTTGCCATTGTGTTTCACGTAGAGCACGCGAGTGAGGAGCACTCCGGCGGGTCCCACGAGCGCGCGGCCCGGCTCGACGATCAGGCGGCAGCCGAGCGGGCGGACGATTTCGGTAAGCGCTTTGGCATAGGCCGCGGTGGGCAGCGTGGATTCGTCGGTATAGCGGATGCCGAGTCCGCCGCCGATGTCGATGAAGTCGAGACGTATTCCGTTGTGCGCCAGATCGCGCACGTAGGATGCGAGACGCGCGAGCGCGCGGCGATACGGCGCGACGCTGAAGATCTGCGAGCCGAGATGCGCGGTGATGCCGCGCCATACGATCCAAGGTGAACTCTTGTGGATCAGGTACAAATCACGCGCCGCACTCCATGCGACGCCAAATTTGTGTTCGTGGGCGCCCGTGGCGATGTGTGGATGTCCGCCGGCTCGCACATCGGGATTCACGCGGATCGCCACACCCGGCCGCGTGCCGCCCCCGGCGACGTGGCGCGCCGATTCGCTGAGCAGCACTTCCAACTCCGCAGCCGATTCGACGTTGAACATTAATATGCCGCTGTGGCGCGATGCTTTTCCGGGGTAGCGCAGCGCTTCGCGAATTTCCTCGCGCGTCTTGCCCACGCCGGAAAAAACGATGCGGTTTCCGGGAATCCCCACGCGACCCAGGCGGTCGAGTTCTCCGCCGGAAACAATGTCGAAGCTGCTACCCAGCCTCGCGAGCACACGCAGGACGGAAAGATTCGAGTTCGCTTTCATGGCGTAGCAGACGGTGTGGGGCAACGAACCAAATGAACGATCGAGATGGCGGTATGCCGCCTCGATGCTGGCGCGACTGTAAACGTACGCGGGCGTGTCGACTTCGGCGGCGACGCGCTCGAGCGCCACGCCTTCGCAGAAAAGCTCGCGAGCGCCGGCAGCGCCAGCCTTGTAGGCGTATTCCGGCGTGTAATCCGTGGGATCGACGGCGCGTTGCCGCTTGTTTTTCGAAATCATCACGATGACACCCGCCGCCTCACACTGCACGGCGCCGCAAAAACGCGGCTCACCATCATACAAACTCTGCTTCGAAATAGATAAATCCAAAATCGCCCTCGGCGCGTACCCCATGTGAAGTGTGAATCTGGTCAAAAAGGATGGAGCGAAATGAAATCAAGACTTCTCGTAGGAGTGTGTGCGCTGGTGCTGATAGGAATTTCCGGCGTGGCGGCACAGGATTCGATGTCGATGAAGCAGGACTCGATGAGATGAAGCAGACCCATGGTCGGGGGCGCGGCGATGTATCCGACCAAGAACATCGTCGAGAATGCGGTGAACTCGGCGGATCACACCACGTTGGTGGCAGCGGTGAAAGCGGCGGGACTGGTAGATACGCTCGAAGGTCCCGGCCCGTTTACCGTGTTCGCGCCGACGAATGAAGCATTCGCGAAGCTGCCGGCGGGAACCGTCGATATGCTGGTGAAGCCGGAAAACAAAGAAATGCTGACCAGGATTCTGACCTACCACGTGGTCTCCGGGCACCTAAGCACCGCCGACCTGACTAGGATGATCAAAGACGGTCACGGAAAGACCGAGCTGACGACCGTGAGCGGCGGCAAGCTTTGGGCCATGGAGAAGGGCGGCAAGATTGAGTTGAAGGATGAAAAGGGCGGCATATCCACGATCACCATTCCGAACGTATATCAATCGAACGGCGTGATTCAGGTGGTCGATACAGTGCTGCTGCCGAATTAAGCTCTCCCCCCCAGAATCCGCGAGCCGGACGGCATGCAGTCGATCAGCCTCCGGCTCTCGGATTGTTTTTGCCCGCTTCGTGAAATCGCATATTCTTCCGTGCATCGAGCGTTTTGCGAATTCACGCGATGCTGAAATGGGTAATGGTGTTCGTGTCGGGCTGCAGCGTGGTCTGGGGCGCCGCTATGCTCGTTTGGTCTCGGGAGATGTCTCAGAGATATAACGAGTGGACCACCGGACTTCGCCAACGCCATCCGAACATAATTCCACCACCCAACCCGCAACAGCGCGAGATCAACACGAGAATCATGACCTGGATCATCCGGGTCTTCGGCGTAGAAATCTCGCTGGTCTCCATCTGGACGCTCATTAAATTCTGGAATATCCCCTGACACCGGCGCGACCTGGATTACTTGACGTCTGCGCACGCCGCCGATAAACTTTGTTGGTTCTTGGTAGAGGTGCGGAGGCCACCAGTAACCGGGCCGAAACTTCCGGGCAGCTTCGGAAGGCCGGGTGAAAGGGGCAACAGGTAGCAGGCTCCGCCGAAGTTGTCGCGCCGGCTGTGGCGCGCGGCTGGGGGATCGGTTGAAAGACCGGTTCACTGTCATTCCGGGCGACTGGAATGGAGCGCTATCGAGGAGTGAAGACACGAGCCGCGCCTCTCGCGTATCCTTCCTTCTCGTTTCGCTTCCGTTTCCATTCGCTAAGCGAACTCTCAAAGCAGGCAAGCGATGAATGTGTTCGAGCTGACTCGAGCGCTGGTGGATATCGAGTCGATTACGGAAAACGAAGGCCCGGTCGCGGCGTATCTGCTCGACCATTTGTCGAAGCTCGCTGCGCGCACAGGTGGGCGCGCGGAGCGGATGGACGTGGAAGGCGCGCGATTCAACGTGCTGGCGACGTGGGGCGAGCCCCGCGTGACCATGTCGACGCATATGGATACGGTGCCGCCGTTTTTTTCGTCGCGCGAGGACGAAGAATTCATCTGGGGCCGCGGAGCGTGCGACGCGAAGGGCCTGATCGCGGCGATGGTCGCAGCGGCGGAGCAGTTGCTGGCTGAAGGCGTGAAGAATTTCGCGCTGCTGTTCGTGGTCGGCGAAGAGCGCAACAGCGCTGGCGCATATGCGGCGGTGAAGGCGGCGCGCGGATCGAAATACTTAATCAATGGCGAGCCGACCGAGAGCAAAATGGCGATCGCGTCCAAGGGAATTCTGCGCTACGAGCTCGTGGCGCGCGGGAAAATGGCGCACTCGGCATATCCGGAGCTGGGCGAATCGGCGATTGAGAAGCTGCTCGATGCGATCGACGCTATTCGCAAGATTGAACTGCCGCGCGATCCGCAGTTGGGACCGACCACTATGAATATCGGCACGATTTCAGGCGGTCGCGCGCCCAACGTGATTGCGGATGCAGCGAAAGCGGAAATCATGATCCGGCTTGTGGGTGAGGTGCAGCCGGTGCGCGATCTCTTCGAGCGCGCCGTGGGCGGACGCGCCGAACTGTTGGAAATTCTCACCATTCCGCCGATACGATTTGCGACTGTGGACGGCTTGCCGACTTCGGTCGTGTCGTTTGCCACAGATGTCCCTGTGTTCGGCATCACCTGGGGGCAGCCGCTGCTGTTCGGCCCCGGCAACATCCACGTGGCGCACACCACCGAAGAGCGAATTTCGAAACAGGAACTCGCGGCCGCAGTCGGAATCTACGCGGACATGGTTAAGACGCTGCTAGCGAAGAATTGAGGCGCTCGCCAATGAATCTCGCAATTGTCGGACACGGGAAAATGGGGCGGCTGATCGAACATCTAGCGCCTGAATACGGATTCGACGTGAAGCTGCGCCTCGATATCGGCAACAACGAGAAGTTCGAAGGCTTGACGAAAGAGAACTTTCGCGGCATCGAGGCGGCCGTGGAATTCTCGAATCCTGAGGCGGCCATTGAAAATATCGAACGGCTGGCGGAGCTGGGCGTCAACACCGTGGTCGGCACCACGGGCTGGTTCGGCGAAATCGAGCGCGCGCGGACCGCGGTGCGGACGGCGGGCACGGGTCTCGTCTGGAGCCCGAATTTCTCCGTGGGTGTCGGAGTTTTTGTGCAGCTCATTGCCGAGGCGGCACGGCTGCTCGCGCGCCAACCCGAATACGGCGCGTGGGCCTGGGAAATCCATCATTCGACGAAAAAAGATTCGCCGTCGGGCACGCTCTTTGCGCTGGTGGATACGATGAAGAAGGCCGGATACCCGAGGGCCATCGACACCAGCAGCAGCCGGGCAGGCGCGCATCCCGGCACGCACGAAATCGGTTTCGATTCCGCGGCCGATTCGATCACGCTACGCCACACCGCGCGCAGCCGCGAAGGTTTCGCCCGCGGAGCACTGCGCGCCGCGCGCTGGGTGGCCGGAAAGAAAGGCTTTTTCGATTTTCGCGAGATTGTAAACGAGCTGGAGTAAGGTAGAGATTCAGGAGGCGCTTATGTTCACGGGATGCGGCACCGCGCTGGTCACGCCGTTCCGTCCGGATTTTTCGCTTGACGAGTCCGCGCTGCGGCGCCTGGTGCAGCGACAGGCCGCGGGGGGAATCAATTTCCTGGTGCCCGTCGGGACCACGGGCGAAAGCCCCACGCTCACGTCGGCCGAGCAGCGCCGCGTGGTCGAAATCACTGTCGAAGAAGCGCGCAAGACAAAGACTCCGGTAGTCGCCGGTGCGGGCGGCAACAACACCGCGCACGTGATCGAAATGGCGCGCGAATTTCAGCAGCTTGGCGCCGACGGCATTCTTTCCGTGGCGCCCTATTACAACAAGCCCACTCAGGAAGGGCTTTACCAGCATTACAAGGCGCTGGCGGCGGCCGTTTCGCTCCCCATTATTTTGTACAACATCCCCGGACGCACCGGAGTGAACATCGAGACCTCAACCGTCGTGCGGCTGGCGGAGATCGACAACATTGTGGGCGTGAAGGAAGCCTCGGGCAACGTTTCGCAGATGGCGGCGGTGCTGGCGGCCGTGCCGCCGCGCTTTCTGGTGCTTTCCGGTGACGACGCAATCACGATTCCGCTGATGGCGCTGGGCGGCAAAGGCGTGATTTCCGTGGTGGCGAACGAAATTCCCGCGGAAATGGTGCGCTTGACGCAGCTTTGCCTCAACGGAGAATTCGTGGCCGCGCGCGAAATTCATAACAAATATTTCAACCTGATCGAAGCGAATTTCGTGGAGACGAATCCGGGACCCGCCAAGGCCGCGATGGCTTTGATGGGGCTGATTGAGCCCGTTTTTCGGTTGCCGATGGTAGCGCCCAAACCCGAAAATCTTGCCAAAATCCGCGGCGCGCTCGAAGCCGTCGGGCTGATCCAGAAAGTCTATGCCGCACGCTGAGCTCGGCCGCGAAATCGAGCGGCTCTTCGACGAAAATCCCGGCGCGTACGCCGACTCCGACCGGAAACTCTTTCAGAAATTCAAGGATGCGCTGAACACAGGCGAAATCCGCGCGGCGGAGCCCGATGCGGCCGCTGGAGCGTCCGGCTGGCGCGTGAACGCGTGGGTTAAAAAGGGAATTCTGCTGGGGTTTCGCATGGGCGCGATCGTCGATATGTCCATCGACGCGGCCCGCCAGCCATTTTTCGATAAATCCACTTACCCGGTGAAACAAATCGCGGCCGACGCGGGCGTGCGCATCGTGCCCGGCGGCTCCAGCATTCGCGACGGCTGCTACATCGCGCGCGGCGTCACCTGCATGCCGCCGATGTACGTGAATGTGGGCGCGTATGTGGACGAAGGCACGATGATCGATTCGCATGCGCTGGTGGGCAGCTGCGCGCAGGTGGGACGCAAATGCCACATCTCGGCGGCGGCGCAGATCGGCGGCGTGCTGGAGCCCGTGGGCGCGCTGCCCGTGATCATTGAAGACGAAGTGCTGGTCGGCGGAAATTGCGGCGTTTACGAAGGCACGGTGGTGAAGAAGCGCGTGGTGCTCGGATCCGGCACCGTGCTGAATCGATCGACTCCCGTATACGACGTCATTACCGGAACGGTGCACAGCGCGAGCGCGGAGGCGCCGCTGGTGATTCCGGAGAATGCCGTGGTAGTCGCCGGCGCCCGCGCGATTTCGCAAGGCCGCGGCAAGGATTGGAATCTTTCGCTTTACACGCCGGTGATCGTGAAGTACCGCGACGCGAAAACCGAAGTGAAAGTGCAGCTCGAAGACCTCCTGCGCTAGCAAGCTGCTCAAAATTTCGGGTCGACAATCTCAATGCTATTTGTATATTGTATGTGTACAATAGGCAATGGGGAGCCCACGTACTTTGCGGATTGATCTAGCTTCACCGCGGCCGGTTTACGAGCAGATCGTGAGCGGATTGCGGGCGGTGCTGGTGTCCGGCGAATTTGCGGCGGGCGAGCAATTGCCCACCGTGCGGCAACTGGCCACGGATCTCGGCGTGCACCACAACACGGTCGCCGAATCCTACCGCGTGCTGGCGGAGGAAGGCTGGCTCGATTTGCGGCGCGGGCGAGGCGCCGTGGTGCTCGACCGCCGCGAGCCGAAGCCCATGACCGCAGCCAAGCACGGCTTCGGGCAACGCCTGGAAGAGCTGGTTGCGAAAGCAATCACCGACGGAGTGCCGCGAGCGGCGCTGGCGGACCACCTGTCTGCGCTGGCGAAAAAGCTGGCGAAGCGCTAGCGGAGATTCTGATGATCGCGCATCCACAAGTCCTTTTCGACAGCTTTGTGCTTGCCATCATTCTGCTGCTCGGCTGGATTTTCTGGGCGCTGCCGACATGGTCGCGCCCCGGAACGTTCTTCGCGGTCACCGTGGTGCCGGACTTTCGCGACACACTCGACGCCACGCGCGTGCTGCGTAGCTACCGAATCGAAATTCTGTTTCACCTGGCTATCGCGTTCACGATGATAGTGATTGGCGCCGTGCGCCACGAAATTGTGTTTCTGGTATTCGGCGGGGTTTGGTTCACCACTGGCCCGCTGATCGCGATCTCGCGGGCGCACGCGCGGGCAATGCCGCACGCCGTGGCCCATTCGACGATTCGCGAGGCTTCGTTGACGCCGCGGCGCACTCAGCTTCCGGGTGGATGGCTGCTCCAGCTCGCGCCGTTCGCAATTTTGCTGATCGCCGCCGCGTACCTATCCGCGCACTGGGAACAGATTCCGGACCGGTTTCCGGTCCATTGGGGTATCGACGGCAGGCCAAACGGCTGGTCGGTTCGAACGCCGATGGGCGTGTTCGGGCCGCTGTTTTTCGGCGCTGGCATGGTCGCACTGATTTCGCTGCTAACTTATGGTATTTCGCACGCGGCCAGACGGATTCCGTCGGAAATGGCCGGAGCAAGCAAGATTGATCCGGCGCATCGCATCGCGCTGGTACTTGTCGGAGTGGAGTTCTTTGTCGCGGCTATGTTTTCGCTGGTCGGACTGTTGCCGCTGACTGGCGGTGCGGGTCCCGTAGCGATCATGGTCCTGGCGGTCGGAGTGATCGTGTGCCTGATTTTCTTGGCGCGATGGCAGAGCCGGGGATTTTCGAGTTCAGTCGCGGCCTTGCATTCCGGCGACGGGACGCCCGATGCATGTTGGAAGCTGGGGCTTTTCTATTTCAATCGAGATGATGCCGCTCTGTTCGTGGAGAAGCGTATCGGGATCGGGTACACGATCAATTTTGCGCGGCCTGCCGCGTGGATCGTTTTGACTATTACGCTGCTGGTGCCGCTCGCGCTCGGTGCCCTGACGATTACGCATCGCTGATTCCGGCACCACGACGCGCAAGTCGATGGGACTCAGCGCTTGACATGCGGCGGCGCTTATCCTAATTTTGAGTGCGTCATGAACCTGCTGCGGACACATCATAGCCATCACCATCACGTGAACCCGTGCCCGCGGCGGTGTGGCTGAGCAGCAGCGCAACAATCAGCACTCATCAGCCCGCTGGCGCGGCAAGCGCCGGCGGGCTTTTTGTTTTTAGGGGCGGCGATGGGCGGAGGCAATGCAGTTCGAACAGCCGAGGAGAGATTCTTCGACTGCGCATCCCGAGCCGCCTGCGGCGGGAAGTGCAAAGGCGTCGGACTGCTCGGCTCAGAATGACGAGCGAATTTAAGTTCGAGGAGAATTGAGATCATGGAACTCGACTTCGAAAAAGAAAACGGGCTGATCCCTGCGATCGTGCAGGACGCCAAAAACGGCGAGGTGCTGATGCTGGGCTTCATGAACCGCGAGGCGCTCGCGAAAACACAGGAGACGGGCTTCGTCACGTTCTGGAGCCGCTCGCGCAAGAAGCTGTGGATGAAGGGCGAGACCAGCGGCCAGCGGCTGGTGTTGCGCGAGATGCGCGTGGATTGCGACCTCGACGCTCTCCTGGTGAAAGCGGATCTGGATGGCGGCGCGGTGTGCCACGAAGGTTATCGCAGCTGTTTTTTCCGCGAGCTGGACCGCCAGGGCGAAGCGAAAGTTGTGGCGCAACAAGTGGTGACGCCCGAGGAACTTTACGGCAAAGGGAAAAAATCATGAGCAAGCTAAAGCTGGGAATTCCGAAGGGGAGTCTGCAGGACGCCACTGTGGAGCTTTTTGCGAAGGCGGGATGGCGAATCTCCGTCAGCTCGCGTAGCTATTATCCGGGAATCGACGATCCGGAAATTGAATGCATGATGGTGCGCGCGCAGGAAATGGCGCGTTACGTGGAAAATGGCGCGCTGGACGCGGGCCTCACCGGCAAAGACTGGATCATGGAAACCGGCGCGGACGTGGAGGAAGTGATCGAGCTGGTTTATTCGAAAACGAGCTTTGGCCGTGTGCGCTGGGTGCTGGCGGTGGCCGAAGATTCGCCGATGCAGAGCGTGAAGGACCTCGAAGGCAAAGTGATCGCTACCGAAGCGGTGAAAATGACGGAGCGATACTTGGCGAAGCACGGCGTGAGGGCCACCGTGGAATTTTCCTGGGGCGCCACGGAAGTAAAAGTGCCGCAGCTGGCGGATGCGATTGTGGAGGTGACCGAAACCGGATCGTCGCTGCGCGCGAACCGGCTGCGCGTGGTGGACACACTGCTCGAATCGGCCACCTGGATGATCGCCAACCGCGCGGCGCGCAAAGATCCGTGGAAAAACACGAAGATCACGCACATGGCCATGCTGCTCGATGGCGCGATCAAAGCGACTAGCCGCGTGGGACTGATGCTCAACGTGCGGCGCGAGGATCTGGACAAGGTGATCGCCGCGCTGCCGGCTCTGCGCAATCCCACGATTTCGCAGCTGAGCGATTCCGGATGGCTCGCGATTAATACCATCGTAGAGGAAAAAACCGTGCGCGAGTTGATTCCCAAGCTGAAAGCGGCGCGCGCGGAAGGAATTGTGGAATATCCGCTGAATAAGGTTGTCTATTGATGCGAATTCAGACGCTTACGGACGCAGCCGCGCGCAAAGTGCTCGGCTCGCGCCGCGCGGTGAGCGGCGATGCCGAGCGCGTGGCCGCGCGGATCATCGCGGACGTCGGGCGGCGCGGCGATGCGGCGCTGTTTGCCTGGACGAAAAAACTCGATCGAGTTTCGCTCACGCCCCGTACCGTGTGGGTTTCGCGCGCGGAGCTGGCCGCGGCGCGCGGAAAAGTGTCGCGCGAATTCCTGGCGGCGATCGATCATGCGGCGCGCAATATTCGCGCTGTGGCGCGGCGGCAGAAACCGCAGGAATGGTCGTTCGAAGTCGAGTCCGGAGTGCGCGCGGGCCAGAGCGTGCGGGCAATCGATTCAGTGGGGTGTTATCTGCCAGGAGGGCGATTTTCACTGGTTTCAACGCTGCTGATGACGGTGATCCCGGCGCAGGAAGCTGGCGTGCGGGAAATTATCCTCGCGAGCCCGCAGCCCGGGCCGGCGCTGCTGGCGGCCGCATCGCGATTGGGCGTGCGGCGCGTGGCGCGAATCGGCGGGGCCCAGGCCATCGCGGCCTTGGCCTACGGAACGCATTCGATTCCGCGCGTGGCGAAAATCTGCGGGCCGGGCAACCGATTCGTGACCGCGGCGAAAAAATTGGTGAGCCACGATTGCGCGATCGACATGCTGGCCGGGCCGACCGAGGCTCTGGTTTTCGCCGACCATGGCGACGCGCAGTTCATCGCTGCGGATTTGATCGCGCAGGCTGAGCATGATCCGGACGCGATTTCGATCCTGGTCACAACGTCCGCGCCGCTCGCACGCAACGTTGCTTCGCAAATCGAAATCCAGCTGGCGCAATTGCCGCGGATGAATCTGGCGCGGCGCGCGCTGGCGGCCAACGGCGCAATCCTGGTGGCGCGAAATCGCAAGGCGGCGGCCGAATTCGTGAATCAGTTTGCGCCCGAGCATCTCAGCATCGTTGGCAATACCGGTACCTCGATGAAACTTATCGAGTCAGCGGGCAGCATTTTCGTTGGGCCATACAGCGCGCAATCGTTCGGCGATTATGCGACGGGCACGAATCACGTGCTGCCGACGGGAGGCGTGGCGCGTACGCGTGGGGGGCTTTCCGTGGCGGATTTTGTGAAATGCATCAGCGTGCAGGAGGTCTCGCGCCCCGGCGTTAAGCGACTGGCCCCCGTAGTCGCGGAATTCGCGCGAGCGGAGGGACTCGATGCGCACGCGCGGTCGGTGGAGGTGCGTAAGTGACCCGCGTTGCGAAGATTCGCGTGCGGCGCGCGGTCGAGCGCATGCGTCCTTATCATCCGCCGCTCGAAGGGCGCACGGATAAGCTGCGCCTGGATTTTAACGAGAACCCGATCGGATGCTCGCCCGCCGTGCGCCGCGCGCTGGCGAAGTTGAGTTCGGCTGAAATTTCCGCTTACCCCGAGCAAGAAACGGTGAGGGCCAAAGCGGCGCGGCATTTCGGCGTGCGGCCGGATGAGTTGTTGCTGACGAATGGCACTGACGAAGCGCTGAGCCTGGTGGTGAACACGTTCGTCGAGCCGGGTGATGGCGTGCTGCTGGTCGAGCCGACGTACGCGATGTATCGCTTCTACTCCGAGCTAGCCGGCGCGCGGATTGTGGCGCCGCGCTATGACGCATCGATGTGTTTCACGTGGAACACCGTGCTGGCCGAGCTGCGGCGGAGGCCGCGTGTGTTTTTTCTGCCGAATCCGAACAGCCCCACCGGAAATCTGCTGACAAAACCGGAGTTGCAAAGGATTCTGAACGCGGCGCCGCGAACGATGGTGGTGATCGACGAGGCGTATTTTGAATTCTCCGGCGTTACGGTAATTCCGTGGATCCGGCGACACGCGAATTTGATCGTGACGCGCACGTTTTCAAAGACCTGCGGGCTTGCTGGCCTGCGACTGGGCTGCATCTTCACCAATCGCGCGCTCGCGGCGACCATGCGTAAAGCGCAATCGCCGTATCCCGTGAACGCCGCGGCTCTGGCGGCGGCCGAAGCGGCCATGGCCGATCGCGCGTTCATTGCGCGGACGGTGCGCGAGGTAAAGCAAAGCCGCGTGGAATTCGCGCGCGGGCTGGCAAAGCTCGGCGTGAAGTGCTTTCCGAGCGCGGGGAATTTCGTGCTGGCTTATTTTGGCGAGCGCGCAAAACGAGTTGTCGCGGCGCTGGCGCGCAAACAAATTTTGGTGCGCGACCGCTCGAGTGATTTCGGCGGTGAAGGCTACGTGCGCGTTACGCTGGGCACCATGGCGCAGACGCGGCGGCTGCTGCGCGAATTGAAGGCCATCCTATGAGAAAAGCGTCGCTCCAACGCGTCACCAAGGAAACAAACATCCGGCTGAAGCTAAATCTGGATGGCCGGGGCAAGTCGAAGATTTCGACCGGCGTGCGATTTTTCGATCACATGCTCGAGCAGATCACGCGGCATGGCGGCCTCGATCTCGATCTCACAGCGCACGGCGATCTCGACGTCGACCAGCATCACACCGTCGAGGACGTAGGCATCGCGCTGGGCAAAGCGGTGAAGAAAGCGCTCGGATCGAAGCGCGGAATTCTGCGCGCGGGGTATTTCCTGATGCCGATGGACGATTGCCTGGCCGCCGCAGCGCTGGATTTCTCTGGGCGCGCCTACTGCGTGTGCAGCTACAAAATCTCGGCGCCGCGCGTGGGAGATTTTCAGACGGAGCTAATGGAGGATTTCTTCCGCGCCTTTGCGCACGCGGCCCACGCCAACGTGCATCTGAAACTGATGTACGGGCGCTCGTCGCACCATCAGGTCGAGTCGATTTTCAAAGCATTTGCGAAGGCGCTGCGGTTCGCGGTCACACGCGATAAGCAACTTCGCCGCGTTTTGCCTTCGACGAAGGGACTGCTGTGAAAATCGCGATCGTTGATTACGGAGCCGGGAATTTGCCGTCGGTCGAGCGCGCGCTGATGAAGCTGGGCGCGGAAACGGAGCGGGCAGTGGAGCCGCGCCAGATCGAGACGGCCGGGGCAATCGTGCTGCCCGGCGTGGGACATTTCGCAGCTTTTGTTGCGGGCTTGCGCGAACGCAGACTGACAGAGCCGCTGCGCGCCGCATTCGAGGCGGGCAAACCGATGCTGGGGATTTGTCTGGGGCTGCAAGCGATGTTCGCCGCCAGCGACGAAGCACCGGGCGACGCAGGTCTCGGATTTTTTCCGGAGCAGGTGCAGGCCCTCCCTACAAATGTAAAGTCTCCGCACATCGGCTGGAATCAGCTGCGCCACACGCGCGAAAGCTCGCTCATGCGCGGAATTCCCGCCGACGCCTATTTTTATTTTGCGCACTCCTTTGCAGCGCCGGCTACAGCCGAACCGACCGTAGCAGCTTGCGATCATGGCTTCCCGTTCGCGGCAGTGATCGAGCGCGGCAGCCTGCGCGGCGTCCAGTTTCATCCCGAAAAATCGGGCGAAACCGGCGCGCAAGTGCTGCGCAATTTCGTGGAATCCATCCAATGACTCTCGCGCGCAGAATCATTCCCTGTCTCGATGTCGACGCAGGTCGCGTCGTGAAAGGAATCGAATTCGAGGGTCTGCGCGACATGGGCGATCCCGCCGAGCTCGGCGCACGCTACAACCACGAGGGCGCGGACGAGCTTGTGGTGCTCGACATCAGCGCGTCGGTACAAGGCCGGGCGACGTTTCTGGAAACGATCCGCCGCGTGGCGGAGCAGCTGAATATTCCGCTGACGGCTGGCGGCGGCATCCGCAAGATGGAGGATGGTCGCGCGGTGCTGCGCGCGGGTGCGGACAAAGTAACCGTGAACACCGCGGCAGTCGAACGGCCGGAGCTGATCTCCGAACTTTCACAGCAATTCGGCGCGCAGGCGGTGGTGCTGTCGCTCGACGTGAAGCGCAAAGGCGATTCGTGGGAAGCCTACACGCGGGGCGGGCGGGACGCCACGGGGCTGGACGCCGCAAAGTGGGCGGCCGAAGCTGTTTCGCGCGGCGCGGGCGAAATCCTGCTCACGTCGATCGATCGCGACGGCACGTGCAGCGGCTTCGATTGCGAGCTGACCGCGAGAATCGCGCAGACCGTTCCCGTACCGGTGATCGCCTCCGGCGGCGCGAGCACGTTCGAAGATTTTCTGGCGGTCTATACGGAAGGGTGCGCGGATGCCGCGCTGGCCGCATCAATCTTTCATCAAGAGACCCGCTCGATCGCGGCGATGAAAAAATTCCTGGCCGATCGCGGCGTGCCCATTCGCATGAGTCGATAGCGCGCAATCAGAATAAATGATCATTCCCTGCATCGATCTTCAAGGCGGAAAAGCCGTGCAGCTGGTGCGCGGCCGTCGACGCGTGCTCGCGGTGGACGATGTCCTCGGTTTGCTCGATCGTTTTCGCGACTATCCCATTCTGCACGTAATCGATCTCGACGCTGCCATGCGTACCGGGTCGAATGCGAGGTGGATCAAACGCCTGTGTCGCGCAGCGAATCGCGAGGTGCGCGTCGGCGGCGGCATTCGCACCGTCGCTCAAGCCGCGAAGATTCTCTCCTGGGGCGCGAACAAAGTCATCGTCGGAAGCGCCGCATTTTCGGGTGGCGAAGTGAATCGAAAATTCCTGGCCGCGCTGGCGGCGCGCGTGGGAAAACAACATGTGGTGGTGGCAATCGACACGGAGAAAGGCCGAATCCTGGTCCGTGGGTGGAAGGAAAAGCTCAAGCTCCGCCCCATGGAAGTGATCCCTCAGCTCGAACCGTTCTGCGCCGGCTTCCTGTCCACATTCGTAGACAACGAAGGGACGATGAAGGGCACCAACTTGCGCTGGTTCAGGCAGCTTCAGCATGTAACAAAACTACCCATCACGGCTGCCGGGGGTATCCGCACCATGCGAGAGGTCAAGGCCCTCGAAAGGGCGGGGATGAACGCCGCGGTCGGTATGGCGATCTACACCGGCGCGCTGGCCGCAGATCACACTGGCTCTGGGCAAGAAGGCTCGCAGGCCGGCCTAGGCTTCGCCGCACGCACCACCTGTCCCCACTGCACCTGTCCTCCAGTGGTTTCTAGGCGGCGCGATACCCCTAGTATATCGCTGATAAATAAGCAGCTTATTAGAAAACCTGACCCTGAGTACAGGTTCCCACCCTGAACTTTGGTACCAGCTAATTGGGCGTCCTGGTCTATGGGCCAGGGCAGCGCCTGCCGGTACCTTTGTGTTCGTCGGCAGCAACCAGCCGGCAGGCTCCGACCGCAAGGGGCCCACAAAACAGGGGAAACTGAAATGCAAACTGAGGGATTCCGCAAGACCGCACTGAGTCTGATTATCGTCCTCGCCACATCGCTTGCTTTCTGCCGTCCGTTGACGGCGCAGCGTATCGTTATTACCAACCTGCCGCGCCTGACTCCCGGCGGTGAGAGCCCGGTCAGCTTTATGCGGCCGCACTATTCGCTGAACCCCATCGATCCGACGACTACCCCCGACACCGCATCCGGTCCGCCTACCACGGCCCTCAAGCCGACGCAGATCCGCCACGCCTACGGTTTCGACCTTGTGAGCAATCAGGGCGCGGGCCAGACCATCGGCATCGTGGACGCGTATGACGATCCGAAAGCGGAGGCCGATCTCGGCGTGTTCAATACGCAGTTCGGCCTGCCCGCCTGCACGAGCGCCAATGGCTGCTTCCGCAAGGTCTACTCCAGCGGCAAAGCGCCCGCCTCGAATTCAAACTGGGCCATGGAAATCGCGCTCGACGTGGAATGGGCGCACGCCATCGCCCCGAAAGCAACGATTGTGCTGGTTGAGACACCCTCGAACAGTCTCACCGATCTGATCAATGGCGCGGTGGTCGCGGTACGCAATGGCGCCTCGGTGGTCTCCATGAGCTGGACCGCCGCGGAATGGTCGAGCGAATCGAGCATGGACAAGAATTTCGTCTCGAACGGTGTCACGTATCTTGCGGCCTCGGGCGACGCTGGCTCAGGCGTGGCGTACCCCGCGGTTTCGCCGGACGTGATCGGTGTAGGCGGCACTTCGCTGACGCTGAACGGCAGCGGCACCTACGTAAGCGAAACGGCTTGGGGCGGCAGCGGCGGTGGGCTGAGCGTCTACGAGCGCGAGCCGTCGTTTCAGTCGCAATTCCCGATCGCCAACGATGCTCGCGGCTATCGCGGAAGCCCGGACGTTTCTTACAACGGAAACCCCGGCACAGGTTACGCGGTCTACAATTCAATCGGCGTCAGCGGCTACTCAGGATGGTTTCAGGTGGGCGGCACGAGCGCTGGCACGCCGCAGTGGGCCGGGCTCATCGCCATCAGCAATTCGATGCGCGTAGCAGCGCGTAAATCGAATCTCTCGAGCACCGACGCCGCGCTCTATACCATCGCGAAGGCGGCGATGAACTCCGATTTCCACGCGGTTACTTCCGGCACGAACGGCTCCTGCGGCACCATGTGCACCGCGGGCGCCGGATATGACTACGTCACCGGCCTCGGCACGCCACAAGCCAGTGCCATTATCTCGGCGCTGGTAGCCCAGAAATAGGTTTGCAGTCAGCTTCCCTCGGCAGACGGCCCGCTTGCGGAATCGCAGGCGGGCCGTTTCACGTTGCGCCAAATCATTCTCGCCCGCGGGATCTTCGGGTTGTTTTTCCAGCCACAAAGCGCCCCGAACCGTCGCGCGGATTTGGCGTCATAGTGTATAGTTTTTGAAGGCGCAGCCATCGTAAACGCCAGGTTGCACTAGCATCAGGCCACTTCGAATTGCTGAGCGCCGCTGTATCCCCAGACAAGAAAAGGTCATGAAAAAACCATTGCAGGTGATGAAATTCGGCGGTACGTCCGTGGGCGATGCGTCCTGCATCGCGCGCGTGGCGCAGATCGTGCGTGATGCCGCGGCCGAGGGCCCCATCGTCGCGGTAGTTTCAGCCATGAGCGGCGTTACCAACCGGCTGATCGAAGCGGCCAATCTCGCGGCGGCGGGCGAGATCAAGCTCGCGGAAACCGTTTTCGCGGCGCTCCGGCAGCAGCACGAGACCGCGCTCGCGGCGCTGATCAAGGACGAGTTCAAGCGCAAGCAGGTCTCCACGGGCCTGGCGAAAATTTTCGACGAAGGCGAGCGCCTCAGCCGCGGCACGGCTCTGCTTCGCGAGCTCACTCAGCGCACGCTCGATTCCATCTCGTCGCTCGGCGAGCGACTCTCAGCTCCCATGGTTTCAGGCGCTCTCACCGAACTCGGCACCCGCAGCGAGTCTGTGGAAGCGACCGAGTGCATCGTCACGGACACCGTGCACAACGGCGCCGATCCCCGCATGGACGAAACGCGCGCGAATTCCGAAAAACGCCTGCGCCCGCTGCTCGACCAGGGAATCGTACCGATCGTCACCGGATTCATCGGCGCGACCGCGGAAGGTGTGCTCACCACGCTCGGCCGCGGTGGTTCGGATTATTCCGCCACGATTCTGGGCGCGGCGCTGGGCGCAGCCGAAGTGATTATCTGGACGGATGTGGACGGCGTGATGACCGCGGACCCGCGCCTGGTCCCCGAAGCCCGTACCATCGCCGAAATTTCCTATCGCGAAGCGAGCGAACTCGCGTATTTCGGCGCAAAAGTGTTGCACCCGAAAACGCTGCACGCGGTTTCGCAGGCGAAAATTCCAGTGTGGATTCGCAACAGCTTCGCGCCGGAGCGCACCGGAACGAAAATCACCCCCCGCGGACGCACCAACGGCGGCGGCGTGAAGGCGCTCACCGCCATTCGCGACGTGGCGCTGATCACCGTAGGCGGCCCAGGCATCGTAGGATTGCCGGACGTGGTGGGACGCACGTTTTCGACCACGGCGGAAGTGCACGCAAACATTCTGCTGATTTCGCAGTCGTCTTCGCAAAACGACATCTGCTTCATCGTGGCCGCGCCGGACGCCAAGCGCACCGTCGAAGCGCTGCGTAAGGAATTCGCGCAGGACGTGGCGCACGAGAAGGTCGAGCACATCACCGTGGACACGACAATCGCCATCGTCGCCGTGGTCGGCGAAAACATGCGCGGCACTCCGGGAGTGGCGGGGCGCACGCTCAGCGCCGTGGGCCGCGACAACGTCAATATCATCGCCATCGCGCAGGGCTCGTCGGAATCGAATATCTCGTTCGTCGTCTCCGAAAAAGAGATGAAGGCCGCACTGGCAGCCACCCACCGCGAGTTCGGCCTGGCAGGGGCGAAAGCCAAGGTTTCCTGAAATGACGGAGAAAACAGCGCGCGCGACGGAAAAAGCCGTGCAGCGCTGCATCGACGCATCCTGCGGCGCCACATATGGGCTGCGCGAGCGCGTCTATGTGTGCTCGCGCTGCGGAGGCACGCTCGAAATCGAATCGCACCCCAGGGCGCTGCGCGAGGCCACGGGTGATCCAGCCTCGCTCCGCCAGCGTTGGGCGGCGCGTGCGGCTTCGCACGATCCAATCGACCAGAGTGGAGTGTGGCGTTATCGTGATCTCCTGCCTTTCGAAGATCCCATTCCGTTCGTCACTCTTTTCGAAGGCAACACACCGCTCTACCACGGCCCGCGCTCCGCGAATTATTGCGGGCTGGACGATCTGCGGCTGAAACATCAGGGCTGCAATCCCACCGGGTCGTTCAAGGACACCGGCATGAGCGCCGCGATCACCCAGGCCGTCGTGCTGGGTGCGAAGACCGCTGTTTGCGCGAGTACCGGAAACACTTCGGCGATCTGGCCGCATACGCGAGCCGCGCCGGTCTGCAAGCTGCTGTTCTGCTGCCACGCGGACAAATTTCCGCAGGAAAATTGGCACAGTCGCTTGATTACGGCGCATTGGTTTGCGAAATCGATGGAAACTTCGACGACTGCATGCGCCTGATTCAGGAACTGGGCGACGACCCGTCGATCTACGTGGCAAACTCCATCAATCCATTTCGCATTGAGGGCCAAAAAACCGTCGCATTCGAATTGATGGAGCAGTGCCTCTGGCAGGTGCCGGACCACGTGGTGGTGCCGGGGGGAAACATGGGCAACAGCTCGGCGCTCGGCAAAGGATTTCAGGAGTTGCTCGATCTGGGCCTGATCAGCCACCTGCCGAAACTCAGCGTCGTGCAGGCCGAAGGCGCGGCGCCGGTCGCTCGGCTATTCGCGACGCTCGACATCCAACAGGCCGAGGCCGGAGACGATCTGCCCGCGGCCATGGCGCCGGTGGAAAATCCGCGCACGCTGGCCACCGCGATCAAAATCGGCGCTCCGGTGTCTTGGAAGAAAGCTCTGCGCGCCGTGCTGCGCTCGGGCGGCGAAATCATTTCCGTGACCGAACAGCAAATCGCCGACGCCAAAGCCATGATTGGACGCGACGGCATCGGTTGCGAGCCTGGCTCGGCCACCACCGTGGCGGGGATCAAGAAACTCGCCGACGCTGGAAAAATTCGCGCGGACGAAAACGTGATCGCCGTGCTCACCGGCCACCTATTGAAGGATACCGACTACGTCAGCCACTATCATCGCGGCACGCTAGCCATCGATTCCGGCGCGAAGGACGGCTCGGCGCCGCAGCCCATTCACGGCGCATTCGCCAACACACCCGTGCGCGTGGACGGTAGTAAATCTGCCATAATCGCCGCGATGGAAAAGCGCCGCTAGCGGCGTTTCGCGGGCGCTTTCTCGAATTCAATGACTTCCTCCCGGCAAAGTTCGTTTGAGGTGCGCGTTCCTGCTTCAACCGCGAACATGGGCGCGGGTTTTGATTGCCTGGGCCTCGCGCTTGAAATGTATTTGAGCGTGCGTGCCACCGTGCTTTCGAGACCTGGCGGGCGCGCGCGCGTGCGCGGCCGCGGCGTGCGCGGTACCTCGGAACTCCCCACGGATCCCGATCAAAATTTGATTGCCCGCGCCATGCGCCTTACCGCCGAGCGCGAGGGATTTTCGCTGCCGCGCGTGCGCATCGCGGTGCAGAACGAGATTCCCGTTGCCGGCGGCCTGGGCAGCAGCGCCGCGGCTACGGTCGCGGGCATCGCTTTGGGATTTGCGGTCACCGGTCGCCCGTCAATAAAGATGCGACGCTGCGCTACGCAACCGAGATGGAAGGTCACCCTGACAACGTCGCCGCCGCGCTGCTGGGAGGACTGGTAGTGACCTTTATCGACCGGACGGAACGGTGGTAGCGGTACGCAAGGACTGGCCCAAGGTGATTCGCCTGATCGTGGTTACGCCAAACGTGAAGCTCGAAACGAAAAAATCTCGCGGCGTGCTGCCTGCCAGCGTGCCGCGCGCCGACGCAGTCTTCAACCTGCAAAGGTCCGCTCTATTCGTCGCTGCGCTCGACGATCGCCGCTACGATCTGCTCTGGGATGCCATGCAGGATCGCCTGCACCAGCAGTCGCGCCAATCGCTGATTCCCGGCCTAGCGGAAGCGCTCGCTCTGCCGCGCATGCCGGGCCTGCTCGGAATCGCTCTCAGCGGCGCCGGCCCCAGCGCCATCGCGCTCGCCACCGGCCGTTACGACGAAATCGGAAAGGCCGTCGCGCGCTGCTTCGAAAAACACGATATGCAACCGACTGTGCGCCAACTCGAATCCGCACAGGAAGGCCTCGCCTCGACCCAGAAGTATGGTCCGCTGAAGTAGGTTAGCGTTTCAGAAGGAACGAATGGTAGGAAGCGAAGCCCGAATTCAGGCTTTACGTTTTCTGCGGACCAAGACCAATCTATCCGCCACGAACAAAACCAGCAGCCCCGTAGTAAGCAGCAGCCCCGAAGGCGGTTCAGGAACCGAGACTGGCGGCGTTCCGGGCCCTCCCGGTCCACCGGGACCGCCGGGCGTACCTGGTCCCCCAGGCGAACCAGGACCTCCGGGCGATCTGGGCCTCCTGGACCTCCCGGAGTCGAAGGGTGCCGCGACGGCGGTCCGCCTCCCACAATTGGAAAGATCGGAGGTGGAATGATGCCCCCTCCCGGCGGCGTTGCAGGCGTGCCCGGACCTCCAGGCGGAAACAGCGGAAAACCCGGCGCCGGTGGATAATTCCCGGTGAAAATCACGGGCGCCTCGGGCGTCACCAGCACATTCGCGGGAGGCTGTTCCGGTGAAACCGGGGAGACGGGTGTTTCCGACAATCGATTTCCGCAGCGCGTCCGCGCGGTGTGAGCGCCGTCGGAAATCAACAGTTCACCCTTGCGAATCGTGAGCGCTCTAGCCGTCCAGTAAACGCGATCATTCAGCCGGTACGAAACGTACATCGCCCGATCGGCGTCCAGCCGAACGACGTGCGCCTGCTCGAGGTTGAAATCGGCGTAGTGCGCGGCCACGACGGGATCGTGCAGTACCGCGGTCTTCAACTCTTGCGCGCTTACCACTCCGCCGGGGATCACCGAGTAGGGGTATAGAGGCCGTCCATCCAATTTGCGGCCGGCCGCGAGATCCGGTGCCGCGTCAGCCAGCGCACGCGTCGGAGGGGCGGCCACCGGGATGGCTGCACGAACTCGCGAAAGCAAAATCTGCTGATGGACGCGGATGGTCGCCTGCGTCGCCAGCGCCGAGCACACCAGTGCGACGACATAAACCCATCCCGAAACACCAATTCTGCCGCGCACTGCTCCCCCTGCGGATTTGCCTCTGAACCAACTCTGCCCCTGGGCGAGGCAGGCAAACTTGCCCGCGTAATCTAGCGCAATCGAGGTGCCAGCGGCTAGCGCTGATTCTACATATAAAGAAACAGGCGAAAGCGAGGTACTGAAACTCGCGTCGGAGTTCTATTACCAGAAATGTGCAATTATTTCGCCGTGGTTTCGCCGAAACTCTGAAATTTCTAAGGCTCGTTGCACAGGGGCGCTGCAGCTGACGCTTCAACGGCAGCGCAGTGCCCTTCAGTTAAGTGAAGTCGATTAACGGACTTGCGTGGTGCGGGCTAGGCGCAGGCGCGCGCTTTCCCGCAGTTCCTTGTGCCAATTCCAAAACATCACGCCCAGGGCGGCCAAAGGTCCAAAGACGCAAAGAATCGCGCCCAAAGCAATGACGCTCAACAGCAGGAACATCGTCACGGTGGAGGCCATTCGACTCCGCTCCTTCTCACGGATACCGATACAACCGAAATCGACACGTCCGAGGCCGATTATCTTGTCAGCGCGTTGAAGATACGCCAGTTGCAGCGGAATCTGCGGAGGACCGCTTCAATCTGACGACTGTCGGACACTCGAGAAGCGAGCGCCGAAGCATTGTTAGGTAGTCTTGCAAGAGACTTGCCAAGTGGCAGACATCTCCTAGGGGGATGCCGAAGGCCACCTGCGCTTCGCCTCCGCCACACGTGGTGGCTGCCGTTACCCGAAGCCGGCGTGCTGGCTCCTAACGGACACTTATACGATGAAACAAACGCGCGGACCGTTTCATCGATTTTTGCCACGAACCGTAAGTCGGGCGCGCTAATCCAAGCGTTGCCCCAACGTTGATCCAGACTCGATCGAAAACTCTCGGTCCGCGCCCGACACTTCAGGCCAGCCGCTCGTGGCCGCCGCCCCTGCTCCGTACGATACGATATTCAGACGTAAGCGGTCGAATCCTCCTCGCCCGCGCGCACGTCATATATTCGGTACCTCTAACGGTCTATTGGAGCGCTGAATAGATGTGGATTGTCCGACTGGCGTTACGCCGTCCGTACACCTTTGTCGTCGCATCGATCCTGATCTTGATCCTGGGCGCGGTCTCGATCATTCGCACTCCAGTCGACATTTTCCCGAACATCGACATCCCGGTGGTTAACGTAGCCTGGCAATACACGGGACTCTCGCCGGAGGAAATGTCGAATCGCATCGTGTACAGCTTTGAGAGGTCGCTCACCACCACGGTCAACGACATCGACCACATCGAATCGCAGTCCCTGGCCGGTGTGGCGATCGTGAAGATTTATTTCCACCCGAACGTTCAGATCGCCAGCGCCATCGCGCAGGTCACCGCCATCAGCCAAAGTACCGTCCGCAACCTGCCCCCCGGCATCACGCCACCGTTCATCATCACCTACAACGCTTCTTCGGTCCCAATCCTTCAGCTGGGCCTTTCCGCGCCGCAGTTGAACGAGCAGCAGCTGGCGGACATGGGCCAGAACTTCATCCGCACACAGCTCGTCACAGTCAACGGCGTCGCCATCCCCTATCCCTACGGTGGCAAGCAGCGAACCGTAATGGTCGATCTGAACACCGCGGCCATGCAGTCCAAGGGTGTCTCACCTCTCGAAGTAGTGAACACCATCAACCTGCAGAATCTGATCCTGCCGGCCGGCACGGCCAAAATTGGATCATTCGAATACCAGGTCGACATGAACGGCTCGCCTCAGACCGTCGAGGAAATGAACAACCTGCCTATCAAGACCGTGGGCAATTCCACGATCTACATTCGCGACGTCGCCTACGTGCGCGACGGCTTCACGCCGCAAACCAACATCGTGCGCGTCGATGGCGCGCGCGCCGCTCTGATGTCCATCCTGAAATTGGGCGATGCCTCCACGCTCGACGTGATCAAAGGCGTGAAGAAGATGCTGCCCACGGTCGAATCGATTTTGCCGGAGCACGTGGATATCAAGGCGCTCTCGGACCAATCGATATTTGTCCGCGCGTCCATCAGCGGCGTGGTACGCGAGGGCGTGATCGCCGCCTGCCTCACTGGCTTCATGATCCTTGTTTTCCTGGGAAGCTGGCGCAGCACGCTGATCATCGCGGTTTCAATTCCGCTCTCGGTGCTCACGTCGCTGATCGTGATGAGCGCGCTGGGCGAGACGATCAATATCATGACGCTCGGCGGCTTGGCTCTCGCCGTAGGAATCTTGGTCGACGACGCAACCGTCGAAGTGGAAAACATCAATCGCAACCTCGACCAGGGAAAAGAAATCACCCAGGCCATTCTCGACGGCGCGTCGCAGATTGCAGTTCCCGCGCTGGTTTCCACCTTCGCCATTTGCATCGTGTTTGTGCCCATGTTTTTCCTGACCGGTGTCCCCAGATACCTGTTTGTGCCGCTGGCGGAAGCGGTGGTTTTTGCCATGCTCGCTTCCTACCTGCTTTCGCGAACGCTGGTCCCCACCATGGCCCGCTTCCTGCTGATCGAGCAGACCGAAGAGCAGCGCCGCGAAAAAACGAAAAGTTCGCGAAACACTTTCGTCCGTATGCAGGAGAAATTCGAAACGGGGTTTGAAGCCTTCCGCGAGCGGTACCACCGTCTGCTGGAAGCGGCCATCAACCATCGCAGGATTTTCGTGGTTGTATTTCTCGGCTTTTGCGTTCTTTCGTTCGTGCTGATTCCTCTAGTGGGCGAAGATTTTTTCCCCAGCGTCGATAGCGGCGAATTCAAGCTGCACATGCGCGCCCCGACCGGGACGCGCATTGAAGAAACCGCCGATCTCGCCGACCGCGTGGAAAAAGACGTCCGCCAAGTCATCCCCGCTTCGGAACTCACCACCATCATCGATAATCTTGGTCTTCCCTACAGCAACCTGAACCTTTCCTACAGCACGTCCGCGCCGATTGGGCCGGGCGACGCGGATATTCAAGTCGAACTCGCGCCGAATCATCACCCCACGGAAAGATACGTGAATGAGCTTCGCTCGCGGCTGGCCACCGATTTTCCCGGCGTCACGTTCTACGAACTGCCCGTCGACATCGTCACGCAGATTCTGAATTTCGGACTGCCGGCGCCGCTGGACGTCCAGATCGTGGGGCGCAATTTAGCCGGGAATCGCGAGTTCGCCGAACATCTCATGAACCAGCTGAAATTCGTTCCGGGTACTGTCGACTTCCGCATCCAGCAGCCGTTCAACTACCCGAAAATTCACATTGACGTCGACCGCACCAAGGCCAATGAGATCGGACTCTCGCAAAAGGACGTGGCACAGAATCTCCTGATTGCGTTGAGCGGAAGTTTTCAGACCGCGCCTTCGTTCTGGCTGGATCCGCGCACCGGCGTGAGCTACAGCGTGCAGACACAATCGCCGCAATACCGGATCACGAAACCGCAGGATCTGGAAAACATTCCGATCAACAACGGCACGCCCCAAACGGGAGTGCCGCAGATCCTCAGCGGAATCGCGGCGTTCCGCCGTGGCGCCGAAATGGGCGTGGTCACGCATTACAACATTCAATCCGCGATCGATATTTTCGGCAATGTCGAAGGCCGCGACCTCGGCGGCGTCGCGCGCGAAATGCAGAAGATCATCGACAACGATCGGAAATATCTCCCCGCCGGATCGGAAGTCGTGGTCCGCGGCCAGATTCAAACCATGAACGCCTCATTTATTGGCTTGATCGGGGGCCTCGGATTTTCGATCGTCCTGGTGTACTTGCTCATCGTCGTGAACTTCCAGTCGTGGCTCGATCCGTTTATTATCCTGATGGCGCTGCCGGCCGCGCTGGCGGGAATCGTCTGGTTCCTGTTTGTCACCGGGACCACTATCAGCGTCCCGGCACTCACCGGCGCGATCATGTGCATGGGCGTGGCCACTTCGAACAGCATCCTGCTGATCAGTTTTTCGAAAGAACAGTTGCAGGCCGGAAAGACTCCCGCCGAAGCTGCGCTCACCGCCGGTTTCACGCGCTTCCGTCCCGTGCTGATGACGGCTCTTGCGATGATCATTGGCATGCTGCCCATGTCGCTGGGTCTTGGCGAAGGCGGAGAGCAGAACGCACCGCTGGGCCGCGCTGTCATCGGCGGCTTGCTGTTCGCCACGGGCGCGACGCTGTTTTTTGTTCCAGCCGTCTTCGCGATCCTGCACAGCTGGCATCGAGGCGAGGGCACATCCAAGGCTCCAGCCTGAAACTACGGCACGGCCGAGATCGTCTAATATATCTAGCTCGATTAAGGAATAGATGGCCCAGCAGGACAACACGGGAAATTCACCTCTAGGCGCCCCGCCAGCCGCGATCAGGCACAGCGCCCTTTGGATCATTCTCGCACTGATCGTCATCGCCGCGATCGTCGCCGCCGGCGTCCTGCCGCGCATCCACGCGCGTGCTGCCCTGAAGGATCGCACCTACGATCTCGCCGTCCCCACGGTCAACGTGATGCACCCCAAGCTCGGCGCTCCCGAGACCGAAATCATCCTCCCAGGCAACATCCAAGCCTTCACCGATTCGCCGATCTATGCCCGGACCAACGGCTACCTGAAAAAATGGTACGTCGATATCGGTGGACGCGTGAAGCAGGGCCAGCTGCTCGCCGATATCGAAACCCCCGAGGTCGATCAACAGCTCGATCAGGCCCGGGCCGACTTGAACACCGCGCAGGCGAATTACTCGCTCTCGGAAATCACCTCCAAGCGCTACGAGGATCTGCTCAAGACAGACTCGGTTTCGAAACAGGACGTCGACAACGCCCACGGCGATTTCGAGGCCAAGAAGGCCATGGTGGCCTCCGCGCAATCGAATCTGAAGCGTCTCGAGGAATTGCAGGCGTTCGAAAAAATCTACGCGCCCTTTGAAGGCGTGATCACCGCGCGCAATACCGACGTCGGCCACCTGATCAATTCCGGCGCCGGTGGACCCTCCGCGGAGCTTTTCCACATCGCGTCGATCCGCACCCTGCGTGTCTACGTCAATGTCCCGCAGCAATACTCGCAGGACGCCAAGCCGGGAATTCTGGCGAATCTCACGCTTCAGGAGTTTCCCGGACGGAAATTCCAGGGCAAGCTGGTTCGCACCGCGGACGCCATCGATCTCGCGTCGCGCACCTTGCTCGCTGAAATCGATGTCGACAATGCCAGCGGCGAGCTTCTTCCCGGCGCGTACGCCGAAGTCCACCTGGCCGTTCCGGCCGGCGTGCCGGAGTTTATTTTGCCCGTGAGCGCGCTGATCTTCCGTGGTGACGCGCTCCAGGTTGGCATCGTGCGCGGAGAAGGCAAGGACGCCAAGGCTTCGCTCGCCACCATCACGCTCGGCCACGATCTGGGCAGCACTGTGGAGATCGTCAACGGCCTGAGTGCTGACGACTCCGTGATCACGAATCCTCCCGATTCTCTGGTTTCCGGAGAAACGGTTCGCGTAATATCAGGGAACGCCAGCTCTCCAAGCGGCGAAGCCAGCGCTCCGGCCGAGTGATCGTTCTGTGTGAAATCTCGAACATCGGCATATCTCGAAATTCAAGGTTCTAAGGGGGAATGAAAATGAAGCGTGTGTATCAGGCTATGGCATTGGCTCTCGGGATTCTCTTCCTGCTCTTTGTAACCGCGCACCGGCAATATGCCCACGCGCAAGGCGGTCCACCGGCGCCACCGCCTCCTCCGCCCAGTCATCCTGTTGACCCGAACGCGAAACCGGGCACGCCCGGCGTGTTTACCGATTTCAAGGGCGAAGCCCCGGGCAATGTGCACCACATCAAGGCCACGGATTTGCCCGATCCCTACGCCACGAAATCCTCGGCGGTTTTCTCGCGCCCCGTGCCGCGCGGTGACCTGTGGCCGAAAGCTCCGGCTGGTTTCAAGGTCGAACTGTACGCCGAAAACCTCAAGGGCGACGACGGCAAGCAGATCTCTCCGCGCACGATCATCAAAGCGCCCAATGGCGACTTCTTCGTCGCTGCTCAAAATCAGGGCGAGGTGGTCGCTTTCCGCACCGGCCCCGACGGCAAAATGGCCGAAATGAAGGTCTTCGCCTCTAAACTCAGTCTTCCCTTCGGGCTTGCGTTTTATCCTCCAGGCCCGGACCCGAAATATCTCTACGTCGGCGACACGGACAAGATCTTGCGCTTCCCGTACACCAAGGGCGACATGAAAGCGACCGGCGAGCCCGAGACCGTGGTGACGAATATTCCCGCCGGTCCAAACCATTTCTCACGCGGCGTGGCCTTCTCGCTCGACGGCAAACGAATGTGGATCGCCGTGGGCTCCAAGAGCAACGTCCATGATATCGACTCTGACGATTCCGAGTTCCACCGTGCCGATATTCTCATCGCCGATCCCAATACGCTGAATCAGGACGGCAAGACGATCAAAGTATTCGCCAGCGGCATTCGCAACGGCTCCGGCGTTGCCGTCAATCCCACCACGGGTGAGCTCTGGACCTCCGTGAACGAGCGCGACGAGCTCGGCGACAATGTCCCGCCCGATTACATCACCTCGGTGAAAGAAGGTGGATTCTACGGCTGGCCCTGGTATTACACCGGCGGCCATCCCGATCCGCGCTTCGATGGCAAGCATCCCGAGCTCAAGGACAAAGTCATCATTCCCGACGTCCTGATGGAACCGCACAACGCCTCGCTGAACATTACTTTTTACGAAGGCAAACAGTTTCCCAAGGAATACAGGGGCGATCTTTTCGGCGCCGAGCACGGCTCGTGGAATCGCTCCGTGCGCACGGGCTACGAGGTGGTTCTCGTCCCGCTGAAGAACGGCCACGCCACTGGCGCGTACAAGGATTTCCTCACTGGCTTCGTCAACGACAAAGGCGAATGCTGGGGGCGCCCGGTGGGAGTAGCAGTGGCAGACGATGGATCACTGATGGTGACGGATGACGGCTCGAACTCGATCTGGAAAGTCACCTACGCAAAGAAATAACCCGCTCATGTTGCGACTTGCTGCGCCGGATGCATCCGTCCGGGCGGGAGCGCTGGCAATCCTCTCGGGATTCGCCGCGCTCCTGCTCGGTGGTTGCACGGTCGGGCCAAATTACCAACGTCCTTCGACCGACATCCCTGCCGGCTTCAAGGAGTCGGCCGATTTCAAATCGGCGCAGCCCAGCGACGACATCGCCAAGGGCAAATGGTGGGAAGTCTATGGCGACCCCCAGCTCAACGCGCTCGAAGAGCAGGTCATCGTCTCGAACCAGACCCTGAAAGCGGCGCAGGCGCAGTTCGCCCAGGCTCGCGCCGTTATCACCGTGAATCGAGCGGCATACTATCCCACCGTAACCGCCGGAGCGTCGGCTTCCGGGAACCGCGCATCGCAAAATAAAGCGCTTTTCGGCACCACGGCGCCCGTTACCTACGCCGATTATCAATTGCCGCCGATCGATGTTTCCTGGGAGCCCGACGTCTGGGGCCGCGTGCGCCGCACGGTCGAAGCCGCGCGCGCCGAAGCGCAAGCGACGGCCGCCGACCTTGCGAATACCCAGCTGAGCCTTCAGGCTGAGCTGGCCCTCGATTATTTCCAGCTCCGCGGCCTGGATTCTCAGCAGCAGCTTCTCGATTCCACCGTCACCTCGTATCAAAGGGCTTTCGAGCTCACCGACAGCCGCTACAAAGGCGGCGTCGCCTCCGCCGTCGACGTGGCGCAAGCGCAGACGCAGCTCGAAACCACTCGCGCGCAAGCCGTGGACGTGGCCGTCGATCGCACCGCGTTCGAGCACGCCATCGCCGTGCTCATCGGAAAATCGCCCGCGGAATTCAACCAGCCGTCTTCGCCGCTGACGCTTCCGCCGCCTGCCGTTCCGCCCGGCTTGCCTTCTGAATTGCTCGAGCGCCGCCCCGATATCGCCGCCGCCGAGCGCCGCATGCAGGAAGCCAACGCGCAGATCGGTGTGGCTCGCGCCGCGTATTTCCCCACCTTTTCCTTTACCGGTGGCGGCGGATTCGAAAGCCAGGCCATTAACAATCTTCTCACCGGGCCCAGCGCTTTCTGGTCGCTCGCCGGGTCGGCCGCCGAACTTCTCTTCGACGGCGGACAGCGCCGCGGCCTCAACGAAGAAGCCCGCGCGGCCTACGACAAATCCGTCGACACCTATCGCCAGACCACGCTTACCGCGTTCCAGGAAGTGGAGGACAATCTCTCCGCCCTCCGCGTGCTGGAAAACGAGGCCAGCATCCAGGATGCCGCCGTCGCCGCTGCCCAACATTCGCTCGATCTTTCAAACACCCGCTACAGGGGCGGCGTCGCAAACTATCTAGAAGTGACCACCGCGCAGTCTGCGGCACTCGGCAACGAACGCGCCGACGTGGATGTCCTTACCCGCCGCATGGCCGCCAGCGTCCTGCTGATCAAAGCCCTCGGCGGCGGCTGGAACACATCGCAGCTTCCCCATCTCTAGCGGCGGGCCTTCACTGGGATGGCCAATCTCTCGATTGGCGGGGTGTTGGTGTGTCGCATTCGGAACGGCTGCCTTCAGGCGGGCCCCCATCTACTTCGCCTCCGCCGCCGCATTCGTAAAATCTCAGCCACAATCACCAACCCATTTGCTCCATCCTCTTCAGGATAATCGCGCTGTAATTATTCATGCGCTCGGGCCGTCGCTTCAGGGGAGATGGCAGAATTGCAGCGAGCCGCGCAGCCTGTTGCCGGCCGATATTCACAGCCGACGATTCGTAATGATACCGGCACGCCGCCTCTGCGCCGTAAACACCTGGCCCCCACTCGACCACGTTCAGGTAGATCTCCAGAATCCGCTGTTTGCCCAGAACGACTTCGGCCACCGACACCAGCATGGCCTCCGCTCCCTTGCGCAGGACCGAGCGGCCCGTTCCGAAAAACAAGTTTTTCACCAGTTGCTGCGTAATGGTGGAGGCGCCGCGAGTGCGCTCACCTTCCAGATCGTCTTCCGCTGCGATCTGGATCTGGTGCCAATCGAATCCATGGTGATGGTAGAAATTCGCGTCCTCCGCGGCGATTACCGCGTGCTGGAGATCGGGCGAGATTTGGCTGAGCGGCACGAATCCATAGCGCTCCCGATAGGGCCTGCGGTGAATCCACGCCTGCGATCGGCGTTCCAGGTGTACCGCCGTCGTGGGCGGGTCGATCCACCGGGCCGCCACCAGTATCAGGGCGGCGAGAAACCAAAGGCCTACTACGCCGACGACAAACCATCCAACAGTCCTTCGCAGGAAACTCCTCCGAAGCGGAGTCTCGGTTGTGTGTTCGTCTGGCATGCAGTCGCGTTTCAGAATACCAGCTTGGCCCATTGCTTGATTCGCGCGTTAGTACGGCAAGCAATCCGTTCTGTTAGGATTCGAGCGAGTCAGTCTGCGCGCTCGGCGCCTGAATATCGAGTTTCGCCGACAACGCCAGCAAAAAGTGACTTCGGAGAGTAGCCATGGTCGAATCCTCTGATCTGCGGATGAAAACATTTCCAGTCAGCCATGGCGGCGGCCAAATGCCTGCACTCGGCTTCGGCACTTTAATTCCCGAGCCAGCGCTCACGATCGCCGCCACCCGCGATGCCCTCGAAGCCGGATTCCGGCATTTCGATTGCGCCGAACGCTACCGCAACGAGCGCGAGGTAGGCACGGCGTTGCAGGCAGGGCTCGCCGCCGGAGGAATTGCGCGCGAAAACGTTTTCGTCACCACCAAGCTGTGGAATTCCAATCACCGGCCTGACCGCGTCGAACCGGCTTTCGAAGCCAGTCTGGAAAGACTCGGCCTCAAGTATCTCGATCTCTACCTCATTCACACTCCGTTCGCGTTTCAACCCGGAGACGACCAGGATCCCCGCGATCAAGACGGCAATGTTATTTACGACCGCGGCGTGACCTTGCTCGACACCTGGAAAGCGATGGAAAGTCTCGTGGATCATGGCAAGTGCCGCGCCATCGGACTCTCGGACATCGGTCTAGACGAACTGAAGCCACTCTATGACTCCGCAAGGGTCAAGCCAGCCGTGGTCCAGGTGGAATCCCATCCCTACCTGCCGGAGACGGAGCTATTGGATTTCTGCAGGCAGAACAGCATTGTGTTTTTGGCGTTTGCGCCACTAGGTCACGGCATGAAGCCGGGGCTGCTCGAAGATCCAGTCATTTCAGCGATCGCTGCGCGAGTGGGAAAGACGCCCGCACAAGTGCTGCTCGCTTGGGCGGTGCAGCGCGGTACGGCTCTGCTGACCACTCCCAGGAGTGCGGCCCGCGCGCGCGAGAATTTCGATATCTCAGCTCTTCCGCAAGACGCGCTCGACGAAATTAATCGCATTCAGACCAGGCAGAGATTGAATCAAGTAGTGAGTACCGGCGTTCCAGGCTTCATCCCAAAAGCAAATTCAGCCACATAGCTGAACAGTCGGATAGCGATCCCAAGCCGCGGAGCGGCGATTGTAATCAGCCCGGCACGAAGGCCGCTGCGGCGGCCGCAGTGCCGGGTAAACTCCAAAAAGAAGTCCAAGTCCCGGAGGGACTATTGACACGGCCGTCCCACCGCGCTGGGCACCACGTTACGAGACGCTTCTGAATTTCCGGGGATCGCCAATTTCGTCCCGAGCTTGCCGAGGGATTGGCGGCTTTCCGAGGAACCTTGGCGCGATGTACGATGCTCGTGCACCGAACGAACCAACGCACGATGCGCTCCATGCGACAATTCGCAGCCACTCTCTTCATCTTCGCTTTGCTAGCCGCATCCCCGCGAGCGTTTGCCCAATCCTCTGCTACATCCACTCGCGTCGACCTCCGCGACCATTGGACTCTCCAATCCGCCTGCAAAATCTCCGCGACCGGGGCGAAGATTTCGGTCGCGGGCTTTAGCACCGAGGGCTGGCACGAAACCACGGTGCCTTCTACCGTCGTCGCAGCACTCGTCGCCGACAAAACCTATCCCGATCCGTATTTCGGCGACAACCTCGCGAAATTTCCCGGTATGGACTATCGCCAGAACAAAATGTTCTCGCTTCAATCCATGCCCAAGGACAGCCCATTCCGCTGCTCCTGGTGGTATCGCACCGAATTCCCCGCGCCCGATGCTTCGAACGGCCGCCACATCTGGCTGCGTTTTGCCGGCATCAACAACCGCGCCAACATTTGGCTCAACGGCAAAAAAATCGCCGACTCGCGTGAAGTCGCCGGCGCGTACCGCGTCTACGAATTCGACATCACGCCGCAGCTTGCTCCAAGCGGATCGCCGAACGTCCTTGCCGTCGAAACCATTGCCCAAACCGAAAAAGATCTCGGCATCAACTGGGTCGACTGGAACCCCACGCCCTCGGACAAAGACATGGGACTCTGGCGCCCCGTCTCGCTCCGCGTCACCGGCCCCGTCGAAATCCGCTCGCCCATGGTCTCCACGCATTTCCCTGGCAAGCCTGAAGACGAAGCCGACCTAACCGTAGTGGCGGAACTTCACAACGCCAGCGCTGCGCCGGTCACCGGCACGCTCGAAGCCGATCTCGAAAATAGCAAGCTCACCCAACCGGTCACGCTCGCTCCCGGCGAAAGCCGCAGCATCCGCTTCACGCCCGAAAATTTTCCGCAGCTCCGCGTGCAAGATCCCAAGCTTTGGTGGCCGAGCCAGATGGGCGTACCGTTTCTCCACGATTTATCCGTCTGGTTTTTCGCTGGCACGCAGGAATCCGACCACGCCGCCAGCCGCTACGGCATTCGCGAAATCACTTCGGACATCGACCCGCAAGGCCATCGCCTCTTCCGCGTCAACGGCAAACACATCCTGATCCGCGGCGGAGGCTGGGCGCCGGACATGCTCCTGCGCGAATCGCCCGAACGCCTGAAGACACAGTTTCAGTATCTGCGCGACCTGAACCTCAACGCGATCCGCCTCGAAGGCCCCATGGAATCGGACCACTTTTTCGATCTGGCCGACGAGCAAGGCATTCTCGTCATGGCTGGGTGGACCTGCTGCGACTACTGGCAGAAGTGGACGGACTGGAAACAGAGCGACATCGAAATCGCCACGGCTTCCTTGCGCTCTGAAATCGAGCGGCTGCGCGCGCATCCCAGCATGCTCCTCTGGCTCAACGGCAGCGACCAGCCGCCCCCCGCCGCTGTCGAGCGCCCATTTCTCGCGGCGCTCAAGGAACTCGACTGGCCCAATCCGGTTTTGTCCTCGGCTTCGGAAAACATCACGCCGCTGACGGGCCGCACCGGCGTAAAAATGCGCGGTCCCTACGACTACACGCCGCCTGACTACTGGTTTGCTGACACATCGAAATCCGGGGGCGCCTACGGCTTCGCCACCGAAATTGGCACGGGCGCCGCGATTCCTCCGCAATCGAGCCTCGAAAAAATGCTCCGAGCTGAAAACATTAAGCCCGGCGATCCCATGTGGAATTTTCACGCCGGCGAGGAACGCTTCAGCAACCTCCAGCATTTCGACGACGCCATGAATGCTATCTACGGCCCGCCGCGCGATTTCGACGACTACGAACGCAAAGCCCAGGCCATGGCCTACGATTCCGAGCGCGCCATGTTCGAGGCTTATTCGCGCAATAAATACGCGACCTCCACGGGCGTCATCCAGTGGATGCTCAACAACGCCTGGCCCTCCCTCATCTGGCACCTCTGGGACTATTTTCTCCAGCCCGCCGGCGGCTACTACGGCGTGAAAAAAGCCTGTGAGCCGCTCCACGTGATGTATTCCTACGACGACCGCAGTGTCGGGGTCATCAACAGCACCTACGACCCCGGGCTCGGCCTGAACGTCACCGCAAAGCTCTTCGATTCACAGCTGCACGAGAGATTTTCCGTCACGGCTCCTGTCGATGTTCCCGCCGACGGCGTCACCAAAGCAGGCGCGTTTCCCGAGAAAGCGTTCGCGCCGGAATCGCCCCTCTATTTCGTCGACCTCACCCTCAAAGATCAGTTCGGCAAAATCATCAGCACCAATTTCTACTGGCTCCCAGCCAAGAAGAACGTCTACGACTGGTCCGCAGAAGACAACGACGCCTTCACGCCCGTGAAATCCTACGAAGATTTCACTTCTCTCAGCTCGCTTCCGAGTGCAGGCAAACTTGAAGTCACAGCCTACAGTTTGAGCACGAAAGATGACGACACAGGGTCGCCTCACGCATTGCTTCACAATCCGGGCAACCAACTAGCTCTTCAAGTGCGTCTCGACGTTCGGCGACAGGGCAAGGACGCCGAAACAATACCGGTGCTGTGGGACGACAACTATATTTCGCTTTTGCCGGGCGAATATCGGGAGATCGCGGCGCAGTCGCCTCCTCCCGGCGTGACCTACGATGAGCTCGAGCTGAGCGTTGAGGGCTGGAACATTCAGTCGGCGATTGTGCCTTTCAAGAGGTACATGATTGCCGCGGGAACGCCTGACTCGAAGCCTGATGTCGACCGATTCCCAAACACAACCGTCCTCGAATTCTGCCGGGAGCCTCAAGCGCGCGCTCTCGCTTTGGAACCTCATCATCATTGGCATCGTGATCATCCAGCCCATCGCTCCGATGGGAATCTACGGCACGATCAACAACGAAGCGCGCGGCCACGTGGTAACCACCATCCTGATCGCCATGGTGGCGATGCTTTTCACCGCCATCAGCTACGGCAAGATGGCGCGCGCGTATCCCAGCGCGGGCTCGGCTTACACCTACGTGGGCCGCGAAATTCATCCGGCTCTCGGCTATGTGACCGGCTGGGCGATGGTGATGGACTACATCCTGAACCCGCTCATCTGCACGGTGATTTGCAGCGAGCTGGCGCGCAATATTCTGCCGGGCGTGCCCTACGCGGCGTTTGCGGTCGCGTTTGCCGCGCTTTTCACCGTGCTGAACCTGCGCGCGATTCAAACCTCGGCGCGCATCAACGAAGTCCTCGCGGCAGGAATGATGATTGTCGTGGTGATTTTCTTCGCCTTCGTGATCCGCACGCTTTGGGGCGTGCACGAATTCGGCCCGCGATATTTCACCCAGCCGTTCTACGATCCGCAAACATTTAATTTTGGCCGCATCTTTCGAGGCACGTCCATCGCCGTGCTCACCTACATCGGCTTCGACGGCATTTCGGCCTTTTCAGAAGAAGCCGAAAATCCGCGCCGCAACATTTTGCTGGCCACCGTGCTCACTTGCGTGATCACCGGCGTGCTTTCGGGACTCGAAGTCTACGCCGCGCAGCTCATCTGGGGCGGCAAGCCATTTCCCGCCGATCAGGTGGAGTCAGCATTCCCGATCGTAGCGCGGCAGGTGGGTGGATTTTTTCTGTTTCATCTGCTGAATTTCACCATCCTGATCGCGAATGTCGGCTCCGGGATGGGTGCCCAACTCGCGGCCGCGCGCTTGCTTTACGGCATGGGCCGGAGCGACGCGCTGCCGCGCGGATTTTTCGGCGCCATCGAGCCGCGCCGCCGCATTCCGATGAACAACGTGCTGCTGATTGGAGCAATCGCGCTCACCGGGGCGTTCCTGCTAAGTTACGAGCGCGGAGTCGAGCTGCTGAATTTCGGCGCATTCATCGCCTTCATGGGCGTCAACGCGGCCTCGTTCGTGCACTATTTCGTGCGAGCCCCGGAAAAGCGGCTCGTGAACTTGGCCGTACCGCTGGCCGGATTCCTGATTTGCCTTTTCATCTGGCTGCACCTGAGCACGTTGGCCAAAATCGCCGGCGGCGCCTGGCTTGCAGTGGGAATCGTTTACGGCGCGATTCGCACTCGCGGGTTCCGCGCGAGCCTCGTCAATTTCGACATGCCGGCCGATGGGCGGTGAAGCCCCCCCAAAAAATTGTCGAGTAGAAACGGCACCGAGCGTTTGTTTTCATGAAGATATAACGATTTATATTCATTCTGATTGTCGAGTAGAAATCGAGGTTTTGAACTTCCGGGCGTCGGTTTGGAATGTGGGCATGTACGTTGTGAGAGCGGAATGCGTCGCACTTACGGCGCCGGGCGTTCGCGCGAGAGCGAGCTTACACGCAGGGAGCGCGAGGTCGTAAGAGCACAGACAGGATTGTCTGTCCCACTAGAAGCAAAGGTGCTCCCAGAGCGACTGCCTATTCAGTTTTCAAAGAGCGTCGACTCCCGGCCTGCGGGAGCGGCGAGTCGGTCTCGCTGTTATTGCGAAACGATTTCGCGGACTGCGGTCGAAGGGTAGCGCTTCTGGTGAGTGCATTTCGACTGTGCGTTGGGGCAAAAAAGGTACAGGTGCTCAAAATACTGGCCGAAAGTCCTAGGACTTCTCGAAGTGCGATCGAGACGGATGCGTGGTGCAGCGCCAAGAAAATTTGCCGGGCATGACATGCTGTGCCCCTACTGGGAAACAGCTACTACAAAGACGCCAATCTGGAGATTGGCCATCCCAGGTTAATCGGGTTCTTGGGTGACGATGTGGACGTCGACAGCCGGAGCATCCTTCAAAAACCGGCTGATGGCGTTCATGTAGAGGAGTTTTTGCCAGCCTTCGACGGCGGTGCGGCCGAAAATCATTTGCGTCACGTGCTTTTCGCGCACGAATTTTGCGGCGGCATCAGGAACGCTAGTTCCCTTGAGCCGCACGGCGGTGGCGCCGAGGCTTTCGGCGAATTGCAGGTTTGCGGCGAGTGATTTTTCGTCGCGGGTATCGGTGCCGTTGCCGGTGTCGACATGCACCGCGAACAACTCCGCATCCATGCGGCGGGCCAGGCGCGCGGCACGGGCCAGCAAGTATTGCGCGCGCGGATTCGCGCTGATGCAGACGGCGATGCGCTCGCGCACGGCCCAGTTTTCGCGGATCTCTTTTTCGTCCATGTAGGACGAAAGGCTGCGATCCACCTGCTCAGCCACCTGCCGCAGCGCCAGCTCGCGCAAGGCGATCAGGTTCCCCCGCCGGAAGAAATTTTTCAGCGACTGTTCCACTTTATTCTGGTTGTATATGTCACCGCGCTTCATACGGTTGTGGAGCGCCTCGGGCGTGAGGTCGACCATCACGGTTTCGTCCGAAAGCTGGAGCACCCAATCGGGCACGGTTTCCCGAACGGTGATGCCGGTGATGGCGTTCACGGTCGGCGCGATGCTTTCGATGTGCTGGATGTTGACGGTGGAGAGCACGTCGATATTTGCCTGGAGAATTTCGAGCACGTCTTCGTAGCGCTTGCGGTGCTTGCTGCCGGGGATGTTGGTGTGGGCCAGCTCGTCGATCAGCGCGACCTGCGGCCTGCGCGCGATCACGGCATCGACGTCCATTTCCTCGAATAGCGTGCCCTTGTATTCGAGCTTCTTGCGCGGCACCTGCTCTAGCTGCGGGATGAGTTCGCAGATGCCTTTGCGGCCGTGGGTTTCGACGACTCCGATGACGACATCCTCACCGCGGCCGTGGCGGCGAATCGCTTCGGTGAGCATGCTGTAGGTCTTGCCGACGCCGGGGGCGTAGCCGAGAAACAGCTTCAGCGTCCCCTTGATCTTTTCCGGGGGCGTGGTGACTGCCAACCATTCTTCAGGCGTCTTCGCCACGTGTCATTTTCTCGCTGGGGCTTTTTGTTCCGGCCGGTGAAATCAACGTTTTGTAAACGGATTTCGGCCCGTGTCTCTTTTATTCTCGTAGAGCAGCGTGCGGAAAGCTACGATAGAATACCGCCATGCGCGCCCGCATTTTGATCCGCATTCTGCAATTTCCGGCTGCGCTGGCCATCGTCGCGGCGATTACGCTGATCTACCACAAGGCCGTGCACGTGAATGCGACCACCGTCGCGCTCACGTTTCTGCTCGCTATTTTAGCCGTTTCCACGTTTTGGGGCATGATCGTGGCGGTGGCGATGTCGGTGGTTTCCATGCTGGCGTGGAACTACTTTTTCCTGCCGCCAACGGGCACGCTGACGATTTCCGATCCCGAGAACTGGGTGGCGCTCTTCGCGTTTCTGGCCGTGGCCATGATCTCGAGCAAACTTTCCACGACGGCGCGGCAGCAGGCCGCGGATGCGCTGGCGCGGCGGAGGGACGTTGAGAAGCTCTACACATTTGCGCAGGGTCTGCTGGAATCGCGCAACGTGATGGAGCTGGTGAACAAGATCCCTTCACAGATCGTGAATGCGTTCGAGATTGGCGCGGCTGCGCTGTTTCTGGCGGACAAGCAGAAAGTGTACCGCTCGGGCCCGGTGGTGCCGCAGCTCGATACGGAAAGGCTGAAATCGATCCTGGCGCGCGACGAGCCAGTGATTGACGAAGCGAACAGCGTGTGCTTTCTGCCGGTGCGCATGGGAGTGCACCCGGTGGGCAGCCTGGGAATTTCGGGTTCGGTGCTGCCGCGGCAGACGCTGGAAGCGATTGCCACGCTGATCGCGGTGGCCATGGAGCATGCGCGCGCGGTGGAGCAGGTGGGCCAGACCGAAGCGGCGCGCGAAGCGGAAAAACTGCGCACGGCGCTGCTAGACGCGGTTACGCACGCGCTCCGCACGCCGCTGACGTCGATCAAAGCGTCGGTGACGAATCTGATTTCGAATCCGAAGCTGGCGCCGGCAGAACAGCAGGAACTGCTGACGATCATCAACGAGGAAAGCGACCGGCTGAACCGGTTAGTGGGTGAAGCGGCGGAGATGGCGCGGCTGGATGCGGGCGAGGTGGAGCTGCAGGTGCAGGCGATTCCGATCGATCGCGTGATCGAGGCCTCGCTCGACCGCTGCCACGGCTCCCTGGGAAAGCGCGAAGTGCGCGTGAATATCGCGCCCGGCCTGCCGAGGGTACGCATGGATCTGGCGCGGGCACAGGAGGTGCTGGTGCACCTGATCGAAAACGCAAATCAGTATTCAGCGGCGGACCAACCGATCACGATCACGGCGGAGGCGACCGGCGATTTCGTGACCACGAGCGTGGCGGATCGCGGCAGCGGGATCGATGACGCGGAGCGCACGCTGGTGTTCGAGAAATTCTATCGGGGCAAGGATCAGCGCTACAGCGTGGAAGGCACGGGGATGGGATTGCCCATCGCGAAAGCGATTGTGGAAGCGCACGGCGGCACGATCAGCCTGACGAGCCAGTCGGGGCACGGTTCCGTTTTTTCCTTCACATTGCCCATCGAACGCCACCGGCCCGCGCAGGCCGCGGCTGCTACAACGGCGCCTGCGCCGGTCCCCTCATGAGCAGCGGCAAAATTCTGATCGTCGACGACGAACCGCAGATCCGGAGGGTCCTGCGCACCACGCTGACGTCGCAGGGCTACACGGTGGTGGAGGCGCGCACTGGCGATGAAGCGCTGGAGCAGGTGCGCACGGACCGTCCTGATCTAATCCTGCTCGACGTGAATTTGCCGGGAATCTCAGGCCTCGATACGTGCCGCGAAATTCGTGCGTCGAGCGATATTCCGATCATCATGCTGACTGTTCGCGGCAGCGAGCGCGACAAGGTGCAGGCGCTCGACGCGGGAGCGGATGATTACGTTGTAAAACCGTTCGGGTCCGAGGAATTGATGGCCCGGATTCGCGCGGGGCTCAGACGGTCCGCTCCGTCGGAGGCGCTTCCGCCGTTCGTGTCGAACGAACTGAAAATCGATTTCGAAAAACGCGCGGTGACGCTGAAGGGGCAGCCCGTGCGGCTGACTCCGAAGGAATTTGAATTGTTGCGGCATCTGGTGGCGAATCAAGGGAAGGCGCAGGGGCACCGGCGGTTGCTGCAGGCGGTGTGGGGGCCGGACTACGGCGAGGAAACGGAATATCTGCGAGTGTTCATCAACCAGCTGCGCAAGAAAATCGAGCCTGATCCGAAAAATCCCAAATTCATTCACACCGAGCCGTGGGTGGGCTACCGATTCGAGCCGCCGGCGGAAAAAAGCAAGACTGGACGCGCCGAGAAGTAAGACCTCTCTAGAATTGAGTCCGAGGCGCCCACCCTTCGAAACCAAGGGTGGGGCACCCGAAAAACCTTACGCAGAGAAAGCACGGCGAGGTTATGCGGCTTACCCGGCGGCAGCTGATCACGGCGGTGGGGCGCGCAGGAGGTTACGGCGCGGCGTTTGCTACGATGCAGGCAATGGGATTGCTAGCGCCGCCACTGCGCGGCGAGCAGGCGTTTGAAATTCCTCCGGGCGCTGGAAAAAACACAAAAGTGGTGATTCTCGGCGGCGGCATTGCGGGACTGGCGTGCGCGTACGAAATGCGCAAGGCGGGATTTGAATGCACGGTGCTCGAAGCGCGCGGACGCCCCGGCGGGCGGAACTGGACGATTCGCCGCGGCACGAAGGTGGAATTCGTCGACGGGTCCGTGCAGACATGCGAGTTCGATTCCGGGCTGTACATGAACGCGGGGCCGGGGCGGCTGCCGGCGATTTATCCCACGATGTTGGAATATTGCCGCGAGCTGGGCGTGCCGCTGGAAGTGGAAATGAATACGTCGCGCAGCGCGCTGCTACAGAACGATAGCGCGTTGGACGGCAAGCCCGTGCAAATGCGGCAGGCCGTGAATGATACGCGCGGACACGTGTCGGAATTGCTGGCGAAGTCGATTCAGAAAGGCGCGCTGGACGACGAAGTCAGCGCGGAAGACAAAGAGCGGATGCTGGCGTTTCTGCGGGAATACGGGAATCTCGATTTCGCGCTGGCGTATCGCGGCTCGGAACGCGCGGGCGTAACGCAGCTGCCAGGGGCGGGCGAGGTGATGGAGCGGATTCGCGAGCCGATGCCGATGCATGCACTGCTGGATTCGGACTTTTGGTCGGGGATGCTGTTTGAGGAGGAACTCGATCAGCAGGCAACGATGTTCCAACCGGTGGGCGGAATGGACCGGATTCCGTATGCGTTTGCGCAGTCGTTGGGACCGATCGTGAAGTTCAATTCGCCGGTGAAGGAGATACGCAAGACCGCGCGCGGCGTGCGGATCGTCTACGCGGACGGCGCGAACGGGGGCGCGACGCGGGAAATCGAGGCCGATTACTGCGTCTGCTGCCTGCCGCTGACGATTTTGCAGCAGACGCCGAATGATTTTTCCGAGCGCGTGACGAATGCGCTGGCCGGATTGCGATACGACCAGGCCTATAAGATCGCGTGGGAAGCGCCGCGATTCTGGGAGCGGGAGTATCAGATTTACGGCGGAATTTCGTGGCTTACGCGCGGGCCGATTGGGTTGGTGTGGTATCCCAGCGGCGGGTTATTTTCGGAGAAAGGGATTTTGCTGTCCGGGTACGAATTTACAGGCGCGCGGCTGGGCGAGGCGGCAACGCTGGAGGCGAAATTCGCGGCTTCGCGGGCGGCGGTGGAGAAACTGCATCCGGGGCATGGTAAAGATCTGACGAAGCCGCTGTACGTGGCGTGGGGACAGATTCCCTACAATCTGGGGTCCTGGATCAGCATCGCGAATCTGGAGGGCGGCTACTGGAACGGCCCTTATCGCGAGTTTATCGTGCCGGACGACCGGATCTATTTTGCGGGGGATCACTGCAGCCACGTGGTGGGCTGGCAGGAAGGCGCGGCGCTGTCGGCCCAGCGGGCGATCCGGATGATTGTGGAACGGACGCGGGGCGCGTGATGCGCAGATTCAACTCTTTCTATAGGAGATGCTTATGGCGCCGGTGATCAAGCCGCCGTTTACGTCGGAGACTGCGAAGGCGAAAGTGCAGGCTGCGCAGGATGCGTGGAATTCGCGGGACCCGGAGCGGGTGGCGCTGGCCTATACCGTGGATTCGGATTGGAGGAATCGCGATGAGTTTTTCCAGGGGAGCGAGGCTATCAAGGAATTCTTGGGGCGGAAATGGGCGAAAGAGCTGGACTACCGGCTGAAAAAGGAACTCTGGTGCTGGACGGAAAACCGGATCGCGGTGACGTTTCAGTATGAGTGGCACAATCCGGCGGGACATTGGTTCCGGTCTTATGGGAATGAGCTTTGGGAATTCGATGAGGAGGGGTTGATGCGGCGGCGGATTGCGAGCATCAATGATGTGGCGATTGCGGAGAGCGACCGGAAGATTTTCTAGAATCTCGAGTTAGTCGCGTAGGAGCGGCATTCAGTTTACGGCGGGCGGGAGTCAATCGTCCCTACGGGACTCAGGTTTCTCCTTCTGTTTTTCCCGGCACTTCGGTCGCCGCGGTGACCTTCGTGCCGGGCTAATAACAATCGCCGCTCCGCGGCTTCGAAACTAACCAAACAGCTTTAGTGCATCGGGTGCGAGGCGTCGAGGTCCAGGTTGAGGTCCAGGACGTTGACGCGGGATTCACCCAGGAAGCCCCATTGGCGACCTTTTGTGTGGCGCCCGATCGCGGCGCGGACGTCTGCTTCACTCATCCCGCGTTCTTTGGCGACGCGGGGGACTTGGAATTCGGCGGCGGCGGGCGAGATGTCTGGGTCGAGCCCGGAGCCGGATGTGGTGACGAGGTCGACCGGGATTTGCGAGCTGGGATTGGTCGGCTGGAGCTGCTGGACGCTGGCGTTGACGCGGTCGATGAGCATTTTATTTGTCGGCGCGTAGTTGGAGCCGCTGGAGGCGGTGGGATCGTAGCCGGCGCTGCCCGCGGCAGAGGGGCGCGAGTAGAAATAGCCCGGGGCGGTGAAGGGCTGGCCGAGCAGGTGCGAGCCGACGAGTTTGTCGCCCTGGTGGATTAGCTCACCGTTGGCTTGCTTCGGAAAAATCACCTGCGCGAGAGCCGTGACGACGAGCGGGTAGATGATGCCGCAGAGAACCGTCGTGACCAATGTGAACAGTATCGAAGTGACTAGATTCTTTTTCATGGCGACCTCACGAAATTCCCAGCCGGGCGCGGCGAGCAGCGCCCGTACGAAAACCTAAAATCAAATTCAAAAGCGAAAGCTGCCGGGCTGAAGAACCCTGCGCTACGTTGAAGTCAAAGGCAAGACCGAGCGGCGCCGTTGCTATTGCGCTTGGCGAGTGGCGTGAGCTTGCCACCAGCGGCGGGCGGCGATAACCGACCAGATTGCTTCCACTATTCCGAAGGGCCAGGCGCCCTGGAGGAAACCGTAGATCGAAGCTAGAACGCAGGAGAAGGCAAACGCCAGGATGAAGGCCGAGTGGCGCCTTTCGAGCGCGTAGCAGACGACCATCACGGTGACTGCGAAGAGTCCGAAGAGGCTGAGCGGCGTCACGTTGCGTCCTTTGTGCTTGGAGAGTCATGGCATCGTCTCGAGTTTGTTTCTGCATTTCCAGATCCACTTTCTCAAGTGCTTCCGCGAACTATGCCAATCCCACGTGCGTGATGATCAGGTCGATGGCCTTGATGCCAATGAAAGGCGCGATGATGCCGCCGAGGCCGTAGACGAGCAGATTCCAGCGCAGTAGAGCCGAGGCGCCGAGCGGACGGTAACGCACGCCACGCAAAGCGAGCGGCACGAGAGCGATGATGATCAGCGCGTTGAAAATGACGGCGGAGAGAATGGCGGACTCCGGCGTCTTCAATCCCATGATGTTCAGGATATTCAGCTGCGGGAACGCGCCCGCGAACATCGCGGGAATGATGGCGAAATATTTTGCGACGTCGTTGGCGACGGAGAAAGTGGTAAGTGCGCCGCGCGTGATGAGCAACTGCTTGCCGATTTCGACGACCTCGATCAGCTTGGTCGGATTCGAATCGAGATCGACCATGTTGCCGGCTTCCTTGGCGGCTTGCGTTCCGGCGTTCATGGCGAGGCCGACGTCTGCTTGAGCTAGAGCGGGCGCGTCGTTGGTGCCGTCACCAGTCATGGCGACGAGTTTGCCCTTGGCTTGTTCCTTGCGGATGAGCGCGAGCTTGTCTTCCGGTTTGGCCTGCGCGAGGAAATCGTCGAGGCCGGCTTCGCGGGCGATGGCCGCGGCGGTGAGCGGGTTGTCTCCGGTGATCATCACGGTGCGAATACCCATGGCGCGGAGCTGATCGAAACGCTCGCGCATGCCGCCCTTGATGATGTCCTTCAGATGGATGGTGCCGAGGATGTGGTGATCTTCGGCGACGAGCAGGGGGGTGCCACCGGCATTCGAGATCGTCTTGACTGCCTCTTCGACTTCGGGCGCCACGCGGTTGCCGTTGACGGAGCACCACTGAAGGATGGAGTCGAACGCGCCCTTGCGGATCACTCGGCCGTCGATATCGACGCCGGACATGCGGGTGACGGCGGTGAACGGGATGAACGTGGCGGCGTAAGCGGAAAGCTCGCGGCCGCGCAGATTGTATTTTTCCTTGGCGAGCACGACGATCGAGCGGCCCTCGGGAGTTTCATCCGAAAGCGAAGAAAGCTGCGCGGCATCAGCGAGATCAGCTTCCTTCACTCCCGGGGCGGGGATAAATTCAGTGGCGCGGCGATTGCCGAGCGTGATGGTGCCGGTCTTGTCGAGTAGGAGCGTGTCGACGTCGCCCGCGGCTTCGACGGCGCGGCCGGACATGGCGAGAACGTTGCGCTGCACGACGCGGTCCATGCCGGCAATGCCGATGGCGGAAAGCAAGCCGCCGATGGTGGTGGGAATCAGGCAGACGAGCAGCGAAATGAGCACGAAAATCGATTGCGGCGCACCGGAATAGATGGCCATCGGCTGGAGCGTGACTACGGCGAGCAGGAAAATGATAGTGAGGCCAGCGAGCAGAATATTGAGCGCGATTTCGTTGGGAGTTTTCTGGCGCTCGGCGCCTTCGACGAGCTTGATCATGCGATCGAGGAAAGTTTCGCCGGGATTCGAGGTGATCATGACGATGATTTCGTCGGAAAGCACGCGCGTGCCGCCGGTGACGGCGGAGCGGTCGCCGCCCGATTCGCGAATCACGGGCGCGGATTCGCCGGTGATGGCGGATTCGTCGACCGAAGCGACGCCTTCGACCACTTCGCCGTCGCCGGGGACGAATTCGCCGGCGGTGACTTTCACGCGGTCGCCGGCGCGAAGCTTCGAGCCAGTGATTTCCTCGATCGAACCGTCGGTTCGAATGCGGTGGGCCACGGTTTCCGAGCGGGCCTTACGCAGGGTATCGGCCTGAGCCTTGCCGCGGCCTTCGGCCATGGCTTCGGCGAAATTGGCGAACAGAACCGTGAACCAGAGCCACAAAGTGATTTGCAACTCGAATCCAAAGCCGGACTGATGCAGCATGCGGTCGTGGACGAGGTCAAATGTGGTGACGACGGAGCCGATTTCGACCACGAACATCACGGGATTCTTCATCAGCGTGCGCGGATTCAGCTTGATGAAGGAATCGCGGATCGCGCCGGCAACGATGCCGCCGGTCCAAAGTGATTTTCTTGTTTCGCGTGTGCTCATGGCGGCCTCAGTAAACCTTTCCGGCGTGCATCAGCAGGTGCTCGAGGATCGGGCCCAGGCTGAGCGCCGGGAAAAATGTGAGTGCGCTGACGATCAGGATTACGGATACGAGTAGGAACGAGAACAGCGGCGTGGTGACCGGGAAAGTGCCGCTCGATTCGGGCACGATTTTCTTGCGCGCCAGATTGCCAGCCATGGCGAGCACGGGGATCACCATGAAGAAGCGTCCGAAAAGCATGTCGAAGGCGCCGCTGACGTTGTACCAGGGGGTATTGCCGTTGAGCCCGGCGAACGCGGAACCGTTGTTGCCGGCCATCGAAGTGTAGGCGTAGAGAATTTGGGTGAGGCCGTGCGGGCCGGGGTTGCTGATCGACGAAGTGCCGTAGGACTTGACGATCGACCATCCGGTGAAGCCGAGTACCAGCAGGCAGAAGATCAGCACGGTGATCATGGCCATCTTCACGTCGTAGGCTTCGATTTTCTTGCCCAGGTATTCCGGCGTGCGCCCGACCATCAGCCCGGCAATGAAAACCGAAATCACGATGAAGACGACGATGCCGTAAAGGCCCGCGCCGACGCCGCCGAAGATCACTTCGCCGATCATGATATTGATCAGCGGAATCATGCCGCCGAGCGGCGTGAACGAATCGTGCATGCCGTTGACCGCGCCGCAGCTCGCGTCCGTGGTGGTGGTGGCGAATAGCGCGGTGTTCGCGATGCCGAAGCGAACTTCCTTGCCTTCCATATTACCGCCGGGCTGCGTGGCGCTGGCGTGCTGGTCGATGCCATGCAGCAGCGGATTGCCGTGCGATTCCGCGGCATAAATCGACGCGACCCCCGCAAAGCAGAGCAGGGCCATTGCCGCCCAGACGGCCCAACCGTGGCGCTGCGAGCCGGTCATGCGGCCGAGCGTGTAGGTGAGGCCGCTGCCGAGCGAGAGCATCATGACGATCTGCATGAAATCCGTGAGCGGCGTGGGATTTTCGAAGGGATGGGCGCTGTTGGCGTTGACGAAGCCGCCGCCATTGGTGCCGAAAATCTTGATAGCTTCCTGCGAGGCGACCGGGCCCTGCAGGATCACTTGGTCGGTGACGGTCTGCGAGGTGGTTTTGCCGTCGGCGCCCGTGGTTTGCACGGTCTGAGGATTCAGGAGCTTGGCGGTGTCGTAGGGTTTCAGATTCTGAATCATGCCCTGCGAAACGAAGATGAGCGCGATGATGATGCATGCTGGGAGAAGCACCCAAAGCATGCAGCGCGTGGTATCGACCCAGAAGTTGCCAATGGTTTTCGATTCCTTGCGCGCAATGCCGCGAATAACGGCGATGGCCAGCGCGATGCCGACGGCTGCCGAGGCGAAGTTCTGATAGGCCAAGCCGACCATCTGCGTGAAATAGCTCATGGTTGATTCGCCGCCGTAGTTCTGCCAATTCGTATTGGTGGTGAATGACGCGGCGGTGTTCAATGCAAGATGCGGCTCGACGTTGGTAAAATGCTGCGGATTCCACGGCATCCAATGCATCCCTTGGACGCGCTGAATCAAGTAAAGAAGCAGCATGCTGACGGCGCTGAACAGCAGCATGGCGACGGCATATTCCTTCCAGTCCATTTCGTGCGATTCGTCGACGCCAGTGCAGCGATAGACGAGGCGCTCGACGGGCCGCAGCACGGGATCGAGGAAGGTACGCTCGCCGGAAAAGACGCGGGTCATGAAAACGCCCAGCGGCTTGGTGACGGCCAGCAGGACGACGAAAAACAGAACGATTTGGAACCAACCGATCGCAGTCATGATTTAGAACCTCTCCGGCCAAAGCAGAGCTGCGAGCAGGTACATGCCGGTAAGTACGCTGATCGCCAAGAGAATGATGTTGCCTAGCATCGGGGTCTCCCTTACTTCAACTTGTCGCAAGCCCAGACATAGCCGAGGGCGAGCAAGAAAAACAAAATCGTGCAGCCGGTGAAAACGAGATCGAGCATCGAACTATCCTTTCGCCGTGTGCTTGACTGCCAAGTGCGTCGTCGCTTCGCCCTGATAGGAAGCCAGGCGGTTCTTCGGTTGCGTAACTACGAACTTTATCCGGTCCGGGTCGTCCGCCTGGAACCGGTGCGTTTGCTGCGCGAAGACCGGCATCGGCGGATCCTGTGCAGGGCGTCCGCGACGCGCGGTTTCCGAACGCAGCGGCACGATCAAAGCGCAGGTGTCATGCATCCGCCGGCGGCCTGCTTCGCGGACGAACTGCGCCAGGACGTAGCAGTAAAAGGACAGGGTTGGCACCAGTGTCACGATCAGTAGAAGGGGCATCATCGAAGTCCTCCTTCGGATTGGGCCCCCGAGGTCCATATCCGAGAGCGAGGCTACGCCGACGCCATCAAGATCGAATAAGGAAGACATAAATCTTCCATAAGCCTTGTTTCCGAGATTGGTACTTGGCGATCACCTGGAAGCGCTTACTTATCATGGACTTCCGACGCCTGTCCAGAAACAGCTCGATTCTACGGCTCGACGGAGTTCGGCTCAGTGATTTGGCGCACAAACGAATGTGATAACCGAACATCCTGTTTTCCCGACGGTCCGCATGAGATTTCGGGGCGTTTTTCAGGACCCAGCGGCCACGAGGTAGAATCCAATAGAGTGGGTGCAAAGCCGGGCATGGCAAATCTGCATCGTGTGGTGATTCTGGGCGGGGGCTTCGGCGGGCTGAGTGCGGCGCTGCGTCTGAAACGCGCGCCGGTGCAGGTGACGCTGATCGACCGCTGCAACTATCATTTATTCCAGCCGCTGCTGTACCAGGTGGCGACCGGCTCGCTTTCTCCCGCCAATATTTCCGCTCCGCTGCGGACCATCTTGAAAAATCACCGGAACACCCAAGTGTTGTTCGGCGAGGCTACCGGAATCGACGCCACGAACCGCCGGGTGATCCTGAGCGACGGCGCGGTGGAGTACGACACGCTGGTGGTGGCGACCGGATCGAGCCATCAATATTTAGGGCATCCGGAATGGGAGCAATGGGCGCCGGGACTGAAAACCGTGGAGGACGCGACGGACATGCGACGGCGAATCCTGCTGGCGTTTGAGACCGCGGAGCGCGAAACGGATCCTGAGAAAGTGCGCATGCTGACCACGTTCGTGATCGTGGGCGGCGGGCCGACTGGAGTGGAACTGGCGGGCGCGCTGGCGGAGATTGCGAACGACACGCTGAAGCACGATTTCCGGCACATCAATCCATCCAGCGCGAGAATTTTCCTGATCGAAGGCGGCGACCGGCTGTTGCCGGCATACCCGCCAGAGCTTTCGGCGGCGGCGCAAAGAATGATCGAGAGGCTCGGCGTGACGGTGCGCACGGGCGCGATGGTGACGAACATCGAAAAGGATCTAGTAACCGTGCGCAGAAGCGATGCGACGGAATTGCATCCGGCGCGGACGATCTTGTGGGCCGCGGGCGTGCTGGGTTCGCCGGTGGCGGAAAGCGTGGCGCGGCAGACGGGCGCGCCGATCGACAAAGCCGGGCGCATCATCGTGGCGCCGGACTGCACGGTGCCCGGGCATCCGGAGATTTTCGTGATCGGCGACCTGGCGCTTTTCACCCACCAGGGAGGCAAGCCTTTGCCGGGCGTGGCCCCGCCGGCGATTCAAGAGGGCCACTACGTGGCTCGGGCCATTGTGCGCCGGCTGCGGGGTAAACCGCTCGAGCCGTTCCACTACTTCGACAAAGGCAATCTGGCGGTGATCGGGCGCGGCAAAGCCATCGCGGATTTGAACTGGCTGCAGATTTCCGGCGCGCCGGCGTGGCTGATTTGGATTTTCGTTCACTTGTTTTACATCGTGATCTACCAAAATCAGCTGCTGATTTTCCTGCAGCTGGCGTGGTTCTACTTCACGTTTGACCGCTCGGCGCGGCTGATCACCGGCAAAAATCCGCTTCCGCTGGATTTGTGATGGTCTCGTTGCGAGTTCAAGAATCGGCCTGTGCGTGGGCCGCGTGGATTTTTCCGGCGCGGATCGCCTTCACCAGCAGCGCATGGTCGCGCTCGGCCTGGTCGGCGTAGGCCAGGGCGAAAGCGCCGATGGCGTGGTCGAAGGTGTCGTTCTTCCCCAGATATCCCGCGATTTTCGCCGGATCGCCGGTGCGGGCGTGGGCCCGTGCGAGCGCCCATCCGCAGATTTCCACGTATTCGAACCAATCCTGGTGCGACATGTGGCTCACGTCGATTTTCATGCGCATGTCGCGCAGCTGGCGGAAATAATAATCGCAGCCGTCGTCGTCGCGCGCCCAGCCGAGGAAGACGTCGCTGGCGGATTGCAGCATGCGCTGGCCGGTGACGACGCGCTCGCCCTGATTCGAATAACGGCTTTTGCCGGCATACGGCGCGAGCACGGACTCATTCGCCTGCTTGAATTGCAGAAACAGTGGGTCGTCGGCCCCAGCCATAAGCAAAGCGACGGCGCAACGGGTTCCCACGCTGCCGATGCCGACCACTTTTCGCGCGATATCCAGCACGTGATAACGCTCCAGGACCACGCGGCGCTCTTCCGGCAGCGTGCGGCGGTAGCGCTCGAACATTTTGCGCACGCGATTGCCGATGCTGGCGATTTCCGGCGGGTGATAGACCAGCGGCGGCATGTCGATGATGCGCAGGCAGCCGTTCCTATGCGCGGTAATTTTCGGGAATACGTGTTCGGCGGTCTGCAGCCGGGCGCTTTTCTCGATTCGGCTCCAGCGCTTGCGCGCGGCGGCGGATTGCGCTTCGTCAATGAAAACTTCCGCGTCCAGATGCGAATACCAGACTTCCAGAGCGCGCATTTCGGAATATTCGCGCATGTGCTCGCGATAGGAACGCACGGCGGCGCGCGCGGCCGAGCCGCAGTGCTTGTCGCCCACGCCCAGCTCCCGGCCGGCGAGGACGGTGCTCGCCGCAAGGCGCTTCACGTCCCATTCCCAAGGCGCCGGGAGCGTTTCATCGAAATCGTTGATGTCGAAAACCAGCCGCCGCTCCGGGCTGCCGAAACCGCCGAAATTTGCGATGTGGCAATCGCCGCAGGCTTGTACCCGGAGGCCGGTAGACGCAGTACTGGAAAGATCGGCAACCATCAGCGCCGCCGAGCCACGGAAGAATCCGAAAGGCGATTGCTTCATGCGGGCGTAGCGAATCGGCAGCAGCGACTCCAAACGGCCGCGATCGGAGTGCTTTAGCAAATGGATGGGATCGGGGCGATTCGGCGCGGGTTTCCATTGCCCTTGAGAGGATCGCGGGAGGCGGTCGCGAAGCGCTTTTCCGGCCGCCAGGCGTTCTTTTGCAGAGGGGCCGCCACCGGCGATTTGGTGCCGGCTGGATTTTTCGCGAGTCTTCGACATGTTCGGCAGCGGGGCCGGCCAAGATTGTCCGCTCGGGAAGCGCCAAGCGTCAAGTTCCACCCGTGAACGCGCCAGGTGAAGGCGAATTTCAAGCCGCGCGGCGTTCCAGCGTATTAGAATTGTGGGAACCCAGCCCACCCGTCATGAAAAACTACGAGAAGGCGATCTGGACCGTGCTGCTGACGCTGCTGCTGGCCGCATTGGCTGCAGTGATTTTCACGCACAGCTGGACGGATTATCGCGAGCGGCTGCGCGCGATGCGCCAGGCTTCCAAAACCGCTTCGAACGCCGTGGACACGCACGCGCTGGACACGGCGCAACAACTGGCGCCGCTGGCCATCACGCATCTCGAGCAGGACTACGCTACGCAGGCCCTACGGCTCGGGGACCACTCCGTCGATCTCGCGTTTTCTGCGGCACTGCACGACGCGGTCGAAAATCCCGCTCCGCTCACCCCGCAGACCCGGCAGGTCGCCGCGCGGGTGAAATCGGCGTCCGCAGCGATAGCCGCCGATCAGGCGAGGATTACCCAATTCACAGCCATTGCGGCGCATTCCAACGGCAGCGCAAAGGACGATTTGCAAAACCTGATCGGCATCGCCCAAGCGCAACTCGCGCTCGATCAGGACGATCTGGAGGACGCGCAGCAAGAACTTCTGCGGCTGGGCGGCGATCGCCAGACCGCGATCCAGCGGTTGATCGATCAGCGCAAGAGCACCGGAAATGCCGAAGCGGCACTGCAAGTGGGACCGCCCGCAGGCTCGGCTCCGTCTATCGAATTGACGCAGTCCAGAAGCATCGCCGCGGACGTGCGCGCGTGGTGGTCGCTGAACAACAAGGAAAAGCTGCTGGCACAAGCGCGCGGGGACGCGAACGGCCGCGCCGCGGCGCTTTCATCCGCACACGCAGCGATTGAGCAGAGCATCGAATCCGGAAGTTCGCCCGTTCAGAGCGCCGCTGCGGCACCTGCCGCGAACGGGACGGCGAGTGCACCCGCACAGCCCGCGACGCCGGACACCGATACTCCACTCGTCCGGCTGCGTCGGCAAACCGAAGACAAAAAGAACCTGTCCGACATCGGCAAACGTATTGAGACCGAACAGCAGCTCGCCGCGGTGTACGCGAACTGGTCGGACATCGTGGAAGCCCGCGCCAAGAATTTTCTGCACGAGATTTTCGTCGGCACCTTCTGGGTACTGCTGATCGCCGTGGTGCTGATGGCCTTGAATTATCTGATACAGCGCATTTTCGCCGGGATCGCGCTGGAGCGGCGCGAGATTCATACCATGCGCGTGCTGATCGTCTTCACGCTGCAACTGATCGGCATACTTTCAATATTGCTGGTTATTTTCGGCATCCCGACGAACCTGGCCACCGTGCTCGCCTTGGCCGGCGCGGGAGTCACCGTGGCGATGAAAGACTTCATCGTCGGGTTTTTCGGTTGGTTCGTGCTGATGGGTGAGGATGGGCTGCGCGCCGGAGATTGGGTGGAAATCAACGGCGTCGCGGGAGAGGTATTGAAGGTCGGCCTACTGCACACGGTGATGCTGGAAACCGGAAATTGGACTGATGCGGGGCATCCGACGGGACGAAAGGTTTCCTTCGTCAATAGTTATGCCATCGAAGGCCACTATTTCAATTTCTCGACTTCCGGCCAGTGGCTGTGGGACGAAATAGAAGTGCAGGTGCCGGAAAACGCCGATCCTTACGCGACTAGCGAAGCCCTACAGAAGATCGCGGCGGACGAAACCGACGCGAACGCAAAGATTGCCGAGGGCGAATGGAATCGCGTGGTATCCAGCCATGAAAAGCGCGCGTTTACTGCAGCTCCCTCGCTCAGCGTGCGGCCCAGCGGCAGCGGAATCACCGTGGTGCTGCGTTATATCACCCGGGCCAATGAGCGATTTGAGGTGCGCGCGCGGATTTACAAAGCTGTTGTCGACTTGCTGAGGAAAAAACAGATACCGGAATCTGCTGTCGCGCCCGTGGTTCCGAAACCGTTGCCCGCCGGACGAAAGCCCGCAGAGGGTAAAGCGTAGCGCGCGCTGATCCGCTTATAGCAGCGTGAAGAGGTGGTAGCTGGCCACTCCGAGCGTGCCACCGATCAGGGAACCCGCCAGCACGTCGCTGAGGAAATGCATGCCGAGAATGATCCGCGACGCAGCAATCAGAAACGCGACCACGATCAACAAGCTCCAGAGGAACGGGTAGAAGAGGCCCAGAGAAACGGCCACGGCAAACGCGGTGATCGAGTGGCCCGATGGAAACGAATACTTATCCGGCGGCAGGATCGAAGCCCAGCAGTGCGGCTCAATTTCGCACGGCCTTTTGCGGCGGCTGGTGCGCTTGAGGGCGCGGAACAGAAAAATCCCCGCCACGGCGGCGGAAGCGCCCGCCCCGATGGCGGCGAAGCGCTGCTCTCCACCGTAGATCACCAGAATCAGCCCGAGCGCGTACCAAAGCCATCCGTCGCCTCCCCGTGTGGCCACGATCATCAGAATGCGGAACCACCGCGGTGCGCGCCAGCGGTGCACGCGGCGCATCAGGCGGTAGTCGTTGGAACTGATCTGATCCCAGACAGCCTTGGCGACAGTCATACCCACTCCTCGGCCGCGCGCTGCGGAATGGCCACCCAACGGGAACGTTTGCGGTCTTTTGGCTGATGCAGAATTTCGGAGGCCCAGCGGGCGCTGAAGGCGCGTTCATCCCGGTAATTCAGGTAGGTGATTACGGGAACCAGCGGGGCCAGCGGCGCGATTACGGCGGTCCACGATTTCTCGCGGATCATTTCCACGCCGATCTTGAAGCAATCGCGCGTCAGTTTCGCGAAGCTGCCCGATTCGCCGCCTACGCGGCCTCTACCGGCCTTGAGCCCCGCGAAGAATTCTTCCTTGTCGCGCGCGCCCGGCACTTCGGTCCAGGCGGTTCCGACGGACGGCAACGCATGCGCGTCGCTTCCGCCGATGGCAATCTTGTCCCAGCGGTGCGCCAGCTTGGCCGCATGCCGGTTGGTGGCCTCGAGCATGTGGCTGTTCCGCGTCTCAACCGCCGGGAAATACTCCTGAAACCAGGCAAAGTCCTCGGCCTCGCGCGGTCCGGTGACCGCGGAGAAAACGTGGTTGATGCTGAAGAAGATCCGCCGCTCGCTCAGATACATCAGCAGTGAGACCAGATCATTCCGCCTGGCCAGGAGCTGCGCGTGCTGGCGCTCATGGAAGTCGTAGACGCCGATATGGATTTCCGTACCGCTGGGCATCCGGCACGTGAGCTCCTCGCTGAGAAAGAAATTCGGATCGGATCGCAGTGCTTCGGAGCCTTCGATCGAGTCGTGGTCGGTTAACGTGAAGAGGTTCATGCCGCGTGCCTTCAGAACTTCGCGGACCTCGTGCGGATCGCTATAACATTCCCGGCAGAATGCACCGACGAACGGCGTGGTGCAGGCGCCGGAGAAGTACGAGTGGACGTGCATATCGCATTTCACGATTTCCACAGTAAATTCACAGCGTTACGCACTGATGACAGTGCCGCTAAGATTCTGAAAATACAGGTAGTTAACTTATTCTACACATGCTTCCGGCTTTTAACATAACTTAAGCATCTATTCACATTCGGCTGCCAGACTGCGGCTCCTATGGAGCAACGCTAAGTGCAGCGGATTGAGTTCGGATTCTTCGACGCCGGCGGGGGCCATCGCGCGGCGGCAACCGCGCTTCAAATGGCCATCCAGACCCGGCAGCGTCCCTGGGAAATCCAGTTAACCAACCTGCAGGAACTACTCGACTCCCTCGACATCGCCAAGAAGTATGCAAACATCCGGATTCAGGACATTTACAACACGATGCTGCGGCGCGGATGGACGCTCGGCAGCCCTCAGCTGCTGCGTGTGCTTCAGGCCACAGTGCGGCTGTATCACCGTCCGACCGTGCGCCTGATGGAATCGCACTGGGAGGCGACACAGCCGGACATGGTTGTGTCATTTGTGCCGCATTTCAATCGCGCGATGGGCGAAAGCCTGGGGCGCGCTTTTCCAGGTCGCCCGTTTGTAACAATTCTCACCGACATCGCGGACTATCCGCCGCATTTTTGGATCGAGAGCGATCACCAGTATTTGATCTGCGGCTCCGACCGCGCGGTGGAGCAGGCACGTGAATTGGGGAATTCCGACGACCACATCTTTCGCGCCTCCGGAATGATTTTGCATCCGCGATTTTACGACGCGCCGATCGCGGATCGCGCGGCCGCCCGCGTGCGTCTGGGCCTGCGGCCCGATCTTCCGACGGGGCTTGTGCTATTCGGAGGGTACGGCGCAAAGGTCATGCTCGAAATCGCCGAGCGCCTGGATGGCTCCAATCTAAGTGCCCAGATGATTTACATCTGCGGAAAAAATGAGAAGCTCGCAAATGCCTTACGGGCCCGAAAATCGCGCATGCCGATTTTTGTGGAAGGTTTTACAACTCGCGTGAATGAGTACATGGAGCTTGCGGATTTCTTCATAGGCAAGCCGGGGCCGGGAAGCGTCAGCGAGGCGCTGGCGAAACAACTGCCGGTGATCGTGGAGTGCAACGCGTGGACGCTGCCCCAGGAGCGCTACAACGCCACTTTTATCAAAGAAAAGCAGGTCGGCATTGTGCTGCCTAGCTTCGCCAAGATTGACCAGGCGGTGGCGCAGATGATCGAGCCGCCGGCGCTAGCCCGATACCGCGCGAATGCCGCTGCCATGCACAATCGCGCCGTCTTTGAAATTCCGGAGATCCTGGAAAGAATCTTCGAGCGCACGCAAGTCGCAGCGCCACCAAAAGACGAGACTTTGGTCGGCACCCGCCAGGAGTGGGTGAATAGCCCCTAAAATCGGCTAAACTCGCCCGAAATCGCCTCAATTTCCTGCGACCAAACAGGCTCTTCGACGTCTAATCGTTTGTAATCACTTCCCCACGCCATTCTGGCGAAACAAATTCGATCTAGGGCTGTAAATTTGAGGCGCTGGCGCGCGCCTGTGCTCGACCGCGCGCCGCGCCTGTGGCAGTATGGCGTGCATCAAACGTATTGATACCGAAGGGAGTCTGCACCATGGCAAAAGCGACGTTTGCAGCGGGTTGTTTTTGGGGCGTCGAGGATGCGTTCCGGCAGGTCAAGGGCGTCGTCTCCACCGCCGTCGGCTACATCGGTGGCCACACCGAGAACCCCACCTACAAGGACGTTTGCGCGAATACTACTGGCCACGCCGAAGCGGTGGAGGTTGATTTCGATCCGAACCAAGTCTCGTACAAGGAACTGCTGGCGGTTTTTTTCCAGAGCCACGATCCCACGCAACTCAACCGGCAAGGTCCGGATTACGGCACGCAGTACCGCTCGGCTATCTTCTTTCATGATGCCACGCAAGAAGCGGAGGCGCGTGAGGCCGTGGCCGCGCTTGGAAAATCAGGGATCTTCAAACGGCCGATTGTGACGCAAATTGCGGCCGCGCCGGTGTTTTATCGTGCCGAGGAGTACCACCAGAAGTATTTCGAGAAGCAAGGCATCCGAGCCTGCCATACGTCCTAGTCCGCGGGCCGGAGCGCGTTCGGCTCCGTCCTGCAACCGAAACAGGATGTTTCACTTACGGCAATGCGTTGACGGTTTCCGGCCGATTATTATAGTATTGTAGGGTTTTGGGGGAAACGGGCGGCGTTTATATTGCATCTAATGCAGTTGTACCCGTAGGGCGCGGGGAAGTTGAGTGCGTGCGATATTGAAGTTCCGGATTGAATTCAGGGGATCGCCTCATTTATCCGTCCAAACGTATATATATCAAGTGTGCGCCGGGGTGTCCCAACGGGGATGCTCACGCTTGGAATTCCGGGACGACGGGCCGATTAGCCATATTGGAGAGAATGCGTGACGCTGGCTCTTGAAGAAAAATACGATCAGGTAAGGCAACTCATCGCCATGGGCAAGGAGCGGGGCTACCTGCTCTATGACGAGGTGAATGACATTTTGCCGGCCGAGGTTCATTCCTCGGAAGAAATCGACGATCTGCTCTCGACATTCGAGCGCTACGGCATCGACGTGTACGAGGATCTTTCGACGGCGAAGGCCGCGTTGGCCGCCGCGGATGGCGATGGCGGAGCCGAACCCCCGAAGGACGACTCGCCGGCACAGGCGGCCGCTTCCGAAGACGGCGATCTCGACCTCACGCCCGGCACACTGGAAAAAACGAACGACCCCGTCCGCATGTATCTGCGCGAGATGGGCACCGTGCCACTGCTGACGCGCGAAGGCGAGGTGGCCATCGCCAAGCGCATCGAGCGCGGGCAGCTGCTCGTCCTGAAGACGATCACGCGCGCCCCGCTGATTCTGAAAGAACTGCTGCAGGTCGGCGACGATCTTCGCAACGGCTCTCGCTCGATCAAGGAAATCGTGCAGTTTGACGACGAAGAGCTTACCGAAGAAAAGATCGAAGCCAAGACCAAGGAAACGCTGAAGCAGATCGACAAGATCGCCAAGCTCTACCTGCTGGCGATGAAGCTGGCCGCGAAACTCGAAAAGATTCCGCGGGCCAAGAAGCGCTCCTACCTGCATGCGAAGTACGCGGTGTCGCGCACTCGTATCGAAATGTCCGGACTGATGCGCGAGCTGGATTTCAATCCGCTCGAAAAGAAGCGGTTGATCGACAAGATTCACCAGACCGTCGAGCGCGTTCACTTCCTCGAACGCGAGACGGTGAAGCTCGAACGCCGCGTGGAAGCTTCCAAGGGCGATGTACAGGCTGAGGCCCGCAAGGATCTGCGCGCGCGCAAACAGGAAATGGGCGAGATCGAAGTCGCCACCGAAGTAAGCCCTGCGGAGCTGAAGCGCGCCATCGGCGTCATCCTTCGCGGCGAAGCCGAGGCCGCGCAGGCCAAGGACGAGCTGATCGAAGCGAACCTACGCTTGGTCGTTTCCATCGCCAAGAAATATACCAACCGCGGCTTGCAGTTCCTCGACCTGATTCAGGAAGGCAACATCGGCCTGATGAAAGCGGTGGACAAATTCGAATGGCGCCGCGGCTATAAGTTTTCAACGTATGCAACCTGGTGGATTCGCCAGGCTATCACGCGCGCCATCGCCGATCAGGCCCGCACCATCCGCATCCCCGTGCACATGATCGAAACGATCAACAAGTTGGTGCGCACGCAGCGCCAGCTGGTGCAGGAGCTCGGCCGCGAGCCTACCTCGGAAGAAATCGCGAAGCGGATGGACATCCCCGTCGCGAAAGTCCGCAAGATTCTGAAGATCGCGCAGGAGCCGATTTCACTCGAGACCCCCATCGGCGAAGAGGAAGATTCGCATCTTGGCGATTTCATCGAGGACAAGGCCGTGGTCTCACCCTCGGACGCCGTGATCAACCTCAGCTTGAAGGAACAGACTTCCTCCGTGCTGAAGACGCTGACGCCGCGCGAGGAAAAAGTGATCAAAATGCGTTTCGGCCTCGACGACGGCAGCGAGCACACGCTCGAGGAAGTCGGCCAGTCGTTCGCCGTCACGCGCGAACGCATCCGCCAGATCGAAGCGAAAGCGCTGCGCAAGCTGCGTCACCCGTCGCGCTCGCGCAAGCTTCGCGCCTTCCTCGAAGGCTCCGCAAACGATTATTGATTCGGCAGGTTTGGTAGGGGCGGGTTTCAAACCCGCCCCTACAACTGAAACATCCGCTCGGACTATCCCTCAAGCAGTCCCTGCAAGTTGTTTAGCGCCGCAAACCAGTACGATTTCATCCTTGCGGATTCCTTCGAGTTCGCAAGCTTCCCGTGATCCACGGCGACCTGCGTCTTCGCGGGGCCTTTACCGATGAATCCGACGCTGAGCCGCGAGTCACCCCATCGGCCGCGCACATATTTCCCCGGCGTGGCCGTCGTAATCTCGAGCTTCCCGTCCGGTAGCCATTTCTTCCGCAGCCTTTCGTCAGTCCAGGCCGTGAATGCTTTCCCCATGGGCGCTGCAATCGTCCGGCTGCCCGACGTGCTGAATTCACCGGTGCATTTCTGGAATTTTTCGCGCAACCCGCGCTCGCGCTCGTAGGCGACTGCCACCATCTGTCCCCACCAGGGACCCACGCCCTGCTCGTGCAGAATCGTGGTGATTTCCTGATGCCGCATTGTTTTCGCGCCCGCTTTGTCGAGTATTTTGAACCACTCCGGCCACGCCTTTCCGGTCGTCGCCTTCACCGCTTCGTCCTTCGATCGCTTGTTCTCTCTCGGCTTGTTCATCGTCGCATCCCTCGCGCACTGATTCGTGCAGCTCGAAAACGTAATATAATCCGCCCGTTTTTCGCAAGGAGTGCCTGTGCCGTCCAAAGCTGCTCCAAAAACGCGCGAGCCCGAGCGCGATTATTCCCATCGCGCACTGCTGGATAAACTGGGCGTGAAGGCCGGCCAGCGCGTCAGCGTGCTTGGCGTCAGCGATCCAGCGTTTCTGAAGGATCTCGCTGCAGCCCCGGTCGAAGCCTCGCACGGCAAACCGCAAAAGAACTCCGATCTGATCTTCCTGGCCGCCGACAATCTGAAATCTCTCGCGCAAATTTCATCGCTCGAGCCGCACATCCAGCGCCATGGCGCGATCTGGGTGGTTTATCCGAAAGGACAGCAGCACATCCGCGAAGCCGACGTGATGGCCGCCGGAAAATCCGCCGGCTTCACCGACAACAAAATCTGCCGCTTCTCCGAAACCCACACCGCGCTCAGGTTCGTGATCCCCGTCGCTCGTCGCTAGAGCATTTCCTGGCTGTGCCCGCGAAATTCCCGCCGCAAAATCTCGCCGTCCCTATCTCACCAGACATATCATGTTCGTATGGCGACGAATCTCGACGTCCGTGGCCTTACGGTGGAGCTGCCGACGCAAGCTGGCTGGATTCGGCCGGTGAACGATGTCTCGTTCGCTCTCGGCGCGGGCGAGACGCTCGGCATTGTCGGGGAATCCGGCTCGGGCAAGACAATGCTGGCGCTCGCGCTGATGGGGCTCGAACCGAAAGGCGCGCGTCTCACCGGCGAAGCATGGCTGAGCCCTCGCGGTGCCAACGGAAACGGAAACCGGCACGCATCGTCTGCAGCCGCGGGAAACAATCTTCTGACCGCATCGCGCAAACTAATGTGGCAGCTGCGCGGCGGCGAAATCGCCATGGTTTTTCAGGAGCCCATGACCGCGCTCAATCCCGTCCTCCGCATCGGCCCGCAGATCGAGGAGGCCATTCGCGTCCACGATCCGCGCCTGCCGTCCAGCGAAGTTCAGCGCCGTGCGATCGAGTCGCTCGAGCGCGCCGCCATTCCCGAGCCCGCGAACAGGGCCCGTCAATATCCTCACGAACTTTCCGGCGGCCTCCGCCAGCGCGCCATGATCGCCATGGCCCTAGCTCCTGGACCGCGCGTGCTGATTGCGGACGAACCCACCACCGCGCTCGACGTCACGGTGCAAAAGCAAATCCTCGAGCTGCTCGCCACGCTCGGCCGTGAGTTAAAGCTCTCGATGATTTTCATCACTCACGATTTCGGCGTCGTCGCGCAAATTGCCGATCGCGTCGCGGTGATGTATGCCGGACGCGTGGTCGAGCAAGGCCCCACGCAAGAAGTATTGCGCCATCCGCGGCATCCTTACACCGAAGCTTTGCTCCGCGCGGCGCCGCGTCTGGCACGCGAAAAGCTCGTCGCCATTTCCGGCACCGTTCCTCCGCTCTCGGCGCTTCCTGCTGGCTGCGCATTTTCACCGCGCTGCGCGAAACACATCGCGGAATGTGACGCCGCGGTACCGGCGCTGATTCCTGCCGCCGGCGCGTCCGAAAATCATCGCGCGCGGTGTATCTTGGTCAGGGAAACCAGCAAATAATGGCCGAAGGCGCCCTGCTCGAGGTTCGCGACCTGCGCAAACGCTACGCCATCGCGGGATCTCTGCTTCATCGCGCCGAAGGCGATCCCACGCGCTCGATGGGCGGCGCGGTGGGCGTCGACGGCGTCAGCTTTTCACTCAATCCCGGCGAAACGCTGGGCATCGTGGGCGAATCTGGATGCGGCAAGACCACGCTTGCGCGCATGCTGCTGCGGCTGATCGAACCCGATTCCGGCGAGATGCGTTTTCGTGGGCAGGATTGGCGCGGCGCTCGCGGCGCCGACTTGCGCGGACTGCGGCGGCGGATCCAAATGGTGTTTCAGGATCCGATCGCGTCTCTCAATTCACGCATGCGCGTCGGCGCGATTGTCGGCGAGCCGCTCGCCATTCACGAGCCGCGCCTTTCGCGCGCCGATCGCAACACGCGGGCTGCGCAAATCCTCGCCGCCGTCGGCATGGGCGACCAAGCCCTCGAACGATTCCCGCACGAATTTTCCGGAGGCCAGCGCCAGCGCATCGGCATCGCCCGCGCGCTGATTCTGCGCCCCGAGCTTGTCGTCGCCGACGAACCGGTTTCCGCTCTCGATGTTTCCGTCGGCGCTCAAATCCTGGCGCTCCTCGACCGCCTGCGCCGCGAGTTTTCGCTCACGCTGATCCTGATTTCGCACAGCCTGCCCGTCGTCGCGCAGCTCGCCACGCGCGTCTCCGTGATGCAAGCCGGCAAATTCGTCGAATCCGGCACCGCCGATCAAGTCCTGCACGCGCCGCAACATCCCTACACCCAAGCTCTCATCGCCGCAGTCCCCGAAATTCCCGTCTGAGCGGCCTTGCTGTTCGTTGGCATCCCGAACCTTTCAGAGGCGAGCGATCCCTCTTCGGCCGATTGCGCTGATTTCTCAGCTCGCCTGGCGTCTCTGCAGTGATGAACTTTTCTCGGAGTTGTGGAGCGAACTATATGTGCCGTTCGATGTTGGGAAAATCCAGCCAGACTTTCACGCCGCAAAAATGCGAGCCCTCCGTGCAGATCGGAGTCGAAATCCCCGCGCGCAAATAGCACGGCGGCCCGACATAGCGACCAAGCGCCGGCAGCGCCTTGCGCACCTGCTGCACTTCTTCAATCGACGCCTGGTAAATTTCTTCCTGCGCGTTAAAACACGTGCGCATGGTCCATTTGTGCAGCAGGTGCAGCAGCGAGCCCGATTCCACCAGCCGAATCGACTTCGCATTCGGAAGAAGGTAGAGCGCAAATTCACGCGGCACGCCGTGATCGACCAATTCGTTCTTGGCGGTCCACGCTTCTTCCATTGCCAGCTGGTAAATTTCGAGCGCTCGCGGATTGTCGCGAATCAGCATGGGCGTGATGTAATCCGCCGAGCGCGTGTCGGCCAGCGTCAGCAGCGGGCGTGAACCGGGCACCATGCGATGCCGCTGGTCTTGGCTATCCGCTGTATGGCTGATTTTCTTCGCAAACGTGAAGTGCGCATGGTCGAGAGTGCGCATGATCGGCGCGTGCACGCCGACGTTCAGAGTCTCGCGCCGGTAAGGATTTCGCGCTGGATTCATCACGCGATCGAGCGCTTCGGCGTCGTCGCACTCCGCTGCCGTCAGTCCCATCACCGCGCGATACGCTTCGCCGATCGCCTGCACCGCGCGCGGGGAATAGTCCACGAGCTGCGACGTCAGGCCGCAGAGCTTCGCGTCGAATTCGCGAGTGAACGCTTCGCCGTCGTGGAGCGCGGTCGGCGTGCGCCACTCCGGCATGTCGTCCATCGCGCCCTGGTCGCAGCGATCGAAAAATTCCGCGTCTACTTCGCGCACGCGCGCCACCATCTCACCGATTACGTGCCGCGCCTCGCTCGGCGTGTCGTTCGCCGCCTGCATGCGCCATAACCGGTAGAGCACGATCCCGGAAATGGTGTGCACCATGGTGGTGAACGCAGCTACCGGCAGGACGTAGCGCGCCACCTCGATCGCCCGCTTTTCCGATTGCCGCGCTACTTTCTGCACGCGCTTGGGATGGGACATGTCGCCGACGTGCCAAATGTCGCCCAGAATCTCGCGCGCCGTTGGCTCCAGCACGCGTGTCAGCTCGCGGTAGTGGTCCCACGCCCGCGCCACCGCGCGCTCATAAACCGCGCGCTCGTCCGCGCCGAATTCCGCGCTCGTCGACGGAACATAGGCCTGCGCCCGATCCAGCCGCACGTAGCGCTGGCTCTGCTGCTCGGAATTATAAAAAGGATGCGCGTGCAGGAACGACCAGACGAATTGCCGGCTCACATTTTCGAGCCCGAATTCGAAATGCGCGTGCTGGTAGACCGTGTGATGCCCGCCGAAATACGTGCCCGCGCCGATGGTTACACGCTGCTTTTCGGTCACTTCCTCGGGCGCCACCAAATGCGGTGAATAGCACGTCCGCGCCGCCGCAATCGCCGAATTCATCGGGTGCGCGAACGCATTGCGCAGAGTCACGCGCGGCGCCGCTGTTTCCACCTGCGATCCTGGGGGCGAGTCGGGAATGGGGGACAATCGCGTGGCCATCTTCACGGCATTATACGCCGCATGTCGTCATTCTGAGCGGAGTGGCAGGATGGTTTTGCCCCGTTCCGCGCAGCGGAACGTCCTGCCACGCAGTCGAAGAATCTCTCTTCGACTACATAGGCGAGGTCGCGAAAAAAGAAACGAGAGGCTGCCTATTCGCGGGCGGCTACTTCTTCGCGGCCGCCATGGAGGCTTTTTTGTCCGCGTACTTCTTGGTGAAGCGTTCCACGCGGCCGGCCGTGTCGATCAGCTTCTGTTTGCCGGTGAAAAACGGGTGGCAGTTCGAGCAGATTTCCGTGCGGATCATGTTGCCCTTGATGGTCGAGCGCGTCTCAAACTGGCTGCCGCAGGCGCAGTGCACCGTCACGACGTGATAATCCGGATGAATGCCTTCTTTCATGGAAAAGCTCCTGTCTCAGCAGGCCGGTCTGCGCGAAGTGAAGCCCGGTGTTACGTTCGCGTCGCTAGGCCAGCGGGGAAATTTCATTATACTCGAAAACCACAAGTTACGTCCATGCAGGTTGCCGGGCTCGAATTGGATGCAGCCCAGGGGAAGGACGATTCATGAAGTTCGACCATATGGCGCTTCCAGTGTCCGATTGCGCCGCGTCGCGCGATTGGTATCTGAAAAACCTCGGGTTCAAACTCGAATTCGAGAATCTCGCGGCGGGATTTTCCGCCATTCAGGATGACCACGATTTCACCATCTTCCTTCAGAATGCCAAGGCTCCGCTGGCCGGCGAAAAATGCTCGCGGACCATTCAAGTCGGCGATGTGGAGCGCACGCATCGCGAGCTTGTCGCGCAAGGCGTCACTTTTCTCCATGAACCGAAGCGCCACTTCTGGGGCTACGGAGCGGAACTGCACGATCCGGATGGTTATCTGGTTCGCATGTGGGACGCGGTTTCCATGCGCGAAAAAGGGAACGCCTAAGGCGCGACTGCGGTCACGACCCCGTGAAAAATAGCGGGGCGCCGAGCTTGGAGTGGTAATTCGGGCGGTAGCGATCGGTGTTGTAAAGCGCGGCAACATCCACTTTGCGCGCGCCCTTGCTCACATCCGGCAGAGCGGTGTGCACATAGCAGCCGTTCTGCACGCCGACCATCCGGCCGCTGACGCCCTCGCGGATCAGCTCGACGGCAATGTTGGCGAACGTGGTGGCCACGATCTGGTCGATCGAATCCGGCTCGCCGCTCCGCAGGTCGTAAGTCAGCTCGCTGACCATGGTCTCCTGCCCGGTTCGTTTCTGCACTTCGTCCGCGAGCGCGACGCCGATATCCATTTTTTTCTTGTGACCGTAAGCATCCGCCTCGCCGAATTCCTTCACCTCACCCTGCGTCCAGATGGCGCCTTCGGAGACGACGATCAGCGCGTAATTGCTCGGATTGTTCGCCTTGTCCTCCATCAGCAGGCCGCAGACGCGATCGAGCTCGAAAGGATGCTCGGGAATCAGGCAGCGCGTCGACGTGACGTATGCGGTATAGAGCGCCGTGAATCCTGCGTCGCGGCCAAAAATGCGGAATATCCCGATGCGCTCGTGTGATCCCACCGTAGTGCGTTGCCGCGTGATCGACTGCTTCGCGCGCGTCACCGCCGTCGAAAAGCCGATGCAATACTCCGTGCCTTGCACATCGTTGTCCATGGTCTTCGGAATCGCGACCACTGGAAATCCCGCCGCCGACAGCACGGACGCGAAGCTCAGCGTGTCGTCTCCACCGATCGCCACCAGGTAGCCGATGCCGAGCTTTTCAAGATTCGACAGCACGATCGATGTGAGATCGTAGGTCTTGCCGTCAAACGGGAGTTTTTTCAGCTGATCTTTCGGGAGATGTTTCGGAAGCTTCGATTCGGGTACTCGGCGCGGGTTCGTTCGCGACGTGTGCAGAATAGTGCCGCCGGTGCGGTCAATGGTGCGCGTGTTGTCGCGTGTGAGCTCGCGGATGTAGTTCGGGTCTTCCGCGTCGGTCATGTACGTCAGTCCAGCCCAGCCCCGACGGATGCCGACGACGGGCCGGCGAATTTCGCTGCCTCCGTAAACGACGGATTTGATTACGGGATTCAACCCCGGGACGTCGCCGCCGCCGGTCAGGATTCCGATTTTGTCGTTCGCGCTCACCGTATTTTCTCCGGCCGCGTCCCTTCGCGCGATCGACGATGAATCGCGCCTACCCCGAGGCCGCAGCGCGCCCGCTGACATTCATGATAATGGCAAAGCGGGCGCGTGGCGAGCGCCTGTTCCGATCGTAACAATCAGAAAGACCGATGAGTACATGCGGATCGCTGCACCGTTCCGGTATATGTCTCCGAACACGTTCGAGTAGAGGTTCGAGTACAATTGTTGCGCCGCGATTGTTTCACGCGGATTACACTCATTCGGAGCTCCGCATGCGCCACATCGCCAACCGGACATTGATCACCGCTGCCTTTCTCGCTGCATACTTCTGGCTAGCGCCTGCGGCGGGCGCGCTAAAGCCGCTGCAGATCTATTTCATCGATGTCGAAGGCGGCCAGTCGACCTTGATCGTCGATCCGCAGGGCGAATCGCTGCTGATCGACACGGGCTGGGACGATTTCAACGGTCGCGACGCGGACCGCATCGTCGCCGCCGCGAAATCGGCCGGCATCGACCACATCGACGACCTGATCATTACGCATTACCACGCCGATCATGCCGGCGGAGTGCCGCAGCTGGCCGCGAAGATGAAAATCGGCACGTTTTTCGATCACGGCGCCAACTTCGAGACTGACGCGGATACCACGCGCACCTATAACGGCTATCTGGCGGTGGCGGTGCGGGCCAAGCGCGTCACCGTGAAGCCCGGCGACGTGCTGCCGCTGAAAGGCATCCACGTGCAGGTGCTCACTTCGGCGGGCGCGCGAATCACGGAACCGCTGCCCGGCGCCGGCCAGCCGAATCCGCTATGCGATTCCGAACCGAAAGTAGGGCCCGAGCCTAGCGAGAATTCCCAATCCGTCGGCGTCCTGATCACCTTCGGTAAATTCCGGTTCATCGACCTCGGGGACCTGACCAACCTGAAAGAACTCGGTCTGGCGTGCCCGAACAACCTGATCGGCACGGTGGATCTCTATCAGGTGACGCACCACGGAACCGCGCATCCCGGCACGGGCGACGGCTCAAACGCCCGCGCCATCGTGCACATGCTGCACCCGCGCGTGGCGGTGATGAACAACGGCGCAATCAAAGGCGGCCATCCCGTGGCCTGGCAGATCGTGCACGATTCGCCGGGACTCGAGGATTTCTGGCAGCTGCACTATTCCATCCAGGGCGACAAAGACCACAACGTGGACGAAAAGTTCATCGCCAATGTCGGCGGCGCGGACCAGGGCAACTACATCAAGGTCGCGGCCGAGCCGGACGGGACGATGACCGTCACAAATTCCCGCAATAATTTCTCAAAGACCTACACAAAATAATCGTGGCCAAAACGCGAGCTACCGCGGCAAAGTCGAAAGGATTTCGCTGAATTCGACGTGAAGGCTTTGGGGCAGGACTTGTTCGTCGACGATGCGGCGCAGGAGAACATGGTTTTTTTCCGGCTCGACGTAGGTGCGGTTGATGTCGGCGATGCTGATGCGGCGCTCGTCTTCGTGGACGCGCTCGAGAGTATCGCCCGAGTTGACCATACCTTCTTCGACCACTGAGAAATAAACTCCCGAGCGGCGGCTGAGCAGGAACCGCTTGACCATGTCGGGGCGGTCGAAACGCAATCCAAGTTTGTAGCAGGGCAGGCGCGGCTGCACGACTTTCACGGTGGCTTCGCCGACGCGGTACTGATCGCCGATGAAAGCGCTTTCCTCCAGCAGACCCTCTGTCGTGAAATTCTCGCCGAAATTTCCCCACGCGAATTCGTATTCCGGAAGCTGTTCGCGCCAGTAGTCGTAGTGCTCGGAGGGATAGGCGTAGACGGCCTTGTTTTTTCCGCCGTGCACGCTCAGGTCGGCCTGGCAATCGCCGTCGATATTCATGCGGCGGAGCAGGCGAGGTCCGGTGACCGGGGACTTGAAGATGCTCGTGATGACGTCGCGGTTGTGATAATTGAACTGGCGCGGCAGGCCGACGTTGAGCGAGATGATTTTCATGACTTTCGCTGCGCTGCTCGTGGCCGTTTCCATCGTCATGATCTGCAGTCCAGCACGGCGGCGCCATTGACGCGGTCACTTTTCAGATCGTTGAGCGCGCGGTTGGCGTCGCGCAGAGGGTAAAGCGTGGTCTGCGAGCGGATGGGGATTTCGGCGGCGACGCGCAGGAAATCCTCACCGTCTTTCCGCGTGTTATTGGCCACGCTGCGAATCACGCGCTCCTGATAGAGCAGATTGTAATCGAACGAAGGAATCGGGCTCATATGAATGCCGCCCAGCACCAGCACGCCGCCTTTCTTGAGCGCGGCTAGTGCGGGAGGAACCAGCTCTCCGGCAGGGGCAAAAATAATCGCCGCGTCTAGTTTTGCGGGCGGTGCGTCGGTGGCTTCGCCGGCCCAGACAGCGCCCAGCTGCAAAGCGAGCTGCTGATGCTTCGCTCCGCGCGTGGCGGCATAAACTTCCGCACCCCAGTGCCGCGCGACTTGAATGGCGACGTGCGCTGCGGCACCGAAGCCGTAAAACGCGAGCTTCGAGCCCCGCTTGATGCCCGACAGGCGCAGGCAGCGGAAGCCGATGATGCCGGCGCATAGCAGCGGCGCGGCGTGTTCGTCGCCAAACGAATCGGGCAGCGCATAAACGAAATCCTCGGGCGCGACGGCGAGTTCCGCGTAGCCGCCGTCGACGGTCCAGCCGGTGAACGTGGGATGGTCGCAGAGATTTTCGGCGCCCGAGCGGCAGAATTCGCAGGTCTGGTCCGTTTTGTGCAACCAAGCAATGCCCACGCGATCGCCAAGTTTGAACCGGCGCGCGCCTTCACCGAGTTTTTCCACGGTCCCTACGATTTGATGCCCGGGAATCACCGGGGACTTTTTCGGGGGCAGCTCGCCTTCGACGACGTGCAGGTCGGTGCGGCAGATGCCGCACATTTTCACGCGTACGAGCACTTCGCCAGGGACCGGTCGCGGGTCGGGCGCATCGGCGTAGACGAGCGGATTGCGTTCGACCGGGGCGGGGGTGCGGAGCAGGCAGGCCTTCATTGACCCCTCAAAATAATTGTCGAATAGAAATGGCCCCGACCTTTTGTTTTCATGGAGATATAACGATTTCTATTCATTCTGATTGTCGAATAGAAACCGGCGATTCGCGGGAATCGATCAACGGCTATCGGCCCGGAGCACAGCCGGGCGAGACGCCGGGCCCGCGTGAAGGCGGCTGCTACACGACCGCCTCGATTGTCGAGTTTGTCGGTACACATCATATCGTCGCGATTAGGCTAGCAGCATGGGATGGCATTTCAAGTGGGGAATCCCTGTGGACTTTCTTGGCGTCAGGACGGGCGGGCCAGCCAGCGGAAAACGAGTGTTGCGGCGAGCGCGCCCGCGATTTGCGCGAGGATGAAAAACGGAGCGTCCGCCGGACGAATTCCCGCAAAAGTGTCGCTGAAAGAGCGCGCGATGGTGACGGCGGGATTCGCGAATGACGTGGAGGCGGTGAACCAGTAGGCCGCAGTGATGTAGGCGCCGACGGCGCATGCGACGGCTTTCGAATCGATGCGTGAGCTGCCGCGAATCACAGCGAGCAAGCCGAAGGTGGCGATGAACTCGCTTAGGACCAAGGCGGGGCCGCCGCGGGCGTGCTGCGAGAGCGAAACATAGGGTAACCGAAACATCATGTGCGCAGCGATTGCGCCGCAGAGACCGCCCAATATCTGCGCGAGCATGTATGGTAAAGCTTCGAGCCAAGGCAACTTTCGATCGACGGCCTCCGCGAGCGAGACAACGGGATTGAAATGCGCGCCGGAGATGGATCCGAAGGCGAGTATCAGAGCGACGAGAGCGGCGCCCGTGGCGATCGTATTGGCTAAAAGCGCGAGAGCAACATTGCCGACGGCGAGCCGCTCTCCCATGACGCCCGAGCCAATGACAGCGGCCACGAGGAAAGCTGTGCCAAGAAACTCAGCGGCGAGACGCTGCGGAAGGGAGTGATTCATTCGCGGCCGATGCGGTCGACTTCGCGCTTGATGGCAAGCTTGTCCAGACTCGCTAGAGGAAGGCAGAGAAAAAGACCGATCCGGCGATCGAGCGTCATGAAGGCATCGCGGAAGGCTTGTTCGATCCGCTCCGGCGTGCCCGTAACTGCGGCCGGGTCCGGCACGCCCCAGTGCGCGGTCATGGGCTGGCCGGGCCAGACAGGACAGACCTCTTTTGCTGCGTTGTCGCAGACCGTAAAAACGAAATCGAGCTTCGGAGCGCTCGGCTGCGCGAACTCGGACCAATCCTTGCTGCGAAGGCCTTCGGTTGAAAGATGAGCCGCTTCGATTTGCCTCAGCGCCTCGGGCCGAACCTTTCCGGTTGGATAGCTTCCGGCGCTGTATGCTGTGAAGTTTGGTTTCCCTTTCCGGTTCATGATGGCCTCGGCCATGATGGAGCGCGCGGAGTTACCGGTGCAGAGAAATAGGACATTGAAGCGGCCGGGTGAATCCGTCATGACTTATTCTCCGGCGAGAGGCTTGCGAGCGCGGATGAAGGCGCTGGCGAATTTGCCTTCCACTTGAGGCGCGATCGCGTCGGTATCCAATCCCTTCGAAGTGAGGAATTGACGGGCGTCTTCGATTTTGTAGATGCGCGTGTGTTCGATTTCGATCTCGGAGAAACCAGCGGCAGCGAGCTTGGCGCGATAGTCGGCCTCATCGAGCGCACCGGCGACGCAGCCGACCCAGAGCTCGACGCTGCGGCGAATTTCCGCGGGCACTGGACCGCGGACGATAACGTCGGAGACAGCGAAGCGCCCACCGGGCTTGAGCACGCGAAATGTTTCCTGCAACACGCGGTCTTTATCGGCTGAAAGGTTGATCACGCAGTTCGAGATCACTACGTCGACGGAATCCGGCGGGAGCGGAATGTTTTCGATTTCGCCTTTCAGAAACTCGACGTTTGCCACGCCGGACTTGCGCTGATTTTCATGGGCCAGCGCCAGCATGTCGTCGGTCATGTCCAGGCCGTAGGCTTTGCCGCCCGGAGCGACGCGGCGAGCGGAGAGGAGCACGTCGATGCCACCGCCCGAGCCGAGGTCGAGGACGACTTCCCCGGGCCGAAGCTTTGCAAGGGCGGTTGGATTCCCGCAGCCGAGGGATGCGGCGACGGCCTCATCCGGCAAAGCTGCGATCTGGGCGCCATCGTAGAGATTTGTGGTAATGGGATCGCAGGCGCTGAATTCGGCCGCGCCACCGCAGCAGGCGGTCTTTCCGGACGCGACTTGGCGGGCCGCTTCGCCGTACTTGGATCGAATGGCTTGCTTGATGTCGGTTTCCGACAAGGAGCCTCCCCAGGCGACATATGTGCTTATACGAATATGAATAAGGCTAACGCGTCTGGTCACATATGTCAACACGCATATGATGTATACTCGGCGCATGGCCAGGGCACAGGCGGGATTCTCACTGGATGTTCTATTTCGCGCCCTTGCGGACACGACGCGCCTGCGAGTGCTGAATTTAATCGCCGACCGGGAGATTTGCGTCTGCTATTTCGTCGAGATTCTGAGGATGAGCCAGCCGAAAATCTCGAGGCACCTCGCGTATTTGCGGAAGGCAGGAATCGTGGCGGCGAGGCGCGAAGGAAAGTGGATGCATTACCGGCTCACGATTCCAAGAGATGAAGTGGCGGCGCGAATTTTGCGCGAGACGCTGCGGCATCTACGCGAGCGGCCGGAGATGAAGCGCGATGTAACACGTCTGAGTTCGGCGTGCTGCGCTCCGCAGAAGTTCGTGCTGCTGGAAGGCGCGCCGCCGCCTACCACGTTGCGTGCGGCTGTTTAGCGAGTATAGGAGCAAACGGCGAAGGCGTAAAAAAAGGGCGCGGCCCGAAAGATGGGAGCCGCGCCTTTGCGGAGACTGAATCGAAGTCTACGCCCAGCTGTAGCCGAGGTTCGCGATAGGCAGCGAACGGATGCGCTTGCCTGTGACGGCGAAGACGGCATTGGTGATGGCCGGCGGCATCGGCGGAAGAGCGGGTTCGCCGAGTCCGGTCGGAGGATTGTCGGATTTGACGAAGAAGACGTCGATTTCCCTGGGCGCCTGGGTGAGGCGCAGCGGCGGGTATTGATGGAAGTTGCTCTGCGCGGCGCGACCCTTGTCGATGGTGATTTCGTAGCCCATCACATGGCTCATGCCCTCGACAACCGCGCCTTGCGAAATATTTTCCGCGGCCAAGGGATTGATGGCGCCGATGCTGCCGATATCGCCGACGACCCAGACTTTGTGGACTTTCAGTTTGGTTCCGTCGATGACCTGCACTTGCGCGACCTCCGCGAAATATCCACGATGGCTGAAATGGAACGCCACGCCCATGCCGGTATCCTTGGGCAGCTTGGTCTTACCCCAACCGGAACGCTCAGCAACGGTGGTGAGGACCTTGGCCATGCGCGGGCCATCGAACGCCACGGGCGCAAAAGCTACGGGAGTTCCCGGTGGCGGAGCAGCGGGCGGTAGCGGCTGGTTCGCCAACATGTCGAGGCGGAACTGCACGGGATCCTTTCCGGCGGCATGCGCGAGCTCATCGATGAAGGACTGCATGGCGAAGGCGATGGCGTTGGAGCCCGGAGCGCGCATGGCGCCCATGGGAACGCCGCTAGGCATCATGGAGCAGAGCTGGGAAAAATTGGGAACGAAGCGAGACGGGAATTCCTCGCCCGAAAGGCCGGCAGCCTGTGCGAAGCGGCCGTTCTCACCAAACGTGACGAAGTGATTGCGCCAGGCGACGATCTTGCCGTTGGCGTCGACTGCGCCTTTCAGGTTGTGATAGCCCGCGGGACGGTAGAAGTCATGCGCCATATCCTGCTCGCGCGTCCATAGCAGTTTGACGGGCACGCCGACCTGTTTGGCGATGTAGGCGGCCTCGACCACGTAGTCGTTGGTGAGCCGGCGGCCGAAGCCGCCACCGATGCGCGTGAGATGCAGGGTGATGTCCTTCTGATCGATGCCGCAAGCCGCGGCGGATTGTGCGACGCCACCAGCTGGAATTTGGCTGGGCGCCCAAAGCTCGAGCTTGCCGTCCTTGAACGAGGCGGAACAGTTCATAGGTTCCAGCGGCACGTGAGAAAGGAACGGATAGCTGTAGGACGCTTCGACGACTTTCACGCCCGCGCCGGAAAATGCAGCCTCGGCATCGCCATCCTTGCGCAAAACCTGGCCGGGATCTTTCTTGGCGAGCTCCTCCGCGGTGGAGTTGTAAAGCTCGGTACTTTGCTTGGCGGTGGGGCCCTCGTCCCAGACGACTTTTAAGACGTTGTCGCGCGCGTGACGCGCCTGATACCAGCTATCGGCGACGATCGCGACGCCGCCGGCCAAGGCGCTGGGATCGGGGCCCGGTTGGACGACAAAGGCGTGGCGAATTCCGGGTTGCGCTTTCACCTCGTCGAGATTGGCGCTGGCGACTTTTCCGCCGAAGACCGGGCACTTTTCGAAATTGGCGTAGAGCATGCCGGGCATGGTGAAGTCGATGCCGAAGATCGGCTTGCCGGTGACGATTTTCTTGATGTCGGGATTCGCCGCGTTCTTGCCGATGATGCGGTAGTTCTTCGGATCCTTCATCGTGAGCGTCTTGGGATCCGGGACGGGCAGCGACGCGGCTTTGGTCGAAAGCTCGCCGTAGCTGGCGGAGCGCTTGCTGGCTTGGTGATGCACGCGGCTGGCGGTGGTGCTGCATTCGGATGCGGGAACACCCCAATTATCCGCGGCGGCGGCGATCAACATCGCGCGGCACTGGGCGCCAAGCTGGCGCATCGGTTCCCAGTTCATCGGTGTGGCGGTGCTACCGCCGGCGATTTGTGCGCCGTATTTCGCCGGGTTCAAATCCGCCTGCTCGATCTTGACGGCCTTCCAATCGGCGTCGAGTTCTTCAGCGATTAGCATGGGGAGCATGACTTTGACGCCCTGGCCGATTTCGGGATTCTTGGCCATCAGCGTGATTTCGCCCGAGGGCGCAATGGAGATGAACGACGCGGGCAGTAGCGTAACCGGCGGGCCGAACTGCGCGGGAGCCGCGGCGGCGAGAGCTTTTTCGATCGGCTCGACGTAGTAGGCCAGCATCATGCCGCCACCGGCGATCACAGACGCGCGGAGAAAAGATCGGCGGCTAACCAGTGTCGTTTCCATGGGACCTCCTGCTTCAACTCGTTCGTGCATCACGTTCTTGTTGTCCAGCCTTCATCAGCGTTCTGAAGCCGGGACCGCGCGGTGCGTCAGGAATGCGCGGCGGTAGCGGGCGTTTTCGCCGGCTGCTTGCCGGCGATTTCGGCCGCTTTGTGAATGGCTTTGCGGATGCGGAGATAAGTGCCGCAGCGGCAAATGTTGCCGTCCATGGCGGCGTCAATATCGGCGTCTGTGGGGTGAGGATTCTTCGCCAGCAGCGCGGAGGCAGACATCATTTGCCCGGCCTGGCAATAGCCGCACTGCGGGACGTCGATTTCCTGCCAGGCGATCTGGACGGGGTGCGTGCCGTCGGCGGAAAGTCCCTCGAGCGTGGTGATGTGCTTTCCGGCGGCGTTCTGGATGGCGGTGGTGCAGGAGCGTGTCGCTTCGCCATTGATGTGCACGGTGCAGCAGCCGCAGAGAGCCATGCCGCAACCGTATTTCGTGCCGTGAAGGCCGAGGACGTCGCGCACGACCCAGAGAAGCGGCGTGCCTTCAGGCACGTCGACGGTGTGCGGTTGACCGTTCACGGTGAGTTTGTAAGCCATGGAGTCACCTCCGAAAACCTGAGGGCTGAAACCGACGAAGAGGAAGGTAGCACCGTGATTGGGGAGTGTCAAATCGGGTGGCTGCAAACCATTACAAACAAGGTAGATACGAATTTATATGGATCGAATCGCATAATTTGACCGGGACCGTTGATAACGGCGGCTGATATCGTACTTTACGCCGGGGAGGAATTCGTCGACTGCGTGACCCGAAATGCGGAGGCGGGTCACTCCGCTCAGAATGACGGCGTAAAGGAAAAAGCGAAAAGCGCCCGCCTGAAGGCGGCCGCCACGAGGCCAGGACGACCAGTCAAGGAACCCAAGATGACGACATGGCTGGGGCAGCGCGATTCCGTGATATACCAAACGGCGAAAATTCTTGAGGTGAGAGATGGATTCAATGGGAGCGGCGCATTCGTCGGAAGGTGCGGTACACGAGTTCGATTTTGCGTCGGCGCTGGCGGCGGCTGAGGCGATTCGGGCGAAGAAAATTTCGTCGGTGGAGCTGACGCGCCACGTGTTCGAGCGGATCGACCGATTCAATCCGGGGTTGAATGCGTTCGTCTACCTGATGCGCGAGGAGGCGGCGGAGCGGGCAAGGAAATGCGACGAGGCGCTGGCGCGCGGGGAATCGCTGGGGGTGTTTCACGGCGTGCCGATCAACGTGAAGGAAAGTTTTGCCGTGGAAGGGCAGCTTTGCACGTGGGGAATTACGGCGTTCAAGGATTCGAGAGCGACACGGAACGCGGCGGTGGTGGAGCGGCTGCTCGGGGCCGGCGCGGTGCTTCTGGGCGGTACGAATGTACCGGTGAGTCTGTACGACTGGCAGAGCTACAACCCGATTTACGGCGTGACGAACAATCCGTGGGACCTGAAGCGCACGCCGGGTGGGAGCTCGGGCGGATCGGCAGCGGCGCTGTCGGCGGGACTGGGATTTTTGAGCGTGGGCAGCGACATCGGCGGATCGATTCGGGTGCCGTCACACTACTGCGGGATCTTCGGGCACAAGCCGACGCTCGATCTGGTGAGCCTGCGCGGGCATCAGGCGGGCGCGATGGCCGGCGCGCCGGGATTGCAGACGCTGCTTTCGGTGGCTGGGCCCATGGCGCGAAGCGCGGCCGATTTGCGGGCGGCGTTGCAAGTGATCGGCGGACCGGACAATTGGGAGGCGAAGGCTTTGAAATGGGAAATGCCCGCGGCGCGCGCGACGAACTTGAAGGATTTTCGCGTGGGATATGTGATCGACGATCCGATCGCGCCGCCGACGCCGGAAGTTCGCACGGTGCTCGAAAAAACAATCGAGGCGCTGGCGCGTGCGGGCGTGCAGATGAAGCCGGGATGGCCGCCGGGGCTGAATCCGAAGGGGCTGGTCGATACGTATCTCTTCATGCTGATGGCGTTCACCACGAGCATGGCGCCGCCGGCGCAGCAGCCACCGCCCGATTTCAAACCGGATGATCCGAGCGATCCGCTGCAGGCCGGTCCGGTGACTTCCTACAACGAATGGCAGCGGGCGAATCTGCGGAGGTTGGGTTATCGCGCGCTGTGGCAGACATATTTCAAGGATGTGGATGTGTTTTTGTCGCCCGCAGTCTTCACCACGGCGGTACTGCACGATCACAGCGAACCGCAGACGGCGCGGAGAATCGCGAGTTCGGCGGGGCCGCGGAAATACATGGATATTTTCAGCTGGATCGCGCACGCGACGCTCACGGGGTGTCCGGCGACCGTCGCGCCGGTGGGAGTGACGTCGGAGGGGCTGCCGGTGGATATTCAGATCATGGGGCCGTATTGGGAAGATGCGACGCCGATTACGTTTGCGGAATTGCTGGCGCGCGAGATTGGAGGGTTCACGCCGCCACGAGGCTTGGACGACTAGATCGCGCCCTTTTGCATTTGGCCAGCGATGTATTCGGATTGGCGCAGGGCGAGCGCGACGATGGTGAGCGTGGGATTTTCGCCGCCGCTGCTGGTGAACTGGCTGCCGTCGGACACGAAGAGATTCTTCACATCGTGCGATTGGCCGTATTTGTTGACGACGCCGTCGCGCGGATTTTCCGCCATGCGATTCGTGCCCATGTTGTGCGTGGACGGAAACGGCTGGTGATGCACGGTGCGTTTTGCGCCGATGGATTTGTAAAGCGCGTCGCACTGCTGGAATGCATGGGTCTGCATGGCGAGATCGTTCGCGTGATCGTCCACGTGGACGTTAGGGATCGGCATGCCGTACTTGTCCTTGCGATCGGGATGCAGCGTCACGCAATTGTCTTCGCGCGCCAGATCTTCGCCGATGATCCAGACTCCCGCGAGATTGACGTAATTGTCGATCCAGAAGGCGCGGTCGCGGCCCCATTCGCCGGGCAGCAGATTGGTGGCGAAGCTGGGCAAACCCTGCGGAAGCAATTCGAGATTGTAACCGCCGACGAAACCGCGCTTGGTGTCGAGGCGCGCTTCGTCCATCACGATGCCGGATTGTGCGGTGCCGCGGTACATGTGCACGGGCTTGTCGAACGCCGCGAACACGGTGGAGGTGACGTGGCGCATGTAATTGCGGCCGACTTGCCCCGATGAATTCGCCAGGCCCTGCGGAAACTGGTTCGAGGAAGAATTCAGCAGCAGGCGCGGGCTTTCGATTGAATTTCCCGCCACGCAGACGATGCGGGCTTTCTGGTGCTGGAGCGCGCCGGTGCGGTCGGCGTAGACGACGCCGGTGACTTTGCCACTCGCGTCGTGCTCGATGCGCAGCACTTGCGATTCGGGGCGTATCTCTGCTTTTCCAGTGGCTTCAGCCTGCGGGAATATCGACGTAGAGCGTGGACCATTTCGCGCCGAAGGTGCAGCCCTGCACGCAGAAACCGGTCTGCTGGCAACCAGCGCGGCCATTGCGCGGGACGGGGTTGATGGCCATGTTGGTGGTCCAATATTTCGAGTAGCCCACTTTTTTCGCGCCAGCGAAGAGGACTTTGCCGTGGTTGCTGGCGGGCAGGCGCGGGATGCCGTGCGTGCCGGTTACTCCCATGCGCATTTCGGCGCGGTCGTAGTAGGGCGCGAGTTCCTCGAGGCCAATGGGCCAATCGAGCAGATTCGCGCCGGTGATAGCGCCGTAGCGCGTGCGCGTCTTGAATTCGTGCTCCTGAAATCGCAGAGCGCAGGCGCCCCAATGGACCGTGGTGCCGCCGACGAGCTTGCAGGTCCATGCGGGAAGATCGGCGGACGATTTCGCCACGTACCAGGAGCCGGAGGAGGTACGCGGGTCGAGCCAGGTGAAGGCGCCGAACATGGCGATTTCGTCGTTCTGGAATTCGGTCATTTCCATGCGGCGGCCGGCTTCGAGGACAACGACGGAGATTCCTTTCTTGCGCGAGCTCGTTCGCGAGCGTGCCTCCGCCGGCGCCAGAGCCGACGATTACGACAACCGACGAATCATTCAGATCAAATTTCGCGGGCATCTGTCCTCACAACCAATCGATATCGTTGAAGCCGCGGTGGAGATAACCGCCCTGCGCGGACGAAGGACCTTCGTAGCCGAATTTCGCCCAGAGCTGTGGCTGGTTATAGAGGGGCGTCATGGTGCTGGTGTAAACCTTGGTGAAAAACTCGCTGCCTTCGATCTTCTTGATAGCCGCGACGCGAACGCTTTCGTCAGCGACCTCGGCATACGGTTTTCCCGTCGACAGCGTGGTGGCGGCGTTCAGCTGCGCAACGCCATCAGCGAGAAGCTTCCGCGTGGCAGCGTCTTTCGAGGCTTCGTCCTGCAACGGGACGATGGCTTTGGCATAGAACGAATCATCGAGGCGGTCATGCGGGAAAAGATCGCGAGTGAATTTAACGATTGTGACCGATTCGTCGGCAGTCAATCCCGACCCTTCAGCGGGTTTCGCGAGCAGGCTCGGTCCGCTGACGGCCGCGGCGGCCACAGTCGCGGCGCCGGCACGCAGAAAGCCGCGGCGCGAAAATTTGCTCACCAATTCGCGAAGCAGCATGTGTCTCATGTTGAGCGTTCCCCCCGACTGCTATTGTGAAGACATCCTAATGCGTCCCACAGGAAATGACCAGTCCGGCGTCCTTTCCTTGATTTGATGCGCAAAAACGTTTGTGAAGTTGGCGGAGCGAGGCTGAGAACTAGTCTTCTTTTTCGGAGCGGATGGAGACGGTGACGGCAGTTTCGACTGTGGGGCGCGGGGCGCGGCGCATGGTGTCGACGAACACGCGGACGATGTCCGGGTCGAATTGGTTGGCGGCGCAGCGCTCGAGCTCGGCGAAGGCGTCCTCGGGCGTGCGCGCTTTTTTGTAAGTGCGCTCGGAGGTGATGGTGTCGTAGGCGTCCGCGATGGCGATCACGCGGGCGCCGTAGGGAATTTGATCGCCTTCCAGACGCAGCGGGTAGCCGGTGCCATCGTAAAACTCGTGATGGTGGCGAACCATTTCGCGGATGCGGCCCATGGGCTTGAGCGGTTCCAGAATCCGCGCGCCCAAATCGGTGTGCGTCTTCATGGTCTCCCATTCCGTAGCGTCCAGCGGGCCGGATTTGTTGAGGATGGCTTCCGGAATTCCGACCTTGCCGATATCGTGCAGAAGTCCGGCGAGGCGAATTTCTTCCATCTCGGCGGGAGTGAGTCCCAGGGCCTGCGCGATCATCACGGCGTAGGCGGAGACTTTCTGCGAATGGCCCTGCGTGTAGTGATCCTTCGCGTCGATAGCGAAAGCGAGCGACGTGACCGTCTCAACCACAGCGGGCGGGAGCGTATCGCCGGAAGCGTCGCCACCCTGGTCGCGCAGCGAGCGCGTGAACTGTTCCAGACGGCGGTAAATTTCCTCGAACGCTTCGGGGCCGGTCGAGAACAGGCGCTTTAGAGTGACGCCGAGGTAGGCCTCCAGAACATCTTTCTTCCAGCGTTTGCGATCGTTAGGATCGCCCTGCTCGGCGCTGGAAACCAGGTTGCCGCCCTGATGCTTCGAGAGATACATCGAGGAGTCCGCGATCTGGATTAGCTCTTGCGGCGTGGAGCCGTGGACGGGGAACGCCGCGATGCCGAAGCTGGCCGTAATGTTCTTGTCGCGCAGCAGCGGATCGGAGGCGATCCAGCCGCGCAGTTTGTTGGCAAGCTGGCGCGCCTGCTCGACGGAGGTTTCCGGCATCAGAATGACGAATTCATCGCCGCCGTAACGGGCGACGACGTCCGACCGGCGGCAGTTTTGCTCCAGAATGTGTCCCACGCGTTGCAGGACGACGTCGCCTTCCAGATGCCCGTAGAAATCGTTGACGAATTTGAAGCGGTCGAGATCCATCAGCACCAGCGCCAGCGGGCGATTTGCGCGCGTGGACCGTTTCCATTCGGCTGAAAGCGCTTCCATCAGGAAACGGTGCGTTTTCACGCCGGTGAGACCATCGGTGATGGCCTGCTCCTGTGCTTTTTGGAACGTAAGCGCGTTGTGTAGCGCGCCGGCAAAAAGATCGGCGAGGGTACGGAGCAGCGCTACGTCCGCATCGTGGAAATCCCACGGCTCCGCCGATTCCACATAGAGCACGCCCAGGAACTGTTCACCATACGTGACGGGCAGCGCCACGCCAGCAACCGAATTGGAAAGAACAAGCCGCGGCGACGAAGCGGTAACTTCGCGGATGACCGTCACCTGGCTGCTGCGCGCGACCTGACCGATGAGGCCGTCACCCAATAGCACGCGGCGGCCAACGGCCTCGCGGCGCGCTCCGGCCTCGGCCTGCACGACCAGCTCCTTGGCGGAATAATCGAGCAGCGCGATGCCGATGTGATCGTAGTTGAGGTGTTTCTCCATTTCGGTGGTGATCTTCGCGAGCATCTCGTCGGGATCGAGAGAGGTGATGGCATGGCTTGAAACGTTGTTGATCAGGGTAAGCTGGCGCGACTTCTTTTGCTCTTCCTCGAATAGGCGCGCGTTTTCCATGGCGATGCCCGCTTCGCTGGCCAGCACACGCAGGAATTCCACGTGGCCCGCGTCGAAAGCGTGTTCCTTGGAGCTGTGCACGGCCATCACTCCGACGGTGCGATCGTAGCGAATCAGCGGCACGGCGCAGACGGAACCCAAAGCGCGGAGCGGCTCGAAGCCCAGGCGCTCCGCTTCGTCCGGGAACTTTTCGCAGATCAGCAGGGGCTGTCCGGTGCGCACGATGTACTCGATCATGTGATTTCCGGACTCGCGCATGCGCTTCGGCAGCCGCTCGCCATCGATCACTTCCATTTCCAGGCGAATTTCATGCGTGCGCGGATGATCGAAGGCGATGAAGAAGCTGCTGACGTCGAGCACGCGACGCATCTCGGAATAAATGCGGCCCAGCAGAGTATCCAGGTCCAGCGTGGAACTAAGCGCGCGGCCGATGTCGTTGAGGATGTGCAGCTCTTCGCTGCGGCGCGCGGTCTGCTTGATCAGGTAGCTGTTTTCGACCGAGGTGCCGATCTGCTGGCCCAGAGCGAGGAGCAGGCGTCGCTCCGCCGGAGTGAAACTGCGATTGTCCGGTGTTCCGAGCAGCAGGAATCCGAAAATGCGCTCTTTGGTTTGCAGGCTGATGCCGACCACGGTGCGCAAGCCGTGCGCGAGGAGCACGCGGCGCACCCGCAGAAACGATTCTTCCTTTTCAAGCGCTTCCCAGTTCGCGTCGCGGGTGAGATCCCGAAACACCACCAGACCACCGAGACGCGCCACCAGATTCACAGTGTAGGATTCGAGATTCGATTCGCGAATCGAAGTGACGAAGGAGTCGTTGAGCCCGACAATGATGATGGTGGGCGCCGTCCCTTCTTCGTTTTGCAAGCAGAGCGCGCCGACTGGCAGGCGCACCACGTTGAGCACGCGTTCCAGCGCCTGCGCCAGCATTTTCTGAATCTCGCCGCCCACGATGCTGGATGTCGCCAGGTTCAGGCTGGAAAGCGCCAGCATGTTGCGCTCGACGCGGCGCCGCTCCTCTTCATAGACGCCCATCACCATCAGCAAGCAGGTGAAAAGCTCCGGCAAGAAAGTGAGAGGCAAGAGACCGGGGCGCTGCACGATGGGCAAGAAATTCCGAAATGCCGCGGAGAAATCGAGTAACGCCCAGCCGAAAAAGGCGACTGCCAGGAGGACGTCCGCGCGGGATTCCTGCCGTCGACCTTCCTGCAAAAACGTGTAGGCGACAAGCAAGTAAATGAATGCAACGACGAAAACGCTGGGTGGTATTTGCAGAATCTGCGTGATGTTGAGGACCGGCCAAATGGCGCAAACCAGCCCGACGCCGATGATCCACCAACGATAGAGTTTCAACCCGGCATAGAGCCGCGCGGCGCAATAAAACGCTAGCGCGCAGGCGGCCATGAAGAACTGGCTCGCTTCGAAAATGTGCTGATCCCAAGGCGTGCCGTCGGGACCTTTGCTGATCGCACCGCCGGTGAAGTGCAGGCCGAGGAACAGCCAGGCAATCGACCACGCCAGCAAATAATCCTGACGCTTCAACCGGTGAACGTAATAGAAGTAGGCGGCAAGCAAGTAGGTGCTCGCCAGCATTACGAATCCGGGAATTGTCAGGTAGCTTGGCAAATCAACACCCGTACCACGGGCAATGGTCCACCGAGGATAGCAGAAAAACCACGAGTGTCAGCGCGGCGTGTCCACCCGGTTTCGCGGCGATAAACGTTACCGCTGGGTCAACTATGTAGCGTGGCAGCCTGATCGGTCAACAGTACCCGGGTACCAAGTAAAATCTTGCGGAGCGCCTGAGCCGCCTCGATTTTGGCGATTCCATCCGCTAATATGAATTGTTTCCCAAACTTGTGAAAAAGAGACCGAATGCCTTCCGCTGAAAAACCCCGCGTTCGTTTTGCGCCGTCGCCAACAGGCTACCTCCACGTCGGAGGGGCTCGCACCGCCCTGTTTAACTGGCTTTTCGCGCGCCATGAAGGCGGCGTGCTGGTGCTGCGCATCGAGGATACCGATGTCGAGCGCAACAAACCCGAGCTGGTGGAGGGGATTCTCGATGGGCTGAGGTGGCTCGGCATCGAGTGGGACGAGGGGCCGGTGTTTCAGTCGCACCGGCTGGAGATGTATCGCGCGGCGGCGGAAAAGTTGCTCGCCAGCGGGGCAGCTTTCCCATGCTACTGCAAAGCCACGACGTATGCGGGCGCTGATGCGGCGCCGGCGGACGAGCAGGAGGGCGAAGGAGACGACGACGGAGGGAAAGGGCACAAGGCTCCCGCGTGCCCTTGCCGCGACTATTCGGAGGCCGACCGCGCCGAGAAGGCCAAGGCTGGACTGGCATACGCGATCCGATTCAAAGTGCCGCGCGAGGGCGGGACGAAATTCGAGGACGCCGTCTTCGGCCCGCGCGAAGTGCAAAACGCCGAGATCGAGGATTTCGTTCTGCTGCGGTCGAATGGAGTGCCGACGTACCAGCTCAGCGTCGTTGTCGACGACATCGACATGCGTATCACGCACATCATTCGCGGCGCCGATCATTTGTCCAACACGCCGAAGCAGGCGCTGATCTATCGAGCCTTGGGCGCGCAGCCACCGATTTTCGCGCACGTTCCGCTGATTCTGGGCCCGGATCGCACGCGGCTTTCAAAGCGCCACGGCGCGACCAGCGTTGGCTCCTATGCCGATGAAGGATTCCTGCCGGAGGCATTCCGCAATTTCCTGGCGCTGCTGGGTTGGTCGCCGGGCGGCGACGACGAGTACATTCGCACGGACGAGCTAGTCCAGCGATTTGCGCTTTCGGGTGTGAGCCGGACAAACGCCGTCTTCGATCGCGCGAAATTGGAGTGGTTCAACACGCAGTATCTGCAGAAGACTCCGGTGGAATACGTGATCCCATACGTGGCGGCCGAGCTGAAGCGCGCGGGATTGTGGGAGGGATCGCAGGCGAGCCGGGACCCGGCATGGTTTGCGCGCGCGGTGGATTTGATTCGTCCCCGGACGCGATTGCTGCGCGATTTCACGAGCTGGGCGCGGGGGTTCTTTGCGGACGATTTCGGGTATGACGCCGACGCGCGCGAAAAATTCTGGAAGGACGAGCGCTTGCCGGGAATGTTCGCAAAGCTGTCCGACGCCCTGGAAGTTCTGCCGGATTGGAACCATGACGCATGCGATGCCGCTTCGCGCGCGGTGGCGGCGGCCGAGGGCGTCAAAGCCGGCGTGCTGATCAACGCGACGCGCGTAGCTATCGTGGGACGGGCGGTGGCGCCGCCGTTATTCGATACGATGGTGGCGCTGGGACAAAACAGGGTGGTTGAGAGATTGCGAAAAGCCGTGCCCGCTTTAACCGCGAGCTGAATTGGATTCGTTTCGCGGCCGGCGCTAGAAGCCCGCAGGCTTCGCGGGGAAGATTTCAGGGTTCACGGCTTTGCCGGGCTTTCCAGCCGCGGCGACGTTCACATCCACCGTCAATGGAATCTTCACGGGCGGCAGGCACGCCGAGGTATTGCAGGCCTGAAACCGCAAAGTCACCGGAATCGAGGCTTTCCCCAGCGCGGCTTTTTCGTCCGCCGTCATCTTGATGCGAAACGTAACGCTGCCGGTGTAGACGTTCAGCGGCTTATCGGGTGAGAACGGAAACTTTTCGTTTTTGCCCAACGGATACGCGGGCTCGCCGACGATCGTGAAACCGTCGGGGAGTTGCGGCGTAACGGTGGTCGGAATCAGGTAGCTGTCGGACGGCTTGTGCGAATTCATGTGATAGCCGGGATTGATCTTCACCACCACCGCGGCTTGAAATTCCTTCCCGCGCGGGACAGGATCGAGCGAGACGTACGTCTTCGTGGAGACGATGTCCGACGGCTTGGGAGGCAGTGCCGTTTGCTGCGCGAGGCCTGTGCGCGACCCGGAAATCAACAAAAGCGCCGCGAGACCGATGCCGTACGCGAATCGAGTGAGGGATATCATAGTTGGCTCTCGATGTCCTTTTCGAGTTGCGCTTCATTCGACTCAAGGCTTCCAATGTAGCGCTTGGCGATCTTGCCGTCGCGCGTGATCAAGTAGGTGGTCGGCATTCCGAGAATCCCGCCGAATTTCGTCACGTTGTCGTCGCTATTCATCACCACGGGATAGTTCATCTTCAATTCCTGGCCGCGCACGTTGAACTCCGACGTGTGGATGAACTTGTCGACCGTGGCATCTTCGTCGTTGGTCGCCGCGCCAATCAGGGTGAAACCCTTCGATGAATATTTATTTTGAATGTCGATCAGCATCGGAATTTCGTGCTGGCAGGGCTCGCACCAGGTGCCCCAGAAGTTCAGCAGCACCACCTGGCCCTTGTAACTTGCCAGCGGGACGCCCTTGCCGGCGAGGTCCTGGAAGGTGACGTCAGGTTCGGGCGAGAGATTCGCATGGGTCGGCTCCGGCGTAGTCGGTATGAATTGGAGCCATGCCTTGACTCTTTCGGGCATCCACTTTTCGACGAGCCCTTCGCCACTGACTCCGCTGATGTGGGACGATATGAGCGTCAAAGCATTCGTGAAAATCAAGCCGCCGATGATAAGCAGCAGCACTCCGCTGCAAACCTCGACGGTGTGCAGGTGCTTGCGGAATTTCTGATAGAACTTCATGAAACGGGCGACACCGACCGCCGTCAGCAAAAAAGGGATCGAAAGGCCCGCGGAATAGAGTGTGAGAAGGATGATGCCGTCCCGCACACTGCCCCGCGAAGCTGCAATCGCCAACACCGTCGTGAGGATCGGTCCGATGCACGGCGTCCAGCCCAGCGCGAACGCAAAGCCGAGCAGGAAACCGCTGACAATGCCGGGATTCTTGCCGCCGACATCGCGCATATGGACATCGCGGTTCAACCAGCGACTCAAAGGTGGGCCGAGAAGAAAAATCAGAGAAGCCGCGTAAAAATAGATTGGCTTCACGATCGACTCGGCAGTGCGAAAGTTCAGCACAACGCCGATGGCCACAAGAAGCACTCCGACGATCAGTCCAGCGCGAACGGGCAGCTTGATCAGCCAGCCGATCAGGTGCAATCCAAAGAGAATGATGAACGCGCCGGCGATGGGCGCCAGCAGGTCGCGGTGCTTCAACAGAAACTGGCCAACGGCGCTCGCCGTGGCTCCCATCGTGATGAACACAACGGACAGGCCGATGACGAATGCCAGCGCCGAGCTGAAAAGCTTGCTTGTCTCCCCTTCGCCTTCGCGGAGCTTGTCCACGCCTACGCCAGACAGCATCGAAAGATAGCCGGGAACCAGGGGCAGCACGCACGGCGATAAGAACGACCCCAGGCCGGCGGCAAAGACAAAAAGTCCAGCGAGTACGGCTACAGCCATAGGATTTCCTCACTCCCCCACGTTCAACAGTGCCCAGAGCTCCGGCTCAGGACCGACAGTCCGCTAATTTGACCATATCGTTTAGACGTGCACCACCGCTTTTTGGTTCTGGTCGGATGCTGAAGCCCTCATGAAGTTCGAAGCTCATTTCACGATGTAAGACGGGGAGAGCGTGCGTCTGCTGCGCGACTTTGGCGACGGTTAGGCGAGGCTCGGGCGGCGTGTGTGCCATTCCGTCGCTTGCTCGTAGGCCAGCGCGACGGCTAGCAGGCGCGCTTCGCCCCAACTCGGTCCCATCAACTGCATTCCCACCGGCAAACCCTCGCGCGTGAATCCGCAGGGGATTGAAATCGCGGGCATGCCGGTGATATTGGCCGGTCGCGTAAGCCGAAGCAGCTCGGCGCGCGTGGCGGTTTCGCGCTCGCCGGTTACGCGAACTTGCGTTTCGCCCACGCGCGGAGCCGTAATCGGCGTGGTGGGGGCCAAGATTACGTCCACCCTCTCGAACGCCGCCTCGAAATCCTCGATGATTTCGCGGCGCGCATCCAGTCCGCGGAAATACTCCACGGCCAGGAGCTTGTGGCCGAATTCCAGGTGGCTGCGGACGTCGTCTCCGTATTCCGCGGCACGCGCCGGGAAATAACCCTGCGATTCGTGGTAATGGCTCGCTTCGGCGACCACGATGTTCGTGGCCTGGTCCACCGCACGCGCCAGGTGCGGCAGCGAAACCTCTTCCACTCGCGCGCCCAGCGTCTCGAATTTCTTCGCTGCCGCTTCCACGCAGTGACGCACTTCGCTTTCCAGCCGATCGAAATAGAAATCCTTCGGCATGCCGATGCGCAGCTTGCGCGGCATTCCCGTGCGCAGCTTGCGCCAGCTCGGCCGCATCGTCCCGCGCGGATATCTTCCGGCGATCATCTCGAGCACGATGCATGCGTCGGTCACGTTGCGCGCGATCGGGCCGCAGTGATCGAATGTGTCGCCCAGCGGAATCGTTCCCGCGGTGCTCACCAGTCCATAGGTCGGCTTCAGACCCACGATGCCGGAAAGGGCGGATGGAACTCGGATCGAGCCGCCCGTATCGGTGCCCACTGACGCCGCGCCCATTCCCGTAGCCACGGCGACCACCGAGCCTCCGCTCGACCCCCCGGAAATGCGTTCCGGCGCCCAGGGATTGCGCGAGCTGCCGTAGTGAGGATTTTCGCCTGTGATGCCGTAGGCGAATTCGTGCATGTTGGTCTTGCCCAGCAGAATCGCGCCGGCATCGACGAGCGACCGCGCCACGTCGCTATCGGCGCGGGGCACCCAGTTCGCCAGGATTTTCGAGCCGGCGGTGGTGCGAACGCCGCGCGTGGAAAAATTGTCTTTCAGCGAAACTGGAACGCCGTGCAGCGGGCTTTTGGCGCGCCCGCGGCGAAGTTCGCGCTCCGCGATCTTCGCCCGCCGCCGTGCGTCCGCGGCAAGCACGGTAAGGAACACGTTCAGCTGCGCGCTCCACCGCTCGATGCGCGCGAGCGACGCCTCCACCAGCTCGACCGGAGAAATCTCGCCGCGCCGCAGCAGGCGCGCCGCCTGCTCGATAGAAAGATATGCCAACTCGGATTCGGAATGCGTGGGCATACAACTTGAGAACCGAACCTCAGGGGCTAAAGCCCCTCGCATCGTGTCAGGTTTTGTCGGAGCTGAAGCTCCGACCCCCTGAAAACCATCTCTGAATCCAATCGCCGGATTCTAGAAGATCTTTTCCTGCCGCCGCAGGTTTCCTGCCGAGCCTAGGTTTGCGATGCGGATTACGACGCTGTACTGATTTTCATTTCGGATGGTGCCGAACGAAAACCGCCGGTATTCGAATCCTATCCCGCAGCACGAGCCGTTGTAGGAAACCTCGACGATTTGGTTTTGAAACGCCTGCGCCACGAAATCGTAGCTCGCCCCGAATTCGACGTTGAAGCCCTTGCGGTTCGGCTCCCCGTAGCCGAAAAGCGTGCGTACCTGGTTCGAATGCTGCTCGAAATTCGGCGGAGGCGGCGTCGGATTCAGAGGCAGGTTCAGCGTGTAAAAATGCGCCAGCGTAATGAACGATTCCTTATAGGGCTTCAGTTTCAGCAAAGTGCCGATCGCCGTCAGCCGGTTGCGTTGCGGATCGTAGTTCACCACGAATTGCGTGTCCCAGCGCTTGCCGGGATCAACGGTCACATCGCTCACGATCGGTGAAAAGCGCCGCGCCACGTCCGCAAACGCGAATGGCGTGAGCGAAGCGAGCGTCTGAAACACGTTGGGCTGCCCCGGCACCAGCGCGCCGCCAAACGTGGGATCGAAGAAATATTTCTGTCCGATATGCCAAGTGATGAATTCGCGCGACTCGCCATCCTTCGTGCGGCGATAGAGCCGTTGCGTGACGCCATATTCCAGCTCGTTCGTGTCGGTCAGCGTGTCGTCTTCGTCGAAGCGCAGGAATCGCCCGAAATTGTTCACGCCGTTCACGAGCCGGTAGACGAGATACGGTTCGACGACGTGCTTCCATTTCGTATCGCCGTGATCGTAGACGCGCTCGAGCACCGGAAAGCGCAGATCGATCGAGAATTCCTCCGTATCGCGAAACAATCCCTGATCGAGGAAATTTCCGTTGCGCAATTGTGCGCCGTAATAGGTCGAACGGAATGTGAAGCTCGGCACCACGTTGATCCAATCGCCCCAATGCAGCGGCAGAGTCACGGTCGGCGCGATTTCGCTGCGTTCGACGAATCCCGGCGTCTCAAACGGAGTGATGCCGTCCGCGCGATAATTCCCGCCGGTGAATGCGTCGAACGACCAGTAAAACGGCAGCTTGCTGAAAAAATTCTGGTCCACGGAACTGATGCGCGCTTCGGGCGCCGTGCGCAAAGTGATGGAAGCCTGCGGGGTGGCAGTGAGGTAGTTCTGATAACTCATCGCCGCGAAGCCCACGCTGAAGCCATCGAAATTGTTGTTCAGGAAAGCGGTGTTGCGCACTTCGGAATTCACCGCTTCCTTGAACGTTTCCGACCACGCCAGGCGAAACGTGAGCGAGGTCAGCTGATCCAGATCGGCCACCGCGCGCCAACCGCCTGGCAAATCCGAAGTGAACAGCAGCTTCGCCTCATGCCCGCCCTGCGGCTGCGGAGGCTGGTCGTCCACTTTCAAGCCGCGGTCGATCACGCCGTAGTAGCTCGCCTCCATCGACGCGCCCTCCCACGGCTTCATCCGGAAATCGCCTTTCTGGCTCCAGCCGCGCTTGGTGTAGTCCGCCGCGCCCAGCGTCATGTCCATCCAATCGAGCGGCGCCCAGTAGACGGAATCGCCCAGCACGAATCCCTTTTGTGACGTGTTGCCGAGCTCCGGAATCAGGAAACCGGATTCGCGGCGCTGCTCGGCTGGCACGGTGGCATACGGCAAATAAAGCACCGGTATGGAGTAGACGCGAAAGTTGCCGTTTTCAATGCGCACCGACTGCTTCAAGCGCACCGTCGCCGAGGGAGCATAGAATTTCCACACTGGTTTGCCCGGCTTGCAGACCGTCAGCCAGCCGCGGCGGATTCGGTAGGTGTTGTCGTCCAGCCGGTCGGCTTCTTCCGCCTCGAAATATAAGGGATTGGGGCTGATCAGCAGCGTAGGTGTGGGGCGGCGCTGCATGGCAAACGTTCCGTGCACGTGATGAAACGTGGCACGGCCCGTGCGCAGCTCGTAGCGCGCGTCGTCGGCTTCCACGTGCTGCGTCACGTAGTCGAGCTGCACGTTTCCGCGCGCCGTCACCACCTGTGCGTCATTGTCGTATTCCACGTGGTCTGCGCGCAGGCGCGCGTTCTCGTAGCGCACGTCGACGTGTCCGTCGGCGTAGGAAATTTTCCCCACTTGGCGCTGCTGGTCGGCTTCGAGAGTCGCTTCGCCGCCGGAGGTGAGATTGGCGAGCGGCTTGATCGGCGGCGGAGCGGGCCTGGACGGCTGCTGAGCGCGCAGCGATGCAGGCGTAGAGACCACGAGCGCCAGCAGCATCGCGCAGAGCGCCCGTGTGCGGACAGATTTCCAGAGAATGGCTTCGCGCATCGCCAGAGAAGTGCAAAAAAGAAAGTCGAGCCTAACACGCGCCCACCGGCCCGGCAATCAGCGGGTGCTAGCGACCATTCGTTTGTGGGTGGCGGCTTCGGCCACGACATAAAGCTCCCCGGCAACGGCGGCTTGAGCCGCTGAAGTTCCTCTTCAACGCCCGCAAACGGGGACACCCTAACGCCTGAGTATGTCGCCGTAACCGCGCGCACATCATCAGACTCCCTGGCGGACTGCCGTGTTGTCTCATGAGGTACATAAAGGTAAAACGGCGTCCGCTTCCCGAGTGCCACATCGTGATATGATCTTCGCGTTCCACTGGATCTTCCGCGGCGCAAAACACACCAGTGATACGCATCTGCCCGAAGTGTGGCGCCCTCCTGCTGGACGACGCCGAGAGCTGTTCCTTCTGTGAAGTTGACGCCGCCGAACGCGGCCAATCCCGAAAAGTTTCCGAAGCGGTTGCCGTGGCGGACCGTCCGCACGACGAATCTCCCGAGCCCGAATGGCGCATGGAAGTGTCGCGCCGGCTGGAGCTTTATCGCGCTCGTCACGGTTACACGCGAGGCGACGAGCCGCAGTCCGGACTCCCTTTCCAGCGGCACGCCACCGCCGACCCCGAAATACATGAAGAGCTGGAATTGGCTGCTCCGGAGACTCCGCGTGCCAAGCCCGCACAACGAACCTCCCGCGGCGCGGAACGCGTCGACATCTGCATTCAACCCGAGCTGAATTTCGCAAGCTCGCCGGAGGACCGCGCCCGCCCGCAAACGGCGCTCGTGCCGGTCGCGTCGCTCGCCGATCGCCGCTGGGCTGGCTCGCTCGACGCCATCTTCCTGGCGCTCACCTGCGGCGGGTTCATCGGCCTGTTCCATTCGCTCGGCGGCCAGCTGACACTGGAAAAAACTGACGCCATCGTCTACCTCACTGCCGGTTATCTCTTCTATGCGGTTTATTTCTTTCTGTTCACCGTGCTGGCGGGTTCTACACCCGGAATGCAGCTGATGAATCTCACCGTCGTGCGGCTCGATGGCAGCCTGCCCGACACTCGCCAGCTTCTATGGCGCAATTTCGGCTATCTGCTGTCGGGCGCCACCTTGATGCTCGGCTTCGTCTGGGCCGTCTGGGACGAGGACCGCTTCACCTGGCAGGATCGCATGTCGCAAACTTACATTACCGCAGCTGACCCGCTGGCCGATCTCGCGCCGCTCGAAGTGCCGGTCCGCCGCAGGCAGTTCGCCCACAAATAGCGCCGCGCCACCTTCGCAGAAAATTCGACGTACCTGTCGCCCGCAACCGCTTGCTTGACTCGGCCAAGCAATTGCTTGAGACTTGCGCCGAGGTATTCCGCGAAATGAAGCCGCCGAAAACCCAGCGATTCGACCTTTCCGGGTTTCTGAGCTCTGGCGGGCTGGGCAAAAAGGTCGTGCAGTACCGGAACAAGCAAGTCTTATTTTCGCAGGGCGATTCCGCCACCAAGGTCTTTTACATCCAAAAAGGCCGCATCAAGCTGACGGTAATTTCGAAGAGCGCCAAGGAAGCCGTCGTGGCGATCCTGGTTGACGGCGATTTCCTGGGCGAAGGTTGTCTCGCCGGGCAACCGCTGCGAATGGCGAGCGCGACCGCCATCTCACCCAGCACGGTTCTGGAAATTCGCAAGACCGCCATGATGCGCGCGCTCCGCGAAGAACACGCTTTCTCCGAGCGATTCATTGCCCATATCCTGGCGCGCAATATTCGTTTTGAGGCCGATCTCGTGGATCAGCTTTTCAATTCCAGCGAAAAGCGGCTCGCGCGGACCCTATTACTACTCGCGCGTTACGGTAAGGAAGGCAAGCCCGAGAACGTTGTTCCCAAGATCAGTCAGGAAACGCTCGCCGAAATGGTGGGAACCACCCGGTCGCGCGTCAGCTTTTTCATGAATAAATTCAGGAAGCTCGGTTTCATTGACTACAACGGCGCACTCTCCGTCCACAGCTCTCTCCTCAACGTAGTTCTCACCGATTAGCACCTCGAGGTTTTTCTCGCCGGACACCTTTTTAGAAGTGGTCAATATTGACCATATTCGATTCAGCGTTCGTCCTAGGCTCGTTCCGAGCAAGTGCTCGCCCAGAGCAGCCACGATGCGGCCGTGAATTGGGAATGCCCGGCGCCGGCAGGAAAAGGAAGCCATGAGAATTCTGCTTTATAACCCTGATAACGGCGTCACGCGCAATTTCATGCCGCATCTTTGGATGTTCCTGCTTCAGGCGCTTACGCCTCCTGGCCACGAAGTGCTCCTCGTCGACGGTAACGCCCAACCCATGGATGAAGCCGGCCTGGCGCGTTTCGTGCGCGAACAAGACATCGGCCTCGTCGGAATCGGCGCCATGACCCGCATGATCGCAAAGGCCTATCGCATGGCGGATGCCGTCCGGGCCACCGGCGTTCCCGTGGTAATGGGTGGACCTCACGTCACCGAGCTATCCGACGAAGCGCTCGGCCGCGATGGCGGGCCGCGTCACGCCGATGCGGTCGCACTGGGCGAAGCTGACGAAACCTGGCCGCGAATCGTCGCGGACGCCGTTCGCGGCCAGCTCCAAGATGTCTACGCCCCGATGGATGAATCGGGAAAGGAACGCAAGCCGCCTCTCAAGCCTTATCCAGAAATTCCCTGGGAGTCCGTCGACCTCGATCAATTCAACCTGGTTCCCCGGATTGCCGCGCCTTTGCTGAAGCGCTTCGGCGGTGGATGGGGTCGTTTCGCATGATTCCCGTAGAATCAGGGCGCGGTTGCCCTTACGGATGCGAATTCTGCACGGTGACTGGATTCTTCGGCGACTCCATCCGCTTTCGTACCAACGAAAGCGTCGTGAACGAATTGCTGAAATTGAAGGCGCGCGCGAAAAGCGAGGGCGGTCAGATTGCCGTCTTTTTCATCGACGACAATTTCGCCATCAACGTGAAACGTACGAAATCGCTCCTGCGCGACATTATCTCCGCCAACGCCCAGGTGCACTGGGTCGCGCAAATCAGCGCTAACCTTCTGCGTGACGAAGAACTCGTCGACCTGATCGCCGCTGCCGGCGGCAAGTGGATCTTTATCGGCATGGAATCCATCGATCCCGCGAATCTGAAAGACGTGAACAAGGGCTTCAATAAGCCTGGCGAGTACGCTGCCGTCCTTGAAAGGCTTGCGGCACGCAATGTCTACGCCATTACGTCCTTTATCTTCGGCATGGATAATGACACCACGGGAGTGGCCGAGCGCACCCTCGAACAGGTTCGCACCTGGCCGCCGGGGCTGCCGATTTTCGGCTTGCTCACGCCTTTGCCGGCAACGCCGCTATACAAGAGGCTTGAGGTCGCGGGCCGCCTTACGCGCCCCAGGCACTGGCAGGAATTCATTCCGTTCGCGATGGCCCACACGCCTCTGAAAATGACCATCTCGGAAGCCCACGCCGAAGTAAAGTACGGATGGGCGCAGTCCTACAGCCCGGAGGCCATCGCCCACGCCGTAAATTCGCTCAGCCACAAGCCCCTTGGCTACCGCATCAACATCCTGATTGCGCGCCTATGTTTCCGCGGCATCTATTTTCCCCAAATCGGCAAGCTGGCGTGGGTCAAAACCATCCTCGAAAGCCGTAGTGTAATCTGGAAACTCATCAAGGAAGGCTTCGCCAACCGCCCCGGCGCAATCCCCGCCAGCGCTGCCGTGGCCTCGAGCAGCCGCGCGTCGGACGGGAGCCAGGCCGCATAATCGCAGGAATCGGACCGCGCGCTTCCGCACTAAGCTTTCGGCACACTCTCCGCCCAAATTCCTCCATTCTCGCCAGCCGATGTATAATAAATGTTCCCCTTCGGCGCGGGGCGCGCCAACCGGGAAAAGGATCGGGCATGAGCTCTCTAACCAAGAAAATCGTCGTCGTGCTGTCTGTGGTCGTCTTCGGCTTCGTCGCCGTGGGCTACGTGCGCGGGCGATCTTCGGACGACAAAGCTTTCCGCGCGCTCACCGTTTACAGCGAGGTGCTCGATAAGGTTCAGCGCGAATATGTCGACGAGCCCAATTTGCATCAGGTGACCTCGGGCGCCCTTCACGGCCTGTTCGATTCGCTCGACCCGCAATCCAGCTACCTGAGCCCCCTGGAATATAAGGATTACGCGGAGAAATCCGCCGCGCCCGCCAAGGCCGAATCCGGCCTCGCGCTCACCAAGCGTTTCGGCTACATCAGCGTAATTTCCGCCCTGCCGGATAGTCCCGGCCAGAAAGCGGGCCTGCAGATCGGCGACGTCCTGGAGAAAATCGCCGGTTTTACTACGGGCCAGATGGGCATCGAGCAGGCGCAGCTTTTGCTGAGCGGCGATCCTGGCGCGGTGGTGAAACTTTCGGTGATTCGCCGCGGTAAGGCCGAACCGCAGGAAATGGAAATCACCCTCGCGAAGCTGGCTCCGCCGAAATTGGTGGAGGACCGGCTGGAAGGCGACATCGCCTACGTCCACGTGACGGAATTTCAGCCCGGCGCAACCAAGCAAATTCGTGACGAGCTCGCCCAACTGGAACGTCAGGGAGCGCACAAGCTGATTTTGGACCTGCGCGACTGCGCGCTGGGAGGCGACGCGGAGGGAATTTCGACCGCGCAGCTTTTCCTTCCCACCGGCACGGTCACGACCCTGAAGGGCCAGACGGTTTCGCCCGTGGTGTCGTCCGCCGATCCGTCGAAGGTCACCTGGAGTCAGCCGGTGTCCGTGCTGATCGATACCGGCACTGCTGGCCCCGCGGAAATTCTGGCCAGCGCCATTGCCGATAATCACCGCGGCGAGACGGTCGGGCTTCGCACCTACGGCACCGCTTCGCAGCAGAAGCTGATTCAGCTCGAAGACGGCTCCGCGCTGATCCTCACGCTCGCGAATTACTACACGCCCGGCGGCAAGGAAATTCCCGTTGATGGCGTCACGCCCACGCGCGAAGTGCGGCCAGCAATCGAAGACGTCACCTCGGCGGACCAGGTTCTGCCTGCTCCCTCAAGTTCGCCGAGCGATCCCGACGTGAAAAAGGCGATCGAGATTCTGCAGGATCCGAACGCCGCACGGAAGGCCGCCTAACTCAACGTGACGCCGGCGCGCGGTCATCTCTCCGCGCGCGACTTTCTTCGCTTTGTCATCCCTAACGTCTTCCGAGGTGATGGCTCTCTCTTAAGCCGATCGGCCGCCCCGGCGTTCGTTGCCGCTCTCGTCGTCGCGATCGTCTGCCTGTCCGGCTGCCACAAGCAAGCCCTATCCAAAACCGAAATCCGCTCCGTCACCCAGGAAATCGTGGCCGCCGCCGAAAATGCCGCCGGCCACAAGCTCGCGATCGAAATCCACCCCGAAGAAGACACCTTCCAAACCAGCCTCAGCGCCACGCGTCACGAATCCGACAGCATCTACCTCGCCCTCGAAAACGCCCGCCAGGCCGACACGCTCGAGCGCTCTCTCGCTGAAATCGCCCGCCGGCACAAACTCACGATCGACGAGTCCCCCGCCGGCAGCATGTCCCGCGTCACTTTCTCGCGTGCCGGCGTGCGCAGTCACTCCATCCACATCATCCTCGGGCTCGCCCCGCGCGCCAAGCCGTCCGCCGCCACTCCGCCGGTCGGCAAAGCAGCGCCGCTCCTGGCCATCATCATCGACGACATGGGCCACGACCGCGCCCCGGCCGAAGAACTGCTCGCGCTGCCGATTCCGCTCACCATCTCGGTCCTGCCGAATCAACCCTTTTCCGCTGAAGTCGCCGAGGAGGCATTCCGTCGCGGCGACCAGGTCTTGCTGCATCTGCCGATGGAGCCGGAAGCCGGAGGCGGTGGTTCGGAAGGCGCCATGCAGGAATCGATCGAACTGCGCGTTGGGATGAGCGCCGGTGAGGTCAACTCGACGCTCGCAGGAATGCTCGAAACAGTTCCGCACGCCGCCGGCGTGAACAATCACGAAGGCTCTCGCGCGACCGCCGATGCGCCCCTGATGCAGGAACTCATGCCCGCCCTGCGCCAGCGCAACCTTTTCTTCATCGACAGCCGCACCACGGCGTCCACGGTCGCCTATTCGACCGCCGAACACGACGGCGTTCCCTCCGCCTCGCGCAAAGTGTTCCTCGACGACACGCCCACAAAAGAAGCCGTCCTCGCCCAGCTCGATCTCGCCGCCAGAGAAGCCCAGCGCGACGGCTCAGCCATTGCCATCGGCCACCCGCACCCCGCGACGATCGCCGCACTGACGCAAGTCGCTCCCGCGCTCGAATCCCGAGGCATCCACCTCGTCTTCGCCTCCGACCTCACGCACTGAGCGGAAGATGATGTTCGGGGGCAGGATATTTCAGCCGAATCCTTCGTCCGGCGGAGAGGGGGACGCGATGTCTCCCTTAATGCTGTCCCGCTAGGAAGCTTCGCTCCGTCTTCGCTTCGGGTTTCGTACAGGGTGACAAATTTTCGCCTGTCATTCCGTACAGTAAAAAGGTCTGGAACTAAATCTGGCCTGGCGCTCTATTTCCTTCCCCGGACGACGCGGGTAGTTTTGCGTACCGGCCCTGCTGATCGTGGTTGGCAGCGGGCAAAAGGAAGGAGCCTCATGTCCCACTGGATCGGTACCACGTCGCCGGCCGACGCCGGCATGTCCGATTTTAAGGAGTGCCTCAAACAACTGCGCGATGGCCATTCGACCGAAGCCCTGCAACACGCCCGCCGCGCGCTCGGTGTTGCGCCCAAAAACCCATTCTATCTTTCGTACACGGGATTGCTGGCTGCGGTGGCCGAGAAGCGCTTCGGCGACGGGGAAGCCCTCTGCCAGGAAGCTCTGGGCATGCGCCACAATCACGCCCAGCTTTATCTGAATCTGGCCGAGGTATACCAGCAGTCGGGACGGACGTCGGAGGCCATTGAAACGCTGGAGAAGGGCTTGGTTTCCGCCGGACGCGATTTCCGCATTCGTCGCGCGCTGCAGAAAATCGGCTCGCGCCGCGAACCCATCTTGAACTTCCTGCACCGCAGCCATCCGGTGAATCGGACGCTGGGGAAGTTGCGCCACCGTTTGAGTGGACCTTCTCAGGCCGCCTAAGAGGCCGGCCGGCGCAAACGAGTTTTCTCCGTGTAGTAGTCCGGGGCGGGTCCCCGCAAATTCGCGCTTTCGTTCTGGAGGCGCGAATTGTACTCGCCCCGGATCCCCTCTTTTCTCCCGAACTGCCTTTTCGCTAATTCACGAATTCCGACTATCTGGCTGTTTCCGAATAGCCCAGGCTCAGCGTGCCCTCTGATTTTCCTTCGACCGTGCCGGAGGTCAGCCATTCGAGCGAAGCTTTGAACAGCAAGAGATGGTTGCGCTCCCACATGGCGTAATGCGAAGAGCAGGCCAGGTCCACGAAGACCTTATTCTGCCCGGGCAGATCTTTGTAAAGATCGCGGACGCGATCCTGCGGCACGGAGCGATCGAATTGGCCGCTGACCATCAGCACCGGCATCGTCATCCTGGCGACAGCGTCGTGGCTCCAGCCCCACACGCTCACATTAGGCCAGCGACGCATTCCCGTGGCCCACGAAGCGGCCACGGGATCGGACGCCAATATCTCCGACCAGATATCCTCGGCAACTTCCGGATCGTATTCATTGGGGCAGCCTACCTGTTCGTCCCAGGACTGCAGAAATCGTTCGTGAGCCATAACGCCCATAGCGGTTCCGTCGGCCGGGACTTTTGCCGGCGGCGACCCGGGCGACGCGCGATTGTAGGCTGGCGCGAGCAGCACGATTTTTTCCACCCGGTCCGGATGTTGCGCCGCCCAACCCCCAGCGCGCGGTCCGCCGAGCGACCACCCAAGCAGGCTCACCTTGTCCACGTGGCGCAGCTCCCGGACGAAATCGACCGCCGCGCCTATGTCGTTCCAGTCCGAAGCGATCGTGGTCATCTGGTGCGGGTAGCTGGGCGGGCACGGCGCCGGCAGAAACGCGGGAACCAGCGCCTTCTGCTGTTCCGTCGACAGATTGCAGAGATCGTTCATTTCCGCCGGATGGGTGGAGCGGCCGTATCCCGTCATATCCACGGCGAAGACGTCATAGCCGGCGCGCGCGAGATATGCCATCCAGCTGTAGTCCGAATGCGAAATATCGAAGGAGACTTCCGCCGGAGTTCCCGCACCATGCACGAACAGCGCGACGCGGCCGCTGAGCGACCCCGCGCGGGAGAGCGTGCCTGCCTGCACGCGCTCGCGCACGTAGATTTCCGCGAGCTGGCCGGACATTGCAGGGACTGTGGAACGCACCGGCACGTAGTGATCGATCGAAAGTAGCCGCTCGCCGTCGTCAGCCGGCGCGTAAACCGCGAACGAGGTGACGATCAGACCTGCGCTCGCAAGAAACGCCGCACACATCGCTCCGAATTTCATTTTTGAGCTCCCAAACCTCATTGAATCGACCCACGTGCATGGAACGCGCGCGTCAGCTCTGGCCCAGCGGAAGAAAATACTGCGTGCCCTTTACCGGCTGGCGCACGCGGCGCAGTAGTTCCTGCAGATCCTGGTTGTGCTCGACGAAGTCGATTTCGGTCGTGTCGACGACCAGCAGATTCGACGCGGAGTAGCGGAAAAAGAAGTGTCCATAGGCGTCGGCCACGGCTTGCAGATATTCCGGCGAAATCTGCTTTTCGGCCGGATCGCCCTTTTTCGAGACGCGCTTCTGCAGTACCTCCGGTTTCGCGTGGAGATAAATAACCAAGTCGGGCGCGGGAGCGTGGGCGCGAGCATGTCGAAATATTTCTCGTAGAGCGCCAGCTCTTCGTTGTCGAGATTGACGTAGGCGAAAATTTTGTCCTTTTCAAAGAGAAAATCGCTGACGACGGGCACTGCATCGTCGGCCCGCGTCTCCGCGAGGCGGCGGTGGCGCTCGTAGAGGAAATACATCTGGGCGCGAAAGGCCGCGCCGGGTTTCTCATCGTAAAAATCGGCGAGGAACGGATTTTCCTCAGCGTCGAAAATGCGGCGCGCGTGCAGCTGCTCGGCGAGCGCGCGGGCCAGCGTCGATTTACCCACGCGAATGGGGCCTTCGACGACGATGTGGCGCGGCGGCTTGAAGACCGGTTCCGTCATGGCGCGCGATTATAGCAAACCGATGTCGGCATCATGTTGGGACAACGATCCTTCAAAGCGACTCCGGAAAAACCAGAGGGATTCTTCGACTGCGGGCCCCGACATTCCGGCTGCGCCGGAACGAAAAGCGACGGCGCCGGGCCGCTCCGCTTAGAATTACGACTCATGGCTGAATGTCTCACCAGGAGCGGGCGATTGCGGCGACGATGCGGGCGAGCGCGTCAACGTCGCGCGTGTCGACTACTTCGGCCGGAGAATGCGAGTAGCGCAGCGGCCAGCCGAGTGGAATATCGACCGCGCCGAAGGGGACGAACGTGGAGCCGTCGTTGCCGCCGGCGGTGACGCCGAATTGCACCGGAATTTGATTGGCGCGCGCGAGCTTGAGGACTTTTTCGACGAGATCGAGCGGCACGATATTTGATTGGTCGACGGCGCGGACGGCGAAGCCTTTGCCGATCTGGGCGTCGCCGAAGCGTTTCGATTCGAGCGGCGAATCGGAGCTGACGAACGTGTCGATGGCGAAGACGTAGTCGGGAGTGTGCCCTTCGGCAGCCAGGCGCGTGGCGAGTTTGCCAGCGCCGATCAGGCCGAGCTCTTCGCCCGTGGACCAGACAAAGGTAACGTCGCGATCCTTCAGCGGCGCACCGAGCGCCCAGACGGCGGAGATGAGCGCAGTGTCGCCGACGCGATCGTCGAAGCTGCGTCCATTGGCGCGCGTGCCGAGAAGCGGACGGTATTTTTTCGGGATGGTTATGGAATCGCCGACTTTGATGCCAAGGTCGGCCACTTCTTTCGCGCTGCGAGCGCCGATGTCGACGCGCAGCGCCTGGTCAGATGTCGCGCCGGACCATTTGAAATTCTGCTCGTCCCAATTGTTGGGCATTTCCATCACACCGTCGCGAGGACCAGTGGAACCGTGCACCACCATCGGATGGCCCTGGTAAAAGCTCAAATCCATGCCGCCGAAAGTTTCGACAACGAGTCTGCCGTCTTCCGCGATGGATTTGACGGAAAAACCGATCTCGTCCATATGAGCCACGATTAGAATTTTCGGCGTCTTCGTTCCGGCAGGCGCGGTGCCGACATGCAGGACCAAGTTGCCGGCGTCGTCCGTTTCCGGCTTTGCCCACGGAGGCAAAAGCTCTCCGACCTGTTCCCGCATGGGCCCTTCATGTCCGCTTGCAGAGTAGGTTTCTACAAGCCCACGCAGTGGACCAGAAATCCCAAATTTGTGAAAGGCCGCCGGGTAGTCGCCGGTGCACGATATAACTCGGACAGGAAGATAAGTTCCGTAGCACTCCGTGGCCACCGGTAGGGGCTCGTCGAAATAAGCACGGGCACCCCTCGAGGGTGCGCCAATGTATTGGTCCAAAAGCCGATAGAGGCTCGTCGCATCATCCAGGGAACTTGTCTCGGCTGGAGTGTCCGGCCATGAAGTAGCGATGCCGATGTGAGCCCACTTGATTGGAAATGCCGGGGGCGCCAAATAGCCTGTGGGCGCGATGGATGCTGAATAGTCTGTTTCGAGAGAAATTTTATTGGCGTCCGCAAGTTTTTTCAATTCGGCAGCGAAACCGTTGAGTTCATCGCCAGTACTCTGAAAACCGGCGAGGACACCGCTACCAGGCTCGCGACGCGGCGCACGATGGACACCTTGCATTCCGGGAACGTTGCCGCCCGGAAGCAGGCGGCCGACGTAAATCATTTCGTCAGTTTGAGTGGATCGCAGAATTCGATCGAGACCTTGACGGCCGAATCGCTGTTGCGTAACGAAAGCGACTGTCAGAGTGCCTTTCACCGCCGCCGGATCGACTTGACGTAGCACGTCGAACAGAACCGCGGCGCCGAACTTGTCCCCAATCGAAGCGCCGGCGATTTTCTTGTCCCTGTCCCACAGACGGATGGCTTCCCGGTTGATGGCCACGGGGCTTAGGTTGTCGACGCCGGCGGCGCGGGCTTCGGCGGCGGAGGTGGCGCCTATGTCCACGTACATGTTTTCGATATCGCTGGAGCTGGGGACGGTTTCGGTGGCGCGGTGCAGGTGGACGGAGATGCCGGCGACGACACCGTCGATCCATTTACCGCTGGCGGTGCGGACTTTCACGGGCTGGGCGGATAAGAGCGAGTTGTAAATCGGCGAAAGGCCTGCCTGGGGGAGGCGCTGGAGGCGGAGATAGCCATCGGGAGTGATGTCGCTGACGACGAAGCCGGGTTCGTCGATGGGCGTGACGATGAGGCGGCGCGGCGAGCCGCTGCCGATGGTGACGATGACGTCGCCGAGGTTGTCGACCACTGGGTGGAACGCGGCGAGCCTGGTGCGGATTTTCTCGCTGAGCTGGTTTTCGTAGCCGGAAACGGAGGGGGTCTCGACGAAATCTTTCAGGTCGCTGGCCAGATCCTCTGAAATTTTGGTCTGAGCGGAAGTTTGCGCCGCGGCTGGGCGGGCACCGACAAGCGAAAGAAGAATCATAAGAATGGCAAGCAGTAATGGGAATTCCCGGCTGTTTAATGCCGGGGTTTTGTGTCGATTAGAATGGGCACCGATCGTTTGTTTTGAGTGAGTTACGGCGGTTTCTATTCGGCACGTGTGTCGATTAGAAACGGGCTTAATGGAATTCGCGAGCACGGGGGTTTCGGGGGCGACGGGCCTGCGGGATGAATCGTGCGGTCGCGCCAAGAAATTGTGTCGGGCACAGCATGCCGTTCCCCTGCGTGTTGCGTCGAGCCGGGTTTCGTTTTCCATGCGGACATATTAGTACGTGGGCGTTGGGGCGCAAGGAAGTTCGCCTGTGGACTTTTCGGGGTTGGTTCGTGAGACGCGACAAAGCAGAAACTTCAACCCAGCGCTGGACCCCCTGCCTAGAGAGCGTAGAGCTTGCCGTCCATGCTGCCGAAATAGACCGAGCCGTGGTCGACGACGGGCGAGGAGAGGATGGCGCCGACGGAGATGTAACGCTCGATGTCGATGTACATGTCCTGGAAATCATTGAAGACGGGCGTGAAGGAATTTTCGTTGAAGGAGCCGTCGGGATTGAGGATTTTCAGCGGATCTTTTTTAGCGGCGTCGGTTTGAAATTCCCAGACGAGCTTCAGAGTTTTCGCGTCGATGGCGTAGAGCTTGCCGTTGTGGTCGCCCACGTAGAGCAGGTCGCCGGCGAGCGCGGCGGAGGAAAACATGTAAGCCTTGGCGTCAAGGTTAGCGCGCAGGCGGCCGGTGGCGGCGTCGAGGGCCATGAATCGGGCGCTATCGGAGGTGCCGACGTAGACGGTGCTATTCGCGACGACGGGCGTGCCGACGACCCAGGATTTGCTGGTGGGATAGTCCCATTTTTTGCGGCCAGTGGCGGCATCGATGGCATAGACGTGCGCATCACGGCAGCCAACGTAAACAGTGCCGTTGACGACCGCGGGCGAGGATTGGAAGCCGACTTGATTGTGGATGGTATTGTCCTCGCCAGATTTGAAGGCCCATTTCTGCTGGCCGGTGGCAGCGTCGATGGCGTAGAGATTGCTGTCCCAACTGCCGATGTAGACGGTGTTATTGACGACGGCGGGCGACGCATGGACTACGTCCTTGGTCGGAAATTTCCACTGAAGCACGCCGGTTTCGGCGTCGGCGGCGTAGATATTGCCATCGCCGCTGCCGAAATAGACTTTGCCTCCATCGACCGCGGGCGAGGAAATGAAAACGTCGAAGCCGTCGGGAATGGTCTGCGCGGCTGATTCCAAGCCGTGGAGATTTTTTGCCTCGAAGCGGCGCTCGTATTCCGTGGGCAGCGCCCATTTGAGTTTGCCGGTTTCGGCGTCGAGAGCCGCGAGCGCGCCGTGCGAAGAGACGAAGTAGACTGAGTTGCCTGCAACGGCTGCCGTGGACGCGATGGGCATGCTGGATTTGAATTTCCACTTTTCCTTGCCGGTGGACTGATCGATGGCGTAGAGAAAGCCGTCAAGGCTACCTATATAAATGACGCCGCCGGCGATGGCGGGGGAGGCGACGATGGGGCCGCCCGTTTTGAAAGCCCATTTCACTCCGGTGAATCTGGCTGGGCCGGGCGAATCGTAGACGCCGGTGCGGGCGACGTTGCCGTGGAATGTGGATTGCGCGAGCGCGATGGGAGCGGCGACGAGCAATAAGGGCAGCACGATACGCTTCACAGTCGTTTCCTCGATGATTCGAAACGGATTTGCGAACTGGTAGCTTGGACGGAGCGGAGGGGAATCCGTTATCAGCGCGCGGTGGTATACTCGCGCGGAATTTGGGGGAATGGGGAGGAAATGATGAGCGAACCGGCTGCGGCAAAGAGCAATCCGCTGGATCCGAAGCTTTTCAGGCCCGAGGCGATCGCACCGGAAGTGGCCGCGGCAAGCGAGACGTTCCGCAAGGTGCTATCGGGCGGGCCGGACTGGTGGGATATCGGGGCGGCGAATTTTCGCGCGGCGGCGACGAGCGGGCGCGGTCCATTTCCGCTGCCGGAAAAATCTCCGCGCGGGAGGACGATTGAAATCGACGGCAAGGGAGGGCACAAGATTGCGCTGCGCGTGGTGGCACCGGAGAACGCGAAGGGAATTTATCTGCACATCCACGGCGGCGGACTGGTGCTGGGGTCGGCGATGGGGCAGGACATGATGCTCGAGCGCGTGGCCAGCAGCACGGGGATGGCGGGCGTGAGCGTGGAGTACCGGCTGGCGCCGGAGAATCCCTATCCGGCGGCGTGGGACGACTGCGAATCGGCGGCGGCGTGGCTGATCAAGAACGGAAAATCGGAATTCGGGACGGAGGTGATGACCATCGGCGGCGAATCGGCGGGCGCGACGCTTTCGGCGGCGACGCTGCTGCGCATGCGCGACCGGCACGGGTATACCGGCTTTCGCGCGGCGAATCTGGCGTACGGGAATTACGATTCGTCGATGACGCCAAGCCAGATGCTGGCGCCCGATCGCGGAATTCTGGTGGGGAAGCTGAGCATCAAGAAATTCTGCGAAGCGTATTTGCCGAAGGGAGTCGATCCGCGCGATCCGGATGTGTCGGCTCTGTACGCGGACCTGAAGAACATGCCGCGGGCGATTTTCACCGTCGGCACGATCGATCCGTTGCTCGACGATACGCTCTTCATGTATTCGCGTTGGATCGCGGCTGGGAACGAAGCGGAGCTGGCGATTTATCCGGGGGCGCCGCACGCGTTCAATAGTTTTCCGCTGCCGCAAGGGCCGGAAGCGAATGCGCGGATCGATGCTTTCTTGAAGCAGGCGATTTCGTAAGCGCGCTCGCGGTAGGTTAGAATTGATTTCGAGCATGCTCCGCGGTCCGGAGGGGTGGCCGAGCGGTTGAAGGCGGCGGTCTTGAAAACCGTTAGGCCCGAAAGGGTCTCGTGGGTTCGAATCCCACCCCCTCCGCCACTCCTCTTGAGTGGCTGATTTTCGGACCGATTCTGGCACGGCAATTCGCCGCTTTGTGAGATTTAGTCCGTCGAATGACGCTCGCCGAGCGGGATCGAAGAGAATCCTATTTACCAGCGGGCTTCTGCGGATCCGATACCGGCAACCACACTTGAAATCGCGTGTCGCCCGGTTTGGAGTTCACCTGAATGTCGCCTCGATGCTTCTTCACGATCCGCTGAACGGTATCGAGGCCCAGCCCCGTTCCTTCGCCCACTTCCTTCGTGGTGAAAAACGGCTCGAAGATGTGCGGCAGCACATCAGGCGAAATTCCCGGCCCATTGTCCGCGATTTCCACCACCACGCAATCGTCGTCGCGATACGTGCGCACGCGCAACTCGCCCTCGCCATGCATCGCCTCGATCGCGTTGGCGATGATGTTGGTCCATACCTGATTCAATTCGCTGCCAAACAAATTTACCAGCAACGGAATCTTCTGGTAGTCGCGTTTCACCGTCACGCCGTGCTTCAGCTTGTGGTTCAGGATCGTCAGCGTGGTTTCCAGACTCTTCACGATGTCCACGTTTTGCAGCGGGGTCTGGTCCATGTACGTGTATTCCTTGATCGCACGGACCAGATCGGAGATGCGCGACGTGCCGCTTTCAATTTCGTTCAGTAAAGTAGCCACCTCCACGGACGCCGCGATGCGCACCAATGCGGCGCGCGCTGTATCCTTGTCCAACGTGGCGAAAAGCGATTCCAGCGCCTGCGGCTTGATATTGCGATGCGCCAGATCGGCGGCCATCTGCCACATGTCGTTCTGCCCGTGGCTCCGCAGCAGCGAATCAAGCTGTTCCTCCAAGTCGCTCATCGCCAGAGGATCGGGTGGAGGAACGTTGTCGCTCTGCGCGAATTGCATTTCGAGCTTCAGGATTTCCGATTTCTGCTCCGGACTCAACCCGCGCTTACCCAGCTCGTGACTGGCTTCGCGCATTTTGTTCAATACATCTCGCAGTTGGCTCGCGGCGCGCTTCGCGGCCGACGCCGGATTGTTCAGCTCGTGCGCCAATCCCGCGGACAGTTTCCCCAGCGAAGCCAAGCGATCGCGCTGCTGTTCGCGCCGCGTGGTTTCGCGAATCCGATCGGACATCAGCCCCACGAGCCGCTCCGTCAGCTCCGGCATTTTCTGGATCAACTCCGGAAAATGCGAAGAGGGATATCGCAAAACGCGAGCGTCGGTGATCGCGCGAGCGCCAACGGTAAACTGCTTCATCCTCGAAAACGGCAGAACGCCCGTCACGTTTCCCGGCACCAACATCAACACGACGGTCTCGCCGCCCAGTTCGCCGCGAACCTGAATCTGCCCTTCGAGAATCACGAACATCGCTTCGGCCGGATCGCCTTCGCGAAAATACGTTTCGCCGGCTTTCAGCGACAACTCTTGCGCCTGGCCGAGAAACCAGGTGATTTGATCGTCGGGCAAGCCCGCGAACACGGGGACCTTGAGCAGTTCGGAGTTTTCGACCATTAGACTTTGCTCAAATATTGATGAATGAATTGCACGGCCACCGATCCCTCGCCGACTCCGGATGCAACGCGCTTCACGGAACCGTGTCGCACGTCGCCCACCGCGAAAATTCCGGGCACGTTCGTCTCCAGCAAAAAAGGATCCCGATCGAGCGTCCAGCCTTTGGGACGCTGGCCTTCGCGAATCAAATCGGGTCCCGCGAGGATAAACCCATACGTGTCCCTTTCGACCAGATCGCCGAGCCAGCCCGTTTGCGGGCTCGCGCCGATAAAAATGAACATCGCACTCGCCGGCACTCGCTCGATCTTTCCCGTATCCGAACAGAGGAATGACACCTCCTCGAGATGCGTGTCTCCGTGCGCCTCCACCACGCTCGCATTGGGCCACACCGAAATCTTCGGGGTCTCTTTGATTTGGTCGATCAGATATTGCGACATCGAACTCGAGAGCGACGGGCCCCGCACCACGATCACCACGCGCTCGGCATACTTCGCGAAATTCATCGCCGCCTGCCCCGCGGAATTCGCGCCGCCGATCACGTAAACGATTTCGCCCTGGCACGAAAGCGCTTCGGTCGATCCACCACCGTAGTACACACCCGCTCCCTGCAGCCGGTCGATGCCTGGTGCTTCCAGCCGCCGCCACTGAACGCCCGTGGCGATCATTAGCGCGTGGCAGGAGATCTCCGTGCCATCCGCCAGTTTCAGAAAGCGATAAGGCCCTTCGGCGCGCGCGCTCATGGCCTCCTGCGGCGCCAGGATTTCCACGCCGAACCGCTGCGCTTGCACCACTGCGCGCCGTGCCAGATCGCCGCCGCTCAACCCAGTGGGAAATCCCAAATAATTTTCGATGCGCGAACTCATCCCGGCCTGCCCGCCCGGAGCTTCGCGCTCGATGATCACGGTGTGGAGTCCTTCCGAAGCGCCATAGACCGCAGCCGCCAAACCGGCCGGCCCTCCGCCCACAATCGCGAGGTCGTAAAAATCCGTCTGCGCCCGCGTGCGCAACCCAACTTTCTGCGCCACCTCGGATGGAACGCTTTCCAGCAGCTTCGTGCCATCGGGAAACAGCACCACTGGAAGACTCGCCGCCTCCGGCCCCAGCGCGTCCATCAGTTGCTTGGTTTCCGCGTCGTTCGCCGTCAGCTCGACATCGATCCACTGGTACGGCACTCGATTCCGCGCTAGAAAGTCCCTCAGCTCGTAGGATTTCGGCGACCACCTTGTCCCTAACACGCGAATGCCCTCGAACGACGGCCGGTACGTGGCCTGCCAATCGTCGAGCAGATCATCCAGCTGGGGATATAAATGTTCGGTCGGCGGATCCCATGGCTTCATGAAAAAATAGTTGATATTCGCCTGGTTGATCGCGCTGATCGCGGCGTTGGTGTCCGCATACGCCGTCAGCAGCGCCCGCTTCGCATCCGGGAAAATTCGCATACCCTCTTGCAGGAAGGCAACCCCGTCCATATGCGGCATACGCTGATCGGCTAGCAGCAGAGCCACGCTGTCGTTGCGCACTTTCAGCTGCTTCAATAAATCAATCGCCGACCGGGGAGAATCGCTCCCAATCACGCGATATTCCGCGCCGTATTTCGACCGCAGGTCCCGCTCGATCGCCCGCAGCACATCGGAGTCGTCATCCACGCTTAGCAAAATTGGTTTCGCCATGTACCGGACCCGTTCCCCTACCCCAGATGATTCTAGGACATTGACGCGATGAAACAACCTAATCAGATGAAACGAGAACGGAATCGGTCGCACACGATTTTGCCGCGCATGCCCGATCTAGACCGTGATAGACGCCCCATGGACCAACTTCGCGTCGTCGCTGCAGAGAAACAAAATTACGCGCGCGATCTCCTGCGGCTTCGGCCATTTCGAGAAATCCGCGCTTGGCATTGCTTTGCGGTTTGCTTCCGTATCAATGATTGTTGGCAAAATCGAATTCGCGCGTATGCCTGTGCCTTTCAGATCCCCCGCCAGCGAATCGATCATAGCCACGGCAGCCGATTTGGATGCGGCATACGCCGCCGAAGCTGGCGCGTGATCCATCGCCGCCTTCGATGCCACGTTCACAATCGCGCCGCGTCCCGCCTTCAGCATCGCGGGTACCGCGGCTCGAGCCAGCATCAGCCCTGAGCGAAAATTCAGCGCGAACTGCTGATCGAATACTTGCGGGTCGGTTTGCCAGAGTGGCGAGCCGGCCGCGTAGGCGCCAACGGCGTTCACTAGGGCGTCGAGACGTCCGTGCTTTGCGACAATCATTGCGACGAGCTTCTGCGTGGAGCTGTCGCTCGTCACGTCCGTCGAATAAGCCTCAATGCGCGAGGCCGCGCTTCCGGCTTCTTTCTGCAAAGTCTCCAATTCATTCGGTCGCTGATACGTCACGGCGACGGTCGCGCCTTCCTCCAGGAACGCAAGACTCACTGCTCTCCCCAGCGCGCCCGTGCCCCCGCCCACCAAGACCACCTGCCACGCAAATCGTGCACTCATTCCGTCTCCCCTGTACAGTCAACGGTCTAACTTACACCGATGGGTCGCCGGCAGCGAGCGGGCGCGCTTGCCAATCTCGGCGATTCCAAGTAAGAGTGATTCGCGCCCGCCGGCGGTTGCGCGAGAGGAGATCCGATGTCTTACACGGGCAACTGGAGAATCGTTATCGATTCACCAATGGGGAAACAAGAAAGTTCGCTCACGCTGGCGGAGTCTGGAAACAAGCTGACGGGACGACAGAGCAGCTCTTTCGGCGAAGGCGACATTCTCAATGGCACGATCGACGGCAACCAGGCCAATTGGTCGATCGAGATGACTTCACCATTTAAGATCCTACTGGCGTTTTCGGCCGTGGTGGACGGCGACAAAATCTCGGGCGTGGTGAACGCGGGCGCATTCGGCGATTCGCCCTTCCAAGGATCGCGCGCTTAGTGACAGCCTAGACTGAGGCGGCCCGGGCGGCGGCCACGATGCTGGCGGTCCGAGCGGGTTGCTGCTTTTCCTCTTCGATCTTCTGCTGCGCCAGCTGCGGCTCGAAGCAACGGCGGCAGCGCGCCTCATACATTCCTCCCGCGCCGACCACGATCAGCTCCTCCGACGCGACCAGTCGCTGCGTATGCACTGCCGGATTCCCACACCGCATGCAGATGGCCAGCAACTTCGTGATTTCTTCAGCCACCGCCAGCAACCGCGGCATCGGTTCGAATGGCCGGCCCATGAAATCCGTGTCCAGCCCGGCGACGATCACGCGCTTGCCCAGTTCGGCAAGGTGCGACGCGTCGGCCACGATGCTTTCTCCAAGGAACTGTGCTTCATCGATGCCCACCACTTCGGTGCGCGGCGCCACTTTTTCAAGAATCTCAGCGCCGCTGGTCACCAGCTCCGATGGAATCTCGAGCCCGGAGTGCGAGACGATGCCGTTTTTCGAATAGCGCTGGTCGATCACCGGCTTGAAAATTTGCACGCGCTGCTTCCCGATTTCGGCGCGGCGCAGGCGGCGGATCAGTTCCTCGCTCTTGCCCGAAAACATCGGCCCGACGATCACCTCGATCCAGCCCATGTTGCCCTTCACGATGTCCACGTTGTAGCCGCCTCCCGGCGTTAGCCTAGCACAACGCCCTGTGAATATTTCGCTCGCATCGCAGACAGCCTCGGCGTCTCCGCGTGGCCGCTGCAGGCTTGCCGTGATAACCTTTCGCTTGCCACATCTGCGAAAACGGGGGACGCGATGGACGGGCAGCTGAAAATCCGTGTGAACGAGCATCTCACTGAAATTTACTCCGCTCCCGATACGCCCCTACTTTACGTGCTGTCGGATGAATTGCATCTGCAAGGCCCGCGATTTGGCTGCGGCCTGGCCCAGTGCGGCTCGTGTTCCGTGCTTCTGAATGGCGAGGAAATTCGCTCCTGCGTCACGCTGGTTTCGGCCGTCCAAGGAAAATCCGTCACCACGCTCGAGGGGCTGCCAGCGTGGTACGCGCGACAGAGGAAGATGGCGCAGGCTCCGCCGCTTCATCCCGTGCAGGAAGCAATCATCGACGAGCAGGCCGTGCAGTGCGGCTACTGCTTCAATGGCATGATCGTCACCGCCGCCGCGCTGCTTGCCAAGAATCCGCAGCCCACCGAATCGCAGATTCGCACCGCCATGAACGGACATCTGTGCCGCTGCGGCAGCTATCCTCGCGTAATCAAAGCCATCCGGCGCGCCGCCGACAAAATGCACGGGGCGCGCGTGCTCGAAATCGAGCCTGCCGGAACGCCCACGGAAACCGCCATCGAAATCGCACCGCCCGAAGCCGAAAATACAGCGAATAGAAAGGCCAGGGGATGAACGCCTCTCTGCAACGCCCAGCCGGACTCCAGCCCGGGTCGCTTTTCCGCCGCGAATTTCTGAAAGCGGGCGGCGCACTCGTCATCGGCTTCAGCATGCGCGGAGTTTTGGCAGCGACAACGGCGGGCGGGGAAGATACAAGCGCAAGCGTTCGTGGCGCGACCGCTGGCCCGCCCGATCCGAAGCAAATGGACACCTGGCTGGCCATCCACGAAGACAACACCGCGACGGTTTACATCGGCTACGTGGAGCTGGGACAGGGCTCGACCACGTCCTTGCTGCAGATTGCCGCCGAAGAGCTCGATCTGGACATGAGCCAAGTGAGCACGATTCGGCTCGACACGAACATCACGCCGAATCAGGGTGGCACCTATTCAAGCTCGTCGATTGCCCGCGGCAGCCCGGCGATTCGCAGCGCCGCAGCCGAGGCTCGCCAGGCGTTGCTGGCTCTTGCGTCGAAAAAGTTGAATGCACCAGTCGACCAGCTCACGGTCTCGCGCGGGGTCGTCGCCGCAAAGAGCGCGGCCAGCCGGGTGGTCAGCTATGGTGAACTGGTCGGCGACAAGCCGTTCAACATGACCATGACGGGAAGCGCGCCGCAAAAACCGGTGGCAGACTACAAGCTCGTCGGCAAGAGTCCCGTGCGCAATGACATTCCCGAAAAAGTCAGCGGCAAATACGTGTACCTCCAGCACGTGCAGCTGCCTGGCATGGTCCACGGTCGCGTGGTGCGTCCGCGCGGGCAGGGCGTCTACGGCGCCGGTGCAAAAGTGGCCAGCCTCGATGAACGTTCGATCGCCGGAATTTCCGGCGCGCGCGTGCTGCGCAAGGGCGATTTCGTGGGCGTGGTGGCGCCGCGCGAATGGGACGCGGTGCGCGCCGCACAACAACTTAAGATTACGTGGGACATGCCCGCCACTCTGCCCGGCAGCGGCGGCGCGCTCTACGAAGCCATGCGCGCGGAAAAGACCATGGACCGTGTGGTGCTTGAGCGCGGCGACGTGACCGCAGGATTTTCCTCCGCGCCGCACGTCGCGGCGGGCACCTATCACGCGCCCTATCAGGCTCACGCCGGGTTCGGCCCTAATGGCGCGCTCGCGGACGTGAAATCCGATTCCGCGCTCGTGATCGCTTCCACGCAGGATGTCTATGCCACGCGCAATACCGTCGCCGGCGTTCTCGGCCTGCCTCCGCAAAAAGTTCGGGTGCAGTATTACGAAGGCTCCGGCACCTACGGCCACAGCTGCTATGACGATGCCGCGCAGGCCGCTGCTATTCTGTCGCAACTCGCCGGTCAGCCCGTGCGCTTGCAGTTCATGCGCTGGGATGAACACGGCTGGGACAATTACGGCCCCGCGCATGTGGGCGAAATTCGCGCTGCCGCCGATGCCGCGGGAAAAATCGTCGCATATCAATACGATGGCTGGCACCACAACTGGAGCGCCACGGAAACTTCCGCGCAGCTCGCGCTACGCACCGCTGCCGCGGAATGGCGCCTGGGCGCCGCGCAACAGGTGAATCCACAGCAGTGCGGCGGCATGTATGAGATTCCAAGCGTCCGGCTCGTGAATCATCAGGTGCCGGGCCTGAAATATCTGAAGGGCGCCTGGCTGCGCTCGCCGCTCGATCTTTCATTTTCGTTCGCGTCCGAACAAACCATCGACGAGCTCGCGCGCCAGTGCGGCATCGACGCGTACGAATTCCGCAAGCGCAACATCACCAGCGATCGCTGGATGGGCGTGCTGGACGCCGCAGCAAAAACCGCCAAGTGGGAACCGCGACCGCCCGCCGCGAAGCTTTCCGACAGTAGAATCGCGCGCGGCCGCGGCATCGGACTCGGAACGCATCTCACATCCTACGGCGGTGCTGTGGCCGAAATCGAAGTGAATAAGGATACGGGCCAAGTCGCGGTGAAGCACCTGTATGGGGCAATCGACGCGGGGCTGGCGGTGAATCCCGCGTTCATCGAAAACCAGATCAGCGGCCAGTTAGTGCAGACCGCGAGCCGCATGCTGCACGAAGAAGTGACGTTCAACAAAACTAATGTCACCAGCCTCGACTGGAACAGCTACCCGATCCTGCGATTCGAGGAATGTCCTGAGGTCACGCCCATCGTCGTGCAGCGCGTCGATCAGAAATCGACAGGCGCAGGCGAAGAAGTGATGGCCGCCGCCGCGGGCGCCATCGCTAATGCTTTCTTCGACGCCACCGGTGTCCACATGCGCGAATTTCCGCTGACACCCGGTCGCGTTCTCGCCGCGTTGCACCAAGTTTAGCGAGTGAGATTTCGACTTTCATATTTTCTGGGAGGCCCTCAATGCAGTCGCCCGCCGTTTCCGCTTTCTGCGCCATAATTTCACTGATGGTTTTGCTGCCCATAAGCGCTTGCTCCGCCGATGCCCAATCCGCCGCCAGCTCGAAGAAATTCGCCGCGCTCAGCGATCGCTTCATGAAGGAAGGCCTGACGCTTTCGCCCACCAGCGCCTCGCAAGCCGGTTATCACGTTCACACCGATCCCAAAACCGGTAAGAAAATCGAGCTCGACGCCGAACTCGACGACCTGAGCCTCAAAGCCATGGACGAGCAGCGCGCTTTCTACGTCCGATGGCGCCAGCGCTTCCGCGCCGAGACTCCGCTCGCCAGTTTGAATACACAGGATGCGGCCGATTGGGCGTTAATTAATGACCAGATTTCCCTCAACATGCTCGAATTCGACGAGATCCACAACTACCGTCACAACCCGACCTTCCCCGTTGAGCTCATCGGCAACGCGCTGTTTTTGCCGCTCACGCAGGACTATGCGCCGCGGGAAACCCGCGTGGGCCATGTGCTTTCGCGCATGCGCCAGATTCCCCGCCTGCTCGATCAGGTGAAGCAATACCTCAGCGACGCGGACCCGGTCTACATCAGCACGGCCATCAGTGAAAATGAAGGGAACATCGATCTGATCGAGCACGATATCGCTGATGAGATTCCCGCAGGCTCACCGCTGAAAATGGAATACGACGAAGTCTCCCCGCCCGCCGTCGCGGCGCTGAAAAATTTCAATGTCTGGCTGAAGGACGATCTCTCCAAGCGCCCCTCGAAGGGTAGCTGGCGCCTCGGCAAGTCTCTCTACGACCAGAAATTCAGGCTGGTCATGGAGACGGACATCACGCCCGAGGCCCTGCTGGCCGATGCCGAGCGCGACCTGAAGGACGTTCGCGCCGAAATGCTCCAGCTCGCGCTCCCGCTCCACGCGCAGATGTTCCCCAGCCATGGCGATCATTCCGACCTCACCGGCCGCGACCGCGAAAATCAAATCGTCGGCGAAGTGCTCCAGAAAATCTCGGACGATCATTGCAAGCCCGCGGAGCTGGAGCAGACCATTCAAAATGACCTTACCGGCATCATTAGTTTCATCCGCGAAAAGAAAATCGTCTCGCTCAGCGATCGCGACAATCTGAAAGTAATTCCCACGCCCACGTTCATGCGCGGGATTTACTCGGTAGCCGGATTTCACAGCGCCCCGCCGCTCGAGCCCCACGCCGAAGCCGAATACTGGGTCACTCCGATCGATCCGGCCGCCCCCGCGGCAGCCACCGAATCGCGTTTGCGCGAATACAACAACCTCACACTCCAATGGCTCTCACTTCACGAAGCCCTGCCCGGCCACTACGTCCAGGCCGAGCACGCCAACAATATCCAGCCCGAATCCCGCCGCCTCCTTCGCGCTCTCTTCGGCAACGGCGCTTACGTCGAAGGCTGGGCCGAATACGGAGCGCAGGTGATGATGGACGAGGGGTTTCTCGGAAACGACCCGAGATTTCGAATGATGATGCGCAAGATCCGCTTACGCGTGCTCGCAAATACCATCCTCGACATCAAAATGCACACCCTGAAAATGACGGACGAGGAGGCCATGGATCTGATGACCAAGGACGCGTTTCAAACCGAGGCCGAAGCAAAAGGAAAACTGCTGCGGGCGAAGCTGAGCTCCACCCAACTGCCCACCTACTACGTGGGCATTCGCGAGTGGTTCGCGTTGCGCAAGGAATATCAAGCCAAGGCCGGCAAAAACTTCGACATGCTGAAATTTCACGACATCGTTCTGGACCAGGGCGCGCTGCCCGTGCCGGTGGTCGGCAAGTTGGTGATGCACACGGCGGCACAATAAACTTTCGTATCGCTAGACCTTCGTATTAAGCCGACAATTTCGCTCCTTTACAGGATTCTCCTTACAACGTCGCCCGGCGCCCATCGCATCTTTTGGTGGGTACCCGAGCGGAAGGCGCCCCGCCGCCCGCCCGCGGCACAACACCGGATCCGCCGCCCAATTTCCGCGACGACCGGAATTTCAATCCTCTCCCCGGCCAACAGTGGAAACGATGAAGTGCGCACCGTGGATGTTTGTTGTCGCCGCAGTCGTGTGCCTCGCAGTACCCGGAGCATTTGCTCAAACCCCGGCGTACCATTCGCCGGGTTCGAGCGACCACGTCGAATTGGGTGTCTTCGGCGAGTTCTACAACTGGAGCCAACCCGGCACGAACCTCGCGGGTGTCGGCGCGCGTGCAGGATTTAATGTCGCCCCTCGCCTCCAGCTCGAAGCGGAAATGAGCTATGACTTCGACCAGGTGTTTACGGAGGGATTCGACGACGGCACGATCGCGCGTACGAATGTCCGTCGCCTCGACGGACTTTTGGGACCGAAGGTACAACTGAATCGAGGACCGGTGCGGCTGTTCCTCACAGCCAAGGGCGGTGGCACGAGCTTCGGCTTTAATCCTCACGGTGTCACGTTCGGGACATTCGGCAGCACGATTGGCGATCTTCGCACCAGCGACGTGACAGCCGAATTTTATCCGGGCGGCGGCGTGGAAGCCTTCCTCGGCCCAATCGGTTTTCGCGTCGACGTAGGCGATGAGATGTATTTCAGCAACGACATCCACCACAACTTGCGACTGACTGTCGGTCCGACCATCCGCTTCTAGTCACGCACGTTCGCGGCTCCTGGTGCATACTGTCGGTCCGTCGTCTACGGATTCTTAGAAATTGCACCGGGAGCTGAGCGGATGAAGGTACGCGCCGCCGTCGCCTACGAGGGCCGGCACGAACTCACGATCGAAGAGCTCGAGATGACCGGGCCGGGCCCCGAGAATATTCTGGTTCGAATGGTAGGCAGCGGGCTTTGCCACACGGACGTGAAGGCCCGCGAGGGCGCCATGGGCGTTCCGATGCCCTCGGTGCTCGGCCACGAAGGCGCCGGAATCGCCGAACGAGTCGGTAATCGCGTGACGAAGGTGAAGCCCGGCGATCACGTGGTCCTGACGGCCGATTCCTGCGGCGCATGTCCCACTTGCCTGGCCGGAAATCCTGCTTACTGCGACCGAGTGGCGGCCTTGAATTTCACAGACGCTCGCGCCGGCGAGCCGGGATCCTTCCGCAGCGGCACTGCCGAAATTCATGGGCACTTTTTCGGGCAGTCTTCGTTTTCCAACTATGCGGTCACGCGCGAGCGCAACACAATTCCAGTGCGGAAAGACGCGCCGCTGGAAATTCTCGGCGTGCTCGGCTGCGGCGTACAGACGGGGGCCGGCGCCATCATGAACTCGCTCGCTGCGGGCGCGGCAGCACGGTCGCGATCTTCGGCGTTGGGCCGGTGGGCCTGAGCGCCGTGCTGCCGGCGCCATCATGAACTCGCTCGCTGCGGGCGCCGGCAGCACGGTCGCGATCTTCGGCGTTGGGCCGGTGGGCCTGAGCGCCGTGCTGGGCGCCGTCGTTTGCGGCTGTTCCGTGATCGTCGCCGTAGATGTCCTCACTCCGCGGCTGGAAATGGCGAAGCAGCTCGGTGCCACGCATATTTTGCTCGCCGGACCTGAAACGAATGTAGCGGAGGAAATCCTCAAAATCGCGCCGGGCGGCGTGGGCTACGCGTTCGACACCACCGGCCGCGCTGAGAACGTCCAGCACGCTCTCGATTCGCTGGCTGCCAAGGGCCACTTCGGATTCTGTACCGTGCCGGCCGAACCGCCGAAAATGTCCCGCGTAATGCTGCGCGGCATTTCAGTTCGAGGCATCGTGCAGGGCGACAGCGTCCCTGACGTTTTCATTCCCAAGATGGTCGATCTCTATATGGACGGCCGCTTCCCGTTCCACAAAATGGTCACAAAGTTTTCCTTCGAGCAAATCAATCAGGCGATACAAGGCCAGGCCGCGGGTCAAGTGGTGAAGCCTGTGTTCACATTCTAGTCGCCGCACTCTGCTTAAAAAGGGACAGACCCCGGGTGAATCGAATCGCCGGGGCCTGCCTGTCCCTATTACGGAACTTTCAGAATCTTCCGTCTATTGCTGGTTTTGCGATACCACGCCGATCACGGTTCCAATCACGTCGCCCGAAACTACGAGTTCGACGCGGCGATTCTGTTGTCGCCCTTCCGGCGTGTCATTGGAGGCCACCGGTTGGTTCTTGCCAAATCCCTGCGCCGTCATCGACGACGCCGGAATATTCTGCATGGCCAGATAATCTCTCACCGCTTCGGCGCGCTTCTCCGAGAGATCCTGGTTGTAGGCATCGCCGCCGACGCTGTCGGTATCGCCTTCGATGGCCAACTGGAGTGTCGGATAGGCAAGCACGATTCCGGAGATCTTCGCCAGTTTTTCGCGCGCCACCGGCCGCAGCGTGTACTTCCCGGTGTCGAAAAGCACGTCCGACATGTTGACGACCAGGCCGCGAGCTGTGTCACGCGTGGCGAGAATCGCATTGAATTGCAAAAGCAGGCTGGCGCGAAGCCTTTCGCGGTCCCGCAGAGCTTGCTGAAGCTGTTGATCCGATGAAGCGGCCGCAGCTCGATTCCGATCGGCATCCGCCTGTGCGGCCTGTTGCTGTTGTTGAGCGTCGAGGGTCGCCTTTTCGGCATCTGCGCGCTGGCGATTCGCATCGGCTGCAGCGTTCTCAGCCTGCGTGCGTTGGCGATTTGCGTCGGCGGCTTGCGCCTCAGCATTCTGCCGCGCCTGCATATCTTGCTGCGATTGCATCTTGGCATCTCTTTCTCCCGCTTGCGCTCCTCGCTTCTCAGCTTCCATCCGGTCGTCTTCCATGCGCTTCATGGAGATCTCGGTGGCGTCTTCCGCTGTCTGCACCACTTCGCGCGACACCGAAACGAGCTCTTTCTTGTCCAGATGCCTGCGCATTGCCATGGCATCCGCTTGCTTCATCTGGCCCACCGCTTTTTCGTAACTCTCACTGGCAAACTGTTCCGCCCCTTCCGACCTGGCGATGCGCACGGCGTTGCGCGCTTCAAAGAATTCCAGCGGCAATCTCGAATCCAGTATCACTGCTTCAAAACTGTATCCCGTAGGAATGTAGCCCCCGCGGCCGATCAGCTCGTATTTGGCATCCACCGGCTCGATCGTGCCGTTCGTTCCGGAGGTTATCGCGTTCTCGAGCACCACTACATTGCTCGGGCGCCGCACTGCGTAGTCCGGCTCCGCGGTCACGATCATGGCAAACGCCTGAAGACTGGTGGTTACGTCCAGCTTGCTGCGATGGTTGTCACCCACCAGCACCTCGCCGAGATTTGCCGGCCGGCCCTCGGGCGAGATCGCCCACAACACGTACGTCAGGTACTCGGAGCCGAAAGTCGCGGGATTTTGCAGCTCGCCAAATTCCGCCTTCACTTCCATGACACCTCGATTGCTTCGGACGTCGGCTTGCCCATTGGCGGCGGGCATCAAGTCTGTGCCCCGGAAATCGATCTGCGTGTTGGAGTGCCGGTGGCCATAATTCACTGCCGGCGTCGTGCGGCTGATGGAGTTTTGGGCCTGCGCGGATGCCCCTGTAGTCAGTGCGAATATCAGCAAGAACTTTGCGATCTTCAATGGAAATCTCCTTTGTGTATCCACATCCTGCGTAGCGGCACCGCCGCCTGATCTCTCTGCGTGCGAAATCTCTCGGCGAGCAGCGACTCCATCCTTCGTAGGAAGGTTTGTTCGGAATCTGGCTCGGCTGGTTCCAGTATTCAGATTTGGCAATCCCAAGGCTGTCCGCAAACGCACATGTTCCAGAAAGGAGGGTTGTCCCGGACCAGCTCGTGGGCACACGTGGAACGGTGCGACCGCAATGGCGGTCAGGCGTTGCTGTTTACTTTAGGTAAGTGCGGACGATTTCGATGACGTCGTCCGCGGCTTCTTCCGAGGATTTTGTATTTCGCGGCATGTGGTTGCGGATGTGGTCTTCGAGCAGCTCTCCCATCAAGCTGTTGATCGCGCCGCGCGCGGCCGCCAGCCGCTGCAGCACGTCGGCGCACTGCTCGTCGTCGTTCAATCCGCGCAGGACGCTTTCCAGCTGCCCGATCACTTTCTTCGTCCGGGTGACTAAGTCGAGCTTTTCCTTCGATAAATGGGACATTTTGTCTTGACTACCCTAGGGGGGTATAGTATCAAGTCGTAAGGCCCGCGTCCAGCCCTCCCGCGGCCAGATGAGTATAGGAAAAGCGCCGTGACTCGCGCGAACGTTTATTCGGGGCGTCGATTTTTAACCGGCTGTTAACACTTATCCTTCGCGCGCATGCAATTCATGAATGTCGAGCGGCTTGTCCTCGAAGACGATGGCCTATTCGGCTCAAATTCTGCGACTGATTCTTCGCGTCCTCCTGGTGTGCGCGGTAGCACCGTGGTCCGCGCGGGCCCAAGACTCTGTCCAAACGTCGGCGCCCAATACGCAAACCAATCCGGCGTCGACCTCCGGCTCAGATTTCGATTCCAACTCCAGCTCGAGATCCAACCAAACCCATTCACAGCCGAATGATATATACGATCCGGCGGAGCCGGACAAAGTCACCCTTCTGCCGCATTCGGAAACCGATGGCTATTGGATCTCCGCGCAGGCGAATGTGGTGTTCCAGTGGCATCCGGCGTTTCCCGCGAAACATACGGGCACGAACAGCATGAGCGCGGGCGCGCAAAGCGCCACCACCCATATCCTCACCCTCTACACAGGTTTCGAGGTGACGCCGACTACGGAATTTTTCGGCGACATCGAATACGCCACCGGCGGAGGCGTTGGCCGCGCGTTCGGGCTGGCGGGTTACACGAACCTCGATTCCGTGCGGACAGTTTCGGGCGCGCAGCTTTCGTCGACGCCGTATCTCGCGCGCCTGATGATCCGGCAGACCATTCCACTCAGCGACGAAAAAGTAGCGGAGGATCGTGACGAATTCCATCTCGCCACATCCGTGCCGGTGCGCCGAATCGAATTCCGCATCGGAAAATTCGACGTGGCCGATTTTTTCGACCTCAATACCTGGGGGCAGGACAGCCATCTGCAATTTCTGAACTGGACGGTCGACAACGATGGCGCGTTCGACTACGCCGCCAACACCCGCGGCTATACCGACGGGCTGCTGATGGAATATGACGACCACTGGTTCGCCGCCCGCTTCGCCGTGGTGCTCGAACCGAAGGCTGCCAACGGCATCAATCTCGATCTCGATATCGCCCGCGCTCGCGCCGAAAACCTGGAACTGCAGGCAAGCGGCAAGCTCATCGCGCATCGCGCCGGCACTGTGCGCCTGCTCAGCTATCTGAACGAAGCCGATATGGGGAATTATAAGCAGGCCATTGCGGAATTCCTGGACCACGAGACCGCGATGCCCAACATCATCGACACGCGCCGGCAGGGTCGCCATCGCTATGGCTTCGGCCTGAATTTCGAGCAATCGATTACGGACGACGTGGGGGTGTTCGGCCGGCTGGGCTGGAGCGACGGTCACAACGAGTCATGGGCCTATACCGAAGACGACCGGGAGCTCGAACTCGGCGGATTTTCGATGGGGACGCCCTGGCGTCGCCGGAACGATCGCGCCGGCGTCGCATTCGTAGCCAATGGAATTACGGCTGACCACCAGCATTATCTGGCGCTGGGAGGCTTGGGATTTCTCCTGGGCGACGGCGCCCTTACCTACGGCCCGGAAAAGATCTTCGAAGCCTTTTACACTACGCACGTCTGGCGCGGCTTCTTCGCGTCCTTCGATATCCAGCACATTAACAATCCGGGCTACAACCAGGATCGTGGTCCGATCACCGTCCCCGGCCTCCGCCTTCACGTCGATTTCTAAGTCTCCTTCGATGCGGCCAATTAAGGTGCGGGCGCTGGTGGGGGAGCGGGCACCGGAGCCGAATTTTCTGCCGGAGCTGCCGCGCCAGCCGTGATCAGGACCACCGGCACGCCCGGCTTCAACGCATCCATCACCTGAGGAGGCAGTTTATCGGCACGCGCTACAAGGGCAGTCACCTGCCACATCTGCATGTCGGTCATGGACTTCTGGAAGGACGGCATTCCCGTAAGGCGTATCCCGTTCTTTACTTTCCAGTATGAGACACCCGCCGGATCGTCGCTCACGCGCCCATCCACCGTAAAAAGCTGCGGCGGCCGCGGGTACTCTCCTTGCCCCACGGGCGGCACCGGCTGATTGGGGAGTCCGTGGCACATCGCGCAGTTGTTTTGATAGATGTTCGCGCCGCTCACCAGCTCGGACGTGGTGAAGTTCGAAACGTCACGGTTCGGCGATTCGCGTTTGATTCGTCCGTAAAGCCCCGCGCCCGCCAGCGCCGCTTCGCCCGGCAGCGGCGCGTCCGACGTCGCCGCCGGAAAGCGGCCGCTCACGGCATACAGCAAAATCAGCAGCGGTAGGATCAGCAAACCCAGTATCAACCCGATCAGGAATCTCATATCGTGCCTCCGTTCGAACTCGAGCCTCCGGCTCACGCGCCGTCAATTTAGATGCCACACCGCCGCGATTGCAACATGCGGTTGCCAGGAGGCAGGGGGGTCACGGGCGCTCGGTGTCGATATGGGATGAGCGAGGCAACGGGACCGTTAACCTCGGCGCGCGTCGATCGCTGTCCCCCGTCGGAGCGTGAAGAAATTTTTCTTCGGCGGCGCCTTGCACTCGCCTGCTGGCCGGACGACCGTGCGCTGCGCGAGAAATTTGTGCAGAAACTTCGGCTAGCGCGAAATATTTCGCGCGTGTTTTTCGATGTCGACGCGCCGACAGAAATGAAGTTTTCTCGCGACTTTTTCAATTTCTACAAAAGTAAGATGCGATTTCATGTTCGTGCTCCTCGCGTCTAAGACACATAGTTTCATCCCGATGGAAGAATCGCGCCGGACACTGGTATTACGATGTTGGCATCGATAGTCGTCTTGACATACCGGATAGCAATCGATACGATTGCTGGGGTTTTAAACGATGGAGAAAGCAAAAGTCCGCGTCTCTCCCAAATTTCAAGTTGTGATCCCCAAGGCGCTGCGCGAAGAGCTTCACATCGAGCCGGGGCAGGAACTACTTATGTATTCGATCGATGGATCGCTGCGCTTGGTGCCTCGCCGCTCGATCAAGGAGCTGCGCGGCATGGCCAAGGGCCTTAGATGGAAAGACGACTTACGTGAGCACACGGAGCGGTTCTGATCTCTACCTCGTAGATTCCACCGGCTGGCTCGAATATCTGACCGAAGATTCCAAGGCAGCAGCCTTCGGGCATTACCTCGAAGGGGAATCCTCGGTCATTGTACCGTCCCTGGTCATCTTCGAGGTCTATCGCCATCTCGCGAAACATCGCGGGCGCGCGCTAGCGGACCGGTTCGCTTCGCAGGCCCTACTGCGCCGCGTAGTGCCGCTGGACGAGACCGTCGCGCTCGCCGCGGCCAATGCTTCGCTCGACCATCGGCTGAGCGGCAACGATGCCATCGTCTACGCTACAGCCCGGGTCTGCCAGGCACAGCTCGTCACGGCCAACACCCACTTCCGCGGCCTCCCCGGCGTCATCATCCCCTGAAGCTTGCTTTTTCAACGGACCGATTTCGTAGCGGGCCCTCGAAAAAATGTGACACTTCTTTGGCACACAGATCGTTTGGTTTCAATGGGTTACGGTTGCAAAAGGCTTGCACGATGTGACACTTCTTTTGGTCCGAGGCGCGCCTGGATGACCACTGCGAAAGCCTAAGTTCGACGTTTCACCGAATGTTACGCCCGGAAGAGATTCTTCGACTGCGTAACCGCTCAGAATGACGACGTGAATTCAGTTAGTGGCGGCAACACTAGCGCGGGGTGGCGCAAACGAAATTTGAGGCGTCGTCGATGCTTCCGTTGCCGTTGTAGTGTGCGATTTGCGGGTAGGGGCAGAGGGGGCGCGTGCGATCGACTTTTCCTGCGGCGGTTTGGTGGGCGGCGATGATGCGCGAGAGCGGTTTGCCGTTCTCAACCCAGGCTTCGATAACGCTGATTTTGTCGAACGTGTCGGGCCCTTCGCCGCCGCCGCAATGCCCCATGCCTGGGACCATGAAGAGCCGAATCCAATTCGCCGCCGCGCCGGGATTTCCGCCAGCATCAACTGCCGATTTGTAGAATTCCACGCTCGATCCCGGCGCGACCTGCTGATCGGCCCAACCGTGATAAATGATGAGCTTGCCGCCGCGCTCGGCAAACGGCGCGAGGTGTGGGTCGAGCTCGTCGATGTCTTTGTTCGCGGCACTTGCTTTCGCGGCGTCGCGCGCGAGATCGAAGCTGCGCCAATCCCACTTCGGGTCCTTATATACAAGGAAGCGAAACTGATCCCAGAACAGCGGAGCCGGATCGGGGCCGCCGGCGAGGCGCGCCCATGCGAGCTCCGTGCCGGGTTCGAGGCGCGGGAAATAGACGTGACCCGCGGCGTCGGTGGCCGGGCTGGTGATAGTCTGCGCGGATTTCACCTGGCGAGCGGTGAGGCAATCGGGTGCGTCTGCGCCTTTACATTCAAGCTTTTTGAAATCCGGCTGGCACTTTTCGGGCTCCTCGATCAGGCCGTCCTTCAGTCCGTCGATGGCATCGCAGGCCTCCAGCACCGCGCGATGGATCATGGGATATTTCGCGGGCGGGATCAGCGCAGCAGGATCTTTGAAAGTTTGATTGGCAAGCCACAGCGCCCAGGCGTTGCGGCGGACGTTGGCGGGATCGCCAGCGACGATGCCGTCGAATTCGTCGGGATATCGAAACGCCTGAATGAGACCTTCGCGGCCGCCGGCGGAGCAGCCGTTCCAATAGGAATAACGTGGGGCGCGATTGTAGAAAGCTTTGATCACCAGCTTGGCTTCGATCGCGGTCTCGTGCTCGGAGCGATAGGCGTAGTCGATGAATTTTTCGGGATGGCCCATCAGGAATTCGGCGCTTCCGCGAGTGGAATTGCCGTCGTCGGTGCCCGCGGTGGCATAGCCTCGGCGCAGCGCGTCGGCCATGTCGGCATAGGAAATTGGGCCGCCCCAACCGCCATTGCCGATTTCGAGAAATTTTCCGTTCCAGCCGGTGACCGGAAGCCAAATCTCAGAGTGAATGTCGGAATCGGAAGTGGGTTTCAGATTTACGGCGACGCGGCAGAACGGGGGTAGGTCGGCTGGCGCCTTCGAGCCGTCGGCGGGCTTGAATTTACCTGCGTCCACTTTCTGCACTTGCGTGATTGAGACGGTGGGCAACGACGATTTCGCAAGGTCCTCGCACGACTGCGCCTGCATCGCTGTGGGCGCGCAACCAGCTAGAAAAAGAAAGAAAAAGACCCTATGGCAGCGAGTCATGCTCGTGCGGGGAGGGTGCAGGAATGGCGATGTACTACGCCAGCGCTTTTTTGAGCCTCTTGGTGGTCTTGACGAGCTGCTTCTTCAGCGCGTCGACCTGCTTCGAAATATCGTCCAGCTCGCTCTTGGCCAGGACGCCAGCTTTGGCCACTTTGTGAGCGGTGCGGTCCGCTTTGCCGATGGCCGCGCCGATTTTTTTCGCGGCGTATTTCAAACGATTCTTCGCCATGTCGTCGTCTCCTCAGAACTGCAGCGGAAGTATCGCACGCACGGAGGCCAATCGCCGCTGATTTTTTGTGGATGCTCGCTCCCTCGCATGCTACGGTAATTGGGGCTGTTTTCTTACGCTTGTTGCAGCGCGATTGGCGACGCTGCTTATTGCAGGCTAGTTCGTACGAGCACAGACACTCATGTCTGTGCCACTGAAACCATGGAAAACATTCAGATTACTTTGCCAGATGGATCGACGCGGGAGGTGCCTCAGGGCACTTCCGCAGCGCAGATTGCGGCGCAAATTGGGCCTCGGCTGGCGCAGGCGGCGCTCGTAGCGCGCGTGGACGGCGAGCTGACTGACCTTTCGAAGCCGCTGGATCACGACGTGAAACTGGCGATTCTGACCGCGAAAGATCCGGACGCGGTGCAGGTGTTCCGGCATTCCGCCGCGCATCTGCTGGCGGCGGCTGTGCTGGAGCTTTATCCCGACGTGAAACTCGGCGTCGGTCCGCCGATCGACACCGGATTTTTTTACGAATTCGTGCGCGAGCATCCGTTCACTCCGGAAGATCTGGAAAAAATCGAGAAGAAGATGCACGAGATCGCGGCGCGCGACGTGCCGAACGAGCGCAAGCTGATCCCGAAGCCGGAGGCGCTGGAGCTTTACCGCAAGTCGAACCAGCAATTCAAATGCGAGCTGGTGGAGGAAAAAGCCGTCGAGCCGCTGGTTTCTTTCTACACCACCGGGAAATTCATCGATTTCTGCCGCGGTCCGCACATTCCTTCGACTGGGCGCATCAAGGCGTTCAAATTGATGAACGTGGCCGGCGCCTACTGGAAGGGCGACGAAAAAAATCCGCAGATGCAGCGGATTTACGGCGCGTGCTTCGTCGAACAGAAAGAGCTCGACGATTATCTCCACAAGCTGGAGGAAGCGAAGCGGCGCGATCACCGGCGACTGGGAACGGAGCTGGATCTTTTCAGCATCCAGGACGAAGCCGGGCCGGGGCTGATTTTCTGGCATCCGAAGGGCGGCACTATCCGGCGCATCATGGAGGATTGGCTGCGCGACGAACTCACCAAGCACAACTACGAGCTGGTCTACACGCCGCACATCATGCGGTTGGACCTCTGGAAGACCAGCGGGCACGCCGATTTTTATCGCGAGAACATGTTCGGCGCGGTGGAGGTGGAAAAAGCCGATTACCAGCTGAAGCCCATGAATTGTCCGGGGCATATTCTGATTTTCAAATCGCACCTGCGCAGCTATCGCGAGTTGCCGGTGCGGCTGGCGGAGCTGGGGACCGTGTATCGCTACGAGCGGTCGGGCGTGCTGCACGGGCTGATGCGCGTGCGCGGGTTCACGCAGGACGACGCGCACATTTTCTGCATGCCGGACCAGGTGGAAAAAGAAATTCAGGATTGCATCGAGTTCGCGTGGGAAGTGCTGCGCGTTTTTGGGTTCAACGAATATGTAGTGGAGGTTTCGGGCGGCGATCCGGCGCATCCGGAGATTTATCCGGGGACTCCCGAGGAATGGAAGCGCGCGGAGGATGCACTGAAAAACACCCTCGACCGCATGAAGGTCCCTTACAAATACATGATGGGCGAAGGCGCGTTTTACGGGCCGAAGATTGACGTGAAACTCGTGGACGCGATCGGACGCCCGTGGCAGCTGACCACCGTGCAGTTCGATTTCAATCTGCCGGGACGATTCGGACTGGAATATGTGGGCGAGGACGGCGCGCGGCACCGGCCGCTGATGGTGCACCGGGCGCTTTGGGGATCGGTGGAGCGGTTTTTCGGCGTGCTGATCGAGCACTATGCCGGGGCGTTTCCGGCTTGGCTGGCACCAGTGCAAGTGTCGGTGCTACCGCTGAGCGAGAAGACGATCGATTACGCGCGGAAGGTGACGCAGCAAATGAAGGATGCGGGGTTTCGCGTGCATCTGGATGATCGCAACGAGAAATTGCAGGGGAAGATTCGCGACGCACAGCTGCAGAAGATTCCCTATATGCTGGTGCTGGGCGGGCGGGAAGCCGAAGCGGGCACTGTCGGAGTACGGCATCGCGCGAAAGGCGATTTGGGGCCGCGGCCGGTGGAGCAATTCATCGCCGACTTGCGCGGGGAAGTCGCTACGCGCACGATCCTTTAACAACGAAAACATGCGCAGCACGACGAAGCCTGCGGCCGCGAGATTCGCTGTGCTGCTAGCCTGCGTCGCATCGCTCGCATTCGCCGCGCGGCCGCAGAATGCGGACGATCGCTGGACGAAAGCGAATCTCATTGCCGCCTTCGACGAATTTTTTCCGATTGGCCACGCGGAGGGAGACTTCATCGCGGCGCGCGCCCATCGCGACGGCGTCAACGATTTGGCCGAATTTTCCGTGGTGATCGAAAACACGGAAAGTCCTCGCGCCATGCGAGGAATCTTGCGAGAGGCGCAGGGCGCGCCACTATACCGGCAGCTTGTGGCGCTGCACGCGAAGGATCCCGCGAAGCCGTACAATCAGCTGAAACAGGACTTAAAGGTGCAGGTCTGGAATTTCACAGCAGCGCAATGTCCAGCCGTCGCCGAACAGTACAAGGCCTTCGAGAACATCACGTTCGTACGCCCGCGCGACGATGACGCGCAGGACGAGCACCCGATCATGTACCAGTTTCACGAATCGATCGGCGGCGGTGATTCGGAAGTGATGGAATTCGTCGAGTCGCGCGCATTCCCGAAGTGGGCCAACGCCACGCACAAAGCCTTCGCCGCCTGCGCAACAGCGAAATAGCTTTAGCCTGGAATCAGTTCGGCTTTAGGCCATAGACATCGAGCTCGCCGGAAACGGTGGTAGATTCGAAAGCTCCACCAGTATTGTTGCCACGCGTTCCCACGTAGACCTTTCCGTTCGCGACCGTCGGCACATTGAATTTCACGGCGTTGCCGGCAGCGTCCGTAGAAACCATGCTGCTGTTCCAGAGCTCAGTCGTAATACTCGTCGCATTAAAGGCGTGAAGAACGGCGGGGCCGCAACCCTGCGACTGTTCGGTGCAATAGGTGTGGGCATCGATGGCCCAGACGATGCCGTTTGAAGTTCCCTGCGATGAAACCGATGGAGTGGCTCCCGGAAACTCGAATCCTCCGGGCGCGGAGTTCACAAACGTGAATTTCACGGTGGAAGGATTGAGCGAATACTGGTCGATCGATCCGCTCACCGTGCCCAGATAAAAGCTGTTGTTCCAGAAAGCACCGGTCGAGAACATCGAGTGCGAGACGGCGACGACCTGCCAGGCTTGACCATCGCCGAGGCCGCCCATCGAATCGCGATTCAGCACGTAAAGGTTGCCGTCTTTACCTCCGCCCATCACAAGATGCGTGACGGGGCTGCCAGCGGGCATATCCGCGAGGATTGCAGCCCCGCCCGAACCGAAATCGGCGTCGTGCTGCTGATCGTTCGACTGGTCGGAGGGGGTGAAATACTGCGAGACAGCAAGGCCGGTGGAGAGCTTGAGAAACGAATCGCCGTAGTCATTATTCGGTGCAGTGACGCTGGTTGCGTCGAATCCGCCGTTACCGGTAATTACGTAAAGGTTGTTGCTCGAATCAATCGCGGGCGCACCCCCGCTCATCCAGATGCCGCCAAAGCCGACGTTGGGCGTCACATTCAAGACGGACGCCTGCGTGAAGGCGGAGCCGTTGTACGCGTAGCCGATGATCCAGCCGTAGTAAGGGGGGTTGTCCGCGTGCGAAGCCCAGGCGATGTAGACCACGCCCTTCACGAATGCGAGCCCGGGCCGCTGCGCTTCCTGTTGCAGATTGAACGTGTCGATAGTGCCACCGTCACCAGTGCCGGAATAGGTCGCAGCGATGTTCACGGGGGAACCCGATTTTTCGCTGCCCGTGGTGAAGTCGATGGCATGAAGCCTCTGATGGAAGGTTGAGCCAACGACAGATTTCGAGACAACGAAAAGGGTGTTGGTCGCAGGGTCGATAACGGGCGTACCCGTGACGCCGATTTCGGGCGCAAGATCGCCGCTGCCTTGCCCCACCATGGACGAAGGAACGCTGGTTTCGCCTGCCGTTCCACCGTGATTCGAGTCGATCAGACTGACATCCCACAATTGGACGCACGGATTGGCGTCGGCATCGAACGCGTACAAGCTGTCGTGCTCGGTAGCAACGATCACGACATTGTGTTTCGTTCCGCTGATGGTGACGTTTGCGACCCACAGCGGCTGCGCATAGATCGCGCCGTCGACAGTACAGGAAAATAGCTTGCCGAAGGTTGATGAGTTCACGAGTGAGGTGGCAAGCGCGTATTCCTGGAGATTGGCGCCATCGCGTGCGATGTCGTTGTGGTAAGTGTAGACGCCGGCAAGGTTCGTGACGCCGATCGTGATCGAGCTGCTGAGGGTCGAATTGGTGACACTGGTTGCGGTGACGGTGTAGTCGCCCGCGGTCGACGGGGCGGTAAGCGTGACGGCTACGCCCGTCTGGCTGGTGCCTGCGGAGAATGAGCCGCCCGCAGGGCTGATGCTCCATTTGACGCCGGAGGCATCATTCGTCGTGGCCGTGAGCGACAGCGTCTGAGTGACCGACAGTCCAGCGCGCTTCGGAGAAGTCGATACGGTAATCGCGGGACCAGGATCGATCGTCAGGGTCAAGTTGACCGACTGCGTCTGCTGGGGAGTTCCGGAATCTTTAACCTGAAATGTGAGCGGAGTGCTGGTGACGGTCGCAGCGGGCGTGCCAGTGATGGTGCCGTCGGGATTCAGCATCAGATTGTTCGGCAGGATGCCGCTGGTGAGAGTCCAGGTGAATGGAGTTGTGCCACCTGTCAGCGCCAGCGTGGTGGAATAAGCGACTCCGACCTGGCCATTCGGAAGGGCCGACGTGGTGATGGCCAGCGTAGCTGGAGCAATCGTAATCGTAAGCGTCGCCGTTTGAGTTTGAGCCGGGCTGCTCGAGTCCTTTACCTGAAAAGTGACGGAGTCATTCGTCGCCGGCAGCGTGGGCGTGCCTGATATCAGGCCGGTTGACGCGAGCGACAGATTCTGAGGAAGCAGTCCGTTCGTCACTGTCCAGCTGTACGGCGCGACACCGCCCGTCGCTGCAAGTGTGGCGCTATACGCGACTCCCACTTGCCCGTTGGGAAGCGAGGCAGTTGTGATCGTCGGCGGTGGTGGAGCGATCGTGAGCTTCAAAGTAGCTGATTGCGTGGAAGCCGGGTTGCTCGAATCCTTCACCTGAAACGTGACGGAGTCGTTTGTCGCCGGCTGTGTGGGTGTGCCGGAAATCATACCGGTCGACGCGAGCTGCAAACCTTGAGGGAGCGATCCGCTTGTGATCGTCCAGTTATATGGCGCGACGCCGCCCGTCGCTGCGAGCGCGACGTTATAAACCACGCTAACTTGCCCGTTGGGAAGCGAGGCAGTTGTGATTGCAAGCGGTGCTGGAATGACGGTGATCGTCAGGGTGCTTGTTTGCGCCTGGGTAGGATTACTGGAATCTATGACCTTGAACGTGACGGAATCGTTTGAAGCCGACTGCGTGGGCGTGCCCGAAATCACACCTGTCGGCGCCAGCTGCAGACCCTGAGGAAGCGATCCGTTCGCGATCGTCCAGTTGTATGGCGCGATACCGCCCGTGGCAGCCAGGGTGGCGCTATAGGCCACACCGACTTGTCCGTTCGCAAGCGAGGCTGTTGTGATTCCGAGTGATACCGGAACAACGGTGAGCGCTAGAGTCGTTGTTTGCGTCAGGACAGGATTGCCGGAATCGGTCACCTTGAACGTGAGAGAGACACTTCCTGCCGTTGCCGTGGGCATACCGCTGATCGAGGCCGTCGCGGCAGTCCACGTCAAGCCAGCTGGCGGTGTGCCTGAAATAAGCGACCAAGTGTAAGGAGGAGTTCCGCCAGTGACTACGAGCGTGGCATTATACGCGACACCGACTTGACCATTCGGAAGGCTCGGCGTCGTAATCGTCAAGCCTGACGCAGGATTGCCACCGCCGGCGCTGCCGCCCGAACAGCCGGCCAGAAGCATGAGTGCGGCCCACACAATCACCGACAAGGCAGCCGCACGGCTGTTCGGAAGTACGTGCTTCCGGTGGGTCATTAGGTTAGCAAATCTAGCACGGCGCAAAGTAAACGTAGAGAGAATTGACGAGTGACAAACTTCATGGACAACGGCGTTCTGTTACGCCTAGGCCCCTTGGGTATGGCGGTTCGGAAGGCTACTCTGAGAACGTCTAACCGCCCGTAAGAAGGGCAAGCGCTGTACTTGCGACGGAACGGCGTCCGCGTGCTATAATTTCTGCCCTGTCGCTGCACGGCGGGTTTCTGCTGTGCAGAACGGTGGAAAAATCGGGCGGCGGATTTGAATTTCGCGCCCCGGAGGTGGTTTTATCGCGGAACGTGGTGGTCCTCCTGGCCTTCGGGTCAACGAACGCATACGCGCTCGGGAAGTACGCGTGGTGGATGAAGCGGGGAATCAGCTGGGCGTGATGACCCTGTTCGACGCAATGAAGGCGGCGCGGGATGCCGGCTTGGATGTCGTCGAGATTTCGCCGAACGCCGTGCCGCCGGTCTGCAAGCTGGTCGATTACGGCAAATTTCAATACGAGCAGAGCAAGAAAGCGCACGAAGCGAAGCGGCACCAAAAAAGCTCGCATATAAAAGAAGTGAAGTTCCGGCCGTCAACCGCCGAGCACGATTTCCAGGTGCGCAAGAACCAGATCATCCGGTTCCTGGGCGAAGGCCACAAAGTGAAGGCCATGATTTTCCATCGCGGCCGCGAAATGGCGCACCAGGATGTGGGCCGTGCGAAGATGGAGCGGCTGCTGAAGGAAATCACGGATCACGCGCTGGTCGAATTCGGGCCACGGATGGAAGCAAATATCCTGCTCGCGCTGCTGGCTCCCAAAAAAGGCGGCGGTGCTCCGGCGGCGCGGCCTGCGCAACCCGCGGGCGCGCAAAACTAGATTTTAGATGAAGAGGGGATTGTGAAGAAGAACAAGAAGATGAAGTTGAAGACGCATCGCGGCGCGGCCAAGCGATTCAAGCTGACGTCCACGGGTAAGATTCTGCGCTGGCGCTCGGGCAAGCGGCATCTGCTGGGCACGAAAAAACCGCGGCGCATGCGGCGGCTGCTGAATAAGGTTCAGGTGAACAAGGCGGACGAACACAACATCCGGCTCGCCCTGCCGTACGGCCTCGACTAGTTCAAGGTTGCGATGATTTTTTCCGAGTTAGGCAGAGCGTAACGGGTGCCTGCCGACCGGATGAGCCTTTCGATTGCCGATGGCCATCGAAGGTGCGCCGCCAGCCGTATTCGGGCGAAATGCAGTTCAACGAGACAAACCCGTCGTTCTACTCGCACGTTTGTGTGCAGGTGGACGGCCGCGTTTGTCTCCCCGTTGTTTGAAGCAAATCATCCTTTGCCACTGAATTTCGGGGCGCGCAAAAATTTGAACCGCGCCTGCGGGCCGCACAGGAGAAGAGCCATGCCTCGAGTAAACGCGGAACGAAACGCTGCGCGAGGCGTAAAAAACTATTGAAGCACGCGAAGGGATTTTTCCATACCAAGGGAAAGCTGTTCCTGACGGGAGAAGCCGGTGAACTGTTCGCTGCGATATACGTATCGCGACCGGCGGACGCGCAAGCGGGATTACCGCACGCTATGGATCCAGCGCATCGGCGCCGCCGCGCGGGCAAACGGTACCAGTACAGCCAGTTGATTCACGGGCTGAAAGCCGGCGGAATTCACCTCGACCGCAAGATCCTGGCGGATATGGCCGTGCGCGACGCCGAAGGATTTACAGTGCTGGTGGGCAGCGGCGAAGCAGCATATGAAGGCTGCGCCTGCGTCGAAGCCTGCCTGACCGGCAGGCAGGCACTACCGCGTAGACTGGCTTTTGCGGCGAATCGTTCACGCGAGGCGTCCCACCCTTACACACCAAGGGTGGGGCACCCGTGGAAACCTTTGACGGTGCTGCCCCTCGATGACGACTGATCCCACAACACAGACGCTGGTACAGCTTGGCGACACTACGCCCGAAAAAGTGGGCGGCGCGTTTCGCCGAAGCGCGCGAACGCTTCGACGCGGATGTTGCGCGGCGATCGGACCTCGAATGGAATGGCCGGCAATTGGGCGTCAGTGGACCGGGTCGAAAGTCCGGCGCGCTTGACACGCATTGGCGACAACTGGCTGAAGCCAGCGCCGAAAGAGCTGAAGCTCGGCCGTCGGGCAGGAACTGAACAAGCTGAAGGCGCACGTCGAGGCGACGCTTGAGGAAAAGGCGCAAGGAAATCGAAGCGGTCGCGGAACAGGTCGCTCGCTGGCTCGCGATCAGATCGATCTTTCGCTGCCCGGCGTGGAGCGCGCGATCGGCACGCGGCACTTGATCCGGCAGACATTCGACGAGCTGGCTGCGGATTTTTCTTTCGATCGGGTTCAGCGTGGTCGAAGGGCCCGAGATCGAGACGCCCTACTACAATTTCGAGGCGCTCAATATTCCCGAGCACCATCCGGCGCGCGACAACATGGACACGTCGGATATCGAAGGGCCCGCCTGACGGACGGGCAGGCTCGTCCGCCGCGGCGGACAAGCGCGGCATGGCGGGTAAACCGGCCACGGTGGTGGTACCTGCCGCGCTACGCACACGTCGCCGATGCAGATTCGCACGATGGAAAAGAAGGTACGGCGCACCGGTGCGGATCGTGGTGCCGGGGAAGGTGTACCGGCGCGACAATCCGGATTCGACGCACGGATACATGTTCCACCAGATCGAAGGGCTGGCGGTCGAATACGGACATCACGTTTTGCGATTTCAAGGGCACGGTCGAATATTTCGTGCGCGAATTTCTGGGGACCGAAAGCGAAGACGCGCGGGCGGCTGAGCGACTTCCCGTTCCACGGAGCCCTCGGCGGAGGTGGACGCGACGTGCCACGTCTGCGGCGGGAACGGGCTGCCGCGTGTGCAAATTTTCCGGACGGATCGAGCTTTTCGGCGCGGGCATGGTGAACCCGGCGGTCTACGGATTCGTGAAATACGATCCGGAGAAGCTTTCGGGTTCGCGTTCGGCATGGGCGTTGACCGGCTGGCGATGATGAAGTACGGCATAAGGGAATTGCCCGTGCTGACGCAGAATGATGTGCGATTTCTGCGCCAGTTTCCGTGAGGACATCGCGGCGGCCGCTTTGCACGAACAACTTCCCTCGCCTCTGAAGGGGTTCGGGATGACAGGCAGTGAATCAGGGTTGTGGATGACGGGCCAAGGGCGGCGAAATTGACGAGCCATAGCATGACGCCATCGGATTCGACGAAGAGGTTTTCGAATCGCGTGGCGGACTATGTCCGCTACCGGCCGGGATACCCGCGCGCGGTTTTGGATTTGTTGCGCGATGAGTGCGGCCTGACCTCGCAGTCGGTAGTGGCGGACGTGGGTTCGGGCACCGGAATTCTGACGCAATTTTTCCTGGAGGAAGGAAACCTGGTATATGGCGTGGAGCCCAACGCGGAAATGCGGCACGCCGGCGAGGAACTGCTGAAAGCATTTTCGTAAGTTCAGAAGCATCGCCTCGGTTGCCGAGGCCACCACGCTGCCGGAGGGGAGCGTCCAAAACTTCTGTAACGGCGGCGCAGGCGTTCCACTGGTTCGATCCCCCGGCGGCACGCGAAGGAATTTGCGCGGATCCTGCGGCCGGATGGCTGGGTGGCGGTCATCTGGAACGAGCGGAAGCGAACTTTGGGGCCGTTTGCCAAGGAATACGAAAAGCTGCTGCGGACGTACGGCACGGATTATGCGCGGGTTTCCGAGACGTATCCGGAGCCGGAGCGCATGGCGCAGCTTTTCGGCGCGGGGAATTTTCAGCATCGAGCGTTTCCGAACGAGCAGCGGATGGATTTCGACGGGCTGCGCGGACGGCTGCTGAGCTCGTCATACGCGCCGGCTGTGGGGCATCCGAATCATGTGCCGATGCTGGCGGAGTTGCGCCGGGTGTTTGACCGGCATGCGAAGGACGGCCATGTGCGGTTTGAATACGACACGCACGTTTACTACGGTCAATTGCTGGGCCATCCAGCAGCGACGGTGTGATGCTAGATGCCTGCGGCCATAAAGGTCGAGCTTGTTCCGCATTCGTCTAATTGGGCTATCCATGCAGCTGAACAATCGAAGCGTATAGCGGCAGTCCTTGCGCCGAACCTCGTGTGCGTTCATCACGTCGGTTCGACTGCAATTCCTTCGATTTGCGCGAAGCCGATCGTGGACTTGATGCCGGAAGTTTGCTCGGTCGATTCGCTCGATGCGATGAAATCCGTCGTGCAGCGGCTC
>CAWDBK010000010.1:0-200172 GCA_963800535.1 uncultured Acidobacteriota bacterium
TCCAAGGTGTGTGGACAATGACTTCGACATCGGAAATGTCGGGGAGCGCATCAAGCGGGATTTGTCTAAGGCCCACATCTGCCAGCAACAGCAACAGCGTCCCCGTAAAGACCAGAAAACCATTTCAGGCACACCAATCAATCCATCGGGAGATCACGTCACATCCCTCCCGTGGCGTTCACACTCAGTTGTTTGCTGGCGATCATGGCTGCTTCTTTGCGACGACCGTGACTTGCCGCGATGTCCCGCCGCTTCCCGAGTTCGCCCGAACCCTCGTACATGCCGTTGCCCTTGTCGCCGAGGTCCACAGAAGTGCGCATGGCCGCCATTCCCATCGCGGGCATCGCGGCCATGAAGAACGTCACGTTGACTTGCGCACCAGTAAGAGGCGAACCACTCGCGTCTGACACCTTGACGCGAAAGACGTTGCCACCCTTCTTTGGCGGAGTGGGATCAGAGCTAAGCTCGACGTTAGCTTGTGGGGCATTGATTGCCGATGCTGCTCCGGCTCCCGGCGGAGGCGGAATAAAGGAGCCAAGCGCCGCTTGCAATTGGCTCTCCGAGTCGATTAGGAAATTTGCTGACGTGACGATCCGTTCGACCTTGAGTCCTTTTAGGACGATAAAATCGTCGCTGGCACGCGCTCCAAGCTGCACCTCGCGCGGCTCGATGTAACCATCGTCGCGATCGACGAACGCAATCTGGTGAGTGCCGGACTGCAGAACGCCCGACGCCGGAATCACGGGTTTGCTCGCCCATGGGCAGTTTCAAGTTAATTCACGAACATGCCCGGAGTAAGTTGAAGCTTCGGATTCGGGAAAACGAGGCGGACTTTTGCCGTTCGCGTGTCCGCGTCCCACTTGTGGGTAGATAAAATCGACGGGACCGCTGAAGGTGCGGCCGGAAAGGTGTCCACCGTGAGCGTTGCTGGATAGCCGATTGTTCGTCCGAGATAGGCTTGAAAGACTTGCGCCTGAACCCAGATCGTTGAGAGATCGGCGATGGTATAAAGGCCGCATTTGGGGTTGCACGGCGACGCTCCTGGTAGAGCGTTGCCCTCGGTGACGTACCCGGAAACCGGGGAGTCCACCTCCAGCTCTTGCTGCGCTTGCCCGTAGAATCGAGCCTCGAGATCTCCTGCGGCGATACGCCCCAGTGTTTGAGTCGTTCGATCGCTGCATCAAGTAAAGAAGCCGGCGCCTGTTGTAACGCCTGGCACCGTGCTCTGCGCGACCTGCTGCTGATTCTGCTTGGCGACAAGGTATTCGCGTTCGGTCGCAACAAGGTCAGGGCTATAGATCGCTGATAGGGGCTGCCCCTGGTGGACGTACTGATACGTGGGCGTCGACAAAAACCTTCTGGATGTAACCGGAATACCGCACTTGAACGTAGGCAAGCTTCGTTTCGTCTATCGCGACATTCCCGGTTGTGTGAATTTCGTCATCGAGCACTTTGCGCTGCACCTCATCGGTCTTCACGCCGATGCTCTGCAACCGCTGCGGGGAGATTTGTATGGGTACGAGTGCGGCGTCCTGACTCGCCGGCGTCGGTGCCGCAGCGCCCTGGGTCGAGCCTTGAGCCGCGGCCACTCCTTGAGGTTCTGCGACCATCGGCTGCTTCGGGGTTCGGTAGTGCCACCAGAGAACAGCGATTGCCCCGATGAGTAAGAGATTCCCAGCAAACGCAAATAAGAAGCGCGTGCGGTAGTTGGTCATCGCGTTGTCCCTTCCTCACGCAGTGAGAGCCCGGTGAGTTCTTCCAATTGCGCGAGTGCCGTCTCTCGATCCGCGACGCTCTGCCAGTACTCCTCATCCAGGTGGAGGACGTCGAGGAACGAGGTCAGCAGGGCCTGAAAGTCCTGGCGGTTGTTTTGATAAGCGGCGAGGCCCGATTGGAACTCGGTGCGTGACTGCGGGAGGAGCCCGTCCTGATCGATCTTCAACAACTCTGAGGTTTTCTCCGCAGTGTCGAATGCCGTCCGAACCTGGAAGGCGACTTGTTGTGCTTGCGCATCGGCTTCGCTCTGCGTGTGAGCTAGTTCCGCCTGCGCCTGGGCTAACTCCGGACGCTGTTTTCGGCTGCGGTAGATGGGTACCTGGACACCCACGCTGAGCATGTAATAGGCGCGAAACTGTGTCGGGTCAGTGCGCTGCCACATGTACTGAACGTTGAAATCGGGATAGAAATCCTTGCGTGCGAGGTCCACTTGTAGCTTTTGCTTCTCAACCATTTGTTCTGCGCCCGAGATATCCGGGTTCTGAGTCTTCACCGCGGCCAACAGTTCATCGACCGTGTACGCAAGAGGAGTTTCAGGCAGGTCGGACGTCTCTATGTCAGGCGAGGATTGGGAGCGGCCGAGAAGCTGTTTGATCTGCGCTTCGGCCTTCGCGACTTCGAGGTGGTGCATGGTGATTTCGCGGAGGAGTTTCGTCTGTTCGACCTGGGCGTGCAAAACGTCCTGTTGATTTCCCATGCCGGAGCGATACCGTGCGTCGGCTGCCCTCTCGACCTGTTCGAGAAGCTGCCCATCGCTTTCGAGTATTCGGAATGTCTGCGAAAGATAGGCGAGCTGAAAATAGGCGGACTTCACTCCGGCAAGAACTGAACGGCGCACAGACTCAACCTGTTGCTGCATTACATCGGCATCGCGCTTCGCCATCTCGCCCTTCAGCCGCAGCTTTCCCGGATACGGAATTTCCTGTGAGACTCCGAGGCCGAAGTAAGCGAAGTCGGTGTTGGTATAACCTGCGAAAGGTCTGGGGCTCCCGACATTCACTTGCTGCACGGTGAATTGCGGATCGGGTAGCGTCGAAACCTGTGAAGGAACCTGTTTCGCGGCATCCCAGCCCTGCTCTGCGGCGCGGATCTGCGGATTGCTCCGCTCCGCTTCATTCAACAACTCGCTGAGTGGTGTGATCGATTCAGCGTGTACATGCTCCTGCGGAGGTGAGTCGGCTCGAGATCCGGGGATTGCGTTTTGGCCAAATGCTGTAAGGACAGGTGTAAAGAAACCGAGAAGCAAGACAGGCCAAATCGCGCGTCTTGCGAACAGCTCACGCTGCGGCTCGGGGCCGCCTAATGCTGACATTTTATCGCTCCTAAGAAGACTTAAGAAATCCGGTGAGTAAATTAGTGAAGTCGCGTGCCAAGGCGCGACGACACACGTCGAGACAGGGGCGTGCCTAAGCACACCAATGAGAGGGTCTAAATCAGGAGGGAGGCGTGAAGCGTATAAAGATCGGGTGGTGAATGCTGCCCGGTTTCAACAAGCGTCGGTGGCGCGGGCGCGCGAGTCTGCCAAACAATCGCGAGCATCCGCGGATACTCGACGGCGACAGCCACGGGTACGTGTAGTGAAACGTGCACTGACGGAAGAATGCCAGGCGCCTCCGGCGAGGGCATGTTCTTACAGCAACCGTGGGTGTGATTTGCGGGGGTGCAAGGCATCGAGCCGCAGCACTGCATGCTCCGATGATCCAGCGTCAGAGCAGACATGCAATCGGAGAACCCCAGGAGCAATAACGCGCCTGTTGCCAGAAGCACCGATAATCTCTTGATGGTCACTGTGTAGAACTCTACGGTTGTTAGCTGCTACCGTCAAGCAGGCCGTTATTCAAGGCGTCCGGAAATCAACTGCAGCAAGTCGAATCGCAGCACTGGCCAGTCTTTCCATTTCGCGGCTCAGCTCCGCGTGTTGCGCCCCACAGAAATATGAACTTCCCCAGGCGGTGCCTCAGCCAGCCGTTTTAACAACTCCATAGCGCGTGCGCGTGTTGAGTGTTGGTCGAGCGTTTTTGGAGAAGGTATCAGGCACGCTGAAAGAATTGCTCCAAGGTTCACGCCAGCGGTTTGTGAGTTTTATGGACTTCACCTCTGGATTGAGACCTTTTCAAGGCACACTTTGCAGGAAAGTGAGCCGACCCGCTTTTTGAGAAACTCTGCCTCGCAAGCAGGATAAACATTCGGGCAAATTTGGCGTCAGCAACACTGGCAGCCGCGGCGAGATTCTCGCACTGCCATCCAGCCCTCTCTCACGATAAGTGGGATGAGAGCCAACGCCGCGATTGGGTCGGCCCGAAGGATTTTCCCCAGAGTGCATTTGCCGCTAGACCAATGAAAGCAATCCAAGCCATATAACCGCAGAGGCAGATCCGCTGCATCGGCCTTGAGAGTCGTGCTCAAGGTGACAGCTGCCAAGTCACGTTTTCGCTTGGCGAGCCAAGGCATTACAAATGCTGCGGCCAACAAGACGCCGATCCCTAGTGGACTCCGCCCCGCTTCACGATATCCGAGAAGGTTCAAAACAGAAGTCAGAAGCACGAAAGTCGCCAGCACAAAAAGAAGAACCCCGGCGATTCGAGCTGCCCGCGTCTCGTTCAGTTCGAATTTGAAACGCCAGACCACGACTCCTGCCGAAAGCAGCTCGATCAAACTGTCTCCGCCGAAACCGAACAGCGCCGGGCTGTGGGAACGCCGAGCCGATCTGAGAGAGACGCCGGCTTCCAGAATCATCCAAATGATCGTGAGGACCTGAAGCTGCACGATGCGTCGAGAAACGCTCGGCAGTTCGGATGACGTGGCTGCGGTCATGGAGTGTCGAGGGTAATTTTATCGACTCAGCCTCACAGCAGCAATACAGAAACTATCGAGCTGCGCTGCGGTTGGAAACAGATTACCCAACCACAGCTGCGATGACCAGTCTGGTGTGAGAGGACTTTCGCTTCCTCAAATGGATGTCGAGGTCGCTTCGTCCCCCGTACAATCCTTCAGAACTCAATGCGGGTCTGAAATGCAATCATGCGGGGAGTGCTGTCGCCGCCCAGGCCAACGCCGAGGAGTCCGGTGGGAGGAGAGGTGGTGTAAGTAAGAGCGCCAAAACCAGTTTGCGTAGAAGGCTTCCCCGGAATGCCCGCCAGCACCATGCTGGGAAGTCCAAAATTGGGATGGTTGAATATGTTGAAGAACTGCACGTCAAACCGCAGCTTCACATGCTCAGTCAGAGGAAACGATTTCGTAAGGTAGAAGTCGCTCCAAGCAAAATTGGGACCGCGCAGCGCGTTGCGGCCGAGATTTCCGAACCGGCAATTCTTAGGGCTGTCGCCTCCGAAGCATGCGCCCGTGCTCGGGTCCACGGTCGAGACGAAAGCATCGGGATTGAGCCACTGAACCGTGCCGGGCTGCGTGACACCCGGAATAGGATTGTGTTCATAGAGCGGCACGCCGGGAATAATACTTGCGAATTGCGGCCCACTGCCGTTCACAATGCCATTCCCATTCGCGGAATAGGGCGTGCTAAGGACCGAGAACGGAATCCCGCTGTGCCAAAACACGGTCCCCGACACCTGCCAGCCGTTCAGTGCGTTGCCAAGAAGTCGCTTTTGGATTTTGATCGGCAATTGATAAACATATTGAGCGTTGAGATTGCTCCTAATGTCGTAGTCGCAGGGACCGTAGTCCCGTGCCAAGTCTCCCGGAAGGGGCGAAAGGATTCCTCCCGCCGAAAATTGCAGGAATCCGCCATTGGAGACTGTGTCCATGCACCGGCTCCAGGTGTAGTTGATCTGCCCCATCAGGCCGTGGCCGACTTGCTTCGTGGCGGTCATTTGTAGCCCGTTGTAATGGCTGCTCGCACCAGTGGAAAACTGCGTGACCGCTCCGAATCGGGGATCCGTGGACTGAGCGTAAGGAAACGGTGCAAAGCACCCATCGCAGACCGTTTGATAGCCGTTGACCTGCGTTAGGTACGGCTGATTTACGGCGCGGGTGCCGACATATTGCGCGCGAATGCTCCCCGTGGTTCCCAACTCATGCTCCAAGCCAAGACTCCACTCCATGAAATATGGCGCACGAAGTTTTCCATCGGGTACAGCTGTGATAGCGACTGGAGGGAGACACGTTGTGGGATTCGCGAGCGCGGATGCACAGGAGAGCTGGCCCTGCCCAAATCCTGAAGTGAACGATTGATTAGCAGCAATGGTTGCGTCAATCGCGCTGTTGGGAACTCCCGGCGCCATAGCGGCTCCGCCGACCGTTCCGAGAAGACCACCCTGGAAGGTTTTCACGTTTGGCGGGTTGACGCCGACCACATCGGCGACGCTGCCGGGCAAAATATCGCTGAAAATTCCGAAACCGGCCCGCAACACGGACTTGGGCTCAAATTGCCATGCGATCGCTGTTCTCGGTTGGAGAATCGCGAGAGGCGTGGAGGTAAAGACGTTCCCTAAACCAGTCTGAATGGCAGCACTCAGCGGCTGATTCATGTCATGCGAGACGGAATCGAAAGCACCGCGAAGACGATCAATCTGCCCATGAGGATTGACCGGATTGGAATTGAACGTATCTCGAACGCCGAATGTCCACGTCAGCTTCTTGGTCACCTTCCATGTGTCCTGTGCGTACAGGTCAAGATTCGAAAGTTGAAAGGTTCATTCGCCGACGTGGGGAAAGTCTTTGTCGCCGTGGATGCGACTCCGTAGATGTATTGTGGCAGAGTGGTGTACGTCACGGTGGGGCGTGGTTCCCTCGCCGAAGTCGAAATCGTTCAGCCGAAGGATGCGCGCATTCGTTCCGAACCGTAGTTCATGCGCGCCAACACTCCACGCGAGATTGTCGTTGATGAAGAACCGCGAAGCACGTCTTCCCTGAACCCATGTGTTATCGAGCCCTCCGAGCGTCGTGAACGGGGCATTGGCACCGCTGCCTTGCAGCACGATCGGGAATGCGGAGAGTGTCTTCTGAAGATCACTCGGCCCGAAGAGACTTCCATACCAGGAAAATGCGGGGTTGAAGTAATTCACAAGATTTCGTGAAAGAACACGGGTATATCCCGCTGCAAACGAGTACAGGGGTTGGGGAGAAATAGCGTTGAACAAAGGATTGATGGGATCTGTGTAGGCAGCCTGGAGTCCGTTGTCCGTCTGAAAGCGGAACCAGGTCGTATTGTTCTCATCAATGTTGTAATCGATTCGAACCGTCTGGACCTGCTCGTGATCGTCGCTTGAATGGGAAACGCTCTGGCGATTTGCGCAGCCATTTCCATCGTTCGGAATAGCGGGCCCAATTCCCCCACGTCGAACGGACAGCCGAGCACTGCAAGAGGCGTTCCGCTGGTATTCCCGTAGAGCGAGAACATTTTCTGATAGAACGGCACCAACTGTGACGCTGGCTGATACGTCGAACCATCGACGGAATCGGTTCCTCCCAAAGGAAGTTGCTGTAAAACGTAATTCTGAAATGCCTGGGTGGGAACGGTTGTGGCGGTCACGATGGGCAGTGCAATCCGAACCCACTCGGTGTCAAAAAAGAAGAATAGCTTGTTCCGAATGATCGGACCTCCAACGCTGCCGCCGAAGTGGTTCACGGTTGAACGCGGTTTGTGATTCCCGGGAGTGGCGTTCGTAAAATAGTCGGCCGCGTTGAAGCGTGATCCGTTCCACAACTCGTAAAGGTTTCCGTGAAACTGGTTCGAACCTGATTTCGTGACGTAGTTGACCTGAGACGCGCCATATCGTCCCTGATCAACGGCATAAGAAAGCGTGTTGACCGTCACCTCCGATATCGAATTCAGGCCGAGAACGAGGTTTGTCGAGAGCCCGCTGTTCAAATTGGTCAGCGGATCGTTTGTTTCCAACCCGTCGACGATGTAGCCGTTCGAGAGAGCAGGCAGACCATTAAACTCTACGTTGCCGTAGCCATTCGAGCTTCCGACGAAATCGTTGCCGCTGCCCGCGGTGTTGATGAGCGCGCCCGCCTCGAACTGAAGAGGATAGGTTTCATCGCCACCTGGATTGGGAAGGTCTTCCAGCGCATGCGCATTGAGAGTCGTTGACGTATTCGCATTCTCCGGACTCAGGATCGGGGCATCGCCGCTTACCTCAATGGTGTCGCTTGACTGGACGATCTTGAGCGTGAAATCGACGGTTTGCTTCTGCCCGAGAGCCGCCGGCACGGCGTCATTCTGCTGTGACTCAAAACCCTGCGCTTCGACCTTCACGGAATAAATGCCGGGCTTCAACTGGGGGAAATTGAACCGACCGGAATCGTCGGTCTCCATTGCGCGTTTTAGACCGGTCTCGCGATTCATGATCGTCACCGTGGCGCCTGGCACAGCAGCGTTTGTCGGATCGTTAACTTGCCCAACGATTGCGCTCGTGCTTCTCCCTGCGCGAGTATGCCTGACGGGATGAGAGCCAGAAGAAAAATCACATAGACTGCTTTGACAAAGGTTGTGTGCATCATCGGTATGTCCCGAGCGTGTGTATGTTAACTGAGGTTAACTAAGAAAGTAAAGCAGAGTGAATATCTACAAGGCGCAACTCAAGAAAGGAGTGCAACATGGAGAGGAAATGGAGAGAGCGATACAGCCGGAAGTTCCGTCGCCGAGCGGTGGCGCGGATGAACGCCTGCGAAAACATCGTGAGGCTATCACGAGACATGGGCGTATGCCGTAATCTGCTGTACAAGTGGCGGCATCAGTTTGAGGCAGCAGATGCTTTGTCGGAAGGGGCGACGCCCACGCAGAATTGTCGCGAATCCACGCTTCCGTCGAGAAATCGGCCAACTCAAGCGGTTGCTGGCGGACAAGACGGTCGAGGTGGATTTTTTCAGAGGTGCCTTGCAAAAAGTCGAGGCTCGACGCCGGCGAAACGATGTTGCTGGCGAGAAGGCGTCTACGAGGAAATTCGAGACGCCGCTGCAAGGCAGTCTCAGTATCGAGCGGATGTGCCAATTGGCGCAGGTGAGCCGAGCGGGATTCTACCGTTTTTCTTCAGAGCCGGGCTCCGTCGGAAGAGGACATGACGATGCGATCTACTATTCAGGAGATTGCCCTGGAACATCATCGACACTATGGCTATCGGCGGGTCACTGCGGAACTGCGACGGCGCGGGATGATGGTGAACCACAAACGCGTGTCGCGAATGATGCGGGCGGACAACCTGTTGATGATCCGAGAAATCGTGAACTGGAGTCTGTAACGGACGCCGACCGCGAGTCGGAAATCTATCTCAACCTGTCCAGTCGCATGAAAGTGTCCGGTCCGAATCAGCTATGGATCGCGGACATCACCTACATTCGCCTGAAGGCTGAGTTCGTTTACTTGGCGGTCCTCCTGGATGCATTCTCGCGCAAGGTGGTAGGGTGGGCGCTGGACCGATCTCTCCAGGCTAAACTCCCGCTGAATTCTTTAGAACTGGCAATTGCTAATCGGCAACCTCCTCCGGGCCTTGTCCACCATTCCGATCGGGGCGTCCAGTACGCTTGCAGAGACTACATTCAGACGCTCCGAAGCCATCGAATAATACCGAGCATGAGTCGGCCCGGTAATCCGTATGACAATGCCAGTTGCGAAAGTTTCATGAAAACGCTGAAGCGAGAGGAGATTCACGCTAACGACTACGGTGACTTGGAACATGCCGCCCAGAGCATCGAGGCATTCATCGAACACTACTACAATCGATGCCGTTTGCACTCGGCCTTGGGCTATCGTCCACCAGAAGAGTTCGAAGGGAATTCAGGGCAGCGAGACGCCGAGGCCGACCTTGCAGCATCGAGAGTAACTCTGTTCGCCCGCTAGGTTGTGGGAAGTCATTGGTGTGATTGCAGTTGGACTCCACGAGCACGAAATTCGGCAAGCAGATCGTTGAGACATGTCTCAAGTTTTCTGTCTCACTTGGGGGTTCACCCCAGCGGTCTGTAGGTCCAGCTGTTCCAAAACTGTTCCAAAACCCTATGTTTTTGTGCCCTCGGGGGTTACTTCGAGCGAGAAGCAGATTCCCCGAAATTGTTGAAAACAGTGAAAACGGGACGGGAAGGAATGGAGTGATTAGACGGCGCGGTCGAGCTTGCAAAGCAGGTGCTCTCCCAGCTGAGCTACACGCCCACAGTGAGGGACACTCTGATTTTAAAGCATTTCCGGACGCGCCGAAATCCATTCCTTCGCATTATGGTCACGTGGAGTGAACCCCTAGACTGAGGCACTTCTGTATCGAACACTCATTGTTCGGCCTGCATATTGCCGTCGGTCGTCAATTTCCGGAAGGATTCCCAAAAAAACAGCGCCCAAGCGAATGTGAGGCCACCAGCACGGGGCCGGCGGTGACGTTTTGCGGCCTCTGGGACGTACTTTGACCTGTTCGATAAGCAGTTCCGGCGCACTCATGTGCCCAAGACTGTACTGAACACTTTTGTCTCTATCAGGGGTTCACTTCGCATGACCTGCGATTGCCGGCGGAGTCGTAGAGCACCTGCCTTGTGAGCACGTGCTCCCGATTCTTATAGTTGTTTATGGATAAATTCCCAAATGGCTTGGAACTCAATTTGACTGTCTCTCAACGAAGCAGAGCGTCGGGTGACAGTAATTTTGCACTGTGGTCGGCGTATCGGACCAGGGAATGCGCCGGCAGGTAGAGAAAAAGATTCCATAACTTGCTCCGAGCTGCCCATGGGTTCGCAATTGCTCTTGCGGAACTCGCCAACGGTGAGTGGCCGGCATACCCCGAGCCCTGAAGCTCGACTTCGAGCTAGTGCTGCGTCGACTCGCTGTAACGCCCGAGTCACCTAAGGCCCCCGCAGTCGCCTAACGTCTGGATTGTTTTCTGCTTCCCTATACAGATTTATTGTGACGCGAAGGGATTTGGGATTTACAGCCTCAATCCAAATCGATTACGGTCCATGCCGATGTGGACGGAGTTCATCTTTGTCAGTTCGCGGTGAGACCAATTCCCCAGACTGCCGCGGTTTGGGGAAGCGACCAGTCCAATTGTCGGACGCACGGGCTGGGACACTTAGTCGTCATGGGGAACGTATCCTGCAGAACCATTTCGCGGCCACTGTTCAAGGAGCTAAGAATGCGACCGAGAACGTTGATTCTTCTTTGCGTTTCGATCCTTGGTGCCCCGAATAGCACGGTCGGTCAGACAGTTCCGGCCGGATCTTTTCGAGTTGGAGCCGCGAAAGTCGACATCACACCGGCTGCGAATGAGCTGCCCAAGACTTACCTTGGCGTGCTGGACCACCTGTACTCGCGGGCGATTGTGCTCGATAACGGCCGAACGAGCGCGGCATTGATCACGTTGGACGCCGGCGTCGTTTCCACAGCTTTGTGGAAGACCGTGAGCGATCGGATCGAGAAAGAACTTGGCATCCCTTCGGTTAATGTCTTAATTACCGCAACGCACAGCCACAGCGTACCCGGGGTGTACCCAATGCCCGCCGCGCCTGGCGCCAAGCCCGAAACTGCTGATGCAGGCCTCATTGCAGCGTACGAAGACCAAGTCTTTGATTCGGCGAAGATGGCGAAGGACCGACTCCAACCGGCGCGAATCAGCTACGGCACCGGAGTTTCCTACTTGAATGTCCAGCGAGACAGAATCGATCCCGGCACGCACCGCTGGTGGGAAGGCGCAAACTACGGCGGCCTTTCTGACAAAACGGTAGCAGTGATCAAGTTCGAATCGTTGAATGGCGATCCCATCGCGGTTTATTACAATTACGCGATGCACGCTGTGATCAATGGGGTGCTGGATCTTGTCAGTGGCGACGTGCCTGGAGCCGCATCGAGATACATTGAGAGCCATTTCAGTGACAAGGTGGTCGCCTTATGGTCGGAAGGTGCGGCCGGTGATCAGAATCCGATCTACTTCCAACAGACATTTGATTTGCGCAAAATTCGAATCGATGACTATGCAAAGCAGGGAAAAGACATCAGCAACTCGATGCCGGGTGGAGGCCAAGGCATGGACCGAAGTAACCCTCAGGTGACTCACCTGATGGATGAGCAGAAGGAAATGGCTAACTCCATGGGCCAGCTGCTGGGCGAAGAGGTTCTTCGGGTTGTGCGAGAAGCCAAAAACGCGAAGACCGATGGCCGGATACTGGGAAAGGCACAAACGATTACATGCCCCGGCCGCGAACGGGCGGACGAAGGACGGGGCGGGGTTGCCGGAACGTACAGAGATGGCCCGGCGGTTGAAATAAAGCTCGGCCTGCTAATGATCGATGATATTGCGATCGGTACGGTGAATGGCGAAGTGTATAACCTCATGGCTCAGCGACTGAAAGCGGAGTCACCGTACGCAAAGACGATGTTGGCCACTCTAACAAATGGAATGGCGAATTCAGGGTACATTCCTGATGATGCTTCGTTCGGCCACAATACGTTCGAGGTACTTTCATCGCGGCTACAGCCTGGCTGCGCTGAAACAGGAATCGTGGACGGCATCATCGGCATGATGCCGAGGGTAACGTATTGAGACTTCTCTTAAGGAGCCGACCGATGAAAATAATTGCATTGTTTGGCTCACTGGCTTGCGTCCTGAGTTGGGGGCTGGCCTCGATACCGGCAGAGTCCACGGCGCCCAATCCGACGGTCACGGTCAGCACCGGCGAGCTTCGCGGCAGTGTTACCACTGATGGAGTAGCAGTCTTCAAGAATATTCCGTTCGCGCAACCACCGATTGGCAGTCTGCGCTGGCGCGAACCACTGCCGGCCAAGTTGTGGACCGGTATGCGTGATGCGACTGTTTTCGGGCCGGCGTGCGCTCAGAGTGGACACTTGAACGCGACCAGCAGTGAGGACTGCCTCCAACTAAACGTGTGGACGCCAAGGTGGCCCATGAGGTCGTCAGTGCCCGTGATGGTTTGGATTCATGGGGGTGGCAATTTTGCCGGATCGGGAGTGGAACCTCTTTTTAACGGTGAAACCCTTGCCCGTCACGGAATCGTATTGGTTACCATAAATTACCGGCTCGGCGTCTTTGGTTTCTTCTCGCATCCCGAACTCACCAAAGAGTCGCCGCACCATGCCTCGGGAAACTATGGGCTGCTTGATCAAATTATGGCCTTGCACTGGGTGCAAGAGAACATTGCCAAATTCGGCGGCGACCCTGGCAATGTCACGATATTCGGCGAATCGGCCGGAGCGATGGACGTAAATGTGCTGATAACCACCCCGCAGAGTAAGGGGTTATTCAAACGCGTCATAGCCGAGAGCGGGCCCGTGTCTGATCCACCGACACTGGCCGAAGGTGAAAAGAAGGGAGAAGAATTCGCTGCCAAGTTCAACATCACCGGTGATCAGGCGCTGGCGAGACTGCGCGCACTCAGCAGCAATGACCTCCTGAAAACCGCCGGTGAGGGTTTGAGCTCGGTAGGTCCGATGCTGGGAATCGATGTAGACGGATGGGTGATCGCACAGTCGCCCGTGAAAGACTTTGCAGCAGGTCAGGAGCACGCGGTCGGTTTGATGCTCGGCAATAATTCTCAGGAGTTACAAAAACCCTTCTTCCCGATGTCCGGCAATCTCAATAAGGCTATTACAGATCAGTACGGCCCACTGGCTGATCGCGCACTTACGCTGTACGGACTGGACGGCGCTTCAGAGTCCCAGTCCGACCCTGAGTTTGGAAATGCCATGGCCCAATGGGCTACCGACACGCAGTTCCGCTGCGGCTCCGTTGCGGAACTGATTTGGCATTCCACTGCTGGAAATCCGACCTACGAGTATCAGTTCTCACGCACCGTGCACGGAAAAGAATCGGAGGGAGCGCCTCACGCCGCCGAAATTCCATTTATCTTCGGCACGCTGCCTGTGTGGCAGAGCATGCGGAATTACAATCAGTCGGATCAACGATACTCAGTGGAGATGCAGGAATATTGGGTCAACTTCGCCAAAACCGGCGATCCCAATGGTGGAAACCTTCCGCGATGGCCGAAGTTCGACCCGGCGGCGCGCCCCTATCTTGATTTCATGGATGCAGGCCCGGTAGCCAAAGAAGGTTTGCGGCGGCCGATCTGTGACCTATATATGGAAAATCAGAAGCATCAGACGACAAAATAACCAATCGGAACTTGGTGCCAAGTAATGCCTGACGCGCTGACCTTACAAAGTGGTAAGTGGGCGATCAAGCAGCACCGGCGAAGGGCAACCTGACCGTGGAAACGGGGCGTTCGCGGTGCGCGACCCCGGGGAAAGATCCTTCGCATTATCCGGATCGCCCGATCGAACGACCAAGATCCGTACAACGACAACGGAAATGTCGTTAGTCCGGCAACGACACCGTCCTCGCAGCCTTTCCTTACTCAAGGCTTCAAGATTGCCGCGCCGACTCCGATCACTTTTCGCCCGAACGTAGCGTTGGTAACCTCGGCAAAAGAAAGAAACAGCGCGTCCAGCCCAGTGAGGAGACCTAGCCAGCCGCCGAGTTTGTGCCAAGCAGCACCCATGCCGAGATCGGCACCCGCAAGGAGGAATAATGTGATCCATAGAAGTAGAAAAATTGACCAGAGAGTGAAATTAGTGGGAAAGGTTGCGATCCACATATAGAGAGTAAATACGCCCCAGATTAGAAGCGCAACACCAACGCCGCGTGGATCGGGTGGCTTGATCCAGCCCGCGCCGACGGTCCAGTTCAAGAACGCGTACCACCACCAGAATCCGCCGTAAGAAATAAAAGCGACGGTGCCAAAGGTGTTTGCGTTCTTGAACTCCATCACACCCGCAACCATTTGTGCAACGCCGCCGAACGCAAAAGCCAAGGGAACGACTACGGGCAGGGCTTCCGCTGGCAACAGTCCCGCATTGACGCAACTCAGCACAACCGTGGTAACGCCGAAGCCCGCCAGGCCCAGTGGCGCTGGGTTCGCGATTTTCAATTCCTCACTCATGGAAGCACCTCGCTACCGTCTTAGTCGTGCATGCAGAGACGCTGTTTTGTCCCTCAGACACCATTACTTTGACCGGCAGCGACTCCGTATTCGCTTTGATCCAACTTCTGCAAGAGGTCTCTCGCAGGATTGAAGATCCAGTTGAGCAGCAGACTTAGAAAGAGCAGAGCAGAAAGGACAGTGGCAAGAATGAAGCCATATTTCGGATTGCCAAACCTATCACTGATGGCGCCCATCGCTAATGGCCCTAACGCAGCTGCGCCACAGGTAAAGAACAAAATCACACCCGCCACCGCACCGTGCTCTGTTCTTCGGAAGCAACTAATGCCCTTGGAATTCACAGTGGGGTAAATCACGGACATGAAAAGTCCGGAGAAAGGCAACAGATAGACAGCCGTTCCGATTCCGCCAATCATGCTGCCCGCAAAGCAGGCTAAGATCGCCAGGCTAAATAAGGCCAAGACCGCCGTCCAATTCAGACGGACGAGTATCCACGACCCGACGAATCTACCGGCGGCGCGAAGGACGAAGAAAACCGATACCGCGTAGGCGGCCAGGAAGGTCGCGGAGCCGTGATAGTTGGCGAGGAGCGTGGGGGTCCATACGTAGATGGCAGATTCGACTGCTACGTAGAGAAAGATTGCCGACGAAAAACCGAGTGCGTACGGGTCCTTCATCATGGAGAGGGTACGGTTCAGGTCAATCGGGTCCTCGGTCTTCCTTTCCGTGTGGGGATACCGGACAAACCAAGCGGTCACGATAAGCGCGACGCAGATGGTGCCTGCGATCAGGTAGAGCCATTTCCATGAAATGCCGCGAAGCAAGAGCAATGTAACGAGCGCCGGACCGACAAACGCTCCGACCGCGAAGAAACCCTCCACGGTGTTCATGGTTGATGTATGTTCGGTCGTAGATTTCGAAATATCGCCAATTAGGGCGAGAGCCCCTGTCTTGAAAATGCCAATTGCGATTCCGGAAATCGTCAGTAGAGCGACGAAGAACATGAAAGACTTTCCCACGGCGAAAAGGTAGGAGTTCAGAGCGAAGAGCACCAAACCTACGATTATGGTCTTTTTCCGACCAAGCCTATCGGCGAGATATCCAAGGAAAATGCCGGAAAACGCTATGCCCGACATGGTGGCGTAATGAAAAGTGCCCGCAACCGTCATGCTCAACCGGAATTCCTTGATCACTTCAGGAATGATGACGCCCACGGAATCCGTTGTCATGGCAAACATCATGAACATGAGGAATGTCAGCCATTTGATCAGGCCCATGTTTGATGGACGTCGCACGGCAGTGGTCATAGGTCCTTGTCGAAGCTATCGGTCTTTGGGAACCGGGATTCCGACCGCGAGTCGTTGGGCCCCGTCGGCCGTGGAGTATGTAATTAGAGCGTGTGGTTCGTTGAAATCCACTTCGAGCCTCGCCAAGTGGTTTTCTCGCGTCCACGTGATCGTAAGGGCGTCATTGAACGCTGATTCTATCTCGACCTGCCCTTCAAATGCCGGATGCGTATTGCGCAGGTCGACAAGCGCGACCAGACTGCGTACGACAGGGTCAGAGAATGCACTTTGGATTTCGTCCGGTGTGAAATAGTGACGATTGACGTCTCGACCCACGCGCGTTCGTTCGAAGAGTTTCATATCGTTGGTTCCAGCTAGCAAACCGACGTAATAGACCTGCGGGATGCCCGGCGCGAAAAACTGCACCGCGCGGGCGATCAAGTACTCATTTCCACGGCGTCCGAGGGCATCGTAGAAAGTAGAGTTCACTTGATAAAGATCGAGGTTATTCGCAGCTGCACCGGTGGCTCGCCGACTCTCTCCCTGGCTGCGGGAATGAATGGTCTCGACGAGTTGATCGATCTCTGCTGGAGAAAGGAGTCCTGGCTCGCCCTCCGCGCCAGCTCCGACATCAATTACGCCGATCCCGTCGTGGGTATCGAGCACTGTGACAGAATTGTGGGGGCGGATGGTTAGCCAGTGCGCGAGAGGTCTAGCATCGCCTGTAAAAAGAGAATGCAACACCAGCGGCGGAAGGGCGAAATCGTAGACCCAGTCGACTTTTCGGGCGATTTCCAACTGTTGCAAATAGTGGCTGTGAACTTCGACCAAAACTTCCATTCCGAGTGCGCGAGCCTGTGCGGCAAGTAGGCCGATAAAGCGGAACGTTTCCGGAATCATGAAGCAACTCGTTCCCGCCTTTTTGATCGCGTACCCGACTGCATCGAGCCGAATCACTCGTACGCGAGCCGATCGAAAACGTTCCAGAATTGCTCCGAGATAAGCCCTTCCTTGCGGATGCTCAACGTCGATATCGATTTGCTGTGGGGTAAAGGTAGTCCAAAAGAGCCGCTTCTCGCCTGACTCAAGACCGACAGTCGTAAACGGCATCTCGGGGCGAGGGCGATATATGCGTAGGAGATCCACTTCGCTTGCTCCCAACGGGAACACGCGGTCGTAGGTGAGAAACATCCCGGCGAATTGTGAATCTGCCCCTCGCCGGCAGTAATCCTGAAATTGAAGAGATTTGCTGGAAATGTGGTTGACGATAAGATCGGCCATCAACTCGAAATCTTCGCTTAGCGTACACACGTTTTCCCACGTGCCAAGGCGGGAGTCCACCTCCATATGATCGATGGGGTCGAAGCCGGCGTCGGCACCATCAATTGGATTGAAAAATGGGAGCAAGTGCACGCCACCGAAAAGGCCGCGCAGGCGGCCGTTTAGTAACGCTCTCAGTTCGCTGAGGCCCCCACCAGACAGGCGATCTACGTACGTGATGAGTTGGACCTGGTTCTTCAAGGTTGCTCGCAGGCTGTTTGGCCCGAATGGGGTCGACCAGAGCGACATGAGAACATCCATGGCCAGCCGAACACTATTAGGGGTTGCTGGCTTCGACTGTCAAGTACATTGCGGCACTTTGCCGCCCTAAGTTGTATATGGTATTGTCTGCTCGCACTTAGTGAAGTGAATTCAAAAGCGGTGACCTCGTCTAGTGACGGTAAGGAAAGGCAGAGTGTTCGTGCAGAATCATAAATATCGCGAGATCATCGAAAAACTCCAAGACGATATCTCCTCGGGCCGGTACAAGGCCGGCAGCCGGCTTCCTAGCGAGGCTGAACTGGTTAGACGTTTTGGGGTTTCACGAATGACCGTGTTTAGAGCCATGAGGGAGTTGCAGTCACTGGGCATTGTAACCCGCCGAGTTGGATCGGGCACGTTCGTATCCACGAGCGCAAATCCAGGGAGCCACGTTTTTGGACTCCTGATTCCAGAACTAGGTGTGACAGAGATTTTCGAGGCGATCTGCAAGGGCATGATGGAGGCACCCCAGGCCCTTCATCATTCTTTGCTATGGGGAAATGCATCCGCAGAAGCCAAGGAAAAAGAGGAAGCCGCTGAGCAGTTGTGTCGGCATTACATCGCCCGCAAAGTTTCGGGCGTATTTTTTGCCCCGGTGGAGTTTAGTACGAATCGATACGAAGCCAACCAGCGCATAGCGGCTTCTCTTGACCGGGCTCGCATTCCAATCGTCCTTCTTGACCGTTGCCTCGAACCATATCCTCGGCGCAGCAAATACGACTTGGTCGGAATCGACAATCGCCGTACAGCGTATCGGGCGACTGAGCACCTGATTATGGCTGGGGCTAAGCGCGTCGCATTTTTCGCCCGGCCGAATTCTGCTCCTACAGTCGACGGCCGAATCGCTGGCTATCATGAGGCCCTGATTTCACGAGCAGGGCAGCGCAGGCATGATCTGGTCAAGATCGGGGATCCTTCCGATAGAGCCTTTATCAAATCCACACTGAAGAAAGATCGTCCGGATGCATTTCTCTGCGCCAATGATCATACGGCTGGAGATCTCATGCATACGTTGATGTCCCTCGGTCAGCGCATTCCCAGGGATATCCGGGTCGTCGGCTTCGACGACGTGAAATATGCACGCTTGTTGCCGGTGCCTCTTACAACTCAGCGCCAGCCTTGTCGAGACATTGGGAAAGTAGCGCTGTCCGTGATGCTGGATCGGATTGCGAATCCGGATCTGCCTCCACGTGATGTTCTGTTGGGGTGTGAGCTGATCGTTCGGAAGTCGTGCGGCTCGCCTGCGAAATCATAGCAACCCTGCTATCCCGACCCTCCGAATCTACGTCCGCTACGGGCCAAGAAACGCAGTAATGCGCCTCGTTTATCCCGCCAAAAGCTGATCAGAAGTCTAAATGGTATAGCGCGGTTTTTACAAGTTGTATGCAAATACCGTTGACAACTTGTAGGGCCAACGCTACAAGCTTCGCCGATAGGTGGCTCCTGGCAATCGACTTCCTGGAATCGTGCGCTCAGATAGTGTCCGATGCTTGGTCGTGTCGAGGAGCCGAGGCGCCGAGAATTCGGTTTTAGAAAAGATTGCCACTTGGTTCGTAACTTTGGGCGGGGGGAAATATGATAAAGAGTCTGGCAGCGATTTTGGGTGACGTGTCGGAATCCGGCTGCAAGTTGATCGGGCTGCGGCGCCCTTTCCGCAACTTGCTGATTGTGGTTCTTTGTCTCTTCGGAATGACGAGCTTGTGCGCGCGGGCAAATGCCCAGGTCAGATACGGCTCGGTGGTCGGGATTGTCTCCGATACGAGCGAGGGCGCTATCGCTGGGGCGACCGTGACTCTGACCAACACCGGTACGAACGAGAAGAGGACTTTTGAGACGGATAATTCGGGAAACTACTCGTTTGCTAACATATCGGCCGGCCTGTACAACGTTGACATCGAGAAGTCCGGGTTCAAGCATTTCAGGAAGGAGAATCTTGAGGTTGACGTTGACGTGGTCTCTCGAGTCAATGCCGCGCTTGAGGTAGGCAGTGTGACGCAGAACGTTGTTGTCACCTCCGAAGCCATCATGATTCAAACCGATAGCTCCTCGCTTGGATCGGTGGTCAATCAGAACACGGTTGAGAACGTACCGGTGAGTGGCCGGAACGTGAATAATCTGCTAACGCTCGTGCCCGGCGTGCAGGCTGGCGGGTCGACGTATGGAACGGCGCAAGGCAATCAGGCGAACGGCTCGCGAACGAACTCCATTGCCTTCGGCAACTACTCCATCGGCGGCGCGTTCGGCAACCAAAGCGCTTTCTTCGTGGATGGCGTGCCGAACAACGGTCCGGCGAACAACGTAAATGGTTTGATCCCGTCGGAAGACATCGTTCAGGAATTTAAGGTCGTCACCAACAACGTCAGCGCGCAGTATGGCAACTACGCCGGGGGCGTGGTCAACGTCACCACCAAATCCGGAACGAACGCGTTTCACGGCACCGGCTACGACTATCTGCGGAATAAGGATTTGAACGCTAACGATTACTTCAGTCAGCTCGCCGATCTCCCGAGAGCCCCACTGATTCAGAACCAGTTTGGAGGCGCGGTCGGAGGGCCGATCAAGAAAGACAAGACATTCTTCTTTTTCGGATATGAAGGGACGCGGGCTCACTCGGGGGTACTCTCGACCACCACGTTGCCCACGGCGGCCGAAATCGGCGGCAATTTCTCCGCCCCAGGCTTGCCTCCGATTTATGACCCCACCACAGGAGCTCAATTCGTCTGCAACGGGGTCCTCAATGTCATTTGCCCAGACAGGATCGATTCGGTCGCGACGAAGCTCCTGGACGACGAATACCCGGTATCCAAGCTGCCCGCCACTGCCGGCCAAAACAACTACACCGTGCAGTATGCCAGCGGGGGAGTTCAGAACCAGTATGATGCGCGCGTCGACCAAAACATCGGCAGCAAGGATTCCCTGTTCAGCCGCTTCACCTACTGGAAGGTAATCAGCTCGCCCTACGACGCGTGGGGGACTCACACCAGCGGACAGGGCGCCACAGGTCTCCGTAGCCACGATGCCGTTATCGGCGACACCTATACGGTCAATTCCTCCACAATCGTGGACGTTCGCGCGTTCTTCGTCCGAATATTCCAGAACGAGGCGCCGGACAGTACGAATATCGATTTGTCCCGATACGGCGCGCCCTGGGGGACCATTCAGTCGGAGCTCACCGGCTCGCCGATAACGGGCGGTGCTTCGTTCCCAGCCCTGACGTTCAATCCGACGACCGGCTTTGGAGCAAGTGCCATCTCGGCTACCAATGGCGTCGGGTCACAATTGTACTGGATGCAGAACATGTTGGGCACCTCGGGTACCGTGGTCAAGACAATCGGGAAACATCAGATCAACATGGGCGCCAACATCAAGCGCACCCAATGGATCAGCGAGGCCGATAGCGGTCCACCCAGCTTGACTTTCACTCCCACGTATACGGCTTTGTCCAGCAACGCGGGCTCAGGGAATCCTCTGGCGTCGATGCTCCTCGGGGTTCCGCTCAGCGTGAATGCCACGAACATTGCCGACTCGGGAGCGTATTACTGGAGCTATGGGTTCTTCGTCGAAGACACATATCAGGTGAGCAGGAAGCTGACGGCCACCCTTGGCCTGCGATGGGATCAACCGAGCGTCTACTCGGAATCGAAGAATAACGATATCGTGTTTCTCCCCAACCACACAGCGTCTGCGGGCGGCGTTACCAGCTATACAAACCCGGCTACGGGGGCTACCCAGACCCTAATGGGCTTGGTCACCCCGGTTGCCAGTCCCGCATGGCGGTCTCAGCGGGAGGACTACCTACACTGGAAGCTCTTTGCACCCAGGGTGGGTCTTGCCTATCGCTTGAACAACGATACCGTGATTCGGGCCGGATACGGACTTTCGTATCTCCCGCCGGCGCTTGCTCAAGACGGTCCCGGTAGGACACCGATTGTCTTGGCAGCAACTTCCGTCCAGAACACCTTGAACCCGGCGGACGTCGGCGGGAGCACGATTACCTCCACGGTTGACAGCCCGCTGCCCGGGGGAGTCCTTCAGCCTCTGGGCCGCAACACGCCTCCGGCCAGTCTTTATGGTGTTGCCTCGAACGTGAATGCGCGCGTGCCGGGTGACAAATACGCTTATCAGCAACAGTGGAATCTTGCTGTGGAACGGCAACTCAAGGATGGGACCATCTCCGTCGCGTACGCGGGCTCAAAGGGCACTCACCTGCTGCTGCAGGGACTGTTCACATCTTCATCCATTAATGACAACCAGATACCGGACAAGTATCTAAACCCCAGCACCGCTAACATCCCCGGCGTTACCACGGACGCGCAGTTGGTTAACTTCCTGACGACTCAGGTTGCCAACCCGTTTGAAAGCGTGATGCCGACGCCTGGCGGGACGGTGCCGAACTACCAACTGCTGAAACCGTTCCCGCTGTACGACCGCGTGAATGCTCTGGATCCCCACTTTGGCTACTCAAGCTACAACTCGCTACAGGTGTCTTTCCGCAAGAAGTTGTGGGCCGGAGGGCAGATAGTTGCGGCCTATACCTGGTCGAAGCTCATGTCCAACACCGATAACGTAACCAACTTCCTCGATCCGGCCAATCCTATCGGCGGGATCATCTCGGACAACACCAACCCCGGGAATGAGCGCTCGATCAGCGAGTACGATATCCCGCAGTCCCTTAGTTTCGCGTATACGTTGCCGCTGCCCTTCGGAAAGGGCCGGATGTTTTTGCACGACGCAAACCCGGTTGTCTCTACTCTCGTCTCCGGTTGGGATTTCCAGGGATTCACTGGGATCAGTTCTGGTCCCCCAGTGGGCATTCTTGAAAATGCGACCAGCCTTCAGTCGGAAATGGGACTGGGCAACGGTGGCATTTTCGATCCCTTCCCTCCGCTTCGGCCAGATTTTGTCCCTGGCTGCAACCCGAGCGTGGGCGGCTCCCGGCAATCCAGGGCCGCCAACGGATGGTTCGATCCGAACTGCTTTACAGTTACGACTGGACTTGGCTTTGGAGACGAACCACGGGTTGATTCCCGTATCAGAGTAGACTATACGAACAACTGGGACATGGCGCTCTCGAAGGACACGTCTCTAACCGAGCGTGTCAACATGCAGTTTAGAGTGCAGGCCTATAACATCTTCAACCGAACGCAGTTCAGCGGCCCGAATCCCACGATCGGAGCCGGACTGCCGACTGTGACTTCGACCGCTCGTCCTCCGCGGAACATCGAATTCAGTCTGCGGCTTAGCTTCTAACCAATCATGGCAAGATCGGCGGAGCACTGCCCAGAACTGGGCGGTGCTCCTGCCTCGTTTCCGTTCCTCGGTCGAGGCAAGAACATTATTCAAACTCCTGCTTCACGCGGCGAGTGCTCTGGAGGCAGGCGGTCTGTTGTGACTGCGGCGGTATTGATTCTGCATAGCTCGCATGTGGACGGAAGGCAATGGGAAGCGCTCGCCGTCGTTCGAAATGGAAGGGAGAAAACGCCATGAAGTCAATTCAAGCTTGCGTGGCCGTCGCTCTGATATCGGTCACAGGAGTGGCCGCCTCGCTCTCTCCTGGCCAAACACGTCCTGCGACCGAACACTGGGTCAGCGCTTGGAGCGCAGCCGCGCACGCGACACTCCCGTTTCCGGGCCTGCCTCCCACTCCGGGGTTTGAAAATCAGACAATTCGAATGGTCGTACGCCCGACGATCGGGGGTGAACGGCTGCGTATTCTGTTCTCAAACGCTTTCGGCGCGGATGAAGTTCGAATCGGTGCGGCGCATATTGCGATCACACGCGAAGGGTCCTCTGTCGTCCCAGACTCCGATCGCGTACTAACGTTTGGCGGAAGAGCATCAGTGAGCATTCCGCCCGGCGCGCCGATGATGAGTGATCCCGTCGATCTGAAGGTGTCGGCATTTACCGAACTCACTGTGAGCGTGTATCTGCCGGATAAGACTGTAGGTTCCACTGTTCATTTCTGGGCGCAACATGACACTTACGTTTCTGGGGCGGGAGATTTCACTAAAAGTGCGCACTTCACGGAACCGGCGATAAGCAAATCCTGGTACTGGCTTGCGGACGTCGAAGTGTGGTCCCCAGCGCAAACCGCCACAATCGTGACGCTGGGAGACTCGATCACCGACGGTGTAGGTGCGAAACAGGGTGACTATGCCGACTGGCCCGACATGTTGGCGAAACGCCTTGCCGCTGGGCAGACAGTGCCACACCTGTCAGTGGCCAACGAGGGGATCGGCGGGAACCGCGTCTTGCATGACGGGGCGGGTGTGAGTGCGCTTGCACGTCTCGACCGCGACGTGCTGGCACAACCGGGCGTCACAGATCTCATCGTGCTGGAGAGTATTAACGACATCGGCTGGCCTCATATGAAGCCGCCCCCATCCAAAGACGGTACGGCGCCGGTCGAAACCCCATTTTCGAAACAACATGTGAGCGCGCAAGACCTGATCGTAGGTCTGCAGCAAATAATTGACCGCGCGCACGAGCATGGTATCCGCGTATTTGGCGGCACGTTGACACCATTCGAAGGAGCCGATTATTACAGTGATGAAGGAGAAGTCAGCCGTCAGGCAGTGAATCAGTGGATTCGCACGAGAGGCAACTTCGACGGTTTTTTCGATTTCGATGCCGCCGTGCGCGATCCGAACCATCCTGCGCGGTTTCGTGACGATTTTCACTCAGGAGACCATCTTCACCCCAACGCCGCTGGATACCAGGCCATGGCTAATGCCATCGATATTTCAGCCTTGCGGGGCCGAGTTGCAGGCGCCAAGACACAGAACTGAACAGATTCACGAACGGAAGTGTGCCGCTCGGGCCGAGGCTGTGCCCTCCGGTAGCCCGGGCGCTAGACGGCACCAAGAGGTAAATCAGATGGGAATCGTGCGACTTGTACTCCTCGTCATTCTAAGTTCGGGCCTATGCTGGGCACAGGCAGACGATTCAAAACCAGCGCCCACCAATATTCCGGGCGCGCAATATCCGCTCATCCATTCTGATTTGAGCGCGACCTTCCGCGTGCGCGCCGATCAAGCACAAAAAGTGCAGCTCCTCATGGAGCTGGGCCAGTCCACTTATGACATGGTGAAAGGCGAAAACGGCTTCTGGGAAGTTAGAACCAAGCCTTTGCTGCCGGGCTTCCACTACTATGAGATTTCCGTGGATGGATTTGCTGCGAACGATCCGGGGAGCAGGGTGTTTTTCGCGGCCATGAAAGAAGTCAGCGGGCTGGAAGTGCCGTCCCCTGAGTCGGACTTTTTTGCCGTCAAGGATGTTCCGCACGGCACGGTCCGCATCGAATGGTACCTCTCGAAGACAACGGGACAACTGAGAAGAATTTTCGTGTACACACCACCGGGATACGATCAGAGCAAGTTGCGATATCCGGTGTTGTATCTCCAGCATGGAGCGGGCGAAGACGAAGCAGGGTGGAGCGACCAAGGGCACGAGAACTTTATTCTCGACAACTTGATAGCATCTCGCCATGCGAAACCGATGATTATTGTGAATGAGAATGGCACGACCGGAGTTCATTTGCAGCCCGCACCTCCACAACCGTCGTCTCGAATATCGGGGCCAATCCGGCAGCTGATGCAGGAAGGGTTCACAACGTTCGACAGTGTGGTTTCGAACGACCTGATTCCGTTCATCGATGCGAATTTTCGGACGATACCGGATCGCGAGCATCGCGCCTTGGCCGGTCTTTCGATGGGCGGTTCCGAAGCATTCAGCATCGGGCTAAATCACCTGGATCAATTTGCTTACATCGGGGCATTCAGTCCCGCGATCGAAATCACGGACACAAGGACTGATTATCACGGGAAATTGGCGAACGCGGCCCGAGTCAATCAACAACTCCGGCTGCTATGGATTGGAATCGGCAGCGATGATTTCTTGCTTGAGCCAGTAAAGAAGTCCCACGAAACTCTGGAAAAAGCCGGCATCAAACACGTCTGGGTTGAGAGTTCTGGTGCCCATGTGTGGACGGTATGGAGGAAGTATCTGGCCGATTTTGCGCCGAGGCTTTTTCGATGACTTGTAGATCCGTCCGTTCCGGAATTCTGGAAACTCTCGCGAGCGTGTTGAACGACAGTGCCTTCGAGTAGTCAGTATCGCCTTGACGGGAGATCGATGACGCAGTCAGCAACCATGATCGGATTGGGTGAAGTCTTGTGGGACCTTCTGCCTTCGGGAAAGGCGTTGGGGGGCGCACCTGCGAACTTCGCTTACATGGCCAACCTTCTCGGAGATGAAGGTATCGTCGTCAGCCGAGTCGGGGACGACGAAGCCGGGCGAGAGGTTCGTGCCGCCATGGAGAAACTTGGCCTCAGTACTTCGTATTTGCAGGAAGACACCCGGTATCCGACCGGCGTGGTGAGTGTACAAATCGACTCCGCAGGTCAGCCGGAATTCAAAATCAAAGACTCCGTTTCGTGGGATCGCCTAGAGTGGACGCCTTCATGGGCTGACTTGGCCGCGCGGGCCGACGTGATCTGCTTCGGATCTTTGGCCCAACGCTCTCCCATCTCGCGCGCCACAGTTCAGCGGTTTCTTGAGGCCGCGCCAAAACGCACGCTGCGAATTTATGACGTCAATCTGCGCGAATCGTTTTACAGCAGGGAGTTGCTCCAGCAGTCGTTCAAGCTCTCCCACATTGCAAAACTGAACGACGAAGAACTCGTTCGTGTTTCAGATCTCCTCGGAGTTGCTCCTCGAAGCGAAGAGGGGAGGGCTCGCGGGTTACTGGTGGAATACGATTTGCAATTGATCTGTGTTACACGCGGTGCGCGCGGCAGCCTGCTTGTTTCGAAGGGCAAGACGGTGGAACACCAAGGATTCAACATAAAAGTAGCCGACGCTGTGGGCGCTGGGGACGCTTTTACAGCGTGTCTGGCGCACCACTATATTCGCGGAGAATCACTCGAGAAGATCAGCGGTTCCGCGAATCGTTTCGCGGCCTGGCTTGCGACCCAAATAGGCGCAACGCCGTTGATCCCTGGAACGCGGTTGCAGGATGCCTTGGATCAAGCGGTACCGGATTGAAACGGATGCGCTCGCGAAAACGGAACCCGGTTGTATTGGTGAGAAAAGCGAACCGAACCATAGAAACGAATTCGATTAATCGAAGTTCCCACCCCCTGGGAAGAGCGGTCGACTGGCGCCCAGCGCTGCGAAGCGTTGTGACGCCAGCCGACGGTTCGATTCGCCCGGGCATTGAGCCCGGTGGTTCGGTAGGACGGTGGCCCGGACCATCCGTCCTTATCCGAATCGGAGCTCGTTCTAGGAGAACTTATGCCCAATACCTTCGTTGAAAGACGTCGGCCGGTTTGGCGTTTCATAACACACCGAAACGGACCCGGACTGATCTTGTTCAGCGCAATATTGTTTTTTGGCTCGAACCCGGCGACAGCTCAGAATTCCAAAGTTGTCGTCGATGATGACGGGACTGTTCACGTTCCCGAGCAGGCTGTGCCGATTTCGAGTTACTTAAGTCCCGAGGCGAAGGCCTACCTCACTCAACATCTCAAGGATGTGCAGAGTCCCGAGGCGGTGGCGCAGGACAATGGCGTGCCTCGGTTCATGAAGGGCTATCTCGAGCGGCAGAAAGTTCTTTATCCCGTGGATCGGGAGGATACCAAGATTGCCGGCGTACATGCGTACATCTATACGCCGAAGGCGGGAGTGGCCGAGGACAATCGAGCACGCGTGCTGATCAATCTTCACGGGGGCGGATTTTCGGGGTGCTGGCCGGGCTGCGCCGAACTGGAATCGATGCCGATCGCAGCTCTTGGCAGGATTCGGGTCATAAGCGTGGACTACCGCGAAGGTCCCGACTTTAAATTCCCAGCCGCGAGCGAAGACGTCGCCGCCGTTTATAAGGAGATACTCAAAAACCACACACCCGAAAGCGTCGGTATTTACGGTTGTTCGGCCGGCGGCATGCTAACAGCAATGTCCGTCGCATGGTTCCAGAAACACGATTTACCGCAGGCCGGTGCCGTTGGTATCTTTTGTGCGGGAGCAGGCTCTCCAGCCGGAGTGGGGTTCGGCGGCGACGCGAACTACACGGCTGGCCCACTCGGCGAGGCCCGGATGATGGCCCCAGCTCCGCCGAAATCCGCCAGAACCGAGCGAGCGCCTGCGCGCCTCGGCTACTTGGTGGGCACCGATCCGAAGGATCCACTAGTCGCGCCGATAAATTCACCCGAGATTTTGGCAAAGTTCCCGCCAACACTGATCATCACCGCTACGCGCGACTTCGCGCTGAGCGGAGCCCTCTATACGCACACCCAACTGGTAAAGATGGGAGTGGATTCCGAACTGCACGTCTGGGAGGGTCTGTTCCATGGATTCTTCTACAACCCGGACGTTCCAGAATCACGGGACTGCTACGACGTCATCGTCAAGTTTTTCGATCGGCACTTGAGCGATAAACGAGCATCGAGTCCAAGGTAATCACGAAATGACAATCCTGGCTGGATTGTCGGGTTGTTGCACCAAACAAAGGCAGTCAGCGTGGCGCCCACCTCGCTCACCTTTTCCCTTTTCATCCGGGGATCCGTTGCCGCGAGTTCACCCCACCGTGAGCGGCCACCCGGTCTATTGGGGCGCTCGTAGGTTCGCCGAACTTGTCGACGTGCGAGTGCGAGGGCACGAATGAGCGAGGCATCAAAGACAGCAATTTTTGGTAGCGGCTTTGCAGCGCGGTGCCATCTGGACGCTTTAAGCCGGCTCGGCGCGGTTGTCGAAGTTTGCGGGATTGCGAGTCGCAACCTTGAACAGGCCACGCGACTTGGAAAAGAGTACGGCATCGAGCGTGTTACATCGGACTATCGTGAGCTCCTCGAGAGTCCGACACTGGACGTCGTACATGTCTGCACTCCTAATTCGCTGCATTTCTCGATGGCTTCCGATGCCGCGCGTGCTGGCAAACACGTCCTTTGCGAAAAACCATTGACCACAAACGTTGAGCAGGGAGAGAAGCTCGTACAGCTTGCTGAAGAACAGGGTGTCAGGAACTGCACTTGCTATAACCTGCGGTTTTATCCGCTGGTTCAGGAAATGCGAGCGATGTGCAGCGACGGTGAACTCGGCGAGCTGCTCGTCGTCCAGGGCACTTACTCACAGGATTGGCTTCTGTCGCAAACGGAGTGGAATTGGCGGCTGGACTCCCAGGTGAACGGTCCGAGTCGCGCGATGGCAGACATTGGCTCACACTGGTGCGATATGGCGGAATTTGTTACTGGGCAGAGGATCACCTCGCTCTGCGCCGACCTTCAAACATTTTATAAAACCCGCCAGAAAGCCAAAGGTATCATGGGACGAAAGTGGCGCTCGAACCTCACCCTGGATTCGTGGTGTACAACGCCGAAACAGCGTTGAAATTGCGAGATGAGGTAGGCGACAGTATCGGCGTTAACTTCGACCCGAGCCATCTTTTTTGGCAAGGAGTAGATGTACCGATCGCGATTCGAGCTCTCGGCGACGCGATCTTTCACGTCCATGCCAAAGATGTCGCCCTTGAGCGATTGAACATAGCTCGCAACGGCGTAATCGATTGCAAGGGCTATGGCCGCATCGCGGATCGATCGTGGGTTTTTCGCACTGTAGGATGGGGACACGACGAACTTGAATGGAAGCGGCTCGTCAGCAGCCTAAGGCTGAGCGGATACGACTATGTACTGTCCATCGAACACGAAGACGCAATGATGTCGACCGACGAGGGAATTGCATCGGCAGTGACTTTCCTCCGGCGAGTTATGTTGGCGGAGCCGCCGACCGACGCTTGGTGGACTTAAGTGGTTCGAGTCCGGTTCGGGACCATAAGGTCGGTGGTTCAAATCCCCGCCGCCCCTACCAACAATTTCCGCTGCTTAGCTACACCGTCATCGGCGCCTGGCACCCGATAACGAAAGCTCCTTTTGGACTTCTTCGGCCCCACAGTCACCGACGCAAGACTCCTCGGAATCTCTAACCCGACTCCCCGCGACCTTTTAATGCTCCCCTAAATCGCACGTTTTCCCACACGCGGTCAGAACCGTAGCTCATTTCATCCACGGGATTCGCCTAAGAAATCTTGTCCTCAGTTCTGAGGACCGCCCGATATTGCAATGGAAATAGATCAGCCGTACATTGCCGCCCGCGACGGAGGTTTTGGCACGCGAGCGCAGACGTTTGATTCACCCGCACATAATTAAAATGCAATCGTGGCGCGCTTCGACTTCGAGGAGGTAACGATGGATCGGCGATCTTTCTTGAGCTACGGCACGATGGCAGCCGCCACTCTTATGGCGCGCGGAACGTTTCGTCAAGCATTGGCACAGGATCTCGGCGACTCATCACCGAGCCCCGTCGTGAACACCGCCGCGGGACGAGTGCGAGGCATAACGCGGGATAACGTAAACGCATTTTATGGTATTCCCTACGGAGCCTCCGCTGCACCTCCGCGGCGTTTTATGCCGCCAGCGAAACCCAATGCTTGGGCAGGCATTCGCGAAGCCACGGAATTCGGCCCCAAATCGCCACAAGGCCCGTGGCACTTCTTGATCAATGAGGGTTCCCAATCGGATCGGCGAGAGCCTGCCGGCGAAGATTGCCTGGTATTGAACGTATGGACAAGAGGTCCGGCCTCTGGCCCCAGGCCCGTCATGGTCTGGCTGCACGGCGGCGCGTTCACGCAAGGGTCTGGCGCTATGACTATTTGGGATGGAGAGAACTTGGCGCGCCGGCACGACGTTGTGGTCGTCACGATAAATCATCGCCTCGATGCGTTCGGCTTTCTTTATCTTGGTAAGTTGGGCGGCGAAAAGTACCGGAACTCCAGTAACGTCGGAATGCAAGACGTCGTCGCTTCGCTCGAATGGGTCCGAGACAACATTGCGGAGTTCGGCGGCGATCCGAAGAACGTAACGATTTTTGGCCAGTCCGGAGGCGGCGCGAAAGTGAGCACCGTGCTGGCGATGCCGTCGGCCAAAGGTTTATATCATCGCGCCATCATTCAAAGTGGCGCTTGGGTCAAGGGCCTGACGAAAGAGGCCGCCACGAAAACGACCGAGAACTATCTCGGCATCCTCGGCTTGAAGCCCGATCAAGTGGACGATCTGCAGAAAGTGCCGCTTGAGCGGCTGGTGGCGGCGCTGGGCGCTCCCGAATTTGTCGGCGGATTTGGAGGCGCCTCAGATCTGAACTGGGGGCCCGTGGTGGATGGTGACAACCTTCCGCGAAATCCGTTTGATCCGGATGCACCGGGGATCTCGGCGAACATCCCGCTTTTGGTCGGCACCACCGAAACCGAGGTGGCCGCCGTGAAGGGCATGGAGCTAGAGCCAATGGACGACGCTGCGCTCCACGCACACGTCAAGCAAGTCGTGAAAGTAGCGGACGACGGCGCCGTGGACCGGCTGATTGATGTCTATCGGAAGGGCCGGCCAGGCGCTAGCAACACCGATCTCTATTTAATCCTGAATTCGGACGCGTCTTGGAGGGCTGGTGCGATGACCGAAGCGGAGCGCAAGGCGGACCAGGGAGCGGCTCCGGTCTATAACTACTACTTTACGTGGCGATCGCCGGTGCGGGACGGAAAGCTAAGGTCGTTCCACACGCTCGAAATCCCCTTTGTTTTCGACAACGTCGATATGGCGACGGGTATGACCGGTTCGGGTCAGGACCGCTACGCTCTGCAAGACAAGATCAGCGCGGCATGGGTCGCTTTCGCGCGCACGGGGAACCCGAACCACAGCGGCTTGCCGAACTGGCCGTCTTTCGATACCAAAAAACGCGCCACCATGATCCTCAACAACGAGTGCAAGGTCGTCGATGATCCGCACGGCGACGAGCGCCGTGCGCTGGCCACAATCCGACAGCTCACGGCCTGAGAGTTTGCAGGACTTCTCGGCGTAGCGCAGCGGCAGAGCAGCGGCCTTTTAGGCCGAAGGGCGTGGGTTCGATCCACTCGCCCCAACCATTATTTTCAATTAGTTATCTCGGCCCCCTGGAGTTCCACGTCGCTCTCGACGGATAAGGCTGCGGAACCTACTTCAGCAAACACGCAAGTTCAATGTGTTAGTGTTCTTCTCCTCAACAGATGGCCTGCTCAAAGGTGTTAGCTGGGCGTCAATGCCGCTCCCATCGCGGGCAACATTGTCGCTGCTGGCACTGCGGTTTACGATGCATACGGCGCATTTGAGAAAATCCAGGAATGCAAGCTATGAGGAGGATAGTGACGGAGCGGAGCCAACGGATTGCTGCGGCGGTTGGCGGTGGGCTCTTCGCAGTCGTGCTGCTACCATTGCTCGACCATCTAGGACGGATGGAGTTGTTTTTCCCCATCCTCGCCACCGTCGCGATGACTGCCGGTGTGTTCAAGTTGTGTTGGGGACTACGTCGACAACCGTCGTTCTGGGTGGCGATGAATTTAGTGGTGGCTCTGCATGTACTGCTCATCCTCTATGTCCCCTGGCGGCCGGGTTGGATTCCTGCACCGACGACGATTGCCTTCTGCATGGTGGATTTGGCGATTGTCGTACCGACAATTAAGCTCATCGGAAGGTTGATGGACAGGACGAAAGGTCCCGCCAAGGACGTGATTCGAATACGCTGGAGCGGGACGCGTGGATGAGACGGAAGGACGAACGTCGCAAGAGTAGGCGTGAAGTATTTTCTCAGCGGTTCAGCGTTCAACTCGCCTCATTGATCTGGTTTTCTTCCATCGGCCGGCCGGCTTCGGTCTTATTCGGCGGAGTTCCCGTGTCTCTCGGCACATAGATTCGGCGTACTTGACGAACTCAAGAGTGCTTTTCGCCTTCTCATCCTTGCGCCAGACGATGTGGACGGGCATTACCGCCGACCTTTCGTCAAGGGGAAGCGCGACCAAGCGATCCGCAAAAGATGGGTAATAGGGTCCCTCTCCAACTGCGAGATAGATACCCTTGCCGGACTCGACCAGAATCGCGCCCGCTTCGTCGTAAGGCATCGTTTCGGTGGGAATTATCTTGGGTGCGATTCCTTCGTTACGGAATAGCTCCAGCATCTTTTCATTGAATCCCGGAGAGATGTGCCGATCAATCATAAGGACATTCTCCCGAGCGAGATCTTTGAGCCGTATGCGCCTCCGCCTAGCCAAGGGGCTGGATTTCCGAAGCACCACGGAAAAACCTTCCTCGAATAGCAGGCTCGATGTGAGTTGAGGATTAGTGAGCGGTGGCCGCATAAATCCGACGTCAATTCTGCGATCGTCGAATGCTTCGCTTTGAAAACCAGAAGCGACGTTCTTAACGTCGACTTCTATTCCGGGAAATAGTCGGAGGTAACCGTTGATAATTCGGCTTACAACATCTCCCAAACCTTTGCCGATCGCGACGCGAAGAGTGCCCGCTGCGCCGGCCTGCACTTGTTTCGCAGCTTCTACGGCCTGAGCCGCATGCTGTAGAGCCACGCGCGCTTCGCTCAAGAAACTGTCTCCCGCATCGGTGAGAAAGACCCGGCTACTGTTTCGATTAAAGAGCTGAACGCCAATTTCACGCTCCAGATCGTGTATCTGCCGGCTCAGCACAGGCTGACCCACCTCGAGTCGCCTCGCCGCTTTCGTGAAATTCAACTCCTCAGCAACGGCAATGAAGTACCGCAGATGTCGAAGTTCCATATGCAGCTTCGCATTCTAGCGAGAATGCTTTCAGTTTGACAATGTCTATTAGACATTGACGCTATGCGCAAAAGCCTTGACAAGAATCGGCAGTGACGTGTATTCCTAGCCGACATTCGGTGGGTTCCTAATCGCCTTTTGGACCTCCAACGCGCAATTTGACGGGCAGTCCCATGGGAGGGGCTAAATGTTCAGCTTTTATAGACAGGTAACTAGGTTTCTGTTGGGCGTGGCCCTCTTCTCCGGCCTCCTGGCCACGGACGTCGCGGTCGCGCAAGTCGGCACCGGAAGCATCCAGGGCACAGTTTCAGACAGTTCCGGCGCGATCATTGCGGGAGCTTCCGTAACGGTGACGAATACCCAGACCGGTGGCGTCACGCCCATTACAGCTAGCACCCAAGGTCGGTATGTTGTGCCGGATCTCCTCGTCGGAATCTACGACGTTCAAGCGAAGATGACGGGCTTCCAGACGCAGATTCATACCGGCGTCGTGATCACTGTCGGCCAAAATGTCGTGGTGGACTTTTCCTTGCCCGTCGGCCAGGTGACGGAAACCGTGACCGTTCAGGGCGCAACCACCCAAGTGGAAACGACCTCTGCGGAGATATCGGCCCAGATCGGGCAGCAGCAGGTGGAGCAACTCCCTCTGAATGGTCGCAACTACGAACAGCTGATCCTTCTCGCGCCGGGAGTCCAAACGGTGACAACGGGAGCACAAAGCTCCTTTTACGGCAGAGAGCCAAGTTATTCGATAGCTGGCTCGAGGCCGGAGGGCCAGGAACTTCTCCTGGACGGAGCGAATATTCAGGGCTTTTGGAATCATGGAGCTGGCAACAGCATCATCGGAACGTCGCTCGGCGTCGAAGCCATCGGTGAGTTCCAGGTTCTGACCAATTCCTACAGCGCGCGCTTCGGCGGAAGTGGCAGCGTCATGAACGCAACTACGAAGTCCGGAACCAACACTTTCCACGGCAGCGTGTACGACTTCTTCCGTAACAATGTCCTCGACGCCCGGGATACCTTCAACACGAGTGCGTCTCCAATGAATCCGTATCGCCAGAATCAATTCGGGGGAGCAGTCGGCGGTCCCATCAAGAAGGACAAGTTATTCTTTTTCGTAAACTACGAAGGTATCCGGAGGCTGCGCGGATTCACTCTGCTTCCGACAGTCCCTGATTCTGGAGCCCGACTCGGAATCCTGCCCGCCTGCGTAGTCAATCCGGGGGGCGGCTGTGATACAGAGCCTGGAGTCGCGCTTCCCTTGAATTCGACGTCGCAAGCCATCATGGCGCTTTACCCGACAGGGGGCGCCAGCGCCGTGGAACAGTTCCTCCCAGGCGGAACGAACAGTGTTTGTGCCTCCCCTGGCAACCCAGACCCCACGAACTGCGGGCCCAGCGGAGTAAACCAGATCACCGTCAATTCGCCTGAACCGGCCAATGAGGATTACCTCAATACTCGGTGGGACTATGTCCTTTCCGAAAGCAACACAATTTTTGGGCGCTATGTCTTTGACGACGGATCGCTTGTGGACCCGACGGTCTCACCCCTCGGACTGTACCCGGAAACGTCGAAGGGGCGGAATCAATACGTCACCATTGGCGATAAGAAAGTCTTTTCCTCTAATTTGATCAACGACGCCCGGTTTACTTTCACACGTTCAAAGATGCGCGCATTTGTTACTGGAGAAAATCCGGTTCTGCAGTTCTTTAGCTTCTACGGCGAGAATAGGCAGGACAGCACCGTGACCGTTACCGGAGGACCCACGCCGATCGGCCCGAGCGCATTTACTCCTGACTTTGAACTTCAAAATGTATTCTCTCTAAACGACGATGTTTTCTGGGTTCACGGGAAACACTCTTTTGAAATCGGCGCGGAGTTTCGAAGGCTACAAAGCCCGCTGGCGAATGGATTCTTTGAGGATCAGGGCTGGAACTTTCCGAGCTACGCGAGCTTTATCGAGGGCCAGCCGATTTCACCTCTGGCACCTCCTATTACTTTACTAGGCGCGCTCCCGGGACTGTCGAACTCCTACAGAAGCTTTCGGGAATCGGACTTGTTCCCCTACATCCAAGACACCTGGAAAGTGTCGCGGACTGTAACTCTGAACTTGGGACTGCGCTACGACTTCATCTCGAATCCTATCGAGTCCCACAACTTGCTTTGCGCGTTTATCAACCCGAGCAGCCCATCCACGACGGGTTGCACGCCTGTCTCGCATGTGTTCGCGTCGAATCCGTCGGTGAAAAGTCTTGATCCGCGCGTGGGGATCGCGTGGGATCCATTTGCGGATCACAAGACCTCCATTAGAGCGGGTGCAGGCTTATTCCACGATCCGATTCAAGTTCGAAACTATCACCCCGCATTTATCTTTGCCGGACCGTTTCAGACGGCAGTGTCGCTTTGCTTTTTCGGGACGCCGTGCAGTTACCCTACTCCCTTTCAGGGAGCCTTTCAGCCTATCCCCACGATCGGGGAGGCATTAGAGTACGACCCGCAAGTGACACCGTTTGTGCTCCAGTACAATTTCGGTGTTCAACGCGAGATTTTCAAAGACACCGTCTTGAGTATTTCCTATGTCGGATCACAAGGGGTACAACCTGATGGTGCAGAACGATTTGAATCCCGAGATTCCCACAATCGTGGACGGACAACCGACGTTTCCCGACGGACCGCCCGCATTCCCAGGCGGGCCGCCCACAACGCCAGCGCGAAACAATCCCAATCTTGCGGGCATCGCTTTCAACAAACCGGACGGCTCGTCCTGGTACAACTCGTTGCAGGCGTACTTAACACATAATCTCGGGAAAAATTTGCAGTTTCAGGCGTCCTACACTTATTCCAAGTGCATCGACTACGGCTCGGTCGCCTTCGGATTGGAGGCTGGCAATAGCGGCCAGCAAGCCCAATCCGATCCCTACGACCTTACTCGCGACAAGGGCGTCTGCGACTTCGATGTACGGCACAATTTCGTTGCGAATACGGTCTACAGGCTGCCCTTCCGAGGAAACCGCTGGGTGGAAGGCTGGCAATTGACGGGCATACTGACTGCCCGCGACGGAACTCCGTTCAGCATCCAGGACGGAATCGATCAGGCAAATCTGAACGACCCAGCCGGCCAGCCAGGCGAAAGGCCGGACCTGACCGGGAAAGCATCGTGCCGCCCGGAGGGACAAGCGTGCATAACCTTTGGTTTAACCCTGGTGCTTTTGCATTGCAGCCGTTCGGCACGCTCGGCGACCTACGGAGAAATACTCTTTTCGGACCTAGATTCGTCAATCTGGATACATCGGTCACGAAAGTTACTCGGATTACCGAAGCAACGAATCTCGAATTCCGAGCGGAGATTTTCAACCTATTCAACCATCCGAACTACGGCCTGCCCGTTTCGGTGCTAACGAGCCCGAACTTTGGAGAGATTTTGGGTATGGCTGGAAACGCACGACAGATCCAATTCGCGCTCAAGTTCAACTTTTAGGGAAATGGTAGCTGGAAATCGGGAGGCAATGCGGATACGTCAGAAATCAGCGAATCGCGCTGCCTCTTCGAAACGACACTGATGGTCGAATTGTCAGATTGCAGTACGAAGGGAGTTTGCGTAGCGCCCACCCCGCTCGCGCGCTCCCTTTTCGCTGGGGAGCCGATGCGGCGCAAACACCCCTGCGCTTGGCGGCTCCCCTTTTGTTTTTGCACCCGCTGGAACAACGCTATACCGGAGGTTCCTACCATTCGATGACGAACTACAAGAGGTTTCTGCCGGTTATGTTGGTTTTCGCGTGGCTCGCCGTACCCACCAATGCGGGTCAAGGGGCACGGCACAGCGGTTCCAGCTCTCGAATCAAGTGCTGCGGATAGCTGTGCCCGGCTCGCAACGGCGAAGGCCGAATGGCCCGACGCGACCACACATATCGAGCAGTCCGCTTGGCACGCAGACGGCTCACAGGTAGCACTTCCGATGGCGCCGCCGGTCACGTCTTCCCGCCCATTGCGAGATAACAGCAGCCATGCAGGAACGCATCGGCGTAGACGGGCAGCACTATGCGATCCGATTCCACTTACGCTTGCCCCTCCGTTGGAATGGGAAATTTCTATTTCGAAGGTGGTGGTGGCACGGAAGGAGACCTGGGCGCAGCGATTGGTCTAACGACTCCGGGCGAGCCTTCGGCGCTTACTAAAGGGTATGCCGTTGTGTCCCAAGATAGCGGCGATGACAATGCCATGAACAGCGTCCCGAGCCGAGGTGGAAATGTGGCCTTCGGTTTGATCCACAGGCACGGGCAAACTACGGCGGAGCGTCTCTCAAATTGGTCGCGGAAACAGCCAAGGCAGTCATTCACTCCTACTATGGCCGCCCGCCCGAGCACTCCTATTTCGTTGGGTTGCTCCAAGGGTGGCCAAGAGGGAATGGTTTTCGCCCAGCGCTTTCCAGACGAATTCGACGGCATTGTTGCCGGCGCACCGGGTTTCGCGCTGCCCCGTGCCGCCGTTGCGGAAGCTTGGGACACACAATCCTTTGGTAGCCTAGTAGCGGCGACCGGAGCAAAGACCTTCGATCCGAAGTTGCTTCCTACGACTTTAGCGAAGCGCAATTCGACGTTGCGCAGGAAGCGATCCTGGCGGCCTGCGATGCCGATGACGGAGTCCGCGATGGCATCACCGTCAAACTTCGAATCGTGCACGTGGCCGCGGGTCGCGAAACAACTTAAACGCGAAGTTTGCTCGAGCGCAAAGACTGACCCATGTTTAAGTGAGGCGCAGATAATGTATTAGGACGCGTCACGGCGGACCGGGAAAAACCGCGCAAGAAATCACTCTATTCTGATTGGCCTCTCGATGCGGGGATGGGCAGCGACGACTGGCGGATCTGGAAGATCGGCCCAGCGACGGACAGATTTCCCGGGCATCAATGTCGCCATGGGGGCGCCCGCGCTGGCGGGCATTTTCACGACTCCGCCGACGGCATTGAATTCAGATCCGAAAGACCGACCTCGAATTTCGCACTTCAGATTCGATTTCGACCGAGACGCGCCAAAATCTATGCCGATCCATGCTCCATTCCACGTCTGGCGTGGACAGACATCTCAGCCCGCTCACCACATCTGGAAGCCTACGCTGCCCACGGTGCGAAAATGCTCGTGTATCAAGGGAGCCTCAGATCCAGTGTTCTCGCTGAACGACACGCTCGCTTGGTACCGACAAGTCGAAAAGCTCAGCGCGGGCTCAACGTCGGCAGACTTCGTCCGCGTCTTTCCGGTACCTGGAATGGCTCACTGCGGTGGTGGCCCGGCAACGGACCAATTCGATGCCCTTGGGACCTTAGTGGATTGGGTCGAAAGGGATCGACTCCCGATCGCATCGTTGCGAAAGCCGGCCCGAATAGCCCATGGCCTGGGGCGCACGCGACCTTTGTGTCCGTATCCACAATCCGCGCACTACAAAGGAAGTGGCAGCGTGGAAGATGCCGGGCGAGCTTCGTCTGCCGGGGGACGAGATGATTCCGGCCACTTCTGATTCCAGTGCAACTCGAATGATTAGAATTTGGAGATCTCTGTTACTTCTTGTTGGGATTGCGAGTCTGACCCTGCGTTTCCACGCATTGGCGCAAACTCCGGGCAAGATTGATATTCGGTAAGATGACCCCGGCCGGCCTTCTAGTGGACAAGTATAGCTACATGTCGCAGCCCTACAACTTCTACTACTTCCACCACATGGACGAGCTTGGCCTGCGCACGGATTGGGTCCAGGCGAGGGGTGATAACTCCTATCCACTTTATCGAGCGCAATGAACGTCTTCACGCTGCAAGTACGACTGCACCGCAGCCGCAAGTATTCAATCGACGAATATTTCGCAGAGAAACTTTGTCACCGGTTTTCTCGTTCTCAATGACAACCAAATCGTCCTCGAAAAGTATTTTCATGGAGCCGATAAGTAATTCGAGATTTGTCTCACAATCGGTCTCGAAATCGATCGTCTCGATTCTGATCGGGGCTGCCGTCGGCGACGGAACGATCAAGAGCATCGACGACCCTGTTACGAAGTATTTGCCGTATCTATCAGGTAGCGGCTATCGCGACGTCGCCGTCAAAAACCTGCTTCAAATGTCCACCGGTGTTGATTACAGCGAGGATTATAGAAATCCCAAATCAGGGGCTGCGCTCATCGGCGCCGCGTTGCTGACGGGTAATCCCTCGTTCAAAAGCTTTGCCGAATCGATTGCGCCCACAAGCGTTCGTCCGGGTACCAAGTTTGAGTATCAAAGCGTCAACACGCAGGTGTTGGGTCTTCTTCTCGAAAGCGTGACGGGCAAGAGACTGAACGAATATGCGGAAGAAAAATTATGGAAGAAGATCGGCGCGCAGAGCGATGCGTTTTTTTACGAATCCAAGAACCAGCCAGATACGTGCGCGTTCGCTTGTTTCAACTCTACGGTTCGCGATTACGCGCGAGTGGGACTGATGATGCTCAAAAGAGGAGTGCTGGGAGACAACCGCGTTGTTTCGACGCAGTGGGTTCATGATGCGACTACCCCGGACGCTCCGTACCTCAAGCCTAAGCCAGGCGGTGCGCTCGGCGGTCTCGGCTACGCGTATCAATGGTGGATTCCACCAGGGAACGAAGGCGCGTTCGAAGCACAGGGAATCTACGGCCAGTGCATCTACGTGAATCCCGCTAAGAACGTCGTAATCGTCCAAACCAGTGCGTGGCCGGAACCCGTTTCTCCCGCTCTGGCCGAAGAACAACAGGAATTCCTAGAAAAGATCGCCGCCGAACTGGGGAAGCCAACTGAACGGCCGACGGCTAGTCTCCTGAAATAATCGAAAGGATAAGATGCAGCTAGCGTTGTCTGTCGGCGTCTGAGGTAATGGGTAGAGATATGCTCAATGAAACGAGTTCCCACCACCCGGGAAGACCAGCCGGCTGGCGTTCGACCTGTCGAGGGTTGTGACGCCGGTCGGCTGCGCCATTTTTGCGAATCCCTAACGTCCCGTAACGATTGACATGCAGTTAAGGCCGGTGCTAGGGTCTCGCGAGCGGCAGAGATTAGAGAAGCCGCCCAAGAGAATCTTTGGCTTTTGACTCGCGCGAGCTAGAGATCCGTTTGGGCGGCTTTTTTGTTTGGAAGGTGCGGAATATCGCACCGAAAGGCCAAGCGCTCGAAGGGTTACGTGAATCCCGAGAGACGATGTGGGGATCGCGTAGAGATCGGATTGCGGGGTCGGAACTAAATGGTCCGATAGACGAATGGGCGAGCGCGGTGAGCTGGCCTGTGGCGGGCGACGTATCGGAGGAGACGCGACGGGAAGTGGCTGCTCGTTGGATTCGCAACTTCGCGGAATGAAAACGGTGTTGCTGGGGGCGGGAGATTTCGGAAGTGAGACTTCTTCAGCTTCAACCAAATTAATCCATGGCGGGGTTCGATGCCGCCCGCTACGAGATGGCAACGACGATCGAGGACGTGCTCTTGCGTCAAGTGGGTGTGCAACTATCAAGCTGGACAGCAGCCATCGCGGCCGCGCCACTCACGGTTTCGATCTTGGCGGGAGAGCTCAACTGGAACCCGAGTTCACACGAACGTCGATTGAGCGATACATCCGGAACATCAATCACCAGCTTTCTACAGCTGGACTCGCGGATCGTATTGCCTTGGCTTGATGTCGGAGTTCGCTTGGGGGAATCGAGATGACCGCCTATCTGGGGGCGATTGATCAAGGTACGACGAGCACCCGTTTCATCGTCTTCGATCGCTCAGGTCGCATCGTTTCCGCTGCTCAAAGGGAACATGAGCAGATCTATCCGAAACCCGGATGGGTCGAACATGATCCGGTAGAAATCTGGCATTGCACGCGACAGGTCATTCATACCGCGATGCAACAGGCGGGACTGCGCGCACGGGATCTCGCGGCGATAGGTATTACGAATCAACGCGAAACGACGGTCGTATGGAATAGAAAGACGGGGCGCCCCGTTTACAATGCGCTCGTCTGGCAGGACACTCGCGTTGAAGACGCGGTGGCGGAGTTTTCCGCCGACGGCGGACAGGATCGCTTTCGTAAGAAAACTGGTCTCCCGTTGGCGACCTACTTCAGCGGTCTCAAAATCCGTTGGATTCTCGATCATGTAGAGGGCGCGCGGAAACGAGCGGAGGCCGGAGACTTATTGTTCGGGACGGTGGACACGTTTCTACTATGGAACCTAACGGGTGGCCCTGAGACCGGGATTCACGTCACCGACGTAACCAATGCGAGCCGCACCCAGCTGATGGACTTGGAGGATCTGCGATGGGACCCGGAGATTGTCGGCATTTACGGCATTCCGGAGAGAATCCTGCCAAGCATTGCCTCCAGCAGCGAGGTGTATGGTCCGTGCCAAATTGATCCGATCAAGGGTGTTCCGATTGCTGGGATTCTTGGCGACCAACAAGCGGCTCTCGTAGGACAAGCCTGTTTCGAGGTGGGATCAGCGAAGAACACCTATGGTACGGGTTGTTTCCTGTTAATGAACACCGGCGAGAAGCTGTCGCACTCGAAGCACGGTCTAATTTCGACGGTGGCTTACAAGCTGGGTTCGCGACACGTCCATTACGCACTCGAAGGCAGTATCGCCATTGCTGGCGCCCTCGTTCAGTGGATGCGCGATAACCTAGGAATGATCGCCGAGAGTTCCGACATCGAGACGCTCGCCCGGACGGTGAAGGACAATGGCGGCGTTTACTTCGTTCCAGCTTTTTCCGGGCTGTATGCTCCCTATTGGCAGGCTGCAGCCCGAGGCATTATCTGCGGATTAACGCGCTTCGCAAACAAGGGGCATTTGGCTCGAGCGGTCCTAGAGGCTACGGCTTTTCAAACTCGGGAAGTCGTCGAGGCAATGGGCAAGGACTCGGGAATACCGATCAACGTACTTCGCGTCGATGGCGGGATGGTTCAGAACGATCTCTTGATGCAGTTCCAGTCCGACATACTCAATCTTCCGGTTGTACGACCGGAAGTCAAAGAAACTACCGCGCTAGGGGCTTCTTATGCCGCGGGAGTTGCGGTGGGATTCTACCCAGACATGGAGAGTGTCGCGAACAATTGGAGTGTCGATCGAGAATGGAATCCGCAAATGGACGAGTCGTCATGCGAAAAGCTCTATCGATTCTGGAAGAGAGCCGTAACGCGTTCCTTTGATTGGGTGGTCTAGAGTCTGGCCGCGGTCGACGACTTGTCGAAAGCCTGGAATGACCAACGAGGCACGAACTAGGCAGTTCACAACTTTCCTTGATCACGCGCGGGTGATCCCAGCCGTGAGGGCGCCGGAGTCATTGCCAGCAGCACTCGCCTCCCCAAGCGTTGTTGTGTACTTCCTGCGCGGCACGCTCGATAGCATCCCAGCGATGACCGAACTAGTCCTGAAACGAAACAAAGTTCCAATTGTCAATCTCGATCTGGCGCAAGGTCTCGCCCGAGACGCCGTCGCGGTGGGATTTCTGGCGAATCGGGGCGTGAGAGGAGTTATTTCGGTTCACGATGAGCCCCTGCGGGTGGCGCGGTCTCTTGGTTTGTTTGCAATTAAGCGCTCGTTCCTCATTGATTCGGGAGCGCTGAAGAGCACCGCTCATTCTCTGCAGCAATTTCTGCCCGATGCGCTTGAGATTCTACCGGCCGCGGTCGGTCCTCTGATTCTTCCGACTCTCGCGAAGGCGCGCTACGAAATACCAGTGATCGGCGGGGGCTTGGTGAAATCAATGGAGCAAGTCGAAGAACTAGTTGGACAGGGAGTGCATGCGGTTTCGGTGAGCGACGAAGCCTTTTGGACCGTCTAGATCGGCCATGAGTTCGAAACATAGGAGGGCGCTCACGTTGGTAGAACCGGCGCGCGCCTTGAAACAAGAGCCTGGCCGTTCTTTTGAAACAGTTGATCTTTCGCGCCCGAGCCATTGAGCGAGTGGCTACAAGTCTAAGGAGACAATCCGAAATGACGTCACCATTCCTTGGAGAGTTGCTGGGTACTCTCGTTCTGGTTTTGCTGGGTGACGGCGTTGTCGCGAGCGTCGTTCTCAGGAAGTCGAAGGCCGAGGGTGCCGGATGGATGGCTATTGCGACGGGGTGGTGCTTTGCTGTGATGGCTGGGGTTTTTACAGCCATCGCTTGCGGCAGCAACGACGCGCATTTGAATCCCGCGGTTACGCTCGGTTTCGCGGTCATCACGGGGAATTACTCGAAGCTAGTGCCGTATCTCGTGGCGCAGATGCTTGGCGCGTTCTTGGGTGCGGTCCTCGTATGGATCCACTTCTTGCCGCATTGGCGGGAGACACCCGATGCGCCGGTTAAGCTTGCGGTTTTTTGCACGGCGCCGGCAATTCGAAACGCCTTCTCAAACCTCGCGAGTGAAGTTATCGCTACGTTCGTGCTGGTATTCGTTGCAGCAGCCATCTTTTCTAAGGCTGTCGCGTCGAACGCTGGATTGACCGGAGGACTGGGAGGCTATCTGATTGGTGCCCTGGTTTGGGGCATTGGTCTTTCGCTTGGGGGAACAACTGGATACGCCATCAACCCAGCACGCGATTTCGCCCCCCGAGTTGCTCATGCAATTCTGCCGATTGCAAATAAGGGATCATCTGACTGGGCGTACTCTCCCATTCCGATATTCGGTCCGCTTATCGGTGGCGCTTTGGCGGGACTGCTGGTTCGGATTCTAGCTTTCTAGATGGTTTGATGAAGCCAGCAGAATCACTGTGAGAAAAATGGGGGACAGAACACGGACGAACGAGGTAGGAGGGAACACTTGACAAACGCAAAACGATTGAATTTCCCAATAGACCGTCGCACGCTGCTGAAAGGCTCGATATTGGGAGGAGCTGCCGGGATCATGAACAGATTGTTTGCCGGAACGTTTCGAGACGGCGCCTTTGCGGAGGCAAGTCAGGCAGGAGCATTGCAATCGGTCGTCGAGACAACTCTGGGCAAGGTCTGCGGCTCAAGGAAAAACGGCGTCAATGTCTTTAAGGGCGTTCGCTATGGAGCTTCGACCGCCGGGAAAAATCGCTTCATGCCGCCCGTTAAGCCCGATCCGTGGGCCGGTGTGCTCGACGCTCTCGAATACGGCCATTCCGCTCCGCAGACAATCCCCGGTGCGCCCGGCATTCTCGCCGGTGCGGATTTCATGGCTTCCACGTCGAATCCTGCGGGAATCGGCGAAGGCGAGGATTGTCTCGTTCTCAACGTTTGGACGCCGAGTGTGAAGGATAACCATAAGCGTCCCGTGATGGTCTGGTGTCACGGAGGCGCATTCACCTCTGGCTCTGGCTCCGCTCCTCTGTATGACGGGGCGAATCTTGCGCGTCGTGGAGATGTCGTGGTCGTCACGATCAATCACCGCCTTGGCCTGCTCGGCTATACCTACCTGGGCCACGCCAGCGACGCATTTAAGGAGTCCGGCAACGTCGGCATGCTGGACATCGTCGCCGCGCTGGCCTGGGTGCGTGACAATATTGCGAACTTCGGGGGCGATCCTGGAAGGGTCCTCGTCTTCGGAGAATCCGGCGGCGGCCAAAAAGTGTCCACGCTTCTCGCCATGCCCCCGGCGAAAGGGCTTTTCCATCGAGCCGTCATAGAAAGCGGGCCGGGCGTGAAGATGAATTCGCTCGACTACGCGACCAAAGTGGGCGACATGGTCGTAGCCGAGCTCGGCATCAAGCCTGATAGCATCATGGACATTCAGTCGCTGCCGCTCGGGCGGATTATGGCCGCGCAGGGTGCCGTCAACCGCAAACTCGGCGGCTTCATTCCTGGGATGATCGCCGGCTTCTCGCCTGTCGTTGACGGAGTCTCGCTTCTGCAGAATCCTTTCGATCCGGTCGCACCGGAAGTCTCCGCGGATGTACCCGTTCTCATCGGTTTCAATCGCACCGAACTGACGCTCTTCGCCGCGGGTGATCCAGCGGCTTTCACACTTGACGAGGCCGGCCTCCATCAACGCATCCAATCTCTTCTCGGCGATCGCGCGGAAGCGGCGATTCAGGCGTTTCGCAGCGACTATCCAAACGAAAATTCCACAGGCTTGTATTTCCTTATCGGGAGCGCCTATCCCACGGTAGCGTTCACCAGCAAGATCGCCGAACGTCGCGCCGCCCTCGGTAAAGCTCCCACGTTCGTCTACGAATTTACCTGGGAGACGCCTATCCTGAAGGGCAAGCTCCGCTCGCCCCACACGATCGAGATGCCGTTCGTCTTCGACAACGTGAGCGATCCGCTCGTGCAGAAGCTCACTGGCAGTGCACCCGATATCTTCCCGCTCGCTGAACGAGTCAGCGGCGCGTGGGCTGCATTTGCCACAGCAGGGAGTCCGAATTCCAAGGGCTTCCCGCGCTGGCCGGCCTACTCGGCCGCGGATCGAAACGTGATGATGATCAATTCGACGAGTGAAGTTGTGAAAGATCCCGCGCGCCAGTCCCGCGAAGTAATCGAAAACATTCTTTTTCCACCGTAGCGTCACCCATTTGCGATCAGGGTTTTCGGTTCGTGAGTCCGGTCACTTATTCGAAAAGGATTGAAAAATGAAAGCGATTTCCTCGCGTACGATGATTGCCTTCCTTTGCCTGTTTGGCTTCCGGATGGTTCTGTCGGTATCAGCGGCCCAGCAACCCGACGGCAGGTCTCCTGGGGCCGGGCCGACCGTTGGCTCGGGCCCCTACCCGTCGATCATGGAAATGGATCCGAGTCTTCCCGGGCACACGATCTATCAGCCGGACGATCTCACGGCGTCGAAAGGTACGTCTTTGCCGATCGTGCTGTGGGGCAACGGTGCCTGTGCGAACTCAGGAAACTTCTTCGCGCCGTTCCTGACGGAGATCTCTTCATACGGGTATCTTGTTATCGCCCTCGGTCCAATAGTGCAGTTAAACGCGGCAGGATTCCCACAGGGCCCAGCCGTCCCGCTGAGACCTCAAGGGTCTGATCCTACTCAACCTCCACCCAATCTGCCTCCGCCAGCGACCCATTCTGTCCAATTGATTGAAGCCATCAATTGGGCTATCGGCGAAAATCAACGTGCAGAGAGCAAGTATTATCAGCGGTTGGACAGCAATAAAATTGCGGTAATGGGCCAGTCTTGCGGTGGCGTTCAGGCGATCGAGGTAGCGGCGGATCCCCGCATAACGACCGCCATGATTTGGAATAGCGGTCTTTTCCCCAAGCCGACCGAAATGGCCGGAGGAAAATCGATGAGCAAGGATGACCTAAAATCTCTTCATACGCCGGTGGCATACATTAGCGGCGATGCTCAAGACATCGCCTTTGCAAACGCTGACGACGATTTCGAGCGCATCGCGTCGATTCCGATATTTCGAGGCTACGAAAGAGGAATCACTCATGGTGGCACTTATCGTCAGCCCAACGGGGGCGAGTTCAGTGGTGTCGCAGTTGCCTGGCTGAATTGGCAGCTGAAAGGCGATCAACGCGCCGGCCTGATGTTTAAGGGAGCGAATTGCGGACTGTGCGTCAATCCGCGGTGGGTGGTTCGAAAGAAGAAGATCGACTGAGGCGCGCATTGTGCTAGGACGACAGTAAACAATGAAGATAACGATTCGCGTCCCGTTGGCCCTAGCTCTCTTGGCGACCGGGGTAACGGTGCAACAGGACCCCCCGCCGACGGTACTCCCCTGCGTCCCACAGTCGAACCCGTGTTCGGCACAGCGTATCGCGTTCGGTTCGGCTCTTGATGCAAACCAGCAAATCCGCGAATCGCAATCCCTGGCAAAGAGCCTGGCGGCACCCGGCAATCCTGAGTGGCGGGCCAAAGGTGACCAACATCGCATTTACGAGTTCTCCGCTGCCGGAAAGGATATTCCGTATCGCCTTTACGTTCCAACCTCGTGGGACGGTCAATCGAAGTTGCCTCTCATCGTGATGCTTCACGGAGGCGGTTCAGACGAGAACCGGTATTTGGATGGCAACGGCAAGCAACTTCTGCACCTAGCTGAGCAGCACGGCTACGCTCTGGTATCCCCTCTGGGCTACAGCCCGTTAGGTGCCTATGGAACACCTCTCAGACTCCCTGCGGTCTTTGGGCAGCCGGAACTCGCTGCAAAGCAAAGAGCCGCTGTGAGCCCAGAACAGGAGCGGATCCTGGAACTCAGTGAAAAGGATGTTCTGAATGTCATCGAGATAGTCCTCAATGAATATCCGATAGACGAGACATCGATTTTCTTAATGGGTCACTCGATGGGTAGTGGAGGGACCTGGTATCTCGGTGCAAAATATCCCCAGGTTTGGCGAGCCATCGCGCCCATGTCTGGCCCCTTTGTTGATGAGGCGAACTATCCCTGGGACCGTATTCGGCCCATGCCCATCATGATGTCTGAGGGGACGAAGGCGTTGCCGTCAGTGAAGGGCAGCCATTTGATGCGGGATTGGATGATAGCCCAGGGTTTCGATCTGGAATACCTAGAAGTCGACGCCGACCATGGTGGTATGGTGCCGCTCGTGCTTCCTGCGGTTTTCGATTTTTTCGATCGTTATCGCAGAAATTAGGCAGATCGAAGGGATTTCAGTGGCTCTGCCTTACGGATCTCGCACCGGTTGGGAAACATCTGGAAGGGAGTACTGAGAAATGCGCGTAGCTAAGTGCTTCAATTCCTCACGGAGGAGAATATCGCTGCTCGGGTGGGTCATTGCGTTCTTGTCTTGTTTTTGCATTCAGGGTGCATCGCCCGCACAAGCCGCGAACGAAGTTGTGCTTTTTCACGGCAAAGTTTTCACCGGCGAGCCCGAGCATCCTTATGCCGAGGCCGTGGCGATCCGCGATGACAAGATTGTGGCCGTTGGTAACCGTGGCGACGTTTCCAGGACCGTGGCGAGCGATGCCAAGTTCATCGACCTCAAGGGCGATTTCTTGATGCCGGGGTTGATCGACAGCCATTGTCACGCTATCGGTGGAGGGCTGTTGCTGATTGCGGCCATCGTCGGAGAAGAGACTCGCACGATGGATCAATTGGTGGGCTTTGCTGCCGAGGCCAAGAAAAGCGGACGAGGAATGCACGGCGACATCCTGATTGTGAGCGGAGTTCCGCTGGCATTCTGGTCGAAGAACAAGGAATTGAACGATCGCTTCAATAGTGGCCCCCACGCAGATCAGCCGGTCCTGCTCGAAGGGATGGACCACCACACGGCGTGGGCCAACCGAGCGCTGCTCAAGCGAGCCGGCATCACGAAAGAATTCCTTCGCCGCCTTGATCCTGTGAGCCAGGGATATTACGGCTATGGGCCGGATTTTGAGCCCAATGGTTTCCTGGTCGACGTCGGATCGGACAAGGCGAGATCGGTGGTGCCAAAGCCGAGCGACGAACAAATGCTTGCGGCCGGCCGCGCCGCAGTTCAGTACATGCACGAGCAAGGAATCACGGCGTTGCTGGACGCAGCGGCCAGTGAAGAGATCCTGACCGCCTATCGACATTTGGCGGAACGCGGTGAACTGACCGTTCACATTGCGGCGCTTCCAGTCATCGACTTCAAGAGCGGCCAGACAGAGCAGCAGTTGGCAACGGCGCTCAAGTGGCGGGAAGAATACAAAAATGTTCCCAATGTCAAGATTGTCGGAATCAAGGTGTTTGCCGACGGCGTTGCGGAATATCCCTCGCAAACGGCGGTTCTATCCAAGCCGTATCGGAACACGGGACGGAACGGCGAACTCCTGTTCGATCCGGCCGAATTTGCGAAGGTCGCGATTGCGGCGGATAAGCAAGGATTGCTCGTTCACGTCCATGCGATCGGCGACCGCGCTGTCACTGAAGCGCTGAACGGATTCGAGGCGGTCCGCAAGGCAAACGGGAATTCCGGTCTACCCGACACGATTACGCACCTGCAATTCGTGCGGCCAGAAGATATTCCGCGATTCCATGAACTCGGCGTGATCGCGTCATTGCAGCTCTATTGGGCGAGCGCCGAAACGGACACGATCGAACTGGTGAAACCTTACATCGATCCGGTCTTGTACGAATGGCAATATCCGGCGCGGTCGATTCTGGACGCGGGTGGCGTGATCGCGGGCGCCAGCGACTGGCCGGTTTCGACGGCCAACCCGTTCCGCGCTATTTATCAGGCCGAAACGCGCAAAGGGCCGGAAGGCCTGTTGGATGCAGGTCAGCGCGTCCCCCGAGAGGCCATGCTCTATGCCTATACACGAAATGCGGCTCTGGCACTCGCCGACCAGGACCATATCGGGTCGATCGCTCCCGGCAAGCAAGCCGATTTCGCCCTGCTGGACCGCGACGTCGTGACAGTATCTGCCGAGGAGGCCCGCGATACGAAAGTGTTGTGGACGGTGGTAGGCGGCAAGACTGTCTACGGGGCTCAACCCTGAGATCTGTTCTGAATTTCACAATCAAAGGAGAAGCCGTGAACCGATCCGCGCTACGTCTTCCGACGTTTGTGCTCTTGCTTTCTCTTGCTGGCTCGATCGCGACGGAGATTACGCGGGCTCAGACTTCCAAGACGATCGAGAACTACCGTCTACATATGTTTGACGAGCCGTTCCGGAGCTTGGCGAACCGTACGATCGAATTGATGTTTGACACGGCGCGTGTGGATAACGGGCCGGACCGGTCGGTCCTGCCGGAAGCCAAAGCCAAGCTCGACTTCACATATCAATTCAAAGGTATTCAGCACCCCGCCGAGGACGTCCTGGGAGATACCGATGCGGATGCGCTGCTGATCATCAAGGACGGCAAGATCGTCTATGAGCGCTATCTGAATCGCGCCGACGCGAAGACGCATTTCAATTCCTATTCGATGGCTAAATCCTTCAACTCTATCCTCGTCGGATTGGCGATCGCCGATGGCCATATTCGATCCGTGCTCGACCCCGTCGAGAAGTATGTCCCGGAACTGAAGAGTTCGGGATATGGAGGGACCACGATCAAGGACTTGCTTGAGATGCGGTCCGGCGTCGAGTGGGACGACAATTTTTTCGCCGAAGGCTCGACGGCGCGCAAGGCGCACGTGGCGGCGTGGGTCGAGGGTTCGGCGCGCTATACCGATTTCGCGGCCGGCGCGAAACGCGCCCATCCGCCGGGCACAGTTTTTAATTACGACACGATGGATGCCGCGGTCGTCGGCCTAGTGATCGAGCGCGCAGTCAAGATCCCGATCAGCCGATATCTAAGCAACCACCTCTGGAAGCCGGCCGGCATGGAAGCTTACGCCTTCTATGTAATCGACGGCCCACCAGGCGTTGGCCGGGAATTCAGCGGTGGTGGTTTCAACGCTGTATTGCGCGACTACGGACGTGTCGGGCTGATGATGTTGAATAACGGGCGCGCCAACGGGCACCAGATTCTGCCCGCCTCGTACGTTGCTGAATCGACGAAGGCTTCAACCACAAGCGACGCCGAAACAAAAGTAGCCCATCTCGGCTACGCTTACTTCTGGTGGCCGGTCCTGAACACACGCGCCTATATCGCGCTCGGCGGCGAGGACCAGTTCATCTATGTTGATCCCGCGAGCAAGACGGTTGTCGTGAAGATGAGCCACGGGCCTGTTGGTCCCGACGCCGAGTTGCAGGAACAGGAGACGCTCAGTTTCCTCGACGCCGCGTCTCGTTGGAAGTTGCGCTGAGCGATAGGGTCGCGTCCTGATTGAGTCCGAAAGCCTGCCGAACGACACATGGAGAATGAGATGAAAATCTTCGTTTGGATAAGTGGAATCATCTTCGGTGCGGCGATCTGTATCTCCGTCGCGAATGTCAGCGCACAGACGACCGCAGCGACATGGTCCGCAGATTGCGCCGAGGTCGCCGGCGCGCTGCCAGCGAATTGCGTTATTGATATCAGCAAAATGAACCCGGCTGGCCTTCTGGTTGATAAATACAGCTACCTGGCGCTGCCGTACAGCTTTTACTAATTTCATCATATGGACCGGCTCGCCTTTCGAACCGATTGGGTTAGGAAAGGGAGCGATACGTATCCATTGAATGAAGGAGCCTACCAAACGGTTTTCCCTGAGGTATGCCGTGCGTGCAGCTGGGAGTCTACTATAGCCGTCCAAATGTCAGCACCCAAAAGGCTAGGTCAGCAGGGGGTCGACACAGCTCTGTAAGTAATCACTCGCGCTTGCAATGCGAGCGCGGCATTCGCCGAAACCGACAGCGACATACCCTTTTCGGTTGGCGCGCGCCTTGAAAATGACTTCATCGCCGTCCTCAAGATACCGACGGCTTTCGCCATTCGGCAATTGAAGCGGTTCTGTACGTTCCATGAAACAAGCCCTGCTGTCATCCATAGGACCTGACACCGTGCCGCTACCCAGGAGGTCGCCCGCTTGCAAGTTGCAGCCGTTGCTGGTGTGGTGCGCGATCATTTGGGCGAAGCTCCAATAGGCGTACTTTAAGTTCGTTGTGACGATGCGAACAGGAGCTTCACTAGATTCGCGCATCCTTGAAGTCGAGAGGTGCGCTTCTAACTCGATGTCGATTCCACCTTCAGCTCGATCACTTCCCGAATCGAGATACGCAAGCGGCGAAGGCCAATCCGGTTGCGTAGGGCGGAAAACGGCTGCGCGAAACGGCGCAAGTGCTTCCGGGCTAATAATCCACGGAGAAATCGTGGTGGACAAGCTCTTGCTGAGCAACGGTCCCAGCATGCTCTCCCAAAATTGGACATCGCGTGCCGACCAATCGTTGAGCAAGCAGTAGCCAAAGATGTGCGCCGCCGCCGACTCGATGAAAATCGATGACCCGAGTGGATTGCCGGTGGAAACAAATGCGCCCACTTCCAGTTCAAAATCGAGGGCCTTAGACGGGCCGAACAGCACAACGCCCTCGGAATCCTTGAACTGGCCATGCGAGCGGCGAATGTCCTCGCCGCTGACTCGTAGTGAGCTGGCCCGCCCGTGATACGCCACCGGCATGTAGGTGAGAACGGGCGCCAGGGGCGAATCCAGGGGCTTTCGTGCCGCTCTCTGGGCGTGGAATGTCGAACACACAAAATCTGTAAAGTTGCAGATCTTCGCGGGAAGCAGCATCTCCGCGGAGGACATGGGCACGAACAGGCGGTTGGCGTGTGACTCTACGCGCCTTCGCTCCGGACCGTCGGCGCGTAGCAGGTCGGATAGCCGCGCACGCAGGGCGGACGCAGGCCGCGATCCGAGAGCCATCAAAGGATTGAGCGTGTCCCCCGCCGCCGCGCGAGCTGCATTAGCAGCCTCGCCGGATAAAAGGCCCAGATCGAGGGCGGCAACGAGATCGAAAATCCGGTCCCCGATGGCCGTTCCGCCTCTCGCAATTCCGCCTTCGCGAAAGATCCCCAGCGGGAGATTTTGGATCGGGAAGTCGGTGTCGGGGTGATTCGCTGACTGCAGCCAACTCCGGCGCGATGGGTCGTGCGTCTCGTTCAGCTTCATCCGCGAACTCTGTCCGTTCGGGTCTTAAGCTCGTTGTGGTATCGGGCCATGCCGCCGAAGAGTGCGGGAACCGGCAGACGATCCGCTTTGCCGCTGAACTCCCGATAGCAGGCGTACACGTTGACGACGATTCGCTCGGGATCAGTCCAATCGGCGAAGGCGTCGAGCGTAATGTCGCGGGCCGCGTCTTCGTAGTTCATCCCGGCATCGAAGCGCTTTCGCGATTCATCGCGGACATATTCCAAATAATGCTTCAGCGCGCGAACACCGCTCTTGTTGGTGATCGGGCCATGCCCCGGCACGACGGTCTCAACGTCCCATTCGAGGATTGTGTCGCACGCTCGAATCCAGTTGCCAATCGGACCGGCCCAAATCACGGGATGGCCCTGGACGAAGAGAATGTCGCCGGTGAACACTGTCTTGTCCGCCGGCACATACACGACGATGTCTCCCCGCGTGTGCGCCGGGCCGAATTCGAGCAAGCGCACTTCCTTGCCGCCAACATGCAGCAGGAGGTCCCGATCAAACGTGCGCGACGGAAGCACGGGTGCGATGCCGCTGAAATCGAACCGGCTCCCGAGTACTTCCTGAAAGAACGCGCCCGCTTCGCCGGTCATCGGATAGCGAGGGGCGGAACTTTGTTCTTTCATTTCTTCAAAGCAAGCCCTCGAAGAGATGATCTGCGCTTCCGCGACCAATTGATTTCCGTTCGTGTGATCCGGGTTCGAGTGGGTATTCACGAGCGTGTCGATGTGAGACGCGGCGGGAACGGCGGTGCGCATGCGGTCCAACATCTCCCGGGTCAGCCTGAGGTCCATCAAAGTGTCGACCAGGATGGCCTTGCCGTGGTCGACGATTAACCCTGAGTTGCTGTATCCCCACGTGCCGTCTGGCTGTAGATAGGCATAACAGCCGTTGCCTAGATCGTGCAGCCCCTTGGTGAAGGTCCAGTTTCGCATCACACGCTCTCCTGTTCCATTGGTCGCGCCGAGCTAGCGAAAGTCTTCCTCTACACTATCGAGAGCGATGCTCCCGACGAAGTGCACCCGACTGGGAATCGAGGTCGTTCTCCTTGGTCGTGTCTGAATCTGTTACGGCGCAATTGGGGCTCAACGATTCGCGCCAATACTAGATTGGCTGAACCACGGTTTGAGCCACGCGCGCCATCAAGCTTCCGACGTCTGCTTTGGGATCGGGATGCATTTCCCATTCGCCAATCTGAATCGATGCTTCGAGGATGAATTTGCAACGCTCGAAGCGCCGGCGGACGTATCCCTGGAGCGCGTCTTCTAAGGAAATGTCCTTGCTAAGTTCGTCAGCCAGGACGACTGAGTCTTCGACAGCCTGGGCCGCGCCTTGTCCCAGGTGCGGGGTGATCGCATGAGCTGCGTCGCCGATCAACACCACGCGGCCTCGATACCACGGCGCGGGAACGAGTACCGACTCGAGCGGGCGGTAGACGACAAGGTCGGGATCGGTGATCCCTCTGGCCAATTCACCGATTGCACCGTCGAACGGTTTCAGCCGTTCACGCATGAGGTCCGCTAGCTCACTCTTTGGGAATCGCGGATTGCCCGGCTCGGGACCGATACGAAATATGTACGCCGTCTTTTCTGTGAGGGGAATCAATTCCGCTTTCGGTCCTTCGTGAGAAGCGTAGATCGAGCCATAGTCGATATGTGGCGGGCGCGGCACGTTGTAGCGCCAGACGCCCTCGCCGGTGAAGCGCGGAGCCAGGTGAGTCCCGAAGAGCATGGCGCGAATCAGGGAGTTAACGCCGTCGGCACCGACGACCAGGCCGTATTCGCGCCTGGTGCCGTCTGTGAATTTCGCGGAGATCTCGCTTTCGGACTGTGACAATTCCGCAACGGTTGATCCAAGTCGAATCTCCGCTCCCGCCTTTTTCGAGGCTGCCAGAAGAACCTGGTGCAGCGCCGGACGCGTGAGACCCAGATAGGCGGGGTACTTTGGGCCGGCAAGTTTTACGCCGGGCGCATCGCTAAGTACGCGGCCGTTCGCGTCGCAGAAGCGGACACCTTGATACGAGAATCCGGCGGCCACGCATTCGTCCGCGACTCCCAAGCCGACCATCGCGCGGAGAAGATTGCTTTGCGCGATGATACCGACGTGATAGACGGTGGATTGCGGCTTGATCTCAACGATCTCGACTTCGATGCCAGCCCGGCGCAGGCCGATCGACAACGCGAGGCCGCCGATTCCGCCTCCCACGATAAGGGCTCTGCTAACGCTCGGCATTCCGCTCTCCAGGTCTCAGGGCTTTGAACTTGCGCTCGCATCGAAACCAAGCAAGCGCGCCGCATTGCCGCCGAGAATTCGCCTGCGCTCGTCGTCGGTCAATCCCGGAACGGCAGCGATCAGTCCGTGCGGATCATACGCGCCCATGTCAAAGGGATAGTCCGTGCCGAGCAGGATCTGGGCTGCTCCGACCACTTCGATCAAGTGGCGGAGGCCTTCAGATGAGTACACTAGGCTGTCAAAGTAGATTTTCTTCAGATACTCGCCGGGTTTTTTCTTGATCTTTGCTGCTTCGGGACGAACGGCGAAGCCGTGATCGAACCTGCCAATATAGGACGGAAGGTATCCGCCGCCGTGCGCCGCGCAAATCTTCAGTCCCGGATAACGATCCAGCACACCGCCGAAAATCAAATGCGAAAGCGCGATCGTCGTCTCAATGGGCTGGCCGATGATATTTCCCAGGTAGTAGCGATTCACGCGTTCAGCGATTGATGTCCCCAGCGGATGAATGAACACCAGGCAGCCTAACTCCTCCGCTTTCGACCAGAAGCGCTCGAAGCGCGGGTCGGCGAGCTCGAGTCCATTGACCGCGGACGAAATTTCCACGCCACGCAAGCCGAATTTTTCGACGCAATCCTCCAATTGTTCGATCGACAGTGCCGGATGCTGTAGAGCCACGTTGCCAAGACCGCGCAGGCGGTCGGGATGGGCCGCGCACAGCGACGCAATGTGCTTGTTCTGAATGGCAACGATCTGCTTCGCTAGGTCCACATCCGCCCAGTAGTAATATTGGTTCGGCGAGGGGCTGATCACTTGTATATCAACGCCCATCGCATCCATTCGGCGCAGCCGCTCGTCGATTTCCGTGAGCTGTGGCATCAGTCCGGCGAAAAGAGTGCGGTTGTATTCGACCGACTCGGCCCCGTACATCCGCAACTGCGCGGCAGGCTCTGCTTGCTTTTCCGCGCATCCCGAGACCAGCCCCTCAACCTCCAGCGTCAGGACGTGGCAGTGAATGTCGACGGTGAGCGAATTGCGGCCCGTTTCGGATCGGACTACGCGAGCGGATGTTTCAGCGGCCGGCAAGTGCTTCCCCTTCCTCGGCAATGCACGGATTCCTTTGAGAGCCCAGACCAGTAATCGACCCTTCCAGGACGTCGCCGGGCTGCAAAAACCGGTTGTAGTGGGTTCCGTTTCCGGCGGGCGAGCCAGTGGCGATCAAATCGCCGGGCCAGAGCTGTACATATTTCGAGAGGAATTCGATGATTCGCGCTACGCCGAAGATCATGTCTCCGGTAGTCTCGTCTTGCATCGTCTGTCCGTTAAGCTTCAACGTGATTTGCAGGCTCTGTGGATCCGGAATAAACGCGGCGGGGACGAGGTAAGGCCCCGTGGGCAGATAACCGGGGGAACCTTTGGCCGCGAGCCAGTCTGCGCCGAGCGCGCCAGCGTCTTTTCGGAAGACCAAATCGCGATTCGTGACGTCGTTGACGATCGTATAACCCGCAACGTAATCGAGCGCTTCGTTTCGACCAACATGGCGGGCTGGCTTGCCTATGACGACTGCGAGTTCCAGCTCCCAATCTGGTTGTGTGGCGTGGCGCGGCAGAATGACGGGATCGTAAGGACCCGTGACTGCCGAAATCGGTTTCATAAAGACGAACGGCGCGCCATGCGCTGCCCGCTCGTCCATCATTTTCGCCGCTTGCGCCCGACGCTCTTCGGGGCTTTGATCGCGCGCGGGACCAATCGCTTGATCGACGATCAAATCGATCACATGTTTGCGGTAGTTCGCTCCCGCGCAAAAAACTTGTCGCGGCAAATCCACCGGTGAGTGGAATTTCAGTTCATTCTTTGGCACAAGGATTTTCCGCCACGGCTCTTGCTGTGCGGAAGCGCTATTCAGAAACTCCGCGGCTTCTCGAAGCGCGCCAAAACTCGCGTCCCAGTCGTGAAGGAGCTCCATGGCCGAGCCGGCCGCGAGCGCCGGACGGCCGATGCGCTCGAACACTGGCCTTAACGCGACTAAAGGCGCCACCAGGTCGCCGAGCACCAGCGCCGGAACCGGCGCTGCGCCCGTGGCCGACACGGTGGCAATCGCGAACGGCGGAACGAGGTCTTTCATAATCAGCGTTGGAACGAGAGTCGATTCAAACTCATCGCGGTCCTCGATCTGGGGCGCTGGAAATGGGCGCCATGTCCGGCTCGGGAATCGCAGGTTCCGGAGCCGGAGGCATGGCCTCCATAAAGGATTTCGGCCCGTAGTCAAGGTTCCGAAACATCACGTTCGATCCCTGCGACGGTTTCCAGACGGTAGGCTGCCAGTCCGGTACGTAGTTGCGGTAGCCGCCCGTATTCAGCTCGACACGCAGGCCCACCGGATCTCGAAAATACAAATAGCCCTGTTCACCAATGCCGTGCTTGCCGGGACCGAACTCGATTGGCGTACCGGATTCAAGCAGCAGGTCCGCGCCACGTAACAGTTCCTCTTGCGATTCCACCCAGAATGCCACGTGATGAAATCTTCCCGGAATCTTCGAAAAGTCACCGCCGAATCCCAGATCATGCGACTTCTCGTTCATGGTCAGAACTCCGAACACGGCCATGGTCGGGTCTTGATCGAGAACCGTGTAGCCCATGAAACGAAATCCGAGGGTATCCCGGTACCACTCGCAGGTCTTCATCACGTTTTGCGTGTTCAGTGTGACGTGATCGATCTGCCGCGGCGCGATGCCTTTACCGACGTACCGCTGTGGACGATCTGGATATGTTGACTTGAGATCGGCCGGAGCCTCGAAGCGGTCTACTTCCCAGAAGACTTCGTGCGTGTGCCCACCGGGTCCGCGAAACCGGTACGCGCGGCCATGCCCCTTCGACTTCTCTCGCCATTCTCCACGGATGCCACTGGCCTCGATCCTCGCGGCCGCCTCTTTTACATCATCCGGTCCGTCCGTGCGCCAGGCCGCGTGACCGAGGGCGGGTTGAGCCGCGGCTGTCAGCACCAGGCTGTGGTGGTAGTGATCGCCCCAACACCGGAGATAGACGGAGTCGCCCGACCGCGCCGTCTCCATGAGGCCCATGATGTTCTTAAAGAATGAGACCGATTCTTCGAGTTTCGGCGTCAACAGCTCCACATGGGCGAGATGAGAAAGTATGCGTCTGGCCATTCGACCTCGATTCGATTGTGATTTCCCAGCTGCCCTGTCAGAACTCTACTCTCAGGCCAAATTGGATTTGGCGCGCGTTGGTCCCGGTCGTGGAGACTACTCCCGCGCTTGGACTCACGATACCCGTGCCAATTCCGGTCTGAATGAAATTCTGATTGTTCTGCGAAATTCCCGGAAAATTAAAGTTCGTGTGATTGATGATATTGAAAAATTCGGCGCGAAACTCGACGCGCCCCTTTTCTCCCAGCAGCGGGAAAGCCGTGTCCTTGTTGAGGGAGAAATCCCAGTCCGCCAAACCCGGTCCCGTCAGCGAGCCCCGGGGCACGTCTCCCAGCGTTCCGAACGCGGGCAGAGTAAACATGTGCGGGTTGTACCACTCTCCCGGCTTTCCCACAATCACGGTGCGCGGATTGTAGACTTGCGCGCCCGGCGAGACACCGGGAATGGGCGGATCGATGGCGAGCGCCTCTGCCAAATTAGCGGCGGTAACGAAATCGGGCCGGTCGTTGGCCAGCGCGATACCCAGGTCTCCCAGACCGAGTTCGGAGTTTGACTGATTGAATCCGACGAGAGGAGTAAACGGAAAGCCGGTTTGAAGCGCCACGATGTTACCCATCCACCAGCCGTGCAGCAGCTTTGTCACGAAATGGTCGGATTGAATGTCGGGGAAATGGTAAAGAAGATTGAATCGCCAGTTGTGGCGGGCATCGAAGGCTGTCGGGCCCCGATCGAAACGAGTATTGAAGGGATTGCTGGGAGCGTCGGAGCCATCGGCGACGTCTGCTATCTGGCCTTGGGTCGTGTCCAAAAGCTTCGAGTAGGTGTAGGAGCTCTGGAATTGCAACCCCCTGGCCAGCGCTTTCACAACACCGACTTGCAAGCCGTTGTACCAGGAATCCCCAACCGTCGAAAATTCGCCCACCGTCGATAGGGCGGGATTCTCGCGGCATGAGTTCACGAAACTGATCGCGCCGTCGGGGCAGAAAAATCCGGGGAACGGTCCGGGCGGAGGAACCCACTGCGGAATTCCATCCACGACACTCGACGGAATGACCGGATTGGCATCGTGCAGCGACCAAAGATGGATGCCTCGCGACCCTACGTATGCGAGCGTCACCGCCAGTCCGCCGGGCAGCTGCCGTTCCACACTCAGGTTGTATTGCAGCGAGTACGGCTGCTTCGCGTGGTAGTCCGACGTAACGACCGCAGCGTTCGCGTCCGAAAAATCGACGGGCAGCGTCAACGTGGGAGTGGCACCGAACGGCGCATACAATACTGACTCGATCGACGAGAGCGGCGGTGTCCCAACTTGATGTTCGTAAAGGATGCTGTCGATATTGGCGACGTCATAGTACACGCCAAAGCCCCCGCGCACAGAAGTCTTTCCGCTGCCGGTCAGATCCCAGGCAAAGCCTATTCGCGGGCTAAAATTCTTCAGTGAAGCATTGCGCATAATCGGACCCCGGACGAATCCCATGAACGGGACTTCGGGCGTTCCTCCGGCCGCGTCGGCGATGTCACGAATCGCAAAGTTGCCTCCGTTTCGATCGTGCGGAACCGTGTTGAATTCGTAGCGCAGGCCCAGATTGAGAGTGAGCCGTGGCAGAACCCGGTAGTCATCCTGCGCGTAGAAGCCCACCGTGTTGAAACTCCAAAACCGGTTTAAATTGGCCGGTGCAACCCCGGTGTTCTCGTTTGCCTGCTGCTCGGCCTGCACGAAGATCGGCTGTCCTTGCAGAAACGAAGCGGTGGTGGGATACACCGAAAACCCGCTGCGGATGAGCTCCGAAGTGTTTCCGAACTGGAAATGGTTGATCAGGACACCAAACTTGAAGCCGTGTTTTCCTTTCGCCCAATTGAGGTCGTCGCTTCCGGAAAACACATTCTGCACGAAATTCCCGGGATTGATCGCCGGCCCGAACCACGGATTGAAATTCAGGCCGCCGATAATGATGATCCCCACCGTCGTGCCCGGGATGTAGTCAACGTCCGGGCTGCTGGCGATGCTGGACTGCGCGATGGTGTCAACGTTGGTTCGGCTAAATGAACCGCGCAGCGTATTCAGCAGCGACGGTGAAAAGATGTGATTTTCTGCGACGGTCAGGAACTGGGATCGGGACGTCCACAAGTCGTGGAAATCCGGGAACGAGTGGGGCCTCAGCTGGTACGTGTCGTCCACCGTGTAGCGTGCGAATAAATTGTCGGATCCCGAGAAATTGTGATCGACGCGCGCCTGCCCGTAGTTCTCGACGGTATGTTGATTGGATAACGCTGTGAACTCGTTGGTGCCCGGCACATCCGGAGTCGGAAGTAAAGCCAGAAGGCCGGCGGCTGCGGGTGAAATCGTCACCGAGACGTTCTGAGTCGGATTCGCGGGATTTGCGATTTGAGGGCACGGACCAAAAGCGTTCGAAGTGATCACCGTGCCCGCCGGACCATGACAGCCTGCCGCCGGGACTGTGTCGATGCCCGTATAGAGCGGGTTTCCTAGATCCTCGCGCAAGCTTTCGTAGACCGTGTAGAAAAACGTTTTGTCTTTCTGAATCGGGCCGCCAATCGCACCCCCAAACTGATTCCTTCGAAACGGAGGTATGCGCCGTCCTCCACCGGGCACCGATCCGGGAAGCTGCGACAGAAGATCGAAGAAATTCCGGGAATCGAGAGCGCTGTTCCGCAGGTACTCGAATACGTCACCGTGAAATTGATTGGTACCGCCCTTGCTCACTACGGCCGTCTGGCTGCCCATAACCAAGCCATACTCGGCGCTGAACATATTTGTAACTACCCGGTACTCCTGAATCCCGTCCAGGCCGAGCGCCGAGCCAGAGACCGACGTGGGACTGAATCCGAAAGCGTTCTGTGTGATCGTGCCATCGAGCAAGTAGTTATTCGAACGTGTAGACTCGCCATTACTGCTGAAGACAGAGCCCGGCGTTCCGGCCTGTTCATTCGTTTGCTGCGTGACTCCCGGCTGCAGGAGAATCAGGTCCGTGTAGTTCCGCCCGTTCAGCGGAAGCTCCTCGAGTTTCTGCTGACTCACAAGTCCGCCGAGGGAGCTCGTGGTAGTGTCGACCAGCGGGGCTTCAGCCGTTACCGTGACGGTTTCACGGTTCGAGCCGACTTCAAGCGTGATATCCAGCACCGCATCCTGCTCGACCGCCAGAACTAGATTTTTCTGCACCATGCTTTTGAAGCCCGGATGCGCCACCTCAACGTCATAAGTTCCCACCGGCAGAGCTGAGAAGCGGTACGAGCCGTCCGCCTCGGTAGTTAGCGAACGGGAGAGTCCCGTAGCCGAGTTCGACACCTTAACTGTGGCCCCTCCAATCGAACCTCCGCCGGCATCTTTTACGTCACCCAAAATTGTGGCGGTGGGAACCTGGGCCCGGGCCGCTGCCGAAACCAACAAACAAGCGAGCGCGGCCAGTGCGACGGCACACGCGCGTCGAGTCGTGAGATGGCACATCGTTGCGTATCCCCCATTTCTTCGTGCCGATCCGTTCAGGACGGCTGCCACGCCCGATCGACACGAAGCACTTGCCTGGTGGGGGACAATAGACGCATCATGTGGCATCTGCCAAATCGTTTGTCGTCATGCAGCGTATCCATGCCATAGATAGCTGAGGCCCGATGAAACTATCGCAATTCGACCTTAATCTTCTGGTTGCGCTGGACGCATTGCTGTCAGAGAAGAACGTGACTCGCGCCGGCATTCGAATCCACTTAAGCCAGTCTGCGACCAGCGCCGCACTGGCACGCCTTCGGATTTTCTTTCAAGACCAGCTGCTAGTGCCGGTAGGCGGCAAAATGGTGTTGACGCCCGTGGCTCAAGGCCTCGTCCGGCCTGTGCGCAACCTATTGCTGCAGGCTCAGGCGACAATCGCAACGCAGGCATGCTTCGACCCGCGTACTTCGCTTCGCCGATTCTCCATTGCGGTTTCTGACTACGCAACTACGGTGTTTGTGGCAGACGCGATTCGCAATGTGCAGCGCGTGGCGCCAAGTATCTCGTTTGAGCTGATGCCCACCAGCGAGCGCGCGGTGGAGGCCTTGGAGGCCGGTACTCTCGATTTCCTAGTGGCTCCCGACGTTTTCGCAACGAAGATGCATCCCAAAATGCCTCTCTTTGATGACACGCATACGGTTATCGCCTGCGCTCGCAACCCACTCCTGGCAAACAAGAGGAGGATTTCTCTTCGGGAGTACCTGAATCTAGGTCACGTTGCAATCCATGTGGGTGACGGAGCGGGGCCGAATTTCGACGAACTCTTTCTCAGGCGCTTGAAATATCGCAGGAGAGCCGAGGTAGTGACCCACAGTTTCGATGTGGTACCGCACCTGGTCGTAGGAACAAATCGGATCGCCACGGTCGCCACGCGTCTCGCGAAGAAGTACGCGCGACTTCTGCCTCTTATACTCCTTCCGTTACCCATCGACATTCCGCCGATGACCGAAGTCCTTCAATGGCACAAATATCACGATCAGGACCCAGCGTTTATTTGGCTTCGAAATGTCCTAGAACAGCGGGCCGCAAAGTTGCGAGACGCTTCCTCGGGTCCCGCGAATGGCCGCCCGGTCGCCCCTTTCCGCTCGCACAAACCGCAAACTGTCTTACGTGGTGGCCGCCTTCAGGCGGGCGCCTCTCCTGTCGCCAGGGTTTCAAACGAAAAATTGTAGCGGTGAGTCTAGGATTCACCCTGGCGTTCACGGATGCCGTTCATGAATAAATTGGGAGTATAATGCGTCCGATTTACGCATGGTTCGCTCGGGGGTATTCGTGGAAATCGCAAGTACGCACCGCGCCACGCTCGGAGTACGCAGGCCGGAGGTGTCAACGACTAGGACCCTGAAGTTCAGCCTCATTGCCATCGTCGCGCTTCTCGCGGCCGCTTCCGCGCGCGCGCACCACTCGTTTGCCATGTTCGACCAGTCCAAGGCTGTCACCGTGAACGGCACAGTCAAAGATTTTCGCTGGACCAATCCTCACGTCTTCATCCAGCTGCTGGTGAAATCCGAGGGCGGAGAAGAAGTCGAGTGGAGCATCGAGATGACCAGCCCCGAGCATCTCGCGCGTGTCGGCTGGCGGCCCGGCACGCTGAAGGCCGGCGACAAAGTCAGCCTGGTCATGCATCCCATGCGCGACGGCAGCGCGGGCGGTCAATACGTCTCCGGCACCGGACCCGAGGGTCCGCTCGCCGGCACGCCCGTACCCCAGGGCCCATCCAAGTGACGCCAAATAAACTCGCACTCGCGGCGGCTGCGCTGCTCGCCTGCAACTTCATCGCGCCTGTCGCCACAGGGCGCGCCACTTCCGCTGACAAGCCTGCTGCTCTCCCGGATTGGAGCGGCCAGTGGGAAAACGTCGGCGGGACACCGGACGCTTCGGGGGGTTTTAACGAGAGGCTCGACGACGTACTCAAACACATGCAGTGGTCACCGCCGAATAAGCCGGAGCTCCAGGCGCGCCTGGAAAAAATACAGGCCCGCGAGCGCCACCGCCTCGAACTTATCGCCGAGGGAAAAGATCCCGGCGGCGTTGATTTCGCCGCCTGCACCTTCGGTTACCCGATGATCATGCTCGATTCGCCGTTGATGTTCGAAGTTCTGCCCACGCCGAAAGAAACCAGTCTCATCTTTTCCAGCCGTGAAATCCGCACCGTCTATACCGATGGCCGGCCGCACCCTTCGAAAGACGACCTCTGGGCTACGCCGTGGGGCGACTCGATCGGCCACTGGGAAGGGCAGACGCTGGTGATCGACACCATAGCGGTGAAATCTCCGTTCGCGTCATCCGAGTCCGAAGGCGTAGCCGTGCTGGCTTTCGGAGATGTCGAGGGCGCCTTCACAATTACCGTGCTCAGTCCCAACGCTCATTTCATCGAACGCTTCCGCATGATCGATCCCGGCCATCTCGAGGATCAGATGACGGTGATCGACCCTGATAGTTTCACCAAGCCCTGGCAGCTCAGCCGGACCTATCAGCGCGTGACCCATATTCACCGCATGGTTTATGAAGACTGCGAAGGCGAGGACCGCAACCCGGTGGTCAACGGCCGCTTCATCGTGGCGCCGCCTCCGGGTGAATCAAAGCTGCCCCCGGCCGCACCCGGCTCAACAACAGTCGTGCCGAGCACGCCCCCCTCCGTCCCACCGCCGACCCGAAATCAATAAGCCGGTCTTTGCGGCAGTGCGCGAGTGGCGATCTCCCTCGTGCCGGTCTTTTGTTCGCACTAGCCTCTCTTTACCTGGAGTGGACCCCTAGTGGCATGGGATAGCCCCGAACATGAGCACGCCGGCGAATCCCTACGACAACGCGACTTGTGAGAGTTTTCTGGGGACACTCAAGCGCGAACATGATCAATGCCCATTCTTATCGAGACTTCATCGAGTTGGAGCGAGGGCTAGAGGAATTCGTAGACCGGTTCTACAACCGGACTCGCCTACACTCGGCGCTGAACTATCAAACGCCGGAAGGATTCGAAAAGCACGCGGAACAAGTGAGGTCTGACGCGACTCGTAGAGGGCCAATGCTCACATTTTTCGGTACGTAGCCGACGTTTTGTGGGCTCGTGACATGCTTCGCGCCCTGGGGCAAGAGCAGACCTGACAGTTCGGTTTCAGCGAGCGGTCACCTGGCGTCTGTTCCCCCGTGAGCATCTACCGTTAGACGAAAGGGTTCATGAAAGCCTGGCTTTTTACTGTGCCAGAACTCTATGTAATTGCGGCCTCGGGGGTTGCTGCCAGCGAGAAGCAGATTCCCCGAAATTGTTGAAAACATTGAAAACCGAAAGCAAGGGATGGAGTGTTTGGAGTGGCGCAACGCGCTTGCAAAGCAGGTGCTCTCCCGGCTGAGCTACACGCCCATCCTTTCTGTATCTTACGATGCCACCGCAAGTCCCGGAACTTTTTCACTGTCCTTCTCGACCGCATTTCTCGGAACACCAGAAACATTTGAAGCCAAACCGCAGTGGGGCAGCCAGCGCCACGAGAACACGGCTGCCGCAATTCGGGGCCTGGCGAGAATTACCATTCGTAGTAAGGGTATTTCGCGGTTTCGACTTTATCAGCGCCGAGCTGTTGATACCGGCCGGCGTAGAAAAGCAATGGACGATCCTCGCGGACATGGAAAGACTTGACGCGGCTTATGTAGAGGGTGTGATCGCCAGCAGGATGTGCGTCGATTACTTCCACAACAAAATGCGCGGCTGCGCCTTCAAGCAAGGGCACGCCATTCTGCTGTACGAATCGCACCTGCAGCCCTCCGATCGAGCGTCCGGCAAAATGATTACTGAGGTGCTCCTGATTTTCCGTCAGTACGCTAGCGCCAAAGCGCCGGGTGAACGGAAGAATCCGGTGCATCAGCGAGCGATTGTCGAGCGAGACGAGGATCAGGGCGGATCGAGCGAGACCGAGGTAAAAGTGCTTGCGGTCATGCCGTGCGTCCGCTCCTCGTAGCGCGCAGTGATCACCGTAACGCCGGTGGCGAAGCGACCTACCGCATAGCGAAATTGCAACGGGTCCAACGGCTGGTTGTCTACGATTGAATTTCTCCCACTCGCGCATTCGCGACACGAATTGTGCGCCGGTTACCGCCCCCGATTCATCACTGAGTAACTACGTTCCCGTTCGCTTCGCGCGCATGTCCTTGTCGGCATCCGTCGCGATGTAACCTTCGTGCACGTCCTGAGCCTGCACGTACTTCGGCTGGTAGCGGACGTTCGCATAGTGGGACGCCTTTTCAGCTTCGGCTGCCCGCTTCCCAAGCTCCGCGGTATCTCCAAAACCAAGCACATCGCGAGCAAGCTCTGTGAGCGGCCCATCGACCTGATACTCCGTACGCTGCATCGTCAGCAAATTGATCAGGTAAAGAGGGGTACCGTTGAACTTTTCGAACATTTCGTGCCGGCTGCCCCATTCCGTCAGGAATCGCTCGCTGATCTGGCGGAAGATTTTGATCCGGTCCCAGGCCGAGATCTCCGGTCCCCGCAGCGCATCCGCGAGCTTGGGGCCAATGTAAGGGTCTTCCAATTCCTTCTTCGTCGGCTGAATCACTACTCCGCGTCCGCAGAAGTCGATCAGCATGTTGACCATCTTGTGTTGGTTTTCGAGATAGTAGGCGCGGCCGAAATCCACATAAACATTGTTCGCCTTGAATAACCCGCCGGGAGTCGCAAAGCCGGTTTCCTCCGCCGCGATCATGAACGCGCGACACGTCTCGCGGAAACGGATGAGTTCGGCAAGCTGCGATTGCACCACCGGGCTGGAACCCGTACCCAGCGATTGCGTGAGCAGCAACGCCAAGCCGACCATGAGTTCGGCATGCACGCAGTGCCGGATCTGCGTTTCAAGATGCACCCAGTCGAACTGACGCTGCGGATACCACTTGGCGTGGTCGGGGTTGCCGATGTGCTGCACCTGCGCCCATGGAATCAGGACGTCGTCGAAATAGACCATCGCATCAAGTTCATCTCCGATCGTGGCTAGCGGACGATCGTATGGATCGGCGTCGGGATCGGCATTCGATTTGCGCGCGACGACCGAAATACCTTTCGTCGCGATCGGAACCAGCGCGTACACGGTCTGCTCCGGCGTCTGGCCCGGCCGCCAGAGGTTGCCAATCAGGAGGTGATTCACGAACGGGATCGACGTGCCAATCGCCTTCCAACCGCGAACAAGAATGCCCTCGTCTCTCTCTTCGATGATCTTGAGCATCGGCGTTTCGGCCATGGCGTTATCGCGACTGCGATCGAATTGCACGTCGAGGAACATGGGCGAAATCGCAAAGTCTTTGGCAGTGACCTCGTCCCATTGGCGCTGGATGTTGCCCGAAAGATCGCGATGTCCGTTCTTGAAACGGATCCCTCGGCCCAAGGCTTCTGATCGTCGACCTGCGTGAACATCACCACGTTCATGCCGGCCGGCGGCCTGGTGAAAATGCCTCCCTTGAAATGCCGGCAGAGAAAGTCCGTGTACTTGCGACGGCGACGCGAGTTCTTCCTTCGACCGCGGAAGGAACCAGTGCATCGATTGGCGCTTGCCGTCCTTGTCCACAAAGGTCGTTACATCCTGGTTCACCGGATCAAGATGAAGGTCGTAATACTCCGCGATCGCGTGAGCGTATCCTTTGGTTGCGGGATGAATGGTGAGATCTTCAATCAGTTCGCCACCGACGTAGACCTTTCTACCGTCGCGCAATGACTCCAGATATTCCTTACCTGTTCTCATGACGATACCTCCTTCAACTGCTCCTCGATCGAGAGCATATGGCCGGGGCGTTGGCCCGTCTAATCCATGGTTGGGATTACAGGTATCGACGCCATCGATGGATCTGCGTGTGCTACCGGCAAACGGGCGGCACGCGGTGCTCACCAATATCGTTTGCGGATGAGCGTGTTGCGGCGATAGTCTCGGGCGGGCGTGCCGCAGCCGAAGAGGAGATGCATCAGTGAATCTTCGAAACATCGATTTGAACTTGCTGGTGGTGCTCGACGCATTGCTGAGCGAGCGTAACGTCAGCCGGGCCGGACAGCGCATAGGCCTCAGTCAATCCGCGATGAGCGCCGCGCTCGCCCGCCTCAGAGAGGTTTTTCACGATCCGCTTCTCGTCCGTGTGGGCCGCGAACTCGCTCTTACGCGCAACGCCGAGGAATTGACGCTTCCCGTCCGGGAAACGTTGGCTCGCATCGAACAGACGCTACTGCAAAGACGTACGTTCGACCCCAAGACCGACGCTCATACGTTTTCGATCAGCGCATCAGACTACGCGTGCCTGGTTCTGCTCGACGCACTTCGTACGGGCAATCGCCGTGGAGGCCCCCAACGTTACCCTGCATCTTCTGCCGCGCTCCCGGGAACCTGCGCGCATTTTGCAGACCGGCCACGCGGATATCGTCATCGAGCCAAGCGAGTTGTTCGGCGAGACTGAATTTCCGTCGAGTCCGCTACTGGCGGATAGATGGCTTTGCGCTGCGGACGCGAAAAATCCGCACATCAAGAAAAACAAGATGAGTCGAAGGAAGTTCCTGGAACTTCCGCATCTGGTCTACGGTATCGGCATCGACCGCCAGCTGAACCTGGCCGACCAGCACCTTGCTCAACTGGGCGTCCAGCGCCGCATCGACGTCACCGTGGAAAGTTTTCTGCTCGTCCCATTCTTGATTCAAGGAACGCACCTCGTGAGTCTCGTTCTCGAACGGGCGGCCAAGCGCCTCGCCCATACGACGCATATCAGGACGGTTGAACCGCCTTTCGAGCTGCCCGACATCCATGAAAGCATGTACTGGCACCCGCGACACACTACCGATTCCGGGCACCGGTGGCTGCGCGACCGCCTGCAATCGGTAGCGGCTGCCCTCGACCAAAGCTAAGGCGGACCTGACAGTGTGAGTTTTGATAGCCGCCGAAAATGAGAGAATTTGCGGTACCAAGTGTCAGAAAAGTCTCAGGCGTGCGCGATACGTTCCGCTCGATGTGAGGGGAGCGAGCCATAGAAGCCTGTGGGGAGTTCTAAATGAGCGAACCTGCAATTTCCCGCGCGACAAATTTGCACCCTGTCGAACCGTGGCATACGACGATGTCGGCGACCAAACTACATGGGTGCTGGCAATCAGCGGTTCGTTTCAAACACCTGGAATCGCCGCTCGAGCTCCCATTCTTGCCGCGCATGTTCGCTCGACTTCAAAAATTCGCGCACGTAGACGACGGATCGTCGGCGCCAAGTGCATCTCCCGAACATTCCGAAACCGTGTGGTCGAATTTATCGCGCTCCCGCCACAAGCTTGCTCCCGGCAAAAACGTATGGTGGATCCCCGTGCGCACCATCTGCTTCAAGTCGCCGTAGCTCAGCGCATACGTCTCCACCGCCAGCTCGTACTCATGCGTCAAATCGATGCGCGAGACGCCTTCGTCATCGGTCGAAAGCGAGACCGGCACCTTGTATTTCCGGTAGCATCCGAAACGGATGCTCGTAGCCGGCGATTCCCAGAATCACGTCGTTGCTCGTCAGATTGATTTCGACCATCACGTGATTCGCCGCCATTTCGCGCAGCAGATCGTACGGCCGGTCCTCATACATCACGTCCACGCCGTGCCCGATTCGCTCCGCATGTCCCGTTTCCACCGCCATGCCGGATATGAAATCGCAGCCCGTCCGGCGTGCACCATCCCCGGAGCCAGTTCGCCCGCATGCAGCGTGATGTGCAGTTTCGGGTAGACGCCGTGCAGATAATCCGATCTGCCGCATCCCCAGCGCGTAGTTTGCCATCGCCGCGTGGTCGTCTTCCGGCTGCACGTAGTTGATGCCCACCACGCGCGGATCGGTCTGCGCGTATTCGAATCCCAGCAGCGTCTGCGCGAACACCTGCTCGGGCGCAAACGCGCGCAGCACCTGATAGATGTAGCGGATCTCGACCTTGCACGCCGGCGCTTCGTTTGCCTCGCCGCAATGCTCGATCTGCTCTCCGGCTCGCTTCGGCCGTCGTCCAGGTACGCTTTCGTCACCGGGATTTCGTCGCGCAATCCTTTGGCCAGCAGTTGGTCGCGAAATTCCGCAAAGTTCTCCCCGTGCCATCCGATTTCATGCGCGATCGTCGCCGCGTGGCTGAAGGGCGGCGTCACCATCAGCTCCATATATTGTTCGTTCTGCGCCGCCGCGCGCGAAGCCGACTTCGTCGAGCCATTCGCCGGCATGTGGCGCGAATCGATTGCGCCAAATCGCGCGAAGGTGTTGAAGAATTGATCGTGCCCGTTCACCCCCGGCGTCGGCACGAACGCTCGCATCGAGAAGGCGTCCACCAGTTTGTCGTAAAGCTGCTGATCATGATTCGCGCGTTTCCGCCGGCACGCTGCCCGCCGCGCAATTCGCTCCCTGCACGTTTCACGAGCGAAGACGTCGCCAGATTCACGCACAAATGATCGTCGACTGCATCGCGAATCCACGTCTCCGCGTAGACGCCGCCGCCCAGGTGGTAGTGCAGCTCCGCGCCCTTCGGCATGTCCACCAGAAACGCGCGCAGCGCCAGCGGATTTCCGCGCGCCAGGTTGTAGCGCATTCTCGGCGCGGTCCTCCGCCTGTCTTCGCCTGCGATCCGCCGCAGCCAGAAAGCACGAAAGCGGTCGCACGCCGTCATGCGAGCACGAGAATAAGTACCGGAACTACGAAGATTGTTCGAGCTGGAGCCATTTGTCGATCCTTTGCGAACGCGGTCGCGTCGTTTGTTGAGCGCTATTCTACCGCCGCTCGCCATAAACTCAATTTCCCATTCGCGCCCTGATGTAGAATCTTCCCGCTGTTTCCGCCGTCTGAATGGATTCCGATGGAAGCAATATTCATCAGCCGATTTGTCGCTCGCCTCTGGCCATCGCGTTCGCTGCAATCGCTGTGTGCATCGCGCCTGTGCTTGCGCAGAGCCGCTCCGCCCGCGAAACCAATCCAAGTAAAAGTCGTTGTCGTGGCCATGTTCGAAACCGGTGACGACACGGGCGACAAGCCCGGCGAATTTCCGCTCTGGGTCGAGCGCGAACATCTCGACCGCGTCATCGAAGTTCCCGCGGCGTTTCATCACGTGCGCATGAACGGCGACGGCGTCCTCGGCATGCTCACCGGAGTCGGCACCGCGCGCGCCGCGGCGTCCGTCATGGCCGTCGGCCTCGATCCTCGTTTCGATTTCTCGCACGCCTATTGGATCGTCGCCGGCATCGGCGGCGGCGATCCTGCCGACGTTTCGCTCGGCTCGGCCGTCTGGGCCGATCGCGTGCATCGATAGCGATCTCGCTTACGAAATCGACGCGCGCGAAATTCCCAAAGATTGGTCCACGGGCATCGTTCCGCTGAATCACGCCACGCCCTACGAGCCGCCTGCGCGCCAGAACGGCGGCGAAATCTACACGCTCAATCCGCAGCTCGTCGGCTGGGCGTTCAATCTCACAAAAGACTCGCCGCTCGCCGACACCGACGCATGCGCGCCGCCCGCGCCCGCTACACCGGATTCCCAACGCGCAAAAGCCGCCGTTCGTCGCGCGCGGCGACGACATGTCCGGCAGCACCTTCTGGCACGGCACGCTGCTCGACCGCTGGGCCAACGATTGGGACGCCTATTTCACCGGCGGCAAGGGCAATTTCATGGTGACCGCGATGGAGGACACCGGCACGATGCAGGCGCTGACGTTTCTCGGCGCAGGCAGGCCGCGTCGACCTGCAGCGCGTGCTCGTCCTTCGCACCGTCAGCAATTTCACGCGCGAAGCCCCCGGCGAAACTCCCGCCGAAAGCCTGAAACGCATGGCCACCGGAAATTATCCGGCGTTTCTCGAATCGCTCGAATCCGCCGAAGTCGTCGGAGACAAAGTCGTCCGCGATATCGTCGCGCACTGGGATGAGCGCGAATCGAAAATTCCCGGCACGCCGTGAAGACGGAACTCCGAAACGCCATCGCACATGACCAAACCCGATCTCGACTACAAAAAACTTCTCGCCGCCGCGCTCGACGAAGCTCGCCTGGGCCTTTCCGAAGGCGGCATCCCCATTGGCGCAGCAATTTTCGACGCGGATGGCGAGCTGGTCGGCCGCGGCCACAACCGCCGCGTGCAAAATGGCGATACCTCGATGCACGGCGAAACCGACGCGTTCCGCAGCGCCGGCCGCCGCCGCACCTATCGCGACCTGATTATGGTCACCACGCTCGCACCCTGCTGGTATTGCAGCGGTCTGGTCCGCCAATTCGGATTCCGTACGCTGGTCGTTGGCGAAAGCCGCAATTTTCAGGGCGGTCTCGACTGGCTGCGCTCCATCGGCGTGCGCGTCATCGATCTCGATTCCCAGGAATGTGTAAAATTGCTTGCCAACTACATTCGCGAGCATCCCGAAATCTGGCACGAAGACATCGGAGAAAATTAAACGACAGCCATGGCCGCGACGCCGCATTTCGAACGGGTCATCTGGATCGTGCTCGATAGCGTGGGCATCGGCGAACTGCCCGACGCCGCCGACTACGGCGACGTGGGCCGCGACACGCTCGGCCACATCGCCCGTTCGCGCCCCCTCGCGCTGCCGAATCTGGTGCGCATCGGCCTCGCTAACATCAAGCCGCTCGCGCACCTCGCGCCGCCCGCCATCCCGCTGGATTTTTCGGCAAAGGCGTCACGGTGTCGCCGGGGAAGGACACGACCACCGGCCATTGGGAAATGGCCGGCATCTGGCTCGACCAGGCCTTTCCGGTTTACAAGCACGGCTTCCCAAAAGACCTGATCGCGGAGTTCGAAAAGCGCATCGGCCGCAAAACCATCGGCAATAAGCCCGCGTCCGGCACCGAAATCATCAAGGAACTCGGCGAAGAGCACGTACGCACCGGATTTCCGATCGTCTACACGTCCGGCGACAGCGTTTTTCAGATGCGGCGCACGAGGACGTGATCCCCATCGCCGAGCTATACCGCGATATGCGAAATCGCCCGCGCGCTTCTCGACGGCCCCAATCGCGTAGGCCGCGTCATCGCGCGCCCCTTCGCTGGCCCTGCCGGAAATTTCGAGCGCACCGAGCGCCGCCACGATTACGCCGTGGAACCCCCGCTCCCCATGCTGATGGACGTGCTCGCCGACCATAAAATTCCGGTATTCGGCGTCGGCAAAATCCACGATATCTACAATGGCCGCGGCGTGGATGACTACGTGACCACAAAAAACAATGCGGACGGCATGGCCAAGCTGACGGCGTCGCTGAAAGATCGCAAGCGCGGCCTGATTTTCGCGAACCTGGTCGATTTCGACATGCTCTACGGGCACCGCAAGGACGTGGAAGGCTTCGCCAAGTCGCTCGAGGAATTCGACGCGCTGCTCGGCCCGTTCCTGGCGGTGCTCGGTCCGTCCGACCTGCTGATCATTACCGCAGATCACGGCTGTGATCCCGATCCCGTGAACCCGACGACGGACCATTCGCGCGAATACGTACCGATCGTGGCGTATACGCCGGCAGTGGCGCAGTGCTCGAGCCTCGGCATCCGCTCGACGCTTGCGGACATGGGGCAGACGATCGCCGAAAACTTCGGCGGTTCGATCCCGCACGGCACGAGTTTCCTGCGGCAGATCGCTGGCTACCCCAAAATAATTGTCGATTAGAGTGTGCACCGATCGTTTGTTTTCAATAACTTTCGGGGCGTTTCTATTAATTCTGATTGTCGATTAGAAATGCAGTTTTGGCCACAGAGACGCAGGGACAGCGAGGCGTATGGATTCTTTCTGTCGTGCACTCCCGATGCCTATTCAGTTGTCAAAGAGCATGCGAGCGCTAGCCTGTAGCGCCGGGACGCAGAGGCGTCCGACATCGAGGCTGCAAGAAGCCCCGACTGACGTTAATGGGTTATTCCGACGCTGGCAATGGAACTGGGGTAATGGGACCACGCGAGAGGTTAAACCTGGGCTGGTGTTTTGGTCGCATTGATCGCAGATGACACGCATCAAGAGAGATTCTTCGCCTCCATGACCGGACATCCCTGCAATAGCGGGATGAAAGTCAAAGCCGTCGGGTCACTCCGCTCAGAATGACGGGCCGTGTGTTGATGTGAGAGACAGGGTTCTATGATATGAGGAGACGGCGGGGCGGGATTTTTTAAAAGGAGCATTTTGATGCGACACGGGTGGTGGTGCATCGCGACGGTGTTTGCGATCGGGGGATGGTTGGCGAAGGCCTCGTCTGCTTTGCCCGCGGCGGAGGACTCGGTTCGGCTGAATTCCGGATTAGTCTCCGGTGTGGACGGGGCGAGCGGCGGGGTGCGCGTGTTCCGTGGGATACCGTACGCTGCGCCGCCTGTTGGGGGGTTGCGGTGGCGGGCGCCGCAAGCTGTGGCGCATTGGGACGGGATTCGCAAGGCGGACCAATTTGGTGCCATGTGCATGCAGCCTGCGTTTCGCGGCGCGAACACAGCGGCGAATCCGCCAGCAAACCCGCCGAAGGTGAGCGAGGACTGCCTCTTCCTTAACGTCTGGACTGCATCTGTTTCGGCTGGCGAGCGGCGGCCCGTGATGGTGTGGATTCATCCGGGCGGGTATTTGAGGGCTGCGGGGGCGGCGCCGGTCATGACGGAGAAGCGCTGGCGCGTAAGGGTGTGGTGCTGGTCACCATTAATTACCGGCTCGGCGTGTTTGGATTTTTCTCTCATCCCGAATTGACGAAGGAATCGGAGCATCACGCGTCGGGAAAACTACGGGTTCATGGATCAGATCGCGGCGTTGCAATGGGTGCAGAAAAACATTGCCGCGTTTGGCGGCGATCCTCGGCGCGTGACCGTGTTCGGCGATTCGGCGGGATCGGCCAGCATTTCGAATCTGATGGAATCACCGTTGGCGAAGGGATTGTTTCAGCGTGCGTCGGGTGAAAGCGGGGCGTGGATGGGACTTTCTCTCTCGCCGCTGCGAACGCTGGCTGAGGCTGAACAAGCGGGCGTGAAGCTGGCCGAGGATATGAAGGCCGGAAGCCTGGCGGAGCTACGCGCGAAGCCGGCGGAGGAATTGCTGAAGGCGGGACGCGGCGGCGGACCGGTGATTGATGGGTGGCTGCTGCCGGAGGACCCTGGAAAAATATTCGCCGAGGGCAAGCAGAACGACGTGCCGCTGATCGTAGGATCGAACAAGGACGAGGGGACTTTCTTTCTGCAGCCGACTACGGTGGAGAAATTCATCGACAGCTCACGCAAGAAATTCGGCGATCAGGCGGATGCCTTCCTGAAGTTATATCCAGCGGGTTCGGACGACGAAGCGAACGCGTCGCAGCTCGCGGCGTTTCGCGACGAACTCGGGTTCGTGATGCGGATATGGGCGCGAGCACAGACCAAGACGGGGCATTCGAAAACATTTCTCTACTACTTCACGCACAAGCCTCCCGCGCCTGTTAGCTCGTCGCCTCGCGGCGCGCTCGGCACGGGCGCCACTCACGGATCCGAAGCGCAGTATATTTTCCAGAACCTGTTGCCTCCTCGCGCATGGACGGATCTGGATCATCAGGTGTCGGAGACAATGTCGTCGTATTGGGTGAATTTCGCGACGAACGGCGATCCGAATGGAAAGGGGCTGGCGAAGTGGCCCGCGTTTGACGACAAGAAGAGCGATCGGCCGATGGTCCTGGGCGATCGAGCCGAAATCGGGCCGGCGCCGAATGGCGCGCAGTTGGCGTTTTTCGAGCAGGTCTACGAAAAGGGGCGCGGTCGTTAGTTTGACGCGCGGGTTGGGCCGGCCTAAAGCCCGTCCTTGGTTGCGGGCTTTTCGTGGGCCAGAGCCTGGCGGTTTTTCGGCGAGACTTCTAGTTTGAAGGCCCGTGAACCGGGAGTTTCGCAGCTTCCCAGGCGGCGATGCCGCCGGCGATTTCGCCTACGGAATCGAATCCGCTGCGTTGCAATAAGCTCGCGGCGATAGAGGAGCGGTAGCCGCCCGCGCAATACACAAGCAGAGGCCGCTCTCTTGGAATCGTTTGCATATTTTCCGCCAGATGATTGAGGGGAATCGCCAAGCTGCCGGCGATATATTTCTGATCGCGCTCGCGGGGGGCGCGAACGTCGATGGCCAGGGGCGGCTGGCTGGATGACAGAAGTTCGGCGGCAAACGGCGCGCCGAGGCGTTCGGTGAATGCGACCAGATCCAGCCGCGCCTCCAAGCTGTGCAATCCATCCTCCAAATATCCGACAATGTGATCGAAGCCGATTCGCCCGAGCCGGGTTGTTGATTCGGCCTCGCGTCCCGGGTCCGCGATGATCACGATGGGATGTTCGCGATCGAGCACGGTTCCAGCCCAGGTGGCGAACTGGCCGGTGAGCCCGATATTGATGCTGCCCGCCAAATGCGACGCGGCAAATTCGGAGGGATCGCGCGTATCGAGAATTTGCGCCCCGGCTTCCTGCAGCGCGAGCACCCCGTCGAGCAGCATCGGATTCACTCGGGCCAGCGTTTGATCGAGAGTAGGCCGTTCTTCGCTATTCAGCACGGCGTCGTAGTTGAAATATGCAGGAGCGTCGGGCTGATCCGCCGTCACGACGCGGATGAAGGCTTCCTTGGTCATGGGCTGGAGTGCGTAATTGAATCGCCGCTGCTCGCCCAGCGTAGAGAAGGTTTCCTTGCTGAGCGCCTTACCGCAGAGTGAGCCCGCGCCGTGAGCGGGATAGACGAGACTTCGATCCGGTAACGCCAGCAACTTGCTGTGCAACGAATCGAAAAGCATCCCACCCAGCTGCGTGGCGGACCATCCCAGTGCCGCGCGCAGATCGGGCCGCCCCACGTCACCTATGAACAGTGTGTCACCCGTCAGCACCGCCTGCGGTTCAGTATCGCCGGCGCTGAGGTCGTACACCAGGATGGATATCGATTCCGGAGTGTGGCCGGGCGTCTCGAGCGATCTTTAACCGTACGCGGCCGAATTCCAGAATGCCGCCATCGCGCATGGGAGTGAAGGCGTACTGCGCTTTCGCCGCGCCGCCCAGATAGATTTTCGCGCCCAGGCGATCGCGCAACTCCAGATGCCCGGCCACGAAATCCGCGTGCAGGTGCGTCAGGAAGACATGCTTGATGGCGAGGGCATGCTGGGCGGCAAACGCGATGTATTGGTCCGTGTCCCGTTGCGGATCCACAACCGCGGCCGTGCCAGTTTCTTCGTCTCCGATGATATAGGAGGCGTGTGCCAGGCACGGCAGATAGAACTGCTTGAGGATCATCGGCGACGCTTTTCCGTGAGCGAGGCTAGCGCGGCTGCCGGACGATTCGCATGTAGGGCTTGGGGGCTTTCCAGCCCTCGGGATATTTCTGCTTGGCTTCTTCGTCGGAGACAGACCCGAGGATGATCACATCGTCGCCCTGTTTCCAGTTCACCGGCGTAGCCACTTTGTGTTTGGCAGTGAGCTGCATCGAATCGAGGACGCGCAGCACTTCGTCGAAGTTCCGGCCCGTGCTCATCGGATAGCTGAGCATCAGTTTCACTTTCTTATCCGGGCCGACTACGAAAACGGTGCGAACCGTGGCATTGGTGGCGGCGGTGCGGCCTTCGGATGTGTTGCCCGCCTCGGCTGGCAGCATGTCGTACAGCTTGGCGATTTTAAGTTCCGGGTCGCCGATCATGGGGAATTTCACTTTGTGTCCCTGGGTCTCTTCAATGTCCGCAGCCCATTTACTGTGACTGCTCACGGGGTCGACGCTCAGGCCGATAATCTTGGTGTTGCGCTTCTCGAACTCGGGCTGGAGGCCGGCCATATAGCCGAGTTCGGTAGTGCACACGGGCGTGAAGTCCTTTGGATGCGAAAAAAGAATGGCCCAGCCGTCGCCCATCCACTTATGGAAGTCGATGGTGCCCTGCGATGTTTCAGCGGTGAAATTGGGAGCTTCGTCATTGATGCGCAGCATGAAATCTCCTCCTGGGGTGCGGAGTATTATACACGCGGTCGGATGGGACGACGCGCCCTGCCAGGCAACGAGAAGGCCAATTCCTTCTTTCGAGCTTTCCACAATGGGAAGGAACTACGCGCGGACAATGGAAATCGAGCCATGCCAATCTTACTTAGTGCGCGACTAAACAGTCTCGGAGAGACGGGGAATCACGGCGCGTAGCACAGCGATGAACTGACCTTTTACGCGTTCGCCGGTTTCCATTACCTCGGCGTGCGTGAGCGGCTGGTCGAGGATGCCGGCGGCCATGTTGGTTACGCAGGAAATTCCGAGAACGCGGATGCCCATGTGACGGGCGGCAATCACTTCGAGGACCGTGGACATGCCGACGAGATCGGTCCCGACGGTTTTCAGGAAGCGAATTTCGGCGGGCGTCTCGAAGCTGGGGCCGCGGAGCGCGGCGTAGACTCCCTCGTGGAGCGAGATGCCGATGCGTTTTGCTTCGCGCTGCGCGATGGCGCGGTATTCGGGGGCGTAGGCCTGGGACATATCCGGGAAGCGCACGCCGAAGCGGTCGTCGTTGGGACCCATTAGCGGGTTAGCGCCCTGCAGATTGATATGGTCGCGGATGGCGACGAGCGCGCCCTGGCTATAGTCGCGATTGATGGCGCCGGCGGCGTTGGTGAGAATCGCGGAATGGATGCCGAGGCGGCCAAGCACTCGGATGGGAAACGCCACTTCCTGCGGCGAATATCCTTCATATAGATGTACACGGCCCTGCATCACAGCGACCGGGACATCGCCCAATTTGCCGATGACAAGCTGGCCGGCGTGACCGACGACGGTGGAGCGCGGAAAGCCGGGGATCTTTGGGTAGGGGATTCGCGTGGGAGAGGCGAGTTCGTCCGCGAAGGCGCCCAGGCCCGAGCCAAGGACGAGCGCGATTTTTGGGTGGAGTTTGGTGCGCGACTGGATGAATTTTGCGGCGCGAGTGGCGGCGGTGAAGGCGTCGCCGGCCTTACTGGCTTTCCGAGATGATGGCCTCATTGATTTCACTTTTTCACGCCGAGGAGAGATTCTTCGACTGCGCAACCGGGCATCCCGCAGGAGCGGGATGAAGTGCAAAACCGTCCGGTCGCTCCGCTCAGAATGACGACGAAAGAAAGATGCTTCATCGAAGCATGATTCCTACGAGCGAGGCCGAGAGCAGGTTGGCCATGGTGCCGGCGAGCATCGCGCGAATGCCCAAACGAGCCAGATCGGATCGCTTATTCGGGGCGAGAGCGCCGATGCCGCCGATCTGGATGCCGATGGAGCTGAAATTCGCGAAGCCGCACAATGCGAATGTAGCGATCGTAAACGACCGCGGGTCGAGCGTTGATTGCATGGGGCCGAGGCGCTGGAACGCGACGAGCTCGTTGGTCACCATGCGGAGACCCATCAGGTTACCGACGGTCGAGGCGTCATGCCAGGGAACTCCCGCTAGCCAGGCGATCGGCGAAAACACCCAGCCGAAGATTTGCTCGAGGCTCGACGGAAACCAACCGATGTGGTGTGCGGCGAGCAGATTGTGAGCGCCGCCGAAAAGCGCGTCGACCAGATAAACGAGCGCGATGAACGAGACGAGCATGGCGGCGACGTTGAGCGCGAGGTGCAGGCCATCGACGGTGCCGCGGGCGATAGCGCCTATGGCGTTCGCGTCCTTTTCTATTTCGGCCATTTCCACGCGGCCGGCAGTGAGCGGCTGGCCGGTTTCGGGCACGATCATTTTCGCGACCATGATGGTGCCGGGCGCGGTCATGATCACAGCCGCGAGCAGATGTTCGGCGTGAATTCCGTAAGCCATGTAAGCGCCCATGAGGCTGCCGGAAACATGGGCCATGCCGCTGGTCATGATGGTCATCAGCTCAGACTGCGTGACTTCGGGAAGAAAGGGGCGGATCGTCAGAGGGGCTTCGGTCTGGCCCATGAAAATGCTGGCAGCTACGTTGAGCGATTCGGCGCCGCTCGCGCCCATCAGGCGGGTCATCACTTTCGCGGCTGCTTTCACGATCACCTGCATGATGCCCCAGTAATAGAGAAGCGCAAAAAACGCGGCGATGAAGATAATTATGGGCAATGCTTGGAAAGCGAAGATGAAGCCGCGCGGGGAATTTTTCATGCCGAGCTCGCCGAAGATGAATGACGAGCCGTAATAGGAGAAATCCAGCAGCCATTCGGCGCCGTGGCCGAGCTTGGCGAAGACGTACTGGCCGATCGTCCAGCGCATCACGATGAATGCGAGCACGATTTGCAGGCCCAGACCCCAGGCGATGATTTTCAGGCGGATCGCCCGGCGATTGTTGGACATCGCGTACGCCAGGGCGAGCACAAACAGTATGCCCAGAACTCCCACGAATCGGTGCATCCCGGCTCCATTCGCTGCGGAAAATAGCGCGTAGTATAGCCGCAACGGCGGCGAGACTGCACCGAAAAGCGATGAGAATGGGCCTGATGCGATGGGCTGATGCGCGGCCGCTAGACCGGCGGGGGCTGGATGAGCGAGGCCGCTACTTTGCGCTGGTATTCGTGGGCTTTGGCCAGGATGGCGGGCTTGTCCATGGTGCACATCACGCGGACTTCCATCACGACTTTTCCGGCGATCACGACGGTGAGCACGTCGTGGGCGTTGAGCGCGTAAACGAGCTGCGAGTAGACGTTGTACATGGGCGTCGAATGCGTGGCGCCGGTGCCGATAAGCACAATATCGGCCTGCTTGCCGATCTCGATCGAGCCGATTTTCTTGTCGAGATGCAGCGCGCGTGCTCCGCCGATGGTAGCCATTTCGACCACTTGCCAGGCGGGTAGCGCGCGCGGGTCCATGCGCGTCACTTTTTGCAGCTTGGCGGCGATGTTCATTTCCTGAAACAGATCCTGGTTATTGTTGCTGGCGGCGCTGTCGGTGGCGAGGCCCACGGGCACACCGGCGGTCAGCAGCTCCACGACGGGCATTACACCCGAAGCCAGCTTCATATTGCTCGAAGGATTGTGCACAGTGCCGACGCCGCGTTTCAGGATCGTACCGATGTCGGCGGAATCGACCCAGACACAATGCGCGCCAACAACTTCCGGACCGAGGAAGCCGATGGTCTCGAGGTAGTGGACGGGCGAGCCGCCGTGTTTGGCGCGGCTCAGGTCGCTTTCAAAGGGCGCTTCGGCGATGTGCATCAGGATCGGAGCTCCCTTGCGGCGGGCGAGCTCGGCTGTCTTTTTCAAGTTGTCCGTCGAAAGCGTGTAGATCGAGTGAGGTGCGACGGCTGGCGTAATCAGCGGATCGTTTTTCCACTTGTCGATGAATTTCTCACAATACGCGAGGGCCGCTTCCGGAGACTTGTTGTCGGGAGCGGGAAAATCGAGAATCGTTTCACCCAGTACGGCGCGCATCCCGGCTTCTTTTGTGACTTGAGCGGCGACGTCCTCGAAATAATACATGTCGGCGAAGCAGGTGACGCCGCCGCGAAGCATTTCGAGGACCCCGAGGCGCGTGCCCCAGAAGACGAAATCCTCGGTGACGTTGCGCGCTTCGGCGGGGAAGATATAGCGTTGGAGCCAGTCGTCGAGCGAATGATCTTCGGCGACGCCGCGAAATAGGCTCATGGCGGCGTGCATATGCCCGTTGATCATGCCGGGCATCAGGATGCCGCCGCGTGCGTCGATCGTTTTTACCGCGCGGATTCTTGCTTCGAGTTCGGCGCGCGTACCGATGGCGGCGATGGTGTCGCCTTCGACGGCGATAGCGCCATCCTCGATGACGCGCCGCTCGGGGTCCATGGTGACTACCGTGCCGCCGCTGATTAGCAGGTCCACCGGGCTCCTTGCTTCGAATCGAACATCGGGGCTAAGGCCCCCTCACCATTTGGATGCGCTTTTCGCGGGACTGAGGGCCCGGCGACGAAATGCCCGTCGCGCAGCCCGTGCCAGGTGAAATCCATCCAGTTGGGATTCAGCGCCGGTTTCGGCTTCGCGATCACGGCGTGCGCGGCGGCCGGATCCCCCAGATACCCGCGCCAACCGGCAATCGAAGCGCGGACGAATTTCGCGACGACGTCGGGAGGCTGCGCCACAGAAGCGCGCATCGTGAACATCACGCCGAAAGGATTGTAACCTGCGTCGCTGGTGAGCAGAACGCGCGTGTCGATGCCTGCTTGCTTTGCGAAGAACGGCTCGGAAGTGGCGAACGTAATTCGGATCCGCGACGAAATTCGCGACCTTCATTAAGAATATCGCGCCGGCCGCTTCCCCTGTCGTTTCGGCACTATTGAAACCTAGAACGTAAGGCCCACCGACATCTGAATCTGCCGAGCGCTTCCAATGACTTTGTTGACCGCACCCAATCCCGCCGGGCAGTTGTAGAAACTGCCATTCGTTGGATTCGGGCAAGTATCCGGCTTCGCCGGGAGCGATCCGTCCCCTGGGAACGGGTTGAAGAATTCATTCTGTGTCACATCAGCGGTCGGAATATCGAAACTCGGAGTGTTGGTAAGGTTAAACACGTCGAACGAGTATCTGAACGTCAGCCGGTCATTGATTCGCGTCGTTTTGATGATCGAGATGTCCGCGCGCTTTTGCCACGATTGGCGGAAAATGTTGCGCTGTCCTTTCTGGATGAAGTTGGTTTCATAAGGATCATTCGTCGGGATGGCGCCGTTAAGGTCACCAGGGTTCAACAATGGAAGCGTAAAGCAATTGGGGTTAAGCGCCGCAGTGCCGTAGGCGCCCACGACCCCGGTAAGTGCGGATTTCGGTGTGCAACCGGGCGCCAGTGGAACGATTGGGTTTGTGATGCCGTCATTCACGCTATAGAAAATGCTGCCTACCGCACCGGAGAAGTCAACGATGCTGTACGGCTGCCCGCTCTGGAAGGTCATCGTGCCTGCCAGCGCCCACCCGTCCGCAATTTTGCCCTGCCACGACGACTCAGAGAAGAAGTTGTGCAGCCGCGCGAGATAGCTCACGTTGAACACGTGCGTGCGGTCGAAATCGGAATTGCCGTAGCCCGACCGCGGATCGGCTGGGTTGTTGCCGGTGAAGAACAAACCTAACGCGCTTTGTTCATCAAGCGCGTGCGAGTAAGTGTAGGAGAATCCGAGCTGCATCCCATGACTCATGCGCTTTTCCACGTGTGTCTGCAGCGCGTTGTAGGAAGAGATGCCGACTGCGCTATAAGACTCGGACTCCGACGAATATCCGATGAAAGGAACTCGAAGGTCCACGTTTCCGCCTTCGAAATTAAACTGATAGGGATTTCCATCGGGTAAATTGCCGTCGAGCGTGTAGCCGTAGGTATAGGACTGCGGAAATAGCGCGCCCGCAGGGCAGGTGCTCGCTGGGCCGCAGAGAGGGTTGGCCGGGGACGCGACCCGGGACTGGTTGAAAGGGATGGGCACGACTTCGTGACGGCCCGAGTTGCCGACGTAGCCGATATCGATCGCTAGATCACTCCGTGGCTGCCACTGAACGTCGAGCGTCTGATTCATGGTGTACGGCAGTTTGTTCTTTCGGTTGTACACACCGAAGACGAACAGCGGTGCACCCTCGGAGATCGCTGCGGCATTCGGCACATTGATGAGAGCCGGATTATTCGAAGGTGGCGGCCCGAGATTGAGACCCCAGGGATTAGCAAAGTCGCCGCCGAATGGATTACCTGCGTTGACTGGCGATGCACACGTGGGCACGAAACCGAGATAGAGATCCGGCGAGATGCTCGTGCAGGTTTGGTTGTTTACATATGGGGGCGACTGGTTGACCCCGAATGGTCCTCCGGGAATCACGCCCTCGGCGAAACCGGGCGAAAGATATGCAAAAAGCTCGCCGCGGTCGTAGTACATGCCCCACCCAGCGCGGACGACGATTTTGTTGTTAAACATTTTGGGGCTCCAGGCCACGCCGATGCGAGGTGCGAAACCCCATTGCCGGCCCGTGAGCGTCGAATCGCTGACACCCTTGGTGGGGAAATCCTTGTTGTTGCCAGCGATGATAAAACCATTCGAAGTGATGGTATCGGTCGTGGGGTCGTAGGAATATTTGCTGGGGTCGAAGTTATAAATGCGGCCGTTTTTCTCGGTCAGACCTCCGTTGTAGTCCCATCTCAGTCCTAGCGTGACGCTGAGGTTCGAGCGAAGCTGGAACTTATCTTGAATGTACTCACCGGACTCATGGGCGCGGTAGTAGCGATCGGCATTTCCCTGCAGAAACGAGGTGGTGATGAATCCGTCGGCGGTGTACGGAGTCACAGCGCCTTCGACGAATTGAGAGAAGTCGGCGAATCCGATGATGCCCTGATTCGTGCGCCGGTCGCGAGTATTCAGCTGGGTGTACGACCATGCCCCCCCGAACGTAATGGTGTGCTTGCCTTTAATCCAGATGGCATTAGCGGACGGCATAAAGCGGTTTTGGAACACGCCCGTGAATGCCCCCTGGGACGCGCCGCCCTGGCCGAATTGCAAGGCGACGAGCGAGCCAACGCCTTCATCGCCCAGGACGTCCGACATGGTCATGCCAGGAAACGTGGTTGAGCCGAAGGCATTGATCCCGAGATCGGCGGGTGTGAATCCGCTCGGTTGCTGAATCGTGCTGTACAGCTTTTCACGGATGAAACCGAAAACCTCGGCCACGTTGAAATTGGGCGTCAGCGTCTGGGTGTTCGTGATGGAAGCCACCTGACTGCCGGCGTCAAGGTTTTGCGTGAATCCTGCCACGCTCGAATATGCGAAGGGAGCGATACTCGGATCGTGCTGAAAGTAATATTTCAGGGCCAACGAGTCCTTGGGAGTGGCGATGAAGTCGAGGTTTGCCACCGCCTGATTTGCCTTGAAATAAGCCGTGCCAGGAACGATGGCGTTCTCCGGGAAGTTGAACGACGGATAGATGCCGTCGGCGTAGGGAATCATGTACTGCCCGTTTGGCAGCTTGGCTTGCAGAAGCTCGAGCGCGATCGGGTTGATGTCGGCGGTGGAAATGCTTCCTCCGAATTCTTGGTTCACGACTGACACCACGCAATTCTTGAATTGAGGCGACGTGCGATCGGTGCCGCAGGCCGGGTAGACGAGTCCCGTTACCGGCGAAGTGATGCCATCTTGGGTGAATCCGTACGGGACGCTCACTCGCCCAAGTCCGATTTCCTGATCGGAATCGTGAACATTCTGGTAGGCGAGGAAACCGAAAAGCTTGTTCTTGATCAACGGCCCCCCGATAGTCCCGCCTGGGACTTCTCGGTGGAGTTGGGGGACCTTCTGGGTAACGTTGGGATCTTGCTTGAAGAAAAAGGGCGCGGCATTGAGCCAGTCCGTGGCTCGATGCAAATAGGCCTGACCGTGAATGTCGTTGGTGCCTGAAGCCGTGCTCATGTCAATGTGCGCGCCGCTGGTCGAGCCTTGCTGCGCGTCGTACATGGACGTATTCACGCGCACTTCTTGGATCGTTTCCGGAGCGGGAGTGGGAATCGCCTGGCCGATCGCCAGATAGGGAGACGCCGTACTCTGAATCTCGAACGCCGCGCTACTGGCCGCACCGCTAACACCCGTATTGTTGACGACGCGGGCAGACGCGACTTGGCTGGTGCTCTTGCCGTTGAATAGGTTCTTCGCATCAACGCCGTTCAAAAGAAAAGTATTGCTGGTGTCGCGCTGTCCGTTCGCCCAGATCGGCTGGTTGCCGAGGCCCGCGTTTACGCCGTTGCCGCTGGGAAGCTCGGCGTTCACGCCGGGGGAAAGAATTGCCAGTCCCGTGAAGCTGCCGGTCGGCAACGGAACGTCTTCTATCTGCACTTTATCCAGCACGTAGCCGTTCGTCGTGTCCACTGCGTTGACCAGCGGCGTCTCTTCAACGGTTACGGTCGTGCTTACCGATCCGAGGCTCAAAGCCGCGTTCACCGTCACGGTCCGGTCCGCTTGTACCGTGATCGACGGAATCTTCTGTGTGGTGAACGACGCGTGCGAAAAGGTCAGCGTATAAGTGCCAATCGGCAGGTTCGAGAATAGGTATCCGCCCGAATCGGTCGAGGCCTGGGTGCGCGTCAACTGCGTCTGGTCATTCACCGCCGTCACGGTCGTGCCGGGGACGACCGCACCGCTGGTATCGGTGACCGTACCAGTGATGGCGCCGAGTGTCTGTTGCGCGCGGCTTGTGGTTGCGACGCTAAGCAGCAGGCAGAAGAACGAGGCAAAAAACAAAAACGAAAAACTCATGCGTTTCGTCATGGAGTGAAGTCTCCTCGTCAACATAGCGCGCAAAACAAAAAAACACCTCCGCAGGTGCCGCGTCCCCCAATGAAACCTAAAGGCGGCGGTCCCTTTCAGCGGTGCCGATTGTGTTTTCCGAGTACTGCCTGCAAAAAGTATGGACGCGAGGCTAGACTAAATATCTTGTGGAAAACAATAGATTTTTTCTCTCGTGCCGATCAGCAATTTTAATTTGGATTTATGAAAAGCTTATGCCCGCGCGCGAAATTAGAAGAGCCGCCGTTCGGGCAGCACGCCCTTGGGAATCGACGCCGTCACCGTAAACATCGGCTCGTTCACGACTTGCGCAAAGTGCAGGTCCATTACCGCGCTGCACAGGATGTAGGCGTCTACGTCCGCGAAATCCCAGCGTGAAACCAGCAAATCGATCATGCGCGACGTAGCCGCGCGGGCGGCCTCGGCGGCATCCGTGGAGGACTCGATCGCGATCCAGGCCCCCGATTCCGCGAATCGCTCGCGCCCTGCGGGCGATTCGGCAATAGGCGCGGCCAGCGACTGCCGCTTGTGCAGCTGAAATCGAACTGTCACGTCGGACGGGCACTCGATGCCATTGATGCAGATTTCGCCATCGCCCTGCGCCGCGTGCGCATCACCCGCCGAAAAAAGCGCTCCGCGGTTCAGCACCGGCAGATACAGCCGCGCGCCGCTGCACAGGTCGCGCACATCCATATTCCCGCCGAAGATTCCCGGGGGCCGCGTCCGGAATTCGCCCGGCTCCCCCGGCGCCACGCCCATCACGCCGCAGAACGGCCGCAGCGGCACCACCGCCGGAGACATCGACCGGCTCTCGTCGCCCTCGAGCTCCCAGAGGAAAAGATACGGCTTCGAGAATCTTTCCTTCAGAAATCCGAGGCCCGGAATAATGCTCGACCAGCCCCAGCCCCGATGCGCCACCTCCAAAATATCCACTTCCAGCACGTCGCCCGGTTCTGCGCCGTCGATGAAAATAGGCCCCGTCAGCGCATGGATCCTTTCGCGATTGATCGTCTGGTATTCCGCAACGGTCATGCCGGGCCGCACCTGCAACCCGCTCGCGTCCTGGCATTCCATGCGCACCGTGTCGCCGGGCGCGACGGTCAGGCGCGGCGCCAAATCGCGATTCCACCGGGAATGAATCGGCTCGGCAGAAAGTTGGTGTTCGGCCACGACGCGTTAGCCCTCGATCTCTACGGTCACTTGCAGCTCCACCAGCGCATTCTTCGGCAGCGCCGTCACTCCGATCGCCGCGCGTACATGGCGCCCCGCATCGCCGAATATCTCGACGAACAAATCCGAAGCCCCGTTGATCACCTTCGGTGAATCCTCGAACCCCTGCACCGCGTTCACGTAGCCGTTCACGCTCACGATTTGTTTCACCGCATCGAGCGATCCCAGATGCGCCTTCAATACGGCCAGTTGCGTTAACCCACAAGCCCTCGCCGCCGCATAACCTTCCTCGATGGTTCGCCCCAAACCCACGGTCCCGGTGATTACGCCATTTCCTTCGGTCGAAATCACCCCCGCCAGATAAACCAACTTTCCGACCGTTTTCGCCGGCACGTAATTTGCCCCAACCTTCGGCGGCTCCGGCAACGTGTAGCCCAGCCTGGTCAATCGCGCGTGATGTTCGGCAGCCATGGATGTTCCTCGCGAGCTTGTCGCGCCTTTCCAAAGGAATTCGTCGCGGCAGTTCGCCACTCTAGCACACCGCAATCTCACCCGCTGCCATCCCCATGTCTCGCCGCAGTGGCCGTCGGGTCGTGCCATCGAAGAACTTCTCGGCTTTTGCCTTCCACTTGGTCGCGACCGCTTTCAGGACTGGGCCTTTCTGATACCATGTGCGCCGTGCAAACGATTCGGATCGCCGCGATTTTGCTCGCCGTTGCGCCGTTGGCCGGCGCCACGCCCGCGCGCGCGAACGAATCATCCACGCTCGCAGCCAATCTGCACGCCGCGCGAACATCGCCGGGCGACTTGGAAATCAGCGGCGAGGTCCCGGGCATCCCCCCAAACCAGTCCCGATTTCTCACCCGCGACGATCTGCTGGCCCTCTCGGAGCCGATCACGATCTCTCCCGAAGACGGCAATTTCAAGGCGGCGACACAGGTTCGCGCGGTCACGCTCGAAAAGCTCGCCGCCGCGCTCGGCATTGCCGCCGACGAAATGATCGTTGCCGATTGCAAAGACAAATATCAGGCGCACTATCCGCGCGCCTACCTCGCCACGCATCACCCCGTGCTGGTCACGGAAATGAACGGCGCGGCGCTTGCGGACGCAAAAGACGACGACTACGGCCCGTACATGATCGCCCACGAACATTTCGCGCCCGCGTTCAAGATTTTGGCTCACAGCGACGAGCCGCAAATCCCTTGGGGCGTGACCGGCCTGCAATTCCGAGTCGAAAAATCGTTCCTGGCTCCCGTCGCACCGCAGGGACCGAACGCCGGCGCAAAGTCCGCGCGCGCCGGGTACCGGATCGCCGAACAAAATTGCCTGCGCTGCCATTACAACGGCACTACCGGCGGCGCAAAATCAGGCGTCGGCTGGAACGTGCTCGCCACTCTGGCCGCGCACTCGCCTGAATTCTTCACCGCCTACGTCCGCGACCCGCAGTCGAAAAATCCGAAGACGCAAATGGCCGCCAGCCCGGAGTACGACGACGCGACCATGGCCGCGCTGATCACGTATTTCCGCACGTTCGTGCCGACGGAGGCCCGCTGATGCTGCGCGCCGCCAAAATCGCTCTCGTTTTCGGCGTGGCGATTTTCTATCTCTTTGTGGTCTTCAACAACCTCACGGACTACGATTCGAACTACCAATTTGTCCGCCACGTCCTGATGATGGACTCGACTTTTGCCGGTAACCACGGCATGTGGCGCGCCATCAATTCTTCCGCGGTGCACAAGTCGTTTTACGATTCGATCATCGCGTGGGAAGCTCTGACGATGCTGCTCTGCTGGTGGGGCGCCGCGCGCATGGCGCGCACATTCAACGCGGATGGCGCGGAATTCGACCGCGCCAAGGGCGTGGCCATCGCCGCGCTGACGCTCAGCCTGCTGATGTGGCTCATCGCCTTCCTGGCGGTCGGCGGGGAATGGTTCCTGATGCTGGCAATCGGCCAATTGGAACGGCCAATCCGCCGCGTTCCGAATGTTCACGGTTATCGGTATAGTGCTGCTGCTGGTAGCGCAGCGCGAAAAGTGACATAGGGCATAACGCGCGACGCATTTATGGGAGAGCACATGCACTTGATCCGTAAATTCCGTGGCACACATCTTCTCGCGGTACTGGCGATCGCCGCGCTCACGCTCGCCGGCTGCACCGCGAGCTCGAATCCATCGGACGCCAAAACGCGAACCTCGCGTCCGACCATCGTGTTCATGACCGATTTCGGCACGGCCAACGACGCCGTGGCCATCTGCAAAGCCGTGATGCTCCAAATCGCTCCCGACGCCCGCATTATGGACATCACGCAACAAGTCACGCCTTTCTCCATCGAGGAAGGCGCGCGCTTCCTATACGGCGTCACGCCGTACTACCCGGCCAACACCGTTTTCGTCGTGGTCGTCGACCCCACCGTCGGCACCTCGCGCAAAGCCGTCATCGTCAAATCGAAAAAGGGACAATATTTCGTTCTCCCCGATAACGGCCTTATCTCTCCCGTCGCCGATCGCGACGGCATCGAGGGCGCCCGCGAGATCACCAACACGAACTGGATGATCGGCGACAAAATTTCCTCCACTTTCCACGGCCGCGACATTTTCTCGCCCACCGGGGCGCATCTGGCTTTGGGCGAAGATTGGACTCAGGCCGGTCCTGTGGTCGACAACCTCGTGAAGCTGCAGCCGAAAACAGCAACCGTCGCCGCCAACGGCATCACTGGCGAAGTGATCGGGCTCGACGACCCCTTCGGCAGTCTGATCACCGACGTCCAGGGCTCCGACTTCAAGAATCTCGGGTACGCTTACGGCGACAAAGTTACGCTGAAGATCGATCAGAAAAATTACACTTTCCCGTTCCACAAGACTTTCGGCGACGTCCCTGTCGGCCAGCCCCTCGTCTACATCGACTCGCGCGGCCGTGTGGGCATAGCCGTAAACCAGGGTGATTTCTCTAAAGTCTACAAAGTGTCGCCGCCCGTGCCGGTTTTCATTCCAGCAAAGAAATAACTCGCTCCGTCAGCTTCGACAAAGAAGGCAAGCTCCGAGGCGGGCCGCTCCAGAAAAAGTCCACAGGGATGCAATCTCTTGCCACACGCTCTCGCGTGCTAGCGTTTTCCCAGCCGCCCGGAGTTTGCCCCGGGCCGCGAGGGGAACGCGAAAAATGGAACCCGGTTCGCCGCTCGACCATCGTCGCAACGACGCCGTCATGCCGTCGCCGCCAGCGCCCGGCGCATCATTTCTTGCTCGTTTCTATTCGACACTGAAGCCGAATAGAAATCGCCCTAACTCGCTGAAAACAAACGATCGGTTCACAAACTATTCGACACAGAAACGGGGCTATTTTAGTGGCACATAATCATGTGGGTGCTCCGCCGATCTCGATTCAATCAACCTCGAGCGCAAGCTCGGATCGAGGCGCGTCACCGGGCCTAGCATGCCGGCATTCGCGCTGCAGTCGCGCATCTCTCGTTGACGCCATCGCACGCCCACCCTATAGTGGCTCACTTTTATTCAGGAGACGCAGGCTTGCTCGAGCGCATTTTTCATCTTCGCGAGAACATGACCACGGTTCGCACCGAGCTGCTTGCCGGCCTCACCACTTTCATGACCATGGCTTACGTCGTGGTCGTGAATCCGCGCATCCTCTCCGAAGCCGGCATGCCCGTCGAAGGCGTCCTCTTCGCTACCTGCATTTCGGCGGCGCTGGCTACTTTGGTGATGGGCCTCTGGGCGAATTATCCCATCGCGCTCGCGCCCGGCATGTCGCTCAACGCGTATTTCACCTATTCGATCGTCATCGGCCGCGGCATCCCTTGGCAAACCGCCCTGGGCGTCGTCTTTCTTTCCGGCGCGCTGTTCCTGATTCTCACGCTCACGAACGTTCGCGAGCAGATCGTCAACGGAATTCCGGATTGCCTGAAGCACGGCACCGCCGCCGGCATTGGCCTTTTCATCGCCTTCGTGGGATTTCGCAACGCGAATATCATCGTGGCAAACCCCTCGACGTTCGTCGCGTTCGGGAAAGCATCGAATCCGCAGGTGTTTCTTGCGGCTCTTGGAATCCTGCTGATCGCGATCCTGATGGTCAAGCGCGTCGGCAGCGCCATCCTGATCGGCATCGTCGCGATCACCCTGCTGGGGATTCCGTTCAAGGTCAGCCAGTGGCCGGCGCACATTCTCTCGTGGCCGCATCCTTCCGGCACATTTCTGAAGCTCGACTTGCGCTCGGCAACGAAAATCGGCTTGGGCGAGTTGGTTTTCGTTTTCTTCTTTGTCGATCTGTTCGACAACGTCGGCACGCTCGTCGGCGTCTGCGAACAGGGCGGTTTTCTGCGCGACGGCAAATTGCCACGCGCCAGCCGCGCGCTGCTGGCGGACGCGTTCGGCACGATCACGGGCGCGCTTACCGGTACATCTACAGTCACGAGCTACATCGAAAGCGCGGCGGGAGTGGCGGCAGGAGCGCGGACGGGCCTTGGAAACCTGGTGGTCGCGGCGCTCTTCGCCGCCGCGATGTTCTGCGCGCCGCTGGTTTCCGCGATTCCGTCCTACGCCACGGCACCCGCGCTTATTTTGGTCGGCGCGCTGATGTGCGGTTCGGTCGCCGCGGTAAAGTGGGGCGATTACACCGAATCGGTGCCGGCGTTTCTCACCTTGATCGCCACGCCGTTGACGTTCAGCATCGCCACCGGCCTGAGCCTCGGCCTGCTCTCGTTCACCTTCTTGAAGTTGTTCACCGGGCGGCACAAAGACATCAGCCCGCTGATCTGGGTCCTCAGCGTCTTGTTTCTACTCCGCTACGCGTTCCTAAGCGGTGCACAGTAACCTTTGTAAGGTGTGGGTGTGAACGTAGTGGCGTGGCCTTCAGCGCGGCATTCTTCGGGCAAGCAATATCAATATGGAATCTTCCTAACCGACTTCTCCCACGCCCGAAAGCCCTCGATGGACTCGTCCTGCATCATCCGCACCATGGGAATCTTCCTCCGCTCGGGCGGCAGCGCGATTTCACTATAGATGAACGAATCATCGAACCCGACCTTCGCCGCGTCCGCCGCCGTGTTGCCATAGTAAACGCGATCCGGCCGCGCCCAGTAAATCGCCCCCAGGCACATCGGGCACGGCTCGCACGACGTGTAAATCTCGCAACCGGGCAGCTCGAACGCGCCAAGCTTCTTGCACGCCTGGCGAATGGCCATGATCTCGGCGTGCGCGGTGGGATCGTTGGTGGCGGTCACGCTGTTGGCGGCCTCGGCCAGGATCTTGCCGTCCTTCACCACCACCGCGCCGAAGGGTCCGCCGCGTCCCGTGCGAACGTTTTCAATAGACAGCTCAATGGCGCGCGCCATGAAAGGGTTCTTCATCGTGATCGCGTCCCCGTGCCAACGCGAAGCAGCAGTATAAGGCGAAGACCGCGACTCGGTGGCCGCGAGTCACATCGGAATTTCCATTGGGAACTATTTGCCCGGCTAGCTACCGAATTGGCGCAGGTGATGGTCCATGTGCAGGTAGCTCCAGCGCAACCAGTCGCGCTCGCTCATCGTCCCGAAAAACGGATGCATCGGCACGATTGCGGGTGGGTCGGAAACAAAACGCTCGAACAGAACTCCCAGCCCGGCAATGTCAGCTGCGAACTCCGTCGGCCGCGTGCCTCCGATGAATTGGTCGATCTCCGCCCCAGTTGTCAGGCCGTGGGGCCATTGCATCGGTACGTCGAGCGCGAGAAATTTCATGATGGCGCGCGGGATGGGCGTTTTCACCATTGGCAGCGGCCGCTCGCCGAGCACAGCGCGAAACGAATCGGCCAGGTGGCAGACCATTTGGTGCGCGTTCATGCGTCCCCACAGGCGCGGTGCGTCGGGCGTCACGCGCAAGAGGCGCTCGCGGATTTCGGCCTGTGTGGCGGCATCGCGCAGCGATTTCATGCGCGAATTATAACAAGGATTGGGATGTATCAATCGCGGCTAGGTGGACTGGTAATATGAGGCTGTCGTTGAAGCGTGGGAGAGATTCTTCGACTGCGTAATCCGACGACCCGCAAGAGCGGGTCGAAATGCCAAATCGTCGGGTCGCTCCGCTCAGAACGACGAGCTCGAAGCACAAGGCAATGAGCTTAAAAGCCCACATTTCGCGACGGGTGGTTACGCCGGAGGGCGAGCGGGCGGCTGCGATTATCGTCGACGGCGAAAGAATCGTCGAGGTGACCGCGATCGATCGCGTGCCGGCTGGTGCCGAGCGTCACGATTTCGGTGAATTAGCAATTCTACCCGGGCTGATTGATTCGCACGTGCACATCAACGAGCCCGGCCGCACGGAGTGGGAAGGCTTTGAAACGGCAACGCGTGCCGCAGCCGCAGGTGGCTACACCATGCTCGTCGACATGCCGCTGAATTGCATCCCTTCGACCAGCGACGTGGCAGCTTTGGCCCTGAAGCGCGCCGCGGCTGTCGGCAAATGCCGCGTCGACTGGGCCGCGTGGGGGAGCGTGGTCGCGGACAATCAAGGCCACATCGAGCCGCTTGCGGCCGCCGGCGTGCTCGGATTCAAATGCTTCCTGATTCATCCCGGCACCGCCGAATTCACGATGGTCACAGAGCATCAGCTTCGCGCCGCGCTGCCTCGCGTGGTTCGCACCGGCTTGCCGCTGCTGGTCCACGCCGAGCTTGCGGGTCCCGTGGATCGCGCAACGGCCGAGCTGACGAATGCAAACTGGCGTTCGTACGCCACGTACCTGAAGTCCCGCCCGGACGAAGCCGAGTTGAGCGCGATCCGTACGTTACTTGCGCTCTGCCGCGAGTTTCGATTCCGGCTGCACATCGTGCACCTGGCGACGCACCGGGCACTCGATATGTTGCGCGAGGCGCGCGCCAGCGGCTTGCCGGTCACGATCGAAACCTGCCCGCACTATGTGCATTTCGTCGCAGAAGAAATCTCGGACGGCTCCACCCTGCGCAAATGCGCGCCGCCGATTCGAAGCCGCGACAATCGCGAACAATTGTGGCAAGCGTTGCGCGAAGGAGTGATTGATCTGGTCGTCACCGACCATTCGCCATGTCCGCCATTGATGAAGCAGCTCGAATCCGGTGATTTCAAATCCGCATGGGGTGGAATCGCGAGCCTCTCCGTCGCGCTGCCGGTCATGTGGACTGAAGCCAGCGCGCGAGGCTTCACGTTGCGCGAGATCGCGCGATGGATGTCAGAAGCACCCGCGAAATTGGCAGGCTGCGAAGCACGCAAAGGAAAAATCGCCGCCGGAATGGACGCCGACTTCGCCGTTTTCGACGCCGACGCGGAATTCACGATCACGCCGGATCGCTTGCACTACAAACATCCGGTCTCTGCGTACATGGGCGAACGGCTTCGCGGCGTCGTGAAAGCGACCTACTTGCGCGGCAAAATCGTTTACGCCGACGGTGAATTTCCGGACGGTCCGATGGGAAGGGAATACCGAAAGTAAAGGGATGTGGCAATGAAACGTTCAAATATGACTGATTTTCGGTCACAATAGCAGGCAACCACGATGCCAGGGCCCGCGACAATTGGGGTGTCGGCGCCGCGAAAAGAAGGGCGCGACAAAGTCACGGGACGAGCACGGTACATCGACGACATCACGCTGCCGGACATGCTGTACGGCGCGACCGTCCGCAGCCGCATTCCCCGCGGCAAAATCAAGAAAATCAATTTCGGCGATGGAATCCACTGGGACGAATTCGTGTATGGTCACCGCGAAGGACATTCCGGGGAAAAATTGCATTGCGCCTGATCGAAAACGATCAGCCCTGCCTCGCGGACGGAATCGTGAATCATCCCGAAGAACCGATTCTGCTGCTTGCGCATTCCGACCGTCACGCCTTGCCGAAAGCCATCGCCGCGGTCGAAATCGAATACGAGGCGCTGCCGCCGATTTTCACGATCGAGGAAAGCGAACGGCAGAACGAAATCATCTGGGGCGCGGATAATGTCTTCAAGAAATATTTAATTCAGAAAGGCGACGTCGATAGCGTGTGGGCAAAAGCCGATTTCATCGTCGAAGGCGAGTATTCACCGGCGCTCAAGAACAGCTCTACATCGAAACGAACGGAATAATCGCCACGTACGACGCTGACACGGCGTCACGATTTGGGATCGCTGCAGTGCCCGTACTACGTGCACAAGGCCATGATGGCACTCTTCGCGCTCCCCGAAAATAAAGTGCGCGTGGTGCAGACGGAAACCGGCGGTGCGTTCGGAGGCAAGGAAGAATATCCGTCGATGATCGCCGGTCACGCGGGCTTGCTGGCGATGAAATCGGGCCGCCCGGTGAAGATCATTTACGATCGCCTGGAAGACATGGTGGCGACGACCAAGCGGCACCCTTCGCGGACGCGCCACCGCACCGCCGTACGCAAAGACGGCAAGATCCTCGGCGGTGAAATCGATCTGGTGATCGACGGTGGCGCATACCTGACGCTTTCACCCGTGGTTTTGTCTCGCGCGACGATTCATGCGGGCGGCCCGTACGAATGGCCGGCGGTCGAGGTGCGCGCGAAAGCGGTGGCGACCAACGCGCCGCCCCACGGCGCGTTTCGCGGTTTCGGCGCGCCGCAGAGCCTCTTCGCGATTGAGCGGCACATGGACCGCATCGCAAAAACACTCGGATTGTCTTCTGTCGAAGTGCGGCGCGTGAATTTTCTGAAGAAAGGCGCGCAGACCATTACCGAGCAGACGATCAATGAAGAGGTTGACCTGCCCGGAATGCTCGATCGCGCGCTGGCGCACGCCGGCTATTACGAGAAAAAGAAAACTTTCGAGCGTGAAAATGACGGCAGCCCAATCAAGCGGGAATCGGCTTCGCGGCGTTTCTGCACGGCGCGGGATTCACCGGTTCGGGCGAGCGTTACCTCGCCTCGGTGGTCGGCGTCGAAGGTACGACCGAGGGTCGTGTGCGGGTGCTGGTTTCCAGTACGGAATTCGGCCAGGGCACGAATACGATCCTGAGCCAGATCGCAGCGGAGACGCTGGGCCTGCCATACGACGACGTCGAAATCGCGCAACCCGATACGACCGACGTGCCGAATAGCGGGCCCACAGTGGCGTCACGAACGGCAATGGTGGTTGGCAAACTCGTAGCCTCGGCAGCGCGCGGAATCGAGCAGACTCTGGTCCGCGCTGGTTTGTTGCGAGAATCCCACACGGCTGAGGAATTTCGCGCGGCTTGCAAGAAATATGCCGCCGCGCACGGTGCATTTCGTTCCTTCGCAAAGTACGAGCCGCCGGCGAACATATTCTGGGACGATCAGAAATATCGAGGGGAAGCGTATGCAGCGTACGGCTGGGCGATTTACGTCGCGCAGGTCGCAGTGGATACGCGCTCGTACACCGCCGCCGTCGAGGATTTTGTGGCGCTGCAGGAAGTGGGCCGCGTGCTCAATCCGGTGATGGCGCGCGGGCAGATCATCGGTGGGGTGGCGCAGGGAATCGGATTCGCGCTCTACGAAAAAGTAGAATGGCGCGAAGGTCGCATGCAGAACGGCCAGATGACGAACTACATCATGCCGACTTCGGCGGATGTGCCGCCGATTCGCGTATTTTTCGAAGAACTTGGCAACACGCACGGCGCTTACGGCGCGAAGGGAATCGGCGAGCTGCCCATGGACGGCCCGGCGCCGGCGATCGTGAATGCCGTCGAGGACGCACTCGGCGTGCCGTTCGATTCCGTGCCGCTGCTCCCCGAGGATATTTTCGACGTGATCACCGCCGCAGCCGCTCGCGAAAGAGAAGCGCGCGCCTCGGCCGGAGTGCGATGACGAAACGGGGCGCCGCGAAGCGCGACATTTCCATCACAGTGAACGGCGAGGGGAAAACCGTCTGCGCGTATCCCATGGAGCGGCTGCTCGACGTGCTGCGCGAGCAGCTCGGGTTGACGGGCACTAAAGAAGGATGCGGCGAGGGCGAATGCGGCGCATGCTCCGTGTTGATGGATGGCGCTCTGGTCGATAGCTGCCTGGTGCCCGTGCTTCAAGCCGAGGGCTCCAAGATCGTCACCATCGAAGGGCTCGGCTCGGATGCGCGGGCACGCGCAGTTCAGGACGCCTTTCTGGAATATGGCGGCGCGCAATGTGGGATTTGTACGCCGGGAATGATTCTAGCGGCAGTACACCTGCTGAAGGCGAACCCAGCGCCGACGATGGACGACATTCGCGAAGGGCTGGCGGGGAACCTTTGCCGCTGCACGGGCTATCTGCAGATTCTCGAAGCTGTCGCTGCGGTGGCCGCGAAGAGTGGGGCGGCGCGATGAGGTCGAACCCCGCTGAATTCGAGATGGTGGCGCCTTCGGATTTGCCGAGCGCTCTTTCGCTGATGACGGCAACGGGCGAGCGCTGGATGCCTATTGCCGGCGGCACCGATCTGATGGTTCAGTACGCCGCTGGCGCATTGCGCGCGCGAAAGCTGATGAGCATCGCGCGTCTGCCGGAGCTGCGGCGGATCGCCGTTTCGACGGGCGAGGTTCAAATCGGCGCGGGCTCGACGTACACTGACTTGCGCGGGAATGAATCGATCGCGCGCGAATTTCCTTTGCTCGCGCAGGCGGCTGGCTGGGTGGGCGGCATCGCCAACCAGAACCGCGGCACGATCGGCGGAAACATCGTGAACGCTTCCCCAGCCGGGGATTCGCTGCCGGCGCTTCTGGCGTATGGCGCGGAGCTGATCCTGGTCTCCGCGCGTGGCGAGCGGCGCGTGCCTTATGCGACGTTTCACACCGGATACAAAAAGATGGAGTTGGCGGCGGATGAGCTGATCCGAGCCGTGTGTCTGCCGCGGAAGTTTTCCGCGTACGTACAACACGGGCGGAAAATCGGCACGCGCAACGCGCAGGCGGTGTCGAAGATCGCCATGGCCGCGCTGGCACGGTTGGAGAAGGGCGTGGTGGCGGACGTGAGGATCGCGCTGGGCAGCGTCGCACCCGTGCCGATTCGGCTGACGGCGACGGAGCAATTGCTGACGGGGAAATCGCTAGACCCGGATTTGATGGCAGTAGCCGCGAAAACAGCCGCTGGCGAAGTGAAGCCGATCGACGATATTCGGTCGACGGCGCGATATCGCGCGGCGGTGGTCGGAAATCTCGTCTTGGAGTTTCTGGAGCAACTGCGTGCACAGCCGGAAGTGAGCGCCGAAACGCTGACGCGTTGGAACGCGTTGGACCCGGCCACAGCGGAGGGCGAAATTTTGGCGTGCTGTGGATCGCGCGTGTGGGCGCGCGAAATGGCGGCGCGGCGACCCTTCGCTAGCGAATCCGCCGTGCTCGCGGCGTCGGATGCGGTCTGCTCGAGCTTGCGCGAAGAGGACTGGCTCGAAGCGTTTCGCGCGCACCCGCGCATCGGCGAGATAAAGCCCGCGCAGGCAGCGCCGAAACAATCCGCTGCGTGGTCGGCGCAGGAACAAGACGCGGCGACGGCTGCCGACGCCGAAACGAAGGCCGCGCTGGCGAATGGGCATCGCGAGTACGAGCACCGGTTCGGACGGATTTTCATCGTATGCGCCACGGGAAAGACCAGCCCCGAAATCCTGGCGATTTTGCGGCAGCGGTTGCAGAATGACGCGGTGACGGAATTGCGCGAATCGGTGAAGCAGCAGCGGCAGATCGCTCAACTGCGCCTGAAAAAGTGGCTGCGCGCATGAGCGGAATTTCCACGCACGTGCTGGACACCGCGCGGGGAAAGCCGGCGGCCGAAGTGCCAGTGCGCCTGGAGCGAGAGGAAGGCCCGGACAAATGGCAGCTGGTTGGCGAGGGGCGGACGGACGCGAACGGAAGGTGTACCCAACTCTTCGGCGGCGGCGCGACACTCGGGGCGGGGAATTACCGCCTAAGCTTCGACACGAAAAGCTATTTCACGGCGCAGAAAATCGAAGGGCTCTATCCGCTCGTGCAGGTGCAATTCACCGTTCGCACGGGCGAGGAACATTTTCATGTTCCCCTACTCTTGAGTCCAAACAGCTACACCACCTATCGCGGGAGCTGAGAAACGATGGCGCTGGCGCAAAATCGATACGGAAAGTCGCGCGTGCGGCTGGTGCGGGTGAAGCGCGACGCCGACCGGCATGAATTTCAGGAATGGTCCGTCGAGATTTTGCTGCAGGGAGATTTCGAAAGTTGCTTCACGGACGGCGACAACAGCAAGATTCTAGCCACCGATACGATGAAGAATACGGTGTACTCCCTGGCACGCGATTCCGCGGCCAGTTGTATGGAAGAATTCGGCAAGGAGGTGGTCGATTTTTTGCTGCGGCGCAATCCGCAGGTGTCGCATGCCGAGGTGAACATTTCGCAGAAGGTTTGGGAGCGCGTGGAAGTGAACGGCAAACCGCATCCGACCACGTTCGTGCAGTCGAGCGGCGAGCGGGCGGTGACCAAAGTGACGCGCGCGCCGCAGAGAAAGCTTTCGATCCGGTCAGGTCTCGAGAACCTGGTGATCATGAAGACAGCGGGATCGGGATTCGAAGGCTACATACAGGATTCGCTGACGACTTTGCCGCCGACGGCGGATCGCCTGTTCGGCACTGCACTCAAGGCAAGCTGGGAGTACGGCACGGACATCGTAGCCTATGCGTCGGTTCGCGAGAAAATTCGAAACATCCTGCTGGCCGAATTCGCTGCTCACGACAGCAAATCCGTGCAGCACACGCTCTACGCACTGGGCGAGGCGGTCCTCAAACAAATTCCGGAAGTGAACGAAATCGATCTGACGATGCCGAATCTGCACTGCCTGCTGGTGGACCTTTCGCGCTTCGGGCAGACGAATCCGAACGAACTTTTCGTGCCCACCGACGAGCCGCATGGATATATCGAAGCGACGGTCCGGCGTCACAAGTGAGATTGCGGCGCTCATGAGCTACGAAAGCAGAGCGAGAATCGCTATCGAGCGTTGCCGCAAACTCGCGACTTACAGCGAAGACTCCGGCGGCACGCGGCGGACGTTCTTGTCGCCACCCATGCGCGAAGTTCACCGTGAAATTGCCGGCTGGCTTGCGCTGCTCGGAGTGGATGTGCGGATCGATGCGGCGGGCAATCTACGCGCGCTGTATGCGGCCGCCGAACGCGATGCGCCGCGATTGTTGATTGGTTCGCACCTCGATACAGTGCCGAATGCTGGAGCATTCGACGGAATCTTGGGCGTGGTTTTGGGCGTGGCTCTTATAGAGGCACTTGAGGGCAAGAGATTGCCGTTTGGCGTCGAGTTGCTGGGGTTTTCAGAGGAAGAAGGCGTTCGATTTGGTGCGCCGTTCATTGGCAGCCGTGCGCTCGTGGGCCGGCTCGATGCCGAATTTCTCGCGCGCCAGGACGCTGCGGGGATTTCCGTGCGGCGAGCGATCGAGGATTTCGGCCTGGACCCGCGCGAGATTTCCGCGGCGCGCGTCACGGGTGATGAACTGGGCTTTCTCGAATTTCACATCGAGCAGGGGCCGGTGCTCGACGGAATCAATCGGGCGCTCGGAGTTGTGGAAGCGATCGCGGGGCAGAGCCGGATGGAAGTCGTGTTTACCGGAAGCGTGAACCACGCCGGCACCACGCCGATGAACGCGCGCCGCGACGCCATGGCTGGTGCGGCGGAATGGATTGGCGCGGTCGAGCGGGAAGCGCGGCGAGTGGCCGACCTCGTGGCGACCGTGGGAAGCCTTGCGGCGAAGCCGGGCGCCGTTAACGTGATCGCCGGGGAAGCGCGCGCGACGTTGGATGTGCGCCACGGTTCGGATGAGGTTCGCCGCGCGGTCGTCGATACGCTCGTCGGCGCCGGGACGGAGATTGCAGAGCGCCGCGGATTGAGGATGCGGCACGCGGCGATGCTGGATCAGCCATCCGTGGCGATGGACGCGGAGCTCGCGCGCCTGGCTGAGGATGCGATTCGCCGCGCCGGATGCGAGCCGCACCGCATGGTCAGCGGCGCGGGACACGACGCCATGATTCTGGCGGAAAAAGTTCCGGCCGCCATGATTTTTCTGCGTACGCCGGGCGGCATCAGCCACGATCCGGCCGAGACAGTACGCGTGGAAGACGTGGCGAAGGCGATCGAAGCGGGTTCGCTGCTGCTCGCGCAGCTGGCCGAATCGCACGCGATTCAAAGGAGAACGAAACTTGCATAATCTTGGCGAAACACGCAGCGCCCGCCGCTCCGATCATTTGCTTCTGACTCCCGATACGTTCGTGCGCGCGCCGCTGCCGGGCATGAAGAAATGCATGGCCATCGTGCACGTGGCGCCGGCGATGGGCGCGGCGTTCACTCAGTACACGGCTGAATTTGAGACGGGCGGCGAGCTCGGCGATACCTCCGCGCAGCGCTTCGTCTATGTGCTCGAAGGCGCCGTAAAAGTTGACGCCAAGGGAAAAAAGGATGAGCTCGGTCCGCGCGGCTACGCATTTCTGCCGGAGGGGATGGCGCACGGAGTCGTTTCGACGAAAGCGAGCCGCGTCGCAGTGATCGAGAAGTCGTACGTGCCGGTCGCGAGCGTGAAGCCGCCGAGCCTGATTCTGGCGAGTGAAGATGAAGTCAGCTCGAAAGCTCTGGGCGACGATCCCGATCTTCAAGTAAAAGGCTTGCTGCCGGATGTGCCAAGCTTCGACTGCGCTGTGAACACCATGACGTATCAGCCCGGCGCGTCTCTAAGCATGGTGGAAATGCACGTAATGGAGCATGGGCTGCTGATGCTGGAAGGCGGGGGGATCTATCGCCTCGGCGATTCTTGGCATCCGGTGACGGCCGGCGATTTTATCTGGATGGGGCCGTGGTGTCCGCAGTGGTTCGGCGCGATCGGCAAAAAGGCCGCGAAATATTTGATCTATAAGGACTGGAACCGGCACCCGCTGCCCGGCAAATAGATCGGAATGTTTTCATGCCGCTGACGATCGATTCAGAACTGCTTTCCAGCGAGATCGACGAGCTCGCCGCCATCTCCGATGCGGAAACGCCAGCGGTAACGCGCGTGGTTTTCACGCCTACGGATATGAAGGCGCGCGCCTGGCTGCGCGCACGCTGCGAAGCGGCGGGTCTTGCCGTGCGCGTTGATGCGATCGGCAACACGTTTGCTCGCTGGGCGAGCTCGGACGTCAGCGCGCCTGTGATCGGTACCGGCTCGCACATCGACGCTATCCCCAACGCCGGAAAATATGACGGCGTAGTGGGCGTGCTTGGCGGACTCGAAGCCATTCGCGCGTTGCAACGGGATGGATTTCGGCCGCGGACTTCGATTGAGCTGCTACTGCTCACGTCCGAAGAGCCCACGCGGTTCGGGATCGGCTGCATCGGTAGCCGCATGCTTGCGGGCAGTCTGTCGGCCGAGGCCGCGCGCAAGTTGAAAGACAAGGATGGCGCTTCCGTCGACGAAGTGCGGCGCGCTGCTGGAATGACAGGCGAACTTGAGCAAGTGCCGCTGGCGCGCGGCTATTACAAAGCCTGGGTCGAACTGCACATCGAGCAGGGCCCGCTGCTCGAGCGCGATCGCGTGCCGCTCGGAATTGTGACGAAAATCGCCGCACCCGCCAGCGCACGAATCGCGATCGAAGGCTCGGGCGGCCATGCCGGCGGAGTGGTGATGCCCGATCGTCGCGATGCGCTCTGCGCCGCGTCCGAATTGATTCTCGCGGTCGAAACCGCTGCCCGAACGACCGGGTCGATCGATAGCGTGGCAACGGTCGGAATTTGCGACGTGTTCCCCGGCGCGGTGAATAGCATCCCGAGTCGCGTCCGGCTTTCGCTGGATGTGCGCGACACGGATCTCGCACGGCGCGACGGTGCGATGCAGGCGATCGAGCACGCTTCGAAGCAAATCGCCGAGAAACGAAAAGTCTCGATCGCCACGGATCTGCTAAATGCGGACGCGCCCGCCGACTGCGCGCCGGCTTTGATCGAGGCGCTTTCTCGAGCCGCCCAAAAGCACGAAATCGCGTCTCAACGCATGATCAGCCGCGCCTATCACGACTCGCTTTTCATCGCGCGCATCGCTCCCGTGGCGATGCTCTTCATCCCCTGCCGCAACGGCTACAGTCATCGGCCCGACGAATACGCGTCACCGGAAGATATCGCCCGCGGCACGCTGGTGCTCGCTGAAACGCTCGCGAGCCTCGCCTCGTAATCTCAGCCGAAGCGGCTGATTCCGCTTTACTGCGCGGGAATGATGCGATGAATCAGTTTACGGGGCGCGGGAATGGAATCGCCGACGCGGTAACTGCGCTCCATCAGCGCCTTAGCTCGGGCGGCTCGCGCGTCCGAGTTGTAGTGCACCGTGCACAGGCTCTCGCCAAATTCCACAGCATCGCCGACCTTCTTGTGGAGCACGATGCCAACGGCGGGGTCGACGGAATCTTCCTTTTTCTCGCGCCCGCCGCCTAGCACCACGCAGGCCGTGCCTACATCCTCGCACTGAATTGCGGCGACGAACCCGCTTGAGGGGCTGGTGACTTTCATCGAGAATCTCGCTCGCGGTAATTTTGCGGGATCGTCGATGGCACCGACGTCGCCGCCCTGCAGCTTCACGAGCTCGCGGAATTTCTTCATCGCCTCACCGGAGCGAATCATCTCCTGCGCCAGTTTTCTGGCGTCGTCGATCGTTCCGGCCTGCACGCCCAGATGAATCATCCATGCGCCCAGCTCCAGGCAGAGCTGGCGCAGGTCGTCCGGGCCGCCGCCCAGCAGCACGTCGATTGCTTCATCGACCTCCAGCGCATTGCCGACTTTCGATCCCAGCGGCTGGTCCATGTCCGTGAGCAGCGCCACTACTTTTTTCCCCATGCGCTGTCCGGTCTCAACCATCAGTTCGGCCAGAAACGCGGCGTCCTCGTCGGTTTTCATGAACGCGCCGGAGCCGGTCTTCACATCGAGCACCAGCCCGTCGATGCCCTCCGCCAATTTCTTGCTCATGATCGACGCGCAGATCAAGAAAGGACTTTCGACCGTGCCGGTGACGTCCCGCAGCGAATAAAACAGCCGGTCAGCGGGCGCGATCTCCGCCGTCTGGCCGATCATCGCGCAGCCGCACGTGCGCAGGATCTCGCGAAAGCGCTTGAGCGAAATCTTCACGTTGAAACCGGGAATCGCTTCCAGCTTGTCGAGCGTGCCGCCGGTGTGGCCCAGGCCGCGGCCGCTAATCATCGGCACGTAGAGACCGGCCGCGGCCACGAGTGGCGCCAGCACGAGAGAAGTCTTATCGCCCACGCCGCCGGTCGAGTGCTTGTCGATTCTTGCTGCAGGCAGCTCGGAGAGGTCGAGCAGCTCGCCCGAGTGCAGCATCGCGTCGGTGAGCGCGGTGGTTTCCGCGCGTGTCAGTCCCTTCAGCAGCGCGGCCATCAGCCATGCGGATACTTGATAGTCGGGGATTTGCCCGGCCGTGTAGCCGCGCACCAGAAATTCGATTTCGGGACGCGAAAGCTCGCCGCCGTCGCGTTTCTTGCGGATCACGTCAATGGCGCGGAAAGCGCCGTCGCCGGCGGATTCAGCGGAGCGGCTCACTTGAGGCGAAATCCCTCTGGCAGCAGGAGAGTGATCGGCATTTCTTGGTCCTCGCCGGATTTGCCGCGAAAGAAAACTATGGCTTGGGGCCCGAATTCGTAAATCACCTGGCGGCACGCGCCGCAGGGCGAGCAGGGCGCGTTCTGGTTATTGGCGACGGCGATGGCGCGAATTTCCATTTTCGGCCCAAGTTGAGCGACGGCGGTGAAGATCGCGGTCCGCTCGGCGCAATTCGTCATGCCATACGAGGCATTTTCGACGTTGCAGCCCACGAAAACCTTGCCAGTGGTCGTCAGCAGCGCGGCTCCGACCTTAAATTTCGAGTAGGGCGCGTGGGCATTTCTCATGGCACGCTTGGCTGCGGCCGTAAGCCGGGCTCGAATCTTGACATTGGAAGATTGTTTGGCCATCAAGGGTCTGGATGCCCCTCCACGCAGGGCTACCATCCACGTGAAAGGGGAAATCCTCAGATAGCGTAGTAACATCTAATCACTATGTCGAGCCGAAATTCGGAATCGGACGCGAAATCGTTGCCACACGACTGGCAATCGGTGGCGAAGATCATCGACCACACGTTGTTGAAGCCGGAGGCCACGCCGGACCAAGTAACGAAGCTGTGTGGCGAAGCGGGCGAATATGGATTCGGCGCGGTGATGGTGAATGCCTCGAATGTCGTACAATGCGTTTCGAAATTGCAGGGCAGTGCCGTGAAAGTGGGCGCGGTGGTCGGTTTTCCACTGGGCGCCACGCTGACCAAAGTGAAAGTGTGTGAAGCGAAAGAATGCATGCGGCTGGGCGCCAGCGAAATCGACATGGTGATGAATATCGGCGCGCTGAAATCGGGTAATCGCGAGCTCGTTCATTCCGACGTGGCGTCCCTCGCCGAAGCCGTGCACGCACAAAAAGCGTTACTCAAAGTGATTCTCGAGACTGGCCTGCTCACCGACGACGAAAAGCGCGCAGCCTGCGAAATCTGCGAAAAGGCGGGCGCTGATTTCGTGAAGACGTCGACCGGATTTCTGGGCGGCGTCGCAACCGTAGAAGATGTCAGGCTCATGCGCCGCGCGGTGACAATCGGCGTGAAGGCGTCCGGCGGAATTCGCTCGGCGGCCGATGCGCTTAAAATGATCGAAGCGGGCGCCACGCGCCTCGGCACCAGCAGCGGCGTTACTATTGTGTGCGAGATGCGCGACGGAAAAGCAGAAGCCTCACAAAAATCCGCGTATTAAGTTTTCCTCATCCCCCAAAATCAAAAGCGGCCAGTTTTTTCGGACGGCATTCAGGGAGCCTTCCTAGTTGACATCCCTGCAGTGAAAAATCTAGAATCTTAAGGCGAAGAAAAAGCGAAACTGATTCACTCCTTCCCCTTTGCCTTCGCGGCCGACTATGAGCTCCAAAGCTGCTGCGTTGCGCTTGCATGTCGAATCCGCGCTCGGCGCGCGCGTAGCCAGCCCGTTCGAATATCGCGAACGCCCCGCGGTAGAAACGGTTCCGGCCGGAATTCACTCCATCGACGCGCTCACCGGCGGATTTCCCCGCGGCAGCCTGACGGAAATTTACGGCCCTCCCTGCTCCGGGCGTACCAGCCTGCTGGTTTCGGCGCTGGCCTCGCGCACGTCGGCCTCGGAGGTATGCGCGCTGGTGGATGCGCGCGACGCGTTCGATCCGATTTCCGCCGAAGCGGCCGGCGTGAAATTGAAGCATCTGCTCTGGGTGCGCTGCAAGACGGTGGATCAGGCTTTACGCGCCACCGATCTGCTGATCCAGGGCGGCGGCTTCGGCATGATCGCTCTCGATTTCGGCGACACGCCGGCGCAGACGGTGCGCTACGTGCCGCTGCCGGTATGGTTTCGTTTCCGGCGCGCGGTGGAATCGACGCCGACGATTTTGGTCGTGCTCGAGCAGGAATCGAACGCAAAAACGTGCGCGTCGCTGGTGCTGCATCTGGGCATGCGCGAAGCGCGCTGGTCGCACGCAGTGGAATCGCCGGAAAGAGTTCTGCTGCCGCACACGCCAGGAACTCTGTTCGAAGGCTCGCAACTATATGCGGAAATGATTCGTTCGCGCGCGAAACGGGAAGGGAACCAGCTGATGCAGCGCGACGGTATTTTCATGGATGCGAGCGATGCCAGCGCTGGTTTCGAAACGCAGGCGGCGGAAATCCGCCTGCATGCTCAGACTGCAAGCCGCGGTTTGGAAGGAGGGCCCGGACGAAGGTGAGAAATTTCCCACACCCTTTTGCCGCCGCGCCGGACTTTCATGGCATTCGCTTCCATTTTCGTTCCCAATTTCATGTTGCAAGCGGTGGTGCGGGCCGAGCCGGCGCTGCGCGAGCGAATTGTGGCGCTAATCGAAGGGAACCCACCGCTGTGCCATGTGGTCGCCGTCAACGAGCGTGCTGTGCGCGCGGGAATCGAAATCGGCATGACGAAATTGAATGCAGCGCAATTCTCTGGCGTCGAAATGCGCCCGCGTTCGCCCGCGCAGGAAACCATCGCGCACGGCGTGCTGCTGGATATCGGCTGGTCCGTTTCGCCGCGCATGGAAGACACCGCGCAGGATACGATTGTCCTTGATCTTTCCGGGCTCGAGCAGCTCTTCGGCGCCGAACCCGAAATCGGCGCGCATCTGGCGCGGCGCGCCAACGAATGTGGATTGCTGGCGAGTGTGGCCATCGCCGCGAACGTCGATACGGCACTGATTGCCGCGCGCGGCTTTGCGGGCGTCACCGTGATTCCGCCGGACGAAGAAGCGAAGAGACTGGGCGTGCTGCCGGTCGAAGTGCTCTCGCTTTCCGAAGACACCGCTGAAACGATGGCCCGCTGGGGCGTGCGCACGTGCACGGGCTTCGCCGAGCTTCCGGTTTTGCAGCTTTCCGAGCGCCTGGGGCAGGAAGGAGTCCGCCTGCACGCGCTGGCCAGCGGCTCCGTGGCGCGTTCGCTGGTGATTGCGGAGCCCAGCCATTTCTTTCAGGAAGAAATGGAACTGGACGACGCGGTCGAGGATATCGATCCGCTTTCGTTTTTGCTGGGCCGGCTGCTCGATCAGCTGTGCATGCGGCTGGCGGCGCGCTCGCTGGCAGTGGCGTCGATCCACGTGCGATTCGAGCTGCAGCCGGATTTTGAAAACGCGCTCGACCGCCGCAAGGAAATCGTCCGCAAGATCGATCCTCCCGCCGCATTCGAGAGCGAGCTGCAGCTCCCCGTCCCGTCACGCGATTCGAAAATACTGCTGAAATTGCTGCGTCTGCGGCTGCAGGCCAACGCGCCCGGCGCTCCTGTCCGCAAGATCACGCTCGCGGCGGAATCCGCGCGCTCGCGCGCCACACAGGGAGGACTGTTTCTTCCCAGTTTTCCCGATCCTGAAAAACTCGAGGTCACCATCGCGCGCATCGCCAACGTGGTCGGCGAAGGAAACGTCGGCTCGCCCTCGCTGGTCGACACCTGGCGCCCCGGAGAATTTCAGATGCAGCGATTTCTGGCGCCGGTGGAAACAGCGGAAGCCGGCGGCGATACGCGCGAGCCATCCGCGAGTGTCAAAACGCCGGCAAGCTTTCGAATGTTTCGTCCGCCGATGCCGATGTCGCTTGAGCTGCACGCAGGCCGACCCACGCACGTATTGTTTCAGGGGCAGCGCGGCGACGTGCTAGCGGCCGCGGGTCCCTGGCGCACGTCGGGTGATTGGTGGCGCGAAGATGGCTGGCAGCAGGATGAATGGGATCTGGAGATTCAATTTCATCCGCCGCTTCATCCTCCACACGCGGGCCGCGCTGCGATCGGCGCCGCTGCGAATGCTGCATCGCGTCCTGAGGGCGGCCTGTATCGCGTTTATTACGACGGGCAGCGCGGCAGCTGGTTCGTGCGCGGAGTCTACGACTAATGTACGTCGAGCTGCACGCGCGATCGGGGTTCAGTTTTCTGGAAGGCGCGGCCACGCCCGAGGAACTGGCAGCCGTGTGCAAGGCCGGCTGCATGCCCGCGATGGCGCTACTCGATCGCGACGGCGTCTACGGCTCGCCACGATTTCATCTGGCAGCGGAAAAATCCAAAATCCGCGCGCATATCGGCGCGGAAATCACGTCCACCGCGGGCTGGCGCTATCCCGTGCTGGTGAAATCGCGTGCCGGTTACCAGAATCTGTGCCGCCTGATCACGCGTATGAAGCTGCGCGCGAAAAAAGGGAAGGGAAGCGTTCAGCTCGAAGAAATTGAGGAGATAGGCGGCGGGTTGATCTGCCTGACGGGCGGCGCGGAAGGCCCGCTCGCGCATGCGCTCTCGCAGGGCGGCACGGTCGATGCAGCGATCCAGTGCGTGGGGGAGCTGTGCCGCGCGTTCGGACGCGAAAATGTGTACGTCGAATTACAGCGGCATCTTTCGCGAGAGGAAGAAGCGCGCAACCAGGCTGCCGTGGCCGTAGCGCGAAAATTAAAACTTCCACTGCTCGCCACCAACGGCGTCTGCTACGCGCAACCCGCGCAGTGCGAGGTGCTCGATGTCTTCACCTGCATCCGCCATCACCGCGTGCTCGCGAGCGCCGGCCGTCTGCTCAGCCGCAATTCGGAACGCCATTTCAAGCCCCACGCGGAAATGGCCGCGCTGTTCGCCGATCTCTCTGAAGCCGTGGCCCATACCTCCGAGGTTTCCTCACGCCTCGCGTTCACGCTCGCGGACCTCGGCTACGAATTTCCCTCTTATCCGGTCGCCGAGGGCGATTCGCAGATGGAATTCCTGCGCTGCCGCGCCCACGAAGGCCGAATCAACCGCTACGGCAACGATAACGAACTCGCGCGGAAACAAATCGACCGCGAGCTCACGCTGATCGAAAAGCTCAAACTTTCAGGTTATTTCCTAATCGTCTGGGATATCGTTCGCTTCTGCCGCGAAAAAAATATCCTGGTGCAGGGCCGCGGTTCGGCGGCCAATAGCGCCGTTTGCTACGCGCTGGGTATCACCGCGGTCGATCCGGTGGGCATGGACCTGCTGTTTGAGAGGTTTTTGTCCCAGGAACGCGGCGAATGGCCCGATATTGACCTCGATCTGCCCAGCGGCGATCAGCGCGAACGCGCCATTCAGTACGTCTACGAACGCTACGGCAAACTTGGCGCCGCGATGACCGCCAACGTGATCACCTATCGGGGGCGCTCCGCCGCGCGCGAAATCGGCAAGGCGCTGTCGTTCGACACCGAAACACTCGATCGGCTCTCCGCACTGGTCGGCTCGTGGGAATACAAAGACCCCAACGACACGCTCGAGCGCCAGTTCCGGGATGCCGGCCTCGACCTCCAGCACCGACGCATCCGCAAATTCTTCGAACTCTGCCAGGCCGTCCAGGATCTGCCGCGCCATCTCGGGCAGCATTCCGGCGGCATGGTCGTCTGCCAGGGCCAGCTTGATTCCGTGGTCCCGCTCGAGCCGGCCACCATGCCCGGCCGCGTGGTCGTGCAATGGGATAAGGAAGACTGCGCGGACATGGGCATCGTGAAAATCGATCTGCTCGGCCTGGGCATGATGGCTGTGCTCGAAGAATCTCTTCAGCTCATCCGCGATCATCACGGCAAGGAAGTCGATCTCGGCAAGCTGCCGGACAAGGACCCCGCGGTCTACGACGCGTTGAAAAAAGCGGACACGGTCGGAATGTTCCAGGTCGAAAGCCGCGCGCAGATGTCCTGTCTGCCGCGCCTTCGCCCGGAGAAGTTTTACGATATCGTCGTACAGGTCGCCATCATCCGCCCAGGCCCCATCGTCGGGAAAATGGTGCATCCGTATTTGAACCGCCGCCAGGGCCGCGAAGCCACGGACTGCCTGCACCCGTCTCTCGAAAAAGTGTTGGAGCGCACGCTCGGCGTCCCGCTGTTTCAGGAACAGCTCCTGCGTATGGCCATGATTGCCGCCGGCTTCACGGGCGGCGAGGCGGAAGAGCTGCGCCGCGCCATGGGCTTCAAGCGCTCCGAAAAACGCATGAAAGAAATCGAAATCAAACTACGCCGCGGCATGACGGCTAACGGGATCATCGGCGAAACCCAGGACAAAATCGTTCTGTCAATCGTTTCGTTTGCGCTCTACGGATTTCCCGAATCGCACGCCGCCAGTTTCGCGCTGATCGCCTATTCCAGCGCCTACCTGAAATGCCATTACCTGGCCGCGTTCACCGCTGCGATGCTGAATAACCAGCCGATGGGTTTCTACCGCCCGGCCACGCTGGTGAAAGACGCGCAGCGTCACGGCTTGAAATGCAAGCCCATCGACCTGACGCGCTCGGATTGGAACTGCACGCTCGAAAAAATCTCCGATGGATTCGCCATGCGGCTAGGATTGCGCTACGTGAAAGGCTTGCGGCAAGAAACCGCGCTGTCCCTGCTGCGCGAACACGCCGAGCGTTCATTTGCGTCGGTGGAGGATATAAAACTGCGCGTGCCAGAGATTCAGAAATCCGAGCTGACCGCGCTCGCTGAAGTCGGCGCGCTGAATTTTCTCGGGGGACGCCGCGATTTTCATCGTCGCGACGCACTCTGGCAGGTCGAGCGCGCCGCGCGCCGCCCCGGCCCGCTGCTGGAAATGCCGGAAACGCCGCAGGATGATCTCGCCGCGACCCGGTCGGATTCGCCGCTCGCGCCCATGACCCACGAAGAGCGCCTGGTCGCCGATTTTCGCGGTACGGGATTGACCGTCGGGCCCCATCCCATGACCTACCGCCGCGCCGAATTAAAGCGGCAAGGAGTGCGCGCAGCCATCGAATTGTCGGCGCTTCCCGACGGCACGCACGTGCAGGTGGCCGGCGCCGTAATCGCCCGCCAGCGTCCTGGCACGGCCAAGGGTTTCGTGTTTTTGAGTCTCGAGGACGAAACCGGAATCGCCAACGTCATCATCACGCCGCAGCTTTTCGAGCAAGATCACACGGTCGTCGTCCACAATCCGTTCCTGCTGATCGAAGGGAAGCTGCAGAATCAGGACAACGTAGTCTCAGTGAAGGCCGCCCGCGTCACGGCGCTCGATATCTCCCGCGCCGAAGTCACCTCGCACGATTTTCACTAGGAACTATTCGCCTCGTCATTCTAAGCGAAGCAGCCCGCCGCAGCGGCAGGCTGCACAGTCGAAGAATCCCTCCCCGGCGCGCCAGCAGGCAACGATCCGCATCGAAACGTGCGGCGAAAACTACTTGATCGGTTCGCGCAAATCGTCTTTCCACCCTAGCAGCGCTTCGGAAGTATCCCGCGTCGCGCCCAGCCGTTCCCGCGCCAGCGCCCAGCGGTCCCGAATCAGCCGCGACACAGGCGCGTCGAGGCGCACGGCTTCGCCCAGGTCCGCGGCAATCTTCACGTCCTTCGCCATCAACCCCAACGCGAAACCCGTGGCGAATTTTCCCTGGATCACCTGCTCCTTCAGCATCACTTCCGTTGAAAAATTCCGCCCGGTCGACACATTCAGAATATCGACCATGGTGTTCTGATTCAGCCCGAAGCGCTGGCCGATCATCAGCGCCTCTACCGCCGCCGTGTAGCCTGCAGCGGCAATATAGTTGTTGAGCGCCTTCATCGCGTGCCCCGTGCCCAGCGGACCGGTTTCAAAAAGCTGCTTGCCCATGCACTGCAGCAGCGGTTTCGCGCGTTCGATCGCCGCTTTGTCATCGCCGCCGATCATGATCGCCAGCGTCCCCGCCTTCGCCCGCGGCACCGCTCCGGAAACCGGCGCATCAATCAGCGTGGCGCCGCGCTTCGCAATCTCCGCGCCCAGCTCCCGCGTTCCCACCGGCTCGGACGAGCTCATGTCGATGACCAACGTCCCCGGCTTCAACGCCTTCGCAAACGCACTGCCTTGATCCTCCGTCAGCGCCTGACAGACGATTCGGCCCGTCGGCAGCATCGTGACCGTGAGTTCGCTCGCGGCGATGTCCGCCAGATTCGGCGAGGACTTGCACTTGAACTCGTCCGCGAAGCGCTTGGCCTTGGCCGCCTCGACGTCGTAGACAGTCAGCTCGTGCCCAGCCTCGGCAATGTGGCTGGCCATCGGCCAACCCATGTTTCCAACCCCGATGAATCCAACGCGCATGAAAGCACCGCCCTTTTAATCCAGCCCCATGTCCTTCAGCACTTCGGCAGCGTGCATGAAACTGTCGACCCCTGCCGGCACTCCCGCGTAAACCATGCTGTGCAGCAGCACTTCGCGAATCTCTTCCTTCGAGCAGCCGTTTTTCACCGCTCCGCGCACGTGCCCCTTCAGCTGCGTGGGCTTTCCTAGCGCCACCAGCAATGCCATGGTCAACATGCTGCGCGTTTTGCGATCGAGCTGCGGCCGCGCCCACACTTCGCCGAAGCAATACCGTGTAACAAGCTCCTGCAACGTGCGATTGAAATCCGTAGCGTTCTGCATCACCTGATCCGACTGCGCCGGGCCGAACATCTCGCGCCGGATCTGCATACCCGCCTGAAAAACATCCGCGCTCGCATCGGTGCTCGACGCCACAGCCGGAGTCGTGACATCAAAATGCAGCAGAATCGACCCGCCCGTCGCGTAGTTCGGCAAATCAGTAGCCACTTTGTGCCCGATCTCCGATTGCATCGACGCGCCCATCGCTGCCTCGTTGGCAAAATCAGCCTCGAATATGCAGAAATAAGGTGACGGCGCGCCGTGCCCTTCAATCGCGAAGCTGTAGCGCGCGGAAATCAGCCCCGGCATCTGCATCGCCAGCGGCATATGTGTCTCCACGTAGTATTTCTTGAAGTGCGCCGGATCTTTCGGCGGGGGATAAAGTACAAGAACTCGATGCATGCGATCGGTATCCTTTCGACGAAAAATAAATGAGGACGCTGCTAGAGCTTGAATAGTTTCCGTGCTGTCTCGCCCAGAATGTTGCGTTTGGCCTGTTCGTTCAGAAATGGCAGCTCGGCGATGCGCGCCGGAATGTCGAAGTCCCAGTGCGGCCAATCCGAGGAGTACATCAGCTGCGTGTCCGCGTGGACGGCTCTAAACGTCGCTTCCAACATGTGCGGAATCGTTACCTCGAGTGGTTGCGACGTGAAAAACATCTCCGCGATATATTCGCTCGGCAGCCGTTTCAGCAGCGGCGCATCGGATTGCCTCATCAGGTATTCGTGATCCAACCGCTGCATCATGAACGGCACCCAGGCCAGCCCGCTTTCGATCCACACGACCTTGAGCTTCGGAAATCGCTCCGGTAAACCGTTAACGATCCAGTTCGTCATGTGCGTCATGTTGCAGGTCACGAACGACATCGAGTGCACCGACAGAAACCGGTTCATCGTCGAGGTCATCGTGTCGCCCCACGTCGGCCCGGCGTGAAACGCCAGCGGCAGCCCGCGCTCTTCGAGCTCGCGGTAAACGCGCATATACATATTCTTGTGCACGCCCGCGTGGCGCTGGCTGGTGATCATGAATCCCACCACGCCCGGCGTCTCGCCGAATTCCTGGATTGTCTTCAGGCTCGCTTCCGGGTCGTGGAACGGCAGGCACAGCAGAGTCTTCACGCGCTTTTCGCGCGGTAAAATCGTCCGCGTGAACCAGCGGTTGTAGGCAAACGTCATCGCCGTCACGATGTCCTGCTCCGGATGCAGTCCCATCTCCAGCATCGGCTGCGGGAACACCACCTGCATCTTGATTCCCATTGAGTCCATCGCCCGCCGCACCAGTGTCAGGTCGCGATGCTCTTCCGTTTTCTCCACGGGTTCGCCCAGCTCGCACTGGTGCGGAATTCGCCCGAACACATCCTGAAACGTCAAACCCACCGGATGATTGCTGAACGCCAGGTTTTTCGCGTTCGGCCAATTCTCGGTCATCGCGATGGCGTTATGCCGCAGCACGGGATTCTCCAGATGCTGCAGGATGTCGCCCCAGGAATCGAACTCCACGTGGTGCGCGTCCACGTCCACGATGAAGTAGTCGTCCAGGTGCAGCCGCGCGATGTCGCGATGCGCGTTGGCCAGAATTTCGCGCGAGTCTGTGCGCGTGGTGATCTGCTGCACCTTGTGCTCGCGCGCAGCACCCACTCCGTTGGCTACTTCCACTTTCCCCATCGTCCGAACCTCACTCGTGACTCAAAGCGCTTTCGGCGTCGTCTTCTGAAACCACAGCGCCAAATCGAAAGGGTTCATATGCTGCGCCCGCAGCAGCGCGCACGCGGCGACCATCGCTTCCGTGGTTGAAACCGTCGCATCGACCGCCGGAATCTCGGCTTCGAGTTCTTCCGCGTAGGCGGTATAGAGCTTGATACCCGCGGTCATCAAATTGGTCACGTCTTCCGACGCGACTGCCGACAGCTCGCCCGATTCAAGCGTTGCGTCAAGCTGTGCGCGCAGCTCCGCCACCGCCTCCGATAGCTTCGTCGCTTCGTCAGACGGTGACATAAATTCCATCGGCCGCTTCTTCCACCGGCACGGAAATCAACCGCGCCGATCGCCGCCCCGGATGCACGCCCGTCTTGATGTGGTATTCGAACCCGTGCCAAGGGCACACGATGTGAAGATTCGCTTCGTCGAACGCGAAACCGCGGCTCTCCCCGTTCGGCTCGATCACTTCATTGATGCGCGGGATGATCTTGCCCTGGCACACGGGTCCGCCCTGATGAGCGCACTTGTTCAGGTAGGCGTACAGATTTCCGCCGGTGCGAAAAATGCCAATCGTCGTTTCGCCGACGTCCACCACCAGCCGCCCGCCCTCGGGCACTTTTTCCCCCGTGCCTACGAAAACCCTCTGCGTTGTGGCAGGCATATTCCCCCGATCACGCCCCCCAGAAAACGGCCGCAAAATCCCGATACATATGCCCAAAGCGGTGTTCCCGGCCCAAACCGCGGGTATTGTATGTTGAGAACAAGTGCTTATCAACTCACGTAAATATTCCCCCGTGCCCGCCCAAGTGTGTTAGACTGCTTTTGCACTTAAGACCGCGGTTGCGTGGTGGTTGCTCTCGTTGGTTCACTGCTGAGAATGCCCGCCGGTAGTTCCTTCCAAAGTCTTACGCGTAATTAAACAAAGGATCTGGAATGCAGGTTAGAGTGCTCGCTAGAAAACCAATCAGCGGGACGCTCTCCGCAACTTCCAGAAAAATAGACACTTAGACAATGCAGACTTTTTCAGAATTACAGGTTTCAGCTTATACAAAGGAACGCCTCGCAGCGAATGAATTCGTCGTTCCGACGCCGGTACAGGCAGCGGCCACGCCGCTGGCCCTTGCGGGCAAGGATGTCCTTGCTACCGCGCAGACCGGCACAGGCAAGACTCTCGCGTTCCTGATTCCCGTCATCGAGCACCTTCTGCGCGATAAGACTCCGGGAATCGCGGCTCTCGTGCTGGTTCCCACGCGCGAGCTCGCCATGCAGGTCGTCGAACAGTACAACGATTTGCGCGGCAAGCAGCTCTCGCCTGCGGCTCTCGTGGTCGGCGGACTCGCCGAAGGCAAGCAGCTCGATTCGCTTCGCCAGGGCGCTCGCCTGGTGGTTGCCACACCCGGTCGCCTCGAGGATTTCCTCGATCGCCGGCTCGTGAATTTCAAGGCGCTGCGAATCCTTATCCTCGACGAAGCCGATCGCATGCTCGACATGGGATTTCTTCCTGCGATTCGCAGGATCGTTTCCGTGCTTCCGCGCGAACGCCAGACGTTGTGCTTTTCGGCGACGCTTGAAACGTCCGTCGCGCACCTGGTGCACGACTACATGCGTCATCCCGTTCGCGTCGAGCTAGGCTCGGTGCTCAAAGCGTCCGAAAACGTTCGCTTGCGTGCTTTCGAGGTCTCGACCGACCGTAAGCTCGACGTTCTCTGCCGCTTGCTCGGGCAGGACAAGGGCCGTTGCCTCATCTTCGCGCGCACCAAGCGCGGAGCCGAGCGCCTCGCCATCAACCTGACTCGCGAAGGTTTTGCCGCGTCGATGATTCACGGCGATCGCTCGCAATCGCAGCGTACCGCCGCCCTCGCCGGATTTCAGCAGGGCCGCTTCCGCGTCCTCGTCGCCACGGATCTTGCCGCACGCGGCATTCATGTCGACGAAATCTCGCAGGTCATCAACTACGACCTGCCGGAAATGGCGGAAAACTTCATCCACCGCGTGGGCCGCTCCGGTCGCGCTGGCGCCCAGGGCCTCGCCACCACTCTCTACGGAATGGATCAGCGGGGCGAGCTGGCGTCCCTCGAACGCACACTCGGTATCAAAATCGAGCGTGTGCAGGCAGCCGCTTTGCCGGAACGAACCGATCGCAAGGCGCCGGCTCAACGTCCGCAGTCCAACGCGTCTTCCAGAATCGGTCACTTACCTGGCGAATTCCTGCAAGCGCAAACCGTCTAACCAGCTTCTGGCATCCGCAGGTCTGGGAAAAAAGCCCGGCAGAAATTTCCGCCGGGCTTTTTCATTTGCGGTACGTCGTTGCATTTGTAGGGTTACTGTCCGCGGCGGTGGATGCCCGGCACATATTCTTGGCGAGACGCTAACCATTCAACGATGTCGAAATCCGGGAATTATATACTTAATTTCCACAAGAAACGAAAGGAGATATAGTGAGCCTGTTTAGCGCAATCGTGAAAACTGTAGTGAATACCGTGACTTTGCCTGTCGCTGTGGTCAAAGACGTTGTTACTCTCGGCGGCATTGCTGTAGGAAAACAAGAGCCTTATACCGTAGAGAAGTTAAAACAACTCAAAGAAGAGTCCGAAGGCTGACGGACTCAACTATATAGTTCCCCGAAATCCTCGTTGACACCCCAGCCGCAAACGTGAGTTATAGTCGGGAACGTTTTGCCGCACCAAGATTCAGTAAAAGAAAAATCGATCGCCAACGCCGAGGCCCCATGTTCGAGCAGACGCTGAACCCCACCGGACATCTCTGGCTCACCATTCTTGCCGCGTTAGTCCCGCTCGTCGTGCTGATCCTCATGCTCGCCGTTTTCCGCATCACGGCTTGGCTCTCGAGCATCCTGGCCGGTATCGTCACCGTCCCCGTCGCGGCCGTCATCTGGCACGCCCCGCTCGCCGTCACCTTGAAGTCCTATCTCTACGGTGGGCTCACTGGCATCTGGAATATCGACTGGATCACTTTTTGGGGCCTGATCATCTTCAACACGCTCGTGCTCACCGGGAATTTCGAGCGCTTCAAGTCCTGGTTGATCCACCACGCTACCGCCGACATTCGCATTCAAACCATCATGATGGCCTGGGCCTTCGGCGCACTTCTAGAGGGACTCGTCGGCTTCGGCTACCCCTGGGCAGTTGTCGTTCCGATCCTCGTGGGCCTCGGCATCGCCGATCTCGACGCCATCCGTGTCGCCGCTCTCGCCAACAACGCGCCCGTTTCATTCGGCGCTCTCGGCGCTCCGATCCTGGGCCTAGCCGCGGTCACCGGCCTCACTCCGCTCGCTCTCTCCGGCTCGATCGGTAACGTCGTAGCCGTCCTCGCTCTGCTGCCGCCATGGGTTTTGATTTATCTCGTTAGCGGATGGGAAGGAGTCACCGAGGCTTGGCCGCTCGCAATCGTCGGTTCGCTTTCCTATGTCGCCGGCCAGTGGCCGGTGGCGCACTACCTCGGTCCCTATCTGCCGGACCTCAGCGGCGCGCTCGCCTCGTTCTGGATTCTGTTTCTGTTCGTAAAAATCTGGCGCCCAAAAACCATCCGCGGATTCGGCGGCGCCCCACTCGAGATTTCACCCGTCGCCTCGGCCGATTCCGCAAAACTCACCTCCGTCAGCACCGCGTTCCTCGCCTGGGTTCCATACATCGTTCTGATTCTGGTCGTCGTTGCATGGACGAACCCCAAATCGCCCCTGCCGAACTACAGTTTGTTGAAACTATCCGTCGTTGCCAAATCATCGGTCACGCAGAAGGCGCTCGCATCCACATTTAATTTCGCTCCACTCAACGGTGGCACCGCGATTTTCGCCTCCTGGCTGCTGATCCTCGCCATCCTGCGCCCGCGCTTCGAAACGATCCGCCACGTATTCAGCAAGACGTTCAAGCAAATGTGGGGCGCGCTCCTCGTCGCGTTTTTCATGTTCGCGCTCGCGTACATTTTCGTTTTCAGCGGGATGGCGAACTCGCTCGCCTTTGGCCTCTCGAAAATCGGAGTTTTCTTCGTCGTTCTCGCCCCGATCCTGGGATGGATCGGCGTAGCGCTCTCCGGCAGCAACACTTCGACTAACGCGATGTTCGGCCCGGTGCAAGCCGTGACAGGAAAACTTCTGAATTTTCCGGCGCTGCTGCTGCCGACGCTCAATTCCGTGGGCGCCGAGATCGGCAAACCCATTGCCCCGCAAACTGCCAGCGTCGGCGTCTCCACCAGCAAGCTAGTCCGCAGCGAAGGCCAGGTCATCCGCCACAACATGGGCTGGACGCTGGTAATGCTAGCCTACTTAATCCTGATTGCGGTGCTGTTCTACAAAGTCTTCCCAAATACAATGGCCCAGTAATTCCTGCGTGAGGCTTTTCGGTTCGTGAAGAAAGCGAGTAGCCTCAGCCTCACGACAGCCGTCCATCGAAACGGGCCCCAGGCGCGGCTCTCTACGGACGAACTACGGTGGCGTTCGACGAATCCAGCACCACCGAATTCGCCCCCGGCCGCAGTGCCACGCGCATATTCCAAAACAAAATTTTCCGGTCGGCCGGATTCGCCGCGCCCAACACACCAGCGCCCATAATCCAATACGTTCCCGGCGCCACCGCCGCGAACGTGGCCCTGCCCGTCGCATCCAGCCGGCCGCCTGCCGCGCCCGCTGCGTTGACCGCATCGGACGCCTTCTGGCAATCCGGCGTGCGGTTTGTGCAGGCGCGAATCATCGCGATGTAGGGCGAAGTTCCGGCCGGCGTTGCGAAGCCGCCGTTCGCCAGCACATTTTCAAAGCTATCCCGCAGCAAAACGAACATTTTCCCTGCTGCCGGATTTTGCGTGCCCGCCGGAACCGAAAATCCCGACGCTATCGTCAGCACGGCAGTCGCAGCAGCCCCGCTCGGATTCACCGCCGTGCCTGCAGCCGTCGGCCCCGCTCCGCCGCCATTGGAGGCAGGACCCGCCGCCGGCGCGGCGGCCCCGCTCGCGGGAATTTTGTCGCTCGCCGTCAGCAACGCCAGGCTGCACATCTGCTCCATGGGCGCAAAGGTGAAATCGCCGTCATCGTTTTGCCCCGTGATCCTGCGCCCGTGCACCTGATACTGCCCGGTCCCGCCGGGATCGAGCGATCCATCCGGCCGATACGCCAGCGCCAACGGATGATCGGGCGCGGCGATGCGAACGACCGCCCGGGTCCCGTCCGCTGTTACGCTATACGGATAGGCCCGCGCCGCATCCGGTCCGCAGCCCAAAATCGCTGACTCCGGAAAAAACTGCACACTGAATCCGGAGGCAGCCGCATAAATCCCGCGCATGCGAATTCCCGGCGGAGTCGGCGGCCCCTCAACTCCGCCGAACGCGGTCTTCAGCAGGTCCGTTTCCATCGTCTGTATGCCGGTGCCCGCGCCCTTCGAGGAAAGACTCAGCGCCGGGCACGTCACGGTCTTGTGCGCGAAGTTCGTATGCCCGGAATTGGACATCGCGTTCGGAACGCGGTTGCCCGCGCTGTCGTAGACATTCGGCCGGTTCGCCGCCTGGCTGTCCGTGAGCAGCGTGCCATTCTCGTCGTGATAGTTGTGCGAAAATCCGGAGCCGGTGTCGCTGGAATACCCGCTCGCGACCACGCCATCGATCGTGAACGGTCCGGGCCCCTCGATGGTGCCGTCCGCGCGCACCGTCAGCACCAGAGGTTTTGGCGTCGTGTCGATCACTAAAGCCAGCCGGTCGTTTTTGAACTCCAGCTGGTAGCTATGTTGATCCGGTGAAAGATACGAGCAGTTCACCAGCACGCCGTCGTCGATGAAATCCAGCCGCCAACCGCCCGCGCCTTGAAACACGCCGGCCATGGTCGGCCCCGGCGCGCCCTCTTTGCCGGCGGCGGGCAGCACCTGCGAAACCATCTGGGTGAAGGCTCCGAGTAATGCGTTACCCGTGCAGCTCGCCGGTAGCCTGCCCGAAGTGATGCAGCGCGTGATGGCCCGCTCTTCGGGTGTCTGCGGTTTCTTGCTTCCCTGGGCGAGCGCCTGGAGCTGCGCGTCCTGCTGCGCCACCTTCGCGTTCAGATCGTCTTCGGCTTTTTTCTGCGCCGCGGCTTGCTTGTCCGCCACTTTCTGATTGAACGCGCGGATTTTCGCCAGCTCCTCCGGTGACGGCGGCTTACAAGTCGGCAGCAGTTTTTTCATGTCGCCGCGTGTCATGTACGTGTACTTCATCAACCCGTTCGGCATGATCGTGTCCGGATGCCCGATGAAGCATCTCGACGTGTCCGAAGTGTCGTTGATGTTGCAGCTGTCGATGTAGAGGCGCTCGCCGTTGCACGTGTAAGTCAGCCCCGGCTCGATATCCTGCGCCGAAGCCACCGCCGCCGCAAAAATCAGCGCCAGCAAACCCACCAGCAGAAAAATCCCAAGCCGAGCTTTCATCTGAAATCTCCACAGTGCTTCAGACACATAAGAAGTAAGTGGCACAGACAATCCTGTCTGTGCTCCGACGATCTGAGCTCAGCCAAAAGCAACCGCACCCTCGCACGAAACGCCATATTTCCCGAGCGGCGGCGCACTTCCTGGGATCGCCAATCTCGCGATTGGCGACGTCAAACCCTAACCGTCGCAGTCAACCGCCCCATCGAGACGCTCTTATCAACGAGAACGGCGCATCTAGGCACCTTCTTCGCTCGCCCACCAACCTACACCGCCGGAATGAAAAGATGCTCGCACCTATTGCACTGAAACCCACTTTGCTTCATCGCCGGTGCCACGTCCGCAAACTTCGACCTCGTCTTCGCCTTCAACCATTTCCGCCCCGCATACCCCGCATACCCCGCATACAGCACGCCGCAAAACGCGAGGATCCCCAGAATCGTGTTGAACATCGCGAACACGATTCCGAACATGATCGCGAAAATCACGCTCGCCAGCGGAATCCAGATGTTCGCCGCGTACGCCACTCCAAATTTCGCACCCTTCTCCATCAATCCGCCCTTGTTCATCACCAGGCTCAGCTTCTGCGTGTCCGGACTGCTGCAATTCGGGCAGTTCAAATTCATTTCATCCTCCTCGATCGCAAGATTTCGATAAGGCCTTGGTTCCCCAAAACTGCATACATACCCGGAATCCACGGGCACCACCCGTTGCCCGTGAACCGATCCCGGTGCTACAGTTCTTTGGGTAGTACGGGTTGCCGCGCGTCTCCGCGCAGAGAGTGCGGAGATCGTCGGCTGTCACTACGCATTGCGCCAAAGGGAAGAAAAAACCGTCATGACCGGGAAGGGTTCCCGATGGAGTGCGAGCAAAGAATCAGCCGAATCCGACAAATCGGCAAAGCCGATCGCTGATCGCGAATCCTTAGATCATTTATTTAGTGCAACTTACGAGGAGTTGCGGCGCCTCGCCTCCACCGTCCGCCGCGGAGATCCCAGCGCCACTCTGAATCCGACCGCCCTTGTCAACGAAGCCTGGATCAAGCTCGCTAAATCCCCCTCCATCGCTTCCACCTCGCGCCTCCATTTCAAGCGCATCGCCGCTCGCGCCATGCGCCAGCTGCTCGTCGAAGCTGCGCGCCGGCGCAACGCCGGAAAACGCGGAGCCGGCGCCGAAATTACTGTCTCCTTCGACGCCGCCGAACAAAAAGCTCCCAGCGGCCGCGAAGATCTGCTCGCACTCGACCGCGCCCTCAACGAGCTCGCGCAAATGAACGAGCGCCAGGCCGTGATGGTCGAAAGCCGCTTCTTCGGCGGCCTCGACATTCCCGAAACCGCCGAGTTGCTAGAAGTTTCCGAAGCCACAGTCCTCCGCGACTGGCGCGCCGCCAAAGCCTGGCTTGCCCGTGAGCTTCGTCAACCCTAGTCGCTGACGAAGTCCCGGCTGGATTGCCGGAATTCTTTTTCCGTGGTGTTACACTCTCGGCCGCCCGTCCCCGCGGTCAGCCGGAGCTTAGATGGACAGCGCGCGCTGGAATCGAATCCAGGCCGTATTTCACGAAGCCGCCGATCTCCCTCGATCGGAACATAGCGCCTACCTGCGCGTCGCCTGCGAAGGCGACGAGTCCCTCATCGCGGAAGTCGAAGCGCTGCTCAAGGAAGACGCCACAGGATCCTCTCTTCTCGATCGCGATGTCGCGCTCGTGGCGCACGAAATCCTTGGCGACACTTCGGAGCGCCAGCAGCCTCCCTTCCAGAATTTCGGCCCTTACCGAATCATCCGCCTGCTCGGCGAAGGTGGCATGGGCGTCGTTTACTTGGCTGAGCGCGAAGATCTCGGCAGTCAGGTCGCCATCAAGCTCCTCCGCGACGCCTGGCTCTCTCCCGCTCGCCGCGATCGCTTTGCCGCCGAGCAACGCACGCTCGCCTCAATCATCCGTCGATCGCGCGCCTCTACGACGCGGACACCTCACCCGACGGCACTCCGTTCTTCGTCATGGAATACGTTGAGGGCGTTCCGCTGAAGGAATATTGCGACGCGAACGATTTCGGCATCACCGATCGCTTGCGCCTCCTCCGTACCGTCTGCTAGGCGGTTCAACACGCCCACCAGCACGCCATCATTCACCGGGATTTAAAGCCTTCGAACATTCTCGTGAAGTCCGACGGCAGCGTTCGTCTGCTCGATTTCGGCATCGCCAAGCATCTGGAAAATCTAGGCGAATCCGACGACCAGACCATGCAGACCATGACTGGCCTGCGCCTGATGACTCCCGCCTACGCCGCGCCGGAACAAATTCGCGGCGATGAAGTCGGCATTCAGACTGACGTCTACTCGCTCGGCGTGATCCTCTATCAGCTTCTCGCTGGACGCCTTCCATTCGATCTCGCGAATCGCACACCGGCGCAAGCCGAAAAAATCATCACCGAAACCGAGCCGCAAAAGCCGTCCGCGGTCGCCGCCGAAATAAACGTTGCACCGGACCCATCCGTCTCACAAAAAATCGCTGCGAAACGCGCCGAATGGGCCGATCTCGACGTTCTCTGCCTCAAAGCCATGCACAAGGACGCGCGCCGCCGCTACCAATCGGCTGAAGCGCTTATCCGCGATATCGACCATTATTTGAAAGCCGAACCGCTTGAAGCCCGCCCGGACCATCCCGGCTACCGCCTCCACAAATTCCTAACCCGGAACCGCGACGCGGTCATCGCCGCGGGAGTCATCGCCACGTTGATCGTCGGCCTGGTCATCTTCTTCACTGTGCGTCTCGCCACCGCTCGCAACGCCGCTCTCGCGGAAGCCGCGCGCACCCAGCGCATCCAGCAGTTCATGACCAATTTATTTCAGGGCGGCGACGAATCTGCCGGACCGGCCGATAACCTGCGCGTCGTCACCTTGCTCGATCGCGGGGTGCAGCAGGCCCGCAGCCTCGATGCCGACCCCGCCGTGCAAGCGGAGCTTTACGCCACGCTCGGCAAAATCTACGGGCAGCTCGGCCAGCTCGACCAGGCCGATTCGCTCCTGAACTCCGCTCTCGCGGAACGCAGGAAACTCTACAGCGCCGATAACGCGGATGTTGCCGCAAGCCTCGTGGCTCTCGGCCTGTTGCGCGACGATCAAGCCCGCCTCGCCGATGCCGAAAAGCTCGTCACAGACGGCCTCGCGATGACGAAGCGCCACGCCCCGCCCACTAGCCCCGCTGTGGCCCGTGCCACCACCGCTCTCGGCAAAGTGCAGGACGATCGCGGTTCCTACGACGCCGCCATTCAGACGCTCGACGAAGTCGTGAAGCTTCAGTCCGCCACCAATTCCGTAACTCCCGAGTCAGCCGCCGCCCTCTACGAGCTGGCCAACGCTCACTTCTACGCTGGCCACTACGATCAATCTCAGGAACTCAACGAGCGCCTGCTGCCCATGTACAAGCAGCTCTATGGGGAACGCCACCCGCGCGTCGCCGACGTGCTCGTGAACCTCGGCGCCATCAAATATGATCTCGGCCACTACGCCGAAGCCGAATCCTACGATCGCCAGGCGCTCGCGATCGTTCAGGATTGGTACGGCAAGGACAACCCGGAAACCGCCGAAGACCTCACGATTCTCGCGCGCGCCCTGCTGAAAGAGCAGCGCTACGCCGAAGCCAACGATCTGCTCCAGCACTCACTCGCCATCAAGCAGCGCGTTTACGGAGACGTTCACCCCAGCGTCGCTTCGTCGCTCAACGAACTGGGAAGCTTGGCCTTGCAGCAAGGGAACTACGGGGACGCGGAACGCGATTTCACGCGGATGGCCGCGATCTACCGGCGGATCTACGGCGAGCATCATTATCTGCTCGCCACCGCGCTCTCGAATCTTGCCAGTGTCTACACCGCGCAAAAGCAATGGGCGCGCGCCGAGAAAATCTTCCGCCAGGTTGTGCCGATCTACACCGAAACTCTTTCCGCCGACAACATCAACACCGGCATCGCCCGAATCAAGCTCGGCCAGACGCTCCTGCGTCAAGGCCGTTACGCCCAAGCCGAAACCGAATCCCGTGCCGGCTACGAAATCCTCACAAAGAAAATGGACCCCAGAGTCAGCTGGTTAATAAACGCCCGAAAAAACCTGATCGAAGAGTACGACGCCCTGCACAACCCCGAAGAAGCCGCCAAATTCCGCGCCGAACAAACTGCCGCGTCAAAATAACTCACCGCCTCAAAGCAGGGGTATGGAGCCCATAGGCGCGGCGTAGGCCCGGGCGGGCTCGCGTCGTCATTCTGAGCGGAGTGACCCGACGCCTTTGCACTTCGATCCGCTCCTGCGGGTCGTCGGGTCACAATAAAGGGCTCCCAGGTCGACGGTTAGTCGAGCCTGGGAGATCCGTCGAAGAATCTCTCCCCGGCGTACGAACCGCCACTGACTCGCACCAACGAGAAGGTTGTCTCCTAGTCCCTCTCCGCATGAATAAAATGCTTCACCGTCGTTGGCTCGATCACACACTTCATCACCCTCTCCTCCGCCTCGCGATCCGCCACCGTAAACCGGTCGTGCTGCCTTTCATGCTCCGCCCACGAATCCACCAAAAACGTCTCCAAATAAACATTCGCCGCCTGCGTATCGTAAAAAATTCCCCATCGCGTAGCGCCGTCACGCCGCCGAATCCGTTGGTAACGATAAATCGTCCGCAAGAAGTCCGCAGCCTTCGCCGGATCGACCACGTACCGCACCGTGACCAAGACCGGCCCCGCATGGCCATCGTAATGCTCCAACATTCCCGGCTTCGCCCAATGATTCCACGCGCTCAAATCGATGTTCGTGTTCGGCAGCCGTAGCGCCAACCGCAGCAAAATTGTCGCCAGCATCCCGATCCCCGACGCCAAGAGAGCCAGTCGCGCGCTCGTATGCTCGCCAATCAATCCCCACAGCGTGCTCCCCAGCGCTACGCTCCCCTGAAACACAAACAGATACGCCGCCAGGACCCGCGCCCGCACCCACTCCGGCGCCAGATTCTGCACCATGGTGTTGAACGTCGACATGAACACCGTCCACGCAGCCCCACCGAACAGCATCAGCGCGCACAAAATAACCAAATGATGCAGCGTCGCCGTACAGATCAGAATCGCGCCATACACAGCCGTCGCCACCGAAATCACAGTCTCGGTCGAGACCAGCGCACGCGCGCGCTGCAGCACCACCGCTCCTGCCACAGCGCCCAAGCCGAAAAATCCCAGCAGAAATCCGTAGCCCAGCGCGCTCTTGCTCAAGTCCTTGGCCACTGTCGGCAGCAGCGCCCAGAAAGAGCTGGCGAAAAAAATAACGAATCCCGACCGCGCCATCAGCGTGCGAATCGCCGGTGAGTAGCGCACGTAACGAATCGCCGCCGTGCTCGCCGTCCAGAGCGTTTCGGCCGGCAATTTGCTCTTCCGCGCCGGCCGCTTCCACCGGAAAATCACGAGTATCACGCCCAGAAACGAAATCGCGTTCAGCACGAATGCAGCCACCACGCCTGCCGCAGCCACGATGAGTCCCGCGAGGCCCGGCCCGGTCGCTCGCGCCAGATTGAACTCAATGCCGTTTAGCGCCAGCGCCGGCTGCAAATCTTCCTTCTTCACCAGTTCTGGAAAGATCGCGCGCCACGTGGGCGATTCCACCGCATCGCCGAGTGAAAGCGCCAGCGTCAGTGCCAACAGCAGCCACGGCGTCATGTGCCCGGTGAACGTCACGCCCGCCAGCACCACCGCCACACAGAACATCCAGATTTCCGTGCACAAAATCAGCTTGCGCCGATCGAAAATGTCACCAATGGAACCCGCGGGCAGCGCCAGCAGGAAGAAGGGAAGCGCCGAAGCGGTTTGAATCAGCGCAATGTAGGTCGTGTTGCTGGTCAGCGTCGTCATCAGCCATGCAGCGCCCACCGTCTGCATGAACGTGCCGATATCCGACACCAGATCCGCAATCAGCAAATTGCGAAACAGAGGAATCCGCAGCGGATGCCAGGCGCTCACAGCAGCAGCAACCGGCGCGCTCGCCGCGCCAGAATGTTCCCCGGCCTCAGCCATGACCGAGCACTCTACATCGTCAGGAAATCAGATGTGTGGGAAAAAGAATGGCTCCCCGGGCTAGATTCGAACTTGAGCCGTTTTGCGGGCGTGAGCGGAGCGGGAGCCCGCAGGCAAAATCCCGAGCGCAGCCGAGGGATCGCTCTTGGCTAGCTAAATCTCGAAGGAAATTGGCTCCCCGGGCTAGATTCGAACTAGCAACATTTCGGTTAACAGCCGAACGCTCTACCGTTGAGCTACCGGGGAGTAGCGTGATACGCAGCGGAGAAAAGCGAAATCCAAACCAGAAAAAGTGTAGTCGAGCGGCACAGCGGAGTCAACGCGCCTGCGGAAAACAGCGGAAAACCGGCCGAACCAACTCGCCCGCCGGCTATTGAAGCTTCTGCTTCGCGGAATCGTGCACGATCAAATTCTCGAAAATTGCCAGCACATGACGGCGATACTCCACCACGCGCTCCAAAATCGGCCGCAGCGCCGGCTGCTTCACCGTTTCCTTGTCCCACTTTGCGAGCACCGGCGCGGGCACGGCAATATCCCGCCGCAGCTCCTCCGCCGAATGTCCGCGCAGAAAAAGCCCATAAAAGAAGGCCGCTTCCCGCTGCGGAAACTGAAAATCCTGCAGCGTGTCTTCCACCGGGTTGGGCATCGTCGCCATGGCCGAAAGCGCAGTTTACACATTTCGCCGTCGCCGTCAAGCCCGCGCGCCGCGGTTCGTGAGCGTTTTTTTCGCATCGAGCAACCCAGCGTGGCCTTCGCATTTCGCGACTTGGCAACGCTCGTGCTCTTAGGCCGATCCCGAAACATCGGTACTCCCAAAGATTGCGCGCCGCCAGCGCAACTTTTTGCATGCGCTCGGGTTCTATCCGCATCGGCCCGTCGCCCGTTGCGCGGGACACGCAACGCGCCTCGGCCCAGCAGTAATAGCCACGCTCCACCCCGAGGCTCGGCCCACCACCTTTCGCTCCGCATTCGAGCGAACGGCCGAGCCTCCTCCCCTCTTTCGGTTCGTTGTTCGCCGAATCTCTGCGCCCTCCTTCTGAGCGGAGTGTCCCGACGCCTTTGCATTTCAGGCCGCTCCTGCGGGCTGTCGGGACTCGCAGTCGAACAATCTCTCCGCGGGGTACGCCAATGGCGATGATTCGCACAGCCCGATGCTGTTTGGGGCTGTGGTTAACGCATCGTACATATCGCACCACGCGCTGAAATATTACCCGGCGTCGCGCGTTAACATCTGTAGACACGCAAGTCGAGAAGCACTATGAAACCCTCGAAGTCGAATCTCGCGAAATCCATCGCCGGCGCGTTCGGCGTCGCGATCCTGCTCTGCGCAGCGGCAGCCACGCCCGCGCCAGCCGCCCGCGCGCAAAATTCGTCGAAGCCGTCCGCCTCCGGATCGTCCTCCACACCCGGCGCGCCGCCTCAGTCACAATCACAATCCAGCATGCCCGGCATGGACGTGTCCGACATGCAGCACGAATCCGAGCAAAATCCCGAAGCCGCTCGCGCCGCAAACGACGCCATGGATATGCCAGGCATGGACATGGCCGCCAACCCGCACATGTTCATGACCGAGCTCGCGCCCAAGCAGCCCGGCGACGACCGCCGCGCCCAGGAGATCGTCGAAATCCTCGGTAAGTCCATTGCCCGTTACAAGGACTACAAAGCCGCGCTCGCCGACGGCTACCAGATTTTTCTGCCGCGCGTCTCGCAGCCCATCTACCACTTCACGAACTACAAAAATGCCATCACCGCCGCGTTTATCTTCAATCCCGCGCATCCGACTTCGCTGCTCTACAAGAAATCCGGCGACGGCTACGAGATCGTCGGCGCCATGTTCACCGCGCCGAAAAACGCCACCGAGCAGCAGCTCAACGAACGCGTCCCGCTTTCCGTCGCGCGTTGGCACGAGCACGTAAACTTCTGCATGCCCCCGCGCGGCGCCGCTCCCGCCCAAATCGACTGGAAAAAATTCGGCCTCGCCGGCTCCATCGCCACCCAGGACGCCTGCGCTCAGGCCAACGGCCGCTGGATCAAGCAGATCTTCGGCTGGATGGTCCACGCATACCCCTTCGAGCAAGACCCCGACAAAGTTTGGGCGCATTAATTCACCCGCGTTCCATATTTATGTTGTAAATCCTGCCTGTTCTGACGCAAGAGCGGAACAAGATAGACGTCTGCAATCTGGCTGGATGACCGTTGCATGTGCCGCGCGTAGGTTAACCTGGTCCTGCAGGGCAACTGCTAGGAGGGAATTGATGATGAAGATGCCGCCGTTATGTCGGATAAAGTCGATAGAGCGTTCGAAGCGACCTACGCACTCCAATCCATGAATCGCCGTCGCCTGAGATCATCAGCGCCTGCGGGCAACGACTCCTACTGCACTCATCCCTAACAATAATAGTGCAAAGGAGCCGGGCTCAGGGACTGACCTAGGGGTGGTCTCGTTGCCGCGAGTGTTTCGACCATCGCCTCGTCCATCGAACCATCCCTTTTCAGGTTTCGGGTTGTCGAAAAAGCGCTCGTGAGACCCGAAACCGCTCAGAAAGTCGAAAAATGTATCGCGGCGCGAGAAGGAAAACGAGAAGAGTGTGTCTTTAGCCATCGAAGGTTCTGAACTCCAGGAGTCCATGGCATTGCCCGGAATCTCGAAGCCGCGCACCGAATCCGCCGAGATTCCCACGGGTGATCCTTTCACGAATTCACAGCACGGCACTTTATCGGCCCAAGCCGGCGCCGTCGCAAAAAGGATACCTGCACAAAGCACAAATACGGGTCTCAGCTTCATTTGATGTCTCCCAAGTCTCGATCACTGGTCCTGTTCTGAACTCGCATAGTAAGCGCAGCGAACAAGAGTGTCTGTTCCAAAAGAGACACTTCATCTATGGAACCGGCCACTTTTCTTTCGATGATACGCGAGATGCGACAGAAGATCGGCACTTCGGACAATGTTTCTCTGATTGCCTGGGCAAGGCGCCAGATCCAAGACGGAGACCAGAGAATTGACAAGCCGGAAGGATACGGGTGCCTCGCTTAAGTCCTTGGCGAAAGCCCGGTCAATCGTTCTGCATGATCGAACTAGATTTGGTCCTTGAGAATCCCGCGAGCTGTTTTTTGCGCCGCTCGTTTGCAACTTTCGTCCGTTCCATCGCTATTGCGGGCGATTTCCGGCGATCGTTGCGTCTGAGCCAGTCATGCCTCGGCATCCAAAGAGCGTTTCGGTCGATCCCACCCCGCGCCCGCAGCCGGCGAATGGCGAAATACAACGGGAGAACCAGGAGAACGATTCCGAGCGCTGCGAATAATATCCAGGACGAAGTGGCCTCCGACGCGAACGCACGAACCCCCAGTGCCACAAATCCCATCACCAGCACGATGATCGAAAGGACCAGGGCGTAGGACCACCGCCCGCTCAGTTTCGTGTTCATTTGTTTCCCAAGAATCGCTGAAGTGCGACATCCCAGACTATGCGCCTGCACTCAAACGGAACTCTGTCTGGTTCAGCACAGTCGCACGCATGTGCTCTACGAGACATAAATCGTCCTCGCCCGAGCGCATAGTCGTACCTGCCTTCCTCAAATCCCCTTCGTGAGGTTCATATGATCGCCGAACGTATCAAGAGCTACCGCGGAGTTCTCTGTACGAACTGCACGGAGCCAATTCCCGTCTCCCCAAAGATCGTGAGCCTTCAGGATGACGTCGAATTCAGCGACGCAAGCTCACCGCAGACATTCATCGCTCGTTGCCAGCAGTGCGAATACGAGAACGTATACCCGGTTGCAGAGGTCCAAGCCTTTAACGGAGAGCCACGCAAGAGACGTTCAAACGCAAGGTCGGCTGGTGCGTAGAAGAATATCTGGAATAAATTGATGCGACGTCAGAAGTTGGCTTCTGAATCGACGCCAAGAAACTTGCCGTCGGAATCCAACCTGCCTCCGGGCGGAATGCCCAGGCCCGTATTCTTACGCGCATCCTCGAGCAGCCCGTGAATCACTTCTTCTCCGTAGATTTCTCCGACCGCAAATCGGAACCCCGATAAATTGCCGCGCCAAAATTCTGTTTCGCGGCTCGCTGCGTTTTTCACGCATTCGGCGTGGTAGTTGGCCAGCAGAATTGAGGCTTTTTCCAGGAGATGACCTACGGTGTCGACGTTCGGATTCCGGCGCGTCATGATGGAATCAGGGTACTGTCAAACGAGCCCCAATACTGTTTCATTTAGGACGCACGGGCCGTTGTATCCTTAATCGAAGTCGAATGCAATAATCCGTGCTCCCTCAGCCGCCGCAAACTCACAAACGCTTGACCAAGAGCTTCCCGCTCCGCGTTTCCGATAATGCTAGCCCGCAATTCCTGAAGACGATCAGACATGGCTGCTTCAGCTTCTTTCACGAGTCGAAATAGCTCGGGAGAATTAATTGACTCTTGAATTGCCTGCAAGAAAAGATAGTGCCATCCCTGCGATTCGCCAGTGGTCATGACGCTCCCGTTTCAGGCCCTCTGAATTGGTCCGCACGGTGAGTGTAAAACTCCGTTTAGTGTGAGGCTGTCCCATATTGGACAGTCCTCAAACTCCTTTCTGACCATTCTCAATTTGGTTGTCATCACGTTCTCGACCGCTGAGCGGGTTAGCTCCACGGGCAGCGCGTCCCCGAGATTTAATCGAAGGTGTCCATTACGGAACAGAACTTCGGTCAGCCTCCGGCTAGTCTTCAGTTCGGGAGCACGATTGCGGGACGGCTCGTGCCCGGAATCATCGAGGTGAAACATGCTTGCAACCATCGCTGTAGTTTTGATCATTCTCTGGGCGCTTGGATTTTTCGCATTTCACGTAACCACCGCCTTTGTCCACGTCGCCCTGATTATCGGGCTGATCCTGCTCGTGCTTCATTTCGTCAGGCGCGCCTGACGCAAGCGAAAATCATGGGGGCAATGAAATGAAATCAAGCATCGCGAATCGACTTGCTGGTGAACTTCACGAAGCGAAGGGCAAGTTCAAGGAAAAGGTAGGCCGGATGACCAATGACCCGACGGCCGAAACCGAGGGAATCACCGAAAAGATCGCCGGCAAAATCCAAAAGAAGATTGGTCAGGTACAAAAGGGAGTCCGAAAGGCCGTCGCGAAGGCCTAACCGCACCATTCGTCGCGGCCTGACCGCGAGCTCCAAATAGGAACCTCGGAAGCAAGCATCGGTTTCAAGTAACCGACCCAGCCCAAACAGTTGGACGAAAAAATGGGAGGCACGTCATGAATTTATCGGAATTCAGCACCACGCAAATAGTTGTAGCCATCGCGATTGTCGCGGTCGTATTGGCTGTAAGCATTGGCATTTGGTTTTCGATGCGCAAGCGCCGGACGAACAAACTCCGTGATCGGTTCGGCAGCACGGAATATGACCGCGCCGTGAACGAAGGCGGCAGCCAGCGGAAAGCGGAAGCCGCGCTCGATAAGCGCGCGGAACGCGTCGACGCATTGAACATCCGCCCGCTCGCCACCGCGGACCGTGCGCGATTCGTCGAATCTTGGGCCAGAATTCAGGCGCGCTTCGTCGACGGTCCCGGAGGCGCGGTCATCGACGCGGACAAACTGCTGGGCGACGTGATGTCCACGCGCGGCTATCCCATGAGTGATTTCGAACAGCGCGCGGCAGACATTTCCGTGGATCATCCGCTGGTTCTCGACAATTACCGCGCGGCACACCAGTGTGCGCTCCGTCAGACGCGCGGCCAAGCCAGCACTGAAGACCTGCGCCAAGCCATGATTCATTACCGCACGCTCTTCGAAGAACTCGTTGCCCCGGCGGAAATAGCCCGCGCCCACTCCGCCTGACCGTCGACGCAAACGCCCCGCGCTCCCCATCCTTGCGAAGCCTGCAAGGATGGGTTCTCGACGCGTTGCCAGCTTCTCCTCGTTCGCGTGCCGTGCTGACGGCCGCGGCGCCAGACGGACTCCGTGGATGTTTTAGGGACGAAGTTTAAAGCAGAATCGTCCCAGTACGCACTTGTCCGGTTAGCGTTTACCGGGACTTTGCGTGCGCAGGTTGGTTTCTGAGGTAAAATCCCGGCACTTTAGTCAGGAGTTTGGAAAAGTCATTCGCAAGTACACTGACGTCGCGATCTCAAAAAAGCCGAGACTGGACTACTGGTGGACGTAACTTTCTACCCATTCGTGTCAACCGGACATGGTTCGCGATCTGCTTGTTTTTGTTTCTTATTTCTTGCCTTGGGCGGTGATCCAGCCCTTTGCCGGGAGCGCATCGATCCGAAGGTCTGCGAATCCGGCCGAGGCCAGTAGATCGCGATGTTCGTCAACGGTAAGCATCTTCATCCCGGTGATCGGCTCGGACTTTTCACACAAGCGAGACGCGATTGAGTCCGCACCCTTGTACACTTCCGCGATCAGGATGAGCCTACCGCCTGGCTTCAGCACGCGCCGGATTTCGCGCAATCCTGCGGAGATGTCGCCCCACCAGAAGTGCGTCTCGACCCCCGTCACCAGATCGAACGTGTCATCAGGGAAGGGAAGCTTCCCGACATCGGTCTCATGAATCTCGACGCGGCCGGCCCGGATTGCCTGCGCGTTGCAGCGCCGGGACGCGGCGACACTCTCCGCCGAGTAGTCTATTCCAAGGACCTTGCCTTGCGCCGCCCTGGCCGCCAATTTGCTGATGGTGCGCCCGCCACCGCAGCCCACATCTAGCACGGTAAATCGTAACTCGACGGTGGTGTGCGTCAGGCCCCAGTCGGTCAACTTCGAGTGACTCTTGTTCATTCGCCACAGAGTGAGGCGCCCGAAGAATCCCGTCGGCTTCTTGCATTGCGTTTCCCGCGTCGGCGGAATCTTGCCGGTCTCGATTACTGGCATGGGAACCTCGCGCAAACTATACGCACCGCGCTGACATTCGCGCACAAAAAAAGCCGCCCCGGAAAAATCCGGAGCGGCCCTTAAGAGGGAACCCTCAGCCTTAAAGGCTTTCGGGATGACAATCCTTATCGGATTGGCGCCTAGATCGCGCCATCACTTTTTGGCAGCCGAATAATTGTCGGCAGCTTGCTGCCAGTTGACGACGCTCCACCAGGCTTCGATGTAGTCGGGACGCCGGTTCTGATACTTCAGGTAGTAGGCGTGCTCCCAGACGTCGAGGCCCAGGACGGGCTTGCCGCCGTCCATCAGCGGGTTATCCTGATTGGGCGTGGATTCGACGGCGAGTTTGCCGTCGCGCACCAGCAGCCAGGCCCAGCCGGAGCCGAAGCGCGTGGTAGCCGCCGCGCCGAATTTGGTTTTGAAATCGGCGAAGCTGCCGAACGAACTCGCGATCGCGCTGCCAAGATCGCCGGAAGGCTCACCGCCTCCCCCCTTTTTCATCAGCTTCCAGAACATGGAGTGATTCAGGTGGCCGCCGCCGTTGTTGCGCACGGCGGTTCGGATATTTTCGGGAACTTTGCCGATCTGCGCGCAGAGCTCTTCGATGGAAAGCCTCGCGAAGATCGGGAGCGGATTCCAGCGCCTTGTTCAGATTGGTGACGTAGGCGTTGTGATGTTTGTCGTGATGGATCTCCATGGTCTTCGCGTCGATGTAGGGCTCGAGCGCGTCGAACGCGTATGGCAGAGGCGGAAGTGTGAAACTCATGTGGGGAGCGGCTCCTTGTGCCGAAGTGGCTGACATAATCTACCTCCTGAAGTGCGATCCTGCGTGATAATTATAGCGCGCCGGGCGGGAAGGGAAGCTGCGGAGATGCTGTAGGCGGGGCGGCGCGTGGGCGGCGCCTGACGCGGAAGCCAAAGCGCGATTCTTCGACTTCGCTCGGAATGACGGCGGAATAGAATGACCTGCGGAGGCATTAATGCACGAACACAGCCACGCGCACAATCACGACCACGACCACGTGGAGCATCACTTCACGGCTACCGCGGCGGTGCGGGATATCGTGATCGGAATGTCGGACGGTTTGACGGTGCCGTTCGCCCTGGCGGCCGGATTGACCAGCGCAGCAGCCGTGCTGGCGAAGGGAACGGGAATCATCGTGACCGCGGGATTCGCGGAAATTGCCGCGGGTTCGATCGCCATGGGGCTGGGCGGATATCTGGCGGCAAAGACCGATTCGGAGCATTACGCGTCCGAACTCGACCGGGAATATCGCGAGACCGTGGAGCTGCCGGAGATCGAAACCGAGGAAGTGGCCAAAGTGTTTCGCGACTACGGATTGACGGAAGAGCAGATGGCGCCGGTGGTAACGGCGATTACCGGCAATCAAAAGCGCTGGGTCGATTTCATGATGCGGTTCGAGTTGGGCCTGGAAGCGCCCGATCCGGCGCGCGCGGCGCGGAGCGCGGCGACAATCGCGGCGTCCTACATCGTCGGCGGATTGATTCCGCTGGCGCCGTATATTTTGATGCGCGAGATTTTGCCGGCCTTGCGCGTGTCGGTGGGCGTCACGCTGTTGGCGCTGCTGATTTTCGGAGCGGTGAAAGGACATTTCACGGGAGTGCGGCCTTGGCGCGCAGGATTGCAGACGGCGCTGGTGGGCGGGCTGGCGGCGGCTGCCGCGTTTTTTATTGCGCGATTAATTCAACCGATGTGAGCGAGCTGCGCGTTGATGAGCTTGCGCTTACATCATTTGCGCGCAATCTGACATGAGAGCTTTATAGCGACGCGTGCTTTTCTCACAAAATTGATTTTTGCGACGTAGACGCTTCACACGGAAAATGCATCTATAATAGAGTAGCCCTGAAGGCGGTGCGTCTGCGGCAGGCTTGTCACTTTCGGCGCAATGCGCGGTGGGACCTTCCGCGGTACAAATCGCCAGGCAATACGTCTAACGCACTCATATGCCTCCGCAGCTTCGAAAAGCGCGGGGGGCCAAGGAAAAAGGAGACAGCCATGACGAGCAGTCATCTACATATTCCCCGCTGGGTCTTCGCAATCGTGCTTGCGGTAGCGGTGATCGGCGGAGGAGTTCTCGCGCTTGGATTGAGAGATTGGTCGCGGTCACGAAGTTTTTGGCGCGCCGAATCTCGAGTTGACGCTGGCGCGCAGCGCGGCTCCGATCTCGCTGGGAAATTTCAGCAACGGATTTGCGTCCGTGCTGAAGCCGGCGCTTCCGGCGGTAGTGAATATTCACACGTCGAAGATCGTGAAGTCGAAGCCGAATCAGATGATGCCGTTCTTCAACGATCCGATGTTTCGGCAGTTTTTCGGCGATCAGGGATTTGGCGGCCAGGGGCAGCAGCAGCCGCAGAACGAGCGCGAACAGAGCCTGGGGTCGGGCGTGATCGTGACCAGCGACGGAACGATCGTGACGAACAATCACGTGATCGAGGGAGCGAGCGACATCGAAGTCGATCTCGCGGACAAGCGTGAGTTCAAAGCCAAGCTGGTCGGCACGGATTCGAAGACGGACATCGCGGTTCTGAAAATTGATGCCTCGAATCTGCCGACGCTAGCCGTGGGTGATTCATCGAAGCTGCAGGTGGGCGACGTGATTTTCGCGATCGGCGATCCTTTCGGCATCGGCGAGACGGCCACCATGGGAATCGTCAGCGCGACCGGACGCGGTGGACTTGGAATCGAAGGCTATGAAGACTTCATCCAGACCGATGCGGCGATCAACCCGGGAAATTCGGGCGGCGCCATGATCGATCTGCACGGCGATCTGATCGGAATCAACACCGCAATTTTGAGCGGCGGCAGCGGCGGCAATCAGGGCGTCGGCTTCGCGATTCCGATCAACATGGCGCGCTCAGTGATGGATCAACTGGTTTCGCACGGCAAGGTGGCTCGCGGCTATCTGGGTCTTTATCCTCAGGATGTGACGCCGGCGCTGGCGCGGCAGTTCGGCTTGAACAAGCCGGGCGGAGCGCTGGTCGGCAAAATACAGGGCGACGGTCCGGGCGCGAAAGCCGGGTTGCGCGAGGGCGACGTGATTCTGGAAGTGAACGGCCAGTCGGTCGATTCCGCGAACGATCTGCGGTTGAAGATTTCGCAGACGCCTCCCGGAACACCCGTGAAGCTCGAAGTTTCTCGCGACGGGAAGACCCAGGATATGACTGTCACGCTCGGCGAACTTCCTCCGGACAAGCTGGCGGAGAATGAATCCGAGCATGGCGGTGACACGAGTAACGGCCTCGAAGGCGTGAACGTACAGGAATTGACTCCGGACACGATGCAGGAACTGCAACTTCCCGCGACAACGCACGGAGTGGTGGTCATGTCAGTCGATCCTTCGAGCGCGGCTGCGGCAGCAGGACTCGAGCGCGGTAGCGTGATTCTGAGCGTGAATCGCAAGCCCGTGCACAACGTGTCCGAATACAAGGCGGCGTTGGGGACGAGCGGCAAGCAGTCCGTGTTGCTGCAGGTGATTCTGCCCGGCGGCGTGACTCAGTATCTCGCCATCGAGTCGCACTAGGCGGGTGAACGAAATGGTACTCGGACTGCAGGGCTGAGGTTCTGGAGTCCGGTACGAGAACAACGAGCCGGATGGCGGGGCGCAAGCCCCGCCCTTCCGCCGACCGGCACTTCCCGGCGGTACCCGATGGAACAGGCTCGATGCGTGAGATTTCGGAGTCCGGTGCACCCAGCACACGCGCTCCGAAGTAATTGTTTTAGTGGCGCTTGGAACCATGTTCCGCGTTTGGAACATTCCCGGCTATCCGGAGCGCCGAGGCCAGCATCTATAACTTCTCACATGTTTGTGCGAGCGAATCAGCAGCGCAGTTGGTGCCAGAACCAATCACGGAGCGTAATGGTCGGAGGGCTGAGTCCGGTTAGGGTTAAGACGAAGCAGCGAGGCAAGTTAAGCGCGTTATCGCTTTCGTCACTACCAGGGTTAGAATGGTACGTGAGTCCTATTCACCCAGGGCCCGGGTTCTAGTACTAAAATACTGTGCGGGGATTTGTGTCGACGCACATCTAAAAGCCTACAAGGACATTGGGGTGAACGATTATGGCGCCGGTAAAGAGCAAACAAGTATTTAACGAGGCGTTGCTGCCGGAGGGTAAGAAACGCTGGGGCTCGGTTGGAGCTGGCATGGCCCTCCAGTGTTGCGCTCTGGCCGCCGTGATCGTGATTCCACTGCTCATTCCCGCGAAATTCGAAGCGGCGCCGCATTATTGGGTCACGTCGATCGAAGCGCCCGTGATCCAACCTTTCAAGCCGCAGCCACCTCCGCCTCCGAAAGTGGTGAAGCGAGTGGAAGTGGTGAAGGCAATGCCGAAGCCGGTGGTGGTGCCGGAACCGCCGAAGCCGAAGATTTATACGCCCTCGGTGTTTACGACTCCCGTGGTGAAACAAGTGGCCGTGAAGAAAGTGGCGGCGCCCGACACGGTGGACGTGGCCAAGGAATTTCCCCAGACGCTAGGAAGCTCCGCGATTCCTACTTTGAAGCGGCCGCGCGAGCAGGTGCAGACAGGCGGCTTTGGCGATCCGAACGGCGTGCAGGCGAACAACAACACGTCGCGCAATCCGAACATCGCGCAGGCGGGCGGGTTCGACATGCCTACGGGCGCCGGGCCAGGGCAATGGCACGGGCGGAGCGAAGGGCGAGAAGGGCGTCGTGGCGAGCACGGGATTTGGCAACGGTGTTGCACGGGTGGAACCGGCGGCGGAGCCACGGCTCGGTGCAGCAGGGAGTCTTCGCGGATGAGAAAGCCAGCCGACGCTCCGAAGGTGAGGCAAGCGGCGCAGGTTTCGAACACGAATCCCGTCGAGATTCTGTACAGGCCGAAGCCGGTATACACGGAAGAAGCTCGCTCAAAGAAAATTGAAGGCGACGTGCTGTTGCAAGTAGTGTTCAAGGCTTCGGGGGAAGTGCAAGTAGAGCGCGTAGTGCGCGGACTGGGATATGGATTGGACGAGGCTGCCGAAGCGGCGGCGCGCCAGATCAAATTCAAGCCGGCAACGCAGAGCGGTCAGCCGGTGGATTTTCCCGCGGTGGCGCACATCACATTCGAACTCGCCTATTGATCGGCGGACATTGATAGGCAAGCAGATCGGCGTAGTGAAAGGGGAACGGAGAATGCGGACCTGGAAAAATCTCTCATTGTCGATGGTACTTTTGGGTGCCTTCGCGGGCCCGGCGGGTGCGCAGACGAAACCGGCGGCAGATACCGACTCAGCCGCCCATACAGGAACCCGGCGACGCAGTTGCCGCGGTAACCACGGTAAATCAGGCCATTGACCGGATCATTGCGCGCGAGCATGACGAGAACGCGACGATCCGCCGCTACAACCCGATCATCGAAACCTACATTCAAGACATGAAACCGGATCCGCAGATGGGCGCGATTCCGGTGAAGGACCACTATTTTCTGGGTCAGGCTCTGCTATCCAAGGGCGTCGTGGACGATTCGATGCTCGACAAGAAAAAGGGCAAGCTCGGCGAACTGAATCCGCTGTCGCACGTGGCGGATTACTTCACGTCTTCCTACATTCCCGAGGGTTTCCTCCAGATGATCTATCTGGACAACCAGTTCTTCGACCGCCAGCACTATCAGTTCGATTATGTGGGCCGCGAATTTCTGGGCGAAGTGCGCTGCCTGGTGTTTGATGTGACTCCGCTGCCGAAGTCGGGCAAGGGCCGCTTCAAGGGCCGCGTCTGGGCGGAAGATCAGGGCTTACACGATCGTTCGCTTCAACGGCGTGTACACGCCCGTTGCCGGGCATCAACGGCTTCAACCTGCATTTCGACAGTTGGCGCATGAACGTGCAGCCGGGCTTCTGGCTGCCGGCTTTCGTCTTCAGCCAGGAATCGGACCTGAAGGAATTCCTGGGCAATCACATCCGCTTCAAGTCGCAGACCCGGCTGTGGGGCTACGACCTGAAGAACGCCAGCCACGAAGAAGAATTCAGCGAGCTGACCATCGAATCGCCGAACGCCATCCAGGACCAGGCCGCCGCGCAGCAGGATCGTTCGCCGATCGAAGCCGAGCGCGAATGGCAGCATCAGGCGGAAGTGAACGTGCTCGACCGCCTGCAGCGCACCGGTTTGCTCGCGCCTCCAGGAGAAGTCGATAAGGTGCTGGAAACGGTGGTCAACAACCTGGAAGTCACCAACAATCTGGACATCGAGCCGGAAGTTCACTGCCGCGTGCTGCTCACCGGCACGCTGGAATCTTTCTCCATCGGCCACACCATCGTGCTGAGCCGCGGATTGCTCGACGTGCTGCCGGATGAAGCCAGCCTGGCGACGATGCTGGCGCAGGAACTGGCGAAGATCATCGTCACCAAGCCCTCGACCGATCAGTGGGGATTCAACGACACGACCAACGTCATCGACCGTGGAAGCTCTGAGCCATTTCTCGTTCCGCGACAGCCCGGACAGGTGCAGATGGCCAACCAGAAGGCGGTCGAGCTGCTGAAGAATTCGCCGTACAAGGACAAGCTGGGCCAGCGCGGGCCTGTTCCTGAAGCAGCTCGATGCGGAATCGAAGCAGCTGCCGGCACTGATCAATCCGCATCTGGGCAACCGCGTGACGTTTTCACCGCAGCTGATCGAACTGCGGCCCCGCGCTACGCCGGATAAGGTGGACCAGATCGCGGCCTTCCGATCGGCGCGCGCGTGAAGCTCGATCCGTGGAGCGACCGGGTGGAAATGCTGAAGGCGAAGCCCGTGCCGCTGCTTTCGGCGCGCGAAAAAATGCCGTTTGAAGTGACGCCGTTCATGCCTTACCTGACGCGCTACCAGAAGCCGGGCGCGGCGATCTCGGCCGATCCTGCGAAGGCTGACTTGGCCAAGAAGATCAGCAGCCCCGCGACGCAACGCAGCAGTAAGATTTTCCCGACATTCGCTGTCAAGAGCCCGGCGGGCTTAATTTTCCGCCGGGCTTTTTCTTTTCGTGCGCTTCCGACAGATCGCCGCTGCTTTCGTCATCGCTTTTGCAGCAAACCGCCGTTCTCAACTTCCGATGCTGGATCGTTGATGAGCGACACTCGTGGCCATGGTGCGGGAATCACTTCTCGAATATTTCCGGCCGGATTCGCGGCCGCGCGCGCGAAATCGCGGTGGTGTGGCGGCGCGGCTATCGCACGTTGCGCTGGTCGTATGGCCGATTTGCTTCGCGCGGCCGCGCAGTTTGCGGCGAACTTGCAGGCGCGCGGGATCGCAAAGGGCGATCGGGTCCTGATCTTGGGGCGAGAATTCCGGCGAGTGGGTCGCGGCGTTTCTCGGATGCATGTTTGCGGGGGCAGTGGCGTCCCATGGACGTGACGGCGGATCCGGGATTCGCGCGGCGCGTGGCCGGGCACGCGGGCGTGCGGCTGGCGGTAATCGGCGCGGGATTGGCAGCTCGGGAAGGCGGCATCGCGTCGATTAGGCTGGAGGATTTCTTCGAGGCGCGTGCGGGCGGCAGCGGCGGCGCGGCGGCCGCGAAATTTCACGCCCGTGGCCGCTGATGCGCGGCGATGCCGTGGAAATCGTGTTCACTTCGGGGACCACGGCGGAGCCGCGCGGCGTGGTCCTCACTCACGGCAATCTGCTGGCGAATCTCGGGCCGATCGAGAAGGAAATCGCATTACCGGCGCTACGAGAGATTCTTTCACCGCTTGGTTTTCTGGATCTGCTGCCGCTGAGCCACGTTTTCGGCCAACTGCTGGGAATTTTTATTCCGCAGATTCTGGGTGCCACGTCCGTGTTTCTGGACACCCTCAATCCGGCGGAAGTATCCGCGCCATTCGCCCGGAGCGCGTCTCCGTGCTGGTCACCGTGCCGCGGCTGATCGAATCGCTGCGCGATCAAATCGAGCGCGACCTGGAGGCGCACGGGCGAGCGCGAAAAATTTCGAGCGCGATTTGCGAGCCGAGCGTCGGCGAAAATTTCTGAAGCGCTGGTGGCGATTTCGCGCGATCCGCCGCCAATTCGGCTGGAGATTCTGGGCGATTGTTTCGGGCGGAGCGGCGCTGCCGCGGCGGCGGAGAAATTCTGGGGTCGCCTGGGTTACGCCGTGATTCAGGGCTACGGCTTGACGGAGACCACGTCGCTCGTGAGCTTGAATCATCCGTTTCGATTGGGCGAAGGCTCGATCGGGAAGACGCTGCCGGGCCTCGAAGTGAAACTCGCGGAGGACGGCGAAATTCTGGTGCGCGGAGAAAACGTGGCTTCCGGATATTGGAAGGATGCGGGCGTAGCGTCCGTGCTGGATGCGGACGGATGGTTTCATACCGGCGATTTGGGCGAGCGCGATGCCAACGGGAATCTTTATTTCGGGCCGGCAGAAAAATGTGATCGTGACGCCCGAAGGATTGAATGTGTATCCCGCAGGATCTGGAAGCGGAGCTGCGCAAGGAAGCGGGCAGTGCGGGATTGCGTGGTGGTCGGCCTGGACGCGGGATGGCAACGCCGAGCCGTGCGCTGTCTTGCTACTGCGCGAAGGCGCCAGCGAGGCTGCCGCGGCGGATGCGGTGCGTGCGGCCAATGCGCGGCTGGCGCTGTTTCAACAAATGCGCTGGTGGATGGAATGGTCCGATCAGGACTTTCCGCGGACGCCGACGCAGAAGCCCATGTTGGGGAGAATTCGCGAAGCCGCGGAAGCGCGGTTTGGCGCAGGCGCAGCGCCGACCGGGACAGCGTCGAGTGCCGCCGCAAGCTCGCGCGGGGCACTCGCGGACATATTTGCGCGCGTGTCGCATGGGCGGGAACTGCCGGACGATGCGAGCGGGCTGCAGTTGAGCTCAGTTGAGCGCGTGGAGCTGATGAGCGCGCTCGAGGACCGCTACCAGGTGGATTTGAGCGAGACGGAATATGCGTCCGCCGATAGCGCGCGGGAGCTGGCGCGCCTGGTGGAGCGGCCGGCGGTGCAAAGCGGGGCGTATCCGTACGCGCGGTGGGCGCAGCGGTGGCCGGTGCGGGCATTTCGATTCGCGGTGCAGAATTGCGTGGCGCGGCCGGCAATGTTGATATTGGCGTGGCCGCGGGTGCACGGACGGGACAATTTGCGCGGCGTGCGCGGGCCGGTGCTGGTGGTGTCGAGTCATCAGGCGTATCTGGATCCCTCCTACGTGCTGGAGGCGCTGCCCGGACCATTGCGGCGGCGTTTGGCGGTAGCGATAGATGGGGAGCGTCTGGCGCTTATGAAAAACCCGCCGGCAAGCCGGAGTTTTTTCGTCGGGCTGATCGACCGCGTGAAATATTTCCTCATAGTTTCCATCTACAACGTGTTTCCGCTGCCGCGATCGGCCGGATTCCGCAAGAGTTTTGCGTTCGCCGGCGATTTGATCGACCGCGGCTGGAGCGTGCTGGTGTTTCCCGAAGGCGAGTTGACGCGCGACGGGGAAATCGCGCCGTTTCGCGCGGGAATCGGCCTGCTCGCGGCGCGGTTGAGAGTCCCCGTGGTGCCGATGCGACTCGAAGGTCTTTACGAACGGCGGATTCTGGACAAGAGTTGGGCGCCGCCGGGATCCGTGCATGTGACGATCGGCGCACCTATGCAATTCGATGAAAACGCGTCCGCGGAGGAAATCGCGCGGGAGTTGGAACGGCGGGTGGCGACTCTGGGAAATGTGCCGCAATAGAACACAGGCCGGAAATGTCGCGCGCGTTTTTGTACGATACAATATTGCGGGGGAATGAATGATCCATCGCGTTGTGCTTCATAACGGCCGCTTGCTGAACGTCGAGGACGTGCGGCTGTCACCGGGACAATCGGGACTGATGAGCGGCTGGGGACTTTTCACCACCATGCGCGTGGTGGAGGCGATTCCCTTCGCCTACGAACGGCACTGGAAGCGGCTGGCGCGTGATGCGGAGCGAACCCACTGCCCGTTCCCGTATACCGAGCAGCAAGTGCTGGGGCAGCTGCACGAGGTGCTGCGCGCGAATAACGTCCGCGAGGGCTGCGCGCGAATTTACGCCATCGTGAATCAAATCGGATTCTGGCGCAGCGATGAAAAGATGCCGCCGGCCGATTTGCTGATCTGCTCGGCGGATTTGCCGGCGCATCGCGAGCCGGTGCGGTTGTCGTTGCGCGAACACGGCCGACACGCGGCGTCGCCGCTGGCGGGCGTGAAGGTGACCTCCTGGCTCAACAACGTGTGGAATCTCTACGAGGCGCAGCAGGGCGGATACGACGAAGTGGTGCTGTTGAACGAGCGCGGCGAAGTGTCCGAATGCACTGCCGCGAATATTTTCTGCGTACGCGACGGGCGCGTGCTCACGCCGCCGCTATCGTCCGGCTGCCTGGAGGGCGTGACGCGCGCGGTGGTGCTGGAGATTGGGGCGAGCGCAGGCGTGGAGGTGGAAGAGAGGACGCTGCGGCCCGTGGACCTTTACTCCGCTGAAGGCGTATTTATTTCCTCGACCAATCGGAATTTGATCGCGGTCAGCGAGATCAACGGGCACGCCATTCCCGTCACGGCGCTCGAGCCCATGCGGAAATTGCAGGCGGCATTCCTGGCGTACGTGCGCGAGTATGTGGACGCGCGCGCGATGGCCGCGGGAAAACGGTAAGCGCCGGCCCCGGTCCGCGCCGTCGCTACAGATGAACGAAGAAGCCTCTTGCTGCGATGGCAATGCCTACTACTGCCAGGACCGCGCCGAACATCCAGAACAGTTTGTTTCGCGTCAGCAGCGTAATCGAGCAGATCACAAGGGCCGCTTCGAGCAGCACTTCCCCTAGATCGAAGTGGTCAGCCCGCTTTCCTTCGAGCTTAACGTCGTCTTCGGCTTCGTTGGCCTTGGCTTCGATTTCCTTCTGCTCGTCTTTGTAGCGTTCGACTTCCTTTTCGTATTTTTCCTTGGTCTTAGCGGCTCCCTCGCCCGTCTGCGTCGTGAAGACGGCCATCTCGTCGAGAAACAGCTCGTACGTATGGCGGCGAATGTCTTTGGCCTGGTAGTAGGCCCACTGGTCGGTGGCTTTGGTTTGGTGCAGGAGTTCCTCGGTGTGGGAGCGGTGGCCGAGCAGCGAGACAGCGGCGACGAGCACGGCGAGAATCGCCATGGTAATAGTTACAGGCGCCAAGCCGCCGTGTTCCGCGGCTTCCTCGGCATGCTCCTTCAATTCCTCGAATTCGTCCGGCATGAATGTTCCTCGTTGAGATGGTTTGAATTGCGTTCGCGACAGGATACCAGCAAAGCCTCAACACTGAGAACGTCGAGTGCAGAGAGACATATGGAGTGCGGTGGCTTGCCGGAACGTGCTCTCCGCATTTTGGCAGACCCCTGTTCGCTTAAATACAGCGGGAGCTAGCTCGCGCGCTCCACATGTCTCGTGGATGTACTCCCTTCACCTATTTGCGGCCGATGCGAATGGGCGCTTTGCTAGTCCGTTGGCGTCGCTTCCGGTACAATCCCCGTTGGGAATGCGCGAAGGGGGCCTGATTCCATGAGCAATCTTGCCAGCAGGAAATGCACGCCGTGCAAAAGCGGCACTCCGCCGCTCGCAGGCCAAGAGCTTGCTGCGCTGGCGAAGGAAGTGCCGGAGTGGAAAGTCGTCGAGAGCCATCACATCGTGCGCGCCTTCAAGTTCAAGAATTTCGTCGACGCTCTGGCTTTTGTGAATAAAGTCGGCGCGCTGGCCGAAGAGCAAGGTCATCATCCGGACATTCTGCTGGGCTGGGGCAAGGCCGAGATCACCACCTGGACGCACAGCATCAACGGTTTGAGCGAGGGCGATTTTATTCTAGCCGCCAAGATCGATCAGCTTTAGTCCGGCGCCGGCCGGCGGGATCGCGGCGATGGGCGGCAATCGGGGGGAGCGAGCATGGGCAAGGTGACGGGCGGGGAACTCGTGGTCCGCACGCTGATGAAAGCGGGCGTGACGAACATTTTCGGGCTGCACGGCGCGCATCTGGAAACGATTTTCCAATCGTGCCTGGATCACAAGATTCCCATCACGGACACGCGCCACGAAGTGGCCGCCGGTCACGCGGCCGAAGCATACGCACGGTCGACGCGCGGTCTCGGCGTGGCCATGGTGACCGCTGGGCCGGGATTTACGAACGTGATCACCTCGCTTGCGAATGCGTATCTCGACCGCACGCCGGTTCTTTACATCACGGGTTCGAGCGGGCTCGCCGAAGCGGAAACAAACACGCTGCAATCGGGGCTCGACCAGGTAGCCATTGCGACGCCGATCACGAAGTGGGCCGTGAAGATCACCGTGACGCAGGCGATCCCGCGGCTGGTAGCTCAGGCCGTGCGTATGGCCACGTCGGTGCCGACCGGGCCGGTGCTGATCGATATCCCGATCGACGTGCTTTCAACGCAAATCGACGAAGAAAGCGCTCCGATTCCCGAGCGCGTGGTGCTCGATTCGCCTTCCGCTCCGCAAGCGCGCGCCGTTGAGGAGGCCATTGCGCTGCTGAAAAATGCGCAGCGGCCAGTGATCATTGCCGGAGTGGGCGCGTATTTCTCCGATGCCGGCGAGGAATTGCGCACGTTTGCGGAGGCATCCGGGATCCCCGTGTATTCGGATTTTCAGGCGCACGGGTTGCTGCCCAGTAATCATCCCCTCTACGGCGGCACCACTCACAAGATGGCCGATCTTTCCGCGCCTGATCAGCGGCCAGACGTAGTGCTGGCGCTCGGCGTCCGCTTCGGCCTTTTCACCATGGGCATGAACGACAAGCTCGTGCCGCTGGCGGCCAAGATCATTCACGTGGAAGTGGATGCCAAAGAAATCGGCCGCCTGCGCCAGGTCGCCGTCGGAATCGTGGCCGATCCGCGCGAAACGCTGCGCGCATTGAACGCCCGCGCGAAATCCGAAAAATGGCCGGACCGCGCCCAGTGGCAGCAAACCGTGCGTAACGCGAAAACCGAACGCTGCAAGCGCATGCAGGAGGATTTGAATCGCCAGGGTCCGCCGATCCATCCGCTGCAGGCAGTCTCCGCGATCGCGGACAACATGCCCGAGGACACCATCGTGATCGGCGACGGCGCCGAGGCTTACCACTGGTTTAACGAGGTCGTCCGCCAGAACAAGCCCGGCAGCTACATCACGCACGGGTTTCTTGGCTCCGTGGGAATGGGCCTGGGTCTCTCGCTCGGCGCGCAGGTGGCGAATCCGAAGCGGCCCGTGCTCTGCCTCGTTGGCGACGGTGCGATAGGCTTCACCATCGCGGAGTTCGACACTATGGTGCGGCACAAGCTGCCAATCGTCGCCGTGGTGATGAACAACCACAGCTGGGCCGCATCGCAGCATTTCCAGGAGATTGTTTCCGGAAAAAATCGGCTGTTGGGCACCGAGTTGCGCGACGCGAATTATCACCAGGTGGCGGAGGCGTTCGGCTGCTTCGGCCGGCGCGTATCGAAAATCGAAGAGCTGGGCCCGGCGATCAAGGAAGCGTTCGCCAGCGGCAAACCCGCGTGCGTAAATGTCTCGATCGATGTAGCGCCGATTCCGCCCGAAGTACACTTGCTGATGTCGCGGCACTAGATCGCCGCCGGATCGAGAGGGTCGAATGGATCTAAACGAAACCATGCGCATGACTCGGCTCGGGAAACACGGGCCGCACGTTTCGGCCATCGGCCTGGGCTGCATGGGCATGTCCGGCATGTACGGGCCCACCAGCGAGCAGGAAAGTATCGCCACCATTCACGCCGCGCTCGATGCGGGAATCAACCTGCTCGATACCGGCGATTTTTACGGCATGGGTCACAACGAATTGCTGCTCGCGAAGGCCCTGCACGGAATGCCGCGCGACCGCTACTTCATCGGCGTGAAATTCGGTGGAATGCGCGCGCCCAATGGCGCCTTCATCGGCATCGACACGCGCCCAGCGGCGGTGAAGAATTTTCTGGCGTACACATTGAAGCGCCTGGGCACGGACTATATCGACCTGTACCAGCCGGCGCGCGTCGATCCCGCGGTGCCGATCGAAGACACCATCGGCGCCATCGCGGATATGGTGAAGTCCGGCTACGTCCGTTACATTGGGCTTTCGGAGGCTTCCGCGGCGACGATCCGCCGCGCTGTCGCCGTGCATCCCATTGCGGCGCTGCAGATCGAATATTCCCTGGCGTCGCGAGGCATTGAGGCGGAAATCCTGCCGGCGGTGCGCCAGCTGGGCATCAGCGTCACGGCTTACGGGGTCTATTCGCGCGGATTACTCACCGGAAGCGTGCCCTCGAGCGAAAGCGTCGCGCGCGGCGACATTCGCGGGCATTTTCCGCGCTTTCAGGGCGAGAATCTGGCGGCCAATCAACGCGTGATCGCCAAGCTACAGGCCATTGCGCGTGAAAAGGGCGTGACCGTAGCGCAACTCGCGCTCGGCTGGATTTTGACCAAGGACAGCGAAATTATTCCCCTCGTCGGCGCACGCACCCAGGCGCAATTGAGCGACGCGCTCGCGACGATGAAGCTCTCGTTTTCAGCGGATGAGATCGCAGCGCTCGAAGCCGCCGTCCCTGTTGGTTCGGTGGCCGGCGAGCGCTACGCCACGGAGCAAATGCACGCGCTCGACAGCGAGCGCAGAGCCTCTAACGCCGCGCGGTAGGCAGCGGCCGCCTGTGGAGTGCGGCGGCTTGCCGGTACGGCAAACAGCAGGAGCAAGCTCCCGGACTCCACGTGGGTTCGAATGCTGCGCGAGCGTTGATTTCAATTCGAGCGAGGCGCCGCGTAATGGCTGGCGGCCTCAGGGCCGGCCGTCGCGCTGGCATCATTTAACAGCTTCACCGCGTCGGGGCTGAGCTTCACCGAGGTTGAGCCGAGCAGCTCCTTGAATTGCTCCACGCTCGTCGCGCTGGCAATCGGAGCGGTCACTCCGCGCGCCACCAGCCACGCCAGAGAAATTTGTGCTGGCGTCGCGCCGGTTTCCGCGGCCACCGTGTCGAGCGCCTTCAGAATGCGCAGGCCGCGCTCGTTCAGCATGTCCTTCACGCGATAGCCGCGCGGTTTTCCCTCCAGGTCTTTCGCCGAGCGATATTTCCCGGTCAGAAATCCGCTGGCGAGTCCGAAGTAGGGAATCACGCCGATATTTTCACGCTGGCAGAGATTCGCCAGATCGCCCTCGAAATCGAAACGGTCGTAGAGGTTGTACCAGGGCTGCAGACTTTCGTAGCGCGGCAAGCCGTGCGCCTTGCTCACGCGCAGCGCTTCAGCCAGGCGGTCGGCCTTGAAATTCGATGCGCCGATGGCGCGCACTTTTCCTGCGCGCATCAGCTCGGCGAAGGTTTCGAGCGTTTCCTCCATCGGTGTCTTGTCGTCGTCGCGATGCGCCTGGTAGAGATCGATATAATCCGTCTGCAGGCGCTTGAGCGAGCGCTCCACCGCGCGCGTTATGTACTCCTTCGAAAGGCCGCTTTCGCCCGGAGCCATTTCAACGCCCAGCTTCGTGGCGATCAGGATCTTGTCGCGCTGGCCGCGCTGCCCCAGCCAGTTGCCGATGATCGTCTCGGATTCGCCGCCCGCGTGGCCGGGAATCCACTTCGAGTACACGTCGGCGGTGTCGATCATGTTCAGGCCCGAGGCCACGAACGCGTCCAGCAGCTTGAACGAAGTAGGCTCATCCGCCGTCCAGCCGAAAATATTGCAGCCAAAAACCAGCGGTGCGATTTCGAGGCTTGAATTTCCCAGTTTGCGCTTGTTCACGAATGGCTCCTGTATTGGCCCGGCAATGGTAGACGAGAGGATGTGCGCGCCGCAACTGGTCGTGGCCCCATCCGTAACGGTTTCGCCGAGCGATACGTACGGAGAGATTTTTGGACTCCGTGGCCCGACGACCCGCGAGAGCGGGTGGAAATGCCAAGGCGCGGGCCACCTCGCTCAGAATGACAGCGGTGCTGGAAAAAGCGTGGGCGTTCAGGCCCACGAAAAGCCGGCAAGAAACAGCGGGGCTTCAGCCCTGGCCCAGCCGAGGCAGTGCGGAATATCGCCCACTCGATGCCCTTAGACGGAGGGAATCTACGCCGTAGCAGAGAAATGCTTGACGAGCCATTCAACAGTCTGCCGGGCGTAGGCTTCCGCAAGCGGGCCGGGCGTCAAATAGTGGCTCGCGCCCTTCACCCACACCAAATCGCGCTGCGGTGCCGCGGTCAGGCTGTCGTAAATCTTTTGCGCGTTCGGCGGCAGGGCCAGCTCGTCGCTATCGCCGTGAATCACCAGCGCGGGAACCTTGATCTGCGGCCCATACTTGACCGAGCTGGGCGAGCCCGCATCGCTCGGCGCACCGAAAAAGCTGAGCAACCACTTGGCAGTTCCCATGATCGACACCGCGCCCGGAAACCAGTTCGCAAATTCCACGCCCTGCTGCCCTTTCCCCTGCGCGACCAGATCGCGCGCGTTCTGCAGCGCAGCTTCCAGCCGCCGCTTATCCGCGTCGCTGCTGCGCACCTGATATTCCAGATACGGCGACGGAATCGAAGCGATAAAGCCTACGGCCTTGACCGCCGGATCGTTTCGCTCGGCAACGTATTGCGCCATGCGTGGTCCGCCCAGACTGATGCCCAAGATCGCGATCCGCGCGTAACCCTTCGATTTCGCATAACCCACGAACCCCGCGACGTCCTTGATCGCGTCGCCATACTCCGCATACGCGTTGTTGTAGGACGCGCGCATGTTGGTGAGCAAGAAGGCGTAGCCGTTCGCGGTGAGCAGTTGCGCCAGCGGAGAGTAATCGTGCGCAGGAAACAGCGCGGCACCGGTGGTGCCGCCGGGCACCATCAGGACCACGGAATCGCCGCGCGTCTGCGGCTCCCAGAGCAGGCCCTGGAGCGGCGTCTTGTCTTCCGCCGCGACGAAAAACAGATCGGGGCGGCTCTGCGAAACGGGACTCGGTGTGGCGGGCATGGCCGGGACTATATTCCACTCCCGCGCGCGGAATCAAGCACTGTCGGGTCACTCGGCCGGTGACCGACCTCAGATGGAGCGTTGATTTCGACTGCGCGATTCTGAGATCGGCGCCCGGCCTATTTCGCCGGTGGCTGCTGCGGTTGTTGCGATGGCGCGCCATTGGGAGCGGTATTGCCGGGCGCCGAATTGCCTGATGTATTGCTCGGCGGCGGACCCGTTCGGACGTGATATCCCGCGGGCACGTGGGTCAGCGTATGCACGTAACGCAGCTTGCCTTTTTCCAGGCGAAACAGGTGGCTATCCGCCAACCCGTTCACGCCAAATGTGCAGAACGCCACGACGGCTCCGATCGATTCGTCCACGACGTATCTCCGCGCGACGATATTGACGCCGGCCGGCACGCCCACGGTGCAGCTATCGTCCGGCGCGCCCTTGCCGGTTCGCAGGCCGCCTTCGGTGCGATTGCAGGGCTCGCCCCAGGGCACCAGATCGAGCTTCTTTTCCAGGAATGCATCCAGGTAGGCGTTCGCCGCGCCTACAAGAGTGTCGCGCGTGTCGCGCTCCGCCGCCGGAATCGTTCCCCAATCTTCATTGGGCGACCACTTCATGTAGTTATCGGCATTGAAGAGCCAGTCGCCCAGCTGCGTGACCATCGATTCGATTTCCACGATCTTGTCGTGGTTGATGCGCAGGCGCGTGCCCAGCACGTACGGATGGGCTTTATCCGTGACGATCACCTCTGTAAACGTCTGGCAGGTGGCCGGGTCAATCAGCGTGCGGTGGAAATCGAACTTCATCGGCTTCTGAATTACGCCGGTCTTGATGTCCACCACCTGCATGTTCTCGATATAGGCGAGTCCGGTCGCCAGCGGCAGCACGGACGGATCGCCCTTGGTTTGCGCCGCTAGGTAGAGATCGGTCGCCGCCTGCAGCCCATCGCGCGTGCAGGCCACCTGTGCGAAACTTAGTGCCGGTGCCAGAATTCCCGCCAGCAGCACAATCCATTTCCAAGCCATCCGACGCATCGAATTCCCCCTGAGTTGTGGTTTTCGAGCGAACCCCTGAATCGTCCCGCCCGAACCGGCCTAGGGTACACCATCTTTTTGGGCTACGGTTCAGGCAGTTCCGATCGGGAGCCGTTGCCGGGATTCGCGCGCTTGCCTCACTTTCTCAGCGGCAGGCATGCGCCCACGCGGCTTTTGACTACGGCGAAGCGAGGCCGTAGACTCAAGCCGTGGGCACCTTTTCGCGCGGATACGGCTACCAGTTCAACATCGGCGACTATTTTCCGCGCGCCATCAAGACCATCTGCATCGCCTGCGTCAGCGTCTTCGTCGTCCAGGAACTCTCCGGGCTCATCTTTCATGCGCCAGGATGGAATTTTTGGCCTGTGTGGTTCGGACTCGCTCCGAATGATCTGCTCCACGGATACGTCTGGCAGCCGCTCACCTATCTTTTCCTTCACGGTGGCATCGGCCACATTTTTTTCAACCTGCTCTATCTCGCAATGTTCGGCGCCGACCTGGAGCGCAGCTGGGGTTCGTCCAAGTTCTACAAGTATTTCTTCGTATGCGGGATTGGAGCCGGGCTGATCGACGTGCTGGTGCGCGAGCTGCTGGTCGCCGGCCACTTCATCTCTCCAAGAATCCTCGGCGATCCGACGATCGGAGCCTCCGGCGCCATTTACGGCGTGCTGCTGGCCGTGGCGATGGTGATGCCGCACCGGCGAGTGTGGTTTTTCCCGATTCCGGTGACCATGCCAATGTGGCTGCTCGTGACTATCCTGGGCGCGCTGGAATTTTTCTTGACCATCGGCCAGTCAGGCGACGGGATCAGCCATGTATGCCATCTGGGCGGAATGCTCGTCGGCTACCTGTACCTGCGGCGCGGATCCTATCTGTACTCGCCGCGGAACTTCTTTTCGGATTGGAAACGCCGGAGACTGCGCAAGAAATTCGAAGTCTACGCCCGCGACCATCGCGACAAGCCCCCTTCGCAGCCCGGCGACTGGCTCAACTAAACCCTCTGCGAGCAAGCCCAAGCGAACAAAGGGCGAACAAGCATGGAAATCCGAAAAGTGCGAAATATTCTCGATTAGAATCGCGAAAAACCTCAATTTACAAGGGATTTCGCCATAGTCTAATAATCATAGTTTTCGATTAGGCCGGGCGAATTCGGACGAAAATCGAGTTCGGTCGGAATGGAAAACTCGAACTACCTTGAGACCGCGAACTCCGTGACGATGGCGTTCAGGAAGTCGACGCCGTTGCGAAACCCCTCGACCGGAATGCGTTCGTTGTCGCCGTGCACGCGGCTCCAGTCTTCGTCCGTCATCGGAAACGGAACAAGGCCGTAAGCCTGCACGTTGCGCATGCGCAGTTCCCACGAATCACTGAATCCCGTGGACATCATCGGCAGCACGGGCGCGCCCGGAAATTCGCGGCCGGCCACCCGGCTGATCGCCGCATATAATTCCGACGTCTGCGAGGATGAAGGCGACGCTTCGCCGCCGCCGGGCCCCGCTTCGATGCGCACCGCCGGGTCGTTCACGAGCTGTCTGAGTTTCGAAACCAGCGGATCAAGCTGATTGCCGGGAAGCAAGCGGACGTTCACCACGCCGCGCGCTTCTGACGGCACCACATTTTGCCGGATGCCCGCTTGCAGCATCGTCGGAGTTGCCGTGTCGCGCAGCATGGCGTTCCACGACGGGTTGGCATCCGAAATCCAGCGTGCCGCGTGGTCGCCGCGATCGGGCGTGCCGAGCGCTTGCAGCCATTTGCGTGTCTCTTCGTCCTGCGTGGGCGCCAGCCCTTCGAAAAACGCGCGGGTGACGGAATTGAACTGTACGGGAGCTTCGTAGCCGCCGATCTTGGCCATCGCAGCGGCGAGATGCGTCACCGGATTGTCCTTGCGCGGCACCGAAGCGTGCCCCGCGGTTCCCGTGGCGATCACGTCCAAGTTCACCGCTACTTTTTCGTCCGTCTGGATGCCGACGTACACCGGCTTGCCATTTTTCACGATGACGCGCCCGTTTTCGTTGATGGCGAAGCCGGACGCGATCTTGTCCCAGTGTTTTTCGACGGCAAACTGGATGCCCTGCTGGCCGCCGTTTTCCTCGTCGCTCTCCGCAAGGAAAATCACGTCGCGATTCAGTCGCGCGCCGGAGCGCTTGAGCGAAATGAAAACCGCCAAGTTCGCGGCGAGCATTCCCTTGTCGTCGATCGCGCCGCGCCCGTAGATGTATCCGTCCTGCGTGGTGGCGGCGAAAGGATCGGCGGTCCACTTCGATTTGTCGGCGCCGACCACATCCATATGCGCCATCAAAAGCAGCGCCTTGGAAGGATCGGGCACGGCACTGGCGTTAAGGCGAGCCACCAGGAAGCCGCGGCCGGGCGAACTCTCGAAAGTCTCAGCGTGAATGCCTTCTTTTTCCAGCAGGCTCGCGATGTATTTCGCGGCCACCATTTCGTTGCCCGGAGGATTCGTGGTGTTGATGCGGATCAGATCTTGGAGCCAACCAAGCGCGTCGCTCGTGATCCCTGAAATGTTGTTGGTAGAGCCCGAGGCGGTCTGCGACGACGCCGTTTGCGTGGGTGCCTGGCCCAGGGCGTTTGCCGGGCGCGCGTGCGTCTGCGCGTAAACGGGCGCGGCGGATGAAAGCGTGAGAATAAGCCGGATCACCACTCGCCGAAACGTCCGCGCCATCCTTTTGCCTCCCGTTGAATCTGAAAGTAAATCGTCGAGCGGTTACTCTTGATACTATCATTGCGGCTGGAGCGGCCCGCCGGCGGCAGCAGAAGCGGTTTTCTGAATTGCAACCGACCATCCACGGCGGGCGTTCGAGGCATCCAAGCGGGGTGAGGTATTTTATGGGCATGAAATCATGGGCTCGCGTCGTCTTGATGGGCGTGCTAATTGGCTCGCTGGGAATTCCGTGGGAATGTTGGACCGCGCTGGCGCAGGGCCAGCAGGGTCCGACGTCGCCCGCTCCCACGCAGGAGCCTTCGCAGCCGCCACCGCCCGCTCCCGGACAACAGCAGAACCAGAAAGTGCCGACCGCGCCGCCTCCACCGCAGGTCGCCATCGCCGTGCAATCGAACCTGGTGGCCGTCGAAGCCGTGGTCACCGATAAGGACGGAAATATCGTCACCGGCCTGAAGCGCGAAAATTTCCGCATCCTCGACGAAGGCAACCGGCAGCAGATCACGAATTTTGCGCCGACAGAAGCACCCATCACCGTGGTGATGCTGATGGAGTTCAGCAAGCGGTTCGGCGGCTACTTCGGATACAAGGCGAAGGAATGGTCTTACGATTTCCTGAATCAGCTGAAGCCGCAGGATTGGGTGGCGTTGAAGACGTTTGACCTGAAGACCACGCTGGTAGATGACTTCACCCAGGACAAGCGGCAGGTGCTGCAGGATATTTCTTCGCTCTATTTTCCGAGCTTCAGTGAAGCGAACCTGTTCGACGCGATTCTGGAAACCGTAGGACAGCTGCGGGACGTGAAGGGCAAGAAGGCGGTGCTGGTGCTGGCGACCGGGTTCGACACCTTCAGCAAGCACACGCTGGATGACACGCTGCACCGGCTGAAGGAAAACGACGTCACGATTTTCTGCGTGGGCATGGGCGAGGAAATTGATCTTTATTCGGCGAATGGCGGAGGCGTGGGCTACCTGCAGGCGAAAAATCAGCTTAGCACGTTCGCCAGAATGTCCGGCGGCTACGCCTGGTTCCCCCGATTCCAGGGCGAGATGCCGTCGATCTTCAATTCCGTGGCGCAGTTCTTGCGCTCGCAGTACACGCTCGTGTTTTCTCCTTCCACGCCCCCGGACGGGCGCTACCACAAGCTGCAGGTCGAGGCCGTGGACGATCAGGGTAATCCGCTGGAAGTGGCCAACAAGAAGGGCAAGATGCAGAAAGTGGTCGTTATCGCCCGCGAAGGCTATACCTCTCCGATCGCTCCGCCGGCGGGAAATTAGGCGCGGCGGCTAGCGAACGCCGCCGTTGACAAACTGGCCCAGCAACAGCTGCGTCAGTTTGAGCTGGTCGTGCCGGATCACTTTGTCCTGCTGGACGATATCGCCGGTCACGTATTTCACTCCCATTTTGCCGAGTTCATCGAACGACGGATCCACGGGCTCGGCTCCCTCCGCCGCATACCGCCGCAAAAGACGCGCGGCCATCGGCGTGCGATTGATCACCACGCTGTCGAACAATTTCTGGCGCGTATGTTCGTATATCGCGCGCACGTGGTCGGCCACGGAATAATTTTGCGTTTCGCCGGGCTGGGTCATGAGGTTTGCGATGTAAACACGCGTGGCCCGGGAGTTTGCGATCACGCCGGAGACTTCCTGGACCAGCAGGTTGGGCAGGATGCTGGTGTAGAGCGAGCCTGGACCGACCAGGATCAGATCGGCCTCGCGCAGAGCGGCAAGCACCTCCCGCAAAGGACGCACGCGGCGCGGCACCAGGCGCACCCGCTCGATTCGCTTGCGCGACCGCGAAATGTTCGTCTCGCCCTTGACGATTTTTCCGTCGGCAAGCTCCGCTTCGAGTGTCACGTTCTGCGCGGTCGAGGGATAGATCCTGCCGCGAATCGCCAACACTTCCGCCGACACCTGCACGGCACGAGGAAAATCTCCGGTGACGTTGGTGAGCGCGGTGAGAAACAGATTTCCAAAACTGTGGCCCGCGAGCCCGCGCCCGGCGGGGAATCGATACTGAAAAAGATCGCCGAGCAGCAGCTCATCGCGCGAAAGCGCGACCATGCAGTTGCGGATGTCTCCGGGCGGAAGGACTTGATATTCGCGGCGCAGGCGGCCGGAGCTGCCGCCATCGTCCGTGACGGTGACGACCGCGGTGAGGCTGCCGATCGGACGTTTCGCGCTCTGCCTGCCGCGTTCGGCGATGTGCTCTTTCAGGCCTCGGAGCACGGCGGAAAGCCCCGTGCCTCCGCCCAGCGCGACGACGCGGTACGGCGACTGCCGGCGTTCCTCAAATTTTGTCATTGGAAGAACAGCGAATCAGCCCGCGGAGCCGTCCCGTTCCGGATAGAGCAGTTCGGTGAAGCGCGGATCTTCCTGCAGGAATGCGAAATCCTCGTCGTTGCGAGCGTGGTAGCGATTTTCCGGGCGCAACTGGATGGCGACTTTCAGGTTCTGCATGGCCGAATCAGCCTCCCCGGTGAGGCAATCCAGCGCGGCCATGGCATACACGATGTGGTCGGCTTTCGGGGCGGCCTTGCGGGCGCGGTCCAGATGTTCACGGGCCTCGTCCCAGCGGCCCAGGTTCATCAGCGTAACGCCCTGAGTGTAATGGTCTTCGGCGGACTTGGCGGCGGGAGCGGGCCCGCGCGCAATGCGCTGCTCGCAGATGCGGATGTGCATCTTGGCACGATCGCCTAGCTCCTTGCTCGGGCCGTCGACGACTTTTTCGAGCACCTGTTGCGCCCGGCTATACTTCTGCTCTTGAAAGTGCTTGAGGGCTTCCTCGTAGAGTTTGAGCTGTGCTTGTTTCGCGGGAGCGTCCGGATCGGGCGGCATCAAGCGCGCCTTATTTGAAGCTAATGCCTTTTTTTTCAATTGATTATGGCTTCCGTTCGAGGTTGTCTTACGCCGGACCACGCGACGCGTCAAGGTTTCGCTCCGAGGCCAAACGAAGACGAAACATAGCAGAATCGCCAAAGCGCGTCAACGTGGTGCTGCGGGGCCCCAATTCCCCTATCGAGGCCTCATGGAGGGACGGTCTGGTCATGTGGAGTGCGGCGCCTCACCGCTGCTGTCTGCCATCCCAGCTTGCCGGGATGCGCTGCTCGCATGTAGCGATCGACCCAGACCGAAGGAGGCAAGCCTCGCTCGAGGACACCGGGAGCAAGCTCCCGTACTTCACATGACGGCGTATTCCGGAGCGGCTAGATCTGGGAGTAGGCGGCCGGCGTCAGCATCTGGTTGTCGGTATTGGTGACCAGGTCCTCGAAGGTGTATTTCGGCAGGCCGAAGAGCGCTTTCGTTTCAGGGGCGGCGCGGAAGCTGTCCCAGGCTTTGTCGCGTTCGGCGAGGTTGGCGAAACCGATCATATAGGTGAGCTGCGGCATGCGCGGGCCGATCAGCGTGTCGCCAAAAAAGACCGGCCAGAATCCGGCCTTGATGAAGATGGGGATTTCGCCTTCGTTGAACTGTGCGACTTTGGCGCGATGGTCCTGATCGGTGGCGCTCTCGTAGGTGCGCATTTCGAACATGCGCGGTGATTTCTGCGCCGTGGCGGCCGGAACCGTAAGTCTGGGCGCGCCGGAAAATGCCGCCAGCAGCGAGCTTTCCACGCGCACGTAGGCGGGCGATTTTTCGGGAGCGTTCAGGAAATCGGACCCGGCTTTGGCGAACTCGGCGTCCTGGCCCAGGCGCGCGCCGGCGTTCACGAGCGTTTCGAGCGAGGTCGATGGGATCAGCACGTAGATCGAGGGGCTTTCCGTGCCGACGGAAACGTTGAACACTCCGACGTTCTGGATGCCCAGGCGGTTTAGGCCCGGGACGAGCGCGTTTTGAAAATAGCTGTCGGCCAGTTTTCGCTGCGGAGTGAGCAGGTGGTAGCGGCGCAGCTCGTAATATTCGCGGCTGGCGGAGGCGGCGTCTTGGGCTAGCGCGAGTGGGGCAGCGGCGCTGGCTGCAGCGGACGCGAGTGAAGCGGCCAGGAAATTTCGTCGGTTCATTTTTGTATTCTCCGGAAAGCGCCGACATGGTCACACAACCTTGCTCGTGCGTCTAGATAGTTTGGCGGTTGGCGGAGTCTTTGTTTAAGGCCTATGGGGAGTGCGGCGGCTCGCCGCCGCTGTCTGCCGTCACGGCTTGCCGGGACGTGCTCCTCGGATTCAGCGATCGACTCGGTTCGAGCGAGGCAAGCCTCCCTCGAATACAGCGGGAGCAAGCTCCCGCACTCCACATAGCTCAGGTCATTGCAGGTGTTGGCGGAGGTCTTCGGCGAAGCGCTCGATGCGGCTGAGCGGGACGATGGTGATGCGCTGGTCCTCGAACAGGCGGGCGATGAACTGGTGGCGCGGATTTTCGGGCGAGGGTTCGACTTCGGTGACGGCGGCGAACACGGAATTCGCGGCGCGGGCGCGAATGCATTCGGCGGTGTAGGCGAGGACTTTGGCCTGCGAGGGATCGCGGCCGAGGGCGACGGTTTGAATGTAGCCGCGGGTGCCGTTGTAGCGATAGGCGTAATCGAGGCGCAGCGGATCGCCGGGCTGGGTGAATTCCTCGACGCGGACGCTGCTTTCGATTTTTCCGCGGAGACCGCGCCTGCGGAAGACGTCGCTGACACGCTGGCGTATCCACGCCCGAGTATTTTCCAGAAAGCCGGCGCGTGAGGATGGCAACGGCGCCACGTACTCACGGTAGACGTTTTCGAGCTCGGCGTCGAAATCTTCGGCGAACAATCCCCGTTGGGGACTGAGCTGCAGGACGTTGGAGAGAGTCTGGTCCAGTTTTTCAAGGTACGTGCGGACTTCGGCCTCCGGCGCGCGCAGGCGGGAATCGAATGCCGCGGGTAACGCTCGGAGCAAGCTTTCATCGGCGCCCGGATGCAGGCGGCGGACACGCGCGAATTCACCCGGATCCTCGATTAGGCGCACGGCTCGGCGCCGGACATCGTTTTCATCGCCTCCCACGTCTTCCAGCAGCACGCCGATATTGACCCACTCGTCGCGCAGCAGATTCGGCGTGTAGCGCACGACGCGGAACCGCAGCATTGTTCTCCTATCGGTGTTCGCGTCGCTTCTCGTTTCGTCAGTCATGTGTCACCGCCAGTTTCGAAAAGGCTGGGCCGAGGATTTCCATGCCGATATCACCAGCTGCGGGACGAGCTTCCGCCGCCGCAGCAACTGTTCGAGCATTCGCTCGAGCGCGTCCATGTCGTCGCCGTACCATTCCGCGGGGATCTCCTTCAAAATTTCATCGAACACCGCTTCGGTCATTTTATCCGCCACGCGGGCCAGCCACGGCTCGAACGATTCCATGCCGCGCACCGATTCGTACACGCGATGGCGCTGGTAGAGCCCGCGCAGCGGCGCGTCGGGAAAATTCCACTCTCCGGCGTTGAAGCAGAATCCGTGGTCGATCATGCGCGCCTGGTAGCGCGGCTCGCCGGCGGCGCGGAAGAAAACGGCCTGCCGCCCGTTGGTGTTGCACGTCCATTTGTCGAAAACGAACGCGCCGCAAAAATCGGAGAGGTTTTTCACGTCCATCAGCTGGTCGTCGGGAAGAAAATCGTAGACGACCGTTTCCGCCGGAGAGCCGGGATAGCGGGATCCGAATTGCAGGCCCGCGCGGCACGGCCGGCGCCCCCGGCCGAGCTCGATCACCAGCTCGTCGGTTTGCGCGATCAGATTGTCGCGGACTTCGACGATGGCTGCGTGCGCCGTCGGCAGTCCCATGCGCGCCGCCAGACGTGTTCCAAGCAATTCGTTCGCCAGAATACGGGAGCCCTGCGGGTTGTTTTGGAACTTCACCACGTAGTAGGCGCCGTCTTCGCAGCGCATTAAGTGCGCTTGCGCTCCGCCGCGCATTCGCCGGATTTGCTGGACTGCCAGCGGCATGGAGGGCGTATGCTAGCGGCCCGCCGACGGTTACATCAAGCGAAACCTTTCAGATCGGGAAATAGCGGAACGCGAGGAACGAAGAGGGAATTGCGAGAAGTTCAAAGCGGCCTCAGAGGAGGACAAAACGGATCGCGGGTTGCACGCATTTGAAACGCGCTGACCCACGATCCGAAGTTGCTCGGCAGCGAAACGGCTTAGCGCTTCTTGCGCTTCTTGACCTTTTTCGCGCTCTTCTTCTTGCCCGTCTTCTTGCCCTTCTTGGCGCTTTTCTTGGCCTTGGCCTTTTTCTTGGGCTTCGATTTCCGGGCTTTCGGCTTGGCCTTGGCTTTTTTCGCCTTGCGAGCGGGGGCAGCCTTGCGGGGAGCGGATGCCGGGGCAGGCTCCTCCTCTTCCGGCTCTTCCTCCACGATGATTTCCTCGACTTCCTCTACGACTTCCGCTGGCTGCTCTTCGCCCTCTGCTTCGTCGTCGAACGCGGGCAGCTCGTCGTCTTCTTCATCGCTCATTTTCGCGTGGAACATTCGATCCTCCGTGGGGTCGCGGGCTCACCGGACGGCCTCACTACCGAGTCACCGCATTCAAGCGGAGTGCCGAAGTTTTGTCAAGGCGCAATGGATCGAAAAAACGGGCGAGTCGCGATCGTTTTCGTCGATGAGTGCAGGAGGCTAGCGAGTTTGCGAGAGCGGGCCCGCTAGGCGCCGTGTAACTCGCAGAAAATGCTTACGTTGCGGGAGTTTAACGGTCAGCGCTGGATGACCAGAATGTCGCCGGCCTGCAATGCGCGCTCGGCGAGAAACGGATTGGCCTGGCGGATGGCGGAAACGGAAACCTGATAGGCGCGGGCGATGGAATAGACGGTCTCGCCGGGTCTCACGTGATGTTCGACGGCGGTCGAACCATCGGACTTTGGGGGTGACTTAGCGGCGGACTTGCCGGTTGAGACGTTCTCGAAGCCGGTGGATTCGTTGCGGGCGGATTTTCCGCGCGCCGGCGCAGCAGCCGCGGATTGGCTCCCGGCATAAATCTTGAGCCGCGCGCCGCGCGATACGTGGCCGCCGGGAATGTGGTTCCAACGCTTCAGCTCATCGACGGTGACATCGAAACGCTCGGCGATTCCCGCAAGCGTGTCTCCGCGCTGCACGCGATAGTGAACCAGGCGCGCGACCGGCGGAGGCGTGGGCACATTCAGGAGAAATCCCGAGGGAACACTGGCGCGAGGCTCGAGGTGATTGGCCGATTCGAGCGCTGCGACAGTGACGCGATAGCGCCGCGCAATATCGGGGAGCGTTTCGCCTTCCGCGGCGGGATGCAAGCGCCAGCTGGTCCATTTTTCCGCGGGAACCTGCTGGACGTTGTCCTCGAAATTCTTGGCCGTGCCGAGCGGCAGCACCAGCCGGAAACCGGGGTCAGTGGGCGTGACGCTGCGAAGCAGAGCGGGATTGAGCAGCCGCAAATCGTCGATATCCGCGCCAGAAGCGTCCGCCACAAGCTGCAGGCTGATCGAATGGTCGAGGCGGATCGACTCGGTTTTCGGAGGTTTTTCCGGACTTACTTGCACGCCGTAGCGCGCCGGATCTTTCGCGACGAGCGCGAGCGCCAGAATAATGGGCACGTAATTCTGAGTTTGCTTCGGCAGGGCGTGGCGCTTCTGAAGCTCCCAGAAATCAGCGTAGCCGGTGCGCTCGATGGCGCGCTGGACATTCAGAGGCCCTGAGTTGTAGGCGGCCATCACCAGATACCAGTCGCCGAACATGGAGTAAAGATCGCGCATATGGTGAGCGGCGGCGCGCGTGGCTTTTTCGGGATCGCTGCGCTGATCGATCCAGTAGGTGCGCTCCAGATCGTATTCCTCGCCGCGATAGGGCATGAACTGCCAGATTCCGCGGGCGCCGGCTTTGGAGACGGCTTGCGGTTGAAACGCGCTCTCGGCCTGCGCGAGATAAATCAGATCCTGCGGAACGCCTTCTTCTTTCAGCACGCGGCGGATCATGGCGTCGTAGCGGCCGGCGCGGTCGAGTCCGTGTTCGACGATCATGCGGCCGTGCGTGGTGGTGAAAAAGCTCAGATACTGCAAAACCGAGTCGTTGACCGTGAGTGGCAGGTCGTGGCGGACAGCGATCAATTCCTTTTCAGCCTTCAGCGCGAGGCGCGGGTCGCCCGCGGGCAGCGTCAGGTCGGCGATTTCTTCGATCGGAGCTGGAGTGGCCGGCGTGTCCGATTCCTCTTCCTGGTCGGTGGCGTCCTCGTCGTCCGAGGCGTTGTTGGCGCCGATCAGATCTCCGGGTTGCGTGGCTTCGCCGATTTTGTCGGCGAGCGTGGAAAGATCGGGATTGTAGTCGGCGGGGAAGCCGCTGTTCAGAATCATGTCCGCGGCAAGGTCGAATTTTTCATGGGCTTTGTCGCGATGGCCAGCCTTCAGCTCGGCCTGGCCGGCGTCGTAAACGCTTTGGACGCCTGCAACCAGCACATCGATGGCGGGGCGCTGCTCGAAATTCTTATCCGATGCGGCGGCGGTCCGCGGCACGATCGGCAGCGGCTCGACGATTTTGTTCGCCGTGCTAACCGGGACGGGCGCGGGCGCCGGCGCGCGCACCTGCGCGGGCTTTGTGACTCCGTCGTTACAGCCGGCCAGCAGGCACGCACCGGCTGCCAGCACCATCCAGATTTGCGCTGTAGATTTCATGTAAGCCCAAGTCCCTTCGATACTGGGACGACGACGCGAAACATTACCGCTAATTAAAATAGTAAGAGCTACTTACGACCGGGTCAATGGAACTGGGTCGCGGCCCATTGACCGAAACACGACAAAGGGTACCAGCTAACTTTCGCCGGTGCCCAAGCCCCTGGCATTCAACTGCTGGGGGCAGACGAGGCTTATACCTCTACGGGAGCGCAAATGCCAGTGCTCAGGAATAGAAGCGCGTGGAGAGAGTTCGTTGCCGATCCGGGAAACGCTCAGGCCAGCGCCTGGCGGAGATCTTCGATCAAGTCCTTGGGATCTTCGAGGCCGATCGAGACGCGGACGGTGCCGGGCGAAACGCCCGCAGCCCGCAGCTCGACTGAAGTCATATTGTAGTGGGAGGTGTAGATCGGGAGCACCGCGAGCGATTCGACGCCGCCGAGGCTCGCTGCCAGCAAGAAGACTCGAATGCGATCGCCGAAGCGGCGCGCGCCCGGAAGGCCTCCTTTGTGGTCGAAGGCGAGCATGGCGCCGAAGCCGCGCATCTGCTGCTTGGCGAGCTTGTGGTCTGGATGCGAGGGCAGGCCGGGGTAGTGCACGCGCGCGATCTTGGGATGCTTTTCAAGAAATTCGGCCACGGCCAGCGCGATTCTTGCACTGGCGCTCGATGCGGACATCGAGTGTCTTCATCCCGCGAATCAGAAGGAAGGCCGCTTCGGGGTCCATCGAGCCGCCGATCTGGATCACGTTGGCGCGGACTTTATCGATCAGCACTTTGCTACCCGCGGCCGCGCCGGCAATGACGTCGGAATGTCCCGCGAGATATTTCGACGCGCTGTGGACGGCGATGTGGAATCCCGTCGCGAGGGGCTTTTGCAGCACGGGCGTGGCGAAAGTGTTGTCGATGATGGCGAGGAGGCCCCACTCCTGGGCGAACGCGGCGGCTTTTTTCAGATCGACAAGGCGCAGCGTGGGGTTCGTGGGCGTTTCGATGTAGAGCGCCTTAGTGCGCGGGCCGACAAGATGCTCGATGCCCTTCAGATCGGATTCGACATGCCGCACGCCGATTGCGAAGCGGGGAAACACATCGCGAAGCAGACGGTAGCTCCCGCCGTAGAGCTGCCGCGAGGCGATCACTTCGTCGCCCGCGCGGAGAACCGCCAACAAGGAGGCTGAAACCGCGGCCGTGCCGGAGGCGCACACCACCGCGTCCTCGGCGCCCTCGAGTGCGGCGATTTTTTTCTCGGCAATCGTAAGCGTGGGGTTGCCGTAGCGCGTGTAAATGTACGCGGAGCTTTTTCCCTCCGCCCAGCGCTTCATTTCTTCCGTGCTCGCAAACGTGAACGTGGCGGTGCGCGCGATCGATGTGCCGACGCCCTCGCCTACGCGGAAATGTTCCTCGCCGGTGTGAATCGCGAGTGTCGCATCGCCCCAGTGGGGTGCCTTGGATGATTTCTTCGCCATGTAGAAAGCTTGACGCAGGTGGACGCGCCATCGCAAGCGCCAAATTGTCCGTTCCGGGGCGGCTGCCGGAGGAAAGGGAGGAGCGCTCCCGGAGGTGCTTGACTTCTCCCGGTATTAGTACAATACTGACATAGTCATGAATGACCTATTAATCCTCGGCACGCTGCTGGACAGCCCAAAGCACGGGTATGCGGTCAAGAAGCTGGCGGGTCTGATGACCGGGCGCGCGTCGATGCACAACAATCTTGTTTATCCGCTGCTGAAGACTTTTGTGGAGAAAGGCTGGCTGACGCAGCGGGAATCGGCGGGGGAGCGCGGGCAGCGGCGGCAGGTGTATTCGATTACGCCGGGGGGGCGCCGGGCGCTGGCGGAATCGCTGAGCGAGTTTGGCGCGAACGAAGTGCGCTCGGGCGAGGCGTTCCGGCTGCGCGTGGGTTTCTTTGATCTGCTGAAGCCGGCGGCGCGCCGGGAGATATTGGGGAAGCGGAAGTCCTACCTGGAAGCCGAGGATGCAAAACTGGCGCGCCTGGAAGGCGGGATGCACGTGGGGCGGTGGGGCGAAGAGGCGGTTCGCTTCATCCGACAGCAGGCGCGGTCGGAGCTTGGCTGGGTCCGGCATCTGGAGAAACTTGCCGGCCGCGGCGGACGTAGAAGGCGATAGGTGGAGGTACGGCGATGAGTTTTAACGCGAACGCGGCAATCGAATCCGCGTGGCTCGTTTTCGTAGCCTACTGGTTTATCGCGCGATTTAGCGTCAACAGGACGGCGCGGCCGGAGCCCGGCGGCACGCTGATTTTCAGGATTCTTCTGATGGCTGGGGCGTTCTGGCTGCTGTTCCGGGAGGATTCGCGCTTCGGCATTTTGAATCTACGCTTTATTCCTTACGACGATCGGATTGTCTTGGCCGGCGTGATGCTGACCTGGGCGGGAGTTTTGTTTGCGATCTGGGCGCGCTATCACCTGGGACGATTTTGGAGCTCGACGGTAGCGTTGCGCGAAGGGCATGAGCTCATTCGCTCGGGACCCTACGCGTTCATTCGCCATCCGATTTACACCGGCATGCTGACCGGAATCTTGGGAACGGCGCTGGCCGTGGGCCGCTATCGCGGGTTGGTGGCGTTCGCGGTGGCGCTGGTGGGCTTCGTCGTCAAGTCCATGCAGGAAGAGAAATTGTTGGATGCGCAGTTCGGCCCGGCCTTCGAAGAGCATCGGCGGCGCACGGGGTTTTTCTGCCCCGGCGGTCTTGATTCGCAACGGCGCCCGCAGCCTTCGCCTTACATTCTCTATTGGCTAGGCCGCAGAAACTGGCCTAATGGCCAGTAATCAGCGTTCGCCTTTTGTGCCACTATACGGGGTAAATAAACAACCGGCCAATCACGTCCATCCGTGAATTTGAAGGGGGCAGATCATGAGAAAACTCCAAAGGCTCGCGATACTGGGCGCGGCGGCGCTTGGCCTGGCAGGATGCGCGTGGCACAACACGGGCCCTTGTTTCGGCGTGGGCTGTCCGGCTTGGGCGTCGGCTACTGCGCCTGCGCCGAAGGCTGGGGCGGACAATGTTGCGCCAGCCGCGGCGGACAGCCAAAGCGCATCCGCGCGAGCGGCGACGCCCGCGGGAGCCTGCTGTTACGCCTGCGCCGAAGGCTTCAAAGGGCGAGTTCGCCAAAATGTTTGGGCGCGTGAAGGGTGTGTTCTCGCCGCGGGCTAAGACCGCGTCTTCAAGCACCGCCGCCCCAGCTCCAGCGGGAACGACAAGCGGCCGCTAGGCGTCCGCTGCAGCTTCTGTACGGGCGTTCATGCCGAAGCCGCGGCCGCCTCTTCCTCCGCGTGATGCGGCTTGTGGGCGGCGATTACTTTCTCCGCAATTTCCGCCGGGACGAAGTCGTAGTGCGAAAAATCCATCGAATAAGTTCCTCGGCCTTGGGTCATCGAAATCAATTCGTTGGCATAGCTGAGCATTTCGGATAGCGGCACCAGCGCCTTCACTACCACGCTGCCGGCGCGGGATTCGCTTCCGTTAATTTTTCCGCGACGTCCGCTGAGATGGCCCATCAGGTCGCCGGAATATTGATCGGGCGCGTAAACCTCCACGTGCATGATGGGCTCGAGCAAGGCGGGCCGGGCCTGCTTCATGGCTTCCTTAAAGGCGAGCGAGCCGGCGATTTTGAAGGCCATGTCGCTTGAGTCGACGTCGTGGTATTTGCCGTCGTAAAGGCTGACGCGGAAATCGACCACCGGGAATCCGGCGAGATAGCCACGCTCGGCCGAATCACGAATGCCCTTTTCCACGGAAGGTATCCAGTTCTTGGGGATAGCACCGCCAAACACATCGTCGACAAATTCGATGCCTTTGCCGCGTGCCAGAGGCTCCATCTTGATGCGACAGAGGCCGAATTGCCCGTGGCCGCCGGTCTGTTTCTTGTGTTTGCCCTCGGCGTCGGCTTTGCCGCGAATGGTTTCGCGGTAGGGAACCTTGGGGGGCTTCAGGGTCATCTCCACGTGATAGCGCTTGCGCAGCTTCGCTACCACGACTTCGATATGTTGCTGACCGGCGCCGGACAGCAGGAATTCCTTTGTCTGCGGGTCGCGGCCAAAGCGCAGGGCGAGATCTTCTTCAAGAATGCGGTGGATGGCGGTGCCGATGCGGTCTTCGTCCGCGCGCGTCTTGGGTTCGACGGCAAAGGTGATCGAAGGCTCGGGAATTCGCGCGGGCGCGTAGAAAATCGGCGAAATCTTGTCACCGAGAGAGTCGCCGGTGGTGGAGTCCTTCAGCTTGGCGATGGCGCCGATATCGCCGGCATACAGCTCGTTCACGGCGACGGCGGTCTTGCCCTGCATCATTTGAAGGTGTTGGAAACGCTCCTGCGTGCCGCGATTGAAGTTGGTGATAGTGGCGTCATTTTTCACGATGCCGGACTCGACTTTGAAATAAGTGATTCTTCCGGCAAAGGCGTCGGCGACGGTTTTGAAGACGAACAGCGAAAGCGGCTCGTCCGACGAGATATTGCGCTCGATGGACTCGCCTTTGTGATCCGGAGTAGTAGAAGCCACTGGCTTTGCCCCGGAAGGCCGGCGACGGCAGAATTTCGGCCATGAAATTCAAAATGGCGTCACTGCCGATACAGTGCAGCGCGGAACTGAGCAGTACCGGGAAAATTTTCTTATCGCGCACTTCCTCGTGCAGGCCTTTTTTCAGGTCTTCGACCGGCAGCGTGCCTTTGTCGAAGAATTCCTGCATCAATTCGTCTTCACCTTCGGCAACCATTTCTACCAGGCGTTCGTGAGCGAATTTTGCTTCTTCCGCCAGCGCCGCGGGGATTTCTTCGATTTTGGCTTTGCCGTCGCCGTCCGGCGCGTACATCAGCGCCTTCATGGTCACCAGATCGACCACGCCGCGAAATCCTCTTTCGGAGCCTATTGGTAATTGCACTGGAACCACGCCGCGGCCAAAAACCTGCTCGAGCGAGGCGAGCGCGCGATCGAAACTCGCCAGTTCGCGATCCATCCAATTCAGCACGAACGCGCGCGGCAGATCGTACTCCGTCGCGTAGTCCCAGACCTTTTCAGTGACGACCTGCACGCCCACGGCGGCGTCGACCACGATCAGCGCGGCGTCGGCGGCGATCAGGGAGGACTTCGTTTCATTGATGAAGGTGGAATATCCGGGTGTATCGAGGAGATTGATTTTGGTTTTGTCAGACTGCCCCGGCGCCTGCCATTCGGCGTATGCGAGGCCGGTGTTGATGGATATCTTGCGCGCGATTTCTTCTTCGTCCCAGTCGGTGGTTGTCGAACCTTCGGCTACCTTACCCAGTCGCGGCGTCATTCCCGCGGTGTGCAGCAACGACGATACGAGCTGGGTTTTCCCCGTATCGCCGTGGCCGACAATGCCAACGTTGCGGATCCAATCCGTTGTGTAGGATTTCATGGGTGCGCTCCTTGTGTAGAGACTTGTTGAGAAATTCTTAGAGAAACTCGGACGGAAAGCCGCGAAGAGCCAATGGAGAAGCAGAGCCCACGGAGTTCGCGAGAACCGAGTTCCGCCGCTGAACAGGCATTTCGTGTGTGAACCGGAAGGACTGCGGACTTCGAGGTGTAATTTCGGATTAACATCGCTAACCCGCCCCCTCGGCGGTCGCGCGCGATGAACCCTCCAACCCTCGGCCAGCGGGGAGCAGGCCAGGGCGAGAAAGCCGGGATGCTAGCACAGGCTTCCGTTTGGGCACAATCCCACCCCGCCAAAGCTGAACCGGCTCACCGCACCCCTAAGGATCTGAGAATTGACCCGATATGGTGCGGATGGAGTGCGGAACTTTTGCCGATAGCTACCTGTGAATGATTCCTACGGCGTAACTGGTGTTGAATCCATGGACGATGCCGATGAACGGTAGCCACGAATATGGACTGATGGCGATGTACGTCGTCTTAACCGCGCTTTGTTCGTGTGCGGTCCTCGACCTGATCAGCCGGGTAGTGCCCGCGCAAGGACGGACGGGTTTCCCGCGGTTCCTTTGGGGAGTTTCGATCGCCGACCGCCGGCTTTGTGCGCGCGCGCTCGAGCTCGAAGCGTCGATGCAAAGGTTTCGCGCCGTTTTCGAGCGGGCCGAGGTGGGAATGGCGATCGTGGAGCTGGCTGATGAACGCGTTCTCGAGATCAATCCCGCGTATCTGAAAATGCTGGGCTGCACGGTCGACGAACTCCGCTTCTTTCGAATCGCTCAACCAGCTGACGCATCCGGACGAGCGCAAGAAAGACGCGAGGGAAATTCGCCGGATTCTGAGCGGAGAAATCGATCAGCTGCACCTGAACAAGCGCTACCTGCTGCGCGACGGCGAAGAAGTGCTTGCGGATGTGGATCTATCGATCCTGTGCGACGCGGCGGGACAGCGGCAATTCCTTCTGCAATTGGCGTCGGACGTGACGCGGCGCCAGCGGCCGAAGTCGAGCTAAGAAAGCGGACAGAAGCCGCCGAATCGACCAGAGCGGCGAAAAGCACGTTCCTCGGGACGATGAGTCACGAAATTCGAACGCCGATGAACGGAATCATCGGGATGACCGAACTCATGCTGGACTCCGAACTCGACCGGCGAGCAGCGGGAGAACATCGACCTGGTGAAATTCTCCGCGGAATCGCTCATGACCGTGATCGACGACATTCTCGACTTCTCCAAAATCGAAGCCGGAACGATGGAAATCGAATCCATTCCGTTCGATCTGCGGACCAGCATGAGCGCGACGATCAAAGCGATCAGCTTTCGCGCGCGAAAAAAGGGCCTGGAGCTGGGCTTCGAGGTGGCGCCAGAAGTTCCGGAAGCTTTGCTGGGCGACCCGGGCCGCATTCGCCAGCTGCTATTCAACCTGATCGGAAATTCAATCAAATTCACCGTGCGGGGCGGAATCCACCTGTGCGTTTGAAAGAAATCCGAGGATTCCTCCTCCACGATTCTCCACTTCGCCGTGAAAGACACCGGCATCGGCATACCTGAAGAGAAGCACGTCCAGATCTTTGAAGCTTTTTCGCAGGCGGATGGTTCGATTACGCGAAAATTCGGCGGAACAGGGCTCGGTTTGCGATATGCGTGCGGCTGGTGGGGCTGATGGGCGGAAAAATCTGGCTCGAGAGCAAGCCAGGGGAGGGCAGCACCTTTCATTTCACGCTGCGGCTGAAACAACAAGATACGAAGACGGCCCAGTCGCAGCCTCGCAGGCTTGAACAGGTACAGGATTTATCCGTGCTGATCGTCGACGACCAGTACACCAGCCGCATCGTGCTACAAGCCATGCTGGAAAAGGCGGAATGAAACCCGTTCCGGTCGAAACCGGCCGCGAAGCCATGGACGAATTGCGGAAAGCCGCGCGCAACGGCCGTCCCTACCGGTCGTGCTGCTCGATAGCCAGTTCATCGATACGGACGGATTCGATTTTGCGCGCGAGATCAAGCTCGACCCCAACCTGGAAAATTGCGAATGGTGCTGCTGTCTTCTGCGGTCAGCTGGGGGACGCATCGCGCTGCCGCGAAGTAAAAATTTCCGGCTATCTGGTCAAGCCCGTGCATCAGATCGAATTGTTCGAGTCCATCCGGCTGGCGGTGCGGCAATCACCGCAGCAAAATCGCGAATGGCTGATCACCCGGCACAGCCTGCGTGAAGCAAGGGGCGCGCGCGAATCCTGGTGGTTGAAGATAATGAAGTGAACCAACGGTGGCCGTGCGGCTGATTGAAAAGCGAGGCTACCTGGTCGCTGGCGTCCGAGGGTCGAGCAGCGCTAGCGGCGCTCAAGAATGAGTCGCTTCGATCTGGTGTTGATGGACGTGGCAATGCCCGGCATGGATGGCTTCGAGACAACCGCTGCGATTCGCGCAAACGAGAAAAGTCCACTGGCCAACATATCCCGATCATCGCCATGACCGCGCATGCGTTGACGGGATACCGCGAAAAATGCCTGGCGGCCGGAATGGACGGATAACGTCTCGAAACCAATTCGCCCACCGAACTATTCGCTGCGATCGAGGGCGCGCTTTCCGGCGCGCAGGCGATCGAAGGCGGGCGTCTCTCTGCGAAGCGGCGTCGAGTCCACGTCCCGAGCGTGACCGCCGACCGTGTCGGAGATCCGGCCGCACTCGGCCCACCGCCCGTGAATCGCGTCGACTAGCTTCTCCGCTGTGCCTGCGCTGTGTCTCCGCTGTGCCTCCGTGTACCTCCGCTGTGTCTCCGCTCTGCCTCTGCTGTACCTCAATTGTCCCACCGCGGACCACCGCTTGCTCCCGTCTCCATTCGGCGTACAATTCGCTGCAGCCTGACCGAATTTCCGGACGATTCGAAGCGCAAAACCGTTTGTCGAGGGAGGAACGATCATGTCGCCCGAGCGAATGCCCATTTCCGGCGGTGGGTTTTCCATGACCACGGAAATCCGCGAGGGCGAGACGCTGGTGGTGTGCTCGGGGAAGCTGACGAGCGAACACTCCGACAAATTGAAGAAGCACGCGCGCGAGCTAGTGCCGCACGCCAAGCGCCTCGTGATGGATTTCAAGGAAGTCGCGCGGATGGACAGCTCGGGTCTGGGCGCGCTGGTGGGAATCTATGTTTCGGCGAAGAAAGCGAATTGCGAATTTCTGCTGATCAACTACAACAGCTCGATCAAAGACCTGCTGGGAATCACCAACGTCCTGTCGATGTTCGAGGATTGCGGGCGCTCCGGCATGCGCATGCCTTGAAGCGGGCGCTTGTTCCAGTTCGCGGGCGAGGGCAACCAGACTTCGAATCCGATGTGCGAATCGCCCGTAGGCGCCGCAAATGCCGCGAAGCGGCAGAAGGGGAGCCGAGTTTTCACTTCTTCAGCCTTCTACCATTCCAAGCTCCACAGTCATCCCGAGCCCCTTCAGGGGTGAGGGATCCATTTTAGGCTGATCGCGTGGCGAACGCGCCACACCAAGAGAGATCCGTCTCTCGAATGAAACGCGTCGACACCGTGCCGGCAAAATGAGGCGCTAAACCAGTGAAAACAAAAGAAACCGTGCTCAAAGAAGTGGGACACTCTTGTGACGACCCGACCAGGGGCGTCACCCTGAGGAAGCATCGCGAGCCCAAGGGCGTCGCCTCCACGCGGGCGGCATGCTTTCGCCTGCGTCGGCTTCGCGTAGAAAACGCGGCGCACGCGACGGCGATGGAAAGGCGATCATGAAATTCGGCGGCATTCACATCATGCAGCTTCCGCGCCCGTGGAGCGCGCAGTCGGAACGCACGCTGCTCAACGACGGACTCGATATCGTCGAGCTATCCGACAAATCCGGCTTCGACTACGTGTGGGCCACGGAGCACCATTTCCTGGAGGAATATTCGCACGCGTCGTCTCCGGAACTTTTTCTCGCGGCGGCCAGCCAGCGCACGAAACATCTCCGCCTCGCGCACGGAATCATTCAGACGCCGCCGCTGATCAACCATCCCGCGCGCGTGGCCGAGCGGATCGCGGCGCTCGATCTGCTCAGCAACGGCCGCGTCGAATTCGGAATGGGGTCCGGCGCCACGACCACGGAGCTCGGCGGTTTTGTGGTGCCACAGGAAGAAAAGAAAGCCATGCAGCTGGAGGGCATGAGCGTGGCTGTGCGCATGCTGGTCGAAAGCCCGTTTACCGGGCACGAAGGGAAATACGTGAAGGTCCCGCCCGCGCAACGTGCTGCCGAAGCCGCTGCAGAAGCCACACCCTCCGCTGTGGATGGCGTGTTCGCGTCGCGAATCGATTCTGGATGCAGCGCGACTGGGGCTGGGCGCGCTGACGTTTTCATTCGTCAGCCCGGAAGAAGCGCGGCAGTGGGTGCGCGATTATTACGCGACGATCGAAAACGAATGCGTTCCGCTCGGTTACGCCGTGAATCCAAATTTCGCGATCGCCACACCGTTTCTCTGCGATAACGACGAAAAGCGCGCCGTCGAGGCTGCCGTTCAAAACTACGGATTTTTCGTCTACGGCCTGGGCCATTACAGCTTTTTCGGCGAACATCGACCCGGGAAGACCGACATTTGGAACGAATTCACCACGAATCCGAAACAGCCGGTTTCGCCGGAATACATCCAGCAAGCCTGCGTGGGATCGCCGCAGAAGGTACGCCACACGCTCCGCGAATACGAGGACGCGGGCATCGATCAGGTGATCGCCGTGCGGCAGGTGGGCAGGCTGAGCCTCGATCAACAGTGTTTTTCGCTGGAGCTTTTCGCGCGGGAGGTCATGCCGGAATTCAAGGAGAGGGAAGTGGCCGATCGTGCGCGCAAAACCGAACGCGCCGCACGAATTTCAGAGAAGGCCATGGCGCGGAAACCGAAAGCGGACCAGCCGCAGGCCGAGTACACGATTCCCGCGGCTGGCCGCCATTAATTCGCGGGCTTGGGAACTACATCCTGCCTTCGTCGCCTGAGGGGCCGTAGATCGAAGGCACTGGAACCTGATTCATTCGTAGGTACACCGACAACTGGCCGCGATGATGAATCACGTGATTTAGAATCATTCCGCGCAGAACCTGAATCCGCGGCATGGCAAAGAAGGTCTTGCCGCCGTTCATCAGCGTCCACGTTTTGTGCAGGTCTTCGTCGCTGGCCTTGGAAATGGCTTCGCGCGCGGCAGCCACGTTTTTGTCAAAAATATCGAGCAGCTGCGATCGGGACGTCATGACCGTAGGCTGCATGGGCTTGCCTCCCGGCGGCGAGAAATCGAACGAATCCCCGTGAAACGTCTGGGCCGCAAATCCGGCCATCTCGGCGATGTGCCCGGCCAAACGGCCCATGGCCATCGACGTGTTATGAGGTTTCCAGTCCGTCTTGTCCTCGGGCACGCGCTCGAGCGTCTTTCGAGTGGTGGCCATTTCCATCTCCCATTCGGGAAGAAACGAATCTCGTATTGCCATATGTGCCTCCATTGGAATGGTGGGTTGAGTGCTGGGATTGTACTCCAACCGTCGTGCAATCGCTGTTGACTCGCAGTTGATCGGATGCCCGGCGGGCCGGGCAGGATGCTGGACGATACTAGATTCGGCCGCGCCCCGCCGAGTGAGTCAGGATGGGAGAAGCGTCGCGAGGTTTCGGCGCGCTGCTATTCGGCAGCGGGACCGGTGCAGTCGCCGGCTTCGCCGCGCGCGTTTGCTTCCAGGTGTGCAGGATGCGGTGAATCACGGTGATATTCGGGCCGATGGCTAGCAGCCATAGTGCGATATCGATTCGATTCGTCAGCGCGCCCACGATCATCAGCACCAGCCGCTCGGGGCGTTCCCAGAATCCGATCTCCGAGGTGGGCACCAGCGATTCCGCCCGCGCCTTCGCGTAGCTGACCATAACGGATCCTGCCATTGCCGCTCCGGCTAAGACCGCATAGCGGAAGCGGTTCACCTGCGCGTAATAGACGAGCAAACCGAGAAAAAGTATCAGGTCCGCGTAGCGATCGAGAATCGAATCGAGGAATCCCCCGAAAAGCGAAACGCGATTCTGCCGCCGCGCGACGGGCCCGTCGAGCAGGTCGCACAAGCCCGCAAAGATCATGCATCCGCCGGCCGCCGCAAACCGCCCTGCGGCGAAAAGCACTCCAGCCCAAAGGTTCGCGATCAGCGCGCACCAGGTGATGACGTTCGGAGGGATTCCCGTCGGAGCCAGAAGGGCCGCAAGCAGGTCAACAGGCCGCGAAAGATACCGGCCGATGGCGCGGGTCAACATGAGTTCCGCATTGCTCCGCTGCTATTCATCATAAATCGTCGTCAGCTTCACGACTTCGTACTCTTTCACCCCGGCTGGGGTGGTCACCTGCACCTCGTCGCCGACTTTCTTGCCTAGCAGGGCGCGCCCGATCGGGGAGGTAGTTGAAATCAGCCCCTTGGTCGCGTCGGCTTCTTCCACCGTCACCAGTTTGTACTCGACTTTGGTGGACTTGGCAACGTCGAGGACCACGAGCGTCGAACCATAAGCAGCGCGATCCTTGGGCAGGTTATTCAGGTTGAGCATGGAAATGTCCGCCATGCGCTTGTGCAGCTGGCCCAGTCGCGCCGCCACGTACCCCTGCCGCTCTTTCGCGTACTTGTACTCAGCGTTTTCGGAAAGGTCCCCGTGCGCGCGTGCGACCTTGATTTCCTTGGGAAGCTCGTCATGCAGCTCGTGCTCCAAGGCCGCAATCTCGTCCTTGAGCTTCTTCTTGATTTTCTCGGTTAAGTCGATCATCGGTCGATTGAGGCGTCCGGAAGAGCCCCGCGCTGGCCCATCCGGCGTATATCTCACTGCTCTTTCAGTATAGAGGATTCGCGCAGCCCCCCGCAATGCGGGTCGAATGGGGCTAGCGGCCTCAGAAATCGGCCAACCGAAGTTGGTCCGGCGCGCCTTTCCAGGCCGCCTCGAACGATGTCCGCACCCAGTCCGCGTCCACCATTTTCTTCTCTGCTTCCAAGGCTTTCCACAACCCGTAGAGCGATCGCGGGTTGCGGGGATCAGTCTTATCCAAGTCCTCGCGGAACACCTTCTCCGCGCTCGCAGCGTCTCCGCTCGCCAGTAGCGCGGCGCCAAGCGACTCGCGGACCGGGTAATACCAATCGGCTGGCTCGTCGTAGTTCAACCGGTCTTGCGCGTCGACGGCGGCGCGCCATTCGGTAATCGCTTTGGGCCAGTCCCCGCGAGCTGCCGCGATCCTGGCAGCAAGCGTGCGGTCCGCCACGTCATGCACAGCCTGCCAGTTGTTGTAGCTCATGCCCACAGAGCTATTGGGCGGAATCTTTTTGTAGACGTCTTCCATGGACGCGCGTTCGGACTCGGCCTCAGGAATTTTCCCCTTCGCCGCGAACGCAACCGCGTGCGCGTAGTGCGAGAAAAATGCCATGGTGTTCGTCTTCTCGGTTACCACGGGAAGAGCCAGAATATCGTCCCATCGCGCGAACCGCAGCAGGACGAAGTAGTGCCAGGGCAGAAACGACTCGGCCATGGGGAGCTCAGCCACCATGGCGTTGGCCCGAGTTTCCAAATCCTGGGCGGCGCTCAGGGCGACGTCGTATTCGCCGTCCATCATTGACGCAGCCGCCAGGAAATGAACGTTGTGCGAGCGGTAGACCATATACATGCTGGCGCCCGGGCGCGCGAGCTGCTTTTTGTCGACGGCGATCGCGTCCTGATTGCTTCTCACCGCCGCCGCGTAGTCGCCGGTGCGCATGTAAATGTGCGAAGGCATGTGCACCAGGTGGCCCGCGCCCGGAACCAGCTTTTCCAGGCGGTGGGCGCTTGGCAGGGCGCGCTCGGGATCGGGCGCCATTTCCATGGCGTGAATGTAGAAATGATTCGCGCCCGCGTGATCGGGCCAGCGCCGCAAGACCGTTTCGAGCACGGAGATGATTTCGAGAGTGTTCTCGACTGGCTTCCCGTCATTGGTCCAAAGCGCCCAGGCGTGCTGGTCCATCAAGCTCTCGGCGTAAAGCGTTCCCGCGTCCGGATCGTCGGGGTATCGATGGCTCAGATCGCGCATTGCGGCTGCGTAATCGCGGGCGAGCTTGGCGTAATCGGGCTTGGCGTCGTTCGTGAATCGCCGTGCCAGCGCGTCGAGGTACGCGCGCTCCACTTCGGGAGCGGAAGCGGCCAGTACCTTCGCTTTCTGGATCGCGTCGTAAGGCGCTTTCTCATCTTCCGGATTCGTTTCGTTGTAATTCGGGCCCAGCGCGAGCGCGATACCCCAATAAGGCATGGGAGACTTCGGGTCCAACTCCGCCGCTCGGCGAAATGAGCGGATGGCCTCACCTTCATTGAACGCGTAGACGAGCGTCAGGCCCTGATCGAAGAATTTCTGCGCGTCGGGATTTGTGGTCGCGATGGGATGGTGAAGCGAGCCGAGATCGGTCCGCAGGGTTTCCGGCGGGGCGCTCTCTTCGGTGCCGTGCTGGTGCTGTGCGAGCGCGAGCCCGCTGCATGCGAGAGCACCCAAGGTCAGAAACGCAGCGAACAGTGGGCACACTCGCCGCTTCAAGGAAACCCCCTCCGTGTCATACGTGGACGGCGGAATTTGACCACACTATACACCCGGTGGGCTGGGCGCGCCGGGCCGGAGCGATTCTATTTTTTGCAGCTTCTTTCCGTCCGGACGCGCCTCAGGCCGTCGCGTTCAAAGGCTTCAGGTTCGATTTGTACGCGCCGGGCACCACGCGAAAGGCGATGCACAAGCGGTTCCAGTTGTTGATGGTTGCTATCGCCAGCGTCAGATTGGCCAATTCCTCGGGACTGAAAATCTTCGCGACACGCGCGTAGACGTCGTCCGGCGCGTGCGTCTGCGATATCAGAGTGACTGCTTCGGTCCATTCCAGCGCCGCACGTTCGCGCTCGGTAAAAAACGGCGTTTCTTGCCAGGCATTCAGCGCGTAGAGCCGCTGTTCGGATTCGCCCAGGGCTCGCGCGTCCTTGCTGTGCATATCGAGGCAATAGGCGCAGCCGTTGATCTGCGACGCGCGCATTTTCACCAACTCCACGAGCGGTTTTTCGAGGCCGCACGAATCGACGAATTGTTGCAGCTGCGCCATGGCTGCGTAGCCTTTGGGCGACGCGGTGAACGCATTGATTCGAGGTTCCATTCTCGTTTCTCCTGTGATTGAGGGCTGTGAAAAGTATAGCGCCGTCTGAATCGGTGTGCGAATCGCGGAAGCCCGCGCCATGGTTGCAAATTCCGCTGTACAATCAATTTCAGAAGCCATACAGGACCATCGCCATCGCGCGCCCATGAATATCGAGCTTACCGAAGACCAACAGCTGCTGCAGCGCACTGTCCGCGATTTCGCCGAAGCCGAAGTAAAGCCCATCGCGCGGGAGCTGGACGAAACGTGCCGCTTTCCGCGCGAAATTATCCGCAAGGCCGGCGAACTCGGACTTACCGGCGTGTGTGTGGCCGAAAAATACGGCGGCTCGGCCATGGACCATGTGGCGTATTCGATCGTAATCGAGGAAATTGCGCGCGTGTGTGCTTCAACCGCCGTGATCCTTTCGGTGCAGAATTCGCTCTATTGCGCCAGCGTCGAGACGTATGGGACCGAAGAGCAAAAGCAGAAATTCCTGGCTCCATATGCGCGCGGCGAAAAAATCGGCTGCTACGCGCTTACCGAACCGCAGGCAGGCTCCAACGCCGCCGCGCTCACCACAAAAGCCATCCGCAAAGGCGATCGCTACATCGTGAACGGCTCGAAAGCGTGGATCACCAACGGAGGCGTGGCCGACGCGGGAATCATCTACGTCAATACGCAGCCTGAAAAAGGGGAAAAGGGAATTACCGCGCTGCTGGTGGAGAAGGGCACGCCCGGATTCGTCGTCGGAAAAGAAGAAAAGAAACTGGGAATCCACGCTACTGCGTGCGCCGGGCTCGCGTTCGTCGATTGCGAAGTTCCCGTCGCCAACCGCATCGGCGAAGAGGGGCAAGGCTACAAAATCGCGCTCTCACTGCTCGACGGCGGTCGCGTCGGCATTGCGTTCGCAGGCCACCGGGATCGCGCAAGGCGCGTTTGAAGCGGCATTGGCTTACGCCAAAGAGCGGCAGGCCTTCGGCCATCCCATCGCTGAATTCCAGGCCATCCAGTTCATGCTTGCTGATATGGCCACGGACATCGACGCCGCCCGCCTTCTCGTCCGCCGCGCCGCCTGGAAGCAGGATTCCGGATCGCGCTTTTCGATGGAGGCCGCCACCGCGAAGCTTTTCGCCAGCGAAATGTCCACGCGCGTGGCCCACAAAGCGATCCAGATTCACGGCGGCAACGGCTATAGCTCCGAATACCCCGTCGAGCGCGCTTATCGCGACGCCCGCATCACTGAAATCTACGAAGGCACCAGCGAAATCCAGCGTTTGGTAATCGCCGGCTGGGTGCTGAAATCATTCGGCTCCTAGCGCTTCGTGACGCATCTCCTTCACTTCGCGGCGCTTTTCATCTTTTGGTTCTACGTCGTACTTCTAATCGTCGCTCCAATCGTGTTGCGCAATCAATTTCAGTATAGCGCGAAAGTCGATCCTCGCACAGTATCGCTTGACGAACTACCTGCAGCGGCGCGCGCTTACCTTGAACCGCGGGTCGCCGGACTGGCGGCGTGGAATTTCGACCGCGTAGTGTACGTTCGCATTTCCCAAGTTCCTGGTCCCGTCGAGGCATACATGGCTCTGCTCAGCAACCCGCACACCGCGGAGTGGGCGGACGTCACGTTTATCAAGGCTCTCACCAAGAGCGCCGGTTATGTCGAATTCATCACACGCTGTTCCGAGCAGATGCAGATCGATACAAACTCAAGTTCCGTCACGAATGTTTTCTTCGACATACCTCAGTACCACATTTTTCGACTTCCGCAGGTTAGCGACATCTTCACTCTGTATCGTGTTCACCGTATGCTCGTCACCGAAATTACGCACGGTACGTTGCCCGTCTTGCCACCCGCGGGTGATGAGGTCGCGGAGCTCGCGCGTCGCCTGAACCGTTACGGTCCGTGGCAACAAGAGCACGGCTACATGCAACTGGACGCCTCGGCCGAAAATTATCGCCTGACCTGGAAGGGCGCGATCCTCGGGGCGTGGCGTTCGGTCTGGCCGATGTCCATGTTGCGGGATTTGCGGCAGCGCAATAAGAATCGGGCTATTCTCAATCGGATCACCTCCGGATAGGCGACGTTTCCCACTCGCTTGATTGCCATTTGTTTCTGAGTGACACCTCTGCCTCTGCGTCAATTCTGTGTATTCTCTTGGCATGCTGACTCTCGACGGCGCGGTCGAATTCGATGCTTCCCGCGGCGCCGAGTTTTTCCCGCAAATTCCGTCACTCCCCGGTGTTCTGCTGATCGAAATGCGCGCTGCCGGTGCGAATCCGCATCTGGTCCGCACCGCCGATCTGCGCCGGGCCGCCGAACGGTTGCTCGGTGTGCCGGAAGTCGGTTCCAGGCTCCTGAACCTTCGCGATGTAGCTGCGCGGGTGAGGTATCGCGTCACCGGCTCGAAATTCGAGCAGACGCTTGCGCTGTACGAGCATGCACGCGCAAATTTTCCCAATCGTTACCGCGACGCTCTTCGTCTGCGCACGCCCGCGCTGCTGAAAGCGAACCTTCGCGGCGAATATCCGCGCTGCTACGTTACACGTCGGCTCGCCGGGGACGGCGGATTCTATTTCGGCCCATTCGCATCGCGCCGGGCGGCCGACGCTTTCGCCGAAGGGTTCCTCGACCTCTTCAAAATCCGGCGCTGCCAGATCAAAATCCGACGCGATCCTGAATTTCCCGGCTGCATTTACTCGGAAATGAAGATGTGCCTCGCGCCGTGCTTCGCTGGCTGCACAAAAGAGGAATACGACGCCGAAGTAGCCGCGGTGCTGGAAACTCTCGACACTCCGGGCACCGCACTGACCGCGAAATTCGAGCGCGAACGCGAAGCCGCGAGCGAGGCACTCGATTTCGAGCGCGCCGCAGCTTTGCACAAGCGGCTGGAAAAAATCTCCACCGCACTGAGAGGCCTGCCGGAAATCGCGCGCCGCATCGAAGATCTCGACGCCGTAATCCTGCAGCGCGCGGCCGAGGAAAAAAGCATCGCGGTGTTTCCACTCCACGGCGGGATTCTGGCTGAGCCGCTGTTCTTGAATTTCGTGGAGCTGTCGAGCCAGCCGCGATCGGTTGAAGCGATCCTCCGCAAGCGCCTGGAGCCGCAGGCGCCGGCTGCGCTGCCTCAGTCGCCCGCGGTGCCGCCAGGAAGTCCTACTGAGCCCGGGGCCCGCGAAGCGCCGTCACAGGAATCGAGCGCGCGCTTCGGCTTACGGTCTGCGCCGGCGGCGCTTGGCGAGAATCTGGCGCTGGTGACGCGTTGGTTCTATTCCAAGCCGCGCGACGGGGAAATATTCTTCCGCGCTGGCGAATGGCCGTATCGACGCATTCTTCGAGCCTGCAGCCGTCTGCTCGCCCCGCCAATTGCTCCAGTCGATTTGAAAAAAGCGAGCGAGTGAAGAACAATTCCGGGCAATCCTGAGGCCCGCCGCTTGCATTTGCATCGTACAATTGACGGAACGATGGCCGAGAAGCTCACCGCCGCTCTTTCGATTGCGAAGCCCGCGTGGCAAACCAAGTTTCACGACACGGTTCGCTCGCTCAAGCATCGGAACTTTCAGCTTTTCTTCAGCGGACAGATTATTTCGCTGGTGGGCACGTGGATGGATACAGTCGCCGAGGGCTGGCTAGTCTACCGGCTCACCGGTTCGTCCCTGCTGCTCGGCACGGTGACGTTCGCTGGGCAGCTCCCGGTGCTGTTGATTTCGCCGTTCGCGGGCCTGGTGGCGGACCGCGCAAATCGCCGCAAGATCGTGATCACAACGCAGGTCGCGTCGATGATCATTGCGGGCTTTCTGGCGGGGCTTACGCTGACGAAACGCATCACCGTCAACGAGGTGATCGTGCTGGCGGCGCTGATGGGCATCGTGAACGCGTTCGACATTCCTGCGCGCCAATCGTTCCTGGTGGAAATGGTGGGGCGCGAGGATTTGATGAACGCGATCGCGCTGAATTCGTCGATGTTCAACGCGGCGCGCATTATCGGCCCTTCGATCGCCGGGGTTTTGGTAGCGAGCGTGGGCGAGGGCTGGTGCTTCTTCGCGAATTCGGTGAGCTATATCGCGGTGATCATCGGGCTGCTGCTGATGAAAGTGCCGCCGCGGCCGCGCGAGGTGGTATCCGTGTCGCCGTTCGAACACATCGCCGAAGGCTTCCGCTTCGTGCGGGAAACCGGACCGATTCGGGCGCTCTTGTTACTCGTGGGACTGGTGAGTCTGGTGGCGATGCCGTATGCGGTGCTGATGCCGGTGTTCGCGGCGAAAATCCTGCACGGCAATGCGCGCACGCTGGGAATTTTGATGGCTTCGGCCGGATTGGGCGCGTTGGCGGGAGCGCTGGTGTTGGCGTCGCGCCGCGGCGTGAAAGGGCTGGCGAGAATCGTGTCGGTCGCGTGCGCTGCGTTTGGAGTGACTCTGATCCTGTTCTCGCTCTCGCACTGGTGGGTCTTGTCGGCACTGCTGTTGATGCCGGTGGGTTTCTCGGTGATGACGCAAATGGGTTCGACGAATACGCTGATCCAGTCGATGGTGCCCGACCGGTTGCGCGGACGGACGATGGCGGTGTACTCGATGATGTTCCTGGGAATGGCGCCGTTCGGCGCGCTGCTTTCCGGCTGGTCCGCCGATCATCTGGGCGCGCCGCGGACGCTCGAGATCGGCGGGGTTGATCGCCATAGTTGGCTCGCTGGTATTCGCGCGCCAATTGCCAAGGATTCGCGCCGAAGCCCGCGAACTGCTCGCCGCGGCGAACGTGGAAGCGGCGCAAGCCTCGGAAATGGCCGACGAGCTTGCCGCGCGCGTGATCCCTTAGCGCCTGCATTCCACCACCGTTCATTCGCCGCGATCGCGACCCACGCTTCCACATGAGAATTGCTATACTGCGCGAACTGTCGATAAGCTGCTCGATGAAGTGAGGTGTATATCTGCGGTGCCAAAATCGGATGACAAGTTGACTCCCGGGTGCGCTACGGCGCAGGGGACGTTGCGATACGCGGCGCGTTTTCAGGGACGCGCGGCAGCGGGGCATTTTCGCGACGTGCAGGCGGGGCTGGTGCTCTCGTCGGTCGGGATCGGGACCTATCTGGGCGAGCCGGACGACGCAACCGACAAAGGCTACGCGGATTCGATCGTGGCGGCCGTCGAGGGCGGATTCAACGTGGTCGATTCGGCCATCAATTACCGGCTGCAGCGCAGCGAGCGATCTGCGGGAGCAGCGTTGCGGGCGCTCAAGGCAAAAGGCTTCGGGCGCGACGAGATCGTGCTGTGTACGAAGGCCGGGTTTCTGACGCCTGACGGCGACATGCCGGACGACGCAAACGAATACTTCGCGCGGGAGTACATGGAGCCGGGAATTTTTCGGCCTGAGGACATCGCCGCGGGCTGCCACTGCATGACGCCGCGATTTCTGGCGGATCAGCTCGATCGCAGCCGGCGAAATATGGGCGTCGAGTGCGTCGACGTCTTTTATCTGCATAATCCGGAAACGCAGCTCAGCGAAGTGCCGCCTCAGGAATTTCGGAAGCGCGTCGGCGAGGCCTTCCAGTTTTTCGAATCGGCTGCGGCCGAGGGGAAAATTGGAGCGTACGGCCTTGCCACATGGAACGCGTTTCGCGAGGATTCGAAATCCCCAGGATATCTCTCGCTGGCGGCGATGGAAGAAACCGCGCGTGATGCGGGAGGAGCCGAACATCATTTCCGTTTCGTGCAATTGCCGCTGAATCTGGCGATGCCGGAAGCGCTGGTGCGGGCGAATCAGGTGGTGGAAGGCAAGACCATGGCGATGGTGCAGGCGGCGCGGGCGCTGAAGATCACGCTGATCACGAGCGCAGCACTGCTGCAGGGACAGCTGACGCGGAATTTGCCGAAGTATATCGGCGCCGCGCTGGGATTGAACAAAGATGCGGTGAGCGCGTTGCAATTCGCGCGATCGGTTCCGGGAGTAACGACGGCGCTGGCGGGGATGAGCCATGCCGATCACGTGCGGGCAAATCTGGAAGTGGTGGGGTTGGAACCCGCACCGCGGGATCAGTTTCTTAAGTTATTCGAGAAGCAGTAGGCAGTCGGAAAGACGAGCCCGTCACGGGGGCTATCCCGCTACAGCCAGGCGTCGATGGCGGCGGCTGACTTCTTCCAGGTGGCCGGTAAAAAAATGATCGGCGCCTTCGATGATGGCCATCTGTTTCGGTTCGGGCAACGTGGCGAAGAGCTCTTCGATATTCGGGCGCGAGCCGAACTGATCATTTCCGCCCTGCACGATCAATTTCGGCTTCGTGCATGCGCGCAGGAAACGTCATGTCGATGTTATCGACCGGAAGGCCCAGGCCGATCAATCGTTCGACGCGTGGATCTCCGCAACCCACGTCGAGTCCGACGCGAGAACCGAAGCTGAAACCGGCAAGTAGGATCGGGCTCCCCAGAAATTCTGTTACGAGGTAGTCGATCGCCGCGCGGACGTCGTCCTGCTCGCCACGGCCATTGTCGTGTTCACCCTCGCTGTGTCCCACGCCGCGAAAATTGAAACGCAGGACGGCCGCCCCGCGCTGATGGAGCGCTTTCGCTGTCTGAAAGACCACTTTGTTGTGCATGGTGCCACCGAAAAGTGGGTGAGGATGGCAGACGACAGCGACGAACGGAGGTTCGGTTTCCGGTGACGTCCAAAGCAACGCTTCGAGACGTCCTGCGGGACCGGTAAGAAAAAAGCTGCGATGAAAAACTTCGGCCATGAGGATTCGTCGAGATCGACAGGATATTTTGCGGGAAGAAGCCGCGGGGGGCCAGGGAGAATTCGCGGCTCAGGTTTTGGCGGCCCTCATCCATTCGACGGCGACTGACGTGATCAGCGCGCTTTTGCCCTCTTCGGGATTCGCAACCGGCGCCGGGCCGGGCGAATCTTCCATAGTCTCGACCCGGACGACGCGGCCGGCGACTTCGCCGGTCTTCGACCATTCGCCCCACGGGATTTTCGCCAGAACTTTGTCGCCCGGCGCATAGATGTGCGAGGTCTCGAAGCGCGCGCCGTGCTTGGAAATGTCCTGAGTCATGAACTCTTCCGGCCACGGCGTTCCTGCGAGACGCACGAAAATCGGCAACGAAAAGGGAATTCTTTCCGAACCGCGGCGTTCCACGCCGGACGCGGGCTTCGCCGCGCGGGCTGTATTTTCGAATTTCACGGCGACCCAATAACCGCCCTCGGCGTCCGGCTCGACACGCACCACTCGCGCCGGAGTTTCCGGCTGCGTGGCGGCTCCCGCTTCGGGATCGAACGGAAAAAGGACCCACATCCGGGCCAAGCGATCGCAAGGTTCGTTGCGATGGAACAGCATGCCGTCACGCGAAACGTCGACAGTCTGCGTCTCCTCCAGACGCATGCCGATGGGCCCATGCCAGCGGATTCGCACCGGCATTTTCAACTGCGCTCGGGGATGCTTCCTTGAGTAGAGGAAGGGAGCAGACTCTTCCATGGCCCATCGTAGCGGCTATCGGGTATGGAGGTCAAACATACATCCTCGCGGATTTAGCGGCTTGGAGCGCGGAATTTCGCGCTTGGCTCCCCAAGCAAGGGCGCGAAAGCCATTGCGACACCCGTTCCTCAGTGGTAACTTTGGCGCAGTTCCGAGCCGTGGAGGATCCATGGAGAATGGTGTGGAGCGGCGCGCCGCCCGGCGATTTTCGATGATGCTTCCGCTGAAAGTGCGGTTTTCGGCCGGAAACGGAATTACCGAGAAGTCCGGCGAGACACGCGATGTCAGTTTTCGGGGGCTTTACTTCCTGATTGAGGCCAATCTGGAGTCGGGCAGCTCGATCGAATTCGTGCTGACCCTGCCGCAGCAGATCACCCTGGCCGGCGACGTCCACATTCGATGTTACGCGCGCGTGCTGCGCGTCGATCAGCAGAACGGACGCCATGGCGTGGCTGCGCAGATCGAGCGTTACGAGTTTTTGCCCGCGCTGGCTTGATCTATCGCCCGAGTGAGCCTGAGTCAGTCCGCGATTTCGTGATTTCGAGAAATCTCTTCTTTTATTTTTCCCGCTGGCGCAAAATCCAGACGCGGTAACTTCTATATGGCACGCCATACTCTGCTCATCGACGCCGACGACACGCTCTGGGAAAACAACATTTTCTTCGAGAAGACGATCGACGATTTCATCACCCAGCTGGAGCATCTTGGGTACACGCGCGAATATATCCGGCACATTCTCAACGAGACCGAACGGCGCAATATCCGCCAGCACGGCTACGGCGTGCGCAGCTTCCGGCGTTCGCTCGAGGACACCTACCTGAAGCTGGCGGGGAATTCGGCGCGCCGCGATATCGTGAAGGCCATCGAGAATATGGCCGGTGAGCTGGAGGCGACGCCGCCGCATATCCTGGACGGTGTGCCGGAAACGCTGGCATATCTGGCGAAGCACCATCGGCTAATCATGCTGACCAAGGGAGAACCGGCGGAGCAGGCGGCGAAAGTGGAGCGATCCGGCCTGCAGCCGCATTTCGATCACATCGAGATCGTGCTGGAGAAGGATTCATCGACTTACGGACGGATGATCGAGCAGTTCAAGATTGTGAAGTCGCACGGATGGATGGTGGGGAACAGCCCGCGCAGCGACATCAATCCGGCGCTGCAATCGGGGCTGAATGCGGTTTTCATTCCGCATTCGGCGACGTGGGAGCTGGAGAAATCAGAGTTGGAAAGCGGGTCAGGGCGGCTCCTGATTCTCTCCGCTTTCTGCGAGCTGCGCGCGCATTTTTAGGCGCGCTCCCCCCTATGAAACGCAAGAGCGCGGGCTTGCTCATGTTCCGGCGGCGCGGCGCGAGCGTTGAATTCCTGCTCGTGCATCCGGGTGGACCCTTCTGGCAGAAAAAAGATCCCGGCGCCTGGTCGATCCCGAAGGGCGAATATCAGGATGGCGAAGGCCCCTTGGAGGCGGCCAAGCGCGAATTCGAGGAAGAGACCGGCATCGCGCCGCGCGGCGACTTTCTTCCGCTGGGCGAAGTGAAACAGTCCAGCGGAAAAATCGTCATGGCTTGGGCGTTCGAGGGCGATTGCGACGTCGAGAAGATTCGCAGCAACACGCTTTCGATTGAGTGGCCGCCAAAGTCGGGAAAGCTGCAGGAATTTCCCGAGGTCGACCGCGCGGGATGGTTTCCCCTGGAGCTCGCGCGCACGAAAATTCTGAAAGCGCAGGCCGCGTTTCTGGATCGCGTGATGAAAATCGCCTAGCCGCGATCGCGCGGAGGCGGAGTCCCACAGCGGCATTTGCCCTGGGAAATGACGAGGCCCATTCGAAGAAGAGCCGCTAGGTCGTCGCCGGCGAAAAAATCCAGTTAAATGGCAGAACTCGAAGAAGTCTTGCTTTCGATGCCTTGCCGCGCCAACCGCAATCGGGATGCGTGCAGGAGATTTGTTCGTTGCCGAAGATCTTCCCCGCCTCAGTTTCCGAAAGAGTCGCTTTCGTGCACTTCCGCTGCAAATTCATGTTGTGACCCTTGGGGCACAGGAAAACCATTCGATAGGCTTGACTCATACGTCATTATAGCGTGTTCGCACGCGGCAGCAGCGGAGATAATCGGACAAATGTTCCTGAAACAGGGCTGAATTAGTGCGGGAACTACTGCTCGTTGCGGCTGGCGGCCCACTTGTGTCTATCGGGCTTGGAACTGTGGCTCATCCGGTACTCGTCCAGCTCGTTATCGGTAATCATGAAGTTCGTCTTCGAAGGGCAGTCCACGTTGGCGGTCAGTTCGCGCTTCAGCCTTAAGGAGCAGACGTCGGGCGCATCTTGAAAGCGAACCCGGCGCGCATCAAAGGCTTCCACTGTGATGGTCACCGTGAAATCACGCACATCCTCTGCGGCAAAACGGACCTGAAAGGCGTACTCGCGACCACGATTCTTGGATTCGAACCCTGTGTATTGCATGAAGATGCCGTGGCTCATGGAATGGTCTGCAACCAGTGTGGACTCTTTCAGTGCTTTCTACTAGCCAAATCTAGAGTGAATACCGCGTGTGTTGCGGGCACGTGAATGCACGGTCCAAATTGTCCACGGCGAGGCGGCGCGGGTGGCTTCCTGCCCAGTTTTTTCGCCGCTAGACTGGATTGGTCAAGGGAGGTGGCGAAGTGCCAGCCGAATATCAGAGTGAATTTGCGAGCTTCGAGGGGGTTGCGTATTTGAATGCGTCGTTGCAGGGGCCGCTGCCGCTGGTGTCGATTCGTGCAGCGCAGGAGGCGCTGGAATGGAAGAAGCGGCCGGATCGCATGGGCGACGATGTTTATTTCGATCTGCCGAACCGGATTCGCGAGAAGGTGTCGCGCCTGATCACCGCGAAGCCGGAAGAAATTGCCGTAACGAGCGGAGCGAGCGCAGGTCTGGCGTCGGTGGCGGCGGGGATCGATTGGAAGCCGGGCGACGAAGTGCTGGTGGGCCGCGGCGAATTTCCGGCGCATTTCTCTACATGGCTGCGCTACCAGCAGGCGGGAAAGCTGCGAATGCGCGTGGTCGAGCCGCGCGGGCGATTCCTCTGCGCTGAAGATTACATCGCGCATCTGGGTCCGCAGACGCGCGCGATTTCGGCGAGCCTGGTGCGATTCGACAACGGTGCGCGGATGGATTACGCGCCTCTGGGAGAGGCGTGCCGCAAATTTGGCGCGGCGCTGGTGCTCGACGTCACGCAGATCGCAGGATCGGGTCCGCTGGATATTCGCGCGACAGGCGCGACCATGGCGGTTTCGAGCGGATACAAGTGGATGCTGGGTCCATACGGGTCCGGTTTTTTCTGGATTGCCGAAGAATGGATCGAACGGCTGCCGCTCGGGGCCGTTTATTTCATGGCGCTCGAGGGCGCGCACGATTTTCACAGCATGCACTCGCGGGAACTGCGGGCCGTGCCGGGAGCGCGGCGGTGGGATTCTCCGGAGACGGCAAACTTCACAAATCTGGCGGCGTACGACGCGTCGCTCGAACTGGTTTTGAAGACCGGACTCGGCGAGATTTCGCGGTATGTGGATTCGCTGACCGACAAAATCGAGCGATGCCTGCCGCGCGAGCGCTGTGTGCTGGCGTCGCCCGAGGAACGCGCCAGGCGTGGGCCGTACGTGTGCGTTTCCGCGAAGAAGATCGATGAAACGATGGCGCTCTACGAGAAAGTTCGCGCCGCGAATGTTCACGTCAGTCTACGCGAGAAGGCCCTGCGCATTTCACCGCACATCTACAACACTGCCGAAGAGATCGACCGTTTAATGAAAGTGCTATCGGCGTAGCGGCGCCTACTCGCGCGGGTTGATGTAGCTGAAAGGGACGTAAACGACGCCTTCGAAATCCGTCGGTACGCCGGCATGAGTGCCAGGGCGAAATTTCCACTGTGCGAACGCGTCGATGGCGTTGCGATCCAGTTGCGGATCGAGCCCGCGGACGACCTGGATGCTGTCGACTGATCCATCCTTGCGAACGATCGCGTAGAGCACGATCTGCCCGCGCACGTGCGCCTTGATGAGCTCGGGTGGATATTTCGGATCGACCTTGGCGATTGGTTGCGGGCAAGACACCAACTTGTCGTCATGCGCTCGCGGGCTGTACATTTCGTCGAGTTCGGCAAAATCCATGATCCAGCTGCCACTTTCGCTCGTCAGGTTCGGCAGGTTAGCGTGCAGCGTGTAGACATCCTTACCCGAAAGGATTTTTTCGGGCGGCAATCCGGGATCGAGATGGCTCACGTCCGTGGGGCCGCGATGCGTGTCGGACGATGGCGCTAGCGGAGTTGCGATTTTCAGGTTGAGAGGGCGGTTGCCGCCGAGCCCGCCGTTTCCGGGACGCGGCGTCGGCGAGCTGACGCTGATCGCCGCCGGTAAATTGCTTCCGCCCGATCCACCCGCAGCTCCTTCGCTTCCTGACGGGCTGCCCGAGCCTGCTCCACCGGCGCCCGACGATGTCGCACCAGTCTTGGCTCCGGTCGACAAGGCCCCGCCTTTTCCGCCGTCGGGTGAGATCGAAATTCGCGCGGCGAGATTTCCGTCCGGCATTTTCACGTCCGGCGCGGGCGGCGCCGGGTTCGCCGAAAGTGCAATCAGGCTCCGCAAGCTGTTACCTCCGGACTCGGCGGCAGAGCCTACTTCGGGCGCGGCGCCCGCATCGGCGTGCGCTTCACGCCGCCGCGCGGTCGAGGTGGACATCGCGTCGAGGGCGAGCTTCGGCTTCGCGATGGTGATTTGCGACGGCGCGATATCGATGGGGCCCGGGTTTTTTTCGGCGTTCAGCTCGGGGGCCTTGGCATCGGCGAGCGCGCGTTTCTTCATCTTCGGCGTGGCAGCCGTCGGCGCCAGCTCCAGGTGCGGTCGCTGCAGCTTCGCGCCGGACCATTCCACGATATTCGGCAGCGGAGTCACGATTTTCGGCGGCGCCGCGGGCGCATCGGGACGAATCAGCGTCTGCCGCGGATGCGTGATACGCACGGGAATCGAGACGATCGTCTGTCGCGGATGAAAATTTTCGGCGGATTGCTCCAGCGGCTGCTTCGGCGCTTCTTCCGCCTTTTTCTTGGGAATGTTCGCTGGCAACGTGATTTTCGGCAGATCGGGCGGGTCGTACACCACCATGTCCACCTCGAGCGGCGCGAGCGTGGGCTTCACTTCGGGTAGGAATCCCCAGATCGGGAGAATCAGCAGCCAGATGATCACTACATGCCACAGCGTCGCGGCCAGAAATGAGCGGCCGGGCATTTTTCCTTCGATCCAGTCGATCCGCGGTGTGCGAATCCGCTTAAGTTCCCAATCTTTCGGCGCAGGTGGACCGGTAAACACGCCGGCGACGCTCGATCGGAAAATTTCGCCGCGCGATTCCCAGTCGATGCCCATGTCCAGACGCGGCAAGCGCGCGTGCGGCGGCAACTCGACCACGTGGCTATCGACCGAGCGGAAATCAACCGGTAAGAGGGAAGCCATTGGAACGGATATTATACCCGAAGCATGTGATGCGCCCGGGTCACGCTGCGGCTGCCAGCCGATAAAAACTGAGCGCGGCGTCGCCCTGCTCGACGAGTCTGGTGCGTTCCAGACGCTCCAGCCGTTCCGGCAGCTCGACTTTGTTGCGATGCTCGACGATCACCATTCCTTGTGGCGCAACCATATGAGAGGCATCGAGATAGTCGAGCACGTCGAGGAGTTCCTGCTTCGTCTTCATACGGCGGATCGAGAAAAATGAAATCCGCGAGCAAATGGCGCGTGGCGATGCGCTCGAGACCGCGAAGCGCTTTCGCTTCTATGATTTCAGCGCTGGAATGTATTTTGAGCGCGTCGAGATTGGCGCGAATGAGCTTGACCGTGGCCGCGTGGGATTCTACGAAGATCGTTTCTTTCGCGCCGCGGCTGATGGCTTCAATGCCGATTGCTCCGGTACCGGCGTAGAGGTCGACGAAAAGCGAGTCCTCGACCGCCGGGCCCAGAATATTGAAAAGCGTTTCGCGCAGGCGATCGCTGGTGGGGCGCAGGCGCAATTTCCCCGGGCCTTTGAGCAGCCTGCTTCGAAATGTTCCGGCGATCACGCGCATGAAAGTTTCCGCTTCTGCTATCCCACGGACGCGAGCTGATAGCGCTTGCGCCAGGCCGGGCTGACTTTTTCCAGCTCGGCAACCACTTCGCTGGCGCGCGCGGGATTTTCGGCCAGTTCAAACGCTTCGCGGCGCGCAAATTCCAGCAGCTCGCGATCGCGCAGCGGCTGCGCAAAAGCAAACGCAGCGTCGCCGTGCTGGCGCGTGCCGAAAAACTCGCCCGGTCCCCGCAGCTTCAAATCGCGCTCGGCGATCTCGAAACCGTTCGATGTGGCCACCATCGTTTCGATTCGCTCGCGCGCCTCGCCCTGAATCGTCTTGGGCGCCACCAGAATGCAGTGCGACTTTTCCTTGCCGCGCCCGATGCGCCCGCGAAGCTGATGAAGCTGCGCCAGGCCGAAGCGCTCCGCATGCTCGATTACCATCACGGTCGCATTCGGCACGTCGACACCCACCTCGATCACCGTGGTGGCCACCAAAATGTCGAGCTCGCCGCGCCGGAATCGTTCCATCACCGCGTCCTTCTCATCATTTTTCAGCCGTCCATGCAGTAATCCCACGCGCTGCTTCGGAAACACCGCCGCAGCCAGCCGCTCATATTCGGCGGTGGCCGCTTTCAGCTCCTGTTTGGATTCCTCGATCACGGGATAGAGCACAAACGCCTGGCGCCCGGCGCCGATTTCGCGGCGCACGAATTCCCAGACGCCTGCCAGTTGCGATTCGCTGGCCCAGCGCGTCTCGATCGGCGTGCGGCCGGGCGGCAGTTCGTCGATCACCGAAATATCCAGGTCGCCGTACAAGGTGAGCGCGAGCGTGCGGGGAATCGGCGTCGCGGTCATCACCAGCACGTGCGGCGCAGCGCCTTTTTCGATCAGCCGCTTGCGCTGCAGCACGCCGAAGCGATGCTGCTCGTCCACAATCGCCAGTCCGAGCTTCGCGAATTTCACCGGATTTTCGATCAGCGCGTGCGTGCCGACCAGCAGCTTTGTCTCTCCGCTCTCGACACGCGCGAGAATCTGCTCGCGTTCCGCGCGCTTTTGGCCGCTCACCAGCAGGTCGACGGCATACGCGGCGGGTGCAAGAATCCGCCGGGCCGAAAGAAAATGCTGCGCGGCCAGAATTTCAGTCGGCGCCATCAGCGCGGCTTGGTAGCCGTTTTCAATAGCGATCGTGGCCGCTTCGAGCGCCACGATTGTCTTGCCGCTGCCCACGTCGCCTTCCAGCAGCCGGTGCATCGGAAACGGCTTCTCTAGGTCCGCGGCGATTTCGGCGAGCACTTTTTTCTGCGCGGCCGTGGGCTTGAAAGGCAGGATGCGCTTCAGCGCCTCGCGCACTTTGTCTTCGCGCACGCGCATGGCGATGCCCGCCACGCGGTGTTCGCGCAGCCGTCGAAGCGCGAGCGCCAGCTGATAGTAGAAAAATTCCTCGAATATCAATCGCGCCTGCGCCGGGCTGCGAAACGTGTTGAGCTTCTCCACGTTTTCGTCCTTAGGGGGGAAATGTGAATAGCGCAAAGCGTCGCTTCGGGAAGGGAAGCGATAACGCTCCCGAATCGCGGCGGGCAAAGGATCCGGCACATTGCCGTCGAAATCGCTCAAGATTCCGTAAATCAGTTTGCGCAGGGTGCGCGAGCTGATTCCGCCGATCGCTTCATACACCGGCACGATGCGCCCCACTTCGGTCGAATCCCCCGGCCCTTCGTCCGCGGCGCTGACCAGCTCGTGTTCCGGATTCACCATCTCGGAACCGGTTCGGCCGTTGCGGATCGAACTCGGCTTTTCCGTGCACCACCAGCCGCTGGCCTTCCTTCAAGCGGCCTTCCAAGTACGCACCGTGAAAGAATCGCGCGTGCAGCTGACCCGAGCCGTCGCGAATCGTCACATGAAACACGGGTGGACGGCCGCCTCCGCGGAATCGCACCGTATTGCCTCCGCCCGCGCCCACCTCGCCCAAAACAGTCACGATCTGCCCGGGAACGATCTCCGCGATTTTCGTGAAGCGGATGCGATCCTCGTAGCGGAACGGGAGATAGCCCAGCAGGTCGGCGACGGTCGAGATGCCGCGCTCCTCAAGCGTGGCGGCGCGCTGCGGGCCCACACCGCGCAGGAATTTCACCGGATTATGGAGTGCAATCGTCACGCGATGAAAGATTGTCGCACGGCGCAGGCTTCGTCAATCGCATCGCGCGGCGGGAATCGCCAACAGCGAAGGATTATTTTCCGTCGACGGAAAATGCCAGCAGCACATTTCCCGCGGTGCTGCCCTGAAAGAAGTATCCCGAATTCACGTACAGCATGCCGCCCACCACTACCGCGCCCGATTCATCGAGCGAACCGCCAGCTGCTTTCACGCCGTTGGCGGTCGGATAGTCGCGCTCGGTGTCGTAATCCCATAAAATGCTGCCGTCCTTCGCCGCGTACGCGCGCAGGTGGCCGTCAACTCCGCCCGAAAAAACCACATTGGGAATGGCAGTGACCGCCGCGGATTGCGCGGGACTGCAACCGGGTTTCGTGCAGCCGGGATGCGGCGTGTGCCAGACCACTTCGCCGTTCGCGAGTTTCAGCGACCACAAGCCGCCGCCGATTTTCGGATCGAGTTCGTACGGCACGCCGTAGACGGAATCGCGCCCGGCCTGCGAGCCGGCCTCCGCCACGCGGCGCTGTACGTCCGAAACCGCCACATAAATATTGTTCGCGTCCGCCGCCGATCCCCATTGCACGCCGCCCAGCGTGCCGCCGCGGCCCACGCGCCGCTCCCACAAAAGCTTTCCGCGCGCATCGGGATCGACGGCGTAAACTACGCCCGACTTCGCGCCGGCTACCAGCGCGCGATGGCCATTCGGCAGATCGACTAGAATCGCTGACGAGCCGAAATCGAAGTCCGGTCCCTTCGATTGCGGGCAATTCACTTGTTTCTCGCCGGGAATATCGCAGTCGATGTTGTACGCGTCGCGATGGGACATCTGGCTCGACCATTCCAAATACCCGGTTTCGAGATCGAAGGCCATGAACGCGTCGGAGGTTTCCGTCGGCGGGTCGGAGTAATTGTCGCCGGTCGTTACGTAGACCATGTGATGCGCCAGGTCCACCGTAGGCGATGACCAAATCCCTGCGCCCGACGGTCCCCATAGCTGGACGCCCTTCGAATTTTTCCGCATGGGCGCGGCGGGCTCCGCGATCGTGTAGGTTTTCCACATCACTTTGCCGCTGGCGGCATCGAGCGATGAAACGCTGCCGCGGAATTTGCAGCACTCATCCTTCGCGTCCGCGCCGCTCACTTCCTCCAGCGACGACACGCCCACATACAAACGGCCGTCGGCCAGCGTCGGCGCGCCGGTCACGTGCACGTCCGGATGCGGATCGAGGCTCGTCCTCCACAGCAGCAGGCCGTTGGCGGCATCCACGGCGTAGACGTTGCCGTGTTGATCGCCGAAATACGCGGCCCATTTCGTCGGCGGCGCGCTTTCGCTCGCTTTCTTTTTTGCGCCTGTGAATTCGCCAACGGTAATCGCTGTCCGCACCGGCGAATCCGTATCGATTCGCCAGTAGATGCAGCCGGTGCGCGCGTCGATGGAATACACTTTGCGCGCCGCGCTCCCTACGAAAACCCGGCCGCCGACGATCGTCGGCTGCGCGTAGGCCTGATTCGCGTCGTCGTAGCCGAAAGCCCATCGCAATTTCAGCTTCGGAATGTCCTCGGCGGTCAGGCCGGCCATCGCCGCTGGCTGAAATCGATGCTCCCTATATCGACCCCCCAGCCATTCCAATGTGGCTGCTCCGGTTTCGGATTGAAAGTAGCGCGCGAGAGTTGGCCCATGCATGGATCCACGATGACGCTATTTAACACCGCAGGCCCGCCGGACACGGGCACACCTGATACGGCATGCTTTCCTAAGAAGATTGCGAGCGCATTTTTCTGCGCGGGTGTGAGCCCCAAAGCTTGCTGTTTCATCGGACCGTCATCGCCTAGCGCGGCGAGGATGCTGTCGGGCGTCATTTGCGAAAGTCCCGCGAGCGAGGGTGCACGTGCCACTTGCCCTTCATGGCAGGAAGCGCATCGCTCCCGATAGAGGGCTTGGGCTGGCGATGGAGGTACCAAGAACGTGCCAACGAATCCCCCCGACAGGTAACTGACCAACGCGTTTTTCTCAGATTGAGCAAGGCCGCTGGCCTGCTCTTTCATGTCGCCATCGGTGATCGCGGCGAGAATTTTCTTGAGGCCCAATTCCTTCATCGCAGAACGAGTGGGTGCATTCGCGACTTGCCCTTCGTGGCAGGATTCACAGTGGGCATGATAGATCGCCGCGCCCTGGCTTCGGATTTCATCAATGCCCGCCGATTGGTTCCCGCTGCTCTGCGCGTGCAGGCGCGTTGCGCCACTGGAAAGCAATACGAGCAGGCACGCCGCGAGCGTTTCGCCGCCCCGGCCGCGCAGAATTCGGCGCTCTGGAAACATTTCCGATTCCCCCGGAGCCGCACTCTACCACGAGCCGCGCTGCGGATTTACACGTTGCGCGGACGGAGCTATATTGAAATTGGCCCACTCGAAGGCGGTGTTTATGGCAACGGCGCGGCAATTCCTCGGGGCGACTCCCCGCCGGTGGCTGGAATACCTGATGGCGATTCTGATCGGCAACGTCATTTACTTCTTTTCGCTCTCGCCGCACTTGCCGTTGGCCATGCGCCACGCATGGCTCCCGAAGCCGACTGGGGAAATCTTCGTGGATTTCGTGGTGTGCGTCGGAGTTTACGGCCTGATCCGCCTCGGTACCCGCTTCCAGCAGAGATAGCCTCGCACCCCATGTTGCATCCCATTTCGCCTAAGGCCAAATTGACCGGAACAATCGGATAGACGGCGACGTATTTGATTTGGTAGAAGCAGTGGTCCGGGCGCGACACTGTTTGCTGCGAAGCCCATGATTCCAACACCAAGCGACAAGTCGGAACCGCTCAGCGGGGCGCCCTGCCGGGCGACTCATCGCTCGGCCATGGTCCCTGCCCCGAATCGTGCCAAAATGGACTCATAGGGTGCTAACGAAGAGCCTGCTCAGCGGCGTCTATTACCATCTGGAGAAAGGCTCCCGGCCGGGGGAGAAAGCCCTTGGCGAGGGCTGATCCAAAGTGGTTAGGCACGAGATGGACGCCATGGATATGGCCGTCGCACTCGAAGAGATGCACGCCAGGCAGCGGCAGTGAAGCTCGCGGAGGAGCAAGCGCTCGTCCGTAAGGCACAGGCGGGAGACCGTCTGGCTTTCGAGGACCTCGTCCGACGCTACGACCGCGACGTGCTGCGGCTGGCGATGAATCTGGTGCACCGCTCCGAAGACGCCCGCGACATCTACCAGGAAAGCTTCTTGCGTGTCTACCGGAATTTGCACCGGTTCCGGTTCGAATGCAGCTTTTACACTTGGCTTTACCGCATCGTGACGAATGTGGCGCTCGATCATCTCCGCCGCCGCACCAGCCGCCGCGAGGATCAGGCGCCAGTCCCGGAGGAAGCTGAAGGCGGCGGCACGCGCGATTTCTTTGATCGCCAGCCCGAATCAGCGCGCGCGGCGAATCCGGAAAAGCAGCTCCTGGGCCAGGAACTCGGCAAGCAGATTCAGGAAGCAATGAAGCAGGCTTTCTCCTCGCGAGCGCATGGTTTTCGAGATGAAGCATTATCAAGGGCTTGCGTTTGCGGGCCATCGGCGATTTGCTCGGCACGTCCGAGGAGACGGCGAAAAATTCGCTGTTCCGGGCGACGCGAAAATTGCGCGCGAGCCTGGATGCGTTTCGGTAGAGCCGAGAGCGATAGGAAAGAACGAGCGCAAAATGAGATTCAAGAGCGCGGGCGAACCTGACGACACACGATCTGCCTGCGTGAATGGCAACCGCTGCTGATGCTTTTTGCGGCGGGCGACGAACTCGAAATCGTCGAAGCAGTCGCGGCTCGCGGCGCATCTGGCCGAATGCCAGGCATGCACGGCGACGCTGGCGCGCGAGAAGCGAACTGATCGCGCTGATGGCCAGGCATCACGTCGAGCCGGATGCGGCACGCTGGCGAGTTTTCGCTCCGGGCTGGAAGATGCGCTCGACCGCGAGGAAGAGGGCGGTGGCTGCGGCGCACTTTTGGCATGCGGCTCTCCCGTTCAATTGGCTGGCGCCGCGGCCGGCTTGGAGTGCGGCGCTTCTTTTGATTATCGGTTTCTCCGTCGGAGTTTTGGCGCCCGCTTTCTGCACCGTCCCGATGCAAACACTGGCTCATCGAGAAATACTCCCGCTGCGGAAACAACTGCTGCCGCTTTGAATTATGCGTCCGGCGCAAACGGAAGGCGTTGCCGCCAAGTTCTGCCGTTCTCGCTCGCGACGCTCTTGATATTCACTCCGCTGATGTGGCGGGAATCAGCGTGTTTCCTTCGGACGATGAAGGGTCTCCCGCGCGTACAGTTGCAGTTCAAATCGCAGCGTCCCGTTACCGTGGAGGGCACACGTGGACGATGACCGGGTGAAGGCGCGTTCTGCTTGACCGTGGTGAGCGGCGGCGAGCGCTTCTGCCCCGATATGCGTCTGGACGCGGTCGAATGTCTGCGAGGCCACAACAACGATCCCGATGTTCGCTCCGCGTTGTGCCACGCGGTTCGCACGGATCGCAACGCCGCGGTGCGGCTGAAAGCGATCGAAGCGCTCGATGGCGCCGGATCCGCAGGCGATGGTTCGCCAGACGCTGCTCGACGCGCTGGTGGATGACTCGAATCCCGGCGTGCGCATGGAGGCGGTCAATGCGCTGCGCAACATGGCCGCCAGCGGCCAGATGGATTCGGACGATCACTCCGTGGCCGTCCTGCGCGAGCGCATGCAGAAGGATCCCAACACTTATATCCGTCTGCAAAGTGCGGCGGCCATTCGCGATATCGGGCCGCGCCAGAAATTCTAAGATGCGATTTCAGACGCCAGCTCGAACTTCCCCTCGCGGCTTTCGAAATACGATTTCTTTTCGAAGTTCGATTCCCTTGATTCTGTTTGCGTCGCTCGGCGCGGTTTTGTTCGCCGCTGTCAGCGCATCCGCGCGGCACGGCCTTCCTTCGCCCGGTCCCTCGCAATCGGGCAATCGCTTGACCTCCGATCTGAATGGCACGATCGCCGTGCATGATGGCGATCACATGAGGGTGAAGACCGATCTCGGCAATATTTCAATCAACACGCGCAACACGAACGCGGATGTCCTGGCGTACCGAGTCCATCTGGAAACCGACGCCGCCAAAAAGACGCGCCGCAGCTGCTGAAGAGCTTCACATTTCGGCGCGCAGACCAGCGACGGAGTGGTGCTGAACGCCGAGGGCCGCAGCGGCACGGCGCCGGCCGGCTGTGGGTGACCATGACACTGGATATTCCCAAAGATGCGAGCTGGACGTTTCGACCGGCGGCGGCAATATCGAGGCCGGGGAGATCGGGGCCGCGTGGGTCTCGCGACAGCCGGCGGAAACATCACCGCCGCTGACATCGGCGGTCCGGCGCGCCTCCAAACCGGCGGTGGCAATATTATCGCCAAGAATGTGTCGGGCGAATTGACGCCAACACCGGCGGCGGTCACATCACCATCGGACGCGTATCCGGCAACGCGACGCTGAAGACCAGCGGCGGCCACATCCGCGTGATATCCATCCAGGGAACGGCGCATTTCGAAACCGGCGGTGGCAATATCACTCTCGAGCATTCCGGAGCGGAGCTCGCGGCGGAAACCGGCGGAGGCGAAATCGAGGTCGGTGAAGCGGCCGGCGTGGTTCGCGCCAGACCGGCGGCGGCGGGATCCGGGTGGTGCGCACGTTCGGACCGACCGATCTGGAGACCTCCGGCGGCAGCATTTATCTCACGCAAGTGGATAGCGCGGTAAAAGCCTCGACCGGAGACGGTGGAATCACGGCGTGGTTCGTCGCGCCCAAGACGGCCCGGGCGCTGCGAGCTGCAATCGGGTGCCGGCGACATCACCGTGCACCTGCCGCGCGAATTGCCGGTGACGATCGACGCGCTGGTCATGCATGGCAGCGATCATCGCTGATCGTCGATCCCGCTTTTCCTCTGAAGGTGAGCTACGAGACCTGAAAGGCTCGCACACGGTGCGCGCCGAGGGCACCTCAACGGCGGCGGCGAGCTGCTGCGATTGCGCACCGTGGCGGGAAACATCCAATTTGTGGTGAGCGACACCAACACGCAAATGGAGATGTACCGGCAGCAGATGCAAAGTTGCAGCAACAGACGCAGCAATTGCAACAGCAGCAGGCCGAACGCGAAAAACACGGCCACGATCATGGCACGGATCGAGTTCGTCGGACGACGATCCGAACGACTAGGCGGCGGGATGCGAATAGGCGCCGCGCGCATTTAAGAATGTGACCGGCTCCGTGGTGGAGCAGGCACAACGATTTGTTTCTGAAGTCGAAGTTGCACAAAAGGGGCGTGCAATGGAATCGCTATACGCAAAGTGAATCGTTTCGCACACGGCGCAAGCAATGGCCGGGTAATGTTCCGCGCGAAATGGTAGCGCTCGCTGGGAGTGCGCTGCCTTGCGCTTCCCGGCTTTGCCAACACCGACCAAGTATTTCTAAGACCAACCGTCGCTCGCCCGGGCGGGCATTACACGCTCGACAACGTGAACGGCTCGGTCGAGGTGGAGGGCTGGGATCGCGATGAAGTTGAGGTGCGCGCGGTAAAGACCGCGCGAGCCGACGCCGGTGACCTCGATGGGGTGCAGATCGAAGTCGAACGACGCGTCGGACGGTCGCCGTGCACACGCGCTATCCGGCGGGACAGAGCGGGGAAGTAGCCGTCGAATACCGCATACACGTTCCCGTATCGCGTGCTGCTCGGCGCGGTGGGCACGGTAAACGGCAGCGTGTGCGTGCGCGGCGTGGAAGGCGGCGGCGATCTCCGCAAGCGTGAACGGCAACGTGGAGGTGGTGGAAAGCTCGGGGCGATTCAGCGCCAAGACCACCAACGGCGATCTGCGCCTGGAACTGCGGCTGAACTTCGCAATTGGGAAACGGCGAGCCCATGAATCCTCGAAACGGTGAACGGCTCGGTGGTGCTGGGCCTTCCCTCGAATGCCCAGGCCAATCTCGAAGTGCAGAACACGAATGGCGACTTCTATTCCGAAGTTCCGGTCACCTCCTCATGCGCTTCCCGGCTCGCACGGCTTTCGCGGGAAGCTCGGGCACGGCGGAGGGGCGATTACGGTGCGCACGGTAAATGGCGGCATTCGCCTGCTGCGCGAAAACCCCGGCGTTTGAAGAATTTCGCGAAGCAGCAACCCACGAAGCTGCTGCTTCGCTTTTCCTGGTTCTACCGCTCAGCGTCAGTTTTTACGCTTGTACCAAATCCGTCCCTCCGTACAGTTTCTATTAGTTCGGGCGTATACCTTTACGTTCAGTGTGTAAGTCCACAAGCC
>CAWDBK010000011.1:0-93276 GCA_963800535.1 uncultured Acidobacteriota bacterium
GCAGCACTTCCTTCACCACGATCCCATCGGCGCCCAGTCGTGCGGTGATCAGTCCTGCGGAACGCGAACGAAATTCCTCGCGCTTGGTCGAAAAAATGTCGCGCACGATATAGTTCGGCGCGGTCTCGTGAAACGCTGCAACCACCGTCGGCTCGACCACCTCCGAATCCACCGGCTGCGGCACGTTCGCCTCAATGAACGCCAGCTTCGAAGGATCAAGCCGGTAGCGCGAACGCCATCTTCCAGGCTCATCGCGCCAATCCAGCCCGCTCGCCTGCACCTCCAGTACCTCGAATTTGTCGTTTCGTATCGCCATCGCGGTCGTGGAGTAAACTCGGTCGCGCACGTCGGAAAGTTGCACGCGGTCAATTAGCGGCACGATCAGATGCGTCCCCGCGTACAGCGTCCGCGGCCGAACGCCCGAAAGCTGGCTGATCCGCACGCCCGCCGGCCCGTTGGGCACCACCAGGATGCTCAGCCCCAGCAGACCCAGCAGCGTAGCTACCATTGACAACTTGGCAGCCTCGCTCCATCGAATCCGCCTTCGCGGCCGGATCGTGGTCACGGTCATCGGAACAGGCACCGGCACTTCCGGCACCTCGCTGCCGCCGGTCATGGAAAGCTCGCCGGAGGTTTTGCTTCGCTTCAGCAGGCGGTGGAGCTCATACGCCAGATAAATGTCATACAGGATCATTCCCGCGATGGCCGCGAACAGCGCAAAGCATCCGGCGATCAACAAATATTTCAAGAACAGCATGGCGCCCCGCCTTTCTTCGGCTTCGGGCCACTAGACTCCGGCCTCGGGCCGCTCCGATCCAGGTCTACGCACTACCGATGTTGGTTCTCGCGGCGCTCGGCCTGCCGCGCGGGCATCATGCTGGTGAGCCCGTACAAGCCGACCCACTCGAGCCCGAGCGCCAATCCCAATGCCGCGATGATGGCTCCTGCGATTTCTGCGAATCCGATGAAGTTGTCCATGGCCGTATCCTTTTGCTGGGCCTGCGCCATGCAGCAATGCACACGCCGCGCCACACCGCGTGCATCGCAGCGAAAGCACTTATGCGCATCGGGACACACCGCTCCCGTGGCCCCCAAAACACGCCGTGGAAATCGACACGCGGTCGCAGGCGGCTGGAATGTTCGAAGAAAATCAGAGGCCGCGCGACAACGCCGCCCGATACGCTAGAATGTGCGTCGCCCAATCCAGATGACTCGCCTGCAAAACCCCAAGGCCGGCAGAATCCGAACGGCGCTGGCTGCATTCGCGCTCGCGGTTGGCCTCGCAACCGCCGCGCCCCAGCAGCAACCTCCGCCTAAACGCCCGGCGCCGGCCCCCAAGCCCGCCGCTTCCGCGAAAAAGCCACTCCCGGCAAGGCCCGCGCCTCCGGACGCCTCGCTCGTTCAGGCCATCCGCGAGAACACCATCGGCCTTGCCCTCATGGAACGCCGCGACTACACCACGGCTCTCGGCCATTTCCAAACCGCCTGCGTCCTGAACCCCGCCTCCGACGCTGGCTGCCTCAACATGGGCATCGCCTTTCTCTCGATGCGCCGATTCGACGACGCCCGCCAAATCCTTTCCAAATCCACCGAGCGCGATCCCCAAAACGCGCGCGCCTGGTATAGCCTCGCGCTGCTGGCCCGCGCCACCGGGGATTCCACCGCCGCCCGCGACGATTTCCAGAGAGCCGCCGCCATCGATCCGGATGATCCCGGCACCCAATATTTCCTCGGCTATCTCGCCACCCAGGACCAGAAATACGACCAAGCCGTCGCGGCTTTCAAACGCGCGGTCGAACTAGACCCGCTCCATATTTCCGCGGAATTCGGTCTCTCCCAAGCCGAACAGGATTCGGCCACGCCGATCCGCGAAAGCGGATTTGGAGCGATTCCAGCGCTTGTCAGCCGAAAAACTTGGCAAGCCCGTGCGATTCCTCTACGGCGAACAGGGCAAATACTCATTCGGTCAAGAGATGACCGAGCCGCCGATAGCCGCGCCCCCGCCAGTGCCCATCCGCTTCCTGGATGTTTCGGCCACTTCGGGCTTGCCCCAATTCCGCGGCGCCGCCGTTCCGGCACCACGGCCGCGTTCTCGCGCCAACAGCCGCCGCCCTTCAGCCAGCCAGGCCTCCGACGCGCCGGCTGCGAACTCCGACCTCGCGGGCTTCTTGGGCAGCGGTGCTTGCGTCTTGGATTTTGATGGCGACGGCCATCCCGACATTTTTCTGGTGAATGCAGATGGCAAGGGCAACGCAGCGCTTTATCGCAATACTGGCAAGGGGTCGTTCGTGGACGCTACCAAATCCGCTAAGCTCGATTTTCACGGCCAAGGCATGGCCTGCGCCGTGGGCGACTACGACAACGACGGCCGACCGGACTTGGCTGTCACATCGGGCGACGGAGTCACGCTATTTCACAACGAAAGCGACGGCACGTTTAAAGATGTCACCGAGTCCGCAGGCCTCAGGCCCGGGCCCCCGGCTGCTCCCGACGCAGCCGCGCCCATCGATCCATACGCCGCTTCCCAACCGGGCGGGTTACAACCGACGTATGCCGTGCCCAGCGGACCTGCTGGCTTTGCTATGGGCGTCACCTTCATCGACTACGATCAGGATGGCGACCTCGATATCTACGTGACGCGCTTCACCTATCTGCCGGTCGTTTCGACTTCACAGCCCTTCACGTTCCCCGAAGACGCGCCCGCCCCCGGTAATGTCCTCTGGCGCAACAAAGGCGACGGCACTTTCGTCGACAAAACAAACGATCTGGCGCTCGCGGGCTACGCCCCTTCCATCGGCGCCATTGGAAGCGACCTCACGAACAGCCGCGCCATCGATCTCGTGGTCACCGGCTGGCGGAAATATCCGAGCGTATTCATGAACACCCGCGAGGGCCCGTTCCGCCCGTCAAGCCCGTGGGCCATCAGCATGCCTGGTCCGGCTGCCGGACTCGTCGCCGCCGATTTCGATCGCGACGGCTGGATGGATCTTGCCTTCACGCACTGGGCCTCGCCTGCGGTCACCATCTGGCGCAACGTACAGGGAAAATCGTTCGAGCGCGTGCCTCTGGTGGAACCGGGATGGATGCGCGCCTGGGGCATCGCGGCATTTGATTACGACAACGACGGCTGGGTCGATCTGGTCGCCGTCGGTGAAACATTCGCGGGCGAAGGTCGCATCGCGCTCTTCCGCAATGAAGGCCCGGCTGGTTTTCGCGACGTCACTCGCGAAACGGGACTCGACAAAATCGTCCTGCGCAATCCGCGAGCTGTCATCCCGCTCGATTTCGAAGGCAACGGCTCGCCCGGCCTGCTCATCACGCAGAATTGCCTCCCGCCGATTCTGCTGAAAAATGTCGGCGGAGGAAAAAATTCGTGGCTGAAGCTCGCGCTCTCCGGCGATCCCGATAACAAGCTTGCGATTGGCGCGCGCCTCGACGTTTTCTCGGGCGCGCAACGCCAGTCGTGGGAAATCCCCGGTGCCTCGGGTTACCTCGGTCAAGGACCTTCGGACGTTCTCACTGGTCTGGGCGCCGCCGACGACGCCGACGTCCTTCGCATCCTCTGGCCCACGGGCTTGCGACAAAACGAACTGCACGTTCCCGCGGACACTTCCACACCAGTCCTCGAATCAGAACCACCCGAACCCTCGACACGCTGAATGCATCTTGACTACGAACGGACCCGCTCCACTCGACATCGCTTTGTTCGCGACGGTCAGAGCGAAACAAAACCGAACCAATCTCGAAAACGCAAATAGGCGAAAAATTCTCGATTAGAAATGCCGAAAAATGCGTTATGCAAGGCTTTTTGCCAGATACCAATAATCATAGATTGCGATTAGGCCTTGCGAATTCCCGCGAATTCCACGTCGCCCCATGCCCGAGAACACATCGGCAAGGCGCGAAATTCGCATCGCATAACGTCTTTTTCAGGGTGCAGCGCTTCGAATCCGACGCGCCACGGCATGTCCAATCAACAAGGCCGCGCATCTTAGTGTAGATTCTTGTGTCGGCCCAATTTTCGCCGCTCGATCCGAGGGGCATAATCTTGCTTGGGGGTTTCATGCGATTAAGCTTTACGCGGTTTCTGCTCGTTATCCTCTGCGTCGCTCCGCTATGCGCTAGCGGGTCGCTCGCCCAATCCAACTCTTCCCTAGAAGCCCGCCGCGATTCGCTGAGGAAGCTCATTGCCGAAGAATGGGAATTCGAAATGCGGGAGAGTCCCCTTGCTGCAACTTACTTTGGTGACTATCGCTACGACGACCAAATCGACGACATGTCCATCGCGGCAACTTTGCGCCAGGACAAAGCCGCTCGCGAGTATCTGGCCCGCGTGGAAGCGATCGATGCCAACGGATTCCCCGAGCAGGAGCAGCTCAACAAGGCACTTTTCGCGCGCAAGCTCCGGCAAACCATCGCGGACAATCAACTCAAAGAGTATGAAATGCCGCTCGATCAATTCAACGGCGCGCACCTCGGTCTCGCTCAATTTTCGGCGGTGGTCCCCACGGACAGCACGAAGGATTTTGAAGACTACCTCAAGCGCCTCCACCAAATCCCGCGCGCCATCGACCAGATCATCGACACCGCGCGCCACGGCGAAAAAGATAAATTGATGCCGCCGAAGTTCGTTTTGGAGGAAGTCGCCAAGCAGTGCGACGGCATCGCTGCCGCCGCCGGCGAATCCAGCGCCTTCGCCTTGCCGCTGAAAAAATTCCCGGCGGCCGTCGAGCCCGCGGACCAGAAGCTGCTGCACGACGCAACCATCGCCGCCATCGACACCGAGATTCGCCCCGCGTTCGCAAGGCTCGCGAAATTCGTTCGCGAAGACTACGAGCCCTACGGCCGCACCGAGCCCGGCATCTGGGCCCTGCCCGATGGAGATGCGCGCTATCGCGCCGCCGTGCGCGAGATGACCACCACGGACATGACTCCGGAACAGATCTACGAGCTCGGCATGTCCGAAGTGAAATCTACGGAAGCGCAGATGACCGTGATCGCAAAGCAGCAGGGCTACCCCGACTGGAAGTCCTACGCCGCCGCGATCATGAACAACCCCAAGCTTCGCGCCACCTCTCGCGAAGAAATTCTGGATACCTATCGCCGTTACGTGGCGCAAATGCGTCCGAAGCTTCCGCAACTTTTTGGGCTGCTACCGAAAGCGAGCGTGGAGGTGGTTCCCGTCGAACCCTACCGTGAGAAGGAAGCGGCCGCCGCTTTCTACTTTCAAGGCACGCCCGACGGCTCGCGTCCTGGCAAAGTATATGTAAATACCGGTGATTTCGCCGATCGCGAGCTTCCGGAGATTGAAGCAACCGCGTACCACGAAGGCATTCCCGGGCACCACATGCAGCTCTCCATCCAGCAGGAATTGCGGGACCTTCCGCCATTTCGCCAGCACGCGTCCTACAACGCGTACATCGAAGGCTGGGGACTTTACGCTGAGCGTCTGGGAAAAGATGTCGGTTTCTACCAGGACCCGAACGATGACTTCGAACGCCTCGCCAGCGAGTTGCTGCGCGCGTCCCGGCTGGTGGAAGACACGGGCGCGCATTACAAGCGCTGGTCGCGCGATCAGATGGTCCAGTTCTTCAAGGACAATTCGCTCGAGGCCGGAGACGATTTGCAGGCCGAAGTTGATCGTTACATTTCATATCCCGGCCAGGCGCTCAGCTACAAAATCGGCCAACTGAAAATTCTGGAGTTGCGCAAACGCGCCCAGGATCAGCTTGGCGGCAAATTCGACATCCGCGCCTTCCACGACGAAATCCTGAGCGGCGGCGCGCTCCCGCTGGACGTGCTCGATTCACGAACGGATGAGTGGATCGCCTCGGTAAAAGCCAGCAAGACCGCCACCGGGCAGTAGCGAGCCACGCCCCATTTCGCGCGGCCCTAAAACTTCGTGATGCCCGCCCTCGTGTCCCGGTGCCAGGGCGCTTTCAGCTGCATCAGATTTGACATGCTGCGGCTCGGATTCAGGAGTCCACGGAGCAGGATGCGGGCCGCGCGGCTGTTCGTGCGGTTTTCCCATCTCGCGATCAGCTTTGCGTCGAGGGCGTCCTCACCCACCATCCAACCGAGCCCCACGGTAGGCGTGATCACCCAGTCCACCACGCCGGTCGCTTGAGGCGCCTGCTGCACGTTGCCCATGTTCGCCTCGCTGATCGGTCCGATCTCAAACTGCAGGCTGTAAGCAGCCGAGAACGCCGTCGCGCGCAGCCGGCTCTTCCAATAGTGCGAAGACTTCCAGTCGAACACCGCGCGCCGGTACCGTGGGTCGTGCGAGATCCAGATGTCCGCCGAAATGGCGCCTTGTATAGGATGCCCTATGTAGTTCGTCGTGAGCGGATCGCCGTCGCGCCAGCCGTGAATGTTCGCGACCGATCTGAAATAGTCCTCGAAAAAAGGCCCGGTAAAGCCGGCGCGCGTGTTTCGCTGGGTCATTCGATAGGCGTGCTCGAACGTCAAGAATCGGACCGAATCCTTCAGCAACGGGCCCCACTCCACGGACGCCGGCTGCAGAGTGTCGTCCGCCGACGCGTTTGAGGCTGGATCGGATGTCAATGAGGATGCAGAAACGGCCAGGGTAACCGAGTTTGCCGCGGCTTCGTTCGTCAACATCGGCAAAGGAAGCGGCAGCACCTCCACATCGCTGTTGTCCGGCGGGTCGCTTTCCTCCGAGCCGGCTCGCGCGGGGTTGGAGACCGCCAGCAGAGCGAGCAGAATCAGGAACGAGCGTGCACAAATCTCCAGCCATTTCATCACTTTGAATTCTCCCTGAGTCGCCTTTGCGATCGAAATATGATGACGCGAGCGCCGCTCGGGTTTCAATCCGGGTTAAACTGGTAAACTGAACGATGCGTCACGGTATACGGCGCCCTGAACAGCTCGGCGATTCGTGCGCGCCTTGCTTGCCGCGTATGAGGCGTGCTAATTTCACTTTTCAACAAGTCACAGCCGTTCTGCCGGCCAATCCAGTGTCCAAATTTATCGATTCCAATCCGGTCGGGCCCGCCCGCGAGCAAGAAACCGTGCCGTCTGACGATCGCAAGCACGCGAACTCACGCGAACCCGTCTTCTGGCGCGTCGAAGGCAGCCTGCTGAACCTCACCGCTGTCCGGCCGGTGGGCTTTTTCGCGTGGAATGCGCAAAGCTTTCTGGGCCGCTGGGCTCGCCGCGGCACCATGGGCGTTCTCGCCGTGGCGCGTCCGTTTCTCTACGCCTCCGATCGCGTCTTCGCCACGCGTGTCCTGCACGCGGTGCTTCGGCATACCAGCCGCGACCGCCTCGATCTGCTTGGCGAAGAATATTTCGAGTATTTCCTGAAGCCGCGCCTGAAGCCGAACGGAGTAGCAGCGCTGAAGCGCCTGATCGATTCCGGCGCGGATGTCGTCCTGGTGAGCCAGGGACTCGACCACATCATGCGGCCGCTGGCAAGCTGTCTCGGCGTAAACAAAATTCTCTGCAATCGTCTCGATTTTCGCGAAGGCATCGCCACAGGACGCCTGCTCGATCCGGTCATTCGCCCGCGCGGCCCGTTCGCCAAGCTGCGTTCCGATCAACCGGACGGAACGGTCGATCGCGCGAAATTGCTGCACGACCTTGGCTTTGCAAAAAAGCCCGAAGTCCTTAACGACACGATTCGCCCGGCGCAACGACCCTTGCCGCGCGTCGACGTGCCCGTCGTGCACTTTGACTCGCGGAATGGCCGCCCGCCACTTTCGGTTCGTGGAGCTCTCAAAGGCAAACACATCCTGCTGATCGGCGGCACCGGCTTCATCGGCAAAGTGTTTTTGGAAAATTTGCTGAACGATCTGCCGGAGATCGGCCGCATCCACCTGCTGATCCGCGGACACCGCTCCGCCACGGCCCTTGAACGCTTCGAGCGCATCGTTTCCGAATCGCCGGTTTTCGACGTCCTCGCGGAAAGATACGGCGACCGCTTCGCCGATTTTCTCCGCGACCACGTGGAAGTAGTCCAGGGCGATGCCAGCAAGCCCGGGCTGGGCCTCACGCTCGAAGCGCGCCAACGCCTGGGCCGCTCACTCGACCTCATCGTCAATAGCGCCGGACTCACCGATTTCAATCCCGACCTGCGCGACGCGCTGGCGATGAACGTTCACGCCATGGAGCAGTTGCTTAACTTCGTGCACGATTGCGACCACGCCGCTCTGCTGCATCTTTCCACCTGCTATGCCATCGGCCGCCGCGACGGCCGTATCCTCGAGGATTTCACGCCCAATTATTCGCCGGCGAATGTTCCCGGTTTCGACGCCCGCGAGGAACGCGCGAATCTGGAGAAGCTGATCCGCGACACCGAGGTCCGCGCCGAATCCGGCGAAGTGACCGAGGAACTCCGCCAGCAGGCCGTCGGCAAGAAAAAAGCCGCGAAAAATCTGGAGGGGGTCGCGCTCGATAACCAGATTCGAAAAAATCGCACGCGCTGGCTGCGGCAGGCGCTGATGGAAGCCGGGACGAAACGCGCTAATGAACTTGGCTGGCCCAACACCTACACGTTTACGAAGAGCCTTTCGGAATCGATGATTGGCGACTATCTCGATAGGAATCCCAACGCCGCTATCGCCATCGTCCGGCCGGCTATCGTCGAATCTTCCATCCAGAGGCCGTTTGTGGGCTGGAACGAAGGCGTCAACACCTCCGCCTCTCTCTCCTACCTGCTGGGCACTTTCTTCCGCCAGCTTCCCACTAACGAAAGTAAAGCCCTCGACCTGATCCCGGTCGACACGGTAACTCGCGGCATGGTTCTCATCTCCGCCGCCCTGGTCGCCCGCCGCCACCAGCGCGTCTACCACCTGGCTACATCCGTCGCGAACCCTTGCGACATGCGGCGCTCGATCGAGCTCACCGGCCTGGGCCACCGAAAATACTATCGCTCACGCAACGACCTCGAACATCTCATTCGCCTGAAATTCGACGCCATTCCGGTCTCGAAGACCCGCTACAAGACGCTCTCCGCCCCGGCGCAAAAAATGATCGTGCAAGCCATCAACGCTCCGTTGATGGCTTGCACGATCATTTCGCGCCGGGGCGGAAGCGTCTTGTAGCGGTCTTCGAGACCGGAATGGCGTCGAATTTCAGGCAAACGAGATGTTCGAGGTCGTCGCGTGAGCGATCGTATTTTCGGTCGCCCAGGCCGGTGAGCTCGTCGAGCGCCGCATGTCGCAAGGGTTCGCGACGGATGTAGCCAGGTGGTAGACGCGCTGGTGGCGGCGGGCCACCAGGGCGGCGGAGATGAGAACCATGCCGCAAGTAATCGTGTCGACCGGGATCAGGTCGAGGGCTTCACGTAGTGGGAAGCTGGCGGAAGAAAGTGCCCAGCAGGTAGGAGAGAGAGGCGGAGGTTTGACGCCTTCGTTCCAGCCCAAAACGGCCTCTGAATGGAAGATTCGACGATAGCCGGCCGACGATGGCGATAGCGGCTTCCTGGGATTCCTATCGAGATAGTCGCCAATCTCGATTCCGAAAGGCTCTCGTAAACGTGTAGGTGTCGGGCCAGCGAATTATTTCACGCTTTCGTCCCGGCTTCCATCAGCGCCTGCCGCAGCCAGCGCGTGCGATTTTTTCGAATCTGGTTATCAACGCGATCCCCTGCATTTTCGGCGGCTCCTCCCGCCGACGGCCTGCTGCGGAGTTCTTCAGTCACTTCGCCGGATTCGGCGCGGACCTCGGTGTCGCGGATCAGCTTTCCAGATCGCGTCCTCGCGGCGTCGAAACCGGAAACCGCCGGCGAATAATTCGGCGTGAAATCCTCGACGAGGCCGTCGCGGCGGCCATGGCATAGCAGGTGGAAAGATGCAGCAGCAGCGGCGTGGTCGCATCGTGCACGAAGTTAAGCAACTCGCTCCATGGCGTGAACGTTCATCGCCAGCGCGTCGCGCAGGTCGGGATTGAAATCGGTGACCCGGCGCTATTGACGATGAGGTCGAGTGAGCGGCCCAGGCGTTGGCGCGCTTCTTCAGCGCGAGGCCCAGCCCGGTGCTGGCATCGCCCTGGACTACCTCCACGTGGTCGCGGAGAAAATCGGCGAAGCGGTCGCCGTATCTTTTCCGCGAGGACGTCGAAAACCGGCGATTGCTGGAAATCTGGCTCGAAGCGTTCAAGGGCCGTGGCGGAGCGGTGTCCGGGATAGCAGGTGGACGCGGCCGATCTCCGGCAGTCTTCGCAAATTTTCCAAAAGACTTTGCGGACGAAGCCGGTGCCGCCGATCAGCAGGAGTGTTTGCCTTGAGAGGTCCACGAACCGAAGTGGCGGCGGCGAGCTCCGCGATTCAAAGTGCACGACGGGCACGTCGACGCGCGCAGGTAGTTGCGCCGGGCGGGTCGGGCTCATTAAGGACTTCGGGCTCTTCTCCAAAGCCAAAGACGTGCAGCAGTTTCGCGCGATCGACCGTTCGTCCGGTTGATCGGAACGAGCTGGCGAACGGGCCGCGCGGCAATGACCGGATCGAGCAGGCGTCCTGTGGCGATGCCTTCGCGAAATCGAGACGATTGCAGAGAGTTCTGTGACGCCGACAGCTTGCGAGTGCCGCATACGTGGTCGAGTCCCTGCTCACCAGGACGACATCCGCGCCGGAATCGATCAGGCGCTTCAGCGCGGCTACTCCGTCGGCTTCAGGGGCGGCTCAAGGAAATACTCGAAATATTCTTCGCCAAGCAGATCGAGGCGGTCGCGGTTATGCCGGGGCACCGCGTGCAGGACACGCGTGGCGAAGACGCGATCCGGAGGCGTAGAGAAACGGACGCGCTGATGCGAGAAGCCATGGTGCCGCGGCGAGCCCAGCGGCCCAGAAAGCTCTGCGCATTCCACGCGAGAAGCCCACCGGCCGGACAGCGGTGAGGTCGAGCAGGCTGCCCCTTCGACGCGCCAGAAGACGGGTCGCGTGAGTTCGCGTGCTTGCGATCGTCATAGCGCACGGTTCCTTGCTCGCGGGCGGGCCCGACCGGATTGGAATCGATAAATCTGGACACTGGATTGGCCGTAGAACGGCTGTGACTTGTTGAAAAGTGAAATTAGCACGCCTCATACGCGGCAAGCAAGGCGCGCACGAATCGCCGAGCTGTTCAGGGCGCGTATACCGTGACGCATCGTTCAGTTTACGTTTAACCCGGATTGAAACCCGAGCGGCGCTCGCGTCATCATATTTCGATCGCAAAGGCGACTCAGGGAGAATTCAAAGTGATGAAATGGCTGGAGATTGTGCACGCTGCGTTCCTGATTCTCTCGCTCTGCTGGCGTCGTCGACCCTGCGCGAGCCTGGCGGAGGAAAGCGACCCGCCGGGACAGCAGCGATGAGGCGGTCTGCCGCTTCCTTCGCCGATGTCGACGAACGAAGCCGCGGGAAACTCGGTTACCCTGGCCGTTTCTCATCCTCATTGACATCCGATCCAGCCTCAGACGCGTCGGCGGATGAACTCTGCAGCCGGCGTCCGTGTAGTGGGGCCGTTGCCGGAGCACCCGGGCCGATCTTGACGTTCGAGACGCCGATCGAGTGACCGAGCGAAACACGCGCGCCGGCTTCAACTGGCCTTTTTTCGAGGACTATTTCAGATCGGTCGCGAACATTTACGGCTCGGCGCGACGGCGATCCGCTACGACGAACGACATAGGGCATCCCATACAAGGCGCCATTCGGCGGACATCGGACTCGTACTACCGATGGTACCGGCGCGCGGTGTTCGATGGAAGTCTTCCATTATTGGAAGAGCCGGCTGCGCGCGAGGGCGTCGGCTGCTTACAGCCCGCAGTTCGAGATCGGACTGATCAGCGAGGCGAACATGGTACGTGCAGCAGGCGCCTCAAGTGACCGGCGCGGGGGACTGGGTGATCACGTCTACCGTGGGGCCGGTTGGATGGTGGGGTGAGGATGCCCTCACGCAAAGCTCATCGTGAGATGGAAAATGGACGAAGAGCCGCGCGGCCCGCATCCCGCTCCCTGGACTCCTGAATCCGAGCCGCAGCATGTCAAATCTGATGCAGTCAAAGCGCCCGGGACTGGGACATCAGCGGCGGGCATCATGAAGTTTTAGGGCGGCGCAAACGGGCGTGGCTCGCGACCGCCCGGTGGCGGTCTCGCCGGCTTTTACCGAGGCGATCCACTCATCGTTCGTGAATCGAGACGTCCAGCGGGAGCGCGCCGCCGCTCAGGATTTCGTCGTGGAAGGCGCGCACGTCGATTTGCCGCCAAGCTCATCCTGGGCGCGTCTGCGCAAATCCAGAATTTTCAGTCGGCCGATTTTGTAGCTGAGCGCCGGCCGGCATATGAAATGTAATGATCACTTCGGGCTGAAAATCGTCTCCGGCCTCGAGCGAATCGTCCTTGAAGAACTGGACCATCTGATTGCGCGACCAGCGCTTGTAATGCGCGCCCGTGTCTTCCACCAGCCGGGACGCGCGCAGCAACTCGCTGGCGAGGCGTTCGAAGTCATCGTTCGGGTCCTGGTAGAAACCGACATCTTTTCCCAGACGCTCAGCGTAAAGTCCCGCAGCCTTCGATGTACGCGTTGTAGGACGCGTGCTGGCGAAATGGCGGAGGTGTCCCGCAATTCCTGCTGGATGGAGAGTGCATGTGGTGCCCGGGAATGCCTTCGTGGTACGCGGTTGCTTCAATCTCCGGAAGCTCGCGATCGGCGAAATCACCGGTATTTGACATATACTTTGCCAGGACGCGAGCCGTCGGGCGTGCCTTCAAGTAGAAAGCGGCGGCCGCTTCCTTCTCACGGTAGGGTTCGACGGGAACCACCTCCACGCTCGCTTTCGGTAGCAGCCGGAAAAGTTGCGGAAGCTTCGGACGCATTTGCGCCACGTAACGGCGATAGGTATCCAGAATTTCTTCGCGAGAGGTGGCGCGAAGCTTGGGGTTGTTCATGATCGCGGCGGCGTAGGACTTCCAGTCGGGGTAGCCCTGCTGCTTTGCGATCACGGTCATCTGCGCTTCCGTAGATTTCACTTCGGACATGCCGAGCTCGTAGATCTGTTCCGGAGTCATGTCCGTGGTGGTCATCTCGCGCACGGCGGCGCGATAGCGCGCATCTCCATCGGGCAGGGCCCAGATGCCGGGCTCGGTGCGGCCGTAGGGCTCGTAGTCTTCGCGAACGAATTTCGCGAGCCTTGCGAACGCGGGGCGAATCTCGGTGTCGATGGCGGCGATGGTTGCGTCGTGCAGCAGCTTCTGGTCCGCGGGCTCGACGGCCGCCGGGAATTTTTTCAGCGGCAAGGCGAAGGCGCTGGATTCGCCGGCGGCGGGCAGCGACGCCGTCGCACTGCTTGGCGACTTCCTCCAAAACGAACTTCGGCGGCATCAATTTATCTTTTTCGCCGTGGCGCGCGGTGTCGATGATCTGGTCGATGGCGCGCGGGATTTGGTGGAGGCGCTTGAGGTAGTCTTCAAAATCCTTCGTGCTGTCCGTGGGGACCACCGCCGAAAATTGAGCGAGACCGAGGTGCGCGCCGTTGAATTGATCGAGCGGCATTTCATACTCTTTGAGTTGATTGTCCGCGATGGTTTGCCGGAGCTTGCGCGCGAAAAGTGCCTTGTTGAGCTGCTCCTGCTCGGGAATCCGTTGGCATCGATCGCTTCCACGCGGGCCAGATACTCGCGAGCGGCTTTGTCCTGGCGCAAAGTTGCCGCGATGGACATGTCGTCGATTTGGTCGTCGTAGCGATAGTCACCAAAGTAAGTTGCAGCAAGGGGACTCTCCCGCATTTCGAATTCCCATTCTTCGGCAATGAGCTTCCTCAGCGAATCGCGGCGGGCTTCTAGGGAAGAGTTGGATTGGGCGAGCGACCCGCTAGCGCATAGCGGAGCGACGCAGAGGATAACGAGCAGAAACCGCGTAAAGCTTAATCGCATGAAACCCCCAAGCAAGATTATGCCCCTCGGATCGAGCGGCGAAAATTGGGCCGACACAATAATTTACACTAAGATGCGCGGCCTTGTTGATTGGACATGCCGTGGCGCGTCGGATTCGAAGCGCTGCACCCTGAAAAAGACGTTATGCGATGCGAATTTCGCGCCTTGCCGATGTGTTCTCGGGCATGGGGCGACGTGGAATTCGCGGGAATTCGCAAGGCCTAATCGCAATCTATGATTATTGGTATCTGGCAAAAAGCCTTGCATAACGCATTTTTCGGCATTTCTAATCGAGAATTTTTCGCCTATTTGCGTTTTCGAGATTGGTTCGGTTTTGTTTCGCTCTGACCGTCGCGAACAAAGCGATGTCGAGTGGAGCGGGTCCGTTCGTAGTCAAGATGCATTCAGCGTGTCGAGGGTTCGGGTGGTTCTGATTCGAGGACTGGTGTGGAAGTGTCCGCGGGAACGTGCAGTTCGTTTTGTCGCAAGCCCGTGGGCCAGAGGATGCGAAGGACGTCGGCGTCGTCGGCGGCGCCCAGACCAGTGAGAACGTCCGAAGGTCCTTGACCGAGGTAACCCGAGGCACCGGGGATTTCCCACGACTGGCGTTGCGCGCCCGAGAAAACGTCGAGGCGCGCGCCAATCGCAAGCTTGTTATCGGGATCGCCGGAGAGCGCGAGCTTCAGCCACGAATTTTTTCCTCCGCCGACATTTTTCAGCAGAATCGGCGGGAGGCAATTCTGCGTGATGAGCAGGCCGGGCGAGCCGTTGCCTTCGAAATCGAGCGGGATGACAGCTCGCGGATTGCGCAGGACGATTTTGTCGAGTCCCGTTTCGCGAGTGACGTCGCGAAAACCAGCCGGGCCTTCATTGCGGAAGAGCGCGATGCGACCTTCGCCCGCGAATGTTTCACCGACGGCGACCAGATCGACCCAGCCGTCGTTGTCGTAATCAAATGCCGCGATGCCCCAGGCGCGCATCCATCCCGGTTCCACCAGAGGCACGCGCTCGAACGATTTTCCCTGTACGTTGCGCCAGATGGTGACCGCAGGCGAGGCCCAGTGCGTGAAGGCAAGATCCATCCAGCCGTCGCGATCGAAATCGGCGGCGACGAGTCCGGCAGCCGGACCAGGCATGCTGATGGCCCACGGGCTTGACGGGCGGAACGGGCCCTCGCGGGTGTTCATGAATACGCTCGGATATTTCCGCCAGCCGGTGACCACGAGATCGATGGCGCGGCTGTTCGTGAGGTCGCTTCCAATGGCGCCGATGGAAGGGGCGTAGCCCGCGAGCGCCAGATCGTTTGTTTTGTCGACGAAAGTGCCGTCGCCTTTGTTGCGCCAGAGGACATTACCGGGGGCGGGCGCGTCTTCGGGGAACGTGAAGGGCTGTGAAGTCGAAACGACCGGCAGATAGGTGAAGCGCGTCACGTAGATATCGAGGTCGCCATCCTGATCGTAGTCGATGAAGGTGACGCCCATAGCAAAGCCAGCAGGTCCGCTGGGCACGGCATACGTCGGTTGTAACCCGCCCGGTTGGGAAGCGGCGTATGGATCGATGGGCGCGGCTGCGTCGGGAGCAGCCGGGGGCCCGGGCCTGAGGCCTGCGGACTCGGTGACATCTTTAAACGTGCCGTCGCTTTCGTTGTGAAATAGCGTGACTCCGTCGCCCGATGTGACAGCCAAGTCCGGTCGGCCGTCGTTGTCGTAGTCGCCCACGGCGCAGGCCATGCCTTGGCCGTGAAAATCGAGCTTAGCGGATTTGGTAGCGTCCACGAACGACCCCTTGCCAGTATTGCGATAAAGCGCTGCGTTGCCCTTGCCATCTGCATTCACCAGAAAAATGTCGGGATGGCCGTCGCCATCAAAATCCAAGACGCAAGCACCGCTGCCCAAGAAGCCCGCGAGGTCGGAGTTTGCAGCCGGCGCGTCGGAGGCCTGGCTGGCTGAAGGGCGGCGGCTGTTGGCGCGAGAACGCGGCCGTGGTGCCGGAACGGCGGCGCCGCGGAATTGGGGCAAGCCCGAAGTGGCCGAAACATCCAGGAAGCGGATGGGCACTGGCGGGGGCGCGGCTATCGGCGGCTCGGTCATCTCTTGACCGAATGAGTATTTGCCCTGTTCGCCGTAGAGGAATCGCACGGGCTTGCCAAGTTTTTCGGCTGACAAGCGCTGGAATCGCTCCAAATCCGCTTTCGCGGCATCGGCGTGGCCGAGATCCTGTTCGGCTTGGGAGAGACCGAATTCCGCGGAAATATGGAGCGGGTCTAGTTCGACCGCGCGTTTGAAAGCCGCGACGGCTTGGTCGTATTTCTGGTCCTGGGTGGCGAGATAGCCGAGGAAATATTGGGTGCCGGGATCATCCGGATCGATGGCGGCGGCTCTCTGGAAATCGTCGCGGGCGGCGGTGGAATCCCCGGTGGCGCGGGCCAGCAGCGCGAGGCTATACCAGGCGCGCGCGTTTTGGGGATCGCGCTCGGTGGATTTGGAAAGGATTTGGCGGGCGTCGTCGAATCGGCGCATCGAGAGAAAGGCGATGCCCATGTTGAGGCAGCCAGCGTCGGAGGCGGGGTTCAGGACGCAGGCGGTTTGGAAATGGCCGAGAGCCGTGGTGTAGTCGCGGCGTTCCATGAGGGCAAGGCCGATGGTGTTCTCGCGGATGGCCTGAACGAGCGAGGCGTCCGGAGGCGCGGGCCTTGCCGGGAGTGGCTTTTTCGCGGAAGCGGCGGGCTTGGGGGCCGGCGCCGGGCGTTTAGGCGGAGGTTGCTGCTGGGGCGCGGCGGTTGCGAGGCCAACCGCGAGCGCGAATGCAGCCAGCGCCGTTCGGATTCTGCCGGCCTCGGGGTTTTGCAGGCGAGTCATCTGGATTGGGCGACGCACATTCTAGCGTATCGGGCGGCGTTGTCGCGCGGCCTCTGATTTTCTTCGAACATTCCAGCCGCCTGCGACCGCGTGTCGATTTCCACGGCGTGTTTTGGGGGCCACGGGAGCGGTGTGTCCCGATGCGCATAAGTGCTTTCGCTGCGATGCACGCGGTGTGGCGCGGCGTGTGCATTGCTGCATGGCGCAGGCCCAGCAAAAGGATACGGCCATGGACAACTTCATCGGATTCGCAGAAATCGCAGGAGCCATCATCGCGGCATTGGGATTGGCGCTCGGGCTCGAGTGGGTCGGCTTGTACGGGCTCACCAGCATGATGCCCGCGCGGCAGGCCGAGCGCCGCGAGAACCAACATCGGTAGTGCGTAGACCTGGATCGGAGCGGCCCGAGGCCGGAGTCTAGTGGCCCGAAGCCGAAGAAAGGCGGGGCGCCATGCTGTTCTTGAAATATTTGTTGATCGCCGGATGCTTTGCGCTGTTCGCGGCCATCGCGGGAATGATCCTGTATGACATTTATCTGGCGTATGAGCTCGACCGCCTGCTGAAGCGAAGCAAAACCTCCGGCGAGCTTTCCATGACCGGCGGCAGCGAGGTGCCGGAAGTGCCGGTGCCTGTTCCGATGACCGTGACCACGATCCGGCCGCGAAGGCGGATTCGATGGAGCGAGGCTGCCAAGTTGTCAATGGTAGCTACGCTGCTGGGTCTGCTGGGGCTGAGCATCCTGGTGGTGCCCGACGGGCAGGCGGGCGTGCGGATCAGCCAGCTTTCGGGCGTTCGGCCGCGGACGCTGTACGCGGGGACGCATCTGATCGTGCCGCTAATTGACCGCGTGCAACTTTTCGACGTGCGCGACCGAGTTTTCTCCACGACCGCGATGGCGATACGAAACGACAAATTCGAGGTACTGGAGGTGCAGGCGCGCGAGGGACTGGCGGTGGGCCTGGAGGTGACGGTGCGCTACCGGCTTGATCCTTCGAAGCTGGCGTTCATTGAGGCGAACGTGCCGCAGCCGGTGGATTCGGAGGTGGTCGAGCCGACGGTGGTTGCAGCGTTTCACGAGACCGCGCCGAACTATATCGTGCGCGACATTTTTTCGACCAAGCGCGAGGAATTTCGTTCGCGTTCCGCAGGACTGATCACCGCACGACTGGGCGCCGATGGGATCGTGGTGAAGGAAGTGCTGCTGAAAAAAGTGGAACTGCCGGAGGAATACGCCAAAGGGCTGGAAGACCTGCTGCTGAAAGAACAGGAAGACGACCGCACTTCGGTCGACGCGGAAATCGAGCAGAAAAAAGTGGCCATCGCACAGTCGCAAGCCGAAGCGGCCAAAGCGCGCGAAGTGAAGCGCGCGGAAGGCGATGCCGCGTCGCAGGTGATCATGGCCAAAGCGCAGTCGGACGCCATGCAGTACACCCTGCCGCTGAAGCAGAAACAGATCGAGCAATCGCGGTTGGAGGCGGAGGCGCGCAAGCAGACCACGATCGAGGACGCCGAGGCTGCGGCGCAAGCCAAGGTGATCGACAGCAAGGCCGAAGAGCAGAGGCAGGCGCTCCTGGCGGATGCCGAGGCGAATCACACGCGCGTGGAGGCGCAGGCGAACGAGGAAAAAGACAAGCTGCTGGCCGATGCGGAAGCGAACCGGATTCGCGTGACCGCCGCGGCCCAACAGGACAAGGACAAGCTCGAAGCTGACTCCGAAGCAAACCGCATCCGGTTGACGGCGCAGGCGGAAAGCGACGAGATGCAGCTGCAGGCGGCGGCTTTGAAAGTGAATCCGCTGCTGGTGCAACTGACGGTCGCGCAGCGGCTTTCCGACCGCGTGCAAATCATGATGGTGCCGAATGACGGCAAATTCTTCTTCACCAATGACGTGCTGAAGTCGGCGATGGCTTCCGACGTGCCGACATTTAACGCGCGGCCGAATTTGAAACCCTGAGAGATTCCCGGGCGGCGCTAGTTGTCGGGAGCCGCCCGGGAGTGAAGCCGGCAAATACCCTTGCAGGGGCTTCGTTCGGTAGTGCACGACACGAAGCCCCGTCCGGCGTCGCATCGGGCGCGTTTCGAGCGTGTGCTACGATGACCGAAGTAAGCTTAATTGTGCAATTTACGCAAATCTATGCGGCCCATTCTTCGGATACGTTCGCCAATTTCGATGGTGATTGTTGCCGGCGCGCTGGCCGTCTGCGCTGCCCGGCCAGCGGGCGCTCAGGCGACGAGCCAGCTCCCGCACGCGTGGAGTGAAGCCGTGTACGGCATCGCCCAGAAATCGGCCGCCGCGATGGCGCCGGTGCATGCGTTTTCGTCCGAGGTGAACGACGTGTCCCAGGAGGCGCCGGTCGTACTCGCAAACGTCCGCCGCACGTTTGAGGACGACATGGCGGCGCGGGGAATGCGACCCGTGGCAGCGCCCGCCGATACGCGAATTATTTTGTCGATCTCGCGCAGCCTAGCGGGATTCACGCTGGTGGCGGAAATTCGCCGGGCCGACGCCGCGCAGGTAGTCGTCGTGCCGGTCGCAAGCGACGAGCCCGTGGCGCCGCAACCGGGCGCCGAACCAGGATTGCAAAGAAAGATCGTATGGCAGCAGGTAGCGCCGCTTCTCGATTTCGACCAAATCACGGGTGATGCGAACCAGTCGTTCTGGTATTTCCTCGAACCCGACCGCCTGCTCGTCTATGAATTTCAGGCCGGCCAACAGGTGCTTCGCGATTCGCAGCCGATTCCAAGGCGTTTCGCGACTCGGGATTTGCGCGGATGGATCTCGGAGACCGATGCAACGCATGTGAGCGCGTTCGTGGGAGGGGAGCGCTGCGACGCAGCGTGGAATCCGAGTCTGACCATGGATTGCCGAGACAATTCCGGCCAGCAGTGGCCCATGGGTCCGGTGAGCTGGGCATTCACGCCGGGCCGAAATTATTTTTCGGGTACCGTGACACTTTCCAGCAGCCTGCAGGCGAAGTTTCCGCCATTTTATTCCTCCGCTTCGCCGTTGCCGGCCACGTCCGGACAGGGCCCGTCACGTCGAGTGATTTCCGGCATCGATGGCCTGGCCGAACTTTTCGACGGTACGGCTGATCCCGTGTCGACGTTTGACGATTGGGGAAGCGATGTCACCTCGATCGCCAGCGGCTGCGGATCAGCTTGGGAAGTGTTAGCGACCGGCAAAGGTGATTGGACGCAGAAAGATCAAATTCAACTGTACGAGATTCGCGACCGCAAGGCGGTTGCCATCGGGCAACCGCTGGAGCTGCCCGGGCCAACACTTTCCGTTTGGCTCAGCGATGACGGCAAATCAGCGCGCTTGATCTCGCGCAATCAGGACACAGGACTGTATGAAGCGTCGATCGTATCTGTCGGCTGCGGTAATTAGCGCGACGGTGATTTGCGCGGCTCTGCTAAGCGCAGGGCGTGCGGAGACATCGCGGCGTCCACGATACGGCGGAAGTCTGCGCGTGGAAATCGGCGCCGTGGTTCACTCACTTGATCCGGCAGGGACGACGGCTGATCCAGAAGAAGCGGAAGCCAAAGACCAAATCGGCGGCCTGCTGTACGACCAGCGCAACGCGGACGGGACATTCTCCGGCGTGGCGGGATCGGGAGCATTTCACATCGCGCAGTGGGAATCGGGCAAGCGCTTGACGCTCGTGGCCAACGAGAACTACCGCAGCGGGCGAGCGTTTGTGGATTCGATCGAAATCGAAATGGGGCGCGCGGCGAAGGATCGGCTGGTCGATCTCGAGGTGGGCGCGGCGGATTTCGCGGAGATTCCTCCGGAAGAGGCTCGGCGCGCCAGTGAACGAGGCGTGCAGGTGAGCGCGTCGAAGCCTCAGGAACTGGTCGCCCTGGCATTTGCGCCCGGTCATACGGTTAGTGAGGATGCGCGCGCCCGCGAGGCGCTTTCCCGCTCGATCGATCGCGCTGCAATCGTCAACTTCATATTGCAAACGGAAGGCGAGCCTGCCGGCGGATTGCTGCCGGAGTGGTCCAACGGTACCGCATTTTTATTTCCCACCGCGGCCGATGCGGCGGGAGCGAAGGCAATCTGGTCGCAAATCGCCGGTTCGCCGCGGATTACGTTGGGATATGATTCGGGCGATTCGCTCATGCAATCAATTGCCGAGCGCGTGGCGGTGAACGCTCGCGATGCGGGGATCGCGCTCTCGGCCGAAGCCACTCCAGCCGGTCAGCCGGGCGCTATGCCTGTGGCAAGCTTCGATGTGCGGATCGTTCGATTGTCGATCAAGTCGGTGCGCCCGCGGGATTCACTCGCTGCGATCATCGAGTTACTGGCGCCGGCGGCGGGCGTCGATGCGAGTCCGTTGCCCGCGACAGCGTCGGCGGAGCAAATCTATGGACGCGAGCGGGACATCGTGAGCAGCTATCGCGTGGTGCCGCTGGTAAGGCTGCCGCGCGTGTACGGTCTGGGCCCGCGCCTACGAGACTGGAAGGCGCCTGAGGCGGGCGAAGGATGGCCGCTGGCCGATGTCTGGCTGGAACAGGAATCACAGTGACGTTCCGCACCAAGCTTTTCTGGGTTTTCACGATTGCGCTGCTGTTGTCCGTGGGAGCGATCGCTGCAGGTGTGACCATCGTCTCGCGGCGCGCGTTCGACGACTTCGAATCGCCAGCACAGCGAAGCGCTCGTGGCGCAGTTCGAGGACGAATTTCGAGCGCCGCGGGCAGGATGTTGTCCATCGAGTGCAGGGAATCGCCGATGCGGAAGGCACGGTGCGCATGGCGATCGATCTGAGCCGCCCGAAATCGGACGTTTCGGTGTACGTCAACGACGCGCGCGGCGTCTCGCAATCCCACCAACTCGATTTCCTCGATTTCGTAGCCGCCGATGGCGCGATCATTTCCTCGAACGAATGGCCCGCGCGGTTCGGCTACAAAATGGATTGGGTGACGCAGACCGCAGGATTGGGCCACGACGCGGATCGTTCCTGATGAAGGTGGACACGCAGGACGGGCCCGCGCTCGGGTTGATGGCCGTGTCGACGGTGCGCGTGGGCGATCGAGAATCTTTATATGCTGGGCGGCGAGCGGCTGGGCAAGGAATTCCTGGCCTCGCTGGTGCTGCCCGCGGGGATGCGCGCGCTGCTGTATCTCGAATCTGCGCCGAATTTCAGACGCGACCAATTTGGTCGACACAGCCGGGCCAGTGTCGGATGGCGAGCGTCTGCGCGTCCTTTCATCGAGCAGGAGCGGCAGAATCCAGTGCCGCAAACGTTTAGGATTTCATGGACAGCAGCGATCCTGCGAGCGCGGAGGCAATTTCATGCACTGCCACTGCTGGGCCGGCAGAAGGAATTGCTCGGAGTTCTGCTGGTCGGAAGTTCGCAGCGCGAAGCCGTGCTGCTGGAGCGGCGAATTCGCGATCTGGCTCTGGGCGTGGTGGCGCTCGGGCTGTTCTTCGGATGATGCTGAGCTGGTGGGGAGCCGCGCGCGTTACGCGCCCGGTGCAGGACGCTCGCGGAGGGCGCGCGGGAAGTTTCGGAAGGGAATTGGAACGCGCGCGTGGACGTTCGCGGGCCGCAGCGAAATTGGCCAACTGGCGACGCGTTCAATCGCATGACCGACGCAGCTGAGCGAGCAGCGCGAACGACTGGTGCAGGCCGAGCGCGTGGCGGCCTGGCGGGAACTGGCGCGGCGGCTGGCGCACGAGCTGAAGAATCCGCTTTTTCCGCTGCAAACCACGGTCGAGAACCTCCAGCGCGCAAAAGAGCAAGTCCCGAACAGTTTGAGGAAGTGTTCCGCGAGTCGACCGGGCATACTGCTTTCGGAAATCGAGAATCTGAAGAAGATCGTCGGCCGCTTCAGCGATTTCGCAAAAATGCCGCAGCCGGAACTGGCTCCGGTGAACCTGAACGACATGGTTCGCGGCGTCGTGAAGCTTTTCGAAGCGCAATTCGGCGCGGTGGGGCGTCCGCCGATCACGCCCGAACTTCATCTGGAAGAGAATCTGCCGGTGATTCAAGCCGACGCGACGCTGCTGCATCGGGCGATCGAAAATTTGGTGCTGAACGCGATGGATGCCATGCCTGCGGGCGGCGTGCTGATGCTGCGCACGACGCACGAGCGACGACGGCGTCGCACATCGAAATTTCCGATACCGGTACGCGGGCTGACGACGGAAGAATGCGAGCGGCTCTTCACTCCGTACTACACCACCAAGCAGCACGGCACCGGCCTCGGCCTCGCGATCGTGCAGTCGGTGGTCAGCGATCATGGCGGGCGAATTTCGGTCGAGAGCGAGACGGGCGTAGGAACATCGTTCCACATCCGACTGCCGATCAAGCCGCATCGCGGCGTCGTGCACAGACTTCGCGACAGCAGTCGCCGGACCGCTCGCAGCTTGCGCCGCGCATCGAGCCGTCGAGACCACCAGACCTGCGAGCGAAGGCGAGAATCCGTGCCGCTCAAAGCCCATATCCTGATCATCGACGACGATGCGAACACGCTCGCGTCGCTCGCCCGCGCTTTTCGCCTGGCCGGCCACGAGGCGACCGTTTGCGACAACGCCGCGCGCGCACTGGAGATCGCGAAGGCCGAGCGCTTCGACCTGATTCTCTCCGACGTGGTGATGCCCGGCCGGGACGGCATCGCGCTTGCTGGAAGACCTCAAGAATATCGGAGTCACGTCGCCGGCGGTGATGATGTCCGGCCAGGCGACTATCGAAATGGCCGTGCGAGCCACGCGGCTGGGCGCGGTCGATTTCCTCGAAAAGCCAATTTCGACCGAAAAGCTGTTGCTCACGGTCGAAAACACGATGCGCCTCACTCGTCTCGAACAGGAGAACCGGGATCTGAACGCACGCCTGGGCAAGCACCACATCGTCTGGGCCAGCCCGGCGATGCGCGAGGTAATGGCGCAGGTCGAACACGTGGCAGCCAGCGAGACGCGCGTCTGCATTCGCGGCGAAACGGGAACGGGCAAAGAACTGATCGCGCGCACGCTGCACGAAAAGAGCCCGCGGCAATCGGCGCCCTTTGTTTCACTCAACTGCGCGGCGGTTCCGGCTGAGCTGATGGAATCGGAGCTGTTCGGCCACGAGAAAGGCTCGTTCACCGGCGCGGCGGCCCGGCACATCGGGAAATTCGAGCAGGCGCATCGCGGCACGCTTTTTCTGGACGAAATCGGCGACATGCCGCATGGCCATGCAGGCCAAGCTGTTGCGCGTGCTGGAAGAAGGCGAAATCGAGCGCGTGGGAGGCGGCGCGCCGTTCGCCGTGAATGTGCGCGTGGTCGTGGCGACGCACCGCAATCTCGAAGAGCAGGTGCGGCAGGGAACTTTCCGCGAGGATTTGTACCATCGCGTATTTGTGTTTCCGATCGTGCTGCCACCGCTGCGCGAACGCCGCGAGGATATCCGGGTTCTCGCCGAACATTTTGCGAAGCAGCTGGCGGAACAGAGCCATTGGAAACCGAAGACGTTTTCCGCGGACGCGATTGCAGCGCTGGAAGCCTATCCCTGGCCGGGAAATGTGCGCGAATTGCGCAACGTGATCGAACGAGTGCTCCTGTACGCGACCGGCGATCTGGTCGAGGCGGCCACGGTCGCGCGGGCACTGCCGCAGACTTCGTTGGGCGGGACATCTCTTAGTGGAAGCTCGCTCGGCGTCAGCGCGTCGGATTCGATCGGACTGACGGCTGGCACGCTGGCCCAGCGTGTCGAATCGTTCGAGCGGCAAACACTGCTCGCCGAGCTGAAGCGCAATCGGCATCACATGACCAATACCGCTAAAGCGCTCGGGCTCGAGCGCAGTCATCTCTATAAGAAGTGCCAGCAGCTGGGCATCGATCTCCGCGCCGTCCGCCAGGGCGAGTGAAACTTCACGCCGCATCCGCCGCTGGGCTTTTGAACATTGCCCGCAGCGCCAGATGCGTTGGCCAGTAGACCACCACCGCCATGAAGAGCCAGCTGATGATTACGTGCGCCGCCGGCGGTCCCCAGGAGCGATGGATAAACGGGTCAGTGAATGCGTAATTGATATTTTGCGCCGGGATGGTGAACCGCGCGGCGATGAAGCCTACCAACGCGATCGCGCATTGCAGAAGCCAGCCGCGGCGGTCGTAGCCGATTCGGGCCAGCGCCCAGAGGAGCAGCACCGGCATCACCACGTGAAATAGTGTGAGCAGCCGCACCCAGAGCGCATAATTCGCGTCGAAGAGATAGTCGGCGCCGCCCAACAGGCCGCGCCCGCGGGCAAGATGCCAGCCCGCATCGATCATCCATGCCAGATCGACCAGCAGCGAGCCGACGGCCTGGCTCGAGATCAGCAACGCGCTGTTCGTCAGCAATCCCGCGCATGTGACGAACACTGCGATGTCGCACAAGTGCAGAAAATTCGCGGCGCCCCAGGTGCGCCAGTACGCTGGAATCCATATCGCCAGCCATACCACTGCAGCGCAGCGAATCCAAATCGGAAACGCGTAGCTTGATGCGGTGGATGGCGGCATTGTTTACGCTCTGGGCGGCGAGGCCGCGGTCATCGTATCAAACGCCGCAGCGCAAACCCATTCTGCGCTAGAATCGAGCCGAGACAATCCTAACGGTGGAGAAGAATGGACGAGAAGCGATTCTACGACGAGAAGGAAGAGACGAAGAATCAAGCGCTGGTCTGCCCGCATTGCCGGCAGGAAACTTCGTTTCCCGTGCGCTGGATGGTGCGGACGAAAAAAGCGCAGTGTCCCGCGGGAGCCAACGAGGAAGATAAGCGGCAGTTCGCGAAGGCGCGCTCATACATGGTGCGCATCGACAATCTGGCGGCCTGCCGCAATATCAAGTGCCGCAAGCGATTCGATCTGACCGGGCAAAGCGTATTCCTGATCTAGTCTTTGGCCCGTGAATCTACGCTTGCCGGTCGACGAGGTCCGTGCGAGGCGCGCTGGCGAGCTCGTCGCTCAAAACCTCGCGAATCTTCTGCGACAGACGCCTTCAGGTTGAACGGTTTTTGCAGGAACGCAACCCCGCCTTCCAGCACGCCGTGTCGAAATACGGTGTCGTCTGTATAGCCCGAGATAAATAGAATCTTCACGTCGGGCCGCGCGGTCGCCAATTTCGTCGCTAGCTCCGGGCCGCTCAGATGGGGCATTACGACGTCCGTGATCAGCATGTGAATCGGGCCGGGATGGGCCGACGCCACTTTCAGCGCCTGGACGCCGTCGGAAGCCTCGAGGATGCAGTAACCGGCGCCGACCAGATAATCGCGCACGAGCTCTCGAACGCTCTGTTCGTCCTCGACGAACAGGATCGTCTCCGAGCCGCGTGTGACGCGGCGCTTGCTCGTATCGGGCGCCAGTTTCTCGATATCGGCCGTGACTTGCGGCAGATAAATCTTGAACGTGGTGCCGCGATTGATCTCGCTGTAGACGTAAATGTAGCCGCCGCTCTGCTTCACCACGCCGTAGACCGTAGCAAGACCGAGTCCGGTGCCTTTGCCCGGCCCCTTGGTCGTAAAAAACGGCTCGAAGATGCGCGCCTGAGTCGCGGCGTCCATGCCGCAGCCGGTGTCCGTGACGGTGAGCATCACGTAGAGACCGGGTTCGACGCTCGTATGCGCGGCGGCGTAAATGCTATCGAGCTCTACGTTCGTTGTTTCAATCGTCAGGCGTCCGCCGTTCGGCATGGCGTCGCGGGCGTTGACCACCAGATTCAGCAAGACCTGCTCGATTTGCCCCGGGTCGGCCTTCACGCGCGCGAGCTTGCCGCCTGGCAGGAACGCCATCTCGATGTTCTCGCCGATCACGCGCGAGAACATTTTGATCATTCCGGCGACGGTGTCGTTCAAATCCAGCACGCGCGCTTGCAACACCTGCTTGCGGCTGAACGCCAGCAACTGTCGCGTGAGCGTGGCCGCGCGGTCGGCGGCTTTTTCCACCTGTTCGGCGCTCAACCGCAAAGGAGACGACTCGGGAATGCGGTCGAGCAAAAGTTGCGCGTGGCCTTTTACGACCATCAGTAAATTGTTGAAATCGTGCGCCACCCCGCCGGCGAGCTCGCCCACGGCCTGCATTTTCTGCGATTGGCGCAGCTGGTCAGTGAGCCGCTCGCGCTCGGTGACGTCCAGCGCGACGCCCACCACTCCCTGAATCGCGCCGTCGCCGTCGCGCACCGGCTGCACATGCGATTCGAACTTGCGGTCTTTCCAGGCCCACTCGTAGGCCACGGCTTGCCCCTCGAGCGCCTTCCGATGTGCCGCGATCGGCGGCGCGTCCTTATCCGCCGTCAAGAAGAAATCCATGAGTGCGAGTCCGATGCGGTTCGCGCGAGCGAAGGCCGAGGGATTCCAAGCCCGCGCCCGCCGCCGACGTCACTTTCAGTTCTGTGTCCGCGGTCCACAAAATCGCGGGCATTTTCTCGATCATTACGGCCAGACGCGCGCGCTCCTGATGCCGCTCGAATTGCACCCTCTCGAGGTCTTCGAGCATGCCGTTGATGGTGTCGCCCAGGTTGGCCAGCTCGTCGCGGCCGGAGACGCCGACCCGTCGCCCCATATCGCCGCTCGCGCCGATCTGCGTGATGTCGTCGCTCAACTTGCCGACGCGCGAGATGACAAACCGCTCGAGGAGATACATTGTTACGGAACCGAACGCCGCACCGGCCGCGAGCAATAGCAACAGGAACTGCAGCAGGCTCGTGCGGCCCTGGTCATAGATCTTCCGTGGTAGCAACACGCGCAGGATCGCCACTGGTTTGCCGTGGATGTCGTGGAGATTCTCGTATGCGGCGAGCGAATCGGCCCCGTCAGAATGAATCAAGTGAGGCTCGTCGGGCGTCATCGCGGCGGCGGCATCCCGGAAATCGGCCGGCAGGTTCGGCGAATCGATGCGCTGTATCTCGATTAGTAGATGGGTCATTTCTGCAAGGCGCACGGTTTCGTCCGCGTCGAGCAGGCGGCCCATGATCAGTCTCCCGGCTGAAGGACCGTCTGAGTTGCTCGTCAGGATCGAGCTGGAGTCGATCAGCACGGGGCCCGACGCGAGCATCACGATTCCAGTGACGTCGCTTGTGTCGTTGGGCGTCGAAAAAAGCAGCGAACCCTGCGTGAGATATCGATCGAGGTCGGGTGGCACCGGCGCATAGGACATGGAAGCGACGTTGAATCCTCGCGAGAAGACCTTGTGGCCCGATCGATCGAGCACGACGATGAAATTTACGCGCAGCTGCTCGAATGTCCGCGCTGGAAATTCAGCGCGCACGGAATCGGGATTCACTCCGGTGAGATACTCATAGGTCTGATCGGAATCCGCGAACCGGTCGGTCGTATGCTGCAGAGTATCGATTTCGTTGGAAAGAGCGCTGGAGACACGCCCCAGGTTTTCGACGGCGAAGGCTTCTTCCAGGCGCGAAAAGCTGCCCAGCAGTACCGCGCGGGATACAATGAACAACCCCCCCACCAGGCCCACCACCGCCACAAGTACGATGACTAGCGTTTTGTTACGCAGGGATGTTCGCAATTGCAAACGCATCGGTGAGCTCGTCAGGGCTGCCTATCAATTATAGAAGTGGCAGCGGGCCCGGGCCGGGCCAGGGCCAGGGGCGTGCCGTATGCATACACGCGTAGTTTTGCGGTACCAGCGCCCTGTGCGCTCCGCACTTGAGCGAGCCGCCCGAATGCCCTTGAAAACAGGGTTTTCCGCAAAATCGGATTGGCGCACTACCCGCGTTGGGATTACTCTCGAAGCATCTCGATCCGTGGCGTCGGCATCCCAAGTTTGAGTCCACGCCGATCTGTTTCGAGGAAAATCGAGGTAACCAAATGAACAGCCGAAGCACCGGTGCCTGCTGGGTAGCGTCGGTTATTCTAGTTTTGGGGATTTCGCCTGCGGCGCATTGCCAGGATGGCGGGCCGATGCCTCCAGCGCAGAATGCCCAGACGCCAGCCATCGTACCGCCTCCTGCGCCCGCGCCTGCCGCCGCTCCGGCTGCACCGGGCGCCGACACACACGCGCCAGCCACCAATCCGCCCAAGGCTGCGATGATCGAGGTTCCGGGCGGCACGCGCATTCCGCTCGTGATTCACAATGCCGTTTCCACGCGCAGCGCGAGGCCCGGCGATCCCGTTTATTTCGAGACGCTTTTCCCGGTGATGGTCGACGGCAAAGTCGTGATTCCCGCCGGTTCGTACATGAGCGGTGAAGTGACCGAGGCGAAGCGCGCCGGCCGTGTGAAAGGCCGCGCGGAACTTGGAATCAAATTAACCACGATGATTCTGCCGAACGCGTACATGGTCAATCTCAACGCGATGCCCACCGGCGCCGGCACGGGCGGTGGAGAAACCGTGAACGATGAAGGGCAAGTCCGGGGCGATTCGGATAAGGGGTCTGACGTTGGCACCGTAATCAAGACCACTGCTGCGGGAGCTGGTATTGGAGGTATCGCCGGAGGCGCTAGAGGAGCGGGAATCGGCGCCGGGATAGGTGCGGCCGCCGGTTTGGGAGCGGTCCTTTTGTCGCGTGGTCCAGACGCCGAGTTGCCCCGCGGCTCGACCGTGGACGTCGTGATCGACCGCGGAATTTTGCTCGAAGCCGATAAGGTGCAGTTCACCGGACCCGGTCAGGCTTCCACGCTGCCCGGTCCGCCGAATCGCGAACCCACTCGCGCGAAGATTCCGTTCTAGAGACGCGCGACGATCTTTCAGACTCGCTCGATTTCTCCGAAAAACTAGATCGCGGCGCTGACCGCCTGCTGCTTGAATCGAAGAGGCGAGAACGCCGCGTCGTCGAATTCCGTTTTCCCGGTGACAATCCATTGCCGCAGCAGCCTCGCTGTCACGGGCGCCAACAAAATCCCATTGCGATAGTGGCCGGTCGCGATCAGCAGCCCGTCGATTTCCGTGGGGCCGAGGATCGGCAAATCGTCAGGCGTACCGGGCCGCAGGCCCGACCACGTTTCCGCCACTACCGCGGCGGCCAGAGCGGGTAAAAGCTCCGTGGCTGCGTCGAAAATTTTCTTTATTCCTTCTGGCGTAACTCGTTTTTCGAAACCGGCGTCTTCGGAGGTACTTCCCGCGACGATTCGGCCGTCGCGTCGCGGGACCAGATAGCCCCGCTCGGAGCGAAGGACCCGGCGAATTCCAGCGCCTTCGGCGCGCAAGGCCATCATCTGGCCTCGCACCGGACGCGTGGGCGCGAATCGAACAACGCTTGCTGAGTCCGAGGTAATCAGGCTTGAGTAGCATCCAGCGGCCACAACAACGCAGCTCGCGAAAATGTCCTCGCCTCCCGCAACGACTCCCACGCAAAGCCCATTCCGTTGAAGCACCTGGGTAATCGGACAACTGGGGAAAATTTCAACGCCGCGTCGCCTCGCGGCCGCAATCACCGCGCTCGTCAAGGCGCGGGGCTCGACCGTTCCTTCGTCGGGCAGCCATAGAGCCGAGCTCGAGTCCGGGCCAAGAGCCGGCTCCCACAAACGTGCTGTCGTGGAGTCCACGGCGTCGGCCTTCAGTCCCAAACTCCGGCACAGCGCGACTCTGCGATCTTGATCCGCTTGGGCCTCTGCGCCGAAAAACAATTCGAGCGTGCCTTCCCACCGAAGACAGGCCGATTCGCCGGAGGCTTCCTCTATCGCCTTCACAAAATCCGGATAGAGGCGCAGGCTTTCGCGACCCAGGGGCACGAGAGGCAAATCGCGCGGAGAATCCGGCGCGGGAGAAAGCATTCCCGCCGCAGCCCAGGAGGCCTCACGTCCCGGTTCTTGCCGATCGAAGATAGCCACGCGCAATTTCGCGCCGGCCAATTCGAAAGCAATCGAAGAACCGATCAGGCCACCGCCGATAATGGCGACATCAAACGTCTTCACTTGGGCATCCTAGCAAAGCCGCGGCGCGGCCCGAGGAGTTCCTGCAAATTCAAGCCGGCGCGAATGGCGCGGCCAGCACCAGCGCGTCCTCAATTGGTGCGCTGTAGTATCGCGGACGCCGTCCCGTCGCTTTGAATCCGTGGCGTTCGTAAAATCGGATGGCCGCCAGATTGGAAACGCGCACTTCGAGGAATGCCTTTTCGACGGCAAACTTCGCGCCCCACACGAAAGCCTCGTTTAACAGCGTGGCGCCGATGCCGCGATGCCGCCGCTCGGGTCTCACCGCAAAATTCAAGATCTCCAGATCGCTCGTCACCCGGCGCACTACGATGAATCCAGCGATGACGAATCCCGCCGCGTCATTGTCTTCCGCGACCCAACCGGTCATTTCGCCTTCGGCTACTCGCGAGTAATCACGCAGATGCCACTGCGCGATCTCGGGGCACGCGGACTGGATCGAAAGCACCGCCGCCGTGTCGCGCGCTTCCAGCCTGCGAACGCTCAAGATTCTTTGGGCGCCTTCCAATGAAGTTCCGCGTCAGTTCGCCGCACATAGTTCGCGTCGAGTTTCAAGGAATCGACCAATTCGCCGCGGCGCGCTCGCAGATATCCGATGTGTCCAATGTGCGGAGCGAGAACCGCCGACACCTGTTCCACGCGGCCGAGATGGCCGTTACCATTCGATGTCTCATTTCGAGACGCCGCGCCAGCGAATACTTCCGGCGCGGGAGTGGCGATCGCGAAGCTCGACGATTTTAGTCGCGTATCGAGTGATGCGAGGAACTCCTCGGGATTCATCACGCACTCGTCGCCGTCGAGTCCTAATGTCGCGGAGTTCGCCAAGCCATCGGGGCGCCGGTACACACCGAAATAAACTTGTCCGCGATGGGCGTCGAGTACTGGGACTACCACCTGCGCCGGCGAATGTGATTGTGATGCAACAGCTTCCAGAGCGCTCACCGCTGCAATCGGCTTCCCATAAACCTCAGCCCAGCCTTTCACCGCCGCAAGTCCCACGCGAACGCCGGTGAAAGATCCCGGTCCCGCAGCAACGGCAAACAGATCGAAATCCGACAGACCGAGCGAGAGTTCTTTCAAGAGAAAATCTACATGGCGAAACATCCGCGAAGAATAAATCTCGTCCGTCCAGGTCGAAACCGTTCCGATCAATCTTTGATCGCGAAGAACAGCGAGGCTTCCTGCAGGTGATGAAGTATCCAGCGCCAGCGTAAGCACGTGCCCCAGTATAGGGCAATCATGCTGCCAAACCCGCGTAAAATCAGCCCATCCAGCGAAGTTTATCGCCTTACGATTTGATGGGATTTGCTTGACGCCGTCGATCACGCAGGCCTAAGATTCAGAGACGCTGTTTTCGGGGGAGGAACTCAGACTCATGGACTTTAAGCTAGGCGAAAAAGTCGTGTATCCGAACCACGGTGTGGGTCTTATTGAACAGATTAGTTTTGGATATGTGAATGGCAGATCGGAACGCTTTTATATGTTGCGGATTCTTTCGAGCGGCTTGAAGGTGATGGTGCCTCAGGCAAATATCGAAAGCGTGGGACTTCGGCCCATCATCCGCTCAACCCAAGCCGGCGCAGTTCTTTCTTACCTCGAAAAAGGCCGCTCTGCATCGCATCACGATTGGAAACATCGCTTCAAGGAAAATTCGGACAAAATGCGCACGGGTTCGTTGATGGAAGTCGCTGCCGTTCTGAAGGGCCTCGTGGCTCTCAGCAGAACCAAGCCGCTTTCCTTCCGCGAAAAGAAGATGCTCGAGCGCGCGAAGTTTCTTCTCGTCAGCGAGCTGGCCACCGTTCGTAACACGACCGAACAGACAGTGGAAACCAACATCGTTCGGGCGCTAGCTAAGGCCAAGCTCCAGATGCCGGAAGCTACCGCACTGCCGGATTAATTCCTCCCGTTTTCTCTCGAATCGAACCGGGCACAATTCCTCAGGGATTGTGCCCGTTGTCGTTTTTGGGCAAAAGCTCGCTGCGAACTGTCCGTTCGGTGTTGCTGAAATGCGGCGGCTCATCCGCGGCCAAGTTGACGCCACTCTTTGCGCCGATTAGAATTTTAGTCAGGGAATGATCCATAGGAATTCATGAGCCCAAACGTCTTACAGCAGAAGAGGCATCAACAGATTCTGACCGACGTCGTTCGCGCTTACATCGAAACGGGGGAGCCTGTCTCGTCACGCAGCGTGGTGACCCGCCACGTCGAGCCGCTCAGCTCCGCCACGGTCCGCAACGTGATGGCCGATCTCGAAGGCGAAGGCTACCTCTATCAACCGCATACGTCTGCCGGGCGCGTCCCAACCGCCGCAGCCTATCGGTTTTTCGTCGAGCAGGTGACGGCACAGGCCACCGCCAGCCCCGAAGATCGCCAATGGATTCGCCGCGAGCTCGCCGCCGCACAGACTCCGGAAGCCGTCATGGAGCGTGCGAGCCACGTCCTGGCTGCCGTTTCGCGCGGTCTGGGAATTTTCATTTCGCCTCCGCTGGCCAGCAGCGTGGTGGAGCACTTGCGTTTTCTGCTTGTGCCGGATAACCGCGTTCTGGTGGTGCTGGTGACGGCCGGCGGGCTGACGCGGGACAAATTGATCCATCCGGAGCGCAGTTTCCGCCAGGAAGATCTTGACCGCATCGCGACGCATTTGAACCGGCACTACATTGGATGGACGCTGGCGGCCATGCGCGCCGATTTACGCGCGCAGGTGGAGCGCGACCGCGAGCAATACGGACGAATTGCCGGCGACGCGCTGATGCTGTGCGATCCTGCCGTGCTCGGGGATTCTACGGAGCGCAAGATCTATGTGGAGGGCGCGGCGCAAATGGCGTCGGCCGTGGAATTCACGAATCAGGATCAGCTGCGGGAGCTGCTCGAGGCGATCGAGGAAAAAGATCGCCTGATCGCGTTGCTCAGCGGCTGCATCGAAGCGCCCGAGCCGGTGCATGTGGAGCTCGGCCTCGATAAAATGTCGAACGCCGGGAAGCATCTGGCCTTGGTGTCAGCCTCGTACACCAGCGGTGACAAAGTGCAGGGCGCCCTGGGAATCTTGGCGCCGATGCGCATGCACTACGAGCGGGTGATCACCGCTGTCGCCTTCATGGCGCAATTCTTTAGCGAAAATTCCGAAGAAACGAAAAACTCTTGAGCGAACACAAACACAAAAAGCCAAATCCCGAATCGGATGCGGCCGAAGAGCAGCGCTCGAATCCGGAATCCACGGCTGAGGTAATCGGCTTCCCGCCACCGGCCGATGAACTCTCGAAGCTCCTCGCTGAGAAGCAGGAGCTGATGAGCACGCTCCTCCGTCGTCAGGCCGATTTCGACAATTACCGCAAGCGCGTGGAAAAAGAGCGCCAAGCCGACCGTCATCGTGGCGTCGAGTCGCTGATCGAGCATCTTCTCCCGGTACTCGACGCGTTCGATCGGGCCCTTTCGGCTTCCGATGATCCTGCCTACGCCGACTATCGCAAAGGCTTCGAGCTGATCCGCAAGCAGCTCTGGGAATCGCTTTCCAAGCAGGGCTTGGTGCGAGTCGATTCAGTGGGCCAGGAATTCAATCCCCACATGCATCACGCGATCGAGCGCGTCGAAACCTCGGAGTATGCGGATGGTACGGTGATCGGTGAAATGCAACCTGGTTACATGTTCCACGAGCGCGTTCTGCGTCCGGCAATGGTTCGCGTGGCCAGCGCGCCTGAAGCGCATTCGGCTCGTGCGTCGAAGCACGATAACTGAGCATCCAATCTGTTCCGCCGGATTCGTAGGGGTTCGGCACACGTGCATTTAGGATTTCTAGAGGGAGGCAGGCAGCTGGCATGGCGAATCAGACCCAGCTCGACTATTACGAAGCGCTCGGCGTCGAGCGAGACGCTTCGGGGGACGTGATTAAGTCCGCCTACCGGAAGGCGGCTCTCAAATGGCATCCCGACCGCAATCCCGATAAGAAAGAGGAAGCGGAGCTGAAATTTCGTCAGGCCTCGGAAGCTTACAGCGTGCTTTCTGACGCGCAAAAGCGTTCCGTCTACGATCGATTCGGTCACGCGGGCCTTAGCGGCCGAGGTTTTGAAGGCGGAGGTTTCAACGCCTCGATCTTCGAGGAGTTCAACGACATCCTCGGCGATCTTTTCGGCTTCGAGCAACCCGGCGCGGCAGGCGGTCGGCGCGGTCGAGGCTCGCGCGGGCAGCGGGGAGCCGATCTGCGCTACGACATGTCGCTGAGCTTTGAAGAGGCTGCGGCCGGCGTGAATACCAAGATTCGCCTCGTGCGTCGCGAAAATTGCGAAGCATGCAAAGGAACCGGCGCGAAGCCCGGCAGCGGCATGGCGCCTTGCAAGACCTGCGGTGGCCGCGGGCAGATGTCGTATCAGCAGGGATTTTTCTCGATCACCCGCACGTGCCCGGCATGCCAGGGCGCGGGGCAGGTGATCCGCGAAGCGTGCGAAACCTGCAGGGGGCAGGCGCGCATTGAGCGCGAACGAGTTCTCGAAGTCGGCGTTCCCGCCGGAGTTGATTCCGGCACGCGCCTGCGCATGTCCGGACAGGGCGAGCCCGGCACGAACGGCGGGCCGGCCGGCGATCTCTACATTTTCCTCGAAGTGAAGGAGCATCCGTTCTTCGAACGGCGTGGTTCCGATCTTTACTGCACGATTCCGGTCAGCTTTCCGCAGGCCGCGCTGGGCACCAAGATCAAGATTCCCACGCTCAAGGGCGAAGACGATCTGGAGATTCCCGAGGGCACGCAATCCGGCCAAATCTTCCGCCAGAAGGGCAAAGGCCTGGCCAATCCACACGGTGGCTGCGGCGATCTCTACGTGAATATTCGCGTGGTGATTCCGTCGAAGCTCTCGCGCGATCAGCGCCGGACGCTCGAGCAGCTCGGCCAATCACTGAAGGTCGAAAACAAGCCCATCGACAAGTCCAACGGCTTCTTCGACAAAGTAAAAGACATCTTCGGCTAATATTGCCGGGGACATGCGCCGCCGCTTCTTCGTCGACCGCTTCGAATCCGATTCCGCCGCACTCACCGGCGACGCTGCCGATCATCTTGGTCGCGTCCTGCGCGCCGAAGCCGGCCAACTCTACGAACTGAGCGACGGCCGATGCATTTGGCTCGGCCGCATCGAATGCGTCGCACTCTCGAAACAGGGAAGGAGCCGTATCGAGTTTGCGCTGGTAGAGTCCATCCCCGCACTCGAACCGCGTTTGCAAGTCGAGCTGCTTCTCTCGCTGGTAAAATTCGATCGCTTCGAATGGTGTCTCGAGAAAGCCACGGAGCTGGGCGCAACTACAATCGTTCCGTTGGCGGCTGCGCGCACCGACAAGCCTTTGATCGCAGCAGCCCCGAAGCGCCGCGAGCGCTGGGAAAGAATTGTCCTCGAATCCGCGCAGCAGTCGCGCCGCCTTCGGCCTCCGCACCTTGCGTCCGCAATCGCGCCTGAGAAAGCCTTCAGTGCGTCATCAGCCGCCGTCACCATTCTTCTCTCGGAGCGGCAGGACGCTCCCTCTCTACGAACGGTCCTCGCTGGCGTGGGCAGCCTCGACGAGAAAACTTCTATTACGGTTTCGCTCGCCATCGGACCCGAGGGCGGCTGGACAGATGACGAACTCGCCGCCGCTCATGCCGCGGGATTCGCCGAGGCCTCGCTCGGCCAGAATATTCTCCGCACCGAAACAGCCGTGCTCGCGGCGCTCGCCGATCGTCGAATTCTCGCGCTGGGTGTTTGATAACGCCTCGCGCCCCCTGCTTTGCCTCTGCTTTGACGGCATGATATAAATGTATTTGCGTGAATATGCAGGACGATCCTCAAATCGGCTCGCCGGTTCCGACTGACAAAGCATCCCTTCCGCCTTTGCGGCGGGAGCTGCGCAGTTGGACTCGCGATCTTGCCGTCGCTCTGGGCCTTGCGATCGTCATCATGATTTTTCTCTACCAGCCGGTGAAGGTCGAAGGAACCAGCATGAACCCGCTGCTCTCCGATCAGGAGCGCATCTTCATCAACAAGTTTATTTATCGCTTCGAGCCGATCGAGCGGGGCGATGTAGTGGTCTTCTGGTATCCTCTGGATCGCTCGAAATCGTTCATCAAGCGCGTCGTCGCCTTGCCAGGCGAAACAGTTGAGATTCGTGCAGGGAACGTCTACGTAAACGGTCATGAATTGCCGGATCAATACGTTCCGTCCGGGTATCTGGACGGCTCGAACTATCCCGGCGCGGCGCATTCCCCAGGGCGAATACTTCGTCATGGGCGATCACCGCGATAGCTCTAACGATTCGCGCGTCTTTGGATCGGTGCCGCGTTCGTATATTTACGGCAAGGCCGTCTTTGCCTATTGGCCGGTCGATCACTTTGGATCGCTCACTCCATCTTCAACCGTGAGCGCCGCATCGAAATGACATCTCTTGGAGGACACACTGAACGAGGCCCTCTCAGGACGCGCGACTCTCGCGCTCGAGGACGGAAGAGTATTTAACGGCCGTGCGGCGGGCGCTCGCACCCGCCGTGGTGGCGAAGTAGTTTTCAATACCAGCCTCACTGGTTATCAGGAAGTATTTACCGATCCCAGCTATTCCGGGCAGATCGTCTGCCTCACCTATCCGCATATCGGCAATGTCGGTACCAATCTCGACGACGAGGAATCGACCAAGCCGTACATCGAAGCGCTGATCGTCCGCGAATTTTCCCAGCTTTCATCCAATTGGCGCTCCAGCGAAACGGCGCAGCAGTATCTGGAACGCTATGGCGTTCCGGTGATCAGCGATATCGACACGCGCGCCCTGGTCCGTCACCTTCGCGATGTCGGCGCCCTTCGCGGCATTCTTTCGACGGACGGAACGCCCGTCGGATCAGCTGATTGCCGAAGCCCGCGCGTTGCCCACCATGGCAGGTCAGGAGCTCGCCGGCCGCGTTACCACATCGAAATCGTACGAATGGAGCAAGGGATCGATCGGCCTCGCTGCTCCCATTGCGTTGGCTGCTGCCGCCGCAGGTGCGGCCGGCTCTGGAAGTTTAGGGGGTCGAAGCTTCAGCTCCGACAAGTCGGGCAATGGAAAGAAAGGGGCGTTAGCCCCTGAAGTTAGCCGCTACAAAGTCGTAGCCTACGATTACGGCATCAAGCAGAACATCCTGCGTCTGTTCGTCGATCACGGCTGCGACGTCACCGTCGTCCCGGCAAGAACCTCCGCCGAAGACGTTCTCGCCATGAAGCCGCACGGTGTATTCCTCTCCAACGGCCCAGGCGATCCCGAGCCCGCCACCTACGCCATCGAAAATATCCGCAAGCTCACCGGCCGTGTCCCGATTTTCGGCATCTGCCTGGGCCATCAGCTCTGCGGACTCGCGCTCGGTGGGAAGACGTTCAAGCTCAAATTCGGCCACCACGGCTCGAATCATCCGGTAAAAAATCTGCGCACGGAAAAAGTCGAAATCACCGCGCAAAATCACGGCTTCTGCGTCGATCCCGCCTCGCTTCCGTCAAGCGATGTCGAAATCACGCACGTCAATCTGAACGACCATACCAATGAGGGCATGCGCCACCGCTCGCTCCCGCTCTTCAGCGTCCAGTATCATCCCGAAGCCTCGCCGGGCCCGCACGACGCGCGTTACCTCTTCGACGATTTCATCGCCATGATGAAGGAGTCGGCGCGATAATCGCGCGCGCAACGAGCCCATGCCCAAGCGCACTGACATCAAGAAAATCCTGATCATCGGCTCGGGCCCAATTGTCATCGGCCAAGCCTGCGAATTCGATTACTCCGGCACGCAAGCCTGCAAGGCCCTGCGCTCGGAAGGCTACGAGGTCGTCCTCGTCAATTCCAACCCCGCGACGATCATGACCGATCCGGAAATCGCGGACCGCACCTATATCGAGCCGCTTTCCAAGGAATATCTCGAAGCCATCATTGCCGCCGAGCGTCCTGATGCGCTTCTTCCGACCGTGGGCGGCCAGACCGGACTGAATCTTGCGGTCGAGCTCGCCGAAGCGGGCATCCTCGATAAATACGGCGTGAAATTAATCGGCGCCCAGCTCCGAGCCATCAAAATCGCCGAAGACCGCCTTCTTTTCAAAGACGCCTGCCGCCGCATCGGACTCGAAGTCCCGGCTTCGGCGGTCGTCAATGAAATTCCTGAAGCGATAAAGCTCGCCGACGAACTCGGCTATCCCGTCGTCATCCGTCCGTCGTTCACTCTCGGCGGTACGGGCGGCTCCATCGCCTACAACCGAGAGGAATTCGCGGACGCTATCGCCCGCGCGCTCGATGCCAGCCCCGTGCATCAGGCTTTGATCGAGGAATCCGTGATCGGTTGGAAAGAATTCGAGCTCGAAGTGATGCGCGATCATCGCGACAACTTCGTCGTCATCTGCTCGATCGAAAATCTCGATCCCATGGGCATCCACACGGGCGATTCGATCACTGTCGCGCCCGCGCAGACGCTTACGGACAAGGAATATCAGCGCATGCGCGACGCCAGTGCCGCGATCATTCGCGAAGTTGGCGTCGAAACCGGCGGCTCCAACATTCAATTCGGCGTCGATCCCGAAACCGGCCGCATGGTCGTGATCGAAATGAATCCGCGCGTCTCGCGCAGCTCCGCGCTCGCCAGCAAAGCCACGGGATTCCCGATCGCGAAAATCGCAGCCAAGCTCGCCGTGGGCATGACGCTCGACGAAATCCCCAACGACATCACGCGCAAGACTCCGTCGTGCTTTGAACCGAGTATTGACTACGTGGTCGCGAAGATTCCCAAATTCCAATTCGAAAAGTTTCCCGGCACCGAAACCACGCTCACCACCCAGATGAAATCCGTAGGCGAAGTGATGGCCATCGGACGCACGTTCCAGGAAGCGCTTTGCAAAGCAATCCGTTCGCTCGAGCCGAGCACTGCGTGGCGTGCGCCCGCCGAGGTCAATACGGCGCTTCTGCGCGAAAAGCTCCACGTCCCTGGCCCCGACCGCATTCACTGGCTCTTTGAAGCACTTGAACGCGGCATGTCCTGCGAAGAGGTCTGCTCGCTCACGAAAATCGATCCGTGGTTCATTCGCCAGATGGTGGATATGGTCGCGCTCGATCGCCGCGTGGCCGCCAGCTCCCTGCGCGGCATATCCCAGGAGTTGTTGCTCGAATCTAAACGCAGCGGCGCAAGCGACGAAGAGCTCGCGAAATTGTGGAACGTGAAATCCGCCTCGGTCCGGGCGCGCCGCCACGAGCTTGGTGTTCTTCCGGTTTTCAAGCGCGTGGACACTTGCGCGGCGGAATTCGAATCATTTACGCCGTATCTTTATTCCACCTACGAGCAGGAAGACGAATCCGGCGCCACCGACAAGCCGAAAGTCGTGATTCTTGGCAGCGGCCCCAGCCGCATCGGGCAGGGAATCGAGTTCGACTACTGCTGCTGCCATGCGGCGCTTGCCCTGAAAGAAGACGGCTACGAAACCGTGATGGTGAATTGCAATCCGGAAACGGTCTCCACCGATTATGACACTTCCGACCGCCTCTATTTTGAGCCTCTCACGCTCGAAGATGTCCTCGCCGTGCTCGAGCGCGAAAATCCGCAGGGCGTGATCGTCCAGTTCGGCGGTCAGACTCCTCTGAATTTGGCTCTCGAACTGAAACGCAATCGCGCGAAAATCATCGGCACCGACCCTGAATCGATCGACCTTGCCGAAGACCGTCGCCGCTTCGGGGCATTACTGGCCGAATTGAATATCCCGCAGCCGCGTGGTGGCACCGCGTTCGCCCCGCAGGAAGCCGTGGCCACGGCGTCCGAAATCGGCCTCCCGGTTCTAGTCCGCCCCAGTTACGTTCTCGGCGGCCGCGCCATGGTGATCGCCTACGATTTGAAAACGGTCGAGGAATACGTGACCCAAGCCGCGCAAATCGGCGGCATGACGGATCCCAAGCGCCCGATCCTGATCGACCAATTCCTGGAAGATGCTACCGAAGTCGACGTCGACGCTCTCGCCGACGGCGACGATGTGGTCATCGGCGGAATCATGGAGCACATCGAGGAAGCCGGCATTCACTCCGGCGATTCTTCCTGCGTCCTCCCGAGCGTCACGCTCAAGCCGGAAGTCCTCGCGCAAATCCGCGACTACACCGTCCGCCTCGCGCGTGCCCTTCACGTCGTCGGACTGATGAACGTGCAATACGCCATCCAGCATGACACCGTGTACGTTCTCGAAGTCAATCCGCGCGCCTCGCGCACGATTCCATATGTCAGCAAAGCCACCGGCGTTCCACTGGCCAAAGTCGCCGCGCGCTTGATGACTGGCCGCAAGCTCAAGGATCTGCATCTCCCGATCGTCGATTTTGGCGGAGTAAAAGAACTTGCCGTCCGCGATTTCTACGCCGTGAAATCGCCGGTCTTCCCGTTCAGCAAATTCCGCGGCGTCGACACCATCCTCGGCCCCGAGATGCGTTCCACCGGCGAGGTCATGGGCATCTCTTCCACTTTTGGTCTCGCCTTCGCCAAAGCCCAGCTCGCCGCTGGACAGCGGCTGCCTCTCTCAGGCGTAGTCTTTGTAAGCGTCAACGATCACGACAAGAAGCAGGTCGCCTCCGTGGTCAAGGATTTGGCCGCCGCCGGCCTCCGCATCACCGCCACGCGTGGCACGGCCGCAGCTCTCACGCGTGCCGGCGTCGAAATCGACGCGGTTTACAAAGTGAACGAAGGCCGGCCCAACATCGTCGACCTGATCAAGACCGGCAAAGTGAACCTGGTCATCAACACGCCGCTTGGCCGCGAATCTTTCTACGACGAAAAATCCATTCGCCGCGCCGCCGTGCGTTACAACGTTCCGTGTATCACCACACTTTCTGCCGCCAGCGCCGCCGCCCGGGGCATCCGTGCCATGGCCGGACACGCGCCGGATGTCGCCGCCCTCCAGGACCTGCACCGCCGCAAATCTGCAGCCTCTTCCTCAGCCAAGGATTAGCGCGCCGAATCCTCCGCCAAGCGCCATCATCCAATGTCAACTGTGTTGAAACCTTGCGTCTCGCCCGAAATCAAGCACCGCCAAGAATCGGCCTCGCGCCATGTGGAGTGCGGCGGCTTGCCGCCGCTGTCTGTCGTCCCGGCTTGCCGAGGCGTGCTCCAGGCAGCCGATGATCGCGGGTCGTTCGGTCGCACCGTACACTTCAAAGAGGCGTGTTGTTGCTGGGCTTCTGGAGCGCATGTATCATGACCGCCTCGATGGAGTCGCACTGTATCCCGTACCGCGAAATCCCTCACAGCGCAAAACTTTTCACTACTTTCCTTGAAGACTTTCCGCGCGTCGCTAGTTTCTACCCGCATCCGCCCACCGCCGCCGGCGTTGACGCCGCAGCCCGCGAGATCAACCTCGATCCCGCCACCCGAAAAGCCGTCGTCGGAATTCTGCGCGAACAAAATCAACGCTTCTCGCCACAGGGCAAACTCGACCCGGCTACGGCGCGCAATCTCGACCGCCTCGACTCGGGCGCCGTTGCCATCGTTACTGGCCAGCAAGTCGGACTTTTCTCAGGCCCGGCCTACACGATTTACAAGGCGCTCTCTGCCATCCGCTGCGCCGAAGAAACCACACGCCGCGGCATCGACGCCGTTCCGATTTTCTGGCTGGCCAGCGAAGACCACGATCTCGCTGAGGTCAATCACACGTTCTGGAGCACCCGCAACGGCCTCGCGCGCTACCAACTCCCGGCCGAAGATTCCGGCCGCCGCGTGGGCGAAATCAACTTCGGCGATGCCATTGATCCGCTGGTGGCCGACGCTGCGCAAACCCTGGAGGGTCCCCTTGCGGCGCAGGTAGCGAGTGCGCTCCGCGAGTCGTACACCTCAGGAGAAAGTTACGCGACGGCATTCGGAAAGCTGATGAATCGATTGCTCAAGGATCGGGGCATGATCTTCCTCGATCAATTCGACTCGCGCCTCCACAAACTCTACGCCCCGGCCCTTCGCAGCGCCATAGAGCGCGCCGATCAGTATCGCAGCGGGCTTCTTAACCGCGCCAAAGAACTCGAATCCGCCGGATTTCATGCGCAGGTCAAGGTCACGCGCGAATCGACGCTGCTCTTTTGGAGCGAATCCGACCGCCGCGAGCCCGTCCGAAGCAAGAACCGCGGCTTCGTGGCTGGCAACTCCGAATTCTCGGCAGCCCAGCTCCTTGAAGAGATCGACCGCCATCCCGAACAGTTCTCGCCGAGTGCGCTGCTGCGTCCGGTGATCCAGGATTCGTTTTTGCCGACAGCCGCCTACATCGGCGGACCCGCCGAAGTCGCTTACATGGCTCAAGCGCAGGTCGTATACAAAACGTGCGGCATCAGGATGCCGGCGATTCTCGCCCGCGCCGGCTTCACCATCATCGAGGCACCCATCGCTCGATTTCTTTCCGATTACAGCCTGGACATTCGCGATCTTTTTGCCGGTCCACAGAATCTTCGCGCGAAGATGGAGCAGAAATCACTCCCCGCTGGGCTCTCCGCCCAATTCGACGAAACCGAAGCGTCGCTTCGCACCATGCTGAAAGCGTTCGAAGAGCCGCTGGCGCGGCTCGATTCCACATTGATCGAAGCCCTTCGCGCTTCCGAGCGCAAGATGCTCCACCAGATCGAGCAGATCAAAGGCAAAGTCGCGCGCGCCGAAAATTTCCGCTCGGGAGTGCTCGATCGCAAGGAGCGCATCCTGACTTACTCGATTTACCCCAACGGCGGTCTCCAGGAACGCTCGCTCAACATCCTCCCGCTCATTGCTTCGCAAGGCCCAGAGTTTCTGGACCAGTTGACGGCCCTCGCCTCGCCCACCCCTTCAGCCGATAACCCGGCCCGCGCGAACCAGCACCAGGTCCTCTCTCTTTAAGCTTTTTCCCGCCATCCGCGCCTCTGCGGTGTGCCCGCATAGTCGACGTGCTCCACTAGCGCCGTTTACGGGCAGGTTTTGCGGGGCGGGCCTCGACCTCATATTCCGTCTGTACCAGGCCGCCTGGGTAGGAGTGTGTTGCTACGTGGCGAAGAGGGATGTCGCGCGGCACTGAGCCGAAAAGAGGAACGCCAGCCCCGATCAACACCGGCACGCGCGTAATTACGATCCTGTCGACGCATCCGGCCGCCAGGAATCGTTGAATCGTGATACCGCCATCTGCGTAGGCGTGCTTGAATCCACGCCCGTTGAGTTGCTCTACGACTTCAGCAGGTTCCCCAGACATCTGCTCCACAATTGCACCTTTAACCATGGACAAATCCAGCGAGCGGCCGCTCAGCACGACCACCTGCTTCTTACCGTAAAGCGCCAAGTGTCCGAGCCTCTGCACGACTTCGAAGGTCCTGCGGCCGATCACGACGACATCGACGTTGGCGAGGAATTCGTTGAAACCATGGGGCTCCTGTTCTCCGGAGCTCAGGAAGTCGAGCGCGTCGTCTGAGCGTGCTAGAAAGCCATCGACGCTGACTCCGCAGAATACGGAAACTTTCATGGCAGGCCTCCAAAATTAACGTTACTGTAAACATCTCGCATGATTAGGGCAAGAAACGAACGCAAGAAGCGCGGAATTTGAACTCTTAACCCTCAACTTGCCGTACCCGCATGTTAAAATCGTCTTTGTCGAATCCGCAGCGTCCATAGGGAGCGCACACGATGAAACTCACGCCGGGAAAACTCAAAGGCCTCAAGGCCGTCTCAAATTCGCGCGACGTAATCGCCGCCGCAGCCATGGACCAGCGCGGTTCGCTCAAAAGCGCCATCGCCAAGGAAAAAGGCGGCGACAAGAACGCCGTTACCAGCCAGATGCTCGAGGAATTCAAGACCGCCGTCGTCAAGGTTCTCACCCCGCACGCCAGCGCCATCCTTCTTGATCCCGAATACGGTTTGCCCGCTGCCAAGGCGCGCGCCAAGAACGCCGGCCTGCTACTCGCCTACGAGAACAGCGGCTATGACAACACACGGCCCGGTCGCCTGCCCGATCTTCTCGATATCTGGTCCGTGCGTCGCCTGGTGGCTGCCGGTGCCGATTGCATCAAAATCCTGCTCTACTACACGCCTTACGACCCTGCCGCCATCAACGACCACAAGCATGCATGGGTGGAGCGCATCGGCGCTGAATGTGTCGCTTCGGACGTTCCGTTCTTCCTGGAGTTGGTGGGTTACGAAGAGGGCGGAGACGAGAAGGGAATTGGCTTCGCGCGCAAAAAACCGGACATCGTGGCGAAAAGCATGGCGGAATATTCCAAGCCGCAATATGGCGTCGACGTCCTGAAGGTCGAAGTTCCCGTCAACATGAACTTCGTCGCCGGCACGAAATCCTGCAAAGGTGAATCGGCCTACACGCGCGACGAGGCCAAGTCGCTCTTCCGCAAAGCTGCGGAATCCGCCAAGCTCCCGTTCATCTATCTCTCGGCCGGCGTCAGCAACGATGTCTTCACCGAGACGCTCGAGCTGGCCGCCGAATCCGGCGTGAAATTTTCGGGAGTTCTCTGCGGCCGCGCAACGTGGAAGGACGCCATTCCGGTCTACGCGAAGCAAGGCGTGAAGGCACTCGAGGATTGGCTCGCGGATCAGGGTGTGAAGAACATCAACAACGTAAACTACCGCCTGAGAGCCGCCACTCCCTGGTCGGCCTAGCGGTTCTCCATCGTCGTCATTCTGTGCGAAGTGACCGTACGCCGTGGCTTTTCATCCCACTCCTGCGGGATGCCTGATCACGCGGACGAAGAGTCTCTCTTGCGGCCACTGAAAAACGTACGTGCTTCACTGCTTCCCGCACGCCGCTTCAACCTGCGTTTCCATCTCCGGTTCCAGCATCATTCCGCGTCGCGACCGTGCCGAGCAAACCTGGCTCGCGGTCAATCCCAGCGCCCCGCGCAAATCCGCTCCTTCCAGGCTAGTACCCGTCAGCGTCGCTCCGTTCAGCACCGTGCCGGTCAATTGCGCTCCTCCGAGGTTCGCGCCCTGCAGATCCGCGTCAATCAAAATCGCATTCTCGAGTTGCGCCCCGCCCAGATCCGCACCCGGCAGCCGCGCTGACCACAAATACGCATTCCGCAAATCGGCGTGGTCCATATGCGCGCCCGCAAGGAACGCTTCGCGCAGGTCCGCCTTTTCCAGCACCGCCCGCGTGAGTGTGGCGCCCGGCAGCTTCGCCGTGTAAAAGCTCGATCCGTCCATCCGTGCGTCCACCAAAATCGCGTTTTCCAGTGAAGTATAGGAAAGATTTGCTTCGCGCAGATCCGCCCGCCGCATGTCCGCTCCATCCAGATTGGAGTGGTCCAGATTGGCGTGATTCATCCGCGCGTGGTCCATGATCGCAAATCGCAAGTTGCTCTGGCCCAAATCCGCGCCGCGAAAATCCGCCTCGGACAAGAACGCTCCTTGAAAATCCGCGCGCCACAAATGCGCATTCGCGAAGAACGCTCCGTAGCCCTGCGTGTAACGGAATTTCGCGCTGTTCGCGCGCAGCCCGTCGACGGACGCTACCTGCTCGTCCGAGCCGTTCCATCCAGCCGGCCGACGCGAAATCGAAGCCTCCGTCAGATCCGGATAGGGATCGTACGCCAGCCAGAAAAACACGTTCGGCGCCCATCGCCGGATACTCGCCAGCCCGTACTGCGGCGCGCGCGCGCGGTCGTGCGGCACTCCGAAAATAACGCCTGCCGAAAGCAGCAGCAACACCACGCCCATGCCGGCGGCCGCCGAAATCGGATTAATCGCCTTGATCTTCGCAACCGCACGGTTCGCCCATCTGTTCTCAAACGTCCAGCGCTCCTGCGGTTTTCCAGCTTTCAATGTCGCGTGGAGCGCCATCCCGGTCGCGGTCGTCGCCAGCGCCGCCTGCAATATCGTCCCGTGAATCTCCTGCCGCGTGAGATAGCGAATCCAATACAGCAGCAGCGTGATCGGCACTATGGCGTACGCCGCGGCCAGCGACGCTGTTTTCTCCACCAGTCGCGTCGAAGACGGATCGGGGTTCATCCAGCGAAAATGGGTTCGCAACAGCCCGGAAAGGATTCCCGGCCCGCTGTCGCCGAGCGTATGTCCATCCGGAAAAATCGCTGGCAATTGGGTCACGGAATCCCAAAGCCGCTGCAGATGAAAATGAAACAGCACGTAAAGCACGAAAATTGCCACCGGCACAATCAAATACGCCTCCGCGGTCGGCAGCGCGGCAGCGGCAGTTCGCGAATGAAGGAAGGGAATGATGGCCGAGTCGGTCAGCAGCTGCGCGTCGCGCGTCTTCGCAATCAGTAGCCAGGAAAGTAAACTCGCCGCCGTCATCATCCAAAAATAGCGGAACGCGTTCCTCGACTCGCGCGCGAACGCCGTCACCGCGTCGAACTCCATCAGATGCGGCGCCAGAAGCGCATCGCGCAGGTTCGCGCCCGCAAACTGCCGCGGCACCAAGCCCATCGCCGTTTCCAGCGACGCGCCTTCCAGATTCGCTCCCTCCAGATTCGCGCCCACCAGGCAGGCTTCCTCCAGGTCCGCACGCACCAGGCAAGCATCGCGCAAGTCCGCGAGCAGCAAATCAGACGCTCGCAAATTCGCGTCATGCAGGTCCGCCAGGCGCAGGTTCACGCTGATCAGGTCCGACGCTTCCAATTCCGCACCGGAGAGATCGGCCCGCTGCCCCGTGCGACCGTGCGATTCCACCCACTCGGCGTGACTCGCCAGTTTCTCGTCGAATGCCCAATCCTTGTAAAGGCGTTTCGGTTCCGCTTGGGGCACGGACTTTGATACCGCGGCCAAATCGTTTTCTTCAGTCGGAGAGTCCTCCGCCGAAATTCCCTCGGCCGTGGTAATCGGGTCGTCGTGGGTGGAGATGTCGCCGTGAGTGCTGGCGACCGCGCTTTCGGTCGACCGCGCGATTTCCGTCGCGGCTTCAGGAGAAATCCTCCACTCAGAGTCGCTTGTCTCAATCGCACCGCGGGTCTCTCCGCTGGACGACTGCTCTGCCGCGTCGCTCGCCGCCATGTAGGAATCCGGTGTGGCCTCCGCCTGCTCCGCTACGCGCGATTCACCGGCAATCAGACTTGTAGCCGCCGAAATCGCCTCGACAGCCACGGGAACTTCTTCAGCGGGCTCATCGATTGGCTCTTGGAGAGCTTCTTCGGTTTCTTCACTGAAAGAGAGCGTTTCGGTCTCGACCAGCCCCTCTCCGGATGAAATGTCCTCAGCGGAAATAATGGCGACGTCGTCCTGCGAGAACAAATCCTCAAGCTCGTCCGCTGCCGATGGCAAATCCTCCGCGGCAATCGCCTGCGGCTCTGCGGCAGGCGCATATATGTCGGGTATCTCGGCCAAAACGAGAGGTTCGAGCGAAGACGCCGCCGATTGCGCGACCGGTTCAGCCTCAAACTCAGACGCGACTGCCACAGCTACATCGACAGCTGCCGCTGGTTCTGGAATCTGTCCGACCACCATCGAGTCTGTCGCCGGTTCCTTAGCGGCACGCTTCGAACGGAACAGCCGCGCCAATAGCCCCAGTCTCTTTGGTGCCGCGTCCTTCGCCAACGCCGGATTCTGCGATGTGCTCGCGGAAGCATCCGCTCCGGATTCCGATCTCGCCGCCGGGATTTCTTCAGGCGTCGCAGCTTCCGCGAAAAGCTGCGCCAGCGTATCCGTCGCGGATGGCAGTTTGCTCGCGTGGATTAGTCCCTCGTGCGATTCGGGGATGTGGTTCTCGGTAGAATTGCTGGTCTCAGCGCCCGTCTCGCCAGCACTCCAGCTTGTGCTGTCCGGTCCCGCGACACTGGTTTCCACGACGGAAGGCAGCGCCGGAGTCTCAGCGGCCTCGCTCGGGGCGGCCAACGTATTATCCGGAACAGCCTTCGGGCGTTCCTCTTCCTCCACGGCTGGAAACAGTCGTTGAAACAACGGCGCCATCGTCAAACCCCGTCCTGCCCTCGAACAAGCGGAAGGAATCCCGGCAACACCAGCTCGTGGCACCCCTAAGACGCGCCTCGGACCATTCGCCGGACCGCGAATAAGTTCGCAATCCCGTATAACTGAATTCTACCCTCCGCCAGCATATCGCGGAGATTCGTCGCAACCCCCCTGTCCACAAGTGCAATACCCGTACAGCTGGTCGAAAGTACTTCTCCGCGCTGAGTGCCTGAAGCTGGCAAATAACTCGCTAAACATGTAACGTTCCGCCGACAGGAGGCGGATGATGAAAAAATCAATCGTACGAATAGCGCTGATGATGGTTGTCCCGGCGCTCGGCTGCGGTAGCCATCAGAAGCCAAATCTTGCAGCGGAAGAAAACGCCATCCGAGCGGCGGACGCCGGCTGGCTTGCCGCAGCCACCGCCCACGATCTGGAGCGCACGTTGCCGTTTTGGACGGACGACGCAACGATCCTCGCGCCCGGCTCTGCGCCGATCACCGGCAAAGCCGCGATCCGACAATATGTCTCGGCTGCGTTCGCAGTCCCAGGCTTCTCCATCACCTGGAAGACTCAAGAGATAGAGGTCGCACAATCTGGCGATATCGCCTACTCCACCGGCACGGATTGGATCACGTCGCCGGGCCCGGACGGCAAGCCAGTGACGGAAGAAAACAACTCCGTCGCGATTTGGAAGAAACAATCGGACAACTCCTGGAAGTGCATCGTTGACGCCATGAGCCCAGTCGCCCCTGTCTCACCCGCTGCTCACCCTTAATGTGGAGCGCCGGTCGCCCTCTGTGATATGAAGGGGGCCGCATTTCGCCAGCCCTAGACCAGGCAGCCCAAAAGGAGCATCAAGAAATGCCTTTGGTTCTCCCGCCAAACGTCAACGAAAAAACCTTCCAGAAAGCTCTCGACGCGTTCGCCGGAGTAGTCGGCCGCCAATGGGTCCTGGCCACCGAAGAAGACCGCTACACCTACATGGACATCTACGCTCCCGGCGACGCCGATCAGCACACTCCCAGCGCTGCCCTCGGTCCTGCATCCGCCGAGGAAGTCCAGGCCATCGTCCGCCTCGCCAACGAATACAAAGTCCCACTCTGGCCCATATCGCGCGGAAAAAATCTTGGCTACGGTGCTGCTGCTCCGGTTATGCCCGGCACCGTCATGCTCGACCTGGGCCGCATGAAAAAAATCATCGACGTCGACGAGCGCTACGGCTATTGCGTTCTCGAACCCGGGGTCGGCTTTTTCGATCTCTTCGCGCACTTGCAGGAAAACAAAATCCCACTCTGGATGTCCGTCCCAGCTAACGCCTGGGGCAGCGTTGTTGGCAACGCCCTGGAGCGCGGATACGGCTACACGCCCTACGGCGAAAACACGAAAAACATCTGCGGCATGGAAATCGTGTTGCCCAGCGGTGACGTGATTCGCACCGGCACCGGTGCCATGGCCAATAGCCCCAACTGGCACCTGTTCAAGTACGGCTTCGGCCCCTCTTGGGATCAAGTTTTCGTGCAGTCGAATTTCGGCGTGGTTACAAAACTGGGCATGTGGCTGATGCCGGAACCTGAGGCCACGCTCGGTCTCCGCATGCAATTGCCGAACCCCGACGACGTCGGCTGGGCCATCGACGCTCTGCAGCCCTTGCGTCTCAACGGAGTTCTCGAGCAGAATCTCAGCATCGGAAATTCTCTGCGCGTGGTCGCCACGCAGACACCCCGCAGCCAGTGGTATCAGGGCGACGGCGCCTTGCCGGACGACGTCCTCCGCACCATCCTCGACAAATACAATCTCGGATGGTGGGGAATCGATCTGCGACTTTACGGCTACGACGAAGTGAATGAAGCCCACGCTAGAATCATCAAGGCCGCTTTCGCAAAACATACCAAGCAGGAATTCGAAGTCGTGAAATGGCATCGCGGCGATCCCATCCAGAATTCGGGCGCCGGAGTGCCCACCACGAATCCGCTCCAGATAATCAACTGGCGCGGCGGCCGCGGCGGCCATCTCGGGTTCTCGCCCGTGCTGCCCGCCAATAGCGAACACGTCCTCAGGCAATTCCACAGCACCAAGAAACGCTACGAGGAAATCGGCGTCGATTACTACGGCTCCTTTACCCTGTTCGATCGTTACGCCATCAACGTCAACATGATGGTCTACGACCGCGACGATAACGCGCTCACGAAAAAAGTCCGCGATCTGTTCAAAGTCCTCGTCGCTGACGCCGCGCATGAAGGCTACAGCGAATATCGCACTCACATCTCCTTCATGGACGACGTCGCGCTGACCTTCGACTACAACAATCACGCCCTCCGGCGCCTCAACGAAACCGTAAAGGACGCGCTCGACCCCAACGGGGTCCTCGCTCCCGGCAAGCAGGGTATCTGGCCTAAGGTCTACCGCGGGAGCCGCGCATGATTCCCCGGTCTCCTTTGCAATCGCTTGCTCCTTACCTCAGCTTCGCTGCATTGATGACCCTCGCCATTTCCATCGGCCTCGGCCATCCTCGTGCGGCACAGTCCAAGTCCCCGGACGATCCCGCAAAATACGCCGAAGGCGACAAGCTTTTCCACGCCCGCTGCGGCTATTGCCATCTCGCGGGCGGCACCGGCACGATCATGCTCGGCCGTCGGCTGGGAAAAGACCGCGCGCTGCTCGCCGAGCGCACTGATCTAACCGCCGAGTACGTGAAGAAAATCACACGCGTCGGGATCAATGGCATGCCGCCCCACACGCGCATTGAAGTTCCTGATAGCGAGCTCAACCTGATCGCCGCCTTCATCGCGCGCCCGGCTTCGGCTCGCACGTCGCCTCCAGCCATGGGGAGCCGGCCATGAAACGCCGCGACTTCCTGAAAAACGCCGGCGCCGCAATCGTCCCCGCCGCATTACCCGCCGCGCTTTGGGGCTCCGCATCGGCCGCCCTGCAGGGTGCTGGCACGCGCGTCGAGGTTCATGTCACTGGTGAGCGAATCGCCATCACCGCCGTGATCTACGACGAGCGCTACGCTGATTGCCGCGCATTCGCCGAAGCGCTCGCGCGCCTCGGCGCCAAAGCATTCGCCACAAATCAGGATGCCGTCCGGCTCTGGTACGGCCCGCTCCGTACGCACCTCGAAAAAGATCCTGGCCGCGTAGCAGGCCTCGCCACCTACGCCGATTTTTCCTCGTCCGTGGCTTGCGGCAGGGAACTCAGCTACGCCGCGCTCTACGAAGGGCACCACGATGCTCGTCGTCAGCGCGCGACGCTGGCCCACAACCTGCGAGCCTACGCCGACGCCCCGGAACTCGCCGTCGCAGTCTCCACGGAAAACTGGGCTTCGCAATTGGCCGAAGCTCTTTCAAGTCTTCCCGAGCCGGAATATGTATCGAATGTTTTTGTGCCCCGACTCGCTACCGCAAACTCGCCACGCTCCAAAGACTGTCCCGGCTACCTGAGTTCTTGGCTTCTCCGAACTTCGTAGGGGCGGCACCACAACCGCTGTCGCCCATGCCCCACTCATCCGTAACGCTTTCCCACTCCCCACCAAGAAAAATCCGACCGCCCGCGCCCGGAATGTTGCAACATCTCAAAATCAAATGAGCACTGCCGCCTCCGAACTCGACTCCCTCTGGAAACTCGGCGGCCTCTCTCCCTGGCGCCTTACCGTCAACGTCTTCCACTCCATCTTCACCGACGATCTGCTCGACCGCGCCTCGGGCCTCGCCTTCGACTTCGTCCTGGCATTTTTCCCGCTGATGCTCTTCCTGCTCTCGATCTTCGGGCTCTTTGCCGCCCGTGGTTCGACGACATTCGACTACCTGATCTCCTACTTCACCGATTTCCTGCCCCCTGCCGCCTCGCAGCTGGTCGGTTCCATACTGGACGAGCTGGCCCGCAATAGCGGCGGCGGCAAACTCACCTTCGGCATCGTCGCCGCCGTTTGGTTCGCCGCCGGCGGAGTCGGTTCCATGATCTCCACGCTCAACGTCATTTACCGTGTCCGCGAAGCGCGTTCCTGGTTGCGCATCCGAGCCATCGCATTCGGTCTTACTCTCGTCATGGCCGTCCTGCTTCTTTCAGCTCTGGTGATGGTGCTGCTCGGCAATCACATCGCGGACTGGTTCGCGTCGGAATTCACCCGTGGGTCGTTTGTTCTGGGCGCGTGGCAGGCATTGCGCTGGCCCGCCGCCGCATTCTTCGTGCTGTTCTCTTTCTCGCTTGTGTACTACGTGGGCCCCAACCTCGAATACCATCGCCGCCACTGGGTCACCCCTGGCTCTTTCGTCGGCATGTTGCTCTGGCTCGGCTCGTCGGTGGTTTTGCGCGTCTATCTCCACTTCTTCAACACCTACAGCACCACTTACGGCTCACTCGGCGCGGTGATGATTCTTCTTCTATGGCTCTACGTAACGGGCCTCGCATTCCTAATCGGCGGTGAAATCAACGCCGAAATCGAGCGCGCCGCTCAAGGATCGTGAAGTTGCTGTCGCTTCTGTAGCGGCCGCCTTCAGTCGGGCGCCTTGGCGTGGCGGTGGGACTTTTCACCCAGCGATCAATTGCCCAATCAATTTGCCTAATCGCACCGCCGCAGGTACTCTCATCCGGTTCGACCCGGGGGAATCATGAAAAATGCCGCGCTCGCAGTTCTATCTCTGTCGGCTTTTTCGCTCGCACTCATTCCATCCCTCGCCCGTGCTCAGGCGAAAGCGACGGATTATCCGCCGCCCAAACCCGCTTTCCCCGGCCAAACTGGCGCTCCCGCTCCGCAAAAACTCTCGCCCGCGCTGAAGGTCGACACCCTCGTCACGCGCCTCAACAATCCCTGGTCGATGGCGCTGCTTCCGGGCGGCGAAATCCTGGTTACCGAACGCACCGGCGAAATGCGCATCGTCAACAAGGACGGCATTTTTCATCGCCCGCTCGCCGGAGTTCCTGATGTAAAAGTCATCGGCGCCGGCGGCTTGCACGACGTGGTCCTCGATCCGCACTTTGGCGAAAACCGCCTGATCTATTTCACGTACTACGCCCCGCCCGACGGCGAAGAGCCCGGCGTCTGGCCAAATTCATTCTATGGCAAACAACTCCAGCTTCCCCTCGTTCAGCGCCGCGCCAAGCCCATCGGCACCGAGCGCCTCGCCCGCGCCCGCCTGAGCGACGACGAAAAAAGTCTCGAAAATGTCCAGGTCCTCCTCGACGGCCTCGAACGCCGTTTGGTCTTCGCGCCCGATGGCAAACTCTTCGTCAGCGGCGCAGACCGCTCCATGCTCTACGACGCGAAGGGCGATCCCGCGACGCATCTCGTCAACGACGAGTCGATTCTGCGCACCTACACCGGGCGCGTCGCTCGCATCAACTCCGACGGCTCGATCCCGAAAGACAATCCGTTCGTCGGCACCAGCGGCGTCCCGGCCGAAACATATTCCTACGGCCATCGCGACCCCGAAGGTCTGGCTATCAATCCCGCCACCGGCGATCTCTGGCTCGACGAGCACGGCCCCATGGGCGGCGACGAAATCAACATCATCAAACCGGGAAAGAACTACGGCTGGCCCAACGTCTCCTACGGCCGCCAATACTCAGGTGACGTGGTTGGCAACGGCGCGCAAGCGAAGGAAGGGACTGAACAGCCGATTTATTTCTGGTATCCGGATATCGGCCCGAGCGGAATGTTGTTCTACACCGGCGACATGTTTTCAGACTGGAAGGGAAATGTTTTTATCGGCGCGCTCTACGGAAAAGTTCTAATTCGCCTGGTGCTAGACGGCAACAAGGTCGTAGGCGAAGAACACTTGCTCACGGACCTAGGTCAGAGAATACGCTTGGCCCTGCAAGCCCCCGACGGCTCGCTACTTGTCCTAACGGACGCCGGCAACATCCTGAGACTTACCCCGAAAAAATAGTCGCCACGCGTGATGACGATTTTGCTCGACGGGTTGGAATTTGCGGGTGCCCATCCTCGATTTGTGAGGGTGGGGTTCTTGAAGTTGACTTCGTAGCGGCCGCCTTCTCGCGGGCGCATTTTTTCAATCGCGCTACTGCGACGCCTGCGTAGCCGTCGCCTTCGTTCCGTCGGGCGAAAACTCAAACCGCACTACCCACTCGCTCGGCGCCTCCTGTCCATCCACGGCAGGAGGAGCAAACTTCCATTCCCGCGCGGCCTTCTCAGCCAAGTTCGCGAAATACCGGCTCGGTCCCGCCGATTCCAAATCCGCGGCCATCACTTTCCCCGACGCGTCCACTTTCACGCGCACGCCTGTCCGCACTGTCCCACGGATCGTCTCCAGCGCTGTCCGTGGCACGTCAGGCAGCACCTGATGAACAACGCTGCCACCAGCCCCGCCAGCCACAATTTTCTTTCGGGCGATCGCAGGCTTCATTGCAAGAGCGGGAACCGCCGCCGGTTCGGATTTCTTCGCCTCGACGGGCACCGCGCTCGCCGCAGGAATTGGGGCGGTGGCGGGCTGATCCGATGCCGACGCCGTCAAATCCGGCGACATCTCCCGATTCCGATGAAGCAATTTCGGCGCAAAGAAAACCGCAAGCAGAGCCACCGCCGCGATTGCAATGGCAGGCCACGCGTAACTGCGCTTCGGAGCAGCAGCTCTTAAGGGCAGGGAAGTCGCCGCCACTCTCGGCTTCGCTGCAACGGACGGCTTCGCGTCTGCTACAGGCGGGGAAGAAACTTCAACCTGTACCGCGGGTTTCGGCGCACCGGAAGGCACCCCCGCAGCCGCCCGCACCAGCTCAGCAGGCGGGGCAATCGCAGCGCCCTTCACGGCAGCCGCCTGCACCCGTCCCAGCGGCGGCGCGTCCGGATCCAGCCGCGTGGCAATCTCTGCCAGCGTGCATCGCGCCTGCGGATCACGCCGCAAACACTGCTTGGCAATATCTCCAAACGGCGCCGACATCCGCGGCAGCTCAGGCTCTTCTTGTCCCTTGAATTCCCACGCCGGTAATTTCTGCGTCAGCACTTCCACCAGCGTCACGCCCAGCGACCACACATCTCCTGCGGCCGACCCGCCCCGCGTCCCAGCCTCCGGCGCGTCGTAAGCCGTCGCCTTCGCGCGTCCAAGTGACGGACTCCGCGCCGCGCTAACGCCATCGCACGAAATCTTCAGCTGTTCACCCACCGCCATGATGTTCGACGGCTTCACATGCCCGTGCACCAGTCCTTTGCCGTGCAAGAACGCCAGCGCCTCCAGCGTCGGCCGCAGCATCTCCCCGGCTTCCACGGCCGTCAGCGGCCGCACCGGTGCTACGTGCGACAAATCCTCTTCCGCAAACTCCATCACCGCGTAGAGCATCCGCGCATCGCCCAGCCGGCATCGCCCGGTCTGAAAAATTCGCACCAGATGCGGATGTTCCAGTTTCGCTGCCTGCTCCCAGCGCGTCATCTGGGCGTCGGCATTCTGTGGGTCGGCGGGCACCAGCTTGATCGCGCACTTCTGTCCGTCGGCGGACTCAGTCAGAAACACGGGTCCGCGCTCGGTTCCGCCAAGATATTGGCGCAGCGGGTAGCGTCCGTCCGCGACCTGGCCTTCCCAGTGTTTCCACATGTCGGTCATGTTGTTGGTTTGCCCCATCACGCGCGTGTCGGCCTGTGGCACGGTGCCTCCTGCGGTTCTCGATTGTGCTGCAATCGACTGAGGCGGCGCCGGGCTGGGGCATTCGCCGGCTGCAATTCGAATGCTTTCCGGCGCTTAGCTCCGCACTGGAAAGTTACTCGGCAAGATAGTCCGATTCCCCGTCAAATGCAAAATTCACTTGCCCAAAACGCTACGTAGCCCGCTCCTCATTACTGTTGGGAGTGCCCATCCTCGCTCTGTGAGGGTGGAGGGTTTTTGAGTCTTTTTTGGTTTCGCCGTCATTCTGAGCGGCGTGGCCGGACGGATTGGCACCTCGTCCCGCTCGTGCGGGACGTCCGGTCGCGCAGTCGAAGAATCTCTCCACTGCGTAAACAAATCAAGACAGTCGTACCGACCGCGCGCGTTGTCGCTACTGCGTTTTCCTTCGAAAAACCGACTCATCCTTCAACATCTCGTTGTACCGCTGCAAATCCTCATTGTTCTCCACGCACTGGTAGTCCTGTAGTCGTGTCCCCTCGCGCAGCATGATCGTTCCGCGCCGGACCCACGGCTTCGCCAGCACCTCCGGATCTTCGACGATCGACTCGTACACAATCGTATTGCGATCCATGCGCGTGAATTTTTCGATCACGTGCAGCTTTTCGCTGTGAATTGTCCCCACGCCCGCCAGCCACGTCTTGTCGTTGAATCCAGTCACGTCGACAACCAGCGTATCGCCGTCCCAATGCCCGATGGAGTCACCCATGTAACTCGGATCGAGATCGTCCGGATGCTTCGCGTCGATCGGAATCAGCCGGAACTCGTGGAACACCTCGAACAGCATCACCACCATTTTCGGCGTCTGCACGATCTGCATCGGAAACAGTCCCATCAAAGTCGTCCGCGGCACTCCCGGCGGCAGGCATCGCACCATCGGCTCATCCACTCCCCGCCGCGCGTACGATTCGTCCACTTTTTTCTGCGCCCACGCTTGATACTCCGGTTGTGGCTGCTTTTCCTTGATCGCGTAAGGCGTGATCGGTGTGTTTCCCGCGACGAATCCGCCATCCACATTCGCGTCTTCCCACGTCCCGATGCGATTGCTTCCGCCCTGCCAAACGCCCGTCATGTCCGGATGCCCATCCGGCATCCGTGGCACATCTCTTCCTGCTACAAGTTTCTGAGGAATAGACTGCTGCGCGATGGCAGTGGAAGTAAAATTCGGCGATGCCAACGCAGTGATTGACAACACCGCCGTCGCCAAAGCTACGCGTGAAATATTCAAGAGGGAAAAAGCGTGGGGCTTCAGCCCCGCGAAAAAAGACCGCGAAGATTCCGGGGCTTTAGCCTCGGCCCACTTAACCAGCGCGCCGCTCATTGCTTCGCCCCAGCATCCGGTGGCGCCTGCCCCGGCGTCGTCGGACTCGATCCCGGAGCGCCGGTCCCGCCATCGCCGGTGCCCGGCGGCGGCCCAAAATAGAACTTCCTTCCGTCCGCTAGCGCCACCTCGCGCGAATGTCCCCACGGCCCGCCGACGCGCGATTGCCACCCGGTCATCGTGATCGTGTCGCCGATCTTCACCGTCTGATCGCGTCTCCACCCGGTGCGATAGAGCACGCTCGGCGGAAAGCCCTCCATCTTCCAATTGGTGACCTTGCCGTCCTTGTCCTTCACGTCGAGGTAAATAAAACAGTGCGGATTCGTCCACTCGATCTCGGTTACCGTGCCCGTCAGCGAAATAGGTTTGTTCGCGTCATACTCCACGCCGAACGAATGATGCGGCCCTGGCGCAGCTGCGCTCGTCCCCAGCGTTATCACGCATGCAGCAGCAAGCGCGAGAACATACGCCCACAATTTCATTGGAATCTCCCCCGAATTTCAGCCCAGCATAATCGCCCAAACAAATCCGGTCAAGCCGTTGCGAATCGGCGTTATCGGGCTTTCTTATTTTGCGCGTCATTCTGAGCGGAGCCCGGCGCCACGGGTGGACACCGCTTCTGCAACTTGTTACCGTTGTTCGCGCATCAGGAGGCACTCATGGCAGGGAACTATCACGTCCGAGCAGCCGAAATGCACGAACTGGCCGCGCACGCACATCGCGCCGCCTCCGCCGGTCACGGCAAGCAGGACCACCTCACAGGACACGAACACGCTCAGCAGGCCATGGAGCACGCCGCCAAAGCTTTCAAACAATCCCAGGAAGCCCTGAAGCAGTCCGCCATGTACGCCAAGCCCACGAAGTCCAAAAAGAAGCGCTGACGTGGGCCTTTTGCTTAGCCTCTAACGCCGTCATTCTGAGCGTAGGGACCAGACGATTTGGCACTTCGTGCCGCTCTCGCGGCACGTCTGTCCCGCAGTCGAAGAATCCCTCGAGCCTTTGCGGGACAAGCGCGATCCTCACATCCCTTCCACAATTCGGAAATCGCGCCCCACTTTCCCCTCGAGTATCCTCAGCGCCGCCTGATAACCCTCACTCTCGTAAACTGCCAGCGCCTTCTCCAAGCTCTCAAACTCCACCACAATCGACGGCTCAACCACCCCGGCCTCGCCCACCTTCGCCGGCTGCCCCCGCAAAATCAAGCGCCCTCCGGCCGCCTCGATCACCGGTCTCGCGGCATTGGCATACTCCGCCATCGCCGCGCCATCCGCCCCCGACATGTGATTCACGATCCAATATCCCTTCTTCGTCATGGACACCTCACGATGCCAAAGATTTCCGGAGCTGGTGTAGAACCGGCTGCCGTCCAGCATAGGACCCCGAGCCGTGCGTTGAAACGCAGATCACACGCAACTGTTCGTCAGGTATCGGAATGGAAAGCTATTTAGGCGCCGGTGACGGGGTGGACGGACCGCTATTCGGTGATGTACCCGGCTGCGGCGGCGCCGATGGCGGCGGCGTGAGCGTGAACCGGCCGTTCACAACAGGATTGCGTTCCTCGCCCTCGCAGTCCTCATAAAGCATCCGATTCACGTGCGCCACCCGTTCATACGTGCGCGTCAAATGCCAGGGCGCTGTGAAACTCGTCGGATCGAGCACCGTCATCTGATCCTCCAGATGACTTTTGTCGATCATCCGGATCCTCTCGATGAAGTGCGCCTGCGAGCTCAAGATAGTGACCGTCTGCAAGCCCTCCACGTCTCCCAAAGCCAATACGGCGATACCCTCGGACTCCGAAGAAGCAAAAGGCGACTTCACCGCGATCGTGTCGACCACCAGAGTCTTTCCTTCCCAGTGGCCGATCGAATCACCCCAGGGCGTCGCCCACAGATCCTCTTTCGGCGTGTGCGGCCTTCCGTCCGTGTATACGTGCCGGATCTCGCGGCTCGAGAAGATCAGCGTCGTTTCCTTCGGCGTCGGCAGAATCTCGAACATCAGCGGTGAATCCAGCATGATCAAGGGAAATCCAAACGTACACGCCTTCGCGTCGACCCCGCCCGGATCTTCTCCCCGAGCGATGGCGTCCAATCTTTTGTGTTCGCCGGCGACGATCTTGTCTACTCGCGCCTGCAACTCGGGTCTGTTCGGTGGGTTCCACTGCATATTCTTCAGGACGTCCTTGAGCGACTCATTGAATCCACCCGACGCATCGGGCGTCCCACCGACGTTTTCCCACTGCCCGCTCCAATCCGGCATTCCAACCGACGCGCCAACGGCTGCCATTCCCCTGGGCGACATGGAAACGACCGCCGCGCTCCCCAGCAGGAGCACCGCTAGCGCCAGCCCCTGCGGAGTCACTTCGCTGGGCCTTGCGGCACGGGCGAGCCGGCGAACGGGCCGTCTGGTCCCGTGCCCGAAATATACTGTCCACCCGCGCTGCCGTCGCGCATCGGATGGATCACCAGGCTCACCTTGTCGCCTGCCTTCACGGTTCCGGGCCGCCACCCCACGCGCGCCAAATGCTCCGGACTGGTCATCTCAATGCTCCACTCAACGTCGCTGCCGTTATCCGTCTTCACCAGCAATTGGATAAACACGTGGGGATTGGTCCAGCGGAAATCCTTGACCGTGCCCTCGATCGTCACCGCCTTGGACTGATCGAACATCGCAAACGAATGGTGCGCCAGCGCCGAACCGGCCGAAAGCATCACGGCGATGGCGAGGAGCACGTAATTCAGGGCCCTACTCATTTGTTCCCTCCACAGATCTGGAATTGTGCCCGCACCGGCGGCAGCGAGAATTTCCGGGAGCCGGACGCGAGAGCCGGCGGAAGCATCATTCGGTGTCGGATTATCCTCCCGGAGCGCTTCTGAGGAACTTGGTTGAAGTTTAGACCTTTGGCGGCTAGGATTCCACCGCTGATCCGAGTATTGGCGACGGGAAGACGAGCTGTTGAATCCGGGCGCGGTCTTAGGAAGAATGATGCGTGTGAATGACGCGCGCCACAGGAGACTTCGATGAAAAAAACTTGTACCGCTGGAATAGTCCTAACTACCGTGCTGCTCCTTTCTAGCGCCACGCACGCGCAAGTGTCGCTGAACTCCGTGCGGGTTGGCGCGCAGGATACCGCCGCGCTGGCGAAATTCTACGAGGCCGCCTTCGGCATGCAAGAGGTCAATCGCATCAACGTGCCCGGAGGAGCGGAAATCTTCGTGAACTTTGGCGCCACGGCCGACGCTGCGAAAGCCAACAAGAGCGAGCCGATCGTGATCACTCATCGCGATTCCGACGACCTGAAAGACCCGATTGCGCACGTCATTTTGGACGTGAAGGACATGAAGGCCACCGTCGCGGCCATCAAGGCCGCGGGCGGTTCCATGGCTGGCGACCCTCGCGCCTTCGGAAACACGGGCATCCTCATTGGCATCGCGATCGACCCGGTCGGCAACCGCATTGAGATGATTCAACGCCCCTGAAACATCGCGCCTGTTCCTCTGCCTTCCGTTCGACGCCCGGGAAATAGCCCTGGGCGCGATCGGGATGGTCGCGCATGACACGACGCATCACTTCGACGCCGATGACTTGCGCGTGATCTCACCACAATCCTGCTAAATTCGATCGCAGTTGTGCGGGAATACGAGCCGGCTTATCAAGTCGAGTGTCAATTGAAAGCCGGCATTCCTGTCGGCCCTCCCAGGAAAATAATCGCAGCCTCGCGGTCACTTGCGGCTTGCTTCTTCGCTAGACTCACGGCCAGGAATTTTCAAAGTGTTCAAAAGCGAACATACGCGGATAACGCAATCCGCTACGCTCGTCGTCCTGGCGGGCTCGGCGAATTCGCCCGCCTGATCGGGTTCCCCATGAGTCAACGCTACGAATCTCTTTATCCCGAGTGGCAAATTCCGCTCGAGGACGTGATTCGCGAAACCGATCGCGAGAAATTGCCCGAAAAAGTCCAAAAAGCGGAAGCCAAGATTTCCGACCGTCTGCGGCAGATCCAGAAATCCAGTGACGGGCGTCACGAGCAAGACGCCATCAACCGCGCCTTGTTCGTGATCAAGGCCATCAAGCGCGAAAGACTCGGAAGTTGAAGGCAAATTGAAACGCACCTCTAACCGAGACTTAACCCGAATCGAACGAAACCGGGCCTCGTGAGAACCGGGAGGAGCGCGCCATGACAGGTATCAGTTTTTCGGAATGGCAGGCCATCTAGCTTCAGGCAGTATCTGAACCCCTCGATTCAGCCGACCTTCCCGAACTCGTAAGGCAGGCGGAATCGGCCGTATCCGAGCGCCTGGGAGAATTAAAAGAGAATCTCAGCGCCGACAAGGAACGGAAAGCCCTCGAATTGGCGCTGCGCAGCCTGAGTTACCTAGGCAGCGAACGCGTCGGCCAGCGTGCCGACTCCGGCGCTGCTCAACTGGGAACTGAGTAATTTCAGCCCCAGTTGCTGACGCCTTCGCACCCTCCGATTCTCAGCGACTATCACCGCCTCTGTGGCCATTGTGTTCGTAGGGGCACAGCATGCTGTGCCCGGCAAGAATAGTCGCGTACGCCTCGCCACGCATCTACCTTGCCCATCGCCTCCGCCATTGCCCTATCCACGTCGCGGCCGCCTTCAGGCGGGCGCTTCTGTGCTCCGCAGGGCGCTACATATCCCGCGTGGCAATAATTCCTGCATCGCCTCCCGCCATCCACGCATGTCACCCACCGCCTCCGTTGCTTGGTACGCGCGGTACTCATTGTCCAAACAATTAATAGTCGAGTATGGAAAGTACCATTTTCGGTTTTAGCGTCTCTTCCCAAAATAGAACCCGACCAACTTCCGAGGAGGCAACGTGAAAAAGGTACTCTTGCTCGCTTTATTCCTCTGCGCCGCGCCGTCCTTCGCGCAAACACAGACGCAAATGGTCTGCCGCGACCTCAAAGAATCCGGCGGCTTCCTCTATCCCGGTGAAACCGTACTAAACGGCCAAGCCTGCCGCCAAGTCACCTACGCGCCAGCTCAGTCTTCGGCCCCACCCCAGGTACAGCAGTCGGCAACGCCTCCCGCATCGACCTCGACTCAACCAGCACCGACCACATCGAACCAATCTCTTGCTCCCGCCCAGCAAGCTCCGCTCAACGCTCCCGTATCCAAGGGGCAGCCCCGTGTGTTCCTGCAGTCGGCCAGTCACGGCAATACTTGGAATGCGCGCCGGGACCAGTCCATGGAAATGGGAAAGGACTTCGAAAAAGTCTGCCAAGGCGTGCGAGTCACTATCAATCAACAGGCCGCCGACTACACAGTCCTTTTGAATCACATCGAAGTAGGGCTTTTCGCTAGAGATAATCAAATGCAAGTCGCGGACAAGAATGGCGACCTTCTGGAGACGAAGGAAGGCGGAGGCATTAAAGGTGGTGTGAAAAAGGTATGCGAGCTGATCCTTGCGGATTGGGCAAGGCAGTAGCGAACTCACACGGGGGAGCTTACGAAATGCGAGTCGTCAGACGCTACGGAACCATGTGGGCGCGCAACGAGGAAAACATCGCACGAATCCCGGATCGCAAAAACGGCGGGGCTGGCGTTTATGTGCTCTTCGACGGCTCAATGCCCATGTATGTCGGGAAGGGAAACATTAGAAGGCGAATTCTTGAAGGAAGCTTCAGCAAACAACGTAGGCATCTGTGGGACCATTTTAGCTGGTATTCCATAAAGAACCCCGCGATGATGCACGATATCGAAGTGCTGATGCTCAGGATACTGCCGCCGAATTTGCGATCGCTCACCCGCCAGCGCGGAAATTTCAAGAGAGCTACCCGAATTCGCCAGGTCAATCAACAGCCGAAACCAATTAGTCGAAAGTTTGCCTGACTGCGTTCCAGCAACTCCGGTTGATTCGAAATTGCCCTGCCCTCTGTACGGCCCAGGTGGCGACTGTCCCCAAGAGTCCACAGGCGCCGCTTGACATTTCCTTGCCCTCGTAATGCTAGCGTCGGTCGAGGCCACACTATGCCTCACGAGGATTATCATGCGACACGAAGACTTCTCAGCCTGGCGCGCCTACCGAACCGGCTGCGGCCCCAAACCCGACACACCAAATTCTCTCGGTCATCACGAACGCAAATGCACCGTGTGCGAGCACGCGGAGCGCGAAGCCATCGAGGCGGAATTTCTGCGCTGGTATAGCCCGGTGCACATCGCGCGGGACCACGACCTTCCCTACGCCTCCGCAATTTACCGCCACGCCCACGCTCTGGGGCTTTTCGATCGACGTCGCCGCATGCTCCGCTTTGCCCTTGAACCGCTCATCGAGCAGGCCAACACGGTCGAAGCCAACGCCAGCAGCGTCATCCACGCCATCCGCACTTATGCCCGCCTCGACAATGCTGGCAATCTGCTCGATCGCGCAGCAAAATCCCCACCGCCGCGCCGCCGGCGCTCTACAAAAAGCCGCGCCTCCTCGGGAAACCGAAAATGAGCGCCCCAAGACTCCGGCTGTGGAATTTCTAATCGAAAACTATGAGAATTAGAATATGCCGAAAAGCCTTATAAAACGCGCTTTTCGGCCGTTCTAATCGAGAATTTTTTCGTAGTTTCGATTTTCGCGGTTTCAACCGTAAGTGCAGCTCGCAAGCCGTCCCGGCGGGCCGGAAGCGTGTGTTTCGGTCGAGTCGATGGCGAAAAAAGGAATCCGGCAGAGCCAGTGCGCGGGCCCTGCCGGATCGTCTGCAGACGTTACTGCAGAGGCGGCTGCGAGGCGTTACTGCTCTTGTTGCGGTTGAGACTTGGGCGCTTCCGGGGTGCCCGTCGGATCGTTCGGTGCGGGCACGTCCTTGCCGGCCGCGCTGATTGATGCGTCGCCGGGGTTGCGGTTCTCGCCGCCCATGGCCGTGCCAGTGCGGTCGGAGACGGTCTTCATGCTCGCCGACTGCGCGTATTTCGGCGCGCTCACGTAGCCGTGAATGTGATCCTTGTCGATCTTGTTCACGACCAGCTGAACCTGTTCGCGATCCGCTCCGTTGATCCAGACCGGCTCGTAGAGATTCACGCTTTTCTTGCTGAGCTGGTTGTCGTTCACCACCATCGCCAAGTCGTACTTCCCGTGTTTCGGATCGGCTTTGCGCAGCGAAACCATCAGCGGTCCTTCTTTTTGGAAGTGCTTGGCCTTGGTGATGTCGAACTCGAAATAGCTGCGCTCGCCCTTCTGCTCGAGCGATACGAGTTCGTCATGCGTGCGCGCGATCGATCCGTTCAGGTCGTTGCGCGTGGAGTTGATGCCGGCTTCGAGATCGGTCCGCGTCTGCGACACTTGATTCTGGGTGTCGTTCAACGCTTTCATCTGATCGTCAATCGTGGACTGCATGGCGCTGAAGCGCTTCGAATCAGCCGCGGCGCGGCGATTGGCCGCGGCCTTGGCCGCATCCAATTCGGCCTGGGTCACCACCGGGGCGGGCAGCGCCGCCGGGCCCTGATCCAGCTGCGACTTCAGGGTGTCGACCTGGTTCTGCAGTTGTCCAATCGTCGCGTCCATGGCGGTGTCGCGCGCGGCGAGCGTCTTGGCGTTGTTCTGCTGCTGATGAATGTAGACCGTGGTCAAGCCGAGGGCGACTACCAGGATCACCAGCCCGGCGGCCAGCCATGCGCTGGCAGTGCTCCGCTCCGTGCGGACGTCTTCTTCTTTGACGACGTGAATCGGTTCCTGCTGAAATTCGTCCATGTCGGTAAGCCTCCTATGAGTTGCGCGCTTCGAATAACCTATGGAAGCGCCACGCACATAGCGCGATTGGCCGCTCCAACTCGGATACCTGCAATGCCAACACCTTCGCGCCACAAATGCGACAGTACCCGCAAGTGTCGTGATTACAGCGCGCCACGGCGCCACACGAATTTCCGATGAAGCCCTCAGGCGGTACTAGCCCGCGCAAAATTTCCGCAGCGCGTCGGCGGCATACAGTTTTTGCAGTATGCTGAGGAGGTCATCGCGCAACTCTTCAGGAGGGAACGTAGCGTGGACGCAAAAGCGTCGTCCGCACCCAAATCGGGCGCTCGAATCGAATCCGACAGCATGGGCAAGATCGAAGTGCCGAACGACCGCTACTATGGTGCGCAGACCGCCCGTTCGCTGATCCACTTCGATATCGGCACGGACAAAATGCCGCCCGAGCTGATTCGCGCGCTGGGGATTTTGAAGAAAGCCGCCGCGCTGGTGAACCAGGATCTCGGAAAGCTCTCGCCCGAAAAGACCGCGCTGATCGTGCAGGCCGCCGACGAAGTGATCGCCGGAAAGCTGGACGAACATTTTCCGCTGCGCATCTGGCAAACCGGCAGCGGCACCCAGACCAACATGAACGCGAACGAGGTGATCTCGAATCGCGCTATCGAAATTTCCGGCGGCGTGATGGGCAGCAAGAAGCCGATCCACCCGAACGACGACGTAAATATGTCGCAGTCGTCGAATGACACGTTCCCGACCGCCATGCATATCGCCGCCGCTTCGCGCGTGGCCCAGGCATTGATTCCTGCAGTCGAGAGGCTGCGCGATGCGTTGAACGCCAAGGCGCGCGAATTCGGCGACGTGGTCAAAATCGGCCGCACGCACTTAATGGATGCCACGCCGCTCACCGTAGCGCAGGAAATGTCCGGCTGGTCCAGCCTGCTCGACCGCGACGTGGACCGGCTGAAGCAAGTGCTGCCGGGCCTTTACGATCTCGCCATCGGCGGCACGGCAGTGGGTACCGGGCTGAACGCGCATCCGGAATTCGGCGAGCGCGCCGCGAAAAAAATCGGCGAGCTGACCGGCCTGCCTTTCAAATCGCATCCGAATAAATTCGCGGCGCTTTCCGCGCATGACGAACTCGTTTTCGCCAGCGGCGCGCTGAAAACTCTTGCCGCGTCGCTAATGAAGATCGCCAACGATGTGCGCTGGCTCGGTTCCGGCCCGCGCGCCGGCCTCGGCGAGCTGCTGTTGCCGGAAAACGAGCCGGGCTCGTCGATCATGCCCGGGAAGGTGAACCCTACGCAGTCCGAAGCCATCACCATGGTCGCCGCGCAAGTGCTGGGCAACGACGCCGCCATCGGATTCGCCGGCTCACAGGGAAATTTCGAGCTGAACGTTTTCAAGCCCGTGATCATTCACAATTTTCTTCACTCCGTCAGGCTGCTCACCGATTCCTGCCGCTCGTTTACCGACCATTGCGTGCGGGGCATGGAGCTCGATCGCCAGCGCATCGAGCAGTACGTGAAGAACTCGCTGATGCTGGTGACCGCATTGAACCCGAAAATCGGCTATGACAAGGCCGCGGAGATTGCCAAGAAAGCGCATCACGAGCGCATTAGCCTGCGTGAAGCAAATCAGAAGCTGGGTTACCTGACCGAAAAAGAGTTCGACGAAATCATCCGCCCGGACAAGATGACCCGGCCGTAAATTAAGATCGAATCCGTGTTTGCGCCCCCGATCTATTAGCAGTTTCTATCAGAGTGTTCCGCTATGGCACATTTTTGCGCCCGATAGTCACACTTCCAAATGTTTCGGCAGTTTGCATGACGATTTGATTTGATTTTCCCGCAACCGCTCATTAAAGTCGAAATCCCTCTCGCATTTCCCCCTTCCTCAGGAGAAACCATGCGCATTCTTATCGCCGAAAGCGATCCCACGCTCGGCATGTTTTTGGAGAGGGAATTTCACGCTGAGAAATACGTTGTCGACCTCGCGATCGATCCTCACCAAGCGAAAACGCTGGCCCGCGAGCATCGCTACGACGCGGCCATTCTGGATTTCGACCTGCCGCAGCCGCAGGCGCTCGAATTATTGCGGTTCGTGCGCGCCACGCGCGAGCAGCTGCCGATCCTGATTCTGGCCACGCGAACCACCGCTGAAGAGCGCGTGCAGGCGCTCGATCTCGGCGCGGACGACCTGATATTTAAGCCGTTCGCTTTCGCGGAGCTTTCCGCGCGGGTGCGGGTGCTGTTGCGTCGTGGCCAACATTATCCGCCGACGGTGCTGCGCGTGGAGGACTTGGAGCTCAGCCGCATCGAACATTCCGTGAAACGCGCGGGTAAAAAGCTCAAACTCACGCCGAAAGAGTTCGCGCTTCTCGAATACCTGATGCGCAATTCCGGGCAGCACGTGACGCGAACGGAGATCATCCAGCACGTCTGGAATCTCTCGTTCGACACGATGACGAATGTCGTCGACGTCTATATCAACTACCTCCGCAAGAAAGTGGACGCGCCCTGCGAGCACAAATTAATTCGCACGGTCCGGGGAATTGGCTACCAGTTGCAGGCGCGCAATACGCAGGGCGGAGGTAATGCCGCATGATCCCGCGAACGGCTCACGACGCCAAACAGATCATTCTTCCGCAACTCCCTCCAACTCTGGCGCCTCCGCTGGATGATGCCGAGCGCGAGCGGCTGTTGCTCGAGCATTTGCCCCAGGTGCATTTTGTGGCCCGCCGGATTCATCTGCGGTTGCCGCAGCAGGTGCTGCTCGAGGATCTGGTCCACGCTGGAATTCTGGGCATGATCGACGCGGTTCGGAAATACGATCCCAACAAAAACGTCCAACTGAAGCACTACGCCGAATTTCGCATTCGCGGCGCGATTCTGGATAGCTTGCGGCTGGTTGATTGGAGCCCGCGAGCATTGCGGAGGCAGGCGCGCCGGATGGAGGAGGCGGCCGCGCGTTGCCAGGCGCGGTGGGGGCGCGATCCCAACGAGTTGGAGTTGGCGGAAGAGATGCGCCTGAGCCTGGCGAGCCTGCAACGGTTGCAGCGCGATTTGCGGGGGCTCGAAGTGGGTAGCCTGCAGGCGGAAGCGGATGACGCAAGCGGGCGGGAAGCGTGGGATTCCGTCGCGGACTCCGAAGAGGAAAATCCGTACCAGCGAACTCTACGCGCCGAGCGCGAGGCGCTGCTTCACCGAGCGATGGACGAGTTGCCGCCGCGCGAACGCGAGGTGCTCGCGCTTTATGATCTTCAGGAACTCACCATGAAACAGGTAGGGGCGCGGATGCGCATTGGAGAATCGCGCGTTTCGCAGATTCACACCGCGGCGCTTTCAAGGTTGCGCGACCGCATGGCGAAAGCCCGGCCGATTGTCGCGCTCCACGCGTCCCGCCGCGCGCCGACGGCCCGGGTTCCCGCGACGGTCGCGGCGCCCGCTGCTTAAGCCCAGACGCTTCAGGCAAAGCGACGAGGGCCGGCCTGCCGCGCTGAATCTTGCGTTGCGGACTGACTGCATCGCTATATAGACCCGCGATTCGGTACGGCTTTACGCTCGTTGGATCGTGTCCAAGACGACGAGAAGTGGTAACGGCGGTCTTATCGATCCGTCGCGACTGCCTCCGCTGGACCCCCATTCCAAAGGCCTCATCGAGGTGATCATCGAGGCGCCTAAAGGAAGCCGCAACAAATATGCGTTCGACGCGGAGCTGATCGAATTTCGCGGCCGTCCCCGAGCCCTCCCATTGACTTATTCCTGACCGTATCTCCACTGGCACCGGCAGTCTGGATGTAACGCTACGGCCTCACTGCGGCGAGACGTACGGGCACTCGGTGCATCTTTGATGACAGGCGGTGAATCGGGCCGGTTGCGCCGGATGCTGGCGGAGATAGTATCGGGCTGTCCCGCCGTCGCGGGCGGGATTCCTAGATCGAGGCAGACCGGTCAACCCGGTTCAGGAGGATCGACTCATGAAGCATCGGATCATTTGCGCTCTTGCTCTTGTCGCGCTGGTTCTCACGCTGGCGTTTCCCGTGGCCGTACCCGCAGCGCCGCACGCGAAGCCCACGCCGCCGCCGCGGCTGAAAAGCATCATCACATTCATGATGCCATTGACGCTTTGCGCTCGGCGCGCGCCGACCTGATGGAAGCGTCGCACGATTTCGGCGGCCATCGCGAAGAAGCAGTGCGCTCGATCGACGGCTCGATTCACCAGCTGGAGATCTGCCTGCAGTACGACAAGTAGTTCTCGCAATAAGTTCTCAGCCCTGCTCGCGGCGTCGTACCCTCGCAGGCGGCGTCGCGGGCCGGGCGGAGTATTTCTGTTTTCCTCACGCGCTTGGAACCTCGAACAATATTTCGAACATGGCGAAGCTCCATGTGGAGTGCGGAAGCTTGCTCCCGCTGTATTCGGACGAGGCTCGCCTCGCCCGGTCAGGCGATTGTTAGATCACAGGAGCACGTCCCGGCAAGCGGGTACGGCAATCGGCGGCGGCAAGCCGCCTCACTCCACATGGGCCGCGGCGATTGGGTTGGGGGAGAGGTGGGATTTTAGCGGCTAGCGGCTGCGTTTATTGCGGCGCGATTTGACGCGACTTCTTTCACTACTTTTTCCGCGAGCTTCTGGCTCACCGAGCAGCTGGGATCGATGATGCGGCACTGAGCCAGCGTCATTTTGCAGCCGCACACACAGGTTTCGGAATTCATGCGTTTCAATGCGAGGCGCTTCTGTTCCGGCTTCAGGCCCGCGAAGCTTACACCAGGCAATTCGGAGGCATTCTTCGCGTTCTTCAGGAAGATCTGTCCTTCGTCGGCGAAGGTTTCAACGGGAATACCCGTCTGTTCGCCGAGCAGCGCGCGAATTTCCGCGTCGTAAATCGCGATCGGATAGAGTCCCACGTGCTTCTGCACGATCTGACCGTTGGTATCGACGAGGAACGTGGTGGGAAGCGCGGCGACGCTGCCGAATTCGCGCGAAATGCCGGAGTTGCCCATCACGATCGGGTAGTTGATGTTTTCGTTCGCCGCGAATTGGCGGACTTCCTCGGGCGTGGCGTCATCGTCCTCGGAGACGCCGATAATCTGGATCTTGTCGCCGAAGCGATTCGCCAGAGTGATCATTTCAGGGATTTCTTCGCGGCACGGCGGGCACCAGGTGGCCCAGAAACTGACGATGACCACGCGCCCGTGCAGGCCGGCGGTCGAAATCGGTCGCCCGTCGAGATCGTTCACGAGGAATGGCGGCAACGGGCCGGCATTGTTCGCGAAGCGGACGATTTTCGGCGGCGCGTCTTCGTCGTCGCTGTCGGTGTCCGAGGAAGATTGGTCCTGCTGGCGAGCGGCGTGCGCGGAGGCCAAGTTTCGCGGCGCGGCGAGCCGATTAGCGGCGGTCACACGAATCGCGTATTTCGTGGCCAGAGCCGTGGCCACCGACCCTAACACCACAATCAAGGCGATGGCCAAAATGTAGGATTTCTTCATTTGATGCACGGGCCGCAAGCGTCTATGGCCGCTTCACCACGATTATGCGCCAGCTGGCTAGGCGGCACAATCTCATACCCATTGGACGCGCGGCAATCGGGAAAGGTGCGCGCGAATCGGCCTGGGGGTCCCGGGACGACTGCCAATATGGGACGGCCATTCCCGAATTGACGCGTCGCGGCCTGTGCGCTGGGGCGGCTTGTCTGTAAGTGATAGAAAAGTCGCGAGCCTCGAGCCTCGAGTTGAACAAAAAATGGGCACGCGACATGCATAAGCACAGGAGTGGGTCGCGTTTCATCACGATCCGCATCGCTGGATGAGTGGGAAGGAAGGGGCCTATTCATCCGGTGAAACGGGTCGTTCCCACCTGCCTCTGAGAGGGAAGCTAGGATGGATGACCCCATGATCCGGCCACGCCTAGGCCGGATTACGAGACGCGACTCTGGGGGCCCTGGATCCCAAGCTGGGGCCCCCACTTTTTTCCGGCTTATTTAAATCCAGGAATATTGATCGAAAAGTATTGCCGGGCAAAAACTGCGACGGCGCTGCTCGTCCGAACACCCGCGCATCGATCCGGCAGCATTCCGTCGAAGGCCTCCAGCCCCGATTCCCGCCACGAATTGCGGGATGCGACAAAAAGTATCGCCCGCTTCGCGATCCTGCACTAATGGTTTCAGTTTGTCCGAAAGCGCTCTCAGGAGATTCACGTTGATTGTCCGCTCGGCGAGCAGCCTGCTTTCGACAAATATAAGATTGGTATGAAACGCGAGGAAAAGAGCGTATTGTCGCCCCATCTGACCAGTTGTTCGTACTGGACTACAGTCGTGACCCGCACGGATTTTCCGATCTAAGACTTCAGATTCAGACGGCATCAAGGAGGATCGACATGGGATTCCTGGCATGGATCATTGTTGGATTGATCGCGGGCTGGCTCGCCGGTTTGGTGATGAGGGGCGGCGGCTACGGAGTATTGGTCGACATCATTCTCGGCATCCTCGGCGGGCTGCTGGGCGGCTGGATTTTCGGCCATCTGGGAATCTGGCCTGCGGGTGGAATGATCGGGTCGATCATCGTGGCATTTGTTGGAGCGGTAATTTTGGTCGCGATTACTCGCGTGCTGAAACGCGCATGATCCGCTAGGTTTTTTGGGGAACTGCTCTCTAATACGCCAGGCGTCCGCTACCCGTGTATTTACCGGCGAGCTCCGGCTGCAATTGCGTTCTTCGCCGTGTCGCATGCGATAATTGCGGCCGATGCGCAATATCAAGATCACACTCGCGTACGATGGCGCGGATTTTCACGGCTGGCAGCAGCAGCCGGGCGTGCCGACGATCCAAGGAGCGTTGAACGACGCCACGTCGAAGATTACGCAGGAGAAAATTTTTGTCCAGGGTGCCAGCCGCACCGACGCCGGGGTGCACGCGCTGGCGCAGGTGGGACATTTCAAGACCCAGTCCTCGCTTTCCGCGCTGGAATTTCAGCGCGCGCTGAACGCGCTATTGCCGCCGGCGGTCCGCGTGGTGGGGGCGGAGGAAATGGGCCCGGATTTCCACGCGCGCTGGCAGGCGCAGGGGAAAACGTACCGATACCGGATTTTTCGCGGGCGCGTGCTGCCGCCATTCGACTATCGACGGGCGCTGCATTACCCCTGGCCTCTGGACGAGGCAGCGATGGCTGAGGCGGCGCGGAAATTCGAAGGCGAGCACGATTTCAGTTCGTTTGCGGCCTCGAGTGGGTCCGAAGACGATGACCGCGACCGGCAGATGGTGCGCGAGATTTATTCGTCGGAGATCGTGCGCGAGACGGACCGCGAGGAGATCGCCTACGTGGTGCGCGGGCGATCGTTCCTGCGTTACATGGTGCGCAAGATTGTGGGGACGCTGATCGAAGTCGGGAAGGGAAGGCTGGCGCCGGACGACATTCACCGATTGTTCGAGTTGCGTGACCGTTCGCAGTCCGGACCGACCGTGCCGCCCGAAGGTCTGTATCTCGTGTCGCTCGAATTTCCCGATCCCACGGACTCGTTGGCCGCGTCTGCCTCCCGGCGGCGCGCCTTGCAATCCTAGCCGCGAAATTCAGGTAAGATAGCCGCGGAGTCGCTGACTTTCCTCGCATGACCGACGAACTGATCCACGATTGGAACCTTTTCGCAGAACCGGATATTCCTCCCGACCGGCGCGTGCTGCTGAACGATGAGACCTTGCGCGACGGTTTGCAGAACCCTTCGGTGCGCACTCCTTCGGTCGACGAGAGGTTGGAAATTGTGCGGCTGATGGAGGCGCTGGGAATCGATACGGTGAACGTCGGGTTGCCCGGAGCCGGTGCGCGGGCGTTTGCAGATGCGGAGGCGTTGGCGCGCGAGATTATCAACGCAAGGATGAAAATACGTCCGCACGTGGCGGGGCGCACGCAGAAGCAGGATATTCAGGCGATTGTCGAATTGTCGCAGCGATTGGGGCAGCCGATCGAAGCGGCGCTGTTTCTTGGATCGAGCCCCATTCGGCGCCTGATCGAGGATTGGAGCGTCGATCATCTGCGGCGAATCACTGAGAATTCGGTGAAACAGGCGGTTGCCGCCGGACTGCCGGTCATGTTCGTGACGGAGGATACGGCGCGGACCGATCCGGAGACCATTGTGGCGTTGTATTCGACGGCGATTCGCGCGGGTGCCCGGGCCATTGTACTGTGCGATACGGTGGGGCATGCGACGCCGCGCGGAGCTCATAATCTGTTGAAATTCGCGATTGAGAACGTGGTGAAGCCCTCCGGCGAAAAGATTCGCGTCGACTGGCACGGGCACAACGATCGCGGGTTGGCGGTGGCGAACTCCATGGCCGCGATCACCGCGGGCGCCGATCAAGTGCACGCCGCGGCGCTTTCGCTCGGCGAACGCGTGGGCAATACAGCGATGGAGATGATGCTCGTGAATCTCCGCCTGCTCGGCCTGGAGAATTTCCTGGGGCGGGACCTTTCGCAGCTGAAGAAATATTCCGACACGGTCGCGCGCGCGACGAACACCACCATTCCGCCGAACTATCCGATCGTCGGCCGGGACGCGTTTCGCACGCAGACGGGAGTCCACGCCGCAGCTATCGCGAAAGCTTCCAAGCGCGATGATCCGGGACTTGCGGATGCGATCTATAGCGGTGTTCCAGCGCGACTCTTTGGCCTGGAGCAGGTGATCGAGATCGGACCGATGAGCGGCCGGTCAAATATCGTTTATTGGCTTGGCAAGCGCGGCATGGCCTCCAGCGACGAGATCATCGATCGAATTTTCGCGGCCGCAAAGCAATCGGACACCGTGCTCACCGAGCGTCAAATCCTGGCGCTCGTGGCGACCTCGGCGCTGCACTAGAGGAGCGCAATCTCGTATGGCCACCGCTCTTTCCGAACCCGACATCATCATTCGACCACTGCGCGGAGACGAATTGAGCGAAGCGAGGCGCATCGTGCGTCTCGCCTTCGCGACATTTCTCGGCCTGCCGCCCGAAGATCCCCGGCGCCCCTCCGATTCCGACTACGTTCGATCGCGCTGGACCGCGGATCGCGACTCGGTGGTCGCCGCCGAGCACGCTGGAAAGCTGATCGGCACGAATTTCGCGACGAATTGGGGCAGCTTCGGATTTTTCGGCCCGCTGACGGTCGAGCCGGAATACTGGAATCACGGAGTGGCGCAGAAACTTCTAGAGCCGACGATGGAAATGTTCGACCGCTGGGGGGTGCGCCATCGCGGGCTTTACACCTTCGCCCAAAGCGCCAAGCACATCTCGTTGTATCAAAAGTACGGCTTTTGGCCGCGCGATCTGGTCGCGGTAATGGCCAAGGAAGTTGCGCCGGCTGGACGGGGAGGCGGCGCGACTTCTGGGTTTAGAGTCGAGCGTCTATCGGCCTCCGAATCGGACGAGTCAGATATAGTCGAAGTGCTGATGGAGTGTGAAAAAATCACGAACGCAATCTTCGACGGACTTGATGTCGAACACGAAATCCGCGCGGTCGACAGCCAGAAGCTCGGCGACACTGTGCTCCTGCTGGACCGCGACGGCATTGCGGCTTTTGCCGTCTGCCACTCCGGCCCAGGAAGCGAAGCGGGCTCCGGGGTTTGCTACGCGAAATTCGCCGCGGTGCGACCCGGAGAGGACGCCGCTGAGGCTTTCGAAGCGCTCCTCGGCGCCATCGAAGACTACGCCCGCTCGCTCGGCGTTTCGAAAATTACCGCCGGAGTGAATCTCGCGCGCCGCGAAGCGTTCCAAGCCCTGCGCGCCCGCGGCTTCCGCACCGAAATGCAGGGAGTGGCCATGGAGACCGGCGAGGCCGGCTCCGGTTACAATCGTGCCGGCATCTATGTGCTTGACGATTGGCGCTGATCCAAAAATCCTTGCCATGAATCGCGTGAAACTCGCCCTCATCTCCTGTATCTTTTTATCAATGGCCACGCTCTCGGCTCGCGCAACCGATGAACCGCTCGCAAAACTCGCGGGCGATCCGGCGTGCGCGCGCGGCCTGCAATGGATCGACAAGAGTGCCGCCTGGAGCACCGAGCAGCAAGTCCGGCTTACCGAAATTCCGGCGCCCGAATTCAATGAAGCGCGCCGCGCCGATGCGCTCGCGGAAGTCTTTGCCGCCAACGGGTTCGAGGTGCGCAGGGACAAAATCGGCAACGTGATCGCGGAGCGCGCCGGCTCCGATCCGAAAAGCGTGGTGCTGCTGGCGGCGCATCTGGACACGGTATTTCCCGCCGGCACGGACGTCCACGTGAAGCGCGACGGTGGCCGTTTGCTCGCGCCGGGCATATCCGACAATGGCGTCGGGCTGGCGTCGCTCGTCAGTCTCGCGCACGCGCTGGACGAATCACGCATCCGCACCACGAAGACAATCGTTCTCGCCGGCGACGTGGGCGAAGAAGGCGAGGGCAATCTTCGCGGCATGCGCGCGCTAATGGAAGCCTACGGCTCGCGGCTCGCGGCGGTGATTGCCGTCGACGGTCCCTCGACCGATCACATCACCACGCAAGCCATCGCCTCGCGCCGATTCGAAGCCAGCGTCAGCGGACCCGGCGGCCACAGCTGGTCGGACTTCGGTGCGCCGAATCCGATTACCGCAATCGCCCGCGGCATCGTGCAGTTTTCCGGCATCTCGATTCCGGACGATCCGCGCAGCTCGTACAATTTCGGCACGATCGAGGGCGGTACATCGGTGAATTCGATTCCGGCGCGCGCCGCTGTGAAGATCGACCTGCGTTCGGAAGAGGAAGACGAACTCGGGCGCCTCGAATCTGCTCTGCGCGACGCGATGCAGGCGGGCGTGAAATCGGAAATCGCAGCCACGAAATCGCCGAGCGATTCGCTGCTGCTCGCGTTCAAGTCGCTGGGCACACGTCCGGCCGGAAAACTGCCGGACGATTCGCCGCTCTTGGCGACGATTCGCAATGTCGATCGCTACCTCGGCAATCGCTCGCGCCTGGAGCGCAGCTCGACCGACGCAAATATTCCGCTGTCGATGGGAATTCCGGCTGTGGCGCTCGGTGGCGGCGGGCGCGGCGGCGGCTCGCACACTTTGGATGAGTGGTACGACCCCGCGGGGCGGGAACTCGGCCTCAAGCGCCTGTTTCTGACGGTCGTCTCTATCGCAGGCATCGAACGCTAATCTTCCCAAGGCGCGATTCATGAGTCTCCGCTTACGCGCCGATGTTGCCCTGCTGATTTGCACCATGATCTGGGGCGCCACGTTCGTGGTCATCAAGGGCGCGCTCGCGGATATTTCCGTCATTGCGCTGCTGTCGATTCGCTTCAGTCTCGCTGCCGCGATCATGGCCGTGATGTATTGGCGAGCTGTTCGTACGCTCACTCGGCCGGCGGTGTGGGCGGGCGCCCAGATCGGTTTTTTCATGTTCGCCGGTTATGTGTTTCAGACCGGCGGCCTTCGCCTTACCACCCCTTCAAAAGCGGCATTCATTACCGGGATGTTCGTGGTTTTCGTGCCGCTGATCTTGGCGATTTTTGGCCGGCGGCGCGTGTCGATCTGGATTTGGATCGGCGCCATCGCGGCGCTCTCGGGACTTTATTTTCTGTCCGTGCCGCCGCAGGGGCTGAGCGGGCTGAACCGAGGCGATCCCATCGTCTTCGGATGCGCGATTGCGTTTGCGTTGCACATGATTTTTATCAGCCGGGGACTGGAGCGGCACTCCGTGGCCGCCATCAGTTTCTTGCAGGTAGCCACCACGGCCGTGCTCGCCACGCTGCTGCTCCCTGTTGCCGCGGCCGCTGGTTGGGAACGGCCGCGCGTCGTCTGGACGCCGTACCTTGTCTTCGCCATTTTGGCGACTGCGATCGGCGCCACCGTTGTTTGTTTCTCGCTGCAAACCTGGGCGCAGAAGCACACTTCCACTTCGCACGCAGCGCTCCTGCTCAGCCTCGAGCCGGTTTTCGCGGCCATCACGTCCGTCTCGCTCGGCCAGGAACATATTGGCGCGCGCATGCTCGCCGGCGCGGCGCTGATCCTGGCGGGCATCGTGCTAGCCGAATGGAAAGCCGCCCCCGAAACCGGCCCGGAAGAAATTCCCGCGTAACCTTTTCCCGCACTCGCGGTTAATGCTATAGAGAGCGCGTGCGGCGGAGAACCGGTTGAAGGCCCAAGCCAACGAAGTCGAGGAGCGGCAGCTTGTCGAGGCGGCGCAGAAGGATCGCGCGCGTTTCACGGACCTCTACGAAGCCAACTTCGAGCGCGTCTACGCGTTTGTCTCGCGGCGCGTCCACGCTCGCGCGGATGTGGAGGACATCACCGCGGAAGTCTTTCAGCATGCGTTGGAAAATCTCGCGCGCTTCGAATGGCGGGGCGTTCCTTTCTGTGCCTGGCTTTATCGCATTGCCGCCAACGCAGTCGCTGACCGATGGCAGAGTCTTGCACGCGAATCCGGCAGGCCGATGATGGATGTCCCGTCGGTCGAATTCGATGAAGGGGAGGTCGAGCGCACGGAGCGTCGTGCGCAACTCTTTCGGAATCTGGCGAAGTTGCCCGCGGAGCAGCGCCGCGTAATCGAAATGCGCTTCGCCGAAGAAAAAAGCATCGGCGAAATCGCGAAAGCGCTTGGCAAGTCGCCAGGAGCGGTGAAGCAACTGCAGTTTAGAGCCCTCGAAAGATTGCGCGAGCAGGCCGCGAAGGAAGCTCAGGCCGAGGCAGGTGGACGACATGGCTAGACAGACACCAGCCGAAAAAACCGAACGGGTCGTCGCGCGCATGCTCGCGGCGCCGAAGCCGCGCTTCACGGCCGTCGAGATGCAATCGCGTTCGAAGCGTAACAACATGGCGGCGGGCGATTGGATGTCCGACCTTCGCGATCTTCCGCGCGAGAGATTCAGGGAACGCCTGCGGGCAAATCTGCAAAGGAGAGCAACCATGGCCACGAGCGCAGTCGCAGCACCCGAACCTCGCGCCAGCGCGGTCCCGTATTTGAGCATCCGCAACGCAGCTGCCGCGCTCGAGTTTTACAAGAAGGCCTTCGGCGCGGTCGAAGTGTCGCGGCTCAATCAGCCCGACGGCCGTATCGGTCATGCCGAAATTTCGATCGAAGGTGCGCGAGTGATGCTGGCCGACGAGTTCCCCGAGATGGGTTTCCAAAGCCCGCAAACGCTCGGGGGCTCGACAGTTCACATCAATCTCAATGTCCCCGGCGTGGACGCGCTTGCTCGCCGGGCCGTCGATGCCGGGATCGAGGTCGTGCGACCCGTTGAGGACCAGTTTTACGGCGCGCGCTCGGGGCAGTTCCGCGATCCTTTCGGTTACGTCTGGACGATTTCGACGCAAAAAGAAGCCCTCTCGAACGCAGAAATGCAGCGCCGGTTGAACGAAATGTACCGCCAGCAGGACGCGCCCCCGGCCCGGCCACCGTACATGCGCGAGGGATTCCACACCATCACGCCCTATGTGATCGTTCCCGGCACCGCGCGATTGATTGAATTCATGAAAGCCGCCTTCGATGGCGAAGAGCGGTTCCGCATGGCGCGGCCCGGCACGGACGCGATCATGCACGCCGAGATGAAAATCGGCGACTCAATGATCGAGATGGCGGACTCGAATCCGCAATTTTCCCCCACTCCGGCTACGCTGCTGCTGCGCGTCAGCGATCCGGACGCTGTCTATGCTCGCGCCCTCGCCGCTGGCGCCACGGCCTTCGATCAGATGAAGGAGAGTGGCTATGGCACGCGTGCGGGAACGGTCGTCGACGCGTCCGGCAACCGCTGGCATATTTTTACCCCTGTGCCGGGAGACAAGATTTTTACGGCGTTTCGGAGCGTGACACCGCATCTCTACGCCGCGAAGCCCATCGAGCTGATCGATTTCCTGCGCGACGCGTTCGGCGGGGAAGAGGTCTATCGAGCCGAAACGCCGGGAGGAGGAATTCCGCACGCGCAGGTTCGCATTGGCGATTCGGTGGTCGCTCTGGCCGGCGGGCACGGAGCGTACACGGCCATGCCGACGACGCTGCACATGTACGTGCCCGATGCCGATGCGATTTACGAACGCGCGCTGCGCGCCGGCGCGAAGTCGATCCAGCCGGTCGCGGATCAGCCGTACGGTGATCGCAGTGGCGGAGTCACCGATCCGTTCGGCAACCGTTGGTTCATCGCCACGCACATTCGGGACGTCGCATACTAATATCGCCGACGAGCCGAGAGCTGAGCCGTTTAGGAGGTCGGCGCTTCAGCTCCCATAAAAAGGCAAGCCCGTTTATGTGCTTCAGCGTCGTCGGGACACGCCGTCGAAGAATCTCTCTTGGGCGCACAAATTGGCTGAGAGTCGCGTAACGGAGAGGGTTTTTTGAGAGGGGTGAAGCTTCATGACCGCCGCTGAATTTCGCCGCATCGCGCTGAGCCTTCCGGAAACAGAGGAGCGCGCGCACATGGATCATCCGGATTTTCGCGTGGGCGGAAAAATCTTCGCCACGCTGGGCTATCCGGACAAGGGCTGGGGAATGGTCAAACTTTTCCCGGATCAGCAACGGTCGTTCATGAAGGCCGCGCCGAAAGTTTTCATTCCCGCGAAGGGTGCGTGGGGCGCGCAGGGCTCTACTTGCGTGCGCCTGAAGTGCGCGAAGAAATCGAGCCTGCAAGAAGCGCTGAATGCGGCGTGGCTGAGAACCGCGCCGAAAAAGATCGCCGCGAAACATTCGGTAGGGAACTGAGAGTTATTGGAGCGCCGGAGACGCCTCGGGCGTGGCCTGAGCTTCCTCTTTGGGTCGCGTGCGATCGATAGCCAATCCCGCCTGCGTCGCAATAACCGTGAAAACATTCAAATCCTCGACCGTGAACATCCCGCGCTTTGAAAGATTGTCGACGTAGAGCAGTCCGAGCCGCCGTTCACGCTTGCCCAGCGGCGCGCACATCGCCGACTGCATCCCCGAATTCGCGATGCTCGCGCTCGCCGAGAGTCGCGGATCGGCCTGCGGATCGGAAACCAGCAGCGGCAGACCGCCGTGCATCACCTGCCGGATGATGCTCTGCGAGATGGTCAGCTCCGGCGCGCCCTGTCCCGGCCAGGCTTTCGATCCTGGCTTGTATCGAATTAGCGCGGGTTCGAATCCGTACCCGCCTCTGCTGAAGTCTCCGCCGCCGATCGAGTCGCGGTCGAGCAGCATCGTAAACCCGCGCTCGGCTCCATCCATGCCCAGCACCAGGTCGAGCACGCGCGTGGTCACTTCTTCCACCGTGTTTGCTTCGCCAAGGACGCGGTTCACGCGATAGAGCAGCGCCAGCAGCTTGTTTTCCTGTTCGAGCGCTCTCACTCGATCCTTGCCGCTCGCGCTCTTATCAACTTGCGGAGAATCCGCCAGGCTGAGCGGCTGCGTCGGCAAGAAAGATCCTGAGTAGGCGGATTCGCGGATCACTTTTTCGACATTCGACGGAAGTTGCGGCGTCCCGTACGCCACCATGTTCCGCGCGCTGGAATCCTCGAAATATCGCAGCCGGTATTCGCCGAGAGTGACCTCGTCGTTCGCGCGGAGGTAGGCTTCCTTCACCGCCTCGCCGTTCACCTTCACGCCGTTCGAGCTTCCGCGGTCGATGATCTGCCAACGGCCGTCCTCCGTCGCCCGCACCACGGCGTGCTGCCTCGAAATGCTCGCATTGTCGAGCACCAGGTTGCTCGACTTCGCCCGCCCCACCACAATCGGCCGGTCTCCCAGCAACTCAAACACCCGCGGCCCTTCGCTCGCATGATGAATCAAAAATCGAGGCATCGTCCAACTCCGTTATAGCTTCGGAATCACTCCACCACGATCTTCAGCCGCGAAATCGCCCAGCGCAATGGAACCCCAGTCCCGCCATGTCCGATGCCTAACGGGAACTCCGGAAACGCCGCCAGCTGCGGCACTCGGGCGGCCAAACCGAGACAGACTACGTGACGTTCCTATATGGAGAACGCTCAGCCCAACTTTCAACGGCCACAACGCTTCCACGATGTCAGTTAGATACCTTGTGCCGCAGGAAGGGGTATTTGCGAATCTCGTCGAGCGTTAAGTTCTTGCCCAGGGCGTTCAATATTTCATGAATGTACAAGTCTCGCGAGTCCGGAAACCGCTTGTAGAAATCAGTCACAGCCCCGGTCAGAAAGTCTGATCCTTTGAAAAGTCGAGATCCTGTCTCTTGCAGCGATGTTCGTTTTCGTCGCGATCATCCGACCTGGGTTCGTGCGTGAAAGCCTGTTCACACCCGTCAGCGTGGCCCTTTGTATAACCCAGGACATAGGCGATGACGTAGGACCCGCGAGCGTTCTTACTCATCTTCAGCCATTCATCGCCTTCGCAGCACGCTCGTTGGCATTGGGTACCCGACCCAGTGAGTGCCATCGCATCCTGCGGATAAATACTGCGACAGGCGAGCCTCGACCTCTCGGTTCTGGTCCTTCAGATAGATAACGTCATCAAGGACAAAGCGATTGTCTTCCCGCACGACCACTGCCGCAACAGACCAATTTAACGGTTTTTCGGGTGGCGCCCCCCACGTAAGCCTCATATACACGCGGAAGGAGCCATCGTCCTCTGATCGGGTTCTTTCAATCTCGAAAGCCCGTGGCTCCGCTTGCTCGTCGTCACCCGAGAAGAGTCCAGCCTCCAACCAAGCGAACGGTGGTTTCGAGTTAGGGTCGGGATACTGGCGATCATAGTCAGCAGCGCAGGCGATGGCTACATCGATTCTGTGCAGCAATGCCTTGCTTAGGTATGGCGCGAAAATCTTCATATCCGCGCCCCGAGAGATACCGATCGGGTGACGAGCCACGACCTCGGTATACAGGCTTCGGACCAGCACCTCCGGTTGATTCGGAGCAGTTGCCTGACTCCTCTTGGGAACTGCTTGGCCAAAAGCTAGGGTTGTTACGACTTGCAGGAGAAGGATGCAACGCGAGTGATTCATATTGTTACTCCGGTGCTACCATAATCACATGGTAAGCATTTGCACTGTTCGATAGAGTTTTCCCGTCGTCGAACCTCACTTCCCGAGGTTGGGGCGGATGAGCTGAAGTGTTGTTATCAGGGTGCGCAGGCCACTGATCCAGAACCCAAATGCTGCCCTTCGTGCCGTTTGAAAGGAAGATCGCAGAGTTCTTGTCTTGGCCGGTTGTATACCGGCCATTACTGTCAAACGTTGCAATTGCCGTTCCAGGCTTGATGTCGCCGTCGCCCGTCACGGCTGCCCCTGCTCGCCACTCTTTTGTATTACCTGGTACACCTGAAAACTTGCTACACGCGGTCACGCATTGACCATTTCCAACGATGTCCTTGTCCGACGATTTGTGATTAGGATCAAGAAGGGGAGCTATTTCTTTGCTCTTGAGGTCGGCAACATAGGGGCCCTTGAGATCGGATTGCGTAATTTGCGCCTGGTCGGGTGGCAGCGTACTCGGGGCGTTCTGATTGTTTGCGGTCGTTGATCCTACTCCACACGTCCCGCCTGCGAGATCCGCCGATCCTGTCGGACAACCCGGAGCACGATTCGCACCCGGCTCCAATTCTTGCGCATGGCCATCCGGATCGGTGACGGTCGTGGGATTATTACCGACGTACGCGTAGAGGTTCAAACTCTGCGGATTGTGAAGGTCCACGTAGGGCACGGCTTGTTCTCGTGCTGACCAATCTGGCGTCATCCAGCGGCCCATCGTCGATGTGTAGTAACGCGCACCGAAATCGTCCAGATTCGATTCCGAGTCGCGCTGCTTGCCGGTAAAATGCATCGGGCTGGGATCGCCGCACGATCCGCTCGTCGATTGCTGATCGCCATACGGCAGGCTCATAACGGTTTCGCAAGCTGTGCCGGACATATTGGTTCGAACGCGCTCCGTCCCCAGCCAGTCCGTGTGGTTGAATGTCGTGCTTCCGCTTGTCCCGCCGCTGTACGTTGCCAAATGCTTTCCGCCGGTATAAATCTCCATCCGGGTCCATGCAGCGCTCGAATTAACTTCGCTGACTTCGTGCCCGGAGAGATCGTAAAAGTAGCTGACGGAAACACCGCCGCTGGTCTTTGCGGACCTCTGCCCGAATGCGTCGTAAGCGTACGTCGCGGTCGCGCCCGAATCGACCTGAATGACGCGGTTTTCGGCGTCGTAGGTGTACGCGTGCGAGCCATCGTTCATTAAATTCCCCGCGGCGTCGTAGCTGTAGCCGTCCACGCGGTTGTGTGTAGGTAAAGCCCACCATTGAGAAGTGTGACCGACTCGAAATCAGCCCCATGGTAAGAGCCGTAGGGGTTCAGGTCCGGATTGACCGTTGCGGAGCTCTGCGCCCGGAGCGGCGCGGCAGCCGAAAGACCCATAGCTACGACAAGGCAGCTAATGATCGCGTGCAACGTGGCGCGCATACTGCCTCCAAATCCATATTCAACTAATTAAGTCGCGCGGAAGATACGTGCGGGTTCAACGCGAGTCAAGTACAAAGTGCGTAAATAACCTGTAACGGATTGTGGAAATCTTAGCAAAGAAAGCAAATTTCTCGCCGCGAGGATCAAGATCCGGCAGCGAAATAATGTTATGGTTTTTGGCGCCTTCCGTGAAGCTAGCTATGGTGGAATTTCACGTCGAGGGGCGCGTTCATTTGCGGAACGCGGAGATGTTTCTTTTCGAATGCCGTGATGTCGGCCTCGTGCAGCAGCGTCAGGCCGATATCGTCCAGACCTTTGAGGAGGCACTCGCGGCGAAACGGATCGATGGTGAATGAATAGCGCAGCCCGTCGCCGTCGGTCACTACCTGCTGCTCCAAGTCGACGGTAACGCTATAGCCTTCCTTTGCCGCCGTACGCTTGAAAAGTTCGTCGATCTGCTCGTTGGAGAGCGTCACCGGGCAAATCCCGTTCTTGAAGCAGTTGTTGTAAAAAATATCCGCGTAACTCGGCGCCAGGATCGCGCGGAAACCATAATCCAGAATCGCCCATGGAGCATGTTCGCGGCTCGATCCGCATCCGAAATTCGCCTGCGCCAGCAGCACGCCCGCGCCTTTGTAACGCGGCTTGTTCAGCACGAAATCGGGATTCGGCTTCTCGCCCGGCAGATAGCGCCAGTCGTAGAACAGCACTCGCCCATAACCCTCGCGCGTCAGCAGCTTCAGAAACTGCTTCGGCACCATCTGGTCCGTGTCCACGTTCACGCGGTCGATCGGCGCCACCATCCCCGTCAATTTTGTGAATGGCTGCATCGCTATTCCAATCCTTCCACGCCGGACCAGTCGCGAATATCAACGAAATGTCCCTCGATCGCCGCCGCGGCCGCCATCGCCGGACTTACCAGATGCGTGCGGCTGCCTTTTCCTTGCCGTCCCTCGAAATTCCGGTTCGATGTCGACGCCGACCGCTCGCCGCTGGGCAGCACATCGTCATTCATGCCGATGCACATCGAGCATCCCGAATCGCGCCACTCGAATCCCGCCTCGCGGAATATTTTGTCGAGTCCTTCTTTTTCCGCCGCCGCTTTCACCACGCGCGAACCCGGCACCACCAGCGCCTGCTTCAACGATTTCGACACGTGGCGCCCGTTCGCCACCTTCGCCGCCGCGCGCAAATCCTCGATCCGCGAATTCGTGCACGATCCGATGAACACGCGATCCACCGGAATATCTTCGATGCGCGTCCCCGGCTTCAAATTCATGTATTCCAGCGCGCCTTCCGCCGCTTTGCGATCCACGGCATCGGCAAACGACGACGGATCGGGAACTTTCCCGGTAACCTGCGTCACCATCCCCGGATTCGTTCCCCAGGTCACCATCGGCGCGATGTCCGCGGCCTGCAGCGTCACCGTCGCGTCATACGTCGCGCCCGCATCCGTCGCCAGCGCTTTCCATTCCGCCACCGCGTCATGAAATTCCTTCCCCCGCGGCGCAAACGCTCGCCCCTCCACATACGCAAAAGTGGTTTCATCGGGGGCGACCATGCCGGCGCGGGCGCCGCCTTCGATCGACATATTGCACATTGTCATGCGGCCTTCCATGGAGAGGCCGCGGACTGCTTCGCCGGTGTATTCGACCACGTGGCCGTTGCCGCCGCCGATGCCGATTTTGCCGATGATGGCGAGAATGATGTCCTTGGCGGTGACGCCGCGCGGGCGCGGGCCCTGCACGTCGATTTTCATGGTCTTGGATTTGAATTGCGACAGGCACTGCGTGGCGAACACGTGCTCCACTTCACTGGTGCCGATACCGAATGCCAGCGCGCCGAACGCGCCGTGCGTGGCCGTGTGGCTGTCGCCGCAGACAATCGTGCAGCCGGGAAGCGTGATGCCCAGCTCCGGCCCGATCACATGCACGATGCCCTGGTTCCGGCTGTTCATGTCGAAAAGATTGATGCCGTTTTCCTGGCAGTTGCGAGCCAGCGCGTCGAATTGCGCTTTGGCGTCGGGATCGAGCACGGGGGCGAGGCGATCCTTGGTCGAAACGGAGTGATCCATGACCGCGAACGTGAGTTCCGGGCGACGGACTTTGCGTCCCGCGACTTTCAAGCCGGAAAAGGCCTGCGGAGTGGTGCCTTCGTGGATCAGGTGACGGTCGATATAGATCAGCGACGGTTTGCCGGGCTCGTCGCGAACCACATGCGATTCCCAGATCTTTTCGTAAAGTGTGCGCGGTGCCATCAGTTAAATTTTACCATTCCCCCGACCGGATTGTAGCAGTTCCGCTTTGATGTCGCCCAAGTTCCATTGGCACAGACACTCTTGTCTGTGCTCTTACAATCTCCGTTGAGCCACGATTTACGGCGCCCTCGATGCTCCGAAGCGACAAGGCGCCATTCAATGCGTCGCGCGCTGGAGCGCGCGACTTGCTGCGGCCATTCGGCCTCCGCAAGAGCCTGCGGCAGCAAGGTATTTAAATCTCCCAATCGTTCGGTTCTCATGGGGATGAATCCCCATGCTTTCACCGAAAAGCCAGTTCGTGCGGTCGCGCGTCTGATGAGTTTTTCATCGCGCGACCTGCCCCCACCCTCACGAACCGAGCGTGGGGCACCCGCGAATTCCAAACTGAAATTTCGGTCTAGCTCTTGGTCGCTGCGATTGTGACCACCGGGACGCAGAAGAATATGGCGCCGTCGATGATTTCGACGCGGAGGCCTTTCGCCAATGCTGGCGATGCGCCGCGGAAGAGGCGCTGCAATTCCGCCACGGCTTCCGGCGGCGTCTTGATGCGCTGCGTCCAGGCGTCGAAATTCATCGGGCCGCCGTTTTCCGTGGCGTAGCTGGTTTCTTGGGCGACAACACGCAGGCCGGCGTCCTCGATCATCGCGCGCCATTCGCTCGGAGAATAATTTCGCACGTGGGATGGGTCGCGCAGCTGTTCGATGCGATTCCACTGAGTGGCCAGGTCGGGCTGGGTCTCGTGGCCCGGAGGCGCGGTACTGTCCACGATCACCACGCGGGCACCGGGCTTGGCGACGCGGGCCATTTCTCTGACTGCGGCGCGAATGTCCGCGAAATGATGCGGCGCCTGGCGGGCTGTGATGATGTCGAAGCTGGCGTCGCGGAAGGGAAGTTTCTCCGCCGGGCCTCGCTGCGTGTAGACGTTCGTGAGGCCGCGGGCCGTGGCGTTGCGCCGAGTCTCTCGCAACATTTCCTGGGTGAGGTCGTAGGCGATTACGCGAGCGACGTGTGGCGCGAGAGCCAGGGCGGTGTGTCCCGCACCGGTGGCGATGTCGAGCGCCGCGTCGCCGGCTTTCGGCTGCGCTAGCTCAACCACGCGCCGCAGCGCCGTCGCGTCAGCATGCACCAAACTCGTGCCATAAGCCTCCGCCGCGGCGCCGAATTTCGACTGCACGCGCTCGTGTACGGCGTCGGCGGTGTGCGTGGCCGGGTCGCCGGTCGTAGGTGTGTCGCTGTTCGATCGCGCCATAAATTATCCCCTCGCCTATAGAAAGCGCCTTCGCCGCGCCCCTGTCCAATAGTTAGATTTTATGAGGCGATTTACGGAAGATATGGAGCGTCGGTCAATCGTCGAAGGAGACTGGTCGGAAGGTTTAGGCGCGCGGGATGCGCGCGAGTCGCTGCGGTCGTTCGGCCTTCACGACGGCCTGCGGCAGCGAGGTACTTTTTGAAATTGCCGATCGTTTTGTCGGAGCTTCTCTCGGCTGCGCTCGTGACGGGGGAGTTCCGACCCCCTAAAGTTCAAGTTCGAACCGAGGCTGAAGCCGGTTTTTCTCTTGCTTGTTTTCGTGGGGATGAATCCCCACGCTTTTTCCAAACTACGACTGCTGGAATGTGCATCGTGCACATTTTGGTGGGTGATTTTGGAGCATGAGATTGTTCATTTTGCGCATTCGCGGGTGGCGCGATGCGGGGCTAGTCAGAAGCCGAAGAGAGATTCTTCGACTACGTCCGCTTGGCGGACTTCGCTCAGAATGACGGCGCCGGGGGAGTGACGGCCGAAAAGGCGACCGTCATAAGTCCACAGGCGCGGGATTGCCATGCTTGCTTTTTTGCCGGGTAGGCTCGCGTCTGGAGGTTATTGCGATGCTGGCTACCAGAAGCGTTCGAACGAGCCTGGCGATGGGGGCTTACCGGAGTCTGATTTGTGCGGCGGAGGTGATGGTGGCGACGTTGGAGCAGCAGCTGGCTCCCTTGGACGTGACGATGACGCAGTTCCGGGCGATGGAGGCGTTGTTTTTCAATGGTCCCATGAGCCAGGCGAAGTTGTGCCAGTTCACGATGACAGGGAGCAGCAGCACCGGCCTGGCGCTGCGGATTTTGCAGCGGCAGAATTTGCTGACGCGTCGCGTTGACGAGACTCATCGCAAGCGGCACGTGGTCACGATCACGCCGCGAGGAAAAGTGGCGGTGGCCAGATTCATTCCGCATCAGACGAAGCTGGTTCGCGGATTGATGGCGGCGCTGGACCGGCGCGAGCAGGCGGCGCTGACGCGGCTCTGCAACAAGTTGGCCGAGGGCGACGAGGCGAGTCTGCTGCGAGAGATATTGAAGACGCTAAGAGAGGCCCGATCGGATTGGCACGGAACCAAGAAACGGAAATACGTGGCGAAGCTGAAACGAGACTTGGCGCGCCAGATGGCACCTGGGGCGTCGGGGGTGTTCGGTGAAGGTCTGGTGCATATAGGCCCACGAGATGCCCGATTGGAATCTGATCCGGCTTCAGCCGTGGCGTCGCGAGGATAGCCGTAGGCGCAGCAGACATCCGTGACGCGTCGCGCGAAGGAAAGTCATCGCAAAAACTGAGCGGTAGGGGCGGCAGAGATGCGACGCAGAACGCCTTCGGGTGAACGAAGGTCTGCGGAACGGTCACGCCTCTGATTTGCGGACGTATAGTCCAACGGAACATGTCCAAACGAAAGATTTTCGACGAACTGATGGAAGGCGTCGCAGCCATGAAGGCACGGTGGGTGAGATCGCTCTTCCGACTTACAGGATGGCACTGAAGGGTGCTCACGTGCAGGCAACCGGCCCTACGGAATCACTTTCCGGATATTGAGGAAAGCATCATAGCGAGGGCAGGCATAAATGGCGCGAAGACGGTCATGTGATCCGTTCGGCGCAGGCAATGAAATTTTGATATGACCGCAGGAAGCCGATTGTCCCCTGCGACCGTTCGAGGTCATCCAGTCGAGATATCAGTTCCTCGCGTTTCGTGTCGTCGACTAAGGACTCAGCTGCCTTACGAAGTTCAACGAAGGTTGTCTCGTTTGAAATTGAGGCCACGTTCACCGAATTATCGTTGCTGTTGACATTGACGCGCGGGTTGGAGCCGTGCATGTGGATGTTTTGAACCACGCTCGACTTTTCTCGCCTTGAAGTGTCATCCTTGTCTGGCATTTCGTGCTCCTCGATTAGTTTGGGCGTTGGCAACACTCTCATGTCGCCCGGGGATGATAACGCCGTCCTGCGAAAGTAACCCTGCTCCGCAAGTAGCCAGAGGTTGCGGGCGAGGGCCTGTCCGGTCGTTCCTAGATAGTCCACGTCCTCCGAACAGTTGACCGCTATATACGGGTAAGGTCCAACTGGGAGATTCTTATAGCCTACCCAGTAACCGCCGAGCTTAAGGTAGCGCCGAATCGTTTCATCGCTTGCCGAGTCTTGAGGCTTGAAGTCTTTCGCTCGAAGACGTAATTCGTAATAACGCATCGAGTCGGCTGGCAAGTCAAACGAGAACTCGCCTGAGTCGAACGCACGACGCAGGGCGTTGATCCTTGCGTCGTCGAGTCGAGCATCGTAGTTTTCGATGAATACGCGTTCTGTTCCCGCCGTAAATAGTGAAACGTTTCGCACACCTCGATTCTTCGCTAAATCGGTTAATTTGAAATAATAGAGCACGCCGTCTCGACCGTCGGCGTTTCCGGTGCCCTCGAACTCGGAGCCGAAACACTCACCGCCGATCGTAACGTAGATATTCATTGCTGGGCATTCTAGAGTAACTACATTGGGTGGGCCAGTCCGTTCCTCGTTGAGAAGAATCGGCAGTGAAAAAGTGTCACAAATGGCAAGTCTCTAGACCGCCCTACTTGCAGCGCCAAGCTTTGCATCTCCGCGGTCGAATCCCCACCCTCGCACATCGAGGATGGGGCACCCGGAAAATCACGTTCTCGGCAATCGAAATACATCGCGGTCCGATCGTGCGCCGGGTTGTTGTTCGTCGCGCTCGTCGGAACACAGACAGGAGTGTCTGTGCCACTCGAGGCAACTTCATTTGCCGAAGGCTACGTTGATTCCTGTGGAGAGGATTACATCGTTGGATTTTGTGTCGGCGATCGGCGGGTTGGTTACGTAGCGGTCGCTGACGGAGATTTGCCAGCCCAGCCATTTGTTGATTTTGGTGACGGCGTTGGCGTCGAGCGACACGCGATACTGGTTGAAATCCTCAAGATCGGGAAAGATGGACGCGGATTCGTTGAGAGTGGTGAGCGCGCCGAATTTGTGCATGAAGATTTCGCCGAAGGTGAGGCCGGGTGAATTGCGCTGAAACGCAGGTCCCGGTCTGGCCACTGTACCGTTGTACGTTTCGCGCGTGTAGTTGACGCCGGCGAGCACATCGAGCGTGGTACTCGGCTTGGCGATGGCGTGCAGGCCCAGGCCGCCAGTGTAGATTCCGCGCAGGGTGAGGTCCTGCAGCGCGTCGTGCGTGAAATCGCCGGAAGCCGACAGGAAAAGCCGGTGCGGTGATGTCGCGGTTGTATTTGATGGCGCCGAGGACGGCGTTGGCGGTTACGCCCGCGCCCGGCTGATTGTCCGTGGAATAGATCGAGGATTCGCTGACGGCGAAATCGTCATAGGGAGTCTTGCGCTCGACGGCGACGGCGGTATTGAGGTTGGTGGTCTCGCTATTGCCGCGGGCGAGCGAAAGGCCGAGCGTGCCGCTGCCTTTCCAATCCTGTTTCATGGTGGGGTGCCGCGACTTTTCGAAAGCGGTTTCGCTTTCGCCGGTACGGATGGCGGTAATTTTGTCGTAGGAGACTTCGACGGCCGCGCCGGTGGCGGGATGGATGGTGAGAGTCTTCGCGGAGGGGGTGACGGTGCCGCTGACGGTGGTTTTGTCACTGGTGGTGACGTAGAGAGGGTTGTCGGCGACGAGCGTTTGGATGGAGGTCCATTTCACTTTCACGTCGCCGGCGTAGTCGGTGGTGAGGGTGAGAGTCTTGCCGTCGGAATCGGAAATTTTGCCAGTGATGCGGTCGCCATTGGAGAGCGTGACGGTTTCGGCGCTGGCGGCGAGCGCGCAAGACGAGATAAGTGCCAGTGCGGCGAGAAAATACGGAAGTTTCATAATGCCCCCTGAGGTGTATGCGACTGCAAAGGTAAAATTCGCGGAGCGGGCTTGCTCCGCGGGCCGGACCGGTATTTTACACGCGCGCGCGCCGAATTTGTTCGATATGCGACGGAAAACATTCGGGACTGCTACAGTGGTAGAATTTCGATTCCGACCGATTCGTTCATGTCTGCCATTGCCCAATCCACCGAAGTGAAAATTCGAGCGTGCCCGCTCTGCGGAGCGGTCGAACGCAAGGTGCTCGAGCGGCGCGAGCCGTGGGAGATCGTGGAGTGCGCGGCGTGCGGGATGGTGTTTATCGGCAGCGAGCTGGCGTACGAGGTGCAGGCGCGGGATTTCGATTGGGACGACGAGCATTCGAAGGAAGCGGAGCGGCGCAAGCGCAAGCAGCCGTTTTTTGTTTTCATGTCGCGCGTGTTGAAGCCGCTGCGGCCGGATACGAACGGGCGGATGCTGTCGCAGACGCTGCGCTGGGCCACGTGGGAAGCTGGTGGATTTCGGCTGCGGCGACGGCGGATTTTTGTCGCTGGCAAAGCGGTATTTCGAGATGACGGGAATCGAGCTGAGTCCGCGGGGCGCGGAAATTTCGCGCGCAGCGGATTTCGCGCGAGAGCAATTCTGGAAGGGCCGGTGACGAGATTGCGGCGCGGCTGCCGGCGGGGGGGTTCGACGTGGTGACGCAGTTCGGTTACATCGAGCATGAGTGGCAGCCGATGGCCGGGTTGCGCGCGGCGCACCGGTTGCTGCGGCCGGGCGGCGTGACGGTGATCAAGACGCCGAACTACGCGAGCTGGAACCGCACGATTACGCGGGATGGAGTGGTGCGGATATCACATCCCGGCGCATTGCAATTATTTTACGCCGCGGACGCTCGCGGAAATTTTGCGGCGCGCGGGATTCGAGCCGCTGGCGCGGCCGTTGGCGGATTGTTTGCCGACAAGCGATTCGCTGTGGATGGCGGCGCGGAAGCGGGAGTAAAGGGCGAGAGCCGGCGATCGTTTCAGGCGAATGGTTTTGATCGCGCCAAGAATCGTCGCCGGGCATAGCATGCTATGCCCCTACAAAACCTCGCGGCCTGGGCGTACACTTGCGGCGGGCCAACGGACCGTTTCCAGGCGGTGAACGTGCGGCGCAATTCTTAATCCTCGCGGTGGTTCTGGCAGGTAGCGGCCTCGCCGCTTCGGCGACCGTCGATGTGGATCTTCGGCAGGAATTTCCTCTTCTACCCGGAACGCAATGGATTTATCGCGGATACGTCCGCTCTCACGGGATGGTCGACGATCGGCGAAAGTGACGGGCGTGACTTGGACAATGTCCGTCGAGTGCGCCGTGGAGCGCGAAGGAATTTCGGTGGTGGTGGTGCGCGGATTTCCCTCGGATCTGGATTGGTCGGCGGGAAATGCCAAGCCGCAGGCTTCGGTGCTGGTTGAAACGCGCGAGGGGAAATTCTATTTGAATTCGCAGGAGAACGTGCAGCCGATGCTGGATGAAATCGGCGACCCGAAATATTCGCTGCGCGCGTTGGCGGTTGAGGACGATTTGATTTTTCAGCTGCCGCTGGCCGAGGGCAAGAAATTCTGCGACGAACAGGCGATGCGCGCGCGAAGACGGAATGTATTGCTGGGTGGCGAGCGGGCCGCATCCAGCGGCGCTCGATCACGTGAAGGGCGTGGCGCCGGGCGCGCGGGCAGCCTACGACCTGGAATACAACACGCTGCCGGACGATGGCGAATTCGAATTCGTCGAGGGCGTGGGCATCACGCGCTACGAATATCATCACCACGGCACGATCGCCGACACCGAGCTGCGGCTCGTGGAATTTCATCCCGCCGAATCCGCCGCGATTCGCTGAAATCCGCTTGGTCGTTCGCGCGACGCTGGTTCGTTCCCCCGTTGTTTTTTTTCGCGGAAAAAAAAAGCGCAAGTGTGGGTACTTCATACACTGACCTTCGCCTGTACAAAAACTGTACCTCAGAATCGTTGACGTCAGAATACGTCCTCACGTATTGTCCGTCCGCGTTCGCAGTCCGCCTCTCCCAGACACGGGTGCGAACGGAACATTACATTCCCTGACTCTTCAGGTTGCCGCCCAGCCTTGAGGCCGAAAAAGTGAAACGCGAGGGGTGTGTCTCGCGGTTCTCAACGGCACGACAAGGAGATGCACCGAGATGAAGAATTACGTTTACGGCTACAGAAAGACCGCAATGGCAGTCACGCTTGCGGCGCTGGTCACGGCGAGTCCTACGCCGCTGGCTTACGCGCAAAACGAAAACGCGAACTCAATTCCCGCGCGCAACACCGGCGCCGGTTCCGGGGGCGGACCTTCGACCAACAACGCGGTGCACGATCCGGGACCGCGCGCCGGACCGTCGGATCGGGGCAACCGCTTGCGGGGTTGACGTCCGACGAGCTGGAATATTTCCAGAACGGCCTGGCGAGATTTGCGCAGACCGATTCGGTGAGCGGCACGATGGGCGGCGAGCCGGGCGTGGGACTTGGCCCGGGCTACAACC
>CAWDBK010000012.1:0-663418 GCA_963800535.1 uncultured Acidobacteriota bacterium
TTTTTTTTCACACACACCTTGGACCCGACGTATTGCTCGCCTTCGATTTGCTTCGAAATACTGGATACCGAGCAATCATCGACTCGATGTGAGTACACACAAGACACACACGTCGGGTGCCGGAGCAGGTGATGCTGCCGTGGTTCGGCTCAAGGAGGTCCAAACGCGCCATCGCGATTAAAACGGACGGAAACGGGCGCTGGGGATACTGAATCCCAAACTCGGCGCGATGACGCCCGTGGCCGAGGCCGCGCGTAACGTGGCTTGCACCGGCGCGCGGCCAATTGCAGCGACGAATTGCCTGAATTTCGGCAATCCGGAAAAGCCGGAAGTGATGTGGCAATTCACCGAAGCAATTGACGGTATTTCGGAAGCTTGCCGCGCGCTCGAATACCTCGATCACCGGCGGAAATGTCAGCTCTTACAATGAAACGCTCGGGAAGCCGATCTATCCGACGCCAGTCCTTGGAGTGCTGGGGCTGATGGAGGACGCGGACTTCGCCGTCGGCTCTGGGTTTCAGCACGAAGGTGACTTGATCGTGGTTCTCGACGCGCCCCGAAAAGCGCGGCCGCGCCGCCGGCAGCCGAATTTGGCTCGTCCGAGTACGCTAAAACCATTCGCGGAATTGTTGCCGGTGCGCCGCCGGCCATCGATCTCGCTGCTGAAAAGCGTCTGATCGAGGCCCTCGTGAAACTGGCCGCGGAGCACGCAATCGTCTCCGCGCACGACGTCAGCGATGGCGGGATTGCAGTCACCATCGCCGAATCCTGCTTCGCGAGCGATGGCCTGTCGGCCGAAATTGGTCTGGGAGCCTCGGACGAGCCCGCGGAAGCGACGCTTTTCGGCGAACGCGGCGCGCGCGCAGTCGTGAGCGTTGCGCCCACCGCGCTTGCCCGCGTCCAAGAGATTGCGGCACAATGTAAGATCAACGTCAGCCAGATCGGTCGCGTCACTCGCGGCGAGTTTCGCATCCAATTAAATGAGGCAGCGGTGATCCAGGGACAAGCGGATTCGTTTCGGCAGGCGTGGAGCGAATCGCTGGCGCATGCCATCGAGAGCGCATCGTGAGCAAGTTTGTAAATTGGGGACATTGGGCGTTGGCAGTCATGCTGGCCGCTTCGGGCGTGCTGGGTGTCATTCGCTCCATGAAGCGTCACGATGGGGTCCTTCTGGCCCTGCTCGATGCGACACTCTGTGCGGTGCTCATCTGGGAGTGGTCACCTGGGCAAATTGGGCCCACGCGCTGCTCGTTTTGCTACTTGGGCTGGCTCTGCTTGGCTTCGTGCTCTCCGGTCCCGGCTTGAGGGGCTGGCCGAAGATTTCGGAGATCGCAGGGGTTCTGACAGCGATCGCGATGCTCTGGTGGCTGTTGCAGCCCGCAGTGCGACGTGAATACTGGTGCCCGGAGCAAGCCGCATGAGCCAGTTGGTCCAAATCGACGACGATCGTTTTCACGACCATTGCGGGGTGTTCGGCGTCTTCGGGCATCCCGAAGCGGCGAAGCTCACCTACCTGGGCCTCTACGCGCTGCAGCATCGCGGGCAGGAATCGGCCGGCATTGCATCGTCGGACGGCGCGAACCTGCATCTGCACAGCCTGGGCCACGTGCAGGAAATTTTCACGCCGGAAGTGATCGAGAGCCTGCCCGGCAGCGCCGCGATCGGCCACACGCGCTATTCCACCGCGGGCGACACCACGCTGATCAACGCCCAGCCCATCGCCATCGACTTTAATAAGGGCAAGCTCGCGCTGGGCCACAACGGCAACCTGACCAATGCGATCGAGCTGCGCCGCAAGCTCGAACACCGCGCCGCGATTTTCCAGACCACCAGCGACACGGAAGTGATCGTCCACCTGATCGCCCGCAGCAACGCGCGCAATCTGCCCGGTGCGCTCGCCGAAGCTCTCAATCAGGTGGAGGGCGCTTATTCTCTGCTGCTGCTCACCACTACGAAATGTACGCCATCCGCGATCCGCGCGGCTTCCGCCCGCTGATACTGGGGCGCATCGATGGCGCCTGGGTAGCCGGCTCGGAAAGCTGCGCGTTCGATCTGATCGACGCCGAATACGTTCGCGAAGTGGAGCCCGGCGAAATGGTTCGCATCTCGCGCAGCGGCGATGGAATCGATCCGCTTCGCTCCCGAGAAGCCGCATCAATATTGCATTTTCGAGCATGTCTATTTTTCGCGGCCCGATAGCGTGGTCTTCGGCCGTCCGGTGAAGCAGAGCCGAGAGCGCCTGGGGCGCCTGCTGGCGCGCGAACATCCGGTCGACGCGGACATCGTCACTCCCGTTCCCGATTCCGGTGTTCCGGCCGCGATCGGCTATGCCGGGGAATCCGGAATTCCGTTTCGCATGGGGCTGATCCGCAATCATTACGTGGGCCGGACCTTCATCGAGCCCGAGCAGGCGATCCGCGATTTCGGCGTGAAGCTGGAACTGAATCCCGTGCGGCGCATGCTCGAAGGCCAGCGCGTGGTTCTGGTGGACGATTCGATCGTGCGCGGGACTACCAGCCGCAAAATTGTCCGCTTGGTGCGCGAGGCCGGTGCGACCGAAGTTCACATGCGCATCAGCTGCCCGCCCACCATTTCGCCATGCTATTACGGCGTCGATACGCCACGGCGCGAGGAGCTCATCGCTTCGCACAATTCCGTCGAGCAGATTCGCGAGTTTCTGGGCGCCGATTCGCTTGGATACCTATCGCTCGGGGCGCTGCGCGAAGCCGTCGAGGACAACGAAGGTAAATTCTGCACGTCGTGTTATACCGGCAGCTATCCGACCGAGCTCGTGCAGCTGGAAGTGGAGGCTCATCGTGAAAGCTGAGACGGCCGAGGCACCAGCGCGAGTGAAGGGCAATCCCGCGGCGGCCACTACAGAACGAGAAGATATGGCGGGAAGTGGTTTCGTGGTTCTGGGTGATCGTGGCGTTCCTGCTAATTGAGGGCACCATGGTGCAGGCGCGCGTGATTCCCAGCGGATCGATGGAGAACACCGTGCTGGTGGGCGATCATTTGATCGTCAGCCGCCTGGGCTTCGATGCCGGCGTTCCATTTACCGACTTGCACGTTCCGCTCTGGCGCAATCCGAAGCGCCAGCAGATCATCGTGTTCCGTGCGCCGCTGCCGGAAGAGGGCAATCCGGATTTCATCAAGCGCTGCATCGGCCTGCCGGGGGACCACATCAAGATCGTGCAGGGCGAGGTGTTCGTCAACGGCGTAAAGCTTAACGAGCCTTACACACAGCACGTGTACGGCTATGAAAGCGCCGCGGTGGAAAACTATCCGCCGCCTGCTATCACGAGCCTCGATGGCGGCGTGACACAGCAGTGGACCGACGATTTTGCGAACCACGTGACCAACGGCGAGCTTGTGGTCCCGCCCGGCGAATATTTCATGATGGGCGACAATCGCGACGATTCGCGTGACAGCCGCTTCTGGGGTTTCGTTCCGCGCGCGAACATTATCGGTACACCGCTGATCATTTACATGTCCATCGACGCGCCGGACCCCGAGCACGTGTGGGGGCCGGGCTTTGCCGCGGATCGATTCGAAACGTACGCCAGCGTGCTGGTGCATCCCAGCCGAGTACGCTGGAAGCGTTTGTTCCATACGCTCTAGAATTCACGAAGCGGCCTGCCCCCTTCCGGAAAACGGATTTCGCCAATGCGCTACGCCGATGCCGGCGTCAACATCACGGTTGCGGACGAAGCCAAGCGGCGCATTGCCGCAATGGCTGGGAAGACATTTCGAAGCGGAGTGCTCGCGCCGATCGGGGGCTTCGGCTCTCTCTTCCAGCTCGATAAGAAGCGCTGGCGCGATGCGGTGCTCGTCGCCAGCTGCGATGGCGTGGGCACCAAACTGAAAGTCGCCAGCGCCGCGAATATTCATTCCACGGTCGGCGCGGACATCCTGAATCACTGTGTCAACGACATCCTCACGCAAGGCGCCGAGCCGCTTTTCTTCCTCGATTACATCGCCATGGGCAAGCTGGATACGCGCGTGCTGGAGCAGGTGATCGAGGGGCTGAGCCGCGCCGCGAAACAGGCGGGTTGCTCATTGATTGGCGGCGAGACTGCAGAAATGCCGGACGTCTATGCCCCGGACGACTACGATCTCGCGGGATTTATCGTGGGCGCCGTGGAGCGCAAGAAAATTCTCGATCCGCGTCGCGTCCGCCCCGGCGACCTGCTTCTGGCGCTGCCCTCGAGTGGACTGCACACCAACGGTTATTCCCTGGCGCGCAAACTCGTGTTCGGCGTCGCCAAGCTCAATGCGAATAGCTACGTGGCTGAAGTGAAAAACAAAATCGGCGCCGAGCTGCTGAAACCGCATCGGGCCTACTGGCCGCTGCTGAAGAATATTCTGGCGCGCGAGTGGGTTTCCAGCATGGCGCACATCACCGGCGGCGGGATTACCGGCAATCTGCCTCGCGCGCTCCCACGTAACGTGCAGGCCACGATCGAGTTAGGCTCCTGGCCCGTGCTCCCGATCTTCCGTTACCTCGCGCGGATCGGCCGGATCGAGCGCGACGAGCTGCTGCAAACTTTCAATTTGGGCGTGGGGATGATTCTGGTGGTGCCGCCGAAAAACATCTCGCGCGTGGAATCGGAGCTGCGCAGGCGCCGGGAGAAATTCTACGTGATCGGCCGCGTCGAGCGCGCCAGCCGCGCCAAATCGCGCGTCGTTTACACTGGCACCCTGCCACTTTAGTGCCCATCGCGCATGGTTACTTCGCGTTCGCGCTCGTGTCCGCCGCGATTTTCCAGGAGCCGTCCGGCATTTTCCTCCACACCAGCACATATTGCGATGAGTTCGTTACCGGTTTTCCGTCTTTCCCGGTACCTGTGGCGTCCACCGTCCCCTGATCCATCGCTAAGTCGCCCGACCGCGCCACAGTCACGCTGGTGGTGTGCACTGTCACGTGCAAACCAGGTGCCGTGAGCAAACCCTGAATGACCTTTCGAACGTTGTCCTTGCCGACGGCGGCAGGGAGTCCTGAACCAATAAATACGGCGTCGTCCGCGTAGAGCGCCATCGCTTTGTCGACATCGTGCGTTTGCGCCGCACTTACAAACTGGGCGTCGCCCGCGCGAATCGCGGCTTCATCCGCCGCGCGCGTGTCTGGCATCTCCGCGGATTTCTGAGCATTTTGCGCGCAACCCACCGCCACGAATGACGCCACTACCGCAATTCCTGCGATTATCACCCGCGAAAACAATCGACTAGCGAGCATGGTGCCTCCGTTTCCTGGAGTGTTTCGACGCGTGGTGCTTTGCCGCTGTCGCCGGCGGAGTCGCCATGGGCAGGTCCGAGTTCCAGATGTCGACGATACACTTCCAGTTCCCATCCGCCTGTTTCTTCCAGACTGCCGAGTATTTGCCGTGATCCGTTGACGGCACGCCATTAGCGCCATTGGTCGTCAGGATATAGGTGCCGTACGTGTAGGCCAAATCGCCGGAGCGCGATGCTTCGGCTTTTGCGGTTTGCCAGCTCACGGAAAGCCCTGGCAGCGCCAGCAAATCGGTGATCGTCTTTCGAATATCGTCCTTAGTGGTCGCCATTTGCGCGTTTGGAGCCAGCACCACGGCGTCATCGGCGTAGAACGCGACCCAGGTGTCCGCGTTGTGCGCCTGCGCCGCTGCTGACCAATCCGCATCCGCTTTCTGGACCGCGGCTGCGGCCGCCGCGCTATTGTCCGGCGGCGCTTCGGGTTTCGACGAACAACCCACCGCGATCACGAGCGCGGCCACAACACACAGCGGCAAGGTCAACGAAAGCGAACGAATTTTCGGCACGAACATCCTCCGGTGGTTTTGGTTTGCTGGGAGCGAAACGAAGATGCCTTGCACCGCGCCGCCTGTCAAGCCTCCCTTTGAGGGCGCGGACTCATGAGCTTGTTTTCGATGACTTCCAATAATTAGCCCGCATACGTCGCCGGCATTTGACCCCTTCACGAAGTGTGTTAATTTTCCTTGCCCATGAAAAAACACATCGGCGTGCTGCTCTCCGGACGCGGTTCGAATTTTGACGCCCTCGCCGAAAGCGTCGCCTCCGGACGCATCCCCGAGGCCGACATCCCGATAGTTGTCAGTAACCAGGAAAACGCGCCCGGCATCGAAAAGGCTCGCGCTCGCGGTATCGAGTCGCGTGTGCTTCCGTCAAAGGGACTTGAGCGCGAAGCCTACGACCGCCAGGTGGTCGCCGCACTCCGCGAAAAACGCGTTGATCTGGTCTGTCTGGCCGGCTACATGCGCCTGCTCTCGCCCTATTTCGTGCGCGAATTTCCGCAGCGTATCCTGAATATCCACCCGTCGCTGCTCCCCGCGTTTCCCGGACTCGAGCCTCAGCGCCAGGCGCTGGAGCATGGCGCGAAATTCTCAGGGTGCACTGTTCATTTCGTGGACGAGAATCTAGACGCGGGCCCGATAATCAAGCAGGCCGTGGTGCCGATTGAAGACATCGACACTCCTGAAACGCTTGCCGCGCGAATTTTGCGCGAAGAGCACCGCATCTACGCGGAAGCCGTCAACATCGTTCTCGGAGGCCGCTACCGGATTCAGGGACTCCGCGTCCTGGTGTCGCAATAGGGCGTTCCTTCGGTCCGTAAATGCACAAGCGTGGTACAATCGACGCGCGTTTGTTGCTCTTGTAACGCCTTTCGATTCGATTGAAGGGGCTGCAAGCTTACACTTGCGGCCTTTTTTGTTGCATGGCTGCGGCGGTCACGAAGCGCAAATAGCTTGGAAGAAAGCTTGGTACAACAGTGAGAGAACAAGGAACAGTTAAGTGGTTCAATGCGGCTAAGGGTTTTGGCTTTATCCAACGTCAATCAGGCGAAGATGTTTTTGTCCATTTCTCGGCTATTCAGGGAGATGGGTACAAGTCTTTGAATGAAGGACAGGCGGTCGAATTCGAAGTAACCAAAGGCCCCAAGGGCTTACAGGCAGCGAACGTCTCGGCCCTCTAACCGCCGCATTAGGGCCTCTCGGGATGCTCGGGAGGCCCACGCGCAAGCGGTCACGAGCCTGCCTCCGGTTAACGGGCTGAATGGCGATGCGTTCACACTGGCTGTGAACGTTTGCCGTTTAGCAGGAGTCTAGTCTGTCCCACGCTCGACGAGGAGAGAGTCGCCGGAGTGTGCCCCGGCACGAAGTTTCGTTTGATGGATATGGGACGCAAGACCGAGGCTCTTGAGAATCCAAATGTTGTACCAGTTGAAATCGATTTCATACCACTTCAGACCGTGTCGAGCCGAAACCGGGTTGGCGTGATGGTTGTTGTGCCACCCGTCCCCGAACGTCAGTAACGCCACCCACCAGTTGTTGGTGGACGTATCACGGGTCTCAAATCGCCTTGAGCCCCAAATGTGCGAAACCGAGTTCACCAGCCAGGTAGCGTGAAGCCCCACCACTGTACGCAGGAAAATCCCCCACAGCAGGAATGGCCATCCTCCGACGGCGAAAAGCACGACGCCCAGGATAATCGTGGGCACGAAATGGTATTCGGTGATCCAGACGTGAAACCTGTCCTCAGCCAGATCGGGGACGTAACGGTCGAGCGTTGCAGTGTCCTGGCGCAAGGCATCGCCTACCAAGATCCAACCGACATGCGCCCACCACTTCCCGTCACGAGGTGAGTGCGGGTCACCGTCCTTGTCCGCGAACTGATGATGAATGCGATGGGTGGCAACCCAAAGCAGCGGGCCCCCCTCCACGGCAATCACGGCGCAAATGGTGAGAAAATACTCAACCCATTTGGGAGTCTGGTAGGAACGATGCGTGAGCAGACGGTGATAACACATCCCCAGTCCCAGGCTCGCCGATATCCAGTACAGAAAAATCGCAACGAATAGCGCATTCCAGGTGAAGAAGAAAAATGCGGCGATGGCTCCGGCATGAAACAACATCATAAACGAAGCGATCAACCAGTTGAGCCGGTTGTCATGGGGCCGATTTCTGCGCGAGCTATTGAACCGCAACACGGGCATAGGGAGGAGTCGACAGGGGGATTCTAGGCGGGGCTCTGAAAGGAAAACTGGTCTAAACAGCACACTTTCTGATTTTGCCCAAGCCGATTGTGAACATGCGCATTAATCCAATGGGCCGGGAGTTGGCTGTCCCTGCGCGTTGGGATAGTATGACGGCGAAAGGGTCAGGAACCCGGGAATTGGGTTCAGACCCGCCAGCCCATAGGACGAGCGAAGCCATGCCAAAAAACCTGACACGAAGAGAATTGATGCGTAATTCGATCGCCGCAGGCGGATTGCTTGCGGCCGGATCGTTGGCGCCAATTGCATCAGCGCAAGGCAATCAAACGCAGGGGCCCACGGGGCCAGTCCACTCCGAAGCTCACGTTCCGGCGACGCTGGTTGGCGGCAAAGTGGTGCAGCCTCGACGTGACCTGCCCGTCTTGCACAAGACAAGCATCCTGGTGGTCGGCGGTGGCCCGGCCGGGACCGCAGCCGCGATTTGCGCGCGGCGGCTTGGCGCCGACGTGACGCTGGTGGAGCGCTACGGATATCTGGGCGGTCTGGCGACAGGCGGTCTGGTGCTTGGAATTTTTCCTTTGTACGACCGAGAGAAGAAGCAGGTGATCTACGGCATCGGCGAAGAGCTGATGAAAAAGCTGGATGTGCTGAAATACGGAATTATCGACCGCAACAAAGCCCCGACCTATCCGACAATCGATGCCGAGGCATTCAAGTTTGTATTGGCCGATATGGTGCTCGATTCGGGCATTACGGCTTACCTGGATTGTTGGGGCGTGGACGCCATCGTGGATGGCAAAGGGGCGGTAAAGGGTGCGGTTTTTGAGAGCAAGTCCGGCCGGCAGGCGATTTTGGCCGATATCGTGATCGATTGTTCGGGAGACGGCGACATTTATGCCGCAGCCGGTGCAGCGTTCGAGAAGGTGAAGACCAACATCGGGCTGATCAGCCGGATTGGAAATATCGACGAAGTGGACATGGCCCCAGGGCGGGGATCGGAAGATCCGGAGCATCCGGCCATCGGCAAGCCTTCGGACGGCCGTCCCTCCAAAGGCCGCGTGAACGATCTGAACGGCCACGCCGGAAATTCCACGCCCGCGCCCCACGTGAACTGGCTGAACATGAAAGGGCCGGTAGGAGACGCGCTGGACGTGTCCGATCTGACCGCGATGGAGCTGAAGCATCGCCGCGGGACGTGGGGCAACGTCGAAAAACTGCGACAGAAGGCGGGGAACGACCAAGTGTATCTGGCGGAAACGGCGCCACAGCTGGGCGTGCGACTGAGCCGGTTGCTGGACGGATGCAAGAAACTTACCGTGCAGGACATCCGCGGCGGCGCAAAGTTCAAAGATGTGATCGGCTATTCCGGGGCCTATGCGAATGCGCCGGAATTCCAGATTCCTTATGGCTCGCTCGTTCCGTCGAAAGTCGAAAACGTTTTGGCCGCCGGACGATGTATCTCGACGGATTTTGAAACAGGCGACATCACGCGGCTGATTCCCGTTTGCTGGGTGACGGGACAGGCGGCTGGCTTGGCCGCGGCCCTGTGCATCCAAAATAGTTGTAAGCCTCGCAGCGTGAACGTGGCGAAGTTGCAAGATCTGCTGAAGCAGCAAGGAGCCTATTTGGGATGAGGTTTCTCCGGCGCGTTCCGCGGCGGGTGATTCAGCTGACTTGCTTCGTCGGCGCGATCGTGCTGGTTTGGCCGGTGCTTCCTTGGGCGATTGCGCCCCGGCTCTTGCAGCAAGCGAGTCCCTTCGTGGTCCTTTCCTCGAGCGTCGCCGCGCGCTCCGTCGGCGTGGGAGCAATTCTTGCGCTGATCGTAGCGGTCGTAAGTTCATTCAAGAAGCGCTGGTTCTGCCTCTATCTCTGCCCAACGGGCTTCGTGCTCGAAAATACTTCGCACATTGGCTTGCGCAAATCGCGCTGGTGGAGCAAGTGCCCGCCGGTCGGTAGGTATGTCGCGATTCTGACGCTGGTCGGATCCATCGCGGGCTATCCGGTGCTGCTGTGGATGGATCCTCTCTGCATTTTCAGCAGCCCCTTCGCTGTAAACAGGGCGACGAATCCGGTATCCGTAATTCTCGTTTGTCTCGGCCTGGGCGTCTTGGTAGGAGCTACTTTGATTTTCGGTATGCTCTGGTGCGTCCGCATCTGCCCGCTGAGCGGACTCCAGGACCTGCTCTTCGCCACCCGTAAGGCGCTGTGGACCAAATTCGCCGCGACCGCTCCCGCGCAGAAGTTCCTCGTCGCACGTCGCGTGTTTTTTGCCGGCGCGGGGGGCGCTTTGCTCGCAGTCGGCGCTCGCGCGCTGGGAGCGGCGCGCTATCGCAAAAGCGACACGCTTCTGCGCCCTCCCGGCGCCGTGCCGGAGGATCGGTTCGCTGGACTTTGCATTCGCTGCAACAATTGCGTGCACGCATGTCCCTCGAAGATTATTCGTCCGGATACCGGTCATGAAGCAGGCCTAGCGGGTTTCGGTGCACCCATCATTCGATTCGAAAGCGACTACCAGTATTGCCTGGAAACGTGCAACGCCTGCACGCAGGTCTGCCCCACCGGCGCGCTCGTGCCACTGAGTCTACAGCAGAAGAACAAGTACGTAATCGGCGAGGCGCTCGTCGACAACAATGTCTGCCTCACCGCCCTCGGCAAAAAAGAATGCAACGCCTGCGAGCACGCCTGTCCCTACGACGCGGTGCACATCACCTGGGACGAGCAGCAGTACAACGCGTACCCGGTCGTAAACGATAAATGCACCGGCTGCGGCGCCTGCGAAGTCGTCTGCCCGACCTTGCCCGTCCGAGCCATCCGCGTGTGGACCCAAAAGCCCGCGTGATTCGCAGGTTGTCGGCCGACGAGTCCGTGGTTAGCGTCCCTCAACGGGGTCTGCAGGCCACTGGGGAACTTACTCGGCCCTCGTATGCGCCTCGCCCGGTCTTTGACTCCAGCGTTGACAGCCTTTAGACTGGCTCGTTTTCCTATCCAAGCTCATCGGAGACAGAGTGCCAGCTGGAACATTCAAACCTGTAGACGAGCAGATCGCCTACCTGAGAAAAGGCTCCGCGGAAGTCATCCGCGAAGAAGATCTCCGAGCCAAGCTAGAGCAATCGGCGAAGACCGGCAAGCCCTTGCGGGCTTACCTGGGTGTCGATCCCACGGCTCCCGATATTCACCTGGGCCATACAGTCGTTCTGCGGAAGCTGAAGCACTTTCAGGACCTGGGACATACCGCCGTCTTCCTGATCGGTGATTTCTCCGCCCTGATCGGTGATCCCACTGGCGTATCCGAGACGCGCCCGCCGCTGACTCGCGAACAGGTCGACGCCAACGCACAAACGTACCTCGCACAGGTGTACAAAATTCTGGACCGCGAAAAAACCGAGGTCCGCTATAACAGCGAATGGCTCGGCAAGATGTCTAGCTTCGATGTGGTCCGCCTTTGCGGCCACTATCGCTTAGCTCGCATGCTCGAGCGCGAGGACTTCCGTTCGCGGCTCGAGAAAAATCTGCCCATATCGGTTCATGAGCTGCTATATCCGCTGTTGACGGCCTATGACGCGGTGGCTCTGCAATCCGATATTGAACTCGGCGCGACCGAGCAGAAATTCAACATGCTGGTTCACCGCGAAATCCAGCGTGAATACGGTCAGACGCCCGAAGTCGTGCTGACGATGCCGATCCTCGTCGGGCTCGAGGGCGAACGCAAAATGTCCAAGAGCCTGGGCAACTACGTCGGCATCACCGAAGCCCCTGGGGAAATGTTCGGTAAGCTGATGTCCATCAGCGACGAACTGATGTGGTCCTACTACGAACTCCTCACCGACTTCGGCCCGCGGGTGATTGAGCGTCTCCGCGAAGAAGTCCGCACCGGCACGCTTCACCCGATGGATGCAAAGATGCAGCTCGCCCACGCCATCATTGCCGGCTTCCATGGCGAAGCCGCCGCTCAAAAAGCTACTGACGAGTTTCAGCGCGTCTTCCGCGACCGCCAAGCCCCCGAAGAGGCGCCACGCCATGTCTTGAAGCGAGGCGAGCCCAAGCGGCTCTCGACTTTGCTAGTCGAACTGAAAATGGCCGCTTCCCGTAGCGAAGCCGAGCGGCTCATTAAGCAGGGTGGCGTAGAAGTGGCCGGCCAGCGGGTGGAGGACGTCAAACGAGAAATCGACCTGTCGACGCCCGCCGAATTCCTGCTCCGCGCCGGCAAAAAGAAATTCCTCCGCATCGTTGTCGAGTAGCGGCACGAGTCTGCCGGTGCTTTTCAGAAACGCCGCCCGCAATCGGTGTTTCACTACATCTGCAGTGTGTACCGAGGGTTAGCGCGAGGATTGCCCTGCTGCAGAACGAATTGGAATGGTTACGGGTTTTGCTGCTTCCGTCGGCGCCAGCATATGGCACTGGCCATCGAAGATGGCGCCTGGCTCAATCACGAGGCAGGGGCTGTGCACCTCACCTGTGACGATGGCGTTGGGCTGGATCTCCACTCTTCCGCGCGCGTGGATCGTGCCGTCAAAGCGGCCCAAGATGATCACGAAATTGCCGTGGATGTGGCCTTCGACCATCGCGTGTTCGCCGAGCACCAGCGTGTCGTCGGAGGAAAGCGTTCCCTTCATCGCAGAATCGATGCGGAACGTGCCTGTGGCTTCCAGTTTGCCTTCGAGCTTCACCCCTTGCTCGAGGAAACCCGTCCACTCGCTCGGATCTTGTTTCTTGCGGTCGAACCAACCCATGCGATCCCTCGGAAATGCTTTGCGGAAGCGCGTTGTGCGCGCTTCTATTGTCGCATCAGTTGATCGTAGAGGCGGGTCAAATCAGCGGCATCGTAGTACTCAAAAGCCAACTCGCCCGGATGGCCGGGTCGGAGTGGATGAATCACCACTTTAGCCCCGTATTTACGCTGTAATTCCTCGATCGCAAATTTCGTGTTCGGGTCGGGTGCGGCAGCGGCCGTGGCAGAGGCCGCTTTTGGGCGGCCATGACGCGCGACGTGGCGTTCGAGCTGGCGCACGGTCATGCCGCCTCGGGCGCTTTTTCGCGCGAGCTCCATTCTGTCCTGGGGATCCGCGACGCCGAGGAGTGCGCGCGCGTGCCCGGCGGAGAGTTTTCCTTCTTCAATCAGATCGAGGATGGGATCTTCGAGGCGCAGCAGCCGGACGGAATTCGCAATGGTGGCGCGGTCTTTGCCGGTGCGCTCGGCCGCCTGTTCCTGCGTCAGATGAAACTCGTCGGTGAGGCGCTGGAACGCGCGCGCTTGTTCCACGGGATTTAGGTCCTCGCGTTGCAGGTTTTCGACGAGGGTCATTTCCAGCGCCATTTCGTCGCGCACATCGCGAACGATCGCCGGCACTCGCGGGAGTTGCGCCCGCTGCGCCGCACGCCAGCGCCGTTCTCCCGCGATCAACTGGTAGCGAGCTCCGATCCGTCGCACAACGAGCGGCTGCACGATCCCGCTCGCACGAATCGACCGCGAAAGTTCGTCGAGCGCCTCGTCGCGAAACCGAGTCCGCGGTTGGAACGGGCTGGGATCGATTAGGTCGACATCGATATGCGCGAATACTTCACTCGGGGCCAGGGCCGGAGCTGTCGCCGCCGCTGCTCCCACTGCCGTTGATGTTTGTGTTGCCGCCGGCGCCGGCGGCTGCTGCGGCAGCGGCTGGGGTTCCGGTTCCCGGATCAGCGCGCTCAGTCCCCGTCCCAAGGCGTTTCTGGTCATTGGCGATAACCTCTTTCGCTAGTTGGATATAGGCCTCTGCGCCTTTACTATGTATGTCGTAGAATATTACCGGCATCCCGTGGCTTGGTGCTTCGGCCAAGCGGACGTTTCTAGGTATTACGGATTCAAAGACTTGGGCCCCGAAAAACCCGCGGAGGTCGGCCGCAACCTGCTTCGACAGAGTGGTCCGGTCGTCATACATTGTAAGCAGAATCCCCTCGATCGCGAGCGCCGGATTTATCGCGCGGCGCAGGCGGGCGAGCGTATCGAGCAATTCCGAGACACCCTCAAGGGCGAGGAACTCGCACTGAACGGGGACCATCACGGAGTCGGCCGCGGCAAGCGCATTCAGAGTCAGGATGTCAAGGGATGGCGGACAATCGATAATAATGAAGTCGTATTTTTCCCTGAGCGGTTGAATAACGGTTCTAAGACGATACTCTCGGTCATCCATCGAAATAAGTTCGATGGAGGCCCCTACGAGGTTTTTGTCTGACGGCACGATGTCCAAGAGATCGATCTGTGCGTCAATGGCGATCCGCTCGGCAGGCTCATTGAGTATTAGGGCTTGATATAGAGTACGGCGGGCCGGATCCCGTGGAAATCCAAGTGCACTGGTGGCATTTGCTTGGGGATCGGAATCGATGATGAGGGTACGTTTCTCGGATGACGCGAGTGATGCGGCTAGGTTCACGGCGGTCGTCGTCTTACCAACGCCGCCTTTTTGGTTTGCAATGGCGATTACGCGAGCCAATATTAAGCCTCTGGTGAAGCGCGACTGTATCAGAGGCCTTTTATGAGACGCAAGATGTTTCACGTGGAACAATCGTGAAACGCAGTCTCATGGTATAGAATTGTTCCACGTGGAACAGTTTCACAGCGCCAGTCGGTTTGGCCAGCCTCTCAGGGTATAGCGCCCCTTCGATCCGGGAATTAGCACCGGACGGTTCCATTCCCAATCCGGCCTCGAGGACACTTCCGCCGAGTCGTGTTGACCAAGCCAAAGCAGAAGGCTCCCGCCGGAGCGAAGACTCTGAGCAGACCAGTCCAGGAGTTCATCGAATCGACCCAGCGCCCGCGCGGTTATGAAATCGAACCCAGCGCCCTTGGCCTTCAGCGACTCCATTCGGCCTCGGAAGACGATCGCATTTGAAATGGATAATTCGCGAATGACCTCAGCAAGAAACGCACCCTTCTTCAGATTCGATTCGATCAGCTCAACTTCCAGGTTCGCAACAGCGAGAGCCAGTGGCAATCCTGGGAAGCCAGCACCAGTGCCAACGTCGGCGAGCCGACTTTTTCCACAGGAAACTGTTGAAACCGCAAACAGGCTCTCGCCAAAGTGGAACTTAACGATTTCAATCGGATCGGTCACGGAGGTTAGACTGATTTTGCGATTCCATTTCAGGAGTAGCTCGACGTATGCGCCGATCTTGTCCGCCAGGTCGGTCGAGGAATCAACTCCATAGGCTTCCAGAAGGCTTCTGATCTGAGCGGAGGTCAGCATCTATTATTACTATATATGTAGTACTGTACTAAGAAACTGACGAATCGACATCGTGTGAGCGAATCGCAAGAGCTGCGCGGAGACGGCCCCGCGCCAGAAGTCCGGCTGTTATATCTGTAATAAAATGAGCGACTAGCGGTGCCAGCAAACTTCCGCTCCACGACCGTACGCATGAAAACAGAATGCCAACTACGAGCGTAGCTAGCAATCCTCGAACACCTTGATATAGATGCGCAAGTCCGAACAGGGCCGCTGACCCAGCGATACCAGCCCAAATCATGCCACCAGACCATTCATGGAAGACGTGCTGAGCAAAGCCACGATAAATCACCTCTTCACAGACTGACACGGTAAGCACGACGGCGAAAAAGGCCAAGCGTTCGGTGGAGTCTTGGGGGAAGACCTTTAGCGCTAGCTGGGGAAGAACTCCACGCACAGTTTCGGGATGAGTGGTAATGCGCCGCAGGCTGAGCAGCTGGTTTGCGAGCACGAGTCCCGCGAGCAAGACCGTCGCGATCGCCGTAACCGCAGGATGCGGCATCGCGAGGCCTAGGTTTGCAAGCGCAATCCCGTGAGCCAGGACGCGCCAAATGATGACGGCGACTGCAAGCCATTGAAAAGCGACTGTCGATGCGTAGAGCGCGAGCCGGTCGCGCTTCGTGGTTTCCGGCATACGCGTCAGGTTCCGAATTCGCCGGCGGCCGAGAATCGGAACGGCTGTCGCGAAGAAAAGGAGGATGAGTGCAAAGTCCCGGTGCATCGCATCAGATCAAACCACCATTATGGCGCGGGAGCAAGGGCGTACGGCCGATGGGTTTGGCGGCGAAGCTGATATCTGAAGCCGCTTGCCGGTAATCCACGCCGCCCAGGGGGTCGATACAAACCTGATGACCCGTGCGCCAATACTTCGTCTGCATACGACAACTTCGATCAAAATCGCGGCTGTGATCGGCATACGTACTCGCAACAAGCCGCGAAACGCGATTCTGGGAAAAGCATCGGATAGGTGTAGAATCCAGCTGCTAGGGGAACGGTCCGACGTAGGCTCGGAGAGCGCGGCTTCCGGATTGCGGGGTGACATTTGATCGTTTCAAGCGAGCGCGCGCAAAGGGTTGAGCGGCGCGACCAAAACACCGGGGGGAAGTTCATGAAGACAAGTCGAAAAGGAAACTCATTCGTCGGCAGAAACGTCGGCGAGATCATTGCGATTGTGGCGGCAGTGATCGCGATCGCGAGCATGGGGATGGCGCGTACGTCGGCCAAGGCCGCGTCTGGGGTGCCCGATACAGGTAATCCGATGGTGCTCGGTATGGCGTTCGACGGGCACCAGGTATCGAATCTCGATAGCACGATTAAGTATTACGAAACGATTGATTTTCACGTGAAGAGCAAGACGGACTGGCATGTCGATAAGACCCTGAACAAGCTCGGGAACACACCCGGCGCCGAGACTCGGCAGGCCGTGATGGAAACGCTCAGCTCGGTTTCCGACAAGCCATTCGACATTACTTTCACCGAGTACCGCGGCATCGACCGGAAAAATTGGAGCAGTCTCGGCTTGGGCGATTTGCTGTCCGGCCATCTGGACCTCACCGTGTTGGACGATTGCCAGATCGACATGGACAAGCTCAAAGCCATCGGCATGCTCAAGGAAGTGAACATGAATATGCCCGGAGGAGGCGGCGGGGCCGCTGGACCGCGACGTTTCGCATTCGTGCAGGATCCGGACGGCTGGTTTGTAGAGTTCTTCGCGATTATGAAGCCTGGTCCGGGGGCTCCGCCCGAGGGACCGAAAGTTTCGAATTCCACGGCGACCATGCAGAATATCGAGCGTCTCGGCAAACAGCTCGGCTTCAACCACATTGGTCTTGATGTGAAAGATATGGCCAAGGCCGTGGGGTTCTACCAGGGCGTGTTGGGTGGGGACTATCCTCCGCTCCCACCTCCGGAACCGCCCGCGGGTGCCGCAGGTGGCGGGCCGGGCGGCGGACGCGCCCCGCGCATGAACATGATGAATGGCTGGTTCCCGCAGGCGGGGACGCAGAACAATGTCCGTCTCGAACTGATCGGCGAGCCTGGGACCACCGTGCCGGACGAACACTTCGGGGACATCAACGTGAACTATGTTGGTTTCCAGGTGACCGACATCGACGCGATGTACGCGAAGGTGAAGGCGGCCGGCGCGATCACCGTTTCGGATGGCGGGATTGTGAAAACGGCTGACGGCCGCGCGGTGATTGTCCGCGACCCGGACGTTGGCGGCTTCGTGGAGTTGTGGGAGGCGAAGAAGTAGCTGGGTTCTGATCTAAAAGGGATGTCGGCTGGGCGCGGCTGTCGAGACGGTCGCGCCCGGCGTCTTGCCCGCCTGTGGGTACCGCAAATTTCGATTTCTTCGCATACTGCCCGCATCGCATCTGCCGCTAAGCCGATGGTGCGGGCGGCGGAGCGTCAAACAGGCGCTCGACCGATTGCCGCCCGAGACAAATGAAGGTCATCACTCCCAATGCCGTGCCGTAAGGAAATTCCAGGCACATGATTCCCGCAACGACCATGCAAAAGACGCGCGATCTGCGCCGCTTAATGCGAGACGCTGCGAGGAACTTCAGGATGGCCAGCGAAATCAGAATGGTCATGAAAATCAGGCCGATTCCTGCCAATAGCCAGCCGAAAAATGCAGGAGGGGGCTGATCGGGCTGATTGTTTTGCCGAGGCAATTTCGGGATGACCTGGCTGACAAAAACGCCCATAAAGACGTAGAACATGCCGAATACGGAGAACAGGGCGTTGAATCCCGCAGAAATCTGGTAACCGATCGCCAGCAGCTTCAAGTTTTCATCGTCAATGATGGCCTGTCGATATTGGACGAGATTGATCTGGTCGTTCACGAAAGACTCCGCACATTCCCAAACCCGCTCTGACGATGGCTGGGAGGGTATCACGAGCCCCGGTCGGTGGCGGCTGCAAGTGCGGGCTTGATTTGCGGAAACGGTGAGGAGCGATTCTAGTTGTGAGTCGCGATTTCACGCGAGAGAGTTGACATCCTCGGATTGCTCCCAGTATTGTGCTGAGTTCTTCTTGCGGCGCGACACGAATCAATGAAGATCCTGGTGATCGGCGGCGGCGGACGCGAGCACGCGATGGTGTGGAAGCTCGCACAGAGCCCGTCGGTGGAGAAGGTATGGTGCGCGCCGGGAAACGGCGGAATCGCTGCCGATGCGGAATGTGTGCCGCTCGATTTGAAGGATGTAAGCGCGGCAGCGAGTCTGGCGGAACGATTGGGCGCGGATTTGACGATCGTGGGACCGGAGCTTCCACTGGTTCTCGGCATCGCGGATGAATTCGAGCGCCGCGGACTGAAGCTGCTGGGCCCTGGCGAGAAGGCTGCGCAACTGGAGGGCAGCAAGGTTTTCTCGAAGCGCTTCATGCAGGAGCACGACATACCGACTGCGGATGTGTACGGCGTTTACATCGAGGCTCTGGAAGCGTATACGGCGTTTGATTCGGTTGATTGGCCGCTGGCGATCAAGGCGGACGGATTGGCTGCGGGCAAGGGAGTGCTGGTGACCTCGTCGGCGGACGAGGCTACGGAATTTGTGGAGCGCGCGATGGTGAAGCGCGAGTTCGGCGAAGCGGGATCGCGCGTGATGCTGGAGGAGGCGCTGGAGGGTGAGGAGCTCTCCTACATTATTTTGACCGACGGCACGGATTTTGTTCGCATGGCGCCGGCGCGGGACCACAAGCGCGCGTTTGATAACGATAAAGGACCGAACACCGGCGGAATGGGTGTTTATTCGATTGATGCGATTTTGCCTCCGGCGCTGGAGAAAGAGATTATTGAAACGATCGTGCGGCCGACGCTCGACGGTTTGCGCGCGGAGGGCATGCCCTACCGCGGATTCTTATACTTCGGGCTGATGCTGACGGCGGAGGGACCGAAGGTACTCGAATACAACTGTCGGCTGGGCGATCCGGAGACGGAAGCCGTGATGCTGCGCGCGGAATTCGATTTTGCGAAGGCTTGCATGCTGGCGGCGACCGGCGAACTAGGGACGTTCGAGGCGAAGTGGTTTCCGGGTACGAGCGTGTGCGTGGTGATCGCATCGAAAGGCTATCCGGGCGATCCGCAGACCGGAAGCGAAATTCACGGACTGCAAAAAGCTGCGAAGGTGCCGGGCGCGGTGATTTTTCATGCAGGCACGCGCGGCAGTGGAGCGACGTGTTATACGAACGGTGGTAGAGTGCTGGTGGTGGCGGCAAAGGGTGAAAATTTGACGCGCGCCCGGAAAGTAGTGTACGACGCGGTGCGCAGCATCAAAATCGCGGGATCGCACTACCGCAAGGACATCGGCGCGAAAGCCGCGAAGAAATTCAAAGGCTGAGGAGACGGAGAAAGTGGCAACGGGACAGGCACCGGCGGTTGGCATCGTAATGGGATCGGACTCGGATTTCCCGGTGATGAGCGAAACGGGAAAAACGTTGGCGAAATTCGGCGTGGCGTTCGAAATGGAAGTGCTTTCGGCCCATCGGACCCCGGCGCGTGCGCATGAATATGCGACCACGGCGGTGAAGCGCGGTCTAAAAGTGGTGATCGCGGCTGCGGGAGCAGCCGCACACCTGGCGGGAGTGATGGCCGCGAATACCACGTTGCCGGTGATCGGAGTGCCGATGGCGTCGAGCACGCTGCAGGGGCTCGATGCTCTGCTTGCCACGGTGCAAATGCCCGGAGGAATTCCCGTGGCCACGATGGCGATCGACAAGGCGGGCGCGGTGAATGCGGCGATATTTGCGGCGGAGATTCTGGCGCTGAACGATGTGGAGATTGCGAAGAAACTCGTCGCGCACAAGGAAGATCTGGCGAAGTCGGTGGCGGAGAAAAACGCCAAGCTGCAGAAGCAAATCTCCGAGATGAAGTAGCGGCCGGCTAAAGTTTCCCATCGACTTTTTGTTACCTGCGAAATTTCAAGAACCGAGAGACGACGAGACGCTCGCGCTACCCTACTGCGGATGCAGCAGGGACGGCGCGTCGGGCGGGCGGGTGGGCACGAGACCCGGTAGCGGTTCCTCATGCGGCGGTCGGAGAATCCAGGAGATGCCATTATCCTGGTCGATCATCGCCATCGTCTCGCGCGCTTTCGGAGGCTCGATCGCATCGAGCGCGGCGCGCAGGAATTGCGTGCCGTCGGCGGGCGGGATTTTGTTGCTGTCGCCCGAAAGCAGCAAGCGCGCGACGCCCGCCATTTTCGCGTCGGAGGCGATCAGTCCCTGCAACCGCGGATCTTTCTGCTTTAGCAAATCCAGCAAGGTCGGCGGCGGATTTTCCGGCGGGTAGGCGAATTCAACGAGCGTTTTCGGCTGACCCTTCTCGGGCGGCCACAGCTGCACATAACTCGGCAGCAGCACGCGCGTCGTAAAATATCCCGGTGTCTCTTCCTGCTGCTTCATTCCGTAGGCCAACTGCCAGACTTCCGGGCCGTAGCTTGGAAAATAGTCGGCGATGATCAACTCGGCGAGGGGCTCGTTAGCGGGCAAGTCCACTTTGCTATGCAGGTCCTGCGCGACTTCGTTCAACCGGTCGAGCATGCCCCGGCCGACCGATTCGAGATCCGATGCCACCGCACCGGAGGCCTCGACCGTCAGATGAGGAGTCTGCGTTACGGCGGTGCTGTGCAGGTGAGGTAAGTCTTCATCCAGGCGGGCGATTTCGCGCTGAGACGATGGGGATGACCAGCGCACGGCGCCGAGAATCACTCCCACGCGTTGGCTGCCGATGGCCACGGGGATGGGTGGATGCGTATCCGCTTCGATCGGATTCTCGACCGTGCCGACCAAGATCGCGCCCTTGACCACTGCGATCACCACGCGTCCGGCCGCGAGGCTGGCGACCGTTTCCTCGTTCGAGGCGCCGGGCTCCTGCTGCGGAGCGGCGCGAGGCACCGCCGATAGCAATACGCCCAATCCGAGGATCAGGCTGCGCGAGAGCGAATTTGTGGCGAGGAATGGCATTTGATTTAACTTAGCATAGGCGCGGCGCGGTGGCACACGGGATGGACGTGCGCGGCGCGGCTGTCTCTAGTAAAATGGCGTCGAGAATCCAAGTCATCCCGCGGGTGAATATGAGCCTATTTGGTGGAAGCGGCGGCTTTCGAGAGCCGCGTAAGATCCGAATCAACGGCAAGAGACTCTCCGACATCCTGACGGCGCACGGGAATTTTGTGCGTGGCAGCGAAGGCGGCGTACGTGCCGAGCTTGCCGGCGCCGACCTTTCGCGCGCCGACCTGCACAAGGCCAATCTGATGTACGCAGACCTCCAAAGCGTAAATCTGGAAGGCGCCAACCTGCGCGAGACGAAGCTGGGGTCTGCCGACTTGAGCAAGGCCAAGTTGATGCACGCCGATCTGCGCAAAGCGGACCTAACGGAAGCTCATCTTGACGGAGCCGACCTGACCGAAGCGCAGGCGGGCGGCGCGGAATTTTTCCGCGCGAGCGCACAACAGGCAAACTGGAAACGCGCCGATCTGGTGGCCGCGAATTTTCGGGACGCCAATATCGACGGCTCGACGTTTGAAGGTACAATCCTACGCACGACGATCTTGCGCGAGACGAAGCTCGACAAAGTGGACCTTTCGCGCACCGAGGGACTGGACGCCGCGCTCATGCCGCGCGGATATCGCGCCCCGGTCACAGCGAAAACCTGATCTTGCAGTGGCACATGGAGCTGGCGACTTTGCCCTGGATCGCTGTCGAAGACTACCGGCTGGCTGGCGGATGGACGCGTCCTGAACAGCGCGAGGCAAGATCGCGCACTTGGTGCGAGCTTCTGGAGCGCGGCCAAATCCTGTTCTTCCGCGATCTCCCCTATGATCTCCCACGCGAAGACCGCGATTTCCTGGTGGCCCAGGAATGGGCTGAGCTGCGCATGCACAAGAACGTGTCCTACCGGCCGAGCGAGGATGTCCTGCGTGGAGTCTCCGGCGATCCGGCGACAGTCGAGCGAGTTCACGGGATTTTGCGCAATTACAGCACACAGCTCATCGGTTTTCTGAAAGATTTTCTGCTGCCCTACGCGGGAAAATGGGCCGTCGATTTCACAAGCTTCCGGCCGTTTGAAGAGGAGCGTCGCGGACTGCCGTTGCACAAACGCAACGACCTACTGCATGTGGACGCATTTCCCAGTAGGCCGACGCAGGGCGGGCGCATCCTGCGCGTGTTCACCAATCTGAATCCCACGAAGCCGAGGGTCTGGAATACGACGGAAAGCTTTGAGGTGCTGGCGAAGCGGTTTGCGAAGGATGCGGGTCTTGATCGCATTGCCGACGATTCCTGGGTGAGCCGCACGGTGCAGGATCTGGGCGCGAAACTCGGTTTTCGCGCGGCTGGCCGCACGCCCTACGACATGTTCATGCTGGGCTTCCACGATTATTTGAAGGAAAATGCCGACTTCCAGAAAAATTTTCCGAAGAATCATCTGGAGTTTCCACCGCTTTCGACATGGCTGGTGTTTACCGACGGCGTGGCACATGCGGCCATGTCCGGCCAGTTCGCACTGGAGCAGACGTTCTTGATTCCGCCAAAGGCGCTCGTTGCCTCCGATTTCGCGCCTTATCGAATCCTGGAAAATATTGCTGGGCGGTCGCTGGTTTCGTAGCGCTGGTGATCTTCGCAGCGGTTTTGGTTAGGCCCGGCTGGTAGGTCTTATTCGCAGTTTGACTGTGATTTCGCCACCCTATGAGCCACGATTCCCTCTCGTTTTCCTGCCGAGTGAGATCCCCCTGGAAATAACGTGAAAATACGCTGAAGTCCGCGAGCCTATTTGCCGGCGGCGAATTCAGCGGCGTCTTCGTAGGGCATGCCCGCGCCACCGCGCGGGGTGCCGGGCCGGCGGCGGGTTTCGATGCCGAGGCGTTTGATTTTCTGGTTGAGAGTGGAGAGCGGAATCTGAAACCGCTCGGCCGCCTCGGTCTGATTCCAATTCGTGCGCTCCAGCATGTCCACGATGATGCGCCGTTCAACTTCTTCCAGAATTTCGAAAAGCGAAGGCGGGGGCGCGGTGCCCGCTACGCCCATCTCGCCGGGCAGCGGCGGCAAAAACTCCGCTAGTTGCAGCCGTACGCCCTTCACGATCTCGCGCGTCCGAACACTTTCCGGCAGCAGCTCGCCGTCCATGAATTCCTGGTTCGAAAGCACCACCGCGCGCTCCACGGCGTTTTCAAGCTCGCGAATGTTGCCGGGCCAGTCATAGTCCATCAGGAGCTTCATTGCGCCAGTAGTAAAACTGCGCTGGGGCTTGCCGTTTTCGCGGCAGAATTGGTCGAGGAACCGCGCCACCAGCAGCGGGATGTCTTCCTTCCGGTCGCGCAGCGGCGGTAATTGAATCGAAATCACGTTGAGCCGGTGGAAAAGATCCTCGCGGAAACGTCCTTCGCGCACCAGCTTGCGCAGGTCTTCGTTCGAAGCGGCAAGGATGCGGACGTCGACCTTGATGGTGTCCGTTCCGCCAAGCCTCATGAACTCGCGCTCCTGAATCACGCGAAGCAGCTTCGCCTGTGTTTCCGGGCTGATCGTCGAAATCTCGTCGAAGAAAATCGTCCCCTGATCGGCAACCTCGAAAAGCCCTTTTTTTGAAGCGACGGCGCTGGTGAACGCGCCTTTCACGTGCCCGAAAAGCTGCGATTCGAGCAGGTCGACTGGAATCGAGCCGGTGTTAATCGGGATGAAGGCTTTGTCCGTTCGCGTGGAGGCGGAATGAATGGCCTTGGCGATGACTTCCTTGCCGGTCCCGCTCTCGCCCGAAATCAGCACCGTCGAGCGCGATGGCGCGACCTGCGAGACCAGATCCAGCACGGCCAGCATCTTTTCACTTTTGCCGACGATATTGGGGAAGTTGTAGCGTTGCTTCAGCGCGCGCTTCAGGTGCAGGTTTTCCTCGCGCAGCCGGCGCCCCTCGATCGCCAGCGAAATCTGCGCGATTAGCTCGTCGTTAGACCAGGGCTTGGTGATGTAGTCCTGCGCGCCGCCCTTGAAAGCTTCGCGCGCCATGTCGATCGAGCCATACGCGGTGATCAGAATGATGGCCAGATTCGGATCGCGCTGGCGAATTTCGCGCAGCATTTCAAGGCCGTTGCGATCGGGCAGGCTGACGTCGAGCAGCATTAGGTCGAAAGGCTGGTCTTCGAGCTTCTGCAAGCCGGCCAAGCCGGTTTCTGCAACCGTTACGTCGAAGCTTTCGGACGTGAGGAGGGCTTCGAGGCCCTCACGGATTTCCTGCTCGTCGTCGACGACGAGTATCGACCCTCTAGGCATGAACCGCTTTCCTGGCAACCGGGAACTCCAACCGGAATGACGTGCCCTTACCGGGCGTCGATTTCACGTCTACCTTGCCGGCATGTTCTTTGATGATCCCATAGCTCACGGAGAGGCCTAGCCCTGTTCCGCGGCCAGTGGCTTTCGTGGTGAAAAAAGGATCGAAAACCCGGTGCAAGTGCTCGGCAGAAATCCCCGCGCCGGTATCAGTGACTTCGACTTCGACCGAGCCATTTCGTGAGCCGGTGCGCACTTCCAGCATGCCGCCGCCAGGCATGGCATCGCGCGCGTTCATGAACAGATTCAGGAACACCTGCTGTAGCCGCGTGGTCGAGCCCGAAATCACCGGTAACCGCTCCTGATAATTCTTCACAACGTTCACCTGCGCGGCCTTGAACGGATGCTGCACCAGCGTGAGCGTTTCCTCGAGCACGGAGTTCAAATCCACATCAACGGGCTCCGTGCCCCCGGTCCGCGAAAAATTCAGCAGGTTGTTGACGATTTCACTCGCACGGAAAGTTTGCTTCACGATGCGCTCGATCGTCTTCTGCCGGGGATCGTCCTGCGGAATCTGCTTCGCTAGCATCTGGATGTAGTTCGAGATCACCGCGAGTGGCGTGTTTACCTCGTGGGCCACTCCGGCCGCCAGCAGTCCCAGCGAAGTCAGCTTCTCTGTCTGCACCATCTGATCTTCTAAACGCACGCGCTGCGTAATATCATCCAGCAAAATCAGCCGGCCCAGCCGCGCGCCATTTTTCGCCAGCAGCGGCGCGATTGACGCGTTCAGGACCAAGTGGCGGTTGCTGCGAGTATTTACGTGGAAACGATAGATGCCGGACACGTGCTCGCTGGCCGCGTGCGCGGCGATTTCGCCGGACAGGTCTCGCGGCAGCACTTCGTCATACCTGCAGCGCAGTGCCTCGCTGCGCGGAACTTCAAGCAGGTTTTCCAGCTGCGGATTCCAGGATTCAATGCGGTTATCGAGATCGACAGTGAGGACGCCAATGCGCAACGATTCGACGATGTTCTCGCTAAAATCCTTCAGGCGCTCGATTTGCAGGGCCTTCTGTTCGAGATTCTGATAAAGACGCGCGTTTTCGATGGCGATAGCCACATAGCCGGCAATAGTGGAAAGCAGCTCGAGGTCGTCGCTGGAAAGGAAGTCGCCATCGACCGTCTTACCCAGCCCGATCACAGCGGCCGTGCGGTCATGAAACCGGCAGGCGATGAAATAGTTCAGCCCGAGTTCTTCAATCGTACGGCGAACGGATTCGCTTTCCTCCGTAGCGGCCTTTGCCGACTCGAAGAACAGGCAGCCGCGTGCCAGCGCCGGCCGCTCCGGATCGAGAAAACTCAGATCGAGCGGAGCCGACGGGCGCAAACCCATTGAGCGCGTGAGCGCGAATTGCCCCGGGGTAGCCGGGTCTTCAAGAAATACCGCGAGACGATCCACCAGGAGCGTCTGCGAGATGCGATCCAGCACGGAGCCAAGCAGCGGCTCAAGCCGAACTTCGTTCGCCAGCGCGCGGCCGAATTCGATGAGTGTGCGGCGATAGTCGAGCCGGTCGCGATAGAAAAAATGATCGAGACGCGCCTGCACCCAATCACGAAGCGGCTGAATCAGGAACGCGGCCGCCACAATGGCAATTACGGCGCCTGCAGGCCCGGCGGTCAGCGTCGTATGCGTAAGCTCGCCGACCAGCGCGATCGCCGAGAAATAGATCGCCACCACCGCGCCGGTTGCGAAGGTGTACGCTAGTCCGCGCTTGAAAATGATGTCCACGTCCATCAGCCGATAGCGAATGATGGCGTAGCCGAAGCAAAGCGGAACGATCGCCAGCGAGAATACCGACAGCTTCGTCCATTCCGGAACCACAGTATTGAATATGTACGGAACGGCGTACAAGCTGAGGAACGGCAGAATTCCAGCGAGTGTTCCGCCTGCCACCCATTTCAACTGCTGGCGCAGAATGCCGCTGGGCGCGCGGAAATAGCTCGCCAGAAAAATTCCCGCGGCCAACATGTAGTACACACCGAGGTACACGAACTCGATCTGGTCCAATCGCTGACGGTTGGTGATCGACGGCATGAAGTCCAGCATGGCTTGCGCCACGGTAATGTGGGTCAAGAGCAGTGCGACAGGCACGATGTAGACTGCCAGCAGCTTCGTCCAAAGGGCGCGGCGGCGCTCCGGGAATACCAACGCGAAATGAACAAACAATGCCGGCTGCAGCATCCACGCGGCTTCATTCGCCCAGTAGATAATGTGGTCGAAGGAATTCAGCTTTCCACTGTAATGAAAGCTGTAAAAAATAAATGAGACCAGGCAGAAGACGTAGAAATGGATTGCTCGCGGCGCGTTCCAGCGGCGCACGAAAATGAAAAGGCCGATGAAGAGATACAGGATGGCGGTGACGCGCAGGTAATTCTCGACGCTAAGTGGCTTATCTTGCGGAGCGGTGATCAGCGGCACTTCGAACGATTCGTCGCCCCGCCGGATTTTGTACTTTACCTCGCTCCACACGCCGGCGTGGAAGAGCAGCCGGGTAACGTCCGTGGCGCTGTGGATCGGCGTGCCGTGGACAGTTTGAACGAAATCGCCCTTCAGAACTCCAGCCTGCGCGGCAGGTGAACCAGGGGAGACATACCAAGCGGTGACGCCTGAGGCGGTATTGACCCATGTGACGCCGTCATCCGGGGTAATGTATTGGGCTCGCTGCCGGAAGTTCAAATAGGCAAATACGACCGCCGCAAGCGTCAGCAGTGCGAGAATTACAGCCCCAAGACGTAGTCGAAGACGGTCGTTCATCCAACCACCCGTACCCTACCCTTTGGATTTCTATTCTAGCACGCAGGCTTCCAGCCAATCATTTATTGTAGGTGGCCTAAGCTTATTGTTTTTTGCATGTTGCGTGCCCATTATTCCACAGGCCCCTGCGTGGATTCCATTTGTGGGAGGCCCATTTCCAATTAATGTAAGGCTCGTCGCGCCGGGCAGCAGAGGGAAAAATTTAGAACTGGAGGCTCAGGCCACCGCGAAAGTAGCGATAGGCAGGAACGAGGAGAACAGAGCCATCACCGGATGCGATCGGGACATATCCCTGAGCGAGCAGATTGCCCAAATCCGCCTGAACTTCCATGTGGCCAGGGAAGATGCTCGGCAGCGACTGGCGGATTTCCAAGCTCAGATACGGATCGAGGTGATAAAGCGACTCGCCGTAAGGATCTTGGCGCGAGACGGTGGTGCCGCTGAGCCATTTGTAACTCGTGGTTAGCTTCGTGTGCAGTTTGGGGACCGTGGTGGTAACCGCTCCGGCCAGACTCTGGCGGTAGCGCGTGGAAAGTTCATTGCGAAGCTCGGTGGAGACGATGCCATTGGGCGCCAGAGCGCCGGCATAGGCGTAGACGATCGTCGTAGTGAGGTTGTTATTGATCTTGTCGCGGTAGACCAGCCGCGCGCCGCCGGAGCTGCTCGATCCGCCGTCATACGCGAACGCCTGTGAGAAATAATCCTGCAGAAAGTCGGGACTGCCGCCTGGTCCGTCGCGGCCGATGACTGCCGTATGGGACGAAAGATCGTGGAACACGGATGCGATCAAATCCGCATGCGCGCTGAGGGCATGATCGAACGCGAGCTCTTCGTGCAGGCCGTCTTCGAGCACCGGATGGCCGTCGCGCAGCAGAAGAGTCGGAAACGCATCTAGCGTATTAAAGGCGGCCTGCATGGCGTCGGTGCCGCTGGTAGGATCCTGCCAGGGATGTGTGGCCACGATCGCGTCAGCCTGCCAGGTCGGTGAGATCTGCACCGCCACTTCCGCGCGCGGACGCAGGGCTTGCGTTGAGCCATTGAGCCCCGCCATTACGTAGTCGGCGCCGTAGCGGATGCTTACCATGTTTCCCAGCGCCAGAGCGTCCTCATGGGAAAGCCGCACGCCTCGAAAAGTAGGTCCGCCGGGTCCTAGTCGCGATTCCCGCACCAGAATTGTTGTAACCGGTCCCGCGCCCAATTGACCCGTGGGCAGCCATTCACCTGCAAATCCGCCGGAGGAAAAGCCGTTCTCTTCGCTGTACTGGCCCGCGAGAATGAATTGACCCTTGCCCCCAAGCCCGATGTCGTAGCCGAATGACGTGCTTGGAGAATCCGCGGAATCGCCGATCGATCCTGGGTGATCCGCGCCGGAGGTCAGCTCGAGGCGCGCCCGAAGGGCGGGCGCGTTCGAGGCGTCGCTGGAATAGATCTCGCTTCCGCCGTCGCTAGCGGACTGATCATCCTGCCAGCGCATCACCGGCCGCGTGGCGGCGGAAGTTCGCAGCACCCAAGTCCAATCATCGGTATTTACTGGCTGGCCCTGCCCGCGCCGTTGTGTGTCGAATGATGAGAACACCGACCCCAGCACGATCTGCAGCAGCGTCGAGTGGTCGGAATTCACCTCGACATGCTGCTCGATCGCGGGCAAAAATCCAGCGAGCGTGACGCGAATGGAATAGAGGCCTGCGGGCAGAGCGACGGTTGAGAATCGTCCGCGGTCGTTGGTGTGAATTTCGAGCGGAGAACCGCCGCCCATCTGCTCGGATGATACGACGACCGTGGCGCCCATTTGAGGGGTGCCGGTGGGATCAACCACAACGCCCGAAATCTTGCTTGTTCCCGGCGCGGCAGATGTCGGTAGCGCTAGCGCACACACCACGAATCCAAAGCCCAGGATTCGCAGCGCGCGGAGATTCAACTCTTCTTACCTCCCCTGCGGATTCGCCGCCGGTTCGGGTGCTGGTGCGGGAGCAGAGGCTGGGGCCGTGGGCGCGGCGGCCTTGCCGGCCGGCGACTTCACGGTGAAATCCGCCGTCGGCGTGATAGTTTGCTTCGCCAGATTGTCTGTCACTGCGACCGCCAGTTGATACTTTCCGGGAGGAAGCGACGCGAGCGTAATCCGATTTTCGATCGTCATTTCCTCGCCATGCTGCGGCACTTTGTCCGCCGGCACATCAAATGTCAAGGTGGGCTTGCTGTCCTTGTCCTTGGTCACTCGATACTCAACAGACGTGTCCGCCTTGTGCGTTTTGTCGTCGACCTTCAGATTGTAGACCTGCAGAAACACGCCAATGCTGTCGTTCTCGCCGAAAATCCCATCCAGCCGCGGACGCACCTTCACGTCGCCGATCACGAACTGCCCGAGTCCGATATCCTGCGTCGACACGCTGCGAATATCGTCCGCCAGGATCAGCGAACTTGTGCTCAGCTCGTCATCCTGAAATCGCGGAACGGCCAGCCGAGTATTCACGACGCCGACGTTGCCGCTGTTGACGTCTTTCACCACAATGTCCAGCCGATAGAGACCAGGGCTCAGCGGAACAGTCTTCTGATAAATCCGCGATGTACTCACCGATTTCGCCAGCAGTTCGACAGGGAAATCCGCCCGCAGCGTATCTTCAAACGTCTGCACGATTCGCCCGCTCAGCGTAGTAATTCGGGCGAACACGTTCAGCGAAGCCGAATCCACGCCGTCCTTTTGCAGGAAGTTCAACTGTCTCACGGGAATCTGGACCGTAATCGGTACCAGCACGGTGTCCGACGTGATTCGCAGGAAATCGAAGCGGTAGTCGAACTTCACTTGGTCACGAACTAGGCGCGAGGTCGAAATCGCCTCCAAATCCTTGAACTTCACCGGCGGCGGACGGAAAATTGCCGCCATCAGTTCCAGCCGCGTAAACTCGTTGTTTTGCTCCGTTTGCCCGCCCGCGCCTGTCTCGTTCCAGGCTACGTTCGTGCCGTCAGTGTTCGAGAATCGCTGCGACTTATCAGCCATTCCCATCGATTCCGCCATGGTCAAGCCGGCCCCGGGAACGCGCAACAGCGCGTCCTTTTCGCTGGGGTCGATCGTCATGTGATATTCGCCCGTCGAGGTCGGATCCACGAACTCAAGTTCGACGTTTTCACCCAGTCCCTCGCCGTCCAGGTGGCGATACCGCCAGGTTTCCCACGGATAGGTTGTCGTCGAGCCGCCACCCTGATCCGAGGGGCGGTCCCAGGTTCCGCCGGTCGGATGCGAATCGACTTCATCCGGCGGTCCCCACATGATGTAGATCTTGCCGCGATCGGTCTTCCATCCGGGAATTCCCGACGCGTAATGCTCATTGGCGTACGCAATTCGGCGGTAATGCTCTTCCTTGAACGTGTTCTCGGGCGAATCGGGATCGGGATTGCGCCGCTGCCAGAAAGCCTCGATGAACTGCTCGCGTTCCTCGTTCGTCGCCAGATGCAGGAACGAGTGGCGTTCCTCGGGCGAGATGATGTAAACCACGTCCTCGTCCAGCCATTTCTTGTAGGGCGAATCGAGCTCTTTCTTCAGCTGGTTGTCGCTTTTGGCCTTTTCCTTGCCGTTTTTCTTGGAAGGTTTCTGATTTTGGCTCTGATCGTCTTGCTGTTGAGCCGGCTGGCTCGCGTCCTGGGACTGTTCTTGCGCGGCCACAACGGAAGCAAACGGAGAGAGCACCAACGCTCCCGCCGCCAATAGAGATAGGAATGTGCTGACAGACCGACCCATAGTGGCACCCTTTTTTTCGATTAGAGATGCTAACCTGTCCTTTAGGACAGGTCAATATTAGTTTCCCCCGCTGGCCGTCTCTGCCCGCTTGGAAGGCGGGGCGCTCAAAGGGGTTGCCTAACGCCAAATCGAGCCTGAGGCCATGCCGAATCCGCTCGTTCTTGGCTGCAAGCTGATTTCTTCTTTTCCGGCTGAGCCGAAGCATTTAGAATGGGAGCGACGAATCCCGGGGAGCTTGAGCGTGGAGTGGTGTGTGCTGGAGCCGCGGTGTCCTTGGTTTTGCTGGTCCAGGCTCCCCCAGCCGGTCGAAAACCTGACTTAGTTTAGCCTACTGCGACAGAGCCGAGAAACATTCTCTTCCGTCCAAGCGTATGTAGCAAGTGACGGGCAACTTTGTCAACCAGGGCCCCTCATCACTCCCGCGGGAGTCGGCGAAGGATTAATCGATGAAGATTTGGCAAAAAGCAGGAGTCGCTGTCGCGGTGGCCCTCGTCGTCGGGGGCATCGTGTGGTACAGCGTCTACAAGGCAAACCAGAACGTCGTCACGGTACAGACTGGTCATGTGGCCAAGGAGGACCTCGTCTCGCTGGTCACCGCTTCGGGTGAGATCCGCCCCAAGACCTACACCAATGTGCTTGGCGAGGGCATCGGCAAGATTACGGATATCGTGGTGAATGAGGGTGACCACGTGAAGAAAGGCGACGTCCTTCTTCACCTGGAGAATATTCAGCCCGGGGCGGACGTTCAGGCGCAACAGGCGACCATCGACGCCTCCGAGGCTGGCATGAAGGCCGCGTCTTCCAGCTACGACATGGCCGTCGCGAATCAGGCCCAGCGCCAGGCCGACCTGGAAAAGGCCAAGCTCGATTGGCAACGTGCCCAGCTTTCGTTCAAGGAACAGCTCATCTCAAAGCAGGATTTCGACACCGCCAAGGCCGCTTATGATAGTGCCAGCGCGGCAGCGACCTCCGCGCAAGCCCAAGTCGACCAATCCCGCGCCTCGCGCGAGCAGGCCCGCTCCAACCTCGATGAGAACCGAGCCGTGCTGCGGCACACGCAGGACGTCTTGCGCAAAACCACCTACACCGCGCCCATCGGCGGGATCGTAAGTTACATCGCCGTCCGCGTGGGAGAAAACGTAGTCCCGGGAATCCAGGGCACGGCGGGCAGCGAGATCTTGACGATTTCGGACATGAGTGTGGTCACTGCGGAGGTCAAAGTCGACGAGACGGACATCGTAAGTGTGAAGAACGGCCAGCCAGTCGACGTGACCATTGACGCCATTCCGAACAAAATCTTCAAGGGTCACGTGACCGAGGTGGGAGAACTCGCCATCTTGCGCACCTCTGGCGCCTCCGCCATGACGTCCACCACGGCAAACACCCAGGAAGCGCGCGATTTCAAAGTCGTCGTCACGCTCGATGCTCCGCCCGATTCGCTGCGTCCCGGACTTTCCGTCACGGCCAAGATTCAGACGGCGCAAAAACAGAACGTGCTCAGCATTCCCATCCAGGCCCTGGCCGAGCGCACGCAAAAGGAATTGGACGAAGCGAAAAACGGCACGAGCAACAGCAGCAGTGTGACGCTCGCGGCGTCCAACTCCGAGAACGCCGACGCCAAAAAGGATATTCAGGGAGTGTTCGTGGTGCGCAACGGCAAGGCGCAGTTCATCCCCGTGCAGACCGGCATCAGCGGCACCACGGACATCGAAGTGACCAGTGGCATCAACGAAGGCGACACGATCGTCACCGGCACCTTCAAGGCCCTGCGTTCGCTGAAACCGGGCGCCTCTGTGAAGGTCGATAACAGCACGCCCAAAGAAGACACCTCGTCCTCCAGCAGCAGTTAGCATTCCGTCGTTTGAGGAGCCCGATGCTTATGGCCGCCGAAGAAGTCGAATCGCAGAGCTTTCGGCAGGATCTCGTCGACGCCGGTGTGGTCATTCAGACCGAAGAACTCTGGAAGACCTACGAGATGGGCACCGAGCAACTGCACGCGCTACGCGGAGTGAACATCGTGATCCGCAAGGGCGAATACGTCGCCATCATGGGTCCTTCTGGCTCGGGAAAATCCACGCTAATGAATCTGATCGGCTGCCTGGACTCACCCACGAAGGGAAATTATTGGCTCGCGGGCCGTCTGGTGAGCCAGCTGGACGACGACGAACTCGCCGCCATTCGTAATCGCGAAATCGGCTTCGTGTTTCAGACTTTCAATCTTCTGGCGCGAGCTACCGCGCTGCACAACGTTGAGCTGCCGATGATTTACAACGGCACGCCCTCGGAAGAGCGTATCGAGCGCGCCAAGCAAGCGCTCCAGCAGGTCGATCTAACCGACCGCATGATGCATAAGCCCAACGAGCTTTCCGGCGGCCAGCGCCAACGCGTGGCCATCGCTCGCGCGCTCGTTAACAAGCCTTCCATCCTGCTGGCCGACGAGCCCACTGGAAACCTGGATTCCCAAACCGGCGAAGAAATCATGGCGCTATTTGCGCGCCTGCACGAAGGCGGCAACACCATCATCCTGGTCACGCACGAACCCGACATCGCCACGCACGCCCACCGCGTCATCCGCGTCCGCGACGGCAAAGTGGAAAAAGACGAACGTACGCAGTAGCAGATTCTGGTGGCACAGACACTCATCCATGTCTGTGCTCGGGCGATTCTGGCGCAGCCTAGGACCAACCGCACTCTCGCTGCTGAAGCGCGAATCCCCTTCGCAGTCCCTTGGTGCCCCTGTCACATCTGCCTGTGTTTGGTTCCACATGGTTTTTTCTGCGCCTCCATGTCTCTGGGGCCAACTCTCTGCCCCGGGCACCCGCACTCCGGCATAAAATAGTCTCCGATGAACCCAGGCCGCCGCGTCCTCGTCAAACTATCCGAAAATCGCTGGCTCCGCGAACACGGTCCGCGATTCCGTTTCGTCCGCGCGGCTGCTTCGCGCTTTATGCCCGGTGAAAACCTCGACGACGCGCTCTCGGCGGCGGCGTCTCTCAATGCTGCGGGTATCACCACGCTCCTCACGCAACTCGGGGAAAACGTCACCGAGCGCTCCGAAGCCGAGGCCGTTGTCACGCACTATCTCGATCTGCTCGAGCGCGTCCGCGTCGCGAATCTTCCCGCTGAAGTTTCCGTGAAGCTCACCCAACTCGGCCTCGATCTCGATCGCGAATTTTGCTATGCCAATCTCGCGAAACTGATCGAGCGGGCCGCCGCAATTTCGCCCGCCGCGCACAACACTCTCTGGATCGACATCGAGCAAAGTGCGTATGTCCAGACGACGCTTGAAATCTACACTCAGGCTCGGAAAACGTATTCGAATGTCGGCGTGGCCCTACAGGCGTATTTGCGTCGTTCCGAAAAGGACATCGCGGCTCTGGTCGCCATGGGCGCGGCTGTGCGCCTGGTGAAGGGCGCCTATAGCGAACCGCCGGACATCGCCTTTCCGGATAAAGAGGACGTCGACGAGAACTACTTTCGGCTCGCGCAATCGCTGCTAGCCCCGGAGTCTCGGCGCCACCGTGTCCGAGCGGTTCTCGCCACGCACGATCGCGCGCTCATCGATCGCCTGAGCAGTTGGGCGTCCGCTCAATCGATTCCCCGCGCTGAACTCGAATTTGCCATGCTCTACGGAATCCAGCGCGCGGAGCAATTGCGCCTGGTGCGGGAAGGCTACCGCTGCGACGTGCTCATTTCCTATGGTTCGTTCTGGTTCCCCTGGTTCATGCGCCGCCTGGCCGAGCGCCCCGCCAACGTCTGGTTCGTTGTCCGCAACCTTTTCTCGTAGGCCTGATTCCATCTGGCGTTTTTCTTCCAGACCTTGGCGTCCCCTGACTGCGAAGCGGCGATCTCGTCCTTGATTGCAAAGGCTTCGCTCCATAAACCGCGAGGAACCAAAGTCGCGGAGCGGCGACCGAACGTAGCGCGGCATGGAGCGAAGCGGAATGCCGGGAACTGCCGGACCTTAAGCCACCCGAGTCCCGGAGGGACGACCGAATCTCGTGCCGGGCATGCGCGTCGACCGTCGGTTTCCCTGTTTATCTGCTGGCCTGCTTCCCTGCCTCAAATTCCGCCGCGTCGTCGGGCTTCGTCTCAAGTGCACCCCTTTTTGCAGCGTAAACCGTAAACCATTGAAACAAAACGGTCGGTGTACCAAAGAAGTGTCACATTTGTTGGACCATGCCCGAGAGGCGAAGCGGCTTAAAAACGTGTCACTACTGTGAGGAAAGTGCTTTGAGAAAGCGTGCGTAAAAATCAAGGCCGCCGAAGAAGGAATCGACCCGCACGCGCTCGTCGCGGCCATGCGCGCGCACGTCGTCGAAATCGATCGCCAGGCCGGAAATCGCGTATGTTGGCATTCCGGCGGCGTTTGTGAAAACTCCATCGGATGCGCCGGTGGCCATCGTGGGAATGACGGGGATTCCCGGCCACATTTCGTGCGCCACTTTTTCGAGCGGTTGCATCACGTCGGGCTTCAGCGAAACGGGCGCGCCGGAAAGCTGGCTCGGCGCCGCGTCTGCGATTTCGCCGGCGTCGCTGACGTAGCGCACCACGATCTTGGGATCGGCAAGCAAGCGGATCAAATCCTGTCTCACCTCTTCGGCGCTGTGCCCCGGCAGTATGCGGCAATTGACGACGGCGCGCGCGGTTTGTGGCAGAGCGTTGTTCGCATGGCCCGCGTCGAGCCGCGTGGCCACGCAGGTCGTGTGTATGGTGGCGTGCGAGAGCGGATCGGCATCGAGTCGTGCGATCGCCGCAGAGTCCGGAGTAGCTTTTGTGAGCGCCTTCATGTCCGCGGCCGTCTGACCGGTTTCGATCATCGCCATCTGGCGAAAATACGCGCGGGTGATTTCGCTCAGCTCGAACGGAAATGAATAGTGCTCCAGACGCGCGAGGCCATCAATAAGGTGATAGATAGCGTTATCCGGCACGGGCAAGGAGCTATGCCCGCCGGGATTCTTTACTTCGAGCTGATAGTCGGCGTAGAGCTTTTCGGTCGCGTCTACGGACATCATTGCCGGCTTGCCGGCGCGGGTATAAACCCCGCCGCCGTCCGGGTTGAGAACGAATTCGGCGTCGACAAGATCGCGATGATTGCGCAGCAGCCATTCGACTCCATTCGAGCTTCCGGTTTCTTCGTCCGCCGTAAGAGCGAGAATAATGTCCCGATCGGGCTGAAAGTTTTCGCGGTGGAATCGGATCAGCGTCGCCACCATGATCGCGTCGGCGGATTTCATGTCCTGCGTGCCGCGGCCGTAGAAATAGCCATCGCGCTCCAGAAATTGAAACGGCTCGACGGACCATTCTTCCCGGCGAGCTTCGACTACGTCGAGATGGCCGATCAGCAGAATCGGCTTGCGTGCACCGGTCCCATGCAGACGCGCCACCAGGTTGCCTTTGCGCGGATTGGGACCCAGCACTTGCACGTCGCTCGATGCAAACCCGGCGTCGCGCAGCCGCTGCGCCATCGCCTCGGCCGCGGTCGTGGTGCTGCCGACGGAATCGGTAGTGTTGATTTCAATCAGCTGTTTGAAGATGTCACGTGCGAGCTGGCGGTCGGTGTCGCTGACCTGCGCGCGGGCCGTGAGTACAGCGAAGACGAGGAGAACCGCCGCGGCGACTGAGATTCTTGTTTTCATAAACTCCCATACGGCCATTGCGACGCCGATTGAGTCCCGGTAGAATACACTGGCTTCGCGGGAATCGCTTGGGCGCATCCAAGTTCCGCGGCGCGATTGCCGTGGGCCTCGATGCCGGGCGGCATACCCACCACCCTGAGGAACGCACCACCGGACCCAATGAACGCAGGCTTATCGGTACATTCCGTCGTATGCGCATCGCCCGAGCAGGTGTCGTGTCCGCTGGGCGACGAAGCGGCGATCCTCAATATGAAGAACACCGTTTATTACGGCTTGAATCCCGTGGGCGCACGCATCTGGACACTGCTGCAGCAACAGCCGAGGACGGTCGCCGAACTACGCGACGTCCTGGTGCACGAATACGACGTCGAAACGCGCCGCTGCGAGGCCGACCTTTTGCAACTGCTCGAGAAGATGAGGAGCGAGGGCCTAATTCAGGTCCGGACCGCAGCAGGCGCGGGCTCCTGATTTTTTCGTGTCGCTTTTTCGCGCACGGGCGCATCTCAAGGACACGGATGGCCGTTTGCCCCGGCACCGTTCAGGCGGATCGCGCGACTTTCTGCGGGGTAATGGGTTGGAAAAGAAGATGAGAACCTGGCTCAGCTACCGCAGGCTCAGTCGCGCTGATCGCAGGCTTGCGCTGGAGACCGCTGCGGCGCTACTGATGGCGCGCCTGGGGCTTCGTCTGGTCGGATTGCAACGCTTGCGCGACCTGTTAGTCCGTCTGGTTGCTCGCGAGCAGGCCGATGTATCCCCATCTACTGCCGTGGAAGTTGGGCATAACCTTGCGGCCATCCACCAGGCCGTGTCGCGGCATCTACCGTGGCAAGCCAGCTGTTTGGAGAAGTCACTGGTCCTGTGGTGGCAGCTGGCCAGGCGTGGAATCGCCGCCGAGTTAAGAATCGGCGCCCGCAAAGAAGCCGGCCGCTTCGAAGCGCATGCCTGGGTAGAAGCGGGGAACGTGGTCCTAAACGATTGCGACGAATCGCACATTCACTTCGCACCCTTCGACGGCTCAATCCTGACGCTGGAGACGTAACACTGTGAGCGGGATCGTGGGATTTTTCGGGCGCGCTGGAGCGCCGGTGGATCGCCCGCTGCTGCGGTCGTTGACGCAATACCTTTCCTTTCGCGGGCCGGACGCGCGCGAGTTCTGGGCCGAGGGACAGATCGGTTTTGGCCACACGCTCCTGCGCACGACCTACGAATCATTTGCCGAGCGACAACCCCTCAGCCTCGACGGTCGCTTCACGATTACGGCCGATGCGCGGATCGATTGCCGCGCGGAGTTGATCACCGCTCTTACCGCCGCGGATCACAGAGTCCGGCAGGCAGCGCCCGATCCGGAACTGATCCTGCATGCATACGCCGCTTGGGGAGAGCAGTGCGTCGAGCGGCTGCGCGGCGATTTCGCCTTTGCCATATGGGACGCGCGGTGGAAAACGCTTTTTTGCGCGCGAGACCATTTCGGCGTGAAGCCCTTCTATTTCGCACGAGCGGGCGACACCTTCGTTTTCAGCAACACGCTTGATTGCCTGCGGCTTCATCCGGAAATTTCAGGCGAAATCAACGAACAGGCAATTGCGGACTTTCTTCTGTTCGGGATGAATTGCGACGTCACGACCACCACGTACCGCGACATTCAGCGGCTGGCTCCCGCACATTCGCTCAGCGTGAGCGCGACGGAGGTTCGGATTCGGCGTTATTGGTCTGCCCCAACCGAAGGCAGGATTCGCTACCGACGGCCCGATGAGTACGTGGAGCATTTCCAGGCGTTGGTTCAATCGGCCGTGGCGGATCGTTTGCGGACGCCACGCGTCGGAATTTTGCTGAGCGGTGGCCTGGATTCCTCTTCGATTGCGGCGACGGCACAGGAACTGTCGGTGCAGGGTAGCGGAAAAACGGACCTGCGTGCCTTCACCGTGACATACGATTCGCTGATTCCAGATAGAGACGGCGAATATGCGCACCAAGTCGCGGAGTTCTTACGGATTCCGATTCGTTGTCTTCCGGTGGATGGAGTGGGACTATTTGAGCGGTGGGATGATCGCGAAATCGCGTGGCCGGAGCCGGTGGACGATCCCTTTTTTGCCGCCCTCTTCGATCAGCAACGCATGATCGCGTCGGAATGCCGGGTAGTTCTCGAAGGCGAGGGCATGGATAACCTGATGATCTTCGAGATCGTGCCCTATCTGCAGCAATTAGCCCGCAGCGGCGAATGGCGGCGTGCGGCGCACCAAGCGCTTCGCTACCTGGCGGCGAAGCCGAAGATCTGGCCCGGAATTCGCCGGAGAATTCTGGCTCGGGCGGGTAAGCGACCGGGGCAGGCGGAATTTCCAAGGTGGCTCGCGCCGGAATTCGTGAAGCGGCTGAATTTGAGGGAGCGCTGGGCCGAGTTCACCTTTCCTGTGGTGAAGCCCGCACATCCCATCGTTCCAGCGTCACACGCGTCTCTGATGGGTCCGCAATGGCCACATTCGCACGAGTTGCAGGACCCGGGCGTGACGCGCTGCCTGACCGAAGTGCGGCATCCATTCCTGGATTTGAGAATCGTGGACTATGTGCTCGCACTGCCGCCGTTTCCTTGGACGTTCCGGAAATCGCTGGTCCGGGCGGCCGCGGCTGGCAGGCTGCCGGAAAGTGTCCGGACGAGGGCCAAAACAATGCTGGCGGGCGACCCTCTGGCGGAAACACTGAAGCGGCCGGACGCGGCGTGGGTGAACCGTGCTCGCTGGAACGAGCAAATACAGGCTTATGTGTATCCCGCGGAGATACCAGAGCTTAATGGACAAATGAATTCCGAAGACACACTCTCGGCCATGCGGCCCCTGTGTCTTAACTTTTGGTTGCAGTCTGAGCGGCGAGTCAGCTATAACATTTATGCGGAGGCTCACGGTGGCTAGGGCGGCGAATAGCGAACCAAAGAAGCCGTATTCTGTCCCCGAATTGACCGTGTATGGGAAAGTCAGCGAGCTAACCCAAACGAATACGTCGGGCGCGCATCCAGATGGCGGCCACCTCCCGAAGAATAAAGGAACCAGGCTGGCCTAGCTTGCTGCATTTGGCTTGCAAATGCACTTTTGCTGGTCGCTCCCAAGATTTTTCCCGCAATGAAATTTCCCTCAAATCGTTGGTTCTCGGGGATGAGTTCATTACCGGAACTACTCGCATCCTAAATCTTTGTCGCGCACTAATTCGGTAAATTGAATGTCTGATGAAAGCCAGGTTTTTTATTCCGCATTCGGGCTTTCTCTTCGTTCGAACAAAGCGATACCCGGCCTGACTCCCGCTCAGATTCGTCCTCCCGTGCCTGACATCGCGATGGTTCTTGGTTCTAGCCCTCCCGATGCTCCTGACGGCGATGTTGCACCGCTCGAGCCCTACTACGTCAGTACGGAAACCAATGAACGTGGTGAGCCGGGATTTCGAATTTGGCGCCTTGGCGACGGCAAGCTCCTGCGGATGGACTATGAGGATGGCGTGCGATTTTGGTTCGATGGCTTGGGTACGAGTCTATGGTGCGCATGGCCGGAAACTCTGGCGATTTCAGATGCGGCGGTCTATTTGCTTGGGCCCGTGTTGGGGCTTTTATTGCGGTTGCGCGGCGTCACTTGTTTGCATGCGAGCGCGGTTGCATTTGGTAAGCGCGCGGTGGCGTTTGCCGGTCCTGCGGGCGCGGGAAAATCAACCACTGCGGCAGCGCTTGCGCGACGCGGTCATCCGATCGTGTCGGATGACATCGTAGCGATCGAGGAGCGCGACGGAAGTTTTCGCGTGTTTCCCGCACATCCCTATCTAGGGTTGTGGCCAGAGTCCGTGGAGATGCTTTACGGCCGGGAAAAGAAGATTCCGGAATTCGCTTCGACGTGGGAGAAGGGACGGCTCTCGCTCGCGGACCACGATTTGCAGTTTCAGGATCGAGCTTTGCCGCTGGGGGCGATCTTCCTCTTGGAAGAGCGAACGAGCGACCCGGCGGCTCCCCTTCTGGTGGCTGAGCCGTCCCGGGCTAACTTAATGGAGTTAGTCGCGAATTCCTACGGTACCAACCTGCTCGAGGCGAAGATGCGCGCGCGGGAGTTTGAGCTGCTCGGCCGCCTGATAGCCTACGTTCCCGTGTTTCGTATACGGCCCCATCGGGATCGAGCCATGCTATCAGCCCTATCTGATTTAATTGAAAAGACTTGCGGAACCTTTTGCACAACGATGTGATGTGTTCCGGATAGGGGCACACTCGCGTCGTGGTTCCTCCAGTCCCGTTGCTCGGTACAGAACACAGGCAACGAAAAGGCGTATCTGGCCTTCCTAGTACGTGCCAAAATGGGACGTTAAAACTTGGCCTTTAGGTGGCCAGACACGCGCGGGGCGCGGAACTTTCGAGGGAGGATGTCAGAAATGAAGAGGATCCTGGGTCTTTTCGCACTGCTTGCACTTTCAACCCTGCCCACCATGGCGCAATCCGAAGGCTACCCGAAGTTTGAGGCCGGCGGTGGCTTTCTGTATCGAGATTACGGCGCCCAGTTTCAGCCGAACGTCAATGAAGTGGGCTGGTTCGCGACGGCCGATTACAATTTCGCCAACTGGCTGGGATTTGACGCGGACTTCGATGGGGGATATGCGCATCCCTTTCACGCGGATACCCATCAATACACGGTGATGTTCGGGCCCCAGGTTTATCCTCTCGGTCATCACCGGCTCACGCCATTCGCACATGCTCTGTTCGGTGTCTCGCACTTCAACTTCCCAGACTTCGACTTTTCGGACACGGCATTCGGTTTCGCACTAGGTGCCGGCGCTGATTGGAGGCTGACACACCACATCGCGCTTCGAGTCGGGGAAATCGACTTTGAGCAGCTTCGTAACTTCGGAGGCGGCTCGAGCGGCGACCCCATTCAGAATGGCTTCAAAGCGAAGGTTGGCGTGATCGTCCGCTTCTAACCGTAACAAGTCCATTCGTTTTCGAAGGCCGGGTGCGAGAGCTCCCGGCCTTTTTTCTTTCCTCCGAGGCTTTCTTCTGAGATATTGCCCTGCGGCGAAATCCCCGTTTCGAAGCTTGCCAAAAGGGACGATCGAGCGGGCCAACCCCGGACGCGCAGCGTGCCTCCAAGCACAGACGCTTTCCGCATACAGGTTTCTAGGAGGATTCGGTTGATGAAGAAGCTGGCAGGACTGTTGTTGCTGATGGCTGCGATGGTACTGCCCGCAATGGCTCAGGAGTCGCCGGCGCCGCAGCCGGAACAATCGCCGACTTCGCCGAGCGACCAGAATCCGCCCGCGAAGGTGAAGCGTGTGTGGATAACTCCGAAAGCTGAAATTTCCGGCGGATTTGTGTACCGGTCGTTCTACGCGTTGAACGGATCGACGATCGGAATGAAAGGCGCGTACGGTTCTTACCAATATAATTTCTACCGCTGGCTAGGACTGACGGGCGAAGTGCTGGGCGTGCTGGGCACGCAGAAGACTAATAACATTCCGCCCCAGAGCCTGCACGTCTTTACCGCACTGGCCGGACCGCAGATTTATCCATTGGGGCGTCACAAGATCGACCCGTTCGGGCACTTCATGTATGGAGCCGGAATCTTGACAGATTCCGTGCCGGCATTCTCGGGATTTGGTTCCAACTCGACCACAACCGCGGTAAAGGCCTGGCAGGTCGGGGGCGGGGTGGATTTGAGCATCAAGCCACATTGGGCGGTGCGCGTGATACAGCTGGATTACCAGAGCGCCAAGTTTTTTGGCAACGGCGTGCCGAACCAGAGCGCCAAGCGGATATCGTTTGGATTCGTCTACCGTTTTGGAGAGAAATAACGTCGCTTCAGAATTGCATGGGCAGGCTTCGAAGCCGACTTGTACGACGTAGTGGCCGCACTGGATTCCTTTGCTTGCTGACCTAAGCGAAAACATCGCCAGAAATTGCGCCGCCAGTTCCAGATTCATCTTGCGTGGAGAGAGAGCCCGTAGCAGATTACGGTTCGATGAAGGTCGCGCTTCCACCTGCGGGATGGCGATGGATGGTCCTGGTTGCGTCGTTGGCCATAGCCGGGCTGATTATTTTTCAGGCGAGTGAGATCTGGCTTGCGCGTCACCGCTTGGATTCACAACGGATTGCGGAAATGGAGCGCGGCGTTGCTCTTACGCCGGGCGATGGCGCGGCGTGGGACCAGCTGGGACGCATGCGGCAATGGGATTTCCTAAACTCTGACCTGCCGGGCGCAATCGACGATTATTTGAAGGCCGTGCGCTACGACCCAAGGTCCGCGCATTTCTGGATGGATTTGGCGGCCGCGTACGAGGCAAGTGGAGACAATGCGCGTGCACACAACGCCTATTTGCAGGCCCAGAAAGTCTATCCGGCCTCGGCAGAAGTGGCGTTTCATTTTGGAAACTTTCTGCTGCGCGATGCGGAGTATCCCGAGGCATACGCCGAGCTAAGGCAGGCTGTGGCCGCCGACCCCTCGCTGCTACCGCTGGCGATTTCGCGCACCTGGCGATCGAACGAAGACGTGGACGAACTGCTGAACAACGTGTTGCCGGCGAATCAGGAGGCGTATCTCGATGCTCTGGATTTTTTCGCGTCGATCCACGATGCCGATGCTGGCCTCGCCGTGTGGCACCGATTCATTGCCCTCGGGAAGCCGTTGTCGCTCCGCCGGGTGAGCGCGTTTTTCGACGATCTGATTCACGAGGATCGCGCGGATGAGGCACGAGTCGCCTGGATGGAAGCGCTGGCCGCGGCTGGCGCACCGCACGCAGAACCGGCGAATCATAATCTGATCTGGAACGGAAATTTCGCGCAGGATTTCAGGAATGAGGGCCTCGACTGGCGGTGGACGGCCGCGATGACGGATGCAGAAATGGAGTTCGATCCCGAGCCAGGTCCTAACGGTTCTCGCGCAATTCGCATCGATTTTAGCGGTGGCGCAAATCTTACGGTTCAAGAACCGGCGCAATATGTCCCGGTCGAGCCCGGGCAAAATTACCATTTCCACGTCTACATGCGCACGGAGGCCATAACTACCGAGAGCGGGATGCGATTTTCGCTAATCGATCCGAACCATGCGAATGCTCTCAACGTGATGACTACGGACTTTACCGGATCGCATCCTTGGACCGCAGCTGAGGCTGATCTATCGACGGGCCCCGACACTCATTTTGTGCTGTTGCGGCTCTACCGCAGTCCGAGCCGGCTTTTTGAGAACAAGCTGGAAGGAACGGTCTGGATTGCGGACGTGTCGCTAACGCCGATGACGGTTCCGGCGGGGCAAAGTTCACCATGACGCGATCCGGAGCCGGTGACGATCCGGCCATCAATTCGCTATGACATGGCTGCGTATCGGACTTTGTCTTCTATTCGCGTTCTGCGTTTTGGCACTCGGGACGGTCGAGACCTGGTCCGTTTCGGTCATGGAAATCGGCGCGGCGGCGCTTTTTTCCTGTTGGGTGCTTGTTACGTGCCTAAGTCCCAACTCTAAAGTCCAGTGGAATGCTTTGAACGCGCCTGTGTTGGGTCTGCTGGCGATCGGAGTCTTGCAGCTTGCGTTTCATGGGACGGCTTACCCGTTTCTCACCCGGGTGATGGTTCTGAAACTGGCCGCGTATTTCCTGGTGCTGTTTCTGTCGGCGCAAGCGTTTCGCGAGCGCAAGGATTTGCAGCGACTGGCTTGGTTCCTGATGGCGTTCGGTTTTCTAGTTTCGTTACTGGCGATCATTCAGCATTTCACTTCCGGTTCGGAAATTTATTGGTTAAGCGATCTTAAGATCGAGGGCGAGCCGTACGGACCCTATGTGAACCGCAATCATTTCGCCGGATTCGTGGAGCTCACAGTTCCGACGGGGCTGGCAATGATGGCGTTCCGCGGAGTAAAGCGGGACCTGTTTCCCTTGGCTGTGTTGTTCACGATCGTTCCCGTCACCGCTCTGATTCTTTGCGCTTCGCGCGGAGGCATTGTCGGATTCAGTCTGGAGATCCTTGTTCTTCTGCTGCTGGTACGCAGCCGAAAAGCATGGCGGGGGCAGCGAGCAACGGTCGCGGCGATTGTGGCGCTTGTCGCCATTGGCGCGGTGGCATGGGTCGGGGTCAGTAGGGCCGTTGAGCGATTCAGCGTCGCCAATATCCACGACGTGACACTCGGACGGCGAGCATCGATGTTTCGCGGGGCGGCTCATATTTTCCGCGACCACCCGATCAAGGGCAGCGGCTTGGGCACCATGATCGACATTTTCCCGGCGTACGAGACCGCGTATGACGGGAAGTTGATCGACCACGTCCACGACGACTACATCGAAGGCCTGGCTGAAACCGGACTCCTTGGTGGAATTTGTGGCGCGGTCTTTCTGTGGATGCTTTACGGCGAAGCGCGCAAGAACTTCACGGCCGAGCAGGGACATTTTTCGCGCGCGATTCACGCGGGAGCGATCATGGCCGTTTCCGGACTTCTTCTGCACAGCTTTGTGGATTTCAATCTGCAGATTCCCGCAAATGCTCTGCTGTTCCTTCTTCAGGCGTACCTGGTTACATCTCCGGTGCTGGGTTCCGAGGCCAACGCAGTGCGCGAGCGTCGCCGGGTGCATTTTGAGGATGGGCCCCAGGCCTACTAGACCCGCAGTAGTAGATCCGATCAGTGCCAGAACTGGCCCTGCCGGCATCATGGCTCATCACCTAATTCGTGCCGCCAGAGCTGGCGAAAGCGCTGAAAAGGTTGCCTTGCAGCAGCGAAATCTGATCGTTGACAGAGGGATGCTGCTAAGCCATAGTTCTTGCGGGGTCATCTCTGGCGATGATTTTTACAGTCCGTGGGGTTTCGGACTGGCTGAGGGCGAAGCCTATTTGGCTTTTGATTTTGTTGGCGGTCTGCAGCTGTCAGCCGACCCTCGGCCAGACGACTGATGTAACCCCCCAACAGACAAACGAAAAGATTCAGCGCCTCGCCACTCTCGCGAGTGCTCATCCGGCGGATTCGCCAATCGGCAGCGGCGATCTGCTTCACATCGACGTATTCGATGTTCCCGAACTTTCTCGCGATGTTCGCGTGGGCGATGCCGGAAGCATCAGTTACCCGCTCATTCCCGGCAGGATTACCGCCGCGGGTTTGACGCCGATCGAGCTTCAGGAGTCGCTCGAACGATTGCTAATTGAGAATGGCCTGGTATCCCATCCGCAAGTTTCTGTGTTTCTCAAAGAGCAGAACAGTCAGCCGGTTTCCGTCGTCGGGGCTGTGGGGCACACCATCGTTTTTCAGGTCATACGTCCCACGACTTTGCTTGAGGTGCTCGCGGCGGCGGGTGGTATTTCGGACGATGCGGGAAGCACGGTGATCGTCACGCGTCCTGCGCCTCCCGGTTCGGCGAAAGCAAAGACGGTGAGCGCGACCGACGCTCCCGACAACGACCAGCAAATCATTACCATTCGATTGCAGGATTTGCTCGAATCTGGAAATGCAGTTTTCAACATTCCCGTATATGGGGGCGATGTTGTGAGCGTCCCGCGAGCCGGTATTGTCTATGTACTCGGTTTCGGTGTGGCACAACCGGGAGGCTACGTGCTGCAAAGCCACGGGGAGCAGGTCACGGTGCTCAAAGCGCTTGCGCTGGCGCATGGACTCACCGGATTCGCGAAGGCGGATTCGGCGGTGATCATGCGCACGAATCCCGCCACCGGAAATAGGGACCAGATTCCCGTGCACATCAAAGCCATCGAGAACCACAAAGAAGACGACGTACCGATGAAGTCCAACGACATTCTGTATATCCCGGACAGCCGCGGCCTGAAAATTCTTGCCAGGGGAACCGAGGCGGCCATTGGTATTGGATCGGGAATTGCGATTTATCGCGCGCCATAGCGAGGCGCCGATTCGTTTACATTTGATAACGGGGTGAGCCAAGTGGGGCCGTTGGAAGACGCATCGAGATTCGCCGTGCGGGAACGCAAGGCAGCCGAGTCACTGGCCGTAATTGCGCCCCCTACAGTCGTTCCCTGGGAGCAGATGCCGCGCGAGCCGCACCTGCTGGATTACCTCAATACTCTACGAAAGCATCAGTGGTTGATCCTGACGTTTCTGCTGACCGTAGTGACTGTCGTGACGATCGCGTCGTTCAAGATGAAACCCATCTATGAAGCCGCGGCGCGCGTGGAAGTAGACAAGGAATCGTCGCAGAATACACTTCCGTTTCAGGATGGCAACGCGTACGACGAGTATGTCGACACGGATAGTTACCTTGAGACCCAAACCAAGATTTTGGCGAGCGAAACGCTGGCCTTTCAGACCATAAAGTCAATGAATCTGTCGCGCTATCCCGAGTTCGGCGGAACGCCTGGCGCTCCCGCCTTCGGTCAAGGAGCGGGCGCCAGGCGCCCGGCGATACTCGGCGCTTTTTTGGGAAGTCTGAACGTGAAGCGAGTTCCCAATAGCCGCCTGATCGAAGTTCGTTTTGAGGCGCAGGACCCGCAACTAGCGGCGCAGATTGTGAACGCCCATCTGCAGAACTACATCGAACAGAATTTTCGCAGCAAGTACGACGCCACGACCCAAGCATCGAACTGGTTGTCGTCGGAACTCGAGGAGCTTCGAATTCGGGTTGAAAAGTCCGAGGACGCGCGCCTGGCGTACGAGCGTGATAATCAGATCTGGCAAATCGACGAGAAGCAGGACATCACTACCCAAAAGCTCGCGGACCTAAGCAAGGCAGTGACAGAAGCCCAAACGGGTTTGGCGGAAAAAGAAGCTCTATACCGCATGGCGGAATCGGGCAACGTGGACGCGTTGCCGGCGGCGCGCGAAAACCCTGTAATCCAAGATTTGATCAAGCGGAAGTCGGAGGCGGACAATGAGTACAACGACGCGTTGACACAGTTCGGACCGAACTACCCGAAAGTGGTGCGTTTGGCTGCGCAACAAAAGGAACTTGGTGACGACCTGGCGAACGCACAGAAAACCATGGTCGAGAGTATCCAAGAAGAATATGGAACCGCTCAAAATCGTTTCTCGCTTCTCCAGGCCGCGCTCGACAAGCAGAAGGCTGAAGCCAACGATCTGTCCGAAAAACTGGTGCAGTATCATATTTTGGAGCACGACGCCGAAGCGAACAAACAGCTCTACGACGGACTGTTGCAGAAGCTCAAGGAAGCGACGATTTCCGCTGGACTGCGATCGAGCAACATTCGCGTTGTCGATCCGGCCCTCGCTCCCACCACGCCCTCGCGACCGCAGAAAGCGCGAAACATCCTGCTGGCGTTTGTGGTTGGAATTATTGGAGGCATCGGACTGGCGGTGTTCCGCGAGTATTTGGACAACACGGTGAAATCGCCGGACGACATCGAAGTACTCACGGGACTCCCATCCCTGGCGGTCGTGCCCGCACTGCCGGGAACTCTCGTGGCGCATCAGAAGCGGTTAGGATGGCCGTCTCGCGCTCCGCTGCCGCAGGCGGGGTCCGGTGCACGCGTCGAGTTGCTGTCGTACCTCCAACCGAAATCCCAGATTTCGGAAGCATTCCGCGCGCTGCGAACCTCGCTTCTGTTGTCGCAGGCCGACCACCCGCCGCAGGTGATCCTGGTAACAAGCGCGCTGCCCCGGGAAGGCAAGACGACCTCGGCCGTCAATTTGGCGGTTACTCTCGCGCAACTCGGCGATCGTACGCTGCTGATGGACTCCGATTTACGCAAGCCGGGAATTCGTCGTGCGATGAATTTGACCATTAGCAAGGATTTGGGTCTGAGCTCGTTCCTCGCCGGCGTTTGCACACTCGAGGAAGCGGTGCTTCCGCATCCGACCATCAGCAATCTTTCCATCCTGACCACCGGACCGGTTCCGCCGAGCCCCGCGGATCTTTTGTCCTCGCACCGGATGCAGGAAGCCATCGACGAGGTCCGGCGACGGTACAAATTCGTGGTGATCGATTCGCCACCCATCATGGCCGCTACAGACGCCGTCATCATGTCCGCGCTAACGGACGGAGTGTTACTTGTCGTGCGTAGTGGCGAAACCCCCAAGGAAGCGTTCACGCGGAGTCGCGACTTGCTTGCTGCGGTAAAGAGCCGCCTGCTGGGAGTTGTGCTGAACGCGGTCGACTCCAGCGCCCCGGATTACTACTACTCGTATCGCTACTATCCCTACGCGTACGGCTACGGATACGGCGAGGACGTGGCCAAGTCTGCGCTCGTGTCGTCCGCTCCGGATGATCCGGACAGTTCCCCACGCTAGGAGGCCATTTGCGACACCTGATAACCGGCGGAGCAGGATTCATAGGATCGCACCTGTCCGAAGCGCTGCTGAAGCGCGGCGACGAAGTGTTTGTACTCGACGATCTTTCGACGGGCAGCGTGGAAAACATCCGCCATTTGAAAACACACGAGCGATTTCACTACGTCTTCGATTCGATCACCAATAAGCAGCTTCTTGCGGAGCTCGTCGACGAATCGGATGTGGTGTTTCATCTGGCGGCGGCCGTGGGAGTGCGCCTGATCGTAGAGAGCCCGGTGCGCACGTTGGAAACCAACGTGTATGGCACGCAACTGGTGCTGGATGCGGCGTCGAAGAAGAAGAAGCTGGTGGTTACGGCTTCGACCTCGGAGGTTTACGGCAAGAGCGATAAGGTGCCGTTCCGCGAAGATGCTGACCTGGTGCTTGGTCCGACGACGATGAGCCGCTGGAGCTACGCCGCGTCGAAGGCGCTGGATGAGTTCCTGGCGCTTTCCTACTGGCGGGAACGCAAGCAGCCGGTGCTCGTGGTGCGATTTTTCAATACGGTGGGTCCGCGGCAGATCGGACGTTATGGGATGGTGCTGCCCAATTTCGTGCGGCAGGCGCTCGATGGCAAGCCCATCACGATTTTTGGCACCGGGCAGCAGTCGCGTTGCTTCTGCGACGTGCGCGACACGATCGAGGCACTGCAGCGCCTGCTGGCGACTGACAAAGCGATTGGGGAAGTGGTCAACATCGGTACCGATGAGGAAGTTACGATCGAGGGCCTGGCGCAAGTGGTGAAGCAGCGCACCAAGAGCCAGTCGCCGATCACACACATTCCGTACGATCAAGCCTATGAGCCCGGTTTCGAAGACATGCAGCGCCGCGTTCCGTCGCTCGAAAAGCTTCAGAAGCTCACCGGTTTCCGCCCGCGCACACCTCTCACGGAGATCGTCGATCGCGTCGTCGCGCACTTCCAGAAAAAGCCTGAGGTAGGGTTGCCCTCAAAGGCAGGCGAAATGCCGGCGGCGGCCGCATCCGTTTAGAGCAGGCTGCGCAGCTAACGCTCGGTGGGCGTCCGGATAGGCAGGATGCGGATCGAAGTCCCTGCCTACTTGTGAAATGAGTGCACAACACGCGGCATCCAGACAGATTGCGAAAGCGCTGCCGGTCGCGGCGCCGAATAACATTTTTCGCCCGTTAGCAATTCCGAAAAACACAGCATCGCGGCAAAGCGTGCCCGATTGCGAAAATTAGGTTAACATCGGTTTCAAGCCGTGTGCCTGGCCAACGACCTCGATCGATGACGGACGATACGACGAGCGCCATGCCGATCCCTCACAAAGAACAGCTGGTGTCGCCCCCCGCAGCCAATCAGGCAGGTGTCGCCGGCGGCCCGCTGGAAAAGAAACGCACGAGCACATCGTTGTCCGTAATCGTGCCTGTGTACAACGAGCAATTTCTGGTGGAGACCAGCCTGGAGCGCCTTGAGGTCCTGGGCGAAACTTCACTGCTGGAGCGGATTCAGGTAATTGTGGTGGATGACGCGTCCTCGGACGGCACGCCAGCGGCACTGAGACGTTTTCGCGACTCGCGCGAATCCCGTAGTAATTCAAAGTTCTCATGGTTGTTCTTGCGCCACGACAAGAACTCCGGGAAAGGCGCGGGCATCAGAACCGGGTTGGTGCATGTCGATGCAGACCTGGTGGTGATCCACGATGCCGATCTTGAGTATCACCCCGCCGACCTCCTGAAAATGGTCGAAGTGTTTTTGTATGAAGACGCCGACGCAGTTTTCGGCTCGCGTTTCATGTCCGGTGGATATAAACGCGCGCTTTTCTTTCGCCATGCGCTCGGAAACAAAGTTCTCACATTCATGTGCGACTTCGTTTGCGACCTCAATCTTACCGACATGGAAACCTGCTACAAGATGGTGAGATCGAGACTGCTCAAGAGCATCCCCCTCGAAAGTTCCACGTTCGACGTCGAGCCCGAACTCGCCATCAAATTGGCGAAGCGAGGGGCACGGATTTTCGAAGTACCCATCAACTATTCAGGCCGGACTTATGGTGAGGGGAAAAAGATCACCTGGAGAGACGGTATCCGCGCTCTATGGGCCATCGCTAAGTACTCGCTCACCGATCGGATTTTCACCGAGGATGAAAGCGGAGGCGAAATACTCGAGCGGCTGAATCGCGCTCCGCGGTTCACGGGCTGGATGGCGGACGTAGTCCGGCCGTTTGTGGGACAGCGAGTGCTCGAGATCGGCGCGGGGACCGGCAATATGTCGGTTCACCTGATGCCACGAGAAACGTATTGGGCGACGGATGTAAACTCCCACTATCTGGACTACCTCCTAACACTAAGCGCAACCCGCCCGTACATGCGGGTGGCACAGACGAACGCGATGGACCGGGGGTCGTACCCGCGAGGGCAGTCGTTCGATACCGTAGTTTGCCTGAACGTGATTGAGCACGTGGAAGATGATCTGCAGGCGCTTCGGAATATCCGGGATTCTCTGGAAGAGGGCGGCCGTGCCATTATCCTGGTGCCCTGTGGTCCCGGACTCTATGGCACCCTGGACGAAGTCTTGGGGCATTTCCGCCGCTACACGAGGGAGCAATTGGTTAGCGTGGCGGAGGAAGCCGGCTTCCAGGTCGAGCAGGTCCTGAAATTTAATCGCCCGGGGGTGCCGGCCTGGTGGCTAAATGGCCGGATCCTGCATCGAAGAACATTTGGATTGGGTCAGATCCGCATGCTGAATTTGCTGACGCCGCTGTTCCGATTGCTGGATTCGTGGCTTCCGCTACCGCCGCTCTCCATCATCGCGATACTCCGCAAGGAGTCTGAGGCGGCGCCGGGAAATTCGTCCAAGCCTGCGGCGTTGTGACCTCTATGGCCGAAGCCATGATGCTTCAGCACACACACCGGTCTGGGCGTCGGCTGAGGAAGCGGAACGAGATTGCGTAGCCTTTCGAAATACGAAGCCCTACTCGTCATTTTGTTTATCGTAACGCTTCCTCTCAGTAACCCGTGGGTCCGCGGAGATGGCGTGGGCTACTATGCCTTCGCGCGATCGCTCCTGATCGAACATCGCCTCGACTTCACGAAGGATTGGCAAGCGGCCAATTCCAGCTTCCGAATGGGTCGGCTTGGCGACGACGGAAACCCCAGACCAACCGAATACACGGTAACTGGGCTCATCGACAACCATTTCGCCGTAGGTCCCGCAATTCTATGGTCTCCCTTCCTGATCCTGACCCATCTTGCCGTATTGTCATATGACGGTCTGGGAGGCAACGCTCCAGCAGACGGCTATTCGAGACCTTATCGAGTGGCGATGGCCTTCGGGACAGCGCTATATGGGTTTCTCGCGCTTCTGATTGCCTTCGCGGTGGCCCGGCGATACGTTTCCGAGCGCTCTGCGTTTCTGGCCACGTTGGGAATTTGGTTCGCGAGTTCGCTGCCGGTTTATATGTATTTCAATCCCTCGTGGTCACATGCCCATTCCGCGTTCATGGTGGCGCTGTTTTTTTGGTTTTGGCTGCGGACACACCCGGCGCGCACGTGGTCTCAGTGGGTCATTCTGGGAGCAATCGGCGGTTTGATGATGGATGTTTATTACCTGACAGCGATTTTGCTGCTGTTGCCTCTTTTGGAGTCGTTGGCCGAATACTTCTTGAGTTTGCGCGGAGCGGGGCTCGAGTCGGCGAGACGCCTGTTTATGAAGAACGTCGCTTTTGTCGCAACTTTGGTCGTGGCTTTTGTCCCGACGCTCGTCACCAAGAAACTGATCTACGGCGGATACTTGCGGCTCGGATACCGAGAGGCCTGGTACTGGAAATCGCCTGCATTTTTCAATGTGGCATTTTCCCCCGACCATGGTCTCTTCAGCTGGACGCCGATTTTGATTCTGGCGGTTGTAGGCCTGTGGTTCCTGCGGCGACACGATCGAGTCCTTTCCGTCCATTTACTTGCCGTTTTTGTGCTCTATTTGTACGTCATGGGCTGCTATCAGAACTGGGACGGGCTATCGTCATTCGGAAACAGATTCTTTGTGTCGCTCACATCGATTTTCGTGCTCGGACTCGCGGCTTTGTTCGACTGGCTCGGGCAACAATGGAGCGAGCGAAAGGCAGCATTCGCGTCCGCCAGCCTTATCACCCTGTTTGGTCTGTGGAATCTGGGGCTGATATTTCAGTGGGGGACGCACTTGATTCCCGCGCGCGGCCCCATTTCCTGGCGCGAGGCGGCATATAATCAGATCGCGGTTGTTCCGGCGGAGGCCTCGCAAATGACGCTCAATTATCTGACGCGCCGGAAGCAGATGATGAATCAGATCGAAGAACAAGACGTGCGACAACTCCAACACCGATGAACGACTTGGATTCGCCGGAACTCACAGACGAAATTCCTGCTCCGGCGACCACCGAGCAGCCTCCACCGGCCAATTCGAAAGATCCCACCGCCGCTCGTCTCAGCGCGCGAATTTTCAAGAACGTTGTCGCCCTAATCGGCGGCCAGAGCCTCGGCCTCGTGTTGTCGGGCGGGGCGACCGTCCTCCTGGCTCGCTATCTCGGTGCATCTCAACTGGGCGAATTCGGGGCCATTTACGCATACGTGGGACTCTATGCTTGGCTGGCCACCCTAGGTTTGGAAACGATTCTGGCGCGACACGCCGCCCAAGATCGCGAGAACGCCGGAAGCATCTTGCTGACGGGAGTCTGTCTCAGCGCTGGTTTTTCGCTTTCCGCTATGACGGTCGCGCTCGTTCTGGCGCCGTCATTCGGATATTCCCGCGAGCTTAGTGTGCTGATGACACTTGCCGGCGTGGACGTGCTTTTGTTCGCTCCACTACGGTTGCCGGGGATCGTTTTTCAAGTCGACCTGCGTCAGTGGTATAGCGTGGGCATAAGTCTGTGCCGCCAGTTCTTATGGCTGTTGGTTCTTGTGGGTATGGCGCACGCAAAGGCCAGTCTGACGTGGATCATCCTAGGACGAACATTTTGCGCATTCCTGGAAGTCGCATTTATTTGTGAAGCTGTCCGCCGCGAGGGGTTTCTTGCTCGTCCTTGGCGAATCCTTTCCAGTGAAGCAAGAAAGTACGTCTCTTATGGATTTCCGTTGGCCATGAGCGCGCTCGCCGTCAGTGTTTATCAGAGGATTGACCAGGTGATGTTGCATAAAATGGCGAGCGATCAAGTGCTCGGCAACTACGTGGCGTCTGTTCGACTCACTGAATTGATTAGTCTTTTCCCGATTGCGGTCATGTCGTCGCTTTTCCCGATTCTGTCGCAAACGGCCAACGACGAAAAGCGATTCCTGCGATACCTCCACCTCAGTTTTCGTTCTCTGATGGCGCTGGTGTTTGGCGCCTGCGTGGTCGTGACGCTGTTTTCTGGGTTCATTGTGCGGGGAGTGTATGGATCGAAATTCGACCCGGCGGCCCCTTCGCTCGCGGTACTGATCTGGTCGGAAGTGCCAGTATTTTTCGGCGTGGTGCTGAACAGTGGCTTAGTGGCGAAAAATCTTCAGGCCTATCTGCCATTTTCGACGGGTATCGGCGCGATTCTGAATGTGGCCCTTAATCTTTGGCTGATTCCGCGCTGGGGCGCAGTCGGTTCGGCCTGGGCAACCAATATTAGTTATACCTTGGCAGCCATGATTTTCTTCCTTGGTTTCCGAGCGACCAGATCCTGGACTTGGTTTGGCCTCCGATTGCTCGCCCCTCCTTGTTTGCTGTCAGTGCTGATTATTCTCGTATTGAAGACAGTTGCGCCGCCCGCGATTCTTGAATTCGTTTTAGCGCTGGTTCTTTACGGCGTCGGCGCGTGGATGCTTGGGATCCTGCGATCCAGCGACGTCAACCAGCTGGCGCACTTGATCGGAATGCGTCTTAATCGTGTGAATGGGAACGCGTCTTAGCCATTCAAGAGCGGCGTTCGGCCCAGTCCCTATGCAGCCGTCGATTTGGTCCTGAGTCAGGCAGACCGCGAGGAAACACGCCGGATGGGAACTGTAGATCAGAAACTGAAGGAGCGGCTGCGTAATTTCTGGGACCAGCAGCAGGAATATTGGGACATGCTCTCTGCGCCGAGTTCAGCGGAGGCTGAAATTAGGAAGAGGGCTGCGTCTTTCTTGCCACGCGGCGAGGCTGTTCTGGATGTTGCCTGCGGAACCACGGCCAATTCAGCGTTTCTCAAGGACGACTGCCGGTACTTCGGCGTGGATCTTTCAATGAAGGCGCTTGAACGGCCCATCGGGGCGGGTTTGAAAATCGTCTGCGCGGACACGGATCAGTTGCCTTTTCGCGAAGGATATTTTGGAGGAGCTATCGCGACCTACGTGTTGGAACACGCGGTGGATCCTGTCCATACGGTCGGTGAAGTCTGGCGAGTTGTCAAACACGGAGGTAGGATCGTTTTCATGGGTCCGGCATGGGACTTGCCTTTTGCGGTTCCGAACTCGCTCACGAGCAAAGGTGGAAGTTTCTCTTGGCGATTCTCCTACGCGGCAGGAAGATTCTGGAGACAGCTGCTCGGCTGGTGGTTCGGGATTCTGCCTTTTGAACAAGTGGCTGATCCCGACGCGTTTCATTTCAAGTTCATCTACGACTCCGATGCCGTATACATTGTCTGGAGCTATGAGCTGATCCAAAAAATGAAACAGTGGGGTTGCAAGCTAGTTCACTGGGAAGTCGATGACCCGATGTTGGGAAAGAATCCCGTGGGGCGGGCATTCAAACGCTTCCTGATGCTCTTCCCTATCTATCGCTACTCGGGCGGCACAGTATTGTTAGTATTTGAAAAGTGAAACTGGTTGGAGCCGGGGGCTAGCATAAATATGTCATCAAGAGTAATGCGCCCGGATGAGATCGCCCTCCAAGAGCATCATGATTACTACTCCGTTGGAGGGTACGATGTAGATCGCCTCCGCTGGACCGTCGAGACGTTCCTGCCCGATTGCCGGGGGAAGCGCGTATTGGAAATCGGTTGTGGCGATGGGAAACTTCTCGCGCTTCTTCGCGAAAAAGAGAATGAGGTTCAGGGGATTGAGGCTTCGGCTACGGGGGTAGAGAAATGTGCCGAGAAAGGAATTTCGGCGCGATGCATGGATGTGAGCAGCCAACCGCTTCCGTTTCCGGACGATCATTTTGACGTCGTTGTAAGCCTCGAAACGATCGAGCACTTGATGAATCCCTATTACGCGCTCCTGCAGATCCGTCGCGTCCTGAAAGAAAACGCCGTTTTTATTTGCAGCGTGCCGAATCCTGCCACCGGTCACCCCTACCTATATCCTGGCTTGTTCAGTTTTCCGAACTTTAGCGAGTTCCTGACCCAACTCGGTTGGCGAATCGAGAAGGTTAAGCCGTGGCAGTGGGCTCCACGGGAATCAATTCTGCCCACTCGGCTGCGGGGGAATAACTTGCTCGGAAGCCGCTATGTGGCAGGTTCGTTGCGTCGGGTAATTGAAGTGATTTGGCGCATGACGGGTAACTTTCCCTGGTTTTGCTATTGGCTGTGGACTTTCCAGTGCGTGAACACCGGGAAAAATGCTCCGACGATCCTCGAGAAGCAGGTACGAGCCACAAAGCCAGGAAGTCCGCCGTCGTAGCCGTGCTGGTCTGCCAATACTCGACTCGCGTCCGGGACCGATGAACATACTTTATCTGTGCCGCCAGAAGGACATGGGATGGGGTCAGGCGGCACTGGCTCGCGCTTTGGAGCGGCGTGGCGTGCGCATTTCCTGCTTGGAGGACAACACCAAGTTGGATAGCGACGTCCATGCACTCGCGGCAGCGTGTTCGGAGCGCCCTTCGCTTATTCTGCACCCGGAACTGAATTTTCCGATTCTGCCTCACGGTCTGGCAGAGATCGACATACCTACCGCTTGTCTGCAGATCGATACCTACGCCTACACCGATCGCCGAATCAAGTGGTCGATGCTGTTCGATTATCCTATCGTCTATCATCCGGGCTATCGCGAGCGATTTCTCCAGGCGGGACATCCGGGAGCCGTCGAGTTCTTCCACGCCGCGGACCGGAAGCTTTTCGATGGGCTGCCACGAGAGCGGATCTTTGACGTGGGAGCGGTGGGTCGAACGCATGCAAAGATCCAGACGACTCGCCGCCGCGTTCTGACGGCGTTATCGGCACGATTCAAGCTGAATGATTGGGAGCGATTTTACGCATTCGATGAAATGGCCGAGGTGTATCTCGCATCGAAGATCGTCGTAAACGTCCTACGAGATGACTACCCGCAAGACGCCAACATGCGAGCCTTCGAGGCGATGGCCGCCGGCTGTCTCTTGATCAGCCGGATACCCACGGAACTTACTGCGGCCGGGTTTCAAGAAGGCATCCACTTTGTCCCTTATCGAGACGAATCCGAAATCACGGATCTGGTAGCCAACTACTTGGAAGACGAGGGCGCGAGGGAACTGATCGCCGACGCCGGGCGGCAAAAAGTCCTGAGCGGGCACACCTACGATTGCCGGGCCGAACAGTTGCTAAAGATCATCGAAGGGGACGATGGTGGATTTCTTGCCCCCGCGCGAGAGTGGCCGGACGAGGATGTGCGGCTCTTGCATGTTGACTATCACAGCGCGAACGGCAATCTTGGCTATGCCAGCAACGAGTTGATACAACTTTCCTCGCATAGTCTGCGGGCGACGGCGCGCGGAGGAGCGATCTTGGCTCGAGGGTATGCGAGCAAGGCACGCAATCGGATCAATTTCCTTCTAAAACGTAGCTAACATCATGAGAAGACGTATGCACCTCGACATTTTCGGCCGGATTCAAGCGCCCCACCATCGCCTCACAGATCGATCGGCCGCCGATGTGCGGCTCGTGATGCGGGCACCGTGAGCAAGGCCGTGTTCATTCTCACAACTGAGCCCCCCGAGGGCCTTGGGGGTATGGAACATTTCGTCCGCGAGCTGGTTCGCGGCCTGCACTCGCGGGGTTATCAAACGAAGGTTTTTCACCGGGGCAATTCGGAGCCTCGGTGGCTGGAACGGCGACGAGGAGCTGTGTCCGCGAAAGTGGCGGGAACCCTATGCGGATTTTGGATTGGGAGGAATGCCCAACGCCATATGAGCGCAGACGTCGTGGGAGTCATATCCAACAGCGACGTCGGCTATTATTCTCTAACCTCCGATGCTCCATTCAAGAGAATTCACTTTTATCACGGTACGTATCGCGGCCAGAGCGAGGCAATCCGCCCTTTCATAACGCGCAGCGGATATTTGTACCTTAAGTGGTGGAACTCAATGGTTCTGGAACGCGGAAGCGGACGAGGCAAACTTCTGCTGACCTGCTCGGAGCAGGTCTGCGAAGAGGTCCACCAGTACTTCGGCTTCGATTCGAAGGCCGTATGGTGCCCAATCGATACCGAGCGATTCAAGCCCCATGATCCTCAGCAATGCCGCCGCGGCTTGAACTTGCCGGAGGATAAGGCGATTGGATTGTTTGTGGGAAGCGTCCATCCGATGAAAGGTTTTGAGGTGGTCAGATCGCTAATCGACCGGCTGCCACAGGTTCACTGGGTTCTCGCCCTGCGCGGAGATTCGCCCGACGGGCTCGCACCGAAGAGCAACGTGACCGTTCTTCGAAATTTACAGCACGATCGAGTCCCAGCCCTGTACAGCGCAGCCGATTTTTCAGTGTGCCCCTCGCTCTACGAGCCATTCGGCTACGTCGTCGCGGAGTCGCTCGCTTGCGGCACACCAGCAATCAGTTCGCCCGGGGGGGCGAGCAGGCTACTGCTCCGTGAGCCTCCCTTCGATAGACTGCTCATTCATCGAGCCGATCATTTGGAGGCTTTTTCGGAGGCCGCGCGAGAAATTCTCCGAGACTCTGAGTTCTACCGGAAGTCAGTGATCGAGCAACTTCGGCCGAGGATCCAAGATTTACTGGCGACTGAGAATTGGTGGCAACGGTTCGCCGAGCTGACTGGCCTATGAGAGAGAAGCTTTGGTTGTTCTTTCGAGAATCGAACCTGGTTCGCAAACTCTACAGCCTGCCGGGATTCTCAAGGCCCATGCGATTCATGTCCAGCTTGCTGGTTCCTTTTTCTAGCCAGAAACGCATTCGTGTTCGAGCAGGCCCGGCAAAAGGCTTAGTTTTTGAGCTGGATTCTCGTTGGGAACATCATACCTGGGACGGACGCTACGAACGTGAAGCCCTGGCACAGTTTCTAGCGCACATCGGCACAGGAGCTAGAGTGTTCGATATCGGTGGAGGAATTGGGCACTATTCCCTGGTAGCTGCTCGCGCTGGCGCACGGGTCATCACATTCGAACCGGATCCTCTAAACGCAAGGAGCTTGGAGCGATACGCTGCACTCAACGGTCTCGCAGGTCGAATCCAGATTGTCCGCCAGGCCGTGTTCTCCCATACGGGAAACGTAGCACTAGTCCGATCGGACGGGATGTCAGCCCATCACAATTCCAAAGTGGAAACGAATCCGCTGGCTGAATCGACGTTCGAGGTAGCGGCCACCACTCTCGACGCTTTCGTTGGCAATGGCGCCGGTCCCGACCTGATTAAGTTGGATGTCGAAGGCGCCGAGTCGAATGTCTTCCGAGGAGCGGAGCAAGTATTTCGGCTGCACAAGCCCATCGTTCTTTGCGAGGTGCATGACGAAACAAACGCCGTATTCATACGGGCGTGGTTGGACGAACGCCGGTACACCTTTCGCTGGATTGAGCCGGAGGCGGCATACCCGAGGCATTTCCTCGCAATGCCGCCGAAGGATCAATAGGAGTGAGATGGCTTTCGCTATTGCGTTGCTTGGGCGGAGCGACACGCCAGTTGATGGCGTCGCGGATTATTGCGCGTTTGTAGGTCGGGCGCTCGCGGACCGAGAAATCGACCTCAAGATAGTCCGAGTGCCATGGGCTGAAAAGGGGTGGATCACCGCCCTTCGGCAGCTCAATCTCGAATGCAAGAAATGGGCTGGTCACTGGGTCATTGTTCAATATACGGCCCTCAGTTGGTCGCGGCGCGGATTCCCATTCTTGGCGCTGGCGGTAGTGGCAGTCCTTCGGCGCGGGGGGACGCGCGTCGCCGTGGTGTTCCACGAATCACACCGCCAGAGGATCGTGTCATCCCGTTTGATCGACCGGGTGCGAGGTGCCTGCCAAGACTGGGTGATTCGCAGTCTCTACCGGTCGGCCGCCAAGTCCATTTTCACCCTGCCCCTGAAAACGGTCGCGTGGCTACCGGGGAATCATGACGAAGCAGCATTCATCCCCATCGGGGCGAGCCTCGCACCGTCACCGTCGTCGCCTCCTTCGGAGGCCGAGCATGGACACTCGGCGACAAGTACTGTCATCGTCTTCTGTCTCGATGCGATGCCGGCTCTGCGCGAGCAGTTGCAAGACATCTCGGCTGCGGTGAGCGTGGCAGCGAAAAGCGGGACCCGATTTCGAGTGGTATTCGTGGGACGGGGGACAAAAGAGGCCGCAGCGGACATCTCAAAAATCTTTGGACGTCTCCCAGTCGAAATATCGATTCTTGGGCTTTTGAGTCCGGAAGCGCTCACTGACACCTTTGCATCGGCTCAGGCAATGCTTTGCGTACGCGGAATGGTTAACCAGTGTCGCAGCAGTGTGATCGCTGGAATCGCCTGCGGGCTTCCGATCGTCGCGTACGGGGGGGACGTCGAAGGCACACCCCTGGCAGACGCGGGTTTGATGTTAGTCCCGTATCGTGACACCGAGGCGCTCGGCGCGGCCCTTTTCACGCGTCTTGACGGACCGCAGTCTTTCACGGGAACTTCGGGAAAGAAGCCGTTCCGCGCACCTGAAGACCTTTTCGTGGGATTCTATCGCCGTCTCTTACGTCGATTTTCTGAAGGGCGACGACACTTGAGGATATCGAACGTTCTGTCGCCGCGTGCCCTCACTCCTACGGCTTCCGCACATCTGGATTTGTTTCGGGGTTTGGCCGCGTGGGCAGTGATGTGGGGTCACTTGCGGGCTCTCTTTTTTGTGGACTTTCCGCAAGTGCAGAATCGCGGCTTGCTACTTGCGGTTCTCTATTTTGTTACAGGGTTCGGAAGCGAAGCCGTCCTCGTATTTTTCGTCTTGAGCGGATTTCTGATATCGTCGGCGATCCTCGGTCGAACAGCAACCCGATCCTGGTCCTGGCGGGATTACGCGATTGACCGGAGTTCCCGCCTTTACGTGGTGCTGATACCAGGCCTGCTTCTCGGATTCCTGTGGGATAGGCTCGGGAGCAACATTTTCGCTTCGACGGGCGTCTATTCTCATCCCCTTGCGAGTTTTGCTGATCTTGTAGTCCAGTCGCAAATGAGAGTGGGGGTCCTTTTGGGCAACATGTTTTTTCTTCAGACGATCGTGTGTCCAACTTTTGGCTCGAACGCGCCATTGTGGAGCTTGGCGAACGAATTCTGGTATTACGTTTTGTTTCCCATAGCATTGGCGGCAGGAATCGCTTGGAAACAGCGGTCGACGGTTTCGGCGGCCGCATTCACAATGGTCACGGTTTTCGTCGCAGTTTTTGTTGGATGGCACATACTCGCGGGCTTCCTGATTTGGTTGGCGGGAACTGGATTGGTCATCGCATATGCCCGGTGTCCGGCTCCGTCCAGGAATCATCTGATATGGTTCATGGTCATGTCCTCAATTGTTCTCTCAGTTTGTCTCATCGGAGCGCGGACGGGAAAATTCACCTCGATTATTGGCAACACTGGGGTCGGTTTTGCTTTCGCCTTGTTCCTCTTCGGCGTGCTCTACATGGATTTCGGGAACGCCAGCGCGGCATATTCGACCACTGCCCGATTTGTGGCTGGATTTTCTTACAGCTTGTACGTACTTCATTTTCCGCTTCTCCTCTTTCTCAGGGCATGGCTTGTCCCGCCCCAAAGATGGGAACCTGACGCGATTCACTTGTTTGGCGGCCTCTTGGTCGGCACGGTCACTCTGGGTTTTGCGTGGCTCGTTTCCACGTTTACAGAGAGTAAGACGCGAGTTGTGCGTCAGTGGATGCGGAGCGTAGTCCCGGCACTCGAACACCCGCCGAACTGACGCCAGTTCCAGGCGTTCGTAAGAAGCTAGTGATATAGAATATGTTGTCGTGCCGCACATGATCCGAACCCGAGACAACGCGACGACGGCTGACGTGCTGACTCTATGCTGAGTTCTCGCGTCCCCGTCATGAGGAACCAGGCGCTGATTGGCCTGAGTTTGTTCGTTCTGGGATTGTGGCTGGCTTGGGAAGTCAGCGGGAAAATCGTTGCCGACGATACGCAGTTTCTGCTGTATTCCGTCCTCCTGTTCGCGGCCTGCTTGGTGGTGGCCACCGTCCTGCGCAACTGGCGCTTGGGTTTCTATATTTTTTTCTTCTGGATGCTGTTTGAGGATCTCGTCCGGAAGTATATGGGCAACAACCTGGAATTGTTCTTCGGCAAGGACGTTCTGGTCGCGTTCGTCTACATCGCTATATTTATCGAGATCCGCCGCGGCAGAGTGAAGACGTTCCGGCCCCCGTTTCTCCTGTTTTTTAGCTTGTTCTTCTGGCTCGGAGCGGTGCAAGTGTTCAACCAGAACTCGCCCAGCATCCTGTACGGCTTGCTAGGTTTCAAAGTTTATTTCTACTACGTGCCGCTCCTGTTCGTTGGATACGCTCTGATACGCAATGACGCCGATTTGCGCAAATTCTTGCTGGTAAGCGCAATTTTGGCGGGAGTAATCGCGGCGCTGGGAATCGCTCAGGCGATCTTAGGCAATGGTTTCTTGAATCCGGCTGTGCTGGCTCCGGAGTTGCAGGACTTGGGAAACCTGACGAAGGTCAGCCCGTTGTCGAATCTCGCGCTTTCCCTCCCGGATTCCGTGTTCGTGAGTGCGGGCCGGTTCGACGAATATTTGGTGTGGGTATTCATAGTCACTGCGGGCACCGCTGCCTATTTTCTGCTTCACACTCCTCGGTATCGAAAACTCATTTTGGCAGTCATCGGCATATTGGGCGCCGCGACCCTGCTGAGCGGTTCCAAGAGCGCGGTCGTCGGAGTTCTAATGAGCGCCCTTGTCCTTTCCGCTGGTTTTCTCTGGGGCGCGCCTTGGCGATGGAGACAGGCTCACCGACTGGTCCGGGCGATCCGCCGCAGCTTTATTGCGGCAGCGCTCGCCCTCGCCGCCCTGATCCTTCTATTTCCGGATGAAGCGGGCTCGCGCATGGCGTTCTACGCAGAGACTCTCGATCCTCGCAGTTCTGCTTACCAAGGCGCTAACCGGGGTTGGGATTATCCGATCTCGAATTTCTTGTCCGCCTTCGAACAACCAAACTGGTTGCTCGGAAATGGCATCGGCACCGCCTCGCTTGGCGGACAGTACGTCGCTAAAATCCTGGGGCAACCTCCGCTCAACCTTTGGGTCGAAGAAGGATATGGCCAGTTGATTGTCGAAATGGGAATCGTGGCGCCCTTTCTTTGGATTCTATGGACGGCATCCGTACTCTACTATTCATGGAAAGTAGCGCGCCGATTGCGAGATACGCGTTTGTTTCCGCTTGCGTTTGCAATTGTCTGGTATGCGTTCATGGTTCTATACGTGTTTACGTATGCCGGACTGACGGCTTACCAGAACTACGTTTCCAATGCGTATTTATGGCTGCTCATTGGAATTCTTTTTCGATTGCCAGACCTGTTGGTCAACGCCCCGGTACCCCTCGTCGCTTCCCCGCCGAAGCCGCGGGTCCACGGACAGCTCCAGTTTTGAAGTCAAGGCGTTCGCCAAGCAAAGGACGAGGAATCGTACCGCGTTTGAGTTGTCCAGCATGAACGGAAGTGCTTGGCGATGCACTTTCGCAAGTTAGATAATCGCACCGAGGGGGCAAGTGGCGAACCCTGACAAGGCTGTCTTAATCCAACGCCAATACTATTCGGATACCGCGGCGAACTACGACGCCATGCACGCTCATGAGGCCGATAATAATCCTCGGACCCTGAGGTGGATATATGGCTTACTTCGCATGATCGAGGCACGAACCGTGCTCGATGTTGGCGCGGGAACCGGCCGCTTTATCCGGCGTTTGTCGGACGACATGCCTGAACTCGTGGTCCGCGGGATTGAACCTGTAGGCGCCCACATTGACGAGGCAGTTCGAAAGAAGGAAATTCCGGAGGGCATCATCACCCAAGGAACGGGCGAAGCCCTGCCTTTCAAGGATTCAAGCTTCGATGTAGTCTGTTGTTTCGGGATGCTTCACCACGTGCCCAAGCCAGATTCCGTTGTTCGCGAAGCCCTGCGCGTCGCCCGCAAGGCTGTGTTCATCGTCGATGGCAACCGTTTCGGCCAGGGCAGATGGCCTGTTCGTCTGATCAAACTCGCATTGTACAAAGCAGGCCTTTGGGGCGTGACTAACCGAATCAAGACCGGCGGAAAAGGCTATCTCATCACCCCAGGGGATGGATTGGCATATTCTTATAGTGTCTATGATTCGTTTGAGCGTATAAGCGCGTGGGCTGATCAACTTGCTCTCATTCCCACAGGGGATTACAAGGCCACCAGTTGGTTTCATCCTCTCCTCACTTCCGGCGCCGTGCTCGTTTGTGCGATCAAAGATGGGAATTGAACAAACGCCCGTACCTGGACATTGGTCTTGCACGCGTTCAACGATGTTTTCTGAGGTTGCGTGAAACTTCGTGAAGAATAAGCTTCGACTCGCAGTTGTCTCACCGTTTCTCGACAAAAGGAACGGCACGGAACGCATCGTAATCGAATGGCTTTCGCATCTACCGGACGCTTTTGAAATTCACGTGTATAGCCAACGCGTGGAAGATATCGATTTCTCCAGGATTACCTGGCATCGCATTCCGAAGTTGCCGGGCCCACACTTGATCAACTTCCTCTGGTGGTTTGCGGCAAACCATCTTTGGCGATCGTTTGACAAATGGTTTCACAACGTAAATTACGACCTGGTCTACAGCCCTGGCGCAAACTGTCTGGATGCGGACGCCATCTCGGTTCACATTGTTTTTGCCGACTACGTTCGGAAATCGGAACCTGGATTGCGTCTTGCGGCTGCGTCCGTGCGAACTTGGCCGAGACTTCTCCACCGCAGACTGTATTACCAGCTAGTGATGTTTTTGGAGCGGCGCGCCTATACTCGCGCCGGTGCCTCACTGATCCTGATCGCGAAAAAGACGGGCCTTCGGCTCGAAAAGTTCTACGGGTGTGGCCGCGATTCGCCGGTGATTTACTTGGGACTGGATCACAATATTTTTAGTCCGCAAACCCGTCTCGTCCGTCGCGAACAGGTACGGAAGACACTCGGTTTTTCACCTGACCGATTCGTTCTCCTACTAGTGGGCAACGACTGGCGCAATAAAGGTGTTCAGGTTTTGCTCGAAGCGTTGGCACAGCTGGCCGAACTGCCGGTCGACTTGATGGTCGTCAGTCGAGAAGAACCCGAGGAAGCTCGTGCCCGGGTTCTGGAAATGGGGCTCGGCAGCCGCGTGCGCTTTCTCCCACCGCGCAGAGACGTCGAATATTACTATGCCGCAGCTGATGCGTACACGGGGCCCTCGCTCGAAGACACTTTCGCTCTTCCTCCCGCGGAAGCGATGGCCTGCGGCCTTCCCGTCGTTGTTTCGGCAGCTAATGGGGTCTCTGAGATCATCACCCACGGTTTTGACGGACTAATCCTGGAAGACCCGAGGGACGCCGTCGGTCTCTCGGCGATGGTACGTCGGTTGCACGAAGATGAGCCCCTTAGAACCAGTCTCGGCGAAAAGGCCGCACAGACAACTCGGCAATATACCTGGGAGCGCAACGGTCGGGAACTGGCAGCGATTTTCGAAGATATCGCCGATAGAAGAGTGCGGCTCGCAGCGCAAGGCTTGTAACAAGAATGAGGAATACGCGCTGCGTCTCGGATTCTGCACCCAAGGACACGCAAAGCGCAGCGCCAGCGATCTTGCGCCGCGACTGGAAAGATCCGAACGCAGGCGCGTCGTGAACGATCTCTACTTATAGACATGACTGACGTCCCTCGGAACATCCGCAGAGTCTTGGTTCTGGCGCCTTCGCTCAACGGCATCGGAGGCGTGCAGAATTACATGAACACGTTCGTCGATGCTCTTCGAGAAGTCCTGGGTGACGATCGCGTCCGGGTCGTCACCGTCGCTGAAGAAGCCCGGACGCGCAACAATCGCCCCCCGGCTCTGCGAGCTTCCGCGAAAATCCGATTTTTTATTTCGGCGTTCTCCGCCGCGATCGTATGGCGTCCCAATCTGATAATTTGCGCCCACGTCGGGCTGGCGCCGGTCTGTGCTCTGATCCGAAGATTCACTCGGACACCGTACTGGGTGGTTTTGTACGGCATCGAAGTGTGGGGTGACCTGGCTAGATCGAAGCGCGAGGCTCTGCGGGATGCGGCTCGCCTTGTCTCGATCACGCGATTTACCCTCGATGCCACGATCAAGCGCCACAAACTTGGCGATGCTTCTGCGGTGATCCTGTTTCCCACGTTGCCAAGACAACGTCCTCCCTCCCGAAACACGGGTGACGGCGGCTCTGCCGTATCGCAAAAGCCGATGGTGCTTACGGTCGGCCGTATCGCGGCGTCCGAGAGATACAAGGGCCACGACGTTATGCTCGAAGCGTGGCCGCTGGTCTTGCGAAGCGTGCCTGATGCCGAGTATTGGATTGTGGGCGACGGCGACGACCGTAAACGCCTCGAATCCAAGGCGCGGGAACTCGGCATCGTCGGCTCGCTCCATTTTGCTGGCTCCGTTTCGCCTGAAGAGCTTGCCCTTTGCTATGATCGCTGCCGGGTTTTTGCCATGCCCGCCCGCACGGAATTGAACGGCCCCGTCCCGCGCGGCGAAGGCTTTGGCATCGTTTTTCTGGAAGCGATGGCGTTCGGAAAGCCCGTCATAGGACCGCAGCTCGGGGCACCCGCGGAGTTTATTCGTTCCGGTGAGCATGGACTGCTGGTGGATCCTGTGAGTCCCGCAGCGGTGGCCGCCGCGATCATTGAATTGTTGAGCGATCCGGCCCGCGCGCATGCGATGGGGATCGCGGCCAGGCAGTGGGTGAATAGCGAGTTCAGTTTTGAGAGCTTCTGCGGCAGGCTTCGCGAAGCACTGGCGAAATAGTTTTCCGGCTTTGTTGTCTACGTGCGGAGGGTTGAGTCGTTATGCGAATTCTGGTCACAGGCGGCACGGGATTTGTCGGCAGCCGGCTGCTTGAGCGCCTGGCGGAAAGCAGCAATAACGAGCTGTATTCCCTTCAGCGCTACGTCACGGGACGCGACGACCTTGCCCCCATGCAGAACACCAAGGCGCTCGCCAAGATCGCCTTCTGCGATCTGCGCGATCCCGCAGCTGTAAAATCCGCGGTGCGCGAAATCCAGCCCGAGGTCGTTTTCCATCTGGCTTCGATCAGTCCCGTTTCCTACAGCTACGACCACCCCAACGAGGTGATGGACGTAAACCTCTCGGGCACAATTAACCTTGCCGAATCGTGCAGGCGGGAAAACCCGAGCCTCAAACACTTTCTGTTCGCGTCCACGTCCGAGACTTACGGAAACGGACCCCTGCCGAAGCGCGAAGATACGCCGCAGTCGCCCAACAGCCCCTATTCAGTCAGCAAACTGGCAGCCGAAAAATATCTTCTCTATATGTGGCAGGCGTGCAAGTTTCCCGTCACAGTCCTGCGCGCTTTCAATACCTATGGCCGGCGCGACAGTTCGGACTATCTCGTCGAGCGAATGATTGTGCAGATGTTGCGCGGTGGCGTCGTGCGTCTCGGCGATCCCACGCCGGCGCGCGATCTGCTTTACATCGACGACCACGTGGATGCCTACCTAGCATGTCTCTCGAAGGCGCAGGCGAGCATCGGCGAAATTTTCAACGTCTGTACCGGCGAAAAACTCACCGTGCGGTCGCTCGCCGAAAAACTGCGCGACATGACGGATTTCCATGGCGAAATTATCTGGAATACGATTCCGCCCCGCCCTCTCGATATTCACGTGATGTATGGGGATCCCGGCAAGGCGAAATCCGCGCTGGGTTGGTTGCCAAGAACAAAACTCGATGTGGGTCTTTCGCGGACGATTGAATTCTGGCGAATAAAGACCGCAGGCACGGAGCGCGCCACTCGCGCTACCCCTACGTAGTCTAATGAATCACACCCGTACGGACTTCCGTCCTTTCGTTTCCACACTGCTTTCCAGATAATCGCGATACGCGCGCTGCAATCCCTCGCGCAGCGATTCCGCTGGTGGTGGGTTCCAGCCCAGATTTCGCAACCGGCCGATATCCATCAATTTCCTTGGCGTGCCGTCGGGCTTCGACGTATCAAATGCCAATCGGCCCTGGAATCCGACAACGTCCGCAATCAATCCTGCCAGCTCGGCCACCGTAATGTCATCGCCGCAACCGATATTCACGATCGGCGCCGCCTTCTCATCTTGCGTCATCGCATTGAATTTCTCTTCGGGCAGATTCATCAAGAATATGCAGGCATCGGCCGCGGCATCGCTGTACAAGAATTCGCGGCGGGGATTGCCCGTGCCCCAGATCACCACTTCCGCTGCACCCCCAACTTTCGCTTCATGCATCTTGCGAATCAGGCCGGGAATCACATGCGAGTTATTTAGATCGTAGTAGTCGCCGGGTCCGTAGAGATTTGTCGGCATCGCCGCCAGAAATGCGGTGCCATATTGCCGGTTGTACGACCAGCACATTTCAATACCCGCAATTTTCGCCAGCGCATAGGGGCGATTCGTCGGCTCCAGCGGCCCTGTCAGGAGGTATTCCTCTTTGAGTGGCTGCGCGGCCAGCTTCGGATAGATACAACTCGAACCCAGGAAGAGCATTCGCCGCACACCCGCTCGGTACGACGCATCGATCACGTTGGTCTGAATCATCAAGTTCTGCGCCACGAAATCGGCGGGATACGCGGAATTGGCGAGAATGCCACCCACTCTGGCGGCCGCCAGGAAAACGTATTCGGGGCCTTCGTTCGTAAAGAAGTCGGCGACCGCGTGCTGGTCCGTCAAGTCCAGCTCGTCGCGCCCGCGCAGCAGTAGGTTGTTGAGGCCGCCCGCTTGCAGCCGTCTCACCAGCGCGGAACCCACCAGGCCGCGATGCCCCGCCACAAATATTTTGGCCCGGAGATCCACGATCTACTCCTGCCGTTCGTAAATTCGGATTCCGCTGTGGGTCATTATTAGATCCCGCTCGGCGTTCTGGAGGTCCGCGGCGGCCATCTCTGCCACCATTTCGCGGAAACCGATCTTCGGCTTCCATCCCAGCTTCTTCCGGGCTTTGCTGGCGTCGCCGTGCAAGCTGGCCACTTCGGCCGGGCGGAAATATCGGGGATCGACCGCCACCACCCGCCGCCCGTGCTCGTCCACTCCCTCTTCGTCGGCACCCTTGCCGCGCCAGGAGATCTTCATCTTCATTTCCTCAGCGGTAGCGTTCACAAATTCCTTTACCGAATACTGCTTCCCGGTCGCGATCACATAATCATCGGGCTGGTCCTGCTGTAGCATCAGCCACTGCATCTCCACGTAGTCTTTCGCGTGCCCCCAGTCGCGTTTCGCATCCAGATTGCCCAGATAGACGCAGTCCTGCAGCCCCACTTTCACCCGCGCCAATCCTCGCGTTATTTTCCGGGTCACGAAAGTCTCGCCCCGAATCGGAGACTCGTGATTGAACAGGATGCCGTTGCACGCATACATCCCGTACGCTTCGCGATAATTGACCGTGATCCAGTAAGCGAATAACTTCGCCACGGCGTAAGGCGAACGCGGGTGAAAAGGAGTCAATTCCGTCTGTGGGCTTTCCTGCGTCAGTCCGTAAAGTTCGGACGTCGAGGCTTGGTAAAAGCGCGTCGACTTCAGCCCCTGCGCGCGCATCGCTTCTAGCATCCGGAGCGTCCCCAGTCCATCCACATTGGCCGTGTACTCCGGCGTCTCGAACGACACGGCCACGTGGCTCTGCGCCGCAAGGTTGTAAATCTCATCCGGTCGCACTGCTTGCATGATCGCGGCGAGGTTCGCCGAATCCGTCATGTCGCCGTAATGCAAGAAAAGCCGCCGCCCCTTGTGGTGCGGGTCCTCGTAAAGATGATCAATTCGTTCGGTGTTGAACGAAGACGCGCGCCGCTTGATGCCGTGTACCTCGTAGCCCTTCGCTAGCAGAAATTCCGCGAGATACGCGCCGTCTTGTCCCGTGATCCCTGTTACCAGCGCTTTTTTCATTCAATTCCTCGCATCCTGTGCTCTGTCTGCCCCAATTTGTCGAGCTACCGCGAACAAAAGAGTTTACCCTAGAGTCGGTCTGTTTAACCTCTCTGCATGGCCTTAGAGCGATGCGTATCCTGAAAGTTGTACAAGCCTATTATCCGTTCCAGGAACAGGGCGGCCCCGTCGTCAAAGTACGCGCTCTGGCGCGAGGCTTGGTCGAGCGCGGCCATGAAGTGACGGTTCTGACCGCTGATCTCGGTCTCGCCGGCCGCTCCACAGACAACTGCGCAAAATTCGACCGCTGCAAATGGGGCTGGTGCTCCGACCAAGACGGAGTCAAGGTAATCTATCTCCCACGGTTGGGCATTATCGCGCTCTTACTCTCAATCCCCGTGTGGTAGGATTTTGCCGCGCTTCGGTCAGGGGATTTGATTTGGTTCACTTCTACGGCCTCTATGATTTCATTGGCCCTGTCGTGGGAACTTTTTGTAGGAACCAGGGAATCCCTTACATCATCGAGCCCATGGGAATGTATCATCCAATCGACCGGGGATTTTGGCTGAAGCGCACCTGGCACCGTCTTCTGGGCACGGCCTTCTGGCGAAATGCGGCGCAAATCATAGCCACGTCCGAGATGGAGCAGCAAGAACTTCTTGCCGCAGGCGTTCCTCCCGGGAAACTCGCCGTAAGATACAACGGACTAAACCTCTCCGAATTTGCCGATCTGCCCGTTCGTGGCACATTTCGCACAAAATGGAAGATCCCGGCGCAGGAGCCGCTGATCCTTTTTCTCAGCCGGCTCATTCCGCGAAAGGGCGCCGACATCCTGATTGAAGCCTTTGCATCGAGCTGCCCTACGTCCGGCCACCTGGTGATTGCCGGCCCCGAAGGCGAACGCGGATATCGCGCGTACCTGGAGGAACGCGCGCGAAATTCCGGAGTCGAATCTCGCGTAACTTTCACGGGACCGCTATACGACGGCGACAAACGAGCTTTGCTGGCCGACTCGGACCTTTTTGTGCTTCCGTCGCGCTACGAAAACTTCGCAAATGCGCCGGCGGAGGCTATTGCATGCGGTGTTCCCGTCATCATCACGAATGCCTGTGGCATTCGGTCGCTCGTCGACGGACGAACTGGGCTCGTGATTCCCGCCGAGAAGGGCGCGCTGACCGAGTCGCTCAGCACCTTGCTCCATGACACGCAACTGTATGCCCGATTCAAGGCTAACTGTCGCGCAGTCGCTGACGAATTGAGTTGGACCCGGCTGACCGAACAGATGGAAAGTTATTACGCACTCGCGATGGCCCACGGCAATGGAACCCACTGAGCGCCTCACGTTCTACGATCAGCATCCCTTTGACTGGGTCGCAGTCGACAGGGACCAGGATATTGGCCGGTTCGTGTCGAACCCTCTCGTGGAAATGATCGAGGTCTCGATCCAAGTGCCTTCGTGGTCGATATCGGATGCGGTCCCGGCCGCGTGCTGGGTTTCTTGGCCCAGCGCCGAATTCGTGCGATCGGTGTGGATCGCAGTCGCGTCTCTGTGAGCATGGTTCGGGAGCGTTATAACGTTCCCTGTGCCGTGGGCGATAACCTCAACCTGCCTTTTGCAGATGGGACCGTGGACGTCGTGATTTCGGACGGAGTGATTCATCACACCGACGATCCGTCTGTGGCATTTGCAGAGAACTCTCGCGTCCTGAAACCCGGCGGGCAGATGTATCTCGCCGTATATAAGCCATACGGGCGTTATCCTTGGATGTATAAGTATCCCGGCGCCGTAATTCGTCACGGTCTGCTCCATTCCTGGTCGAAACCGTTGGTCGTCGTGTTTGCGATGCTGCCGTATTATCTGGTTCACTTCGCGCGATCCAGGGGCAGGCGAACTTGGGCCGGCGCACGAAACCTTTTCTACGACTACTTCGTCACACCTAAGGTCGACTTCTTGTCCCGCTCTGTGATTGAGGATTGGTGTTCCAGGGCCGGACTCCGCGTCTCGTCTTATGACGAGAATCGCGGCGGCAATGTTCATTCGTTTCGCTTATTGAAAGCAGGGAAGCCGTCTACGAGCCACACCCCCGTCGCGGTGGCGCGCGCCAAACCGGTCAGCATGGGGAGTGCGGCACGATGAGCAGGCCATTGGCAGTTCCGGATGCGGGCCCGAACGCCACAGAGGCAGGCGCTCCGCCACTGAGCGCCCACAGAGATCTTTCCTCTGTGGAACTACGGCGGCCGCGCAGTTCTTTTTTCCGGGTAATTTGGTACGCAGGAAACATCCTGCTGATACTTGCGATTCTACTCACGGCATATTCGGCGGTATGGGAATATTCGACCCGCAAGTATCTGAAGGGATTTTCGGATGCGGTCGTGCCAGTTTCGGCTTCGACGGAAGAAAAAGCCGAAGCGATCCTGAATTGGATGGCCAACGGTCCGTCGCGTCGTCAAGCAGGTCCGGACCCGTCGTCACCGGATCGCGATCCTACCGATACGCTGAACTACAGTTCGTTGCTGCGGGTATGCGGTACGGCGACGAATGCATTTATTAACCTCGCCGATAGCGCCGGTCTGGCAGCACGGCGGCTCCTTCTGCTCGATTCGCGCGCTCTCACCAAGCACGTGGTCGCGGAATTGCTGATCGATGGGCGTTGGGTCGTGGTCGACCCGACATATCACCTGATTTTGCGCGGACCCGATGACATTCCTTTGACGCGAGAGCAACTGGCGGATCCCGCTGTACTTGCCGCCGCGACACGAAATGTCAATGGCTACAGCTCAGCCTATTCGTTTGAGAGAACCACGCACGTTCGAGCTGGCCGGCTGAGATGGCTGGGTATTCCCGTTCGAAACACGGTGGATCGTCTATGGCCGGGATGGGAGGATTCCACGGCGGTCAGTCTGCTGCTCGAGCGTGAATCGCTGGCCACCCTGGTTTTCGCGTTCACGCTTCTATTTCTTCTGGCGCTCCTGCGAGTCGGCCTGCGCTGGTATGGTGAGCGCCGGCTTGGGCTCCGGCCGATCCGGGTTCGTCAACAGATTCGCCGAGCCTTCCAAGCCTTCGTGGATACCACGCCCTAGTCCGGGGTTTTCCGCAAATCGGCGCTCAGTTCGATTTAGAGGCGGCGGAAGTCATGGCAGCTTTCCGAGGTGCTTTCAGAATTGCTTGCAAGCTGTCCGCGCGACCGTCGATCTTGCCGATCCGAAGTCCCAGAATCTCCGCGATAAATGGATACACATCGATATTTTCAAACGGGGCCACTTTCGCGCCAGCCACAATATCGGGTCCTTCGGCGTAAAAAATCGCTCGCATCGATTTCATCTGGCTCGGATCGTAACCGTGCTCCCCCTTGATCTTCGGTTGCACGATTTCGGGTGTCTCCGAAGCGTGGGCGCGGATCATGTAGGGGCCCGTGGGAATTACGACCGGATCGCCGCTGCGGGAGTTTTCGTTGAAATGCAGATGCGCGGGCACATCCGTGCGTCTGTAAACCACGAATTGGTCGCTCGCTCCCTCTAGCTGCTGATAGGCGCGGGCGGCCGCTTTTTCGCTTGGCGGATAGATCAACGATCCATCCGTCACGAATTGCGAAAGGTCGGTAAATTTGTCGAGGTCGATCCAGTTTCCCTGCACCGTCTCCATGCCGTGGTCGGACACGACGATCAGATCGATGGGGAGACGAAGCGATCTCAAATCTGCGGCGAGCGTGCCGACCACCCTGTCCACGCGACGAACCGCTTCAGCGGTCTGCTCGCTTTCGGGACCGGTTTCGTGGCCGGTGCTATCGGGCTCGGAAAAATAGAGAGTGATGAAGTGCGGGCGCTGGGCTGCCGGCAGCTTCAGCCAGGCGATGACCTGATCGACACGCTGCTCGTAGGGAATCTTGCCGTCGTAGTGCAGGTAATGCGACGGGCGCGTGCCGTCGATTTCCGCCTCCGAACCGGGCCAGTAAAAGCACGCGCTGCGCATGCCCTGCTTTTCGGCGAGGATCCAGAGCGGCACGCCGCGATACCAGGTGCCGTCCTGCACGCTGGCGTCGCGCGACGCGTATTTTTCCTTACGCGCGGGATCGTAGAAATTATTCTCGATGATTCCGTGATGCTCGGGATAAAGCCCGGTGACGATCGACAGGTGGTTCGGAAATGTGATCGAGGGAAACGAAGGAATCATGCCGTCCGGAGCGCTCGCGCCTTCGGCGGCGATCTGCGCGAGATTCGTTGCGCCATATTTCGGACCGTAGTCCCAGCGAAAACCGTCGAGCGAAACCAGCACCACGTATGGCTTGGCCTGCTGCTCCGCCGAGTTGGGCCCGTGACCGGCGTCGATCACCTGCGCGGCGAGCGGAGCGGCGGCGACGAAGAGAAAAAACGCAGCGATGGCGAGCCTCGCGGCCCGCGAAAAGTGTGTCACTTCGTTGGTGACCCGTTTCTTTGTTTTCAATGACTTAGGCCTTCCACAACGTAGCATGGTGTGTCACTTCGATTGCGGCCATTTCGGCCATTTCGGCGTTGATCCGCCACGGAGACGCCGCTGCCGGGAGGCCGGCCCGCTCCCCGAAAATCTCGAGGGCGCGAAGCCAGATGAAAGCCCATGGCCGAAAAGCCGCAGGCCGCCTTCGCCGACTCGAGCTACATCCAGTCGATTTCTTCAGACCACATCTTCTTCACACCAGATCGTCACGTTAGCACGCGCGAACCGCCAACGGCAGCTGGACGAAAGTGCAGAACGAGTACAGGTGTCAAAAAACTTGCATTTTGGCGAACGAACTACGCACAAAAAATTTCGCCGGGCGACACGGGCCTCCGACTAGCAGAGGCGCGTGCCGCCGGCGATGTTCTCGCGACTAGAACGTCAGGTGCAGCGACATTTGAAGGAACCGCGGGGCGCCGACCGTGCCGCTGATCACGCCATAACCCTTCGGATTTCCGTTCAGTGACGGCTGCAAGCTGTAGCAAGGCACCGGATTGAAGCAAGGATTCAACTCGAAGTCCGTGTTCGGCGTATCCAGGTTCGGATGGTTGAACAGGTTGAAGGCGTCGAATTGATACTTCAGGTTGAATCGCTCGTTGATCTTGAAGTTCTTGAACACCGAGAAATCGAATCGCGTTTCGAATGGAGCGCGGAACACGTTGCGCCCGGTCGACCCGAAGCCGGTCTCCTGGGTGTCGCAAACCAGGAAGCCTCCCGTCGCGCCATCCTGCTCGCAGGGCGGCACGCCATTTGTACCCGGTGCGACCAGCGGAGCGAAAAAATCGTCGGGGTTCACGAAGGGCTGGTTACTGAACCCGAATTTCGTCCCGCCGCCACCGGCCTTGGACTGCGCTTCCTTCGGCGAAATGCCCGGAGCCAGGGGCAGGATCGGATTGGTAACGAAATCGTCCGCGCTGAAGAACTGGCTGCCAGCGATGCCGGAGAAGTCAACGACGCTGAAGGGTTCGCCGCTCTGCGCCACCGTAACGCCGGTGATGCCCCAGCCATTCGCCACCACGTTCAGGATGCCCGTCGCGCCCTTGATGGTGGGAAGAGTGTAGACATAGCTGATGGTGAAGACGTGGGTGCGGTCGAAGTCGGAAGACGCGTACGAGGTTCGCGGGTCCTGCGGATTGTTTCCGTTGAAGAAAAACCCCGCGCCGAGACCGCTGCCTTCGTCGAGCGCATGCGAGTAGGTGTAAGCCGCGGTCACCTGCAGTCCGTGGCTCATCCGTTTCGTCACGCCCACCTGCAGGCCGTTGTAGAACGAAATTCCATTGCCGGTCCAAAGGTCCGCGTTGGGGTTGATGCCGATGAATTTCGACCGCAGCGGAACGTTGCCGTCCGAGAACGAGAACTCGCCGATCTGCGTCTGGACTTGCTCCGCCGGCAACTGGAAACAGGTGCCCGACGCATCGTTGAAGTCGTCGCAGCCCGTGCCGTTGGCCGCCAGATAGCCGTACGAATAGATCTGATTGTTGATCGGATTCGAGGGTGTGGCGATTCCTGGTTCGTTAAATGGAATCGGCAGCGGCTGGTGAACGCCGCGATTGCCCTGATACCCGAGAGTCAGCACCAGGTCGTTTCTGGGCTGCCACTGCAAGTCCAGGCTCCAGTCGTTCGAATAGGGCAGCAGGTTTTTCGGATTGTATCCGCCAAAGAGGAACGGCAAAGCGGTTGTTCCGGAGTTGACGTTGCAATAGGGCATGTTCGGCTGCTGCAATCCCGGCGCAGTGGCCTGATTGCAAGCCGACATTTGCCGCATATTCGGAACCAAAGCGGCCACGGCGGCGAGCGAAGTGGGTGGCGGAGGCAGGGTGGTGCCGAATGGCCCCTGATCCAGACAGTTCAACGACGTGGTGCAGTGCGCCGTGAGAGGAATCGTAAACGGCTCCTGCGTGGTCACGCTGAATGGTCCGCTGATGCCCAATCCTGCGCTCGCGGATAGTTCCGTGAAGTATTCTCCGCGATCGTAGTACATGCCAAAACCGGCGCGCACCACGAGGTCCTTCTTGGGGCTCCAGGCGATGCCCAGCCGCGGCGCAAACCCCCACTGCCGCGCGGTCATGGTGGAATCGCTCACGCCTTTCACGCCCAGCGTTTTATTGTTTCCGGCGACCACAATGCCGATTCCCGGCGTGCCGTTGACGGGATTGAATGTATCGGTGTCCAGATCGTAGCCGAAGTCTTTCGGGTAGAAATTGGTCAGCAAGCCGTTGGTTTCATAGAGCGGTCCGTCCCAATCCCACCGCAGGCCATACGTCACGGTCAGATTGTGGCGAATCTTGAAGCTATCCTGCGCAAACAGACCCGCCTGCCGCGAACGGAAGTGGCGGTTGGTCTCGCCATCCAGCAAAGTCCCGCTGCTGCGATCGGCGCCGAGCGTGCCGGTGAGGAAATCTTCCATGTCGCGGAAGGTCAGCAGCGCGACGTCGTTTTCGCGGTTTCTCACGTTGAGTTGGGAGTAGTCGTAGGTAAGCCCGAAGGACAGGGTGTGCGCGCCCACCACCCAGTTGTACTTCGTCGAGCCTTCCCACATGTTCTGAAAGACGCCCGCATTGGCGAAGTTCGTGGAGGGTCCGATCTTCAGTACATTGCCCAGCAGAACGGGCACCGTGCCGCCGGCCAAAACCGGCGCCCCGGTATCGGCGTTCTCGATGTTGAATCCGGGGAAAAGCTCGCCATTCGGCAACGTGAGCCCAATGGCACTGGGGCCGAAGTCCTGCGCGGTGGACGCATTGGCGATCTGGCGGATGAAGCCCAGCCGCTGTTCCCAAGTCGCATTGGGCGAAACCACCGTGGTGTTATCGAGCGAGAACACCTGGCTTCCCGCCTGCAGCCGCTGCGGGAATCCCTGGGTCTGGCTCACAGCAAAAGGCGCGCTGGTCGGGTCGTTCTGAAAATAGTATTTCGCCGCAAGTCGATCGCTCGGGCTGAAGTTGTAATCGACGTTTCCATTCACCTGATCGGCTTTGAATGTGCTGGCCGGTCCGCGAACGCCGGAGTTGTACTGCTGATCCGCCTGTTCGGGGCCGACGATGCCGCCGGACGAAGGAATCACAAACTGCCCGGCCTTGGTCTTTTGGTTGAACAAGGCCAACGCCACCGGATCGACCTGCCCGGCGGTCACGCACTTCACTTTTCCGTTGGTGCATGTTCCGCCCAGCACTCCGCCGGTCAGCCCGGCGTCGAAATTCACGAGGTTCGCCAGGTCGGCTGCGTCGCGATTCGTGTCCGTCAATCCTTGCAGAGTGGGCACGCCGCTAAATGCGCCGCTCAACGCGTCGCTTACGTTCTGCCGCTGGTAGGAGCCGAAGAAGAACAGCTTGTCCTTCAGAATCGGACCGCCGAGAGTGCCTCCCCAGACGGCGCGATGCAGCGGCGGCGCGTTGCCGCCGTAAAGATTCTGAATGATGGTGGGCGCCAGGAAGGTGGGCTGGGCGTCGAGCCCGCTGTTTTGGAGGTAGCCGTAGGCCTGGCCGTGATACTGGTTCGATCCCGAAATGGTGGTCAATTCGATGTGCGCGCCGGCGTTCTGTCCCATGGAAGCGTCGAACATCGAAGTGGTGACCTGCAATTCCTGAATGGTTTCCGCCGGCGGCGTGGGCAAGCCCTCTCCGATGGAGTCATACACCGAAGTGCTGGTCTGCACCTGCCCGCCGGTGCCGAAGACTTCACCGGTGTTGAGTGTGAACCGGCTGTCGGCCACGTTGCTGGTCGAGTTTCCGTTGAAGAGGTTGTTCGCGTTCACGGAATTGAAGGTGAAGCTGTTGCTCGTGTCGCGCTGGCCGTTCGCGACGATGCCCTGGTTGCCCAGTCCTTCATTGCTGCCTGATCCGGAAAGGAAATCCGCGCTGGTGCCCGGCGCCAGGATCGCCAGCTGCGTGAAGCTACCCGTGCCCAGCGGCGTGGAATTGATCACGTCGGTACCGAGTGTGTAGCCGGTCGAGGCGTCGGTCTGGTTGAGCAACGGAGTGGATTCCACGGTGATACTGGTGGTCACAGCGCCAGCCTGCAGCGCGGCGGCGACAGTGGTGGTCCGGCTGCCCTGAACCAGAATCGAAGAGAACACCACGGTCTTGAATCCGTCTTTCGTCACGGTTACTTCGTAATTGCCGATCGGCAAGTCGGCGGCGCTGAAGGAGCCGTCGTCTTTCGATTCCGTGGTCACCAGCAGGTTCGTCCCGGTATTGCGAATCTTCACGGTCGCTTTCTGGACGATGGCGCCCGATGGATCGGTCACCGTGCCGTTGATGGATCCAAGTGTTGCCTGCGCGTGAGTTGAAACCGGAAGGAGAAGCGCGCCTACAAAAGCAAATGCACACACAACCGCCAGAAGCCCAACAAGGACACACGTCCTGCGGCAAGACTTGGCCACCACACACCCCCTATACACGACTATAGATACCCGCGGCACTTTTACTCACTAATGGTCCCGCAGTCAAGATGCAGATTCGAATGCTCTCGATAGACAAGACAACGGCCTTTCTGTTGTAAATAATCCATATCAATAGGAAAAGACGGATACTTGAACGCTCGGTTACGCGTGCGCGCGAGCGGACTTTTCCACGATTTCCACAGCCTTGTGGCCATTCCATGCGAATAGTAGACTGGCTGTCTCAGGCAAACAGGAGGTTCCCCATGTCCCGCGTCGTGCGTTGTGGTGTTATCCAGGCCACTTGCGAATGGCCCGCGGATAAATATTCGCTGGCGGACATCAAAGAAAAAATGATCGCCAAGCACGAGAAGATGATCGCGGCCGCCGCCAAAAAAGACGTGCAGATTCTCGGCCTGCAGGAGCTCTTCTACGGTCCGTATTTTTGCGCGGAGCAAAACGCGAAATGGTACGAGCTAACGGAGAGCGTGCCGGGCGGACCGACGCTGGCGCGCATGCAGAAGCTAGCGAAGAAATACAAAATGGTGCTGGTGGTTCCCGTCTACGAAAAGGAAATGACCGGAGTTTTCTTCAATACCGCCGCGGTGTTCGACGCGGACGGCAGCTACCTGGGGAAATATCGCAAGCACCACATTCCGCATTGCCATCCGGGATTTTGGGAGAAATTCTATTTCACGCCGGGGAACGCCGGGTATCCCGTGTTTCAGACGCGCTTCGGGAAAGTGGGAGTTTACATCTGTTATGACAGGCATTTTCCGGAGGGAGCGCGAATTCTAGGACTGAACGGCGCGGAAATTGTTTTTAATCCTTCGGCGACGGTCGCGGGGCTTTCCGAATATCTTTGGGAGCTGGAACAGCCGGCGCACGCGGTGGCCAATCAGTATTTTGTGGCGGCCATCAACCGCGTGGGCACTGAGAAGCCGTGGAGCATCGGGCATTTTTACGGCAAGAGCTATTTCTGCAATCCGCGCGGGAAGATCGTGGCGCAGGGCAGCCGGGATAAGGACGAACTCGTAGTGGCCGATCTGGATTTCGACGAAATTCAGGAAGTGCGCAACACCTGGCAGTTCTATCGTGACCGCCGCCCGGAAAGTTACGACGAAATCGTGCGGACGCTGCGGCCGGGGTCCACGCAGGCTGCCGATTGAGATTTAGTTCAGGACTGGGGACGCTTCGATGACCACCGCTACCGTTACCGCGCCGCTTTGCCGCAACTTCATCAATGGACGCTGGGTCGAATCCCGCTCGGGACAGACGATCGAGCGGCGAAATCCCGCGAATCTGAAGGAAGTGACGAGCGTCGCGCCGCTTTCGACGCGAGCGGAAGTGCGCGAAGCGATCGCGGCAGCGAAGGCCGCGTTTCCGGGGTGGCGGGATACTCCTGCGCCGGCGCGCGGAAAAATCCTGGCGCGGGCCGCGGCGCTGATGGAGGCGCAGAAGGAAGCGCTGGCGCGGACGCTGTGCCGCGAAGAAGGGAAGACTTTCAAGGAAGCGCTGGTGGAGATTCAGCGCTCGATCAACATTTTGGAATTTACGGCGGGCGAAGGGCGGCGGATGGGCGGTGAGACTGTTCCCGGCGACGCGGGGAAAAGTTTCAATTACACCTTCAAGCAGCCGCTGGGAGTCGTGGGAGCGATCACTCCGTGGAATTTTCCAGTGGCGATTCCGGTGTGGAAAGCGGCGCCGGCGCTGGTGGCGGGAAACACGATGGTGCTGAAGCCGGCGGAGTTGACGCCGGAATGCGCGGCGAAGGTTGTGGAGATTTTTCAGGAAGCGGGATTGCCAGCCGGCGTGCTGAACCTGGTGCTTGGGCTGGGCGAGGAAGTGGGCGACGAGCTCCTGCGGGCCCCGGAGGTTCGCGCGATTTCGTTTACCGGTTCGAATGAAGTGGGCAGCCTGATTTATTCGGTGGCGGCGCGGCAGATGAAAAAGTGTCAGTGCGAGATGGGTGGGAAGAATCCGGTTGTCGTGTTGCGCGATGCGGATTTGGCGCTCGCTATGGAATCGGCTGTGATGGGGGCATTTGGCTCGAGCGGCCAGAGATGCACGGCCACGAGCCGGGTAGTCGTCGAAGAGGCGATTGCTGATCGCTTTGTTGAGATGGTGGTGGAGCGGGCGCGGAAGCTGAAAGTCGGCAACGGGTTGGAGGCGTCGACGGACGTCGGGCCGCTGGTGGATGAGCAGCAGTTGAAAACCGTGGAGCGGTTCCTGGAAACCGGGAAGAAGGAAGCGAAATTGATGCTGGGCGGCTCGCGCGCGACGGGTGCGGGACTGGATGACGGTTATTTTGTGGCGCCGACCGTATTCGATCACGTGAAGTGGGACAGCACCATCGCGCAAGAGGAGATTTTTGGGCCCGTGCTTTCGGTGATCCGTGTGGCGGATTTCGAGGAAGCCTTGCGCGTGGCGAATTCGGTGAAATACGGGCTTTCAAGTTCGATTTACACCAACGACGCGCGGAAGATTTTCGAGTTTATCGATCGCATTGAAACCGGTATGACGCATGTGAACGCGCCGACGGTGGCGAGCGAGGCGCAGATGCCATTTGGAGGCGTGAAAGCGACGGGCGTGGGCCATCGCGAGATCGGGCGCGTGGCGATCGACTTTTATACCGAGCTCAAGGCCGTCTACATCGATTACGCGTCGCCGAAGAAATAGTTCGCGCGGGGGCGCCCAGCCACCACGATGAGCCAAACTAAAACTCCTTCCACCTCCTCCACGGAGACATTCGACGCGCAATCTGTTCGTGCCAGTTCGCTTTACAACGAGGACCTCGCGCCGGTGCCCGTCGAGCGGCGCGTGTGGGGCACGTACAACTACGCGGCGCTGTGGATCGCGATGAGCGTCAATATTCCCACCTACCTGCTGGCGAGCTCGATGATTGCGGGCGGGATGAGCTGGAAGCAGGCCATCTTCACCGTCTTTCTGGGCAACGTGCTGGTGTTGATTCCCATGCTGCTCAACGCGCACGCCGGGGCCGAATACGGAATTCCGTTCCCGATTTTCGCGCGTTCAGCGTTCGGCGTGCTCGGCGCGAACGTTCCGGCGCTGCTGCGCGCGCTGGTGGCCTGCGGATGGTTCGGCATTCAAACCTGGATCGGTGGCGAAGCGATTTATGCCATGCTGGTCGCGCTCGATCCCGCGATGCAAAATGTCGGCTGGGGCGTGCCGGTTTGCTTCGGTATTTTCTGGCTATTGAATCTGGTTGTGATCGTGCGCGGGATTCAGACGATTCGGTTTCTGCAGGGAATTACGGCGCCGTTCTTGCTGTTGATTGGTCTCTCGTTGCTGCTCTGGGCGCGGGCGAAAGCCGGCGGATTCGGGCCGATGCTTGCCACTCCCTCGAAATTCCAAAGCTTCGGTGAATTTTTTCGGTTTTTCGTTCCTTCGCTTACGGGCGTCGTGGCGTTCTGGGCCACCGTGGCGCTGAATATTCCTGATTTCACGCGCTACGCGCGCGGGCAGCGCGAGCAGATGCTCGGTCAGGCGCTCGGGCTGCCTACCACGATGACATTTTATTCGTTCATCGGCATCGCGGTCACATCCGCGACTGTGGTGCTGTTCGGCCAGGCGATTTGGGATCCGGTTGCCGTGCTTTCGCGTCTCGGGAATCCGCTCGCGGTAGTAGTGGCGATGATCGCGCTGTTGATGGCCACGCTCAACGTTAATGTCGCGGCGAACGTCGTCTCGCCTGCAAATGATTTCTCGAATCTTTGGCCACGGCGCATCAGCTTTCGCACGGGCGGAATTCTCACCTGCCTGATCGGCGTGCTGATGCAACCGTGGAGGCTGCTGGCGAGCTTCGGAAATTATGTTTCCGGATGGCTCGTCGGCTATTCCGGATTTCTCGGCCCCGTCGCCGGAATCCTGATCTGCGATTATTTCGTGCGGCGGAGAAAAATTCTGGTGCCTCGGGATCTGTATCGCCGCGGTGGCATCTACGAGTTTTCGAGCGGAGTGAATTGGAAAGCAATCCTGGCACTCGTCGCGGGATCGGCCGTTGCGTTCGTCGGCCTGGTGTACGCGCCGCTTCGCGCGCTTTACGACTATGCGTGGTTCGTGGGATTCGGCGTTAGCTTCGTTGTCTACTGGGCGCTCACCGCTGGTCGCTAACGTCAATCTCCGCTTGGGAACGGGAGCGTTAACGTGGAGTTGGACTGCTTCACGCGGTCGTTCCAGCTCATCGGCACTTCGCCTAGATCGATCTGCTGCATAGTGATGCAATTGTCGACCGGGCACACGAGCGCGCAGAGATTGCAGCCTACGCACTCGTTTTCAATGATCCGCGGGACGTGTACGCCGAACCCGCCGGTGTTTTTCTTCGCCGCATCCTTGTAGGGCTCGATGCATTGGTGAGCGCCGTCCTCGCAGGCCACGTAACAAAGCTGGCAGCCGATGCACAGCTCGGAATTTATTTTCGCGACGACTTTGTAATTCAAGTCGAGATCGCCCCAATCTTTCACGTTCGGGACGGCGCGTCCGCGAAAATCCTCGATGGTGCGGTAGCCGTGGGCATCCATGTACGCCGAAAGACCGTCGATCATGTCCTCCACGATGCGGAAGCCGTAGTGCATTGCGGCGGTGCAGACTTGGACCGTCGACGCGCCCACCGCGATATGCTCGGCGGCATCGTTCCAGTATCCGATTCCGCCGATTCCGCTGATTGGCAATCGCGAAGTTTTCGCCACGGTCGAGACCAGATGCAACGCGATCGGCTTCACCGCCGGCCCGCAATATCCGCCGTGCGAAGACTTGCCGCCGACCATTGGTCGCGGCGAAAAGTTTTCAAGATCGACGCCCATCAGCGAATTGATGGTGTTGATCAGGCTCACGGCATCGGCGCCGCCGCGTTCGGCGGCCGCGGCCATGTGCGCCACGCTCGTCACGTTCGGAGTGAGCTTCACGATCACCGGAATACGCGCTGCTTCCTTCACCCATGCGGTGATCATCTCGGTGTATTCGGGGACTTGACCGACGGCCGCGCCCATCCCGCGCTCGCTCATTCCGTGCGGACAGCCGAAATTCAGCTCCAGCGCGTCGGCGCCGGCGTCTTCAGCGCGGCGGACCATGGCGTGCCAGGATTCGCGGCGCGACTCCACCATTAGCGACGCGATCACCAGGTTTTTCGGATAGCGTTTCTTCACTTCGTAGATTTCACGGAAATTCGTTTCGCTCGGGCGGTCGCTGATCAGCTCGATATTGTTGAAGCCCATCATTTTCACGCCGTTCAGGTCGATCGCGCCGTACCGCGAGCTGGTGTTGACGATCGGCTCTCCGATGGTTTTCCAGACCGCGCCGCCCCAGCCGGCGTCGAACGCGCGCATCACCTGCCCTGCGGTATTCGCCGGAGGCCCCGACGCCAGCCAGAACGGATTCGGGCTAGTGATCCCCGCAAATTTCACGCTCAGATTAGCCATCGCTCACCTCGTCGAACGATCCTCTTGGCATTAGCCACGCGGCACGCCGAGGAATTTGTCGAGGCCGCGCGCCGCGGCCATCCCTTCGGCCACTGCGTCGACCACTTCGCCGCCACCATTCGTACAATCGCCGCCGGCAAAATATTTCGCGTGGCCGGTTTGACGCAAGTCGTTGACTCTTACCGTACCGTTTTTCGCCAACTCGATGCCCTTTACGCCTTTCAGAAACTCCGTGGCGGATTTCTGCCCTACCGCGCGAACCACCATGTCCACTTCGATCGTGAATTCGCTGCCCTTCAACGGCACAGGACTTCGCCGGCCTCTTGCATCGGGCGCGCCAAGGTCTGTTCGTATGCACTCGAGACCGCAAACCGCGCCGTTCGTCCCCAGCACACGAACCGGCTGCGTCTGCCACAGAAAACTCACCGCGTCCTGCTTCGCCAACTGGTATTCGTATGCGAAAGCAGGCATTTCAGGTTCGCCGCGGCGATAGACGAGATAGACGATTTCCGCGCCCAGGCGCTTTGCAGCCGTCACCACGTCGATCGCCGTATTTCCGGCGCCGATGCATACAACGCGACGGCCGATCTCCACATCCGGGAAGGCCAGCGTCTTCGTGCGCTCGATAAATTCGAGCGCGCCGTAGACTCCCTGCAAATCTTCGCCGGGCAGATTCAGCTCCCAGGTTTCGCCCAGCCCTACGCCCACAAAAACAGCATCGAATTGTTTTTCGAGCTCCGCGAACGAGACGTCGCGCGGAATGTCCATCTTCTGCCGAAATTTCACGCCGAGATTCTTGATCAGATCGATTTCGCGCACCGTTTCGGCCGATCTCGATTTGTATGCAGCGATTCCGTATGTGTTCAGCCCGCCTGGCAGCTCGTTACGGTCGAAAATCGTGACTTCGTATCCCCATTTTGCCAGCTCCGCCGCACAGGCCAGCGACGCCGGCCCCGAGCCGATGCACGCCACATGCTTTCCGTTCGGCGCGCCGGCGTGAAAAAGGTCGATCTTTCCGTCCAGCACAAAATCCACGGCGTAACGCTGCAAGCGCCCGATCTCGATGGCTTCTTCGCCTTTCTCGTGCATCACACAGGCGCCTTCGCAGAGCGCTTCGGTGGGGCACACGCGCCCACAGCTTTGCCCCAAGATATTCGCGGACAAAATCTCGCGCGCCGAGCCGCGCAAATTGCCGGAGGAAATTTTCTTGATGAACGCCGGCACATCGATATGCGTGGGGCAAGCGATGGTGCAGGGCGCGTCGAAGCAGTAGAGGCAGCGGGCCGCTTCAATCGCCGCCTGGCGCCGGGTCATCGGCGGCGTGATGTCGGCGAAGTTCTTCTCGTATTGTTCCGGGGAAAGCTTCGGCGCCGTGTCGCGAAGCGGCATGGGGAATCCGTCAGAATCTCCAAGTTTCACGGCCCTGTTAGGGAGTTGCTCCGGGCGGTGTCAGCGTAGCTGAGGCGGCATTCTAGCATCAGGCGGGCCGGTCACGTCCAGTCGGGCTGGATTCGAGCGATTTCGCGTCAGGTTCCCCCCCCAAATAATTGTCGATTAGAATGTGCACCGATCGTTTGTTTTCAACAGCTTTGGTGGCATTTCTATTCATTCACGTTGTCGAGTAGAAACGGTCTCCTTTCGTTTTTGACGTCCCTTTTGCGACTGGGTGTCTCTGCTGCGAATCGAGCGGGGTGCGAACGCGGCCCCGACTCACGTTAATTTGTTTTGTCGCTGGGGGCAATGGGACTCGGGTAATGGGACTCGGTCGTTGGCACGCGCTGGTGGCTGGGTGAGTGCCGTATCGAACTTGGGTTTTAAACACAGAGGGCACGGAGGAGGCACAGAGTCCACAGAGAGAGCGGATGCACCGCAAGAACGCCGAGGGGGCAGAGAAGATCGAATGCGAGACCAACGTCAAGAGCGAAGGCTGCCGGGCTGAAGAACCCGGCGCCAGGTTTAGGTCCAAACCGGTTCGCCTGCTATCGAGGCGACGCTGCGAAGCTGGTTTCCTTGCGTGGGGTTTTAGGTATGGCCTAAGATGCGTGGACGCTGGTTTTTCGGAGGCTTGATGCGTTTTGACACCGTCATCAGGAATGGGACTGTGGTTACCGCGACGGACACGTTTGCTGGCGACATCGGAATTGCCGGCGGGAAAATCACGGCGATCGGGCAGGCGCTGCCGATTGAAAATGCCGGCAAGACGATTGATGCGGCCGGAATGTTAGTGATGCCGGGCGGCATAGACGTGCATACGCACCTCGATATGCCTTTTGGCGGCACCACGAGCGCGGACGATTTCGAATCCGGAACGATCGCGGCGGCTTTCGGCGGCACGACCACGCTGATTGATTTCGCGATTCAGCAAAAAGGCCAATCGCTGCGACAGGCTTTCGAGACCTGGATGAAGAAAGCCGACCGCAAAGCGGCCATCGACTACGCGTTTCATTGCATCATCACGGACCTGGGCGCGTCCCAACTGGAAGAAATGGGCGTGCTGATCCATGAAGGCGTCTCGAGTTTCAAATTGTTCATGGCCTACCCGGGCGTGCTGATGGTGGACGATGCCACGATTTTTCGCGCCATGTCGCAAGCCGCGAAATACGGCGGATTGATCTGCATGCACGCGGAAAATGGCGGCGTCATCGACGTGATCGTGCAGAAGGCGCTGGCGGAAGGAAAGCGCTCGCCGAAGTATCACGCGCTGACGCGGCCCACGACCGCCGAGGGAGAAGCGACTGCGCGCGCGATTGCGCTGGCGGAAATGGCCGGATCGCCCGTTTATATCGTTCATCTTTCGTGCAACGACGCGCTGGAAAAGGTGCGCGAGGCGCGCGACCGTGGCGTGCCGGCGTACGCGGAGACGTGCCCTCAGTATCTATATCTTTCGCTTGAGAAAATGGATGCGCCGGGATTCGAGGGCGCGAAGTATGTATTCACGCCGCCGCTGCGCGAGAAATGGCATCAGGAAAAACTGTGGCAGGGGCTGGCGCAGGACACGCTGCAGGTAGTGTCAACCGATCACTGCCCCTTCTGCATGAAGGAGCAGAAAGAGCTGGGCAAAGACGATTTCACCAAGATTCCGAACGGCGGGCCGGGCATCGAGCACCGGCTGAGCTTGATTTATAGCGGGGGCGTGCATGGCGGGCGTTTTTCCCCGAATCGGTTCGTGCAGCTGGTGGCCACGGCGCCGGCAAAGCTTTTCGGGCTTTATCCGCGGAAGGGGACGATTGCGGTGGGATCGGATGCCGATCTGGTGGTGTTTGATACGAACGCCGAGCAGGTGATTAGTGCGACCACGCATCATATGAAGGTCGATTACTCGATGTTCGAAGGAATCAAGGTCAAAGGGATGCCGAAGAGCGTGCTTTCGCGCGGGCGTACGATCATTGAGAATGGGAAGTTTGTGGGTAAGGCAGGAAGCGGGGAGTTTATTCGGCGGCAGACTTATGCCGGCGTTTGAGGCGAGGTGCCCGCAAACGCGCCAGCGTGAATAGTGGAAACCGAGGTTGTCGTGAAGGCCCCACCCTCGGAAGGCGAGGATGGGGCACCCGGAAAGGCAACACCGAACGCAACGGCAACAGCACAAACAAAGGCGCCCGCCTTAAAGGCGGCCGCTACATAAGCTTCTATGACTCAATCGCTGCGTAAATTGTTAATTCGTGGGGCCACGATTATCACCATGGATCCAGCGCGGGGGGATCTTCGTCCGGGTGATGTCCTGATTGAGGGGGATCGGATTGAGGCGGTGGGCGAACGCATCGATGCGCCGGGTGCCGAAATTCTGGAGGGCAGCGCGTTCATTCTGATTCCGGGGTTGATTAATGCGCATATGCACACGTGGCAGACGGGCTTGCGCGCCGTCTCCGCGAATTGGACGCTGCTGGAATATTTCCGCTGGATGCATGCGGGGCTGGCGACGCGATTTCAGCCGGAAGATGTGCGCATCGGCACCCTGGCGGGCGCGCTGAACCAGATGAATTGCGGCACCACGACGCTCGTCGACTGGTGCCACAACAATCCGACGCCCGCGCATACCGACGCGGGGATCGAAGGCCTGCGCGAATCCGGCATTCGCGGGGCTTTTTTTCACGGCTCGCCGAAGCCCGATCCCAAGCCCGGCGAAAAGCATTTTTCCGAGGTGCCGCATCCGCGCGGCGAAGTCGAGCGACTGATGCGCGGGCCGTTCGCCTCGCGCGACAGGTTGCTCACGCTCGGTCTCGCGATTCTGGGGCCGCACTATTCGACGCTGGAAGTTTCGATCCACGATTTCCGGCTGGCGCGTGAGCTGGGGATGGTGGCGTCAATGCATCAGGGCGGCGGCGCGGCGAAGACTCCCGGTGGCTGGGACGCCCTGGAGCGCGAAGGACTGGTGGGCGATTACGTCAACATTGTGCACGGCAACGATCTCGAGGACGATCGCCTGAAGCGCTTCGTCGATCTGGGCGTCACGTTTTCCGTGGCGCCTGAAAACGAAATGGCGCAGGGGCATGGACATCCGATCACCGGCCGTCTACGCAAGTTCGGGTCGGCGCCTTCGCTCGGGGTGGACCTCGAAAGCGTGATTTCGGGCGACATGCTCACCGTTGCGCGCATGGCGCTGGAGCATCAGCGAGCGCTCGACAATGCCGAGCATCGCGCGGCGACGGGCGGGATACCGGCAACGTCCACGATACCGGCGCGCGAGGCGCTTTCGTGGATCACAGTGGAAGGCGCCCGGATGCTGGGAATGCAGGATCGGCTCGGCTCGATCGCGGCAGGCAAGCAGGCGGACTTGGTTTTCGTTCGTGCGGATGCGCTGAATCTGTGGCCGGTGCACGATCCGGTGGCGACCGTGGTGATGCAGGCGAACCTGGCGAATATCGATTCGGTGATGATCGCCGGGGAGTGGCGCAAGCGCGACGGCAAATTGGTCTACGCGCATCTCGACCGTGTGAAGGCGGAACTGGAACGATCCGGGCGGCGGATTCTGGGCGAACTTGGGTGGCGACCAGATTCCGGGCGAGCGGAAAAGGCAGTGCAGAGCGCCACGCACTGAAGCAAGCTTAGGAAAAAGGCGGGTGAAAATGAAAGTCGGGTTTCTTGGGTTGGGCGGCATGGGCCGCGCGATGGCTCGCAATTTGATCAAGGCTGGGCATTCGCTCACGGTTTACAACAAGACGCAGAGCCGCGCGGAGGAGCTTGCGCCGCTGGGAGCGAAGGTGGCGCGCACGCCGGGGCAGGCGGCGTCGGATGCCGAAGCGATCATCACGATGGTCGCGGACGATGCGGCGATCGAGGCAATCGTGCTGGGGCACAACGCCGCGCTCGAAGCGCTACCTGCGGGCGCTGTGCACATCGCGATGAGCACGATAAGCGTGGCGATTTCGCGCCGGCTGGTGGTTGCGCATCGCGAGAGGAAGCAGCATTTTGTGTCTGCGCCCGTATTCGGGCGCCCGGATGCTGCGGAGGCGGCAAAACTGGTGATTGCCGCGGCGGGTCCGGCGGATCAAATTGCGCGTTGCCAGCCGCTTTTCGATGCGATGGGCCAGAAAACCTACGTTGTGGGCGATGACCCGCCGGCCGCGAATGTGATCAAGGTCGCGGGAAATTTTCTGATTACGGTGGTGATCGAAAGCCTGGGCGAGTCGTTCGCGCTGATCAAGAAATCCGGCGTCGATCCCAATAAATTTCTCGACGTGCTGCTTGGCTCGCTTTTTGCGGCACCCATCTATCGCACGTACGGTCCGATGGTGGCTGCGGATAATTTCGAGCCGGTGGGTTTTCGCATGGCGCTGGGCATGAAGGACAACCGGCTGGTTCTGGCCGCCGCGGAGGAGGCGGGAGTGCCGCTGCCGCTGGCGAGCTTGATTCGCGACCGCATGATTTCGGCCACGGCGCAGGGCATGGGCGAGGCGGATTGGGCGGCGATTGCGCGGCTTTCGTTCAAGGAAGCGGGACTTTAGGACATGTGCGGAATTTGCGGCGTTATCGGGATCGAATCGCGCGAGGCGAGCGAGCCCGTGGTGCGCCGCATGATGTCGGCGATGATTCACCGCGGTCCTGATGAGGACGGCATTTTGCTGGCGCCGCCAGTTTCGGTGGGGATGCGGCGGCTTAGCATCGTCGATATCGCCGGAGGATCGCAGCCGGTGTGGAATGATGCGTGCACGCTGGCCATTGTTTACAACGGCGAGGTCTACAATTTTCTCGATCTGCGCGCGGAGTTGGAAGCCGCCGGGCATCGGTTTCGTACGAGGTCCGATACCGAGGTTGTGCTGCGGGCGTATGAAGCGTGGGGCGAACGCTCGGTCGAGCGGTTGCACGGGATGTTCGCGTTCGCGATTGTGAAAATGCCGCAGGGCCGGGGTGGGCGTGCGGCCAGCGTATTTCTGGCGCGCGACCGCATGGGAATCAAGCCACTTTATTACGCGCTTGTGGATGGCAAGCTCGTTTTTGCGTCGGAAGTTCGAGCATTGCTCGCCAGCGGACTTGTGCAGGCACGCATTTCTGCCGAGGCAATTCCTGCCTATCTGCTTTTCGGCTCCATCGGCGAGCCGCAGACACTAATAAATGGTGTCTCTTCGCTACCGCCCGGCCATTCGATGAGCGTCGACGCGCAAACTCCTGTTGCCGCTGTGCCTGAGCGATATTGGGACGCGCCAGCGCAAACACGCGAGTCCGCATCCGCGCCAGAGACCGCGCAGAAAACCCGCGCGCTGCTCGAAAAAGCCGTCGAGGGACATCTAATTGCCGATGTTCCGGTCGGCGTGTTTCTCAGCAGCGGGCTTGATTCCACGGCGATCGCCGCGCTCGCCAGCCGCGCTCGCTCGGGCATTCACACGTTCACGGTCGCTTTCGCTGACGCCGACAAGGACTTCAGCGAAGCCGAAATCGCGCGCCGCACCGCCGCGCGCCTGCAGACCGACCATCGCGAGCTCACGCTTTCCGGCGACGAAGTGCTCGCGCGCATCGACGAAGCCATCGACGGCTTCGATCAGCCCAGTATGGACGGCATCAATACTTATTTCGTGTCGTGGGCGGCGCGACAGGCGGGACTGAAAGTCGCGCTCTCCGGCCTTGGCAGCGATGAACTTTTTGGCGGCTACGGCACGTTCGGCACTACTCCGAAAATCGCGCGTGCCCTCACCCTGACGGGCTGGATGCCGCGCCCTCTTCGGTCGCTGGCCGGCCGGGCGATGCTGCGATTTGCGGGCGGCGCCTCAGCCGATGCGTCCCGCAAAGCGCTGGCCGCGATACGTGACCCTGAAGGATTGCCGCATCCTTACTTCTTCACGCGCCTGCTCTTTGCGCCTGAAAATGTCGCCGCCGCTTTCGGCGCTTCACCTTCGGCACGGGCCAATTCGAGTGCTGCGCAGTGGCTAGCGGGACGCGGCGGAGCCGCTCCCGCTCGATGGATGGTTTCACCGCTGTTTCCTGGCTCGAGCTACGCTCCTACATGCTCAATACGCTGCTGCGCGACACGGACGCCATGAGCATGCGCCATTCGCTGGAAGTACGCGTGCCATTCCTCGACGCGCCACTCGTCGATTACGTTCTTTCGCTTCCCGAAAAAGCCAAGCGGCCGACGCCGCAACCGAAGTCGCTACTCATCAGTGCTCTGCGTGACGTAATACCCGAAGAAATTCTCAGCCAGCGCAAGCGCACGTTCACGTTTCCGTGGGAGAATTGGCTGCACGGCGCCCTGGGCAAGCGCGTCGGCGCGGGATTCGCGGAGTGGTCGCCGGCCCTGGAGCCCGTATTGCCCGGCGAATTCGCGCGCTCCGTCTGGCGGCGGTATCGGGCCGGCGCTACCACGTGGTCGCGGCCTTGGAGCCTGTACGTGCTGAACGAATGGGTGAAGCGCAACGTCGGCGCAAGCGCCTCAGAGTGGCCGGCAAGCGCGCGCGAACCGAAGTCAGCGGCTGTAGCGATCTCGTGAGCTCGCGTATATGGCGATTGTCGGGTTCCGCAGCATCCAAAGCCCGATGATCATTCTCGGAATTAACGCCTATCATGCCAATGCCGCCGCGGCGATCGTGGTCGATGGCCGGCTGATCGCCGCCGTCGAAGAAGAGCGCCTCAACCGCGTGAAATACGCGGCGGGTCTGCCTGCGCGCGCCATCCAATTCTGCCTCGATCGCGCCGGCGTGAAACTCACCGAAGTCGATCACATCGCGATCCCGCGCGATCCCTACGCGCGCCTGGGCACCAAGCTGCGCTTCGCCATGCGCATGCCGAAATTCGCGCTCGACCGCCTGCGCGTGATGAAGAAATTCGCCGGAGTCCGCGAGGACCTCGCCTCGGCATTCGAAATCTCGCCGGACAAAATCCGCGCCCAGTTCCATCGCATCGAGCATCACCACGCGCATATGGCCAGCGCGTTTTTCGTCTCGCCTTTCGAATCCGCCGCGGTGCTTTCCGCGGACGGCCTCGGCGATTTCGCTAGCTTCATGTGCGCTTCGGGCGAAGGCCCGCGCATGCGCGTGCTCGGCGAAGTCGCTTTCCCGCATTCGCTCGGCATGTACTACACCGCGCTCACGCAATATCTCGGCTTCTGGAAATTCGGCGACGAATACAAAGTGATGGGCCTGGCCGCCTACGGGCAGCCCGAATTTCTCGACGAGTTTCGCCACATCGTCCACGCGCACGGCGCGCATTCGTTCCGCCTGGGCCTCGAATATTTCATTCACCAATCGCAAGGCTCGGAAATGACCTGGCGCGACGCGACGAGCACACCGGTCCTAGGCCGGCTTTTTTCCGATCATCTGGAAAAGCGACTTGGCCCCGCGCGCAAAGCCGGAAGAGCCGCTGGGCCAGCGCCACCATAATCTCGCCGCCAGCATGCAAGCGGCGCTGGAAGAGGTTCTCGTCTCTTGCTGGAAGGGCCTCGCCGCCGAGACCCGCCAGAAAGCGCTCTGCCTCGCGGGCGGCGTGGCATTCAATTGTGTCGCCAATGCAAAAGTCCTTGAGAGCACGCCGTTCGAGCGCGTCTACGTCCAGCCGGCCGCCGGCGACGCGGGGCTGTCTGTCGGCGCTGCCTTCGCCGTGCAGCACGAGATCCTCGGCCGCCCGCGCGAGTTCACCATGGATCATGCCTACTGGGGCCCCGAATATTCGGAACGGGAAATGAAACAGGTCGCTGGCGGCGTCCGCGCCACCGGCGAAGCCGAAATCGCCGAGCTCGACGAAGGCGCGCTACTGGAATCCACCGCGCGCCATATCTCGGCGGGGAAAATCGTGGGCTGGTATCAGGGCGCCGCCGAATGGGGGCCGCGCGCGCTGGGCAATCGCAGCATCCTGGCCGATCCGCGCCGGCCCGAAATGAAGGACGTTCTCAACCGCAGGATCAAGCACCGCGAGATTTTCCGGCCATTCGCTCCTTCGATCATCGAAGAGGCGGTGGGCGAATATTTCGAGCAGACGCACCCTTCGCCGTTTATGACCTTCGCCTACCCCGTGCGCCCCGAAAAACGCTCGGTGATTCCCGCGCCCACGCACGTTGACGGCACCGCCCGTCTGCAGACCGTCAGCCGCTCGGCCAATCCTTTATATTGGAAACTCCTGCGCAAGGTGGGCGACCTCACGGGCGTTCCGGTCGTGTTGAATACTTCGTTCAACGACAACGAGCCCATCGTCTGCCGCCCCGAAGAAGCGCTCGATTGCTTCCGCCGCACGCAGATGGACGTGCTGGTGATGGGCAACTCGATCCTGGAGAAAAAATCCGCGGCAGCGGTTGCGGGGGACGAGCCCGGCGAGCGCTTCGCAGGACGCGCCAAGTAAAAGCGCATGCACATCCTGCTCTTCAACGAATACTATCCGCCCGACACATCCGCCACCGCCAAGATCGCCGTAGAAATCGCCGAGACGCTTGCCGAGCGGCACCAGGTCACAGTCGTCGCCGGCCGTCCGTCCTACGATCCCGACGAATATTATCCGTTCGCGTTTCTGCGCCGCGACTCGCGCAACGGCGTCATCGTGGAGCGCGTCGGTTCCACCGCATATCCGCGCCACCAGATGCGCCGCCGCGTTTCGAACTACCTCACCTATCTTGCTCTCGCCGTTCCGCGAGCCATCTCTCTGCGGCCGGATCTGGTCCTCGCAATGACCGATCCGCCCGTCGCCGGAATTGCCGGCGCGTTCGTCGCGCGCCGGGTCGGACGCCCGTTCGTTTACAACATCCAAGACATGTATCCGGATATGGCTGTTGGGGGCGATATCGTCCGACCCAGTGGCTGGGTGGAGCGCTGGGAAAAAATGCATCGCCGCGCTCTACGTCAGGCCGCCCGCGTAATCGTCCTGGGTGACGATATGCGCGAACGCGTTCTGGCCAAAGGCGCCGCGCCCGAGCGCGTCGTAGTTGTCCGCCACGGCACTTCGTTCCCGGAGTCGATGCCCGAGCGATCCGATCCCGTGGTGCAGGAAATCCGCAGCGGCTTCGATTTCGTCGCCATCCACGCGGGCAACCTGGGTTTCTACGGCGCTTGGCCCACGCTGCTGACTGCCGCGAAAATTCTAAGCAACGAAAACACAGGGCTGGTGTTTGTAGGAGGTGGCGCCAACCGCGAAAAGCTCGGTGCGTCCGCCGTGGACGCGGCCAATGTGCGGTTTTTGCCGTTTCGCCCGGTGGAGCAGATCCCCCACGTGATGATGGCGGGCGACGTTCACATCGTCACCGTGCGCCGCGGCCTGGAGGGAGTGGTGGTCCCGAGCAAGCTCTATTCAATCCTGGCTGCGGGGAGGCCCGTGCTCGTGGTCGCCGCATCTAATAGTGACGCGGCGCGCATCGTTACAGAAGCCGGATGCGGCCTGGCAGCCGATCCCGACGATCCCGCCGCTGTCGCCAATGCGATTCGCCGGTTGCGCGGCGACCGTAAACAACTCGTTGAAATGGGCCGCCGCGCCAGGGAAACTGCAAATCGCTATGTTAGAGTGAATGAGCTGCGCCGCTTCGTCGACGTGGTGGAAGAAGCGGCCGCTGGGAAGAACGGAACTCGCTAGATGGTTCTCTCAACCGATTTAGTCGCGTTCGCCGTAGCCCTGATGGGCTCGCTACTGCTTACGCTTCCGGTGCGCCGCCTGGCGCTGCATTACGGGATGGTCGATCTTCCCGGCCCGCGCAAGGTTCATCTCAGTCCCATTCCTTTGCTCGGCGGCATTGCCATCTATCTTGGATTCGTTCTGGCCGTTTTGTTCACTTTGCGCGGCGCTCCTCGCGCGCAAATCGTGGGAATTCTCGCTGGGGCCACGCTACTCGCCGCCGTGGGGCTGCTCGATGATGGGAAACTCCTGCATCACCAAGTGAAGCTCTTCATCGGCATGCCCATCGCTGCGCTGATCCTGATCGCATCCGGCATTCGCGCGCAGATTTTCTCGGAATTCGTTCCCGGCACCATCGGTGTGGTGCTCGATATTTGCCTCACGCTCGTATGGGTCGTCGGCATCACCGCCTCTTTCAGCATCCTCGACCATATGGACGGCCTTTGCGCGGGGATCGCCGCGGTGGCTGCGGGCTTTTTCACTATTTCCGCCACGCTCAACGGTCAGACGATGGTTCGCACCCTGGCCGCTGCCGCTTTCGGCGCCGCGCTCGGTTTCCTGATCTGGAATTTCAATCCCGCGAAGATTTTCATGGGCGATGGCGGCGCCATGTTTCTGGGTTTCCTGATGGCCACGCTCGGTCTGAAAATCCGTCCCGAGGGGGCCGCTCATTTTCCGGCCGCGTGGCTGGTTCCGGTGCTGATTCTCGGTGCGACCATCTTTGATACGACTCTGGTTTCCATTTCGCGCTTGCGCCGCGGCTTTCTCCCGTTCACCACTCCGGGCAAGGACCACACCGCGCACCGCCTTTCCAATCTCGGGCTTGGCCATCGCGGGGCCGTCGTCGTCCTTTATGTTCTTGGCGTCGTTCTGGGCGCGCTGGCCATTCTCGTCCCGCATTTGCGGCCCGCAGCCGCCTACACGCTGACAGGTGCGCTGGCCATCGCCGGATTGGTCGCCGTAGCTCTGCTGGAACGAGCGCCCTACGAACGCCAGATCAAGCAACCCAAGCAACCCCATCCCGCACAGTAGGCCACTAATTACCTTGCCGCACGCACCGCGGGGAATTGGCCACGCGGGCACAGCATGTATGCTAAATTGACGTTTCTTATCCATCACAACGGATTCGAATGAATCGCACTCATATCCGCACTGCGGTCTGCGCCATTTTCGTGCTCTGCGGTATTCCATTCGCGGCGCTCTCTTCGCCCACTCAAACGGATCTCCTGCTCCAGTCCATGCAGCGCGAGCTCAAGCGCGCGACCACTTCGCTCGCCAAGACCGATCCTCAGCCGTATTACCTGAGCTACACCGTCACGGACGGCACTAACGCGACGATCCTGGGAACCAGCGGCAGCCTGGTTATTTCCACCACGCAGCACCGTCGTCAGGCGGACGTCATGATGCGCGTGGGCACCGCCGCGCTCGACAATACCCATTCGCAAAGCCGCCCCACGGGAATAACCTCGGGCGTGCTGCCGTTGCGCGACGATCCCGACGCCGTTTCGCGCATGCTCTGGCTGCTCACCGATCGCGAGTACGAGCAGGCGTCCGCCGCCTTCCTGCGCGTGAAGACGAACCAGGCGGTGCAGTCCGCGGAAGAAGACAAGTCGCCCGACTTCTCGCAGGAATCTCCGCAGACGTTTACGGGACCGGACTCGGCGAAGGTGCCGGAAAACCTGAAGCCCTGGGAAGACCGTGTGCGGCATGTCTCCGCGCGCTTTCTTAAATATCCGGAGGTGTACGGCTCGCTGGTGGTGATGTCGGATGGCTCCGGCCGGTCATACATCGCCAATAGCGAAGGGGCGGCGCTCGAGCAGTCCTCCGCCAGCGCTCGTCTGGTGATCCAGGGAGAATCGCGCGCCGACGATGGTATGGATCTGGTGCGCGTGGAAACTTTTCAGGAACCTTCGCCCGATCAGCTGCCCTCGGAAGCGGAGTTGATCGCCAAAGTCGATAAGATCGCCGCGGATTTGAAGGCATTGCGTGCGGCGCCTTCCGCCGAACCTTACGTGGGCCCGGCGATGCTTTCCGGTCGCGCCGCCGCCGTATTTTTCCACGAAGTTCTAGGGCATCGCCTGGAAGGTCATCGCCAGCGCGATGAGCGCGAAGGCCAGACATTCACGAAGAAAGTCGGCCAGCAGATATTGCCGCCGTTCCTGACCGTCGTTGATGATCCCACGACGCATGTGTTGAACGGCACGAAGTTGGCGGGCAGCTATGCATACGACGACGAAGGCGTGCCGGCGCAAAAAGTGGTCGCCGTCGATAACGGCGTTCTGAAAAATTTCCTGATGTCGCGCATGCCCATCACGAATTTCGACCATTCCAACGGCCACGGCCGCCGCCAGCCGGGGCTGATGCCCACCGGCCGCCAGGGCAACCTGATCGTCACGTCCACGAACACAGTGAAAGATTCCGAACTGCGGCAGAAATTCATCGAAGAAATCAAAAAGCAGGGCAAGCCCTACGGACTTGTACTTCGAGGATATTCAGGGCGGATTCACGCTCACCACGCGCGCGCTGCCGCAGGCGTTTCAGGTGATTCCCGTGATGGTGTGGCGCGTTTATCCCGACGGCCGTCCGGATGAACTGGTTCGTGGCGTCGACATCGTGGGCACGCCCCTGCTTTCGCTGAACACGATTCTGCTTACCGGCGACACCATGCAGGTTTTCAACGGAATCTGCGGCGCCGAGTCCGGCCAGATCCCGGTGTCAGCCTCCGCGCCCGCCATGCTTGTTCTCCGAAATCGAAGTCCAGAAGCGCGCCAAAGGGTCGCAGCGACCGCCAATTCTGCCCCCGCCCGGTTTTGAGGCAGCGCCGGCTCCCGCCGCGGAGAAAAAACAATGAAAGCCTCGGCGCATTGCGCTTTTCCGCGTAGGCGCACAGCATGCTGTGCGCGGCGAAAATTCTTGGCCCGCCTTGCGGCGTTAACCTCAATTGCAGGCGCTGTGAGGTGCTTTGCCTTCCCGATCGCGCTCGTGCTGGTCGCTCTGGCATTCTCGATCCGTCCGCGCGCGCGCAGGATCAACCTCCGCCGCAGTCCGATCCCATCCTCCAGGCCATGCGCGAAGAACTCAACCGTTCGAAATCGCAGCTAAAAATGGACAATGTTCCTCCGCCCTACTACATCGAATACCGCCTGACCGATATTGACCAATACCAAGCCGAGGCCGCCTTCGGCGCCTTGCGGGAGGACCAGCGCGTCCACACCCGCGTCATCCGGGTTGTCGTCCGCGTCGGCGATTACAAGCAGGACAGCTACTATGGTCCCGGCCTGGGCGTTTCCACTCTCGGTCCGATCGACGACGATCCCACCACCCTTCGCTGGCAACTCTGGACCGCCACGGACTCCGCCTATAAAGCGGCGAGCGAAGCGCTGGCCGCCAAGAAAGCGCAGATGCGCCAGTACACCGCCGACCAGCCATTCGACGACTTCTCGCACGAGCCGCCGCTGGAATCCATCGAGCCGATCGCGAAACTCGATTTCGATCCCAAGCCCTGGCGCGACGCTCTGGAAAAAGCCACCGCGCAATTCCGCACCGATCCGAAGCTCGAGTCGCTCACCGCCACACTGCGTTTCCGCGCCTCGAACGATTATTTCGTGAACACTGAAGGCACCGTCGCTCGCCACGGCTACGCCGTCTATTTCCTGAACGAAGATGGCATCACGCAGGCAGCCGACGGAATGCGCCTCGAGCGCAGTCCGTATTTCACCGCCGCTTCGGTGAAGGAATTGCCCGCGCCCGACGAATTCGTCGCCGACACCGCGAAAATGATCGACACACTAAAAGCGCTCCGCGAAGCTCCGGTGGTCGACGAGGATTATCGCGGCCCGGTGCTATTTTCCACTGATGCCGCGAACGACGTCTTCAACGGCATGGTCGGCGCAAATGTCCTTGGCAAACGCCCCAAGCCCGGCGAATCCGCGCGCACTGTCGGACGACTACGCTTCAAATTACAAGAGCCGTGTCCTGCCCGGCGTTCATTTCGATCGAGGACGATCCGACGTTGAAGACATTCAATGGGAAAACTCTGATCGGCAGCTACGACGCGGATGATGAAGGCGTGCGGGCACAAAAAGTGGAAGTCGTGCAGGACGGCCAACTGGTGAACTACCTGACTGGGCCGCGAACCCATCCGCGATTTTCCGGAATCGAATGGCCACGGCCGCGCCGCAGCGGGACAGTCCGCCATCCCCAGCCTGGGGAATTTGATCGTCCGCTCGAAGCAGACGCTCTCACCGGAAGAAATGAAGGCGAAGCTTATCGATCTCTGCCGCCAGGAGAACCACCCGTTCGGCTACTACGTGGAAACTCTAGGCGGCAATAATTACGAGCCCCGGCTGCTCTATCGCGTCTACGTAAACGACGGCCACCAGGAATTGGTCCGCGGCGCCGAATTCGACGAGCTGGACACGCGCGCGCTGCGCAATGACTCGTCGCAGTGGGCAACGACCCGCTCGTGGAAAATCGCGAAGCCGCGGTCCCGACGACGGTGATGCTCCCTCAATTTTGTTCGACGATCTGGAAGTGAAGCGCACCGACGCAAAAAACGCCAAGCTGCCCGAATATCCGCCGCCGGACCTCGTAGGCGCGCACTGGCTTCTCCTCTTCCCACGACAATCGGTCGTGAACTCTACCGCTTGGAAGGAAAATCAAGGCGAACGCCTATGCGGCCTGCAATGGGCAGTCCGCGCTGCTCAGGGAGAGCGACGTGGCTGCCGTCGATACGTATTCCTCATTGAATAGATTCTCGACCGCGCTGAACACCTGGACTCCGCGGCCCAAATCTCGCGAGACCATTGCGTCCATTACGAAAAAATTCCCCATCGGCAATTGGTTCGTATCGAACTGCATCCCCACGAATCGCCCTTCGACCGAAAGCGAAATCACCGAAGGATTCGTGTACCGCCCCTGAAACGTAAACTCGTTGTGCGGCACCTGCGCCACCCACGAATTCACCAGCTGCGGCTGCTCCGGCGCGCTGATCACCGTCGCATCCACGAACTGATATCCGCCCGAAAGCTGAAACCGGTCTGTAATGCGCGCCAGCCAATCGACCTCAAACCCGGGCGCAAACGTCTTTCCCAGATTGGCGCGCACGAAAGTGTTCGTGTTCGCCGTGGGCGCTGGGCAAATCGCGGGCACTGGTGTGACCTGGCAACTCACGCTTGAAACCGGATTCACAATCGCATTGATGAACACCGTGCCGCGCAACTGCACGCGATCGCCAAAACCACGCACGGCTACGCCTGCCTCGCCGCCCGTTAGCCGCTCTGCCGTCAGATTCGAATTCGCGACCGTCAGATTGTTTGCCTGTCTGAAGGACCGGTACAGCTCGTTCAGCGTGGGCGCACGAAACGCGCGATACACACTCGCCGACCACGACACGTGCGAATTGATTGCGTTCACGATGCTGGCGCGCGGGCTGAAAGCCGTGTACGACCGCGGCGTATAGTTCAGCGTCGTCGGTGGGCCCGCTGGGATAAACGGGTCGGTGAAAAGAAACGCGTCATAATTCCGCCAGTCGTCGAAGCGGGCGCTCACTTGCAGCGTCCATCCCGGCGCCAGCTGGATGATGTCCTCGCCGAAGACACCCATGGTGCGCTGATGTCCGCCCGTAGCGGTGTCTCGCAAATTCGCGCCCGTGGTGGCCGAAAAAATCTGCTCGTTGCTGTGTCCCAGCTCCGCGTGATCGTCGTAGCCAGCCACCAGCGTCTGCCGCCTGCCCAGATTTTTCGTCCACAGCGCCGACGCGCCGATCCCCTGCGCCGGAACCGTTTGCAAATCCGTCAGGTGCTGGCTGTTTTGGTTCAGCGCCACGGAAAAAAAGCTCTGCTTGTAGGTCTCGAACTCTGCGTATGACCGCAGCTGCACGTTTCCGAATTCGCCTAAATCCAGATTCGCGCCCAGCGCGCCCTCGCCCAGCCGGATGCTGTTCCCTTGCCCGACCGTTCCGTTGTTTCGCGTGTCGTTGAAATACCATCCGCGCGCGAATACCACGCTGTCCGTTCCGATCTTCCGCGCCAGGGTCAAATCGCCCGTCCCGTGCTGCGAAAAAGCGCTGGTGTCCACGCTTCCCTGATTTTCCGGCGGCACCAGCACGTACCCGTCGGTATGAAACGCCTCGCCAGATGCCACGGCCTCCCATTTCCCGATCGCGCCGCTCGCCGCGAGAGACACATCCTGCGTGTTCTGATTCCCGTAGGAAGCTTCCACGGTTACGCCGCCCGGTTCGGCCGGCCGTGTCAGGAACTGCACCACGCCGCCCAACGCCTCGCTGCCGTACAGGCTTGATGCGCCCTCCTGTGCCACTTCCACGCTCTGTACCGCCGCATCCGGTACCCGATCCCAATAGACCCACGATCCGAACGGATCGTTCAGCGGCACTCCGTCCTCCAGAACCAGCGCGCGGCTCGCTCCGTTTGCCCCCAGCCCGCGCAGAGAGACGCCCAGCGTCGTGGGATTTGCGGTGCGGCTGCTCGTTCGCCGGAACAAACTGAATCCCGGCACTTGCCGTAGCGTATCGTCCAGCGTCAGCGCCGGAGTGGCCTGCAGATCGTCTGAGGAGAGCTGAATGTCGCTAATGGGGCTTTCGCCGATCGGAGTCGCCGTGCGCGATGCGGTCACAATCACTTGCTGGCTAAGTGAGCCCGGCTTCAGCGTCACGCTGATTTGAAGGCTCGCCCCCGCCGAAGCGGTCCACGCCTGCTGCGCCGCCTGGAATCCCTTGGCGGTTATCTCCAGCGTGCCCGCAGCCGCCGGCACTCCGCCGAAAGCAAACGCGCCCGCACTGTCCGTCGTCGTCTGCGCCCCATACGATCCCGCTTTCAGCTTTACCAGCGCGCCCGGCACGGAAGCTCCGCTTGCATCGCGAACCGTGCCCTCTACGCGCGTCGACTGTGCTATTGCTCCCGGCACGGACACCACGGCAACCAGCAGCACTACCGCCGCGATTTCACGCACCCTTACGAAGTTCCTGGCGAACATCCTCACCCACCTTGACCTAGCGAATCAGCTTGGCCGCATTGTAACGTGTACGTCCGGTATAGCGCCCGTGTTTCAGCCCCGCCGTGTTGAATCCATAGACGCAAGCCGCCCCAAATCAGGTTCATGGAACGCCCAGCCTCCGTTCGAGCTCCGCACCTTGTGTGTCGAAAGCCCCCAAAGGTACTGGCTAGCCCGTGAAACTTGCAACCAGACGTCCCTGCACCGAGTCTTACAACCGGGACTTAGCGGCTAGGCTACGCGTCCAAAATGGCAGTTGCCGTCAGCGGAGCCTTGGGCTATAGTCTGGCAATCGCGTCGGTTACACCCGGCGCGGGTGTCTTCAGCACTTTTTCGGGAGGATACAAATATGGAATGGACCACACCGCAACACGAAGTTGTCGACCTGAATTGCGAAGTAAGCTCCTACGCGAACGCCGAACTCTAGTTCGCGATTTGAATGAAAATTAAAGTCCTCGGCTCAGCCGCGGGCGGTGGGTTTCCGCAATGGAATTGCGGATGCTCCAACTGCGATCGCGCTCGCCGGGGACTTTCCGGTTTCAGGCCCCGCACGCAAGCCCAGGTGGCCGTTTCCGCGGTATCCGGTTCCTGGATTCTGCTCAACGCTTCGCCCGATCTCCGCCAGCAGCTTCTGAGCGATCCTGACTTCGCTCCCTCACCCAACACGCGCGCCACGTCCCTTTCGACCGTCATCCTCACCAGCGCGGACGTCGATTCGGTGATGGGCCTTCTGCACTTACGCGAGTTTCAACCGCTGCGCGTTTTCGCCACGCCGTCGGTGCTCCGCATTCTCAACGAAGAAAACTCGCTCTTCCGATGTCTCGAGCGTTCCTCGCCACCGGTCAGCTGGCAGCCGCTCAAGCTCGGTCGCGCGATCTCGATTGACGGCGCTGATTGCACGGCCGTCTCGCTTGGCGGAGAGTATCCCGACTACGTCAGCGGCGCGTTGCGAAAGAATCTCTCACCCGAAGAAGCCGTCATCGGCCTGGAATTCGCGCCGACGGGGAAAAGGTTTTTCTACGCGCCCAGTTGTTCCGGCCAATCGGACGATTGGAAGCGCCACGCTGCCGGCGCGGACCTCGCGCTGCTCGACGGCACATTCTGGACCGACAACGAGTTAATCGACGTCCGCGGCGGCGGCAAAACCGCCCGCCAGATCGGTCACATCCCGCTTTCCGGCGGCACCGGCTCGATCGCGCAGCTCGCGAGCTCGCCATCCGCGGGAAAGTCTCGGCGCATCCTCATCCACCTGAACAACACGAACCCCGTGCTGGACGAATCGAGCGACGCCTATCGCGCCGTGCGCGACGCGCGACTCGAAGTCGCATATGATGGGATGGAATTTGAACTATGAGCGACGCTTCATCAAACGCGAAGCTTCCGGAATCGGAATTCGAAGCGCGCTTTCGCGCCATCGGCAAGGAACGCTACCACCACCAACACCCGTTTCATCTGCTGATGCATGAAGGCAAACTCACGCGCGGTCAACTGCAGGCTTGGGCGCTGAATCGCTATTCGTATCAAAGCAGCATCCCGATCAAGGACGCCGCCATCCTCGCTCGCACCGACGATCCCGCTTTCCGCCTCGCCTGGCGCAAGCGCATCATCGATCATGATGGCGACGGCACGCGCCCGGGCGGCATCGAAAAATGGCTCAAGCTCGTGGAAGCCACCGGCCTCTCGCGCGAGCAAGCTATTCGCGGTGAAGGAATTTTACCGGCCACGCGCTTCGCCGTCGGCGCCTATGTCGATTTCGTCAGCAAGCGCTCACATCTGGAGGCCGTCGCGTCGTCGCTCACCGAACTATTTTCAAAGGATCTGATTACGCTGCGGGTCGACCGATTGAAGGAGCACTACCCGTGGCTTTCAATCGGCCTGGACTATTTTCAGGGCCGTATGACGCAGGCACCCGAGGATGCCGACTTCGCTCTCGATTGGGTGGTGAAGCACGCCCGCAATCGAGAGGAGCAGGAGCGGGCGCTCAATGCCCTGCGCACGAAATGCGACATTCTCTGGGCCATGCTCGATGCTTTGTACTTTGCCTACGTGGAGCCCGGCTGGCCGCCCCCCGGCGCGTTTGTGCCCGCGAAAGCCTCCACATGACGCCCGAACCTTCAAAGCGCCCGCGCCTCACCCCCGGCTGCCGCCTCAACGAAAAATCGCAATCCCAGCGCGTGCTACTGATGCCCGAGCGCGCCCTGCGCCTGAACGGCCCGAGCCTGGAAATAATCGAACGCTGCGACGGCACCCGCACCGTCGCCGAAATCGTTGCCGCCCTGCAAAAACTCTACTCGAAAGCCGCGCCGGAAAAAGTGGAGCAGGACGTAATCGAATATCTAGGCCGCTTAAACGACCAGCGCGCGCTCGATTTCGAATAGTTGCCTTCAGATGGCACAGACACTTCTGTCCGTGCCCTTACGACGACCTAGCATCAAGTAGCAAATACACTCTCGCGGCCACAAGTTCGACCGAAGACGGAAGGTCTCTGCGTTCTCTCTTAAGCGGTTGGTTGTGACCTTAGGCTCGTCGCCAGTAGGTCCTTCGTCCCAAATCATTACCCCGGATTCGGCCGATAAATCCAATCCGAATCGGCCGCCCGGTCTGTGCGATTCGCCTCCGCCAAAATTCCCTCCACAATCGGCCGCCCCGGCCCCAACGAACAAACCGGATCGGTCGCCGCAGCATCGGCCGCCAACAAAAACGCCTGGCACCGGCACCCGCCAAAATCCTGCTCGCGCCTCTCGCAATTGCGGCAAAGCTGCGGCATCCAGTCCACGCCTCGATATTTCTGAAATGCCTCTGACGAGGTCCAAATCTCACGCAACGGTTTCCGCTCCACATTCTCAAAGGTCATTCCCGGCAGTACGTTCGCCGCATGGCAGGGCAACACATCCCCATTAGGCTTCACCAAAATCACTTTCCGTCCCCACCCGCCCATGCAAGGCTTGGGATATCTGGCGTAGTAATCCGGCACCACGAATTCCACCTTCACCCGACCCCGCAGCCTCTCGGCCGCCGACTTGAAAATCTCGAGCGACCGGTCCAGCTGTTCCCGCGTGGGCAGCAGCCGCGCCCGGTTCTCAAACGCCCATCCGTAATACTGCACGTGCGCAAATTCCACGCGCCCCGGCCCGATTCTCTCCGTCAGCTCGATCATGTCTTCGAGCTGGTACAGGTTTCCGCGATGGATCACAAAGTTCAGCGTCAGCGCCACGCGATGCCGCTTCACCCATTCGGCCACCCGCAGTTTCTGCGCATGCGTGCTCGTGCCGGAAAATTCCCGCGCCGCGTTTTCTTCCGCCCCTTGAAAGCTCAGCTGAAAATGATCGAGCCCCGCCGCAACCAATTCCGCCAGCCGCTTTCATCCATCGGCAAGCCGGAGCTAATAAGACTCGCGTAAAGTCCCGCCGCCCGCGCCGCGCGAATAATGTCCGCCAGATCCGGCCGCGCCAGCGGCTCCCCACCCGTAAAATCCGCCTGCAACACCCCCAGCTCCGCGGCCTCGCGAAACACTCGCGCCCAGCTCCCGGTGGGCAATTCCGTTCCCCGCGCGGTCAGCTCCAGCGGATTCGAGCAGTAAACGCAATGCAGCGGACACTGGTGCGTCAACTCCGCCACCAGGGCCAATGGATTCGGCAGAGCCATATTGGAATGTGTAGCGCTCATCGTCGAACGGCTAGCTTACGCTAGTGGGATGCCGCCCCGCACCCCGGCGTCCACGCGTAAGGAACCTCCATGATATCCTTGCTGCCTCGGGTCGACCCCTTTGAGGAGGGCTGGATGTCATCGGCGTCGCTTCGCCGCACCGATCGCGTTTCGCTGACTCTCTTACTGGAAGCTTCCGGCAAGAACGCTAAAGGCGAGGAATTCAAAGCTCCGTCGCGGACGCTGCTGATTAATCGCGGCGGTGCGGTCATCATCCTCGACCAGGATTTGGCTCCCGAGCAGTTCATTCACGTGGCGCGCCGCGCTTCGCACGAATCGCATCGCAAAGGGCAGGTTCGCGTGGTCGGCCAATTCGGCCGGCAGAAGGATGGCTTCCTCTACGGCATCGAGATTCCCGATCCTTCGATGGATTTGTGGGGCGTGGAATTTCCCGCCATCGCGGAATCTACCGAAGCCGTCGCGCGCATGCTGCTCGAATGCACCTACTGCCGCAGCCGTGAAGTGGTGCACATGAACGAGCTCGAGCTTCGCGCGTTTGAGACAAATCGCGGAATCGCGCGCCACTGCAAGACCTGCGGCGTCCCCAGCATCTGGACGCAAGCCCCGCACGAAGACGAAGACAAGCTTTCGCCGCGACGACGTCGCGGAGGAGACGGTGTCGGCGCAGTTCCCGAGAGTGGAGACAAGCGCGAACGCGAACGCATGCGCCTGAAGACCCGGCTCACCGCCTGCATTCGCCAAGCCGGTTCGGATGACGAGCTCGCCGTCTGCGAGGATATCTCGCCTATCGGCATGTGCTTCCGTAGCAAACGCCGCTACGATTCCGACGCCGCCATCGACGTCGCCGTCCCGTATTCGCCGGACGCAGCCAATATTTTTCTTCCCGCTCGCGTCGTCTACTCCGAGCAGATGCCCAAAGCCGGACTCTTCCGCCACGGCACTGAATACCGCCGCATCGGCGCGCGCACCCGCTAGTCGCACCCCAATTCAATCAAAGGAATTCCTCGCAGACGTCCGCCGGGTCTAATATCCATTCCATGCGGGGAGTCCCTGAATTTAGGGTGACGGGCGAAAAAGTCGCTTCGCGTCTCGTCCGCGTCGCCGAAATGCGAAGTGAAGAAGAGGAAGACACGCGCCGTCTGACTTCGATGGCGGAGGAAGCGAGAAACTATATTTCGTCGTTTTCTTGGTGCGGCGGAGTGCTCGACTCTTATTTTGCCGGTGGGGTGGGTGGGATTTTCGCACTATTCTTATTTCACATTCGCCCGGCGCGCTCGGGCGTGGATCGATGGATGTGGGTATCCGTGGGGGATGTACCTCGCGCGTATCTGCCACTGATGGACTGTTCCAGCCCCGTGGAGTTCTTTAGCGGATACATCAGCGGCATGCGAAGGTGGGTGGCGCTCGCGCGCGAGGGACAAGAAGGAACAGCGGAACAAGGCATTCCTTCCGTGAACGTCCCCGCGACCCCGGAACGGGCGGAAAAGCTCGACCAGACGCTCGAAGGTTTGATCTCGATGATCGGCTCGCTGTTCGATTGCAAAGATGCGAGACCTTTCCAGTGAAGTACAGAGGACGATTTGAAACCTATACGCTACAATTCGTCAGCATTCGCGTCGGATCGTGAGGGCCGGTTTTTCGGTACGCCACAGTTCGGAGCTCCGACACATGAGACGTCACAGGTTGCTTGACGCACGGAGTTGCAAAGTCGTTTTGGCGGCTGCTGCTTTGCTGCTTGCTTGCGGCGCGGTGCGCGCGCAGACGGCGCCGGCTGTTGCTTGCGAATCGCTGGCGGGGCGCGAACTCGCAGATGTGAAGATCACATCGGCTGCGAAGATCGACGCGGCGAATGGCGAGCCGGCGCATTGCAAAGTGCTCGGGACGCAGAACGGCACCGAGCACGATATCGAGGCGCTGCTGCCCGAGAGCTGGTCCGGGCGGCTTTACCAGCAGGGCGGCGGCGGGTTCGACGGGCAGTTGCGCGAGCCGCTGACGCCGATGCACGCGGCCGCGCCCGGGTCCATTGCGCTGGCGAGCGGTGCAATCGTGCTGGCCAACAACGGCGGCTACCGCGATCCGACGGGCGCGAAGCTGCTGAACAATCCCGCGGCCACGCAGCTTTACGCGCACACGGCGATTTTGGTGGTGAAGAAATTCGGCAACGCGCTGGCAATAACCTACTACGGGGCGGCGCCGAAGTATTCGTATTACGTGGGCTGTTCGAATGGCGGCCGCGGAGCGGGCAATGCTGCGTCGAAGTACGGCGCTGAGTTCGATGGAGTGATCGTCGGTGCGCCAGGATTGAACATGGTCGGGCTGGTGGAAGCCTGGACGCGTGCGGCCGCGCTCGATCTGCCCGATGCGGCGAAGCTGAAAGCGGTGAATGCGGCGGCCGTGGCGAAATGCGACATGCTCGACGGCGCGAAGGACGGCGTGATCAGCAATTGGCAAGCGTGCAAGTTGGATCCGACGGTGGACGTGCCGGATGCGGGGCTGACTGCAAGCCAAGCCAGCTCCGTGAAGGCGTTGATGACCGATCTGAAGCTGAAGGACGGCACGACGATCTATTCGGGATTCGGTTTCGGCGATATGTCCCCCTGGGCTGGGGGCTACGCGCTATTTGGCACCGGGCACATGCGCAACATTATTTACAACGATTCGAATTGGTCGGCGGCGAAATTCAGTGTGGACGGCGATTTTCCGGCGATCAACAACGTGATGCGCGCGAAGTACGGATTTAATCCCGAGCCGGCAGGCATCGTTTCTTTTCTGCAGCGCGGGAAGAAAATGATCGTGTGGCACGGATCGGACGATTCGCTCATTTCGCACCGCGATACGATTCGCGTGTTTTCGGGAATCCTGCAAACCGCCGGTCCAAAAGCGGCGGCGAACGCGCGGCTTTACATCGCCTCAGGAGTAAGCCATTGCGGAGGCGGACCCGGCGCGGACGATTTCGATCTGTTCACGCCGCTGACGCGCTGGGTGGAAAAGGGCGAAGCGCCAATCCTGGTGGTCGCGACGAAGCGCGATCATCCGGGCGGCGAGGCGCAGTTCACGCGCCCGCTGTGCCAATATCCGAAATTCCCGAAATACAATGGCAGCGGCGATATCAACCGCGCGGCGAATTTCACCTGCGCCGCGAATTGATCACGTTGCGAATTTGACAGCGGTGCAGGGCGGGTCTGAGACCCGCCCCCAGGGTTCTGCTTGTGGCAGCGTTCTACGCGGAAGCGTAACGCGCCGCCTTTGCGTTCATACTGGTTTCGCTGAGCTGCGTGAGCTTGGCATCCGCGGCCTTTTCTTCCGCCAGGATGTGCTCGAGCGTGGTGACAACGTCGCGCAGGCCGAGCGCGCGGGCGTAGGACGCCAACGTGCCGTAGAGCGCTATCTCGTAATGCTCGACCACGTTGCCGTTGGCGATCAGCGCCGTGTCGCGCAGCGGAGATTCCTCGGTGTGTCCGATCGAATCCTTGGCGGCGCTCAATAGCTTGTCGATGACCGCGTTGTCGTTGGTTTTTGGCTCGGCGCCGATTGCCCGGAAAATACCTTCGAGCCGCGACGCATGCCCGCGAGTCTCCCCCAAATGATGTTGGAGCGCGGTGCGCAACTCCGGCGATCCCGCGGACTCAATCATCGTGGGTAGGCCTTTTTCGACCAGCTTCTTTTCGCAATCGTACGCGTAGCGCAGCTCCACTTCGAAAAGCTCGCGCAGGTCCTTGATTTTTCCGATCATCTCACGCTCCTTGCAATCTCGAATTCGCCCGCTTGCGGACGTCTTCTCCATCCTGACCACTCCGAGCGACCATGAAACTGCGGTATTCGCCCTAGTTCCTCGAAAGGAGTTCACGTAGTACGAGTCGGACTACGTGGATAGTGGCAGTCCTGCTGAAAGGAGTCGGCTCTGCTTAGCCATTATCGAATGATGGCAGTACCAAAATCGTGTGTAGGACGCGCGCCTCAGCGAATGCGGATGCAAACCCGCCAATCGGGCGGCTGGCGATAAGGGGTTACACGGCTACTGGCGCACGCTCGCGATTGCGGCGGGTCTGGTAGTGCATGGAGATGTTGAGGTAGACGTTGCCGTGCGGGGTCTCGAAGCAGAGGATCGTGGCTTCGGAATCGTGACCGGCTTTCTCGCACTGCTCCCGGCTCAGTAGCGCAGGCGGATACACCTTGAACGTGAAGCCGCGGTCGTTGAGCTGCGTAACGGCGTTGCCGATTACCATGTTCGCCAGCTCGCAGACCGCTTCCGGAACGATCGCTTCAGTGGGATCAACTTCGGCGCCGGCGAGATACGCCGCCACTTTCGCGGCCGCGCTCGGCTCCATATCCAGAATGATGCGTCCTTCGATCTGGCCCTTGAAAGTAACTTCGGCGGCGAGACCCTTTTTGCGATAGCCGTCCTCTTCCATCATCAGGTCGGCGATCCTGGCCGGCTCACGCATCATTTCCGCGAGCACGGTATCGAGCGAGCCGACGAACGGCTGAATCAGATCCATCTTCATCGTGGCTTCCCCTGTACTATCGGCCCTGCTCGACCGGAATATTGGGCGGCGCGGTCACGCCGTCGTCGTTGAGCACGTAACGGATGATTTCGTAGAGCGCGTCCGGCTTCACGGGCTTTTGCACGAAATGCCGCGCGCCCTTCTGCAACGCCGCCAGAATATTGTCCTGGTAGCCCACGGACGAGACCATGACCACGCGCGCGTCGGGATGCTCTTGCACGATGCGCTCGACGGCCTCAATGCCCTCCATCTGCGGCATGGTGATATCCATGAGCACGATATCCGGCTTTGTGCGCGCGTACTCGGTGATCGCGGTGCAGCCGTCGCCGGCCTCGCCCGCGAGCTTGCCGCCGAACGATTCGACCATTTTCGCCAGGCTTTTGCGCGCGAAGACCGAGTCGTCCACGATCAAATAGCGCACCGGCTGGTTGTCTTTGCGGGTCAATGCTTCGAACTGTTTCATGACGATCTCCTTCGCGAACCTGTATCTCCCGCGACAGCGCCGCTGGGAACGACCGCGGTATCAGCGGCGGGCCGATCGGGAAGAACTTTTGTCTGCAAAACGCTGGAAAGGGCGGAAAGCGAAACGACTCGCTGGGCGAACCCGCGATTGATGGCCGATTTCGGCATGCTGTCGACAACGCAGGAATCCAGACTCTGCGCAAGCGTGATGCCACCCGCAGCCTGAATCGCTCCCATACCTGCGGCGCCGTCTTCGCCCATGCCGGTCATCAGTACGGCGACGGACTTATTGCCAAAAACCTGCGCCACGGAATGAAACAGGACGTCGACAGATGGGCGATGACCGTTCACTCGCGGCTGGTCGACCAGGATCGCGACATCGCCATGCTCCATGTGGCAGACCTTCATATGACGATTGCCCGGGCAGACGAGCGCGCGCCCGGCTAGCAGCAGATCGCCGGACTGTGCTTCCTTCACTTCGAGCGCGGACGACTCGTCCAGCCGGCGTGCGAACATTTCCGTGAAACCTTCGGGCATGTGCTGCACCACCAGAATGCAACCGGGGAAATCCTCCGGAATCTGCGAGAAAAGATATTGCAGCGCATTCGGTCCGCCGGTGGAAATGCCGATGGCGACGATTTTCGAGGGATAGCGTGGCTGGGCCGGAAAGTTGCGGCGCGGCTTGCGGCTGGCCGGCGGCATGGTGATGATCATTTTCGGTGCGCCGGAAGAAGCCGCGACCTTGATCTTGAGCGCCAGCTCGGAAGCGATCTGCTGCATGCGGCCGGAGGCGGCATCCTGCGGCTTGGTGACGAAATCGAAGGCGCCGAGAGATAGAGCTTTGAGCGTCAGCGATGCGCCTTCTTCCGTATGCGCACTGACCACGATCACTGGCACGCGATGCTTCCGCGTGATTTCGCGGAGCATCTCGATGCCGTCCATGCGCGGCATGTCCAGATCGAGCGTCACCACGTGCGGGCGCAGCTCCTGGATTTTGCGCAGGCCGATCAGGCCGTCCATCGCCGTGCCCACCACTTCGATTGAATCGTCGTGAAGCAGAGTCTGCGGTATGAGCTTCCGCATCAATGCCGAATCGTCGACCACTAGCACGCGAATCTTTGCGTTCAGGTTCACGCGATCGCTCCCACGGCCGGGATGCGCGAAAGATGCGCTACGACGGCAGGCACGTTGAGGATCAGTACCACGGTGCCGTCACCCAAGATCGAAGCGCCGCTAATGATCGGCGAAGTGACCAGCTGGTCTTCCAACGCCTTGATTACGAGCTCTTCTTCGCCCATCAGGCTATCGACGGCGAGTCCGAATTTGCGGCCGCCCGTGCCGATCACGATCACAAAGATGCGATGCCACGCTCGCCCTGTGCTTGCTGCGCGGATTTCTCCAAACGGTCGAGGCGGACGAGCGTGAGCACCTGCTCGCGCAGTTGGAAAACTTCGTGGTCGTCGACGCGATGAATGCCCTGCTCGGTTATGCGCGTGATTTCGGCAACGGACGCGAGCGGCACGGCGTAGAGGCGGCCATGAACGCGAAACATGAGCGCGCGAATGCTGGCGAGCGTCAGCGGCACGAGCAGGCGGAACGTGGTGCCGCGACCCTGGACACTATCGAGTTCGATGCTGCCCTTGAGTGCTTCGAGCGAGGATTTCACGACGTCGAGTCCCACACCGCGGCCGGAAATTTCAGTGACTTCGTCGGCGGTGCTGAGGCCCGGCGCGAAAATCAGCTGCAGGCTTTCGAGTTCGTTGAGCTGGGAGGCCGTCTTCCGAGGTCACGATGCCGCGTTCGATGGCGCGGCGGACGATCTTCGTCGCGGTCGAGGCCGTGGCCGTCGTCGGAGACCTCGATCACCACCTGATCGCCGTCGTGATAGGCGTTCAGGCGGATGGTGCCGCGCGGATTCTTGCCGGCGGCCTGGCGTTCGGCGGCGGTTTCGATGCCGTGGTCGGCAGCATTGCGCACCAGATGCGCCAGCGGGTCACCGAGCGCGTCCAGAATGCTTTTGTCGAGATCGGTGGTCTGCCCGGCGAGCTCGAGCGAGATGTCTTTGTTGCGCAGGCGCGCCACGTCGCGGATGATGCGCGGGAACCGGCGGAAAAGCTGCTCGACCGGGACCATGCGAATCTTCATTACGGATTTTTGCAGCTCGTTGAGCACGCGGGATTGGAAGCCCAGGGCGTCGGCGAGCTTGCCACGGATCGGATCTTTCGAGTGGCGGCGCTCGAATTCGCTCATGGCGCGCTGCAGCATTGATTTTCCGATGATCATTTCACCGACGAGGTTCATTACCGTATCGATGCGGTTGGCGTCGACGCGCAGCATGTTCTCCGAAGCCGCGTGCGCCATGCCTGCGGCGGACGAGTGCTCGTGCGCGTCTTCCTCTTCCTCGGGGGGCGCCGCCTGTGCAGAAGTCGACGTGGCTATCGGCGCGGCGGCGGGAACGCCTCCAGAAATCGCTTTCGCTTCCGACTCGATCAGAATTTCCAGCAGGTCGCGTGGCGGCGATTGCAATACCGGCGCACGCTCGACCGATATGCTGGCGACGACGGAGGGTACTTGGCAACGCTTGCGGATCCATTCCGCAGCCTTTGTGGTCGCCAGCGCCGCTTGGATCGATTGGCAACCCTCAGCGGCGGTTTCCGGACGAAGCGCCAGAATTCTGCCGGCCGCTTCCAGCGACTTGCGGGCGAGCTCGAATGCGGCCGCTGGTAGCAGCGATTCCCGATCGAGCTGCATGGCGATGTTGTAGACGTTTTCACCCCGACGGAGCGCTTCGACGATCATCAGCCGCTCGTACTCGGTCCATTCGAATCGAGCCGCAGGAGACTCGTTTTGTCCCTGCGCGGCAGGCTTGTTGAGCAGGCGGCTGATGTAGTCCTTCAGCGCGCCGCCGGCCGGCGGTTGCAGGTTGTTGCGATAGGCCGCGAGCATTTCGTGGAACGTGTCCGCGGCAGTGAGGATCACCTCAGCGATCAAGCCTGCGTTCTGCCGCGCCAGTTCCGGCGTCAGGACGTCTTCCAGGTCGTGCGCCAGCTCGCTGAGCTCGCGGTACCCACACGCGGCCGAATCGCCTTTGAGCGTGTGTACCGCGCGGCGCACGTGACGAAGCTGCTCCACGTCGCCGGGACGTTCTTCCAGCGCTAACCCCGCTTCGTTCATGCCTTGGAGAATCTCCTGGGCGCTTTCGAAGAAGAGGTCGCGCAGCTCCGAAGCCTGTTCGTCGGAGGGATAACTCACTGCGCCCCCTCGATTCGCTGGTACACCGTCGCGTTGTTCTCGTGAATCATGTGAAATTTAGTAGTCAGGCCGAAAAGGCTTTCCGCGTGCCCGACGAAGAGATATCCGTCGGGATTCAGGCAGCGGTGGAATTTGTCGATCAGCCGCTTCTGCTCGGCTTCGTCGAAATAGATCATCACGTTACGGCAGAAAATCACGTCGTTGTGTTGCGGCAGGTATTCGGTCTTCAGATTGTGGAAATCGAACTGCACCAAGCCCTTTAGCGTCGGCTTGATGGCGTACTTGTCCGCAACTTTGTCGAAATACCGCAGCCGTGTGGTGTAATCGACCGGCTCCATCTGCACTTCGTTGTAAACGCCCTGTTGCGCCGTGAGCAGCGCCGAATAATTAATGTCCGACGCGATGATTTCCACTTTCCACGGCGGCGGAATCAGCGGCTTCGGTGTGGGCATATCGAACGGCAGCGGATTCCGCAGGTAGTAATAAGCCAGCGCGTCGCAGACCATCATCGCCAGCGTGTACGGCTCTTGCCCGGTGGAACATCCCGCGCTCCATATGCGCAACGACCAGTCGCGACGCTCCTGCTTGCGGCGCAGAATGTCCTCGAGGGTTTTCTTCTGAAATAAATCGAGCTGCGGGCGAATGCGGAAAAAGCTGGTTTCATTGACTGTGAGATTTTCAAGCAGCGCGGTGAGCTCTTTTTTCCCGTCCCGGCTGGTCAGCAGGCGGTAATAGCTATAGAACGAATCGAGCTGGCAGGCCTTCAGTCGGCGCTGCAACCGGTCGCGCAGGAAATGCGTACGGCGCTCGTCGAAATACATGCCGCATTCCTGATAGACCAGAGTCTGCAGCAATTTCAGTTCGGGTTCGGTGAGCGGCACCTGCGTTGTCAGCGTCGTCGTCGACATTCGTTCCTCGGTTGAGGTACTGGGCCCCACTGCTACTTGCGCCGTTTGCTCGCCCCCGCGCCAACTGGCTCGGCGACGGGTTCAGCAACGGCTTCCGCCGCTTGTTCCAGGCGCTGCAACTCACCGCGCTGCAGGATTTTGCTCAGATCGAGCAGCATTACCAGCCGCCCTTTAAGTTTTCCGACGCCCGTGATGTAGCTTAGCTCGCCTTCCTTGAACACGTTGTGCGGCTCTTCGATTTCCGAGGGCGGAATGCGTAGCACTTCGGACGCGGAATTCACCAGCAGTCCGATCGCGCGCGTTTCCAGCTCGACCACAACGATCCGATTCGTTTTATGTGGTTCGAAAGTCTTCTCGCCGAAGCGCTTGCGCAGATCGACGATGGGAATGATGCGGCCCCGCAGATTGATCACTCCTTCGATGTAGTCCGGCGCGTTCGGCACCGATGTAATTTCCGGCACGCGCACGATTTCGCGCACGATCGCGATCGGCAAGCCGAAGGTCTCGCGCCCGATTCGAAATCCGACGACCTGGAGTTCCTTATCCATGTGCGCGTGGGTTCTCAGGAGCGGACCATTTCCGCGAATTCCGGCTGCGCGTGACGGTCGGACGGCGAGCGCCGGTTCGAATACCGGTGATCCCCGTAGGACTCTTCCAGCTGGAATCGATCCATGGAATCGAGCAGGTTACGCGAGAGCTTCGACATCTGCTCGGCGGCGGCAGCCAGTTCAGTTGAGCTCGACGTGGATTGCTGCACCAGCTCGCGCATCCGCTCCATCGAGCGAACCACAGCTTGCGCACCCGAAGCCTGTTCCTCGACCGACGATGTGATTTCCTGCGTGATTTCCGTCAAGCGGTTGGTAGCTTTGGCGATCTGTGCCGAGCCGCTGGATTGCTCCATCGTCGCTTGTCCGATTTCCTGCGAGAATTTGTAGACCTCCGAAACGACGTCGGAGATTTTGTCGAGCGCCAGGCTCAGGTCCTTGTTCAGCACCAAACCTTCCTGAACCATGGACGTGCTCTTGTCCATGTTCTCGACGGCCTCGCGCGCTTCTTTCTGGATACCCTGAATCAGCTCGGAAATTTCCTTGGTCGATTGCGTGGATTTTTCGGCGAGCTTGCGGACTTCCTCGGCGACCACGGCGAATCCCAGCCCGTGCTCTCCGGCACGAGCGGCTTCGATTGCGGCGTTGAGCGCCAGCAGGTTGGTCTGCTCGGCCAGATCATCAATCACCTCGATGATCTTGCCGATGTCGTCGGCGCGGCGGCCAAGTACGTCGATGATTTCGGCCGACGCCTGGATCGCGTGGCTGGTACGGTTCAGCCCTTCGGTGGCCTTGTCCATCGTAGCCATGCCAGTACGGGCCTCTTCGCGTGAGCGGTGCGAGATGTCCACCAGCATCTTGGCGGTGTCCGCCACGCGCTGAATTGATGTCACCATCTGGTCGATCGAGGACGAAGTTTCCGCGACGCTGGACGCCTGAACCTGTGTGTTCTTCACTACGTTCTGGACGTTCACGCTCATCTCGTGCATCGTGCTGGTCACTTCGTCAATGGCAGACGCGGCCTGCACGCTTACCTTTGCCGATTCGTCGGAGGCGCTGGCCATTTGTCCCGCACCACTGGCCACCTGCGAAGCGCTGTCGCGCACTTGTCTCACCAGCTCGCGCAACCCTTGCGTCATCCGTGAGAAGGCTTTGGCCATGGTGTCCTGCTGGGATCGCGGCTGCACGCTTACAAAAAGTTGCCCCTCGGCGATCGCCGCTGAAACTCCGGCCATTTCCTTTAGGTGTACGATCATGTTGTTGAAGTTTTCCGCGAGCTGGCCTACTTCGTCGTCGCGGTGGATGTCGATCGTCTGATCCAGGTCGCCCGAAGTGCCGATCTTGTGGGCCACGTCAATCAAATGGTTCACCGGGTCCTTGATCGATTTCGCCGTGCGAAACGCGACGTACGTGCCGAACATCAGACCGAGCAGTGTGCCCAGGGTCATGATGATCGTGCTGATCAGAAGCGCCGACGAGGATGAAGCATTCGATTCCTCCTGCGCCCTGTGCACGGCGTTGCTGGCCTGATCCAACGCGCTCGACGAGCGGTTAATCCAGGAAGCCGGATCGTGCTGCAGGTAAAAAATCTGCAAGTCGGAGACGGTCGAATCGCCCGAATCGACCGAATGCCGCTTGGCAATCATCTCTTTCGCGAAATTGTCGGCCCATGCGCGCTCGTTATCTTCCACCTGTGAAAGCGAGGTGCGTAGGCTGGTGTCGTTGGCCTTGGATTCCCCCGTCTTCAGAAGCTCTATCAGCTCGTTGACGCCCTTGTTGGTCTTCTCCTCGTCGCGCAGGTCGCCGCTCAGCAGATAATTGCCGAGCGATAGGCGATTTTCGATCATCTTGTAGCGGATGCTCTCGATCGTCTGCACGTCCGTGAGCGTCGCGGCTACCGCCGAGCGCGTGGCATACTGGCGCATCACGGTGAAAATGTTGATTACCCACAAAAACGCGATCAGCGCCAGGATGAACCCGAATCCGTAGTACAGCTTCTTGCCGATCGTCATGTTCGAAAGCCTCCGCTCCCCTAATCCCATGTGACCCTGCGCGTCCCCGGTGTTTTACTGCTGCGCTTGCCCATCGAATTCGAACTCCACAATCTCCGTCGTTTCCTTAGCGGCCGGTTCAAAGCGCCACTTCTTCAGCGCCTCGATTGCGGAATTGACCAGCACGGGACTGCCCCCCACCACGCGCGTCGAAACCACGTGCCCATCCGCCGCTACCGTCGCCTCGAGCTTCACTTTTCCGGTCATATTCATCTGCTTGGCCAGCGGCGGATATTCCGGCGTCACGCGGGTGCGGACCTTCCTTTTGCCCGTCTCCGCGGAATTTTCCTGTGCCGCTGCCTTGTGCGGCGCCACCGCTGCGCCGCACAGAACCAATGCCAGGCCGATCGAAATCAATATGAGTTTCAGTTTCACGGCTCCCGCCTCCACCTTCGCGTTGTGAGTGTTACCGTGCATCCCCGCGCACGGCGCCGCCAGCATTCCTAGCGGTCGAATTGGAACTCGATCGTTTCCGTCGTTTCCCTTGCCCGGGTTTCGAATTGAAATTTCTTTACCGCGTCAAGCGAAGCGAGCACCAGCATCGGGCTGCCGCCGATCACACGCGTCGATACCACGCGGCCTTCCGGCGACACCGTCGCTTCGATTTTCACTCGGCCGGCCACGTTCATCTGGCGGGCCAGCGGCGGATAAACCGGTGCCACCTTCACGAGAATTTTTCGCTTACCAGTCTCCGCTTCGCTCTCCTGCGCCGACGCTTTACGGGGCCACATCGCGCCGCCGCCCAAAATCACTGCCAAACCAACCGAAACCACCAGGACCCTAACTCTCACAGGCATACCTCTCCGATTGCCCCCCGACCCCATTCACTGAAAATGCACGGGTAGGGCCATGAGCAAGCGTAGTCAAGGCGTGCGCAGCAAGTCTGCAATGAGCCTTTTAAGCTGCTCATAAGAAAGTATTTATGGCCGTGGGAAGATCTGTCGGCAAAAGCAAAGCCTGGTCGAATCGTCTCAAGAACCCGCTGCGGCAGCACGCGGCGTCTCAGGGTGCGACGTGAGACGGGTTGTTCATTACGAAACACTTCGTCTCGCTTCGATTGACTCAAAATGAGATCAAGCACTAAGGTCTTTAATTGTATAGGCGTAGCGCGCGCACCCCTATCCACCTCATGCGTGCACTAAAGAAGATCCGCGAAGTTCCGTCTCGTCTCGACGGCTCGTTTGAGAGCCTGCTGGCCCAGTTCTCCGCCACCACGCTGGAATTAAATCCGTCTGTCGGAACCGTGGAATTTGCGCGCCGCTTAACCAGCCGTACTTCGGAAATGCTCGGGGCCCGCGCCGTGGTGCTCGCTCTGGGGCGCGGAACCGATTGGGAGATCGCGGCGCTCACGGGTCCGGCGCAGCGCTGGGACGTAATGATTGAGGATCGACTCGCCAACGTGCTGGGGGAGCAGGGGGCGGTGCCGTCGTCCGCGCTGCGGTTCGGAACGGGCTCGATGTTCCTCGGGCGCGAGCTTGCCGAAGCGCTTGGCTGGCGCGAATTGATTTTGGTCCGGCTCACAGAAAGCGAAGGCGAGCTATTTGGGGTGCTATGTCTGGTCGATCTGGGACGGGCGCTGTCCGCCACGGAGTGCCAATTGCTCGAGGCGCTGGCAAGCCACGCCTCTGTCGCGCTGGAAAATGTGCGTCTGTTTTCGCGCGTGGAGCGCTCGCGCAAGCAGTGGGTCGAGGATTTCGACGCCATAACCGACTACATTATCGTGCACGATCAGGAATGCCGCGTCCTGCGCCTCAATCGTGCGCTCGCGGACCTGCTGAAATTGCAGCCCGCGGAGGTTGTGGGCCGCGAAATCTACAAGCTGGAAATCCTGAACTCCACCGCCCAGCCGGGAAAGTGTCCGTTCTGCCGCAATACGCGCGCAGCGCTCGAGGAATTCATCCACGGCGCGGGAGAGCTTACGTATCTCGTTTCCACTTCGCGCATTCACGCCGGCGGGGAAGAAGAAGGCCGCACGATCCACGTGCTGAAGGACATCACCGACCGCCGCGAAGCCGAGCGCCGCTACCGCCGCGAACGAGATTTTAACCGCAATATCCTCAACAACACGCAGAGCATGATCTTGGTGCTCGATACGGTCGGCCTCGTCAGTTATGCGAATCGCCGCTGTTTCGAAGCCGGATATCGCGAACAGGATTTACTCGGGCGTCCGCTGGTCGAAATGGTTCCGCAGGCGCGGCGGCCGGCACTCGCCGATGCGCTGGAGAAAACTCTCGAAGGCACTCCGATCGACAATCTCGAACTGCCGATTTTTCGCGGCAACGGCACCGCTGGGCATTTCTCCATCAGCCTCAGCCCCATGCGTGACGAAGAAGGCCACATCAATAGTGTGGTGGTGGTGATGGCGGACATCACCGCCGCCGCCGACCTGCAAGCTAAATTGATGCACACCGAAAAAATGGCCGCGCTCGGCCAGCTGGTTTCCGGCGTCGCCCATGAAGTGAACAATCCGCTGGCGGCTATCGTCGGCTTCACCGACCTGCTGCTCGAAAATCCCGAGATTCCGGCCGAGGCTCGCGAAGAATTGCGCGTGATCCTGCAGGAAGCGCAGCGCACCCGCGTGATCGTGCAGAATTTGCTGAGCTTCGCGCGCCACATGCCCGCACAGCACGAGCCGGTGCGCGTCAATTCCATCCTGCGGCAGACGCTCCAGCTGCGCGCCTACGATTTCGCGAACCACGGCGTGCAAATGTCAGAGCGCTACGCCGAGGATCTGCCCTTGACCATCGGCGACTCACACCAGCTGCAGCAAGTGTTCCTGAACATCGTCAACAACGCCTACGACGCGATTCAGGAAGTTCGCCGGCCCGGAAAAATCGAGATCAGCACGGCCCACCCCGAAGGACAAATCGAAATAGCATTTCGCGACAACGGACCCGGTATCTCGCATCCCGAGCGCATCTTCGATCCATTTTTCACCACGAAGGAAGTCGGCAAAGGCACGGGACTCGGCCTGAGCATCTGCTACGGAATCATTCACTCGCACCGCGGAGAAATCTCTGCTCGCAATAACGCGGACGGCATTGGCTGTACCTTCCTGGTGCGCCTGCCGATGGCGCCGCAAGGCGCGGAATTAATGGTCGCGGAGAGCGCATCATGACGCTCGTTAACGGCCCGGAAGTGGCCATAAGACAGCGAATTCTAGTGATCGAAGACGAGCCGTCCGTCGCTGCGTTCATGCGCACGGCGCTCGAGCGGCGAGGATACGAAGTGATGCCCTCGCCTTCGGCTGCCGAAGGGCTGCGATTGCTGACGACGAACGAGTTTCGCGGCGTGGTTTCCGATTTCCGCACGCCCGGCGGCATTAACGGCGCGGATCTTCACGACTGGGTACGCCGCCACCGGCCGGAGCTGGCGTCGCGAATCGTTTTCATCACCGGCGATACAGCCAGCGCCGAAACCATCAGGCTTTTGCAGCAGGACGGAACACCGTGCGTTGAAAAACCGTTCCGCGTTCGCGAGTTTTTGGACGCGGTCGAGAAAACGATAGGTAAACCATGAGGGATGAATCACGCCTCCGCTTCTTGATCGTGGATGATGAACAGAGCATCCGCCGTCTGTGCATGACCGTCGGCCAAGGCCTCAACTTCGTCTGTACCGAAGCGGAGACAGCCGAAGCCGCGCTCGCTTCGATCGAGAACGAACCGCCGGATGTCGTCGTCACGGACCTGAAGCTACCGAGCCTCTCCGGCACCGATCTGCTGCGCAAAGTGAGAGACGTGCTGCCCCGCGCCGAGGTCGCCATCATGACCGGCCATGGCTCGATCGAATCCGCCGTGGAAGCGATGCGCGAGGGCGCCTACGACTACATCGAAAAACCGTTTCGTGTCGAGCGGCTGCGCCAATTGCTTCAGCGCATGGCCGAAAAAGTCCGCTTGGTCACCGAGAACCAATTTTTGCGAGAGCGCGTTGACGCCGACACCCATCTGGACGGAATTACCGGCACTTCCGCGAAAATTCAGGATGTTCTGCGCATGGTCTCGCGCCTGAAAGATATTCGTACGCCCGTGCTGATCACCGGTGAAAGCGGTACGGGCAAGGAGTTAATTGCGCGGGCCATTCATTTTAAGGGTCCTCTGGCGCCCATGCCTTTCGTCGCGGTCGATTGCGGTTCGCTCGTACCCACTCTGATGGAGAGCGAGCTTTTCGGTCACGAAAAAGGCGCATTCACCGGCGCTCTGAAATCGAAAGCGGGGCTATTTCAAGCGGCCAATGGCGGAACGATCTTTCTCGACGAGATCGGCGAGCTGCCGCTCGAGCTGCAGGCGAAATTGCTGCGCGTGCTGCAGGAGAAAGAAGTCCGCCCCGTGGGCAGCAACGAAAACGTATCGGTAGACGTCCGGGTGATCGCTGCCACGAATCGCGATCTCGAATCGGCTTATCGCTCCGGAGCTTTCCGCAAGGATTTGTATTTCCGGCTCAACGTCGTCACCGTGCATCTGCCCAGCTTGCGCGAGCGCCGTTCGGATATCCCGCAGCTTGTGCACTGTTTTCTGGATCGCTATGCGCCCGGTGAAAATATTCAGGTCGCGCCCGGTGCGATGAAAAGTTTTCTCCAATACGAATGGCCTGGCAATGTCCGTGAGTTGGAAAACTGCATCGCGCGCGCCATCGCGCTCGGCGACCATCGCGCCATTGACGTCGCCGATCTGCCGCCGGGGATCCGCGGCACCGACAACGTGCATTCGTCTCGCGAAGATTCCTCCGATCTTTCCACCACCGCTCTCGCCGACCTCGAACGCATGACCATCCTGCGCGTCTTCGAGCAAGCCGGTGGCGACAAAGTGCTTGCCGGCAAGATGCTCGGCATCAGCCGCGCGACGCTTTACCGGAAACTGAAGCGCTACAACATCCCGCTGCGCAATGTGCATCATGCGGATAAAGAGCTCGTGGCCGCGGCCAGTTGAATCCGCAGCTGCGTATTCGTCTGCCAGTTCCAACGCTCCTGGCAGCACGCGATTCCGGCTGGCTTATGAGACGGTTTTTGTGTCAGCCTGAGACACTCTCGCGAGATTTCGCAATCTCTACGAAGCTAGGTGTCCTGTAACCTTAAGTAAGGACAGTGCTTACAATTCTGATCGCCACCCCCCTTTTGGCTCCCCTCGTGCAACCGTCAAGACGCAAGCTATCCGTCCGATGTAGTCCAGTAGGCGTGCGCCCGAACGAGCCGGGGGCGCAAGAGAGTGGGCCTTGACGATTGCAGCTGAAGTCGCGGCGCTTTCAGCTGTGTCAGAGCAGACGTGCGTGGAGAAACTCGCGCTGCTTTTCCCCTGCGTATCGCCGGTGCGAATTCCAGTGCGCGTCAGCTCGGGAACGAGCAATGCGCGCCGGCGCCTAGAAGAGCAGACCGTGATTGAGTTCGGCACCGCGCGGGAGGTTCTGTTCTCGTCGACGCTGCCGCTGGAATTCGAAGACCAAGTTCGCCTGGAAAATTCTGACGGATCGCTCGACGCCAGGGCGACCGTAGTTGCGGTGCGCTACCACGGCGGCCGAAAGGCTGTCGCAGTGCGATTCGTGGGAGAGGTCGGAAACTGGATCATCAAATCATGAGCCCAAAAACCCCCAGCATGACCACATTGAACATTCCTCGGCCTTCGGCGGACGCGAGTGGCACGGTTCCCGCCGATTTCAATTCGCAGTGGCAGGCAGCCCGGCTGGTGTATCCGATTTACGCGGCTCTCGCGACACAATTCGAATTGGCGCCGTTGCCGTATGCGATAGAAAAACTTCCGCCGGAAAAGCCCACGCGCGAAACGTTTGACGGCGTGCTTGCCTGGCTCGCCACGATCGACCAGAAGACGCTCGCGTATCAGATTCGTCAGCTTCCCTCGAACATTCTCAATGGCAGCGAGGCAGGTCTGCGCGCTCTGATTCATCGGCAGTTAAAGAAGGAAGACAAAACCACTGCGGACCGTGACAAGATCGATCTGCTGCTCGTCCAGTATTTCGCGATGTGTGCGTCCGAAGAGCTGGTGCACAAGGAAATCACGCTGGAAGACGTCGCTCGCATACTGCGGCCGGTTCTTTCCGAGGCCGATGCAACTCCGCTCGAATGGTGCGAGCCGCTCGAAAAGATTCTCGACAAGACCAAACAGTGCCACAGCCTGCGCGACATGATGGAGGACGGCCTGCTGGAACAAGGCCGCCTGCTCAAGGACGAGGCTGGCATGATGTTTTACGATCCAGCCGCGCTGGTCGCCTTTACACGGTTCAATTTTCTGCTGCGGCGGGCGTTCATTCGCATGTTGCACGCGGATTTGAGCGCCGTACGTAACGCACTCGATTCGCTCGAGGCGCAAGGCATGAAGACCGTCGATTGCCGCCGGGCCGGGTTTTCGGCTGCGGAGACAACTCTGCAGTTGCGTTATTTCTCCGAGAACTGGCGCCAGCCTTTCCAAAAGGACTATACGGAAAACTCCGTCCGCCATTCGTTCGAGCAGCTCCTGAACATGCGCGAGGACCTGGAAGAAGCGCTGGGACGGAAGGAAGCACCGTCGAAACCGAAGCCTGATTTGAAGGCGCCCAAGGTCGGTAGTCTCGCCGCCCACCACGAAGACGACATGCTGGCGATGATGAGCTCCACACCTGCGGATTTGAGCGATCCGTTGGCGCTCGAGCCGGTGGTCACCAAAAAAGAAAAGGCTGCGCGCGATGAAGCGATTGAAGCCGAGGCGCTGGCGCGCGCCGAAGAGGAAGAAAAATCGCACGCCGTCCAGGCCGCGACCTCGCAGGCCAAGTCCGCGGCACACGGTCCGGCAGCGCCCACGGCGGCTGCCGAAGCGGAAAAGTGCCTGGAGCAGATCTGGGAGCAACTGATCGCCGTGCCGCCGTCGCGCGGACGCTCGATGTCCACAGTCGTATTGCAAGATACAAAAGTTCTGTTGTCCTCGTGGGAAGTCGCGGCGTTCGTCGAAAAGGGCAGCCAGGAATCGGAGGATCTGCGCCGCGCGGTCGTGGCGCGCGCGTTGTTGGCACTCGCCAGCGATAAGCGCAAGCGCAGCGGTGAAGAGCGCGCCCTGGCATCGGCGCTCGCGCTTGCGCGCACCGAAGTTTCCTACTTCCAGGGTCGCGTGGAGCAGGCCAAGAAATCGAAGAATACGGAAGCGGCCGTCAATCTGGGGATCAGCACGAAGCGCCTGCTTTCCTGCATCGAAGAAGCGGAAACACTTCAGTCCTAAGCAGTAGCGCAAAGGAGCCGTGCCACGGTGCTTCCCGCCAGCGTCCTGATCGTTTCGGACGACCCCGAATTCGCGCGCACCCTCGCAGCGCGCTGGCAATCGGAACGCCACGTTCCTGAAATCACGGTCGTTACGGGAAGTATCTGGCACGCGGCCAGCGCCGCGAGTCATGACGCGATCATCATCGGCCCCCTCCGCGAATCGGATTCAGGCGCGATCCTGCACACCACGAAGACGTCGTCTCGCGCTGCGGCGATTTATTTCGCGGGCGACGCCAAGGACATCGAGCGCCTGCAGTCGGAATATCCGCACCTGCTGATCGTGCCGCGCAGGGACAGCTGGGCGAGCACCCTCGTCCTGGTGGCCACCGAGGCCCTGCGGCGAGCGGAGGCCGTCCGCCGCGCCCAGCGTGCGGAGGGAGCGGCGCTGGCCGCGCAAAGCCACGCGACGCTCGGTCGTTACATGCTGGATTTGCGCCCCAGCGTCAACAACGCGCTCACCTCCATGATGGGCAACGCCGACCTGCTGCTCGATACCGCGCAAGCGTCCACCGAAGCCCGCGAACAGATTCAGACCATCCATACAATGGCGCTGCGGCTTAACGAAATCATGCAGCGATTCTCATCGCTGGCGGCCGAAATGCGGGCCGGTGAGAAAGAATCTCAAGCTGAGACGCAGCTAGCGTCGTACACCCTCGCGGCGCGCCCGTGAGCCGTTCCGCGCAGCCTGTAACCCACACTTAGCAAACCAGTTGCAAATAAATCACTCCGGCAATTTCAGCCGCCACACGTGGCGCGCGAGTTGCACTTATGTCCCTGGGGATTTACGCGTGGAGGTGTGGACGTGGTGATGAAGGTCCTGGTAGTGGACGATTCGCAGGCTGAAACCCGCCTGCTGCAATCCGTGCTGCAGCAAGCCGGATTTCATTCCGTGGCGATCAACGACCCGACCCGGGTCGAGGAAAAAATCGAAGAGGAGCGGCCTAACGTGATTCTGCTCGACGTTGTGATGCCGCAGCGAAACGGCTTCCAGGTATGCCGCGATCTGAAGAATCAGGAATCGTACGCCAAGATTCCCGTAATTCTGGTCACGTCGAAGACGGCGCCGAGCGACCGCTACTGGGGCGAACAGCAGGGCGCCAACGGTTATGTCGCCAAGCCGTTCACTCCCGATGAGCTGATCAGTGCCGTGAAGAGGTTTGCCTGATGGCAACCGAGCACGAAAACGGCGGGCTGGCGCTGGGATTCGACACCGGCGAGTTCCTCGAAAGCGAAATCGCGCAAGAAGAGCCGCGTCCCGAGCGGCAGTACTGCGTGTTTCGCGCGGGACGAGAGCGTTTCTGCCTGAACGTGCTGGAAGTTGAGGAAGTAGTCGATTGGCCGATCGTGACGCGGATTCCGCTGGCGCCCGCGTTTCTGATGGGCGTTTTCAATTTGCGCGGCACGATCGTGCCGCTGATGGATATCGCGTTCACAGAGGGACGACGGCCAGGCCTGCTGCCCAAGCACGTGGTGGTGGCGGCGATTCAGGGCGACGCGCAGCACGAAGATTTGCGCGTGGGCATCGCCGCGGACGAAGTGATTGGCACATTTTCTGCCGCCCAGGACGCGCTACTCGATCAGGCGCCGGCGGAAGTGCCGCACTGCCGCGGGATGTTGCGGCATGAAGACCGGCTGGCTCTGGTGATCGACCTGCGGCGCGTGACGGAGGTTTTTCCGGTGCCCGTAATCTGAATTCGATTTCGACGATTTGCGGAAGAGAGTTTTGCTTCGATCTTGGGAGGAAGTCATGAAGAGCCGTTTGAGTTCGACGATCTGGATGCTGGTAGCCGGGATCGCGGTCGCTCTGTTCGCGGTGCTCGGGCTGGCGTACCACGCAGGCAAGGAATCGGGCGGGATCGCGCTAGCCGATGCGCCGTCGCTGCCCTCGAGCGCGAGCACCCCGCTGTTCGCCGCGTTCGGCCTGGCAATCGCGGCAGCGCTGCTTCTGATATTCGTGCTCAGTAAGCGCGTGCTCGCGCCGGTCGGCGAGCTGGCGAAATTCTCCGAGCGCCTGGTGGCGGGTGACGCCCGCGCGCGCGCGGAATTCGACAGCAGCGACGAATTCGGCCTGATCGCCGAAAATCTGAATCGGAGCGCCGCGAAAGTGGCCCACGCGGTGACGAACCAGCAGGCGCAGGATTCGCTGCAGCGCAGCATCACCGACCTGCTCAACACCATCAACCAGGTGGCGCGCGGCGACTTGACCATTCGCGGCAAGGTAACCAACGACGCGCTGGGCAACGTGGTCGATTCCGTCAACTTCATGCTCGACAACTTCACGAAAGTTCTCGAGCGCGTGCGCAAAGCCGCTATCGACGTCAGCACCGGCGCGAACCAGATTCGCGAATCGGCGGACGACATGAGCGCCGGCGCCATGCAACAGGACCAGGAAATCACCAACACCTCGAGCGCCGTGGAAGAACTGACGGTCTCGATGAAACAGGTGTCGAACAACGCGGAAGCGAGCGCTGAAGCCGCCCGCCGCGCGCTCGACGCCGCCGAACAAGGCAACCGCGCGGTGAGCGACACGCTCGAAGGCATGCAGCGCATTCGCGCCTCCGTGCAAGCCACGGCGAAAAAGATCAAATCGTTGGGCGATCGCTCGCTGGAAATTTCGGAAATCATCAACGTGATCAATGACATCACCGAGCAAACCAACCTGCTCGCGCTCAACGCCGCGATCGAAGCCGCGCGCGCCGGAGAAGCAGGCCGCGGTTTCGCCGTGGTCGCCGACGAAGTCCGAAAGCTCGCGGAACATTCCCGCAGCGCCACGAAAGACATCGCCGCCCTCATCAAGGCCATTCAGGCGGAGACGAACGAAGCGGTGGTCGTCATGGAAGACGGCACGCGCGAAGTGGAAGTCGGCGCGGGCCTCGCGGATCAAGCCGGAAAAGCGCTCGAAGCAATTTCGAGCGTAGTGCGGCAATCGGCCGAACTCGTCCAGGAAATTTCGCTCGCTTCCAAGCAGCAGGTGCGTGGCACGGAAGGCGTCGCGAACGCCATGCAGATCATTTCCGGAATCACCCGGCAGACCACCACGGGCGCGAAGCAAACCGCCGGAACGGTGGGCAACATGGTGAAGCTCTCAGAACAGCTCAACGAAGCGCTCGCGCAGTTCCGCTCGGGCCGTTCGAACGAGCCGACGCCGATCAACGAAGGCTCGCGATCGTCGTCCGGGGAACCGGTGGGAGCGCATCGCTAACGGCAATCTTCGCGCCTGGCGGCTGCTGTACACGCACGCCGGCGCTGAACGCCGAATATGAAACCGCATCCAGCTACGGTCGCGCGGCTCACCGAGAGCGAACTCGATCAGATTCGCATGCTGATCGAGAACCGCTCGGCGATTCTGTTCGATTCCTCGCGCGAGCGTTTTTTTCGACGCACGTGCGCGAGTACCTCGCGGAAAAGGGCCTCGCGAGCGGCAACGAGCTGCTGGGCCTGATTCGCGGCTCGAGCATCGAGTACGAAGCGTTGCTCGAAAACCTGCTGACGCAGGAGACGTCATTCTTCCGCTACCCGGCCGTGCACGAAGCGCTGGAAACGAAAATCCTGCCGGAGCTCCAGGAACGCAAATTCTGGCAGAACCCGCGCACGCTGCGCATCTGGAGCGCGGGCTGCTCCACGGGCGAGGAACCGTACTCGGTTGCCATCACGCTCTGCGAAGCGCTGAAGTTCGCCGAAGCCTGGGAAATCGAAATTCTGGCCACGGACATTAGCCGCCGCGCGTTGCGCCACGCGGAAAAGGGCGCGTATTCGAAGCGCAGCTTGCACGAAGTGCCGTCCGCGCGGTTGGAAAGCTATTTCGAGTCAACGAAGCACGGCTATCAAGTGCGGCCTCGCATTCGCCGCATGATTTCGTTCGCGCAGATGAATCTGGCCGAATCGGTCTACGTCGGCAAGATCGACGTGATCTTCTGCATGAATGTGCTGATGTATTTCTCAGAAGAGCGGCGTTTGCAGATTCTGCGCCGTTTCTTCGACGCGCTCGAGCCCGGCGGCTATTTCCTGCTGGGACACGCGGAGACCTTGACGAATGCGCCGGTGAAATTCGAGCCCGTGGTGCTGGGTGATTGCCGGATTTACCGCAAGCCGGTCGCGGTGGAATTGCGCCGCGCGCCCGCCATGGCGGAGGGAGCCCTGTGAACGGGCCGAACCAGGAATCGATTGAACTTTTCCTGCAGGAGGCGTCGGACAACCTCCAGTATCTGCGGGAGTACTCCGGCCTGTTGCAGGAGTCTTCGGCTCGCCCCGAGGATCTCGAAAAGCTCTATATCGCCGCGCATACGCTGGCGGGCACCTCCGGAAGTTACGGTTTTCCGGAATTTGCCCAAGTAGCCGCAAAGATGGCGCACATCTTTCATTACGCCATGAACGCCACGCTCACGCCCGATATGCACGGGCCCCTCACAGAATTTCTCTCGGATGCAATTTCCGTTCTCGAATTCGATCTGCTGCAGATCAGCTCCAATGGCGTGGAGACCTCCGAAGATATCGCAACGTTCAAGCAGCGCTACGCGTTCGCGTTTCCCTCCGCGCCTCCTCCGGAAGCCGAAAATGAGACGGATGCCGCCGCGACGGAATCCATCGGGGCGGGCGAGCCTATTCCCGGGGTCTTCCCGGCCGTTTCTTACGTCGCGAGCCTGCCGCAGGATGGCGAAGTGCCGGACGAAGTGCTGGAGTTCTTCGTTCCCGAAGCCGAGGAGCATCTGCAGGCCGTCACCGAATGTCTCCTTGCGCTCGAAGGAAATCCGAACGCGGATGACATCAATCGTCTCTTCCGCTCGATGCATACCGTGAAAGGTTCAGCCGCGCAGGTCGGCCTGCATCGCCTTTCGGCGGTGGCGCACCGAGTCGAAGATTTGATTGGGCGGCTGCGCGATGGCCAGCTGCAACCGAGCGCCGAAATCGTGGACACGCTGCTGCAATCGGTCGACGTGCTGAAACAATTTTTGCATCGGCAATGGCCCGGCGAAGCCGAGATGGCTGCGGCCGTTGACCCGCTACTGGCGCGCATTTCGGAGCTCGCGCCGGAAGAAGCAGCTGACGAAGTCGCGTCGGCGGAACCGCCGGCGTCCGGTGCGGACTCGAGTGCAGTGCCTCTCGAGCTTGCAGCGCACCCGCGTCCCGCGACTGCGGCGAAGGCTCAGCTGCAAACCCTGCCGCAGGCAAAATCCGTGCGTATTTCGCTCGAATGGCTCGACCGCATGATGAACGCCGTCGGCGAACTGGTGATCAACCGCACGCGCATGCTCGGCCGGCTCACCGAGCTGGCAAAACTCGTCGAAGTCCTGCAATTCTCCAAGGCCCGGCTCGCGGGCAAAGTGTCGGACTTCCAGGAAAAGCACGAATTCAACCGCATTTCGAGCACGCTTGCGCCCGGCGTCTCCCAGCGGTTGTCGTCGCAGCAGCTGTCGCCACAGCGGCTATCGAGGGATACGCTGCGCCCGTCCGCCGGGCCGCTTTCACCGATCAGCAGCGGCGATCTGCTCGAATTCAGCGATCTCGAAATGGATCGCTATGACGATTTCAATATTCTGTCGCGCTCGCTTACCGAAATTTCCGCGGACGTCAACGAAGTGCTTACGCAACTCGAAGGCTTCATGGGCCGCGTCGATTCCGATATCGACGAATTCACCAAGCTGGCCCACCATTTGCAGGACGAAATTACTGCCGCGCGCATGGTCCCCATCGGAAACCTTTATACGCGCGTGTCCCGTACAGTTCGCGACGCGGTCAAAGCCGCCGGAAAGCCGGTGGAGATGGTTCTCGAAGGCGCGGACACCGAGCTCGACAACAACATCGTCCAGCACATTTCCGATCCGCTGATTCACCTCGTGCGCAATGCCGTCGCGCATGGGATTGAGGACGTCCCCGCGCGCCGCGCTGCCGGAAAGCCGGACAAGGGCCGCGTGGCCGTGCGCGCCTACCATCGCGGCAATCACATCTTCATCGAAGTGGAAGACGACGGCCGCGGCATCAACTACGAAAGCGTGCGCCAGAGCGTGGTCGATTCCGGCGCCATGACCTCCGTCGCGGCCTCCGAGCTGACCGAACGCGAGCTCCGCGAATTTCTGTTCCGCCCCGGATTTTCGACGGCTTCCTCCACATCCGAATTGGCCGGCCGTGGCGTGGGGCTCGATGTGGTTCGCTCCAATGTACACGCGCTCAACGGCGAAATCGAAGTCCGCTCCGAAACCGGCAAGGGCGCCTGCTTCACCGTGAAGCTGCCGCTCACGCTGATCATTTCGCAAGCTCTGTTCATTCGCTGCGGCACTTCCACGTTCGCTTTCCCGCTGGCCGTGGTTGAGGAAATTCGCCGCTTGAAACCCGAGGAAATCGAGGACGTCGGCGGAAAGCTGCTCACGCGCGTGCGCGGCGAGGTCACCGAAGTGGTCCGCCTCGACTTGCAGCTTGCTTTGCCGCCGCTCGAGCCTCTCAACGGCTATTTCCATATGGTCATCGTGAAAGTCGCCGGCCGCCACGTGGGCGTGGTTGTCGAGGAAGTCCTCGGCAAGGATGAAATCGTCATCAAGAATCTGGGCGACTACCTGCGCCGCGTGAAGCTTTTCCCGGGGACACTATCGCTTCCGACGGCAGCCTGATCCTACTGATCGACCTCAATCGCCTGGTCAATGCGGATACAGCGGAGCGCCACGCCCTGCCGGCATCGTCGCCCGCAGCTCGTGTTTTCGCGCCCGGTGCCGCAGCCGTCGCCGCCGGCAGCATTCCATCCGAAGCGGTCGACGCCATCGAGAACGATCGTGTGGTCGTCGTCGCGGACGATTCCATCAGCGTCCGCAAATTTGTAGGCCGCATGCTCGAAAAAGCGGGTTATCGCGTGAAGCTTGCATCCGACGGGCTCGAAGCCTCGGAAGTGGTCGCTCAAGTCGGCTGCCACCTCGTCGTCACCGACCTCGAAATGCCGCGCATGAACGGCTACGAGCTGATGGCGCATCTCCGCCAAAATCCCGCGACCCGCAAAATCCCTGTGCTCGTGGTCACCTCGCGAGCCGGCGCCAAGCATCGCGACCGCGCCATGAAGGAAGGCGCGTCCGGCTTCCTCACCAAGCCGGTGCAGGAAGATCAATTGATCGCTACGGTCGAAAGTCTGATCGGCTCGGACAGCGAAAAGGGGCGCGCCGCCGTGCGCGTGCCCTCGCTGCAGATCAAGGTGACGCAGGATTGATATGACGGCCGCCATCAAAAAAATCCGCGTACTGGTGGTCGATGACTCCGCCTTCATGTGTAAGGTGCTGCAGGAGATCATCAATTCCGATCCGCAGATGGAAGTCGTGGGCCAGGGCCGCGACGGCCGCGATGGCGTGTCGATGGCGGAATCGCTGCGACCCGACGTGATCACTATGGATATCAACATGCCGCATGTCGACGGCCTGCAGGCCACGGAGCTGATCATGACGCAGCATCCGCGTCCCATCGTGATCGTCAGCTCGGAATCGCGCGAAGGGGCCGCCAGCACCTTGAAAGCCCTCGAGCTTGGAGCCATCGATTTCGTGCCGAAGCCTTCCAGCGGCATCGATCTCGACATGAAAACCGTGCGCGAGGAATTGACGCGCAAGCTGAAATTGGCCGCGAAAGTCCGCGTGGTGCGCACCGCGACGCGCTCGAAAGTAAGCATGCCGCGCGGCGCCCGTGGCAGGCGCCACGGAATTTGCGGGGATGACGCCTTCCGCGATCCAAAACGGCGGAAAAATTCCCATGGTGGCGATTGCGGCATCGACGGGCGGACCTGCGGCTGTCACCCGCGTCGTTCAGGGCCTCCCGAAAAATCTTCCGGCGGCGGTTTTTCTGGTGTTACACATGCCCGCCGCGTTCACCAAGCAATTCGTGATGCAGCTCGCGGATGTTTCCGCGCTGCCCGTGAAAGAAGCCGAGCACAACGAAACGCCGCAGCCCGGCACGATTTACCTCTGCCCCGGCTCGCATCACCTGAAGCTTTCCTTCGGTGGAAAAATCTCGCTCGACGCCGGAGAACGCATTGAGGGCTATCGCCCCTGCGCCGATCTCGCGTTCGATACCATCGCAGCCTACGCGCGCGCGATGGCCGTCGGTGTAGTCCTCACCGGCATGGGCAACGACGCCGCAAAAGGTGTCCGCATGATTAAGGCTGCGGGGGGCTATGTGATCGCGCAGGACGAAGCGACCTCCATGATTTTCGGCATGCCCGCCGAGGCCATCGCTACGGGGGTGGTCGACGAAACGCTTCCGCTCGATAGCATCAGCGGCGCCATCGAAAAGCGCGTCGCGAAATTGTGCAAGCTCGCTCCGGTGGCCACTCGATGACGCCATCGTCACAATCGCCAACCGCCCGTCGCGCGCGCCATAACGAGACCGTGGTGCTTTTTTTCGTCGCAAACCAGATGTTCGCCATCGCCGCGGATTCTGTCCACGAAATCCGCAGCACAGACAGCCTGGCGGGCGCCGCGAACGAACTCGAGAATTCCGGCCTGCCGAAAGTGCGCCACACCATCGAGCGCAGCGGCCGCACCTATTACGTGGTCAATGCCGGATTGCATTTCGGACTGCCCGTCACGCGTCCGTCGCTAGTCCTGATCCTGCGCCAGTTTCGCGCCGCCGTGCTGGTGGATCGCATCGATCGCATGGCGGAAATTCCGGGTGTTTATCCGCTGCCTCTCGCGTTCACGGGTGACGAACGCCGCTGGTATCGCGGCCTTGCCTATCTCGATGACTCCGTGATTCCCGTCATCGAGCCGACCGGTTTTCTGACTCCTCGGGAATTTCACGGCCTCGACCGCAGGCACAAGGAAGCCGCCCAGGCGGTGCAGGCGTGAGCTCGATCGCAAACATCGCGGAAAACGTGGGAGCGAATTCCTTCGTGCTGCTCCAGATCGGCCGTCGCCGCGTGGCACTACCCGCAAATCTCGTCTCGGAGCTCGCGCCGCCCGTTCGCTTGCATACGTTTCCGCACACCACGCCCATGCTGGCCGGCGTGATCGTTCGTCGCGGCCGCGTGGTTCCCGTGATCGATACCGAACCGATTCTCGACGGCAAAACGCCGCTTTCGCACCGTTTTTACCTGATCGCGCGCCGCTCCATCGGCCCTGCGGACGAACTCGGCGCGATTCCTGTGAACGGAGAATGCGAGCTGGCCAGCGGCGAAATGCAGCCGCCGGCGATGGATCGGCCAGCTTATGTCGCCGGCACCATAGCCGTCGGCGATGATTCGCTCGACGTGCTCAATCTCGACGTGTTCTCATCGGTCAAGTCCGCGGAGGCACCCCAGTGAATGCCCCCGCGAATCTTCCGCGCATTCTGCTGATCGATACGAACGTCTATTTCGTCAAGCGCCTCACCGACGCGCTGCAGCAGGTCGGATTTGAAGTTGTGCACAGCGGGCAGGCGGCCTACGCACTCACCATGCTCGAATGGAATGCGCCCGCCGCGATCGTCTGCGCCACGAATCTGCGCGAAATGAGCGCCTACGAAATGGCGCCCATCCTGCGAGCCGATCCGAAAACACAATCGATGCCGCTGATCGCCGTCGGCGCGGGCGGAGACCAGGCGCTGATGGAAGCCTATCGTGCCGGCTGCGACGATTACGTCGATCGCCGCTTGCCTGCCGGTGACATCGCCGCGCACATCCGCAGCTTTCTGGTGAGCCGGCAGGATGGATTTCAGCCCACGCAGATGCTTTCGACCGCCGAGACCGCGCTTAGCGGCAGCCTGTCGCATCTCGATTTGCCCGGCGTGATGCAGATGCTCGGGCAGTCGCAGCAGACCGGCGCGCTGCACATCAACGCGCACGATACCGACGGAATCATTTTCTTCGAGGGCGGCCAGATCGTGCACGCGGAGTGCGATTCGCTTTTCGGCGACGAGGCCGTCACGGAAATCGTGAAGACCTGCCACAGCGCGTCCGCCGGCGTTTACAAATTCGTCTATGGCGCCACCGCCGCGCAACGCACCGTGCTGCGCTCAGCCACTGATTTGCTGCTGGATGCCATGCGCGAATTCGACGAGGACAAGCTCAATGCCGAAAGTGTGGCAGAAGATGCGAACGAAGTCGCGCAATCCGACAGCGACAAGAAAAACCAAGTCGATCACGCAGAGAAGGAGTCGTCATGAACGAATCCACCACTCTTACCGCCGCCGGCGTGCCGACCGTCTATTTCATCGACGATAGCGCGACCATGCGCGAAGTGATCAAGATCGCCTTCAAGAAAGAAAACATGCACGTAGTCACCTGCCCCGACGCAGCCTCGGCGATCGCGCAATTCGATACCACCACGCCCAATGCCGTGATCACCGACGTGATCATGCCCGACAAAGACGGCTACGAAGTCTGCCAGTTCATCAAGCAGCACGAACGGCTCGGCGCCACGCCCGTGATTCTGATGTCCGGCGTGGTGAATCGCGCAGTGGCCGAAAAAGCGATGGCCGTGCGCGCCGACGAACTGATTCGCAAGCCGTTTCAGCCGCAGGACCTGATCGCGCGCGTGAAAAATCTGTTGAATCCGAAGCCCCAGCGCGTGAGCGCGATCGAAACGTCTCTCGACGATTCCTCCGATGCGCCGAAGCCCGCGCCGCCGGCTCTTTCTGGGCTGTTCGGTCCCGCTCCGGCAGCAGTGCCAAACCCGGCGGCCGTCGTTGCTCCGCCCGTGGCACGCGTGGCGGCTCCGGCATTCACTGCGCCCGCGGCCAAGCCAGCCGCCGCACCTTCGGTCGCTCCCACGCCCCGCCCAGCGACGCTCCCCGTCGCGCCTGCTCCCGTAGCTGCGTTAGCGGAAGTCACAAAGCTGCGGAGCGAAGTGCGTCGCCTGGAGTTCCTCGTCAAGAAGTTGCAGGCGGAGCTCGAAGCCGAGCATAAATACTGCGAAGCCCTCGAAGCACATTTCAAGACCCAACAGGAGTCCGAATAGCTCTGGCCCTGGCACCGAGCAAATTGTTGCCGCTTTGTACCCGCTTCTGTCACCGCGCTTGACCGCACTCCCTCTAACCCCTAATCTGAACGTACCTCTCTGAGTCAGGCGGTTGCGTTTTCCTAGGCGCATTGGTGTGGACATACGATGGGGCGCCGAAGCGAGCAACGGATCGCCATTTCTTTCCCGGTGATTGTCCGCGGGACGGATTCGCGCGGAGCTCCGTTCGTCTTCACTACAAAAACCATGGACATCAGTTTGTCCGGAGCGGCGCTCAAGGGCTTGCACAGCATCGTGCAGGTAGGCTCCAAAGTCGAAATCGAGTGCCGGAATCAAAAAGCGTGGTATCGCGTGCAGCAGGTCAACCCTGGCCAGAATGTAAACGGGGGATTTGTAGGCCTGCGCTGCCTGGAAATGGGCAAATATATCTGGGGAGTTCCGCCAAAAGGATGGCAGGCTGACACATACGATCCGGCGAATCCAGCCGAGCCCGCTGCTCCGCCGGGCGCGCCTGGCTTCGCCACAGCCTACGCAACAGCCGGTTCCTGGAATGGGACGGATCGCCGTCAATTTGCGCGCCATGCTTGCCGCATCGACGCGCAGTTGTATCTCGAAAATGATTCGGCCGAAATACCCGCAAGGATCACCGATATTTCGCTCGGCGGATGTTACCTGGAAATGCTTTCTCCGCTGCCGATCGGCACCATGATCCGGATCGCGCTGAATGCGGGCGAGATCCGGCTGAACCTGACGGGCAAGGTGCGTTCGTCGCAAACCGGCTTCGGGATGGGCGTATCGTTCATCGGGATGGGGGCCGAGGATTTCGAGATACTGCGGCAGTTCGCGCCGCCGACGGGGGATGCCCCCGCGCTGCCAGCCGCCCCGCCGGATCATCTCGCACCGCCTCGCCCGACAGCCCTCGTGCCCGAAATCGAAGCGCCCGCGAGTGCGCGGTCCTATGCAACAGACGATGCCAACCCTCTCGATTTGACACCGACTGCCGAGGCGATGGAAGCGCTCGTTCGCCTGCTGATGCGCAAGGAAATCTTCACCCAGGAGGAGCTCGCCGAAGAGCTCGAAAAGTCCCGGATCATCCAGCGGTAAGCAGATTCTCGTTCGGGTGTCAGGCGCACGTAGTCGAGTCCTCGGGCGTGCAGGAATTCACGGGCCACCTCGGCAGTGTCACGGTTTTCGCCCGCTACCGCGTAATTCATCTTCTGCATTTCCGCGTCGGAGATTTTCCCTGCGAGCTCGGCAATGGCGGCGCGCAGCTCGGGATGGTGCGTGAAAGTGTCTTCGCGGACGATCGGCACGGCTTCGTAGGGCGGAAAGTAGTGCTTGTCGTCGGCGAGGATTACCAAATCGCGCGCGGCGATCAATCCGTCCGTCGAGTTTCCAGCAACCAGATCCACTTGTTTATCCAGCAGGGCGCGATACAGAAGACCGAGATCGAGAATGCGCGGCTGCGCGGCGAACTGCAGGCCGTAGGTGTGCGCGAGGCCGGGAAATCCGTCCGGGCGCTCCATGAATTCGTAGCCGAAACCGGCGCGCCAATCGCGCGCGACCGGTGCTGCTTCGCTGAGAGTGGAGACGTGAAGTCGTCGCGCGTCCTCGCCGCGGATCACGATGGCGAATGTATTGTTGAAGCCGAGCGACGGCAGCACGTCGAAATGAAATCTCTGCTTGTATTCGGATTGCACTCTGCCGAAGACGGCGGCCGGATCGCTTTCGATCGGGTCTTTCAGGATCGCGGTTAGCGCCGTGCCGGTGTACTCGACGTAGGCGTCGATGCGTCCGGCAAGCATGGCTTGCTGGCAGATATAGCTGCCGGCCAGATAGAAGCGGCGTTCGACGCGCAGGTGAGTGCGGGCTTCGATGTGCTGCGCGAGGATTTCGCCGAGAAGAGCTTGCTCGGGGAAATTCTTCGAACCGATGACGATGGTGTCCGCGCGGCGGCCGCTGCAGGCGGCCAGGGCCGCGAGAGCGGCGACGACAATTATCGCCGCGAAGCCGCGCGGCAGGCCCATCCGCGATTCGTCCATCAATTTCTCACCGAGCGGGCCGCAAGCGGCGTTCGAGGACGCTGAGGATGAAATCGGCCAGCAGGGCAAGCGCTGCGGCGGGAATCGCGCCGGCGAGAATCAACCGGTTATTCACCATGGCGAGGCCGCGAAATATAAATTCTCCCAGCCCTCCAGCGCCCACGGCCGCGGCAATGGTGGCAACACCGATGGTAAGCACCGTGGCGACGCGAATCCCCGCGAGCACAGTGGAAAGTGAGAGAGGCAACTCGACCTGGAAAAGAATCTGGCGCGGCGTCATGCCCATGCCGCGCGCGGCCTCGCGAACGGCCGGATCGACACCCGTGATTCCCGCGGCGGTGTTGCGGATGATGGGCAGAAGAGCGTAGAGCGTGAGCGCAGTGACGGCGACGCGGTCGGCGCGGTCGCCAAGCCACGGCAAGGGAAGCAGGAAGCCGAGGAGAGCGAGACTGGGAATCGTCTCGGCGATGTTGGCGCTGCCGACAATCGGTTTTGAGAGCCACGGCTTGCGGGCGACCAGGATTCCCAGTGGGACGCCGATGGCAATGGCCAAAGCCATGGTGGCGGCGACGAGCCCGATATGCTCGAGCGTGCCTTGCAGGATTTCGCCGGAGTGCTGCGAGAAAAACGAGAGCGTGTTCATTGGCCCCTCTCAAATTGTTCGAGGTCGCGAAGCTGCTGGGCGTAGGCGTTGGAGACGGGATCGCCGGAGTGGAGGAACTCACGCGGCGAATAGAGCCCTTTGAGCGCGCCGGACTCCATCAGGCCGATGCGCGTGCCGAGCAGGAGCGCTTCGCTGGTATCGTGCGTGACGATCACGATGGTTTTTTGCAGGCGCTGCTGCAGAGCGAGAAACTCGCGGCGGATTTCGACGCGGGTGAGCGGGTCGAGCGCGCCGAACGGCTCATCCATCAATAGGATCGGCGGATCGGCGGCGAGGGCGCGGGCCACGCCCACTCGCTGGCGCTGGCCGCCGGAAAGTTCGTGCGGGTAGCGCGGCAGAAATTGGGCGGCATCGAGCCCGACGAGTGCGAGCAATTCTTGCGCGCGGGCGCGGATGCGATCGGCCGGCCAGTTTTCGAGATGCGGGACCAGCGAAATATTCTGTTCGACGGTGTAGTGAGGGAAAAGGCCCGTTTCCTGGATGACGTAGCCGATGTGGCGGCGCAGCTGGATCGGGTCCCAATCGAGCGTGGAGCGACCTTCGATCACGACCTGGCCTGAGCTGGGTTCGAGCAGGCGATTGATCATTTTCATGGCGGTCGTTTTTCCCGCGCCGCTGCGGCCGAGGAGCACGAGCGTCTCGCCTCGACTCACGGTGAGATTCAAGCCTCGCAGAAGTTCCGCGCCATTGGGCAGCCGATAGCCCGCGTTGCGAAATTCAATGATGGCGGCGAGGGCGGTCGTTTGGCTGGTCACGTCGAGGGATCCTTGGCGAGAAATTCGCGGATGTCGCGCAGGACGCCGGACAGCATAGCTTGGGTGAGCTTGCCGGTGAACGTATTTTGCTGGCTGGGATGGTAGGAGGCGTAGAGACGGGGGAGATCGCCCGGCAGAGCGTAGCTGACCCCGTGGGCGAACCGGAACGCCGCGGCGGATTGGATGTGGCCGCGATCGCGGAGCAGCCCGAGATAGGTGCGCATGGCGATTCCTCCGAGCGCAAGAATGGCGCGCGGTTTCAGCAAGCCGAGCTCGCGCTCGAAATAGGGACGGCAATTGGCCAGCTCGCTGGGCAGCGGTTTGTTTGCCGGAGGCGCGCAGCGGAGCGATGCGGCCATATAGGCGTCCTGCAGAGTTAGGCCGTCTTCGCGATTCTTCGAGTGCGGCTGATTGGCGAAACCCGCGCGGTGGAGCGCTTCGTAGAGAAAATCGCCAGAGCGATCGCCCGTGAACATGCGGCCAGTGCGGTTAGCCCCGTGGGCGGCTGGGGCCAGGCCGAGAATCAGGAGTTGGGCGCGAGGGTCGCCGAAACCGGGGACGGGTTTGCCCCAGTAGGTCCACTCGCGGAAGGCGAAGCGCTTTTCCCGGGCGACAGCTTCGCGGTAGCGGACCAGCCGCGGGCATTTGCGACAGGCGATGATTTCGCGGTTAAGGCGGTCGAGAGCCGTCATTCCGAAAGGCCCTGGCTGAGACAGGAATTCGCGTGGGAGTCCCCCGGTTTTTGTGTCGAATAGGAATGGTACCGATCGTTTGTTTTCAGGGAGTTACAGAAGATTCTATTCGGCACGTGTGTCGAATAGAAATGGAGCCGTAAGTCCTGCCGAATCGGCGGCACCGTCGCATCGGAGCGGGCGGGCACGTACCCCTCCTTTGCGCTTTTCCTGAAGCGCACCGATGACTTGGGGTTCAGCGGTCTGGTGGGGGCCAAAAGCTCCGGCCTAGCTGACTCTTTTTCGAATTCTTTTGGCGTTGTCATCGTTTTCCAGAAACCTTGTGGCTTGCTGCGCTTCTAAATAGTGGATCGTTTCGCAGGGTTAAGCGTAGCATCCTGCGGGAGTGGTGCAAGGGTGGGGTCCTGTGGACTTTGGCCGGCACGTCTGATTAACGTCCAGACGTCGAGGGACGTGGAAAAGAGGCGCGAGAGTGCGGCAAAGGATGAGACCAGCCGATGATTGACGGGCACGAAAAAATCGTTCTTGTTGCGGAGGATGCGGCTAGCGGCGAGGCGCTGCGGGCGGCGTTGGAAGGCGCGGGCTATCTTGTGTCCTTGTTTGCGAGCGCGCAGGAGGGGCTTGAGGCGGCGCGGTTACCGGGGACTGACGTTTTGTTGCTGGATGCGCCGGCTGCCAGTGGCGGGGCCAACGGGGCGCGGCAGGCGATGGCCGCGATGCGCGGAGCGGCGCAGACGGAAACGGTGCGCGTGATCTTGCTGACGGGTGCGACTTCCGAAGAGCGCGCTACGGCGCTCGATCTGGGCGCGGATGACGCGGTTTCGCGGCCAGTTGACACGGCAGAGTTGGTGGCGCGGGTGCGGGCTCAATTGCGCGTGCGGCGCACGGATCAGCAGCTCCTGGAAAAAATGCGCATCGCCGAAGAGGGCCAGCAGATCGCGCACACGGCGTTCGACGCGCTGGCCGTAACCGAGAAGATGGCGACGAACGCGGTGTCTCTCGACCACCGCTTGAAGCTGGGTCTCGCGGGCCTGTTGGCGATCGCGATTGTGATGGGAGCGACGTATTTTCTTTTTGCACGCAGCGCGAGAAAGGATCTGGCGCGCACCACGACAACGATCGCGCGGCTCGAACGAGGCGTGCTGAGCCAGCAGAACCTAATGGCGGAGGTGCGCAAACTCCGGGGCACGCAACCGGCGGGGGCCGCGGCTTTAATGCCGGCGGCCAGCGACTTGCAGAAACAGGCAGCGGATTTGCAGGCGAAGATGGCGGCGGGCGGCTCGAGCGAGGATCTGCAGAAGCAGCTGGCGGATACGAATGCGCGGCTGAAACGCATCGAGCAGCAGGGCGACGCGGCGCAAAATCTGATTCGCATGGACGTGGACAGCGTGTGCCTGTTACACGTGTCCGTCGCGTTTCGAAACCAGCAGAACGGGCAGCGATTGCGCTACGCGGGGCTGAACAATCAGGGCGAGCCCTTGCAGGATAGCGACGGGAATCCCGTGCTGACGCTGGAAGGGAACGGGCCGGAAGTGAAAGTAGATGTGTTCGGCACCGGATTTCCGGCGGGAGCGGAAGGCCGTGTGATCACCAACCGGCACGTTGCGCAGCCGTGGTGGGACAATGACGAGTTGAGCGATCTGACCAACCAGGGATTCACGCCCGAGATCTCGTCGATTCACGCATATTTCCCAAACGATCCGCGCGCGTTCAACGCCGAAATCAACGAGATTTCAAAGGACGCGGACCTGGCCACCATGCGCGTGAACATGAAGGATTTGAAGCGGCCGGTGCTATCGATCGACTCGGGAAAAACGGGGGCGGTGACGGGCGAGCCGATCGTCCTGATGGGATATGCGACGGGACTGGCGGCGATTCTGGCGCGGACGGACGAAACAACCGCGCAAGGCATCATGCAGCACAGCGGAAGCGACGTAGCGCAGGTGCTGGATGAACTGGCGCGCCGAAATTTGATTCATCCGCTGATCACGCAGGGGCACATCGGGGACATCTTGCCGGACAAGATCGTGTTCGACGCGCAAACGACCTCGGGTGGATCGGGCGGGCCACTTTTCAATAAGGACGGGAAAGTGATTGGCGTGACTTTTGCGGTGCTGAAGGGATTTGGCGGCTCGAATTTCGGAATCCCCATCCGATTTTCCGAGCCGCTGTTGAGTGCGCCTACTGCGCGCGCCTCGAATTGACGTTGCGTTCCTCGCGGTACTAGTCCACGCCAACGGTGAAATAACAGGGTAAAATCAAAGGCTCTCCCTGCTGCGGCGGGGCGAATGGGGCGATTTGCTGGGGCAACTTCGCGCATGAAAACTGGTTCACAGGAAGGGACTATTCTCGATCGGATCGTGGAGGCGAGGCGTGCGTCGGTGGCGCACCGGAAGCGCGTGCTGCCGGATGTGGCGCTGAAGATGGCCGCGGAGAAAAACGAGCCGGCGCGGGACTTCTTGGGCGCCCTTTCGCGCGATGGATTCAACGTGATCGCGGAGTTGAAGAAGGCGTCTCCGTCGAAGGGATTGCTGCGCGAGGATTTTCAGCCGGCCGTACTGGCGGCGGAATTAGCCGGAGCGGGTGCGGCGGCGCTTTCGGTGCTGACGGAAGAGGAATTTTTTCAGGGCTCGCTGGGCGATTTGAAGGCTGCGAAGAAAGCGGCGGGCGTGCCGATTTTGCGCAAAGATTTTATCGTCGATCCCTGGCAGGTGTGGGAGGCGCGGGCCGCGGGGGCGGATGCGTTTTTGCTGATCACCGCGATTTTGAGCGATGAGGCGCTGCGCGAGCTGCTGGAGTTGGGGCGGTCGCTGGGGATGGAGCCGCTGGTGGAGGTGCACTCGCGCGACGAAGTGGCGCGGGCTATTGCGGCCGGGGCGAGGATTATGGGCGTTAACAATCGCGATCTGCGGGATTTCAATGTGCGGATTGAAACTTCGCTGGAGTTGATCGAGGAAATTCCGGATTCGTGCGTGGCGGTCAGCGAGTCCGGGTTGCGGACGCATGAGGATTTGGCGCGCCTGCGGTCGGCGGGATTCGATGCGTTCTTGGTCGGCGAGCATCTGATGAGGTACGCGGAGCCGGGCGCGCCGTTGCGGGCCTTGATTGGTGCCCGTTAATTGGAAATTGACCAGAAATGGTGAAGGTGAAAATTTGCGGGATTACGAATTGGGCGGACGCGCGGCGGGCGATTGAGAGCGGCGCGGATCTGCTGGGATTTAATTTTGTGGCCACGAGTCCGCGGTACGTGACGCCGGCGAAGGCGCGGCGGATGGTGAAGAAGCTGCCGGGGAACATTTCGGCGGTGGGCGTGTTTGAGAACGAATCGGAAGAGGCGATGCTGGAAATTGCGCGGAGCGTTGGTCTGGACCAGCTGCAGCTGCATGGCGATGAGACGCCAGCGATGGTCGCGCGGCTGGCGCGGAACGGAAGGCGGCTGCGGGTGATCAAGTCCGTGATCAAGGCGATGCGCGTGAAGAAATTCTTCCGCGCGGCGCAGCTGGATGCTTACAAAGGCGCGGATGCGATTCTGCTCGATGCCTACAGCCGGAAGGCGCGGGGCGGGACGGGCAAGACGTTCGATTGGCAAGCGGCGCGGCGGGCCAAGGGACACGGACGAATTATTCTGGCGGGCGGGTTGACGCCCGAAAATGTGGGCGAGGCGATTCGTGCGGCGCGGCCATACGCGGTGGATGTCTGCAGCGGAGTGGAATCGCGGCCGGGGAAAAAAGACGCGCGGCGGATGAAAAGTTTCGTGAAAGCAGTAAAGGGAAAAGCACGATGAGCTACACGGCGCAGGTAGTGCGGGAGCGCGGGCGTTACGGCCCGTACGGCGGGCGATACGTTCCGGAGACGCTGATGGCGCCGCTCGAGGAATTGGAGCGTGTATATGCGGAGGCACAGCGCGACGATCAGTTCCGGCTAGAGCTGGACATGCTGCTGCACAATTTCGCGGGGCGGCCGACGCCGTTGCAATTCGCTTCGCGGCTGACGGAGCATTTCGGGACGGCGCGAATTTATCTGAAGCGCGAAGACCTGCTGCACACCGGCGCGCACAAAATCAACAATTGCCTGGGGCAGGGATTGCTCGCGGTGCGCATGGGCAAAAAGCGCGTGATCGCCGAAACCGGCGCGGGGCAGCACGGCGTGGCGACGGCGACGGTGGCGGCGCGGCTGGGCTTGGCGTGCACGGTGTATATGGGCACGGAGGACATGGAGCGGCAGGCGTTGAACGTGAGCCGCATGCGGCTGCTGGGCGCGGAAGTGATCGGCGTGGACGCGGGCAGCAAGACGCTGAAGGACGCGATCAACGAGGCCATGCGCGACTGGGTGACGAATGTGCGGACGTCGCATTACCTGCTGGGGTCGGTGCTCGGGGCGCATCCCTATCCGATGATCGTGCGCGATTTTCAGAAGATTATCGGCGAAGAGGCGCGCGAGCAGGTCGTGCGGATTGAGAAGCGTCTGCCGGATTATTTGTACGCGTGCGTGGGTGGCGGATCGAACGCGATCGGATTGTTTCACGCGTTTTTGGGCGATGCGAGCGTGAAGATGGTGGGCGTGGAGGCGGGCGGTCGCGGCAGGACTTTGGGCGAACACGCGGCGCGGCTGGCGGCTGCGGAGGGGTTTACGGGCGCACGGCCGGGCGTGTTGCAGGGGACGTATACATTTGTACTGCAGAGCGTGGATGGGCAGATTGCGACGACGCATTCGGTGTCGGCGGGGCTGGATTATGCGGCGGTGGGGCCCGAGCACGCGTGGCTGGCCGATCAGGGGCGCGCGGAATACACGGCAGTGATGGACGACGAGGCGATCGCCGCCGCGAAAATGCTGGCGCGCACGGAGGGGATTATTCCGGCGCTGGAGTCGGCGCACGCGTTCGCTGAGCTTTCTAATCGGGCGCCGAAGATGAAGAAGGGCGAAGTCGTAATCGTGAATCTTTCCGGGCGCGGCGATAAGGACATGGGCACCCTCTCGAAATATGTCTGACGCGGATACTCCACGAAAATCTGACAGCTTGCAAAGTTCGGCTGGAATTCCGGGCCACGAGGGTCGGATTACGCGCCGATTCCGGGCACTTTCCGCCGCCGGCGAGCTGGGGCTGATCGCGTACATCACGGCGGGCGACCCATCGCTTGAGGCGAGTGAAAAAATCGTGCTGGGCGCAGCGGAAGCGGGCGCGGACGTGATCGAGCTGGGGGTGCCGTTCAGCGATCCGGTGGCGGACGGGCCGACGATTCAGCGGGCGAGCGAGCGGGCGCTGCGGGGAGGCGCGACGCTGGCGGGCGTGATCGAACTGGTGCGGCGCGTGCGTGCGAAATCGGAAGTGCCGCTGATTCTTTTCAGCTATTTCAATCCGATCCTGCAAATGGGCGTGGAGAAATTTGCCGAGGCGGCCCGTGCTGCAGGCGCGGACGGGGCACTGGCCACGGATTTGACGCCGGAGGAAGCGGGCGACTATTGGAAGGCGATGCATACGCGCGGGCTGGATACGATTTTTCTGGCGGCGCCGACGTCGACCGATGAGCGGCTGGAAATTATTTCGGGCTGCTCGAGCGGATTTTTGTATTTGATATCGCGCACGGGCGTGACGGGCGAGCGGGATTCGATGCCGGAGGATTTGCCGGCGCTGGCGCGGCGCGTGCGGCGGGCGACGAAATTGCCGCTGGCCGTAGGATTCGGGATTTCCATGCCGGAACATGTGTCCGTGCTGGGCGGGATCGCGGATGCGGCGGTGGTGGGGTCGGCGCTGATGTCGGAGATTGAGAAGGCGCCGGGAGTGAATGATGCGGTGCGGGCAGTGGCGGAACGGGTTCGGGTGTTGAAGCACGCGGCGCGCGCAGGGATTAGCCGGCGGTCTGCTGAATAGCAACGCAGCCTCATCGAAGCCGTTCCCTCCCTGCGAGGCCATTCCCGTTTGTAGTAAACTCCTGCTTTCCGGATGAACATTTGTGAGGGGTAGAGCGCGTGGATAAGCGTGTGGCCAATGCGGAGGCAGTGATCGGGCGCGTGAAGGATGGCGCGACGATCCTGATGGGCGCGTTTGGGACGGCCGGCGTGGCGGAGAATTTGATCGATGCGCTGATCCGGCAGGGGACGAAGGACCTGACGGTGGCGTCGAATAATCCGGGGATTGAGGGCTACGGCCTGGGGGCGCTGATCGGGAACCGGCAGGTGAAGAAGCTGATTGCGAGCTACGTGGGCAGCAATAAAGTATTTGAGAAGCTCGCGCTGAACAAAGAAATCGAGATGGAATTGAATCCGCAGGGGACGCTCGCTGAACGGATGCGAGCGGGCGGAGCGGGCATTCCCGCATTTTTCACGCCCACGGGGTACGGCACGATGGTCGCCGAGGGGCGCGAAGTGCGCGAGTTCAATGGGCGACCGCACATCCTGGTGCCGGCGCTGCGCGGGGATTTCGCGTTCGTGAAGGCTTGGAAGGGCGATCGGTGGGGAAATCTGGTTTACCGGAAGACGGCGCGGAATTTCAATCCGGTGGTGGCCACGGCGGCGGATTATACGATCGCGGAAGTGGAGCACCTGGTCGAGCTGGGCGAAATCGATCCGGATCAGGTGCATACGCCGGGCGTCTTCGTTGACGCGATTTTTCAGGGCACGAATTACATCAAGCCGATGGAGCCGGGCCCGAAGCGAAAGCGGGGCGCGTGATGGCTGCGGCAATGGACAAGCGCGAATTCATCGCGCGGCGCGTGGCGCAGGAAATGCGCGACGGCTATTACGTCAACCTCGGCATCGGAATCCCGACGATGGTTCCGAATTATCTGCCCGCCGGCATGGACGTGATCATGCAATCGGAAAACGGGATGCTCGGAATCGGGCCGTATCCTTACGAAGGGGAAGAGGACCCGGACCTGATCAATGCCGGCAAGGAGCCGGTGACGGAAGTTCCCGGCAGCTCGTATTTTTCGAGCGCGGATTCGTTTGCGATGATTCGCGGCGGGCACATGGACGTGTGCGTTCTGGGAGCGCTGCAGGTCGACGAGCAGGGAAATCTGGCGAACTGGGCCGTGCCGGGAAAGATGCTGAAGGGCATGGGCGGCGCGATGGATCTGGTGGCGGGGACGAAGCGCGTGATCGTCGCCATGGAACACGCGACGAAGGACGGCGGGCCGAAGATCGTCAAGAAGTGCACACTTCCTCTTACGGGCGTGGCGGTGGTGGACTTGATCGTGACGGAGATGGCGGTGATCGAAGTGACGCCGAAGGGATTGCTGTTGCGCGAAGTGGCGGAGGGCGTGACGCCGGACGCAGTGCAGAAGGTGACCGAGCCGGTGTTGTTGCGCGCGCCGGATTTGAAAACGATCACCGTGTAGGCGCGCGGGCCGCGGTCGCGCCAGGCGAATGGGCGGCGGGGCGCCAAGGAAGTTTGCCCGGCGCAGCATGCTGTGCCTCTACGAAATCGCGAAGTACGTTTTTCAGGAGCGTCGATGCAGCCACATTCAATCGTGGTGGTGAGCTTGCACAGCCCGAAGGAAAGGCTGTGGGGCGAGCTGGTGGAGATTTCGCAGGCGGGCGTGACGATGCGAGGCATCGATCTCGGCTCGTTCGATGATTTCGTCAGCCAAGTGCTGCATCCGGAGGGCGACCGGATCGGACTGCCGACGCTGTTTTTCCCGATGGTGCGGATCGAGCGAATCGCGCTCGATGAAGCGCGCGGGTCGATTCCGCCGCTTTCCGCGGTGTTCGAAAGGAAAGTGGGCCGGTCCTTGGGGGAGTATCTGGCGCAGTTTGCGTGACGCGGAGAAGTTGCCGGGCCGAAGGCCGCGGCGCTACATTTAAGTCTCAAACCTGACAATGCGAAACCGGATTTTTACGGTTCCAAACGAACTGACGCTGCTACGGCTAGCGTTCCTGCCCTTCTTTATTATTGCCATCGAATACGACCGGTATTTCGTCGCACTAGCGATTCTGGTGGCCAGCGGATTGACGGATGCGCTGGATGGCTATCTGGCGCGTTCGCTCGACCAGAAGACGGCGCTCGGGGCGTATTTGGATCCGATCGCGGATAAGCTGCTGATGTCGACGTCCTATTTGGTGCTGGCGCTGAAGGCGCGCATCGGATGGTGGCTGGCGATACTGGTGCTGGGGCGGGACCTGCTGTTGCTGGTGGCATGCGCCGTGATTTTGATTACCGTGGGTTACCGGCCGTTTCCTCCCAGCATTTGGGGCAAGCTGACGACGACCTTCGAGATCTTTCTGATCATCCTGGTGCTGGTGATGGCTGCGTGGCAGCGGCAGAGCCTGGGCATCGCCCGTGATATTTGTTCCTACCTGGTGGCGGCGCTCATCATCATCTCGGGATTGCATTACAGCGTGGTGGTGTCGCGGCAGTTGGCGGCGGGGCAGTAGGTTTCTGGGCATCGACTCGGAGATCGAGTGCGATCGTAAAGCCCGATAGCGTTATCGTCGACGAGCCGGCGCCACTAGATGCCGCCGCGTGTGATGTTGAGCACGGCCATGGCAAAGCTGGCGATCACGACCAGCGCTGCACCCCAGCCAAGCGAATTGGCCAGCGTCCGCTGTCCCGGCGTCAACGGCGGCCGGTCGCTCATCACTTTCCCCAGAATAAAGCCGGTTAGCAGTCCGCCACCGTGCGCCCAGTTATCGACCGTGCGCATCAGAAAACCAATGATCGCAATGTAGATGATGAAAGAGATTAGCCGGTTGCGGAGCATCTGCATCGCAGCACTTTGCCGCCCGGTCGTTAGCGCGAGCAGAACGCCCACCAGCCCCATCAACGCCCCGGACCCGCCAATGCTAAAGTGCCCCATGGCGCTGCTAAACAAGTACCCGCCGATTCCGGTGACGACATAGATGAAAAGATAGCGCGCGGATCCGTACAACTCCTCGATTTGAGGGCCCACGTCCATCAGAAACCACATGTTAAAAAGGATATGGAGGATGCTGCCATGCAAAAATACGGCGGTGACGAAGCGCCACGGTTGCGCCAGATTGTACGGCAGCGGCAACGAAGCTCCACCCCGCTGAAGCACGTCGCCCGCGATTCCGCCGAGGTTGAAAATCCCTTCCAGTCCCCCACCGGCACCTTGAAAGCCGGTTTCGTGAATCGTCGCCAGCAGGCTAGCCAGGAAAATCAGGCAGCTTACCGTGAGAATCGAATAGGTGACCGGCGACGTCTGGGGCATATACCGCGAAAGTGACTGACTGGCCGCGGCCATGGAAAATCGCATGCTCGCGCCGCAATTGTGGCAGCGCGTGGCCCCGGCGCCGACCAGCGTGCGACAGGCGGGGCAGAGTTTCGGGCGCGGCTGTTCGCTTTCACCGGCTGAGGGTCCACTGAGTTTTTTGAAAAACCGCTCGATCTTCCAACGCGTGCGCGGCGATAGCACCAAATGGGCTTCCTTGCGGTAATGTAGGAGCGTTCCTATAATACCGGAGTTGAGAGCGAACACGTGAATCAGGAAATCGTGTGAAGGTCTTCGATTTTCGAGCGGAGTTTCGTCCCCTCGCAATTTGGCGCTTCACGCGGAGTCGTGACGCTCTACAAACGCGGCTAGCGCCCGGCGCCCGGCTGGTTCCGGCACTGGCCATGGCGGCCTTGATCGCGGCGGGCTGTACGCATCGCACGCAAACTACGCAGGCGCCCGTGAGCTATCCTCCTTCGATTGCACCCATGCCGGCGCCATCGCCTCCGTCGGCCGCACCTCCCGCCATCGAACGCCAGCCGGCGGTTACCGGCGAGTACGTGGAAGAGGGCGTGGCATCGTGGTACGGCGACCCGTTCAACGGACGCCGCACGTCGAACGGCGAAATTTACGACATGCACCAGATGACCGCCGCGCATCGCACGCTCCCGTTTGGCGCGATTGTCCGTGTGACGAACCTGCGCAACGGGAAGCAGACGGAAGTTCGCATCACGGATCGCGGACCGTTTGTGGCGAATCGCGTGATCGACCTTTCGCTTTCGGCGGCGCAGGCGATCGAGATGGTGGGGCCGGGGACGGCGCCGGTGAGGCTAGAGCTGATAGGCGGCCCGAATCCAGCAGCGGGTTTTTTTGGGGTGCAAGTGGGCGCGTTCCAGTCGCAGGACAACGCTCAGAATTTCCGGGAGCGGCTGGCCGCGCGCTACGGGACGGTGAGCGTGGCGCAGTTCGATGGGCCGAACGGGATGTTCTATCGAGTTCGCGTGGGCCGCCTGCCCACTGAGGTAGCGGCCCAGCAGTTGGCGGATCAGTTGCACGCGAATGAGCAATTGACTACGTTTGTGGTGCGGTTGGACGATTAACTTGCGTGGGGGGCGAAGGGGGGAAGCTGGGGAGGGATTCTCCGACTTCGGGTCGACGAACTGCGTCGACCCTGCGCTCAGAATGACGGTCTGGAAAATTGTGGTCGGATTGAAACACGGGGGGGCGGACGGCGGGATTAATGGGAACCGCGCCTAAATTCGGAATTGCCGCGCGCGCGACGCGGCACTGCGGAGGGTTGCTGGCGGCTTGCGCCTGCCTGGCAGCGATGGGATCGCGCACGCTCGCGCCGGAATTGTGCGCGGCGCAGGCGCAGTCGAGCGCTTACACCACCTGGAGCGTGACCATTCTGCTGCCGCTGCGGGTGATGGCGGGGCATCCGGCGACACTGGCGGTTTTCGGCGTGGATGGAAAGCTCGCCGCCGGCGTAACCGTCACGATCGACGACGGGCAGACGGTTACGACGGACCGCACGGGCCGCGCGACGTTCACCGCGCCTGCCGCGCACGATTACATGCTCGCCAAGGCGTCGGGTGCATCGGCGGCCGCGCTCGTCGATCCGGCCACGGGCGCGAGCGAGCCCGCCGCGACCGTAGTGCAACCCGTGATTTCGCTGCGCGATCGATTCTGGGTTTGCACGCCGGGGTTGCGCGGGGATGCCGATGCGGACTCCGTCTGGATCAACGATCAGCCGGCGCTGGTGCTGGCGGCGTCGCCCGAATGCCTGGTGGCGATTCCGGGATCGAAGGCGGAGCCGGGGCCCGCGACGCTGCGAATCGATTCGCCCGGAACAACGGCCTCGGCGAGATCGACGCTCGTCGATTTGTCGTTTGATGCGCCGGAACCGACTCCGCTGCCGGGGAAAAAATCGCGGCTAAGCGTGCGCGTCCGCGGAACCGACGAAAAACTGGGGCTCGTGGTTGAAAATTTGACGCCCAACGTGTTGAAGTTCGCGGCAGGGGATTCGCAGGAAGTGCTTACCAGGGGCGGAGGGCAGAACGTCGCCACGATCGAGGTTCGCGCGGTGCGTTCGGGCGATTTTTCGTTTCGCGCGCGGCTGATCCCGCCGCCGGATACGTCGATTGCGTGGCGATATTTATGGGCGGCCGCGGTGCTGGCGCCGCAGGATCGGCAGGGCGACGTTCGCTATCTTGCCAAGCGCATCGAGCAGAAGCCGAAGGACGTGCCGAACGTGCGAGCGGAAGTGGCCAAGATGGTGGGGCAGACCATCGACGGGGATTTTCGAACCCTTTTGAGCGCGGCGTGGGCGGCGCTCTAGCGGGCTATTCGGTTGTGGCGCCTTCCAAGATTTTCGGCGCGGATTCCGGCAGCGCGCCCTGGGACATCTGCTCGAGCGAGTTTCGCACGCGCGTCATCTTGCCGTCGGCGTCCTCATAGCTTTTCTGCGCGTTGCGCAGATGCGTGCCGAGCTTCTCGTAGACGTCCGCGAAATTCTCGAACTGCTTCGTTACGCCCGCCAGTTCAGCGACCAGATGCTTCGCGTTTTCCTCGATTTGCTGGCCCTGCAGGCTGATGGCCACGGCGCTCAGGATCGCTAAAAAAGTGTTCGGCGAAACCGGCAGGACGTGGATTCCGCGACAGAATTCCTCCAGCCGGCCGTGCTTCGTATCCGTGCTCATCAGCAGCTCGTAATAGATGCTTTCCGAGGGGACGAACATCAGCGCGTAATCGAGCGTACGCTCGTCCTGCAGGATGTATTTCTCGGCGATGGCGCTGGCGTGTTTTCGGACGGCGGTGCAGAAATCGCGCCGCGCTTCGTCGTTGTCCTCGGCGAGGCGGCGGTAGGCTTCGAGGGGAAATTTCGAATCGACGCAGAGCAGGCGGTCGCCGTGATGAACCACGGCGTCGACGATGGCACCCGTCGAAGCGAATCGATATTGCATCGTGTACGCCGATTGCGGCAGCGCGTCCGCAAGCAGGGCTTCGAGCGCGATTTCGCCCAGCGAGCCGCGGGTTTTGGCTCCGCCGAGAACGGACTGCAGCGTCTGCGTGGCTTTCGAAAGATCCTGGCTGGTCTGCTGCATCTGGCCCACTTTTTGGCTCATCTGCACCAGCGCGTCGGTAGAGGATTTCAGCTGCTTGGAAACTTCGCGCTGCGCTTCGGTGGCCAGTTGTCCGCTCGCGGCAACCCCTGTTTGCAGATCCTGGCGCACCTGGCCGAGCTGCTGCGTCACGGATTGCATCACGTGATTGAGCTGCCCGGTAACGGCTTGCAGCTGCGCCGCGAGCGAATTCTGCATCTCCTGCCGCGTCGCGGCCAGCTGTTCCTCGGAGCGGCGGCTTGCCGCGCGCACGATTAGTGCCACGATCGCAATGCCGATCGCGCCCGCCACCAGCCAGACGATGGGATTTGCCAGCATGAGTTTCCCGGGATGCCGTGACTGTGTTGTTCGAACCCGCTCTAAACACTCTAGCGCGAACGCGCGCCGCGGAGAAGATGTTCGATGACCGCCCAGGCGAGCGAAGTCGGCTCGTGTGCGTAGGCTGAAAGCTTGCGGCGGTTTCGCTATACTGTCGGTCCGGGGCGCGGTACCCAAGTGGGAAGGGAGAGGTCTGCAAAACCTTCATTCGTGGGTTCGATTCCCACCCGCGCCTCCATCAATTCTCCTCCATAAAAACAGCCTCATTAGAGGGGGCCTTCATTTTGTTATATAAAATTTAGACTCGCGGCCACGAGGCGCGCTCAATGGAATCGAGCAGGACCAAACGCATAGGCATTTTGGCTCATAGTGCGGAAGGTGCAGCCTTGAGCTTTCTAGCGGCTTGTCACGAAGGCGAACGGCGCTTGGGCGCGCACTTTCATCCTGACATAGTCATGGACATCGAAGCGATGGGCGCGAGCATGATGGATTGGGAGCGGATGGACTTGCCTCCGATTGCGCGCCGGTTGGAAAAGGCGGCGCAGCGGCTTGTGGCTGCAGGTGCGGACTTTTTTCTCTGCCCGGACAATACTGCACATATCGCGCTTGAGTCCATGCAATCGCCGCTGCCCCTGCCCGGTTTGCACATTGCTGAGGTCGTCGTCGGAGAGGCGAAACGTCAGGGCTTTCATGGAGTCGGAATCCTCGGCACACGTTGGACCATGGAAGGTCCGGTTTATCGAGAGGCGATCAAGCGCGCGGGGTTGAACAGCCTGTCGCCGTTGGAGGAGGACCGCAAGATCGTCCACCACATTATTTTTGAACAACTGGTTCGCGGAGTGATCTTGGACGAATCGAGAGACGCCCTGACGCGTATTATTGATCGGTTAAAGGAACGCGGGTGCGATAGCGTGGCTCTGGGCTGCACCGAGCTTCCGCTCATCCTCGACAAGCGCTCGTCTTCGTTGCCCGCATTAGACAGTACGCGTCTTCAAGCTTGTGCCGCGGTGGGTGTAGCGCTCGGTAATATCCCCATGCCCGAGTGGCGCGGCGGTTTGCCACATGCCTCAAGAGAAGGGCCCCGGGGAATGTCCAGAGCCTACAACTGAATCCGCCATCTGATGAGTCGTCATAAGACTCATCGGTCATATCGCATCAGCAAGTATCGCAACGCGATCGCGATTCACGGTCGCCTCCGAAAATTCTGGAAACTGCACTTGTCCTTTTCTTGCACCAACGGACAGGCGACATGGCTTTCGAAATCTGCCAGCCAGAGAACGATGCGGCTGCGGCATCGTCTTCGCGGCCGGCGATTCGTAACGTGCAATGCCAAGTTCAGCGCTCGTTAGAACGCCGCTCAGCGACGCGTTCATCGGATGTTCAGCGGCAGCAAGCGGGACTGCGACAGGCCTAAGGTGTTTTGCTGAGGCGGCGGAAATAATCCGCGACGGCGTCTTCGTAGCCGACGGGAACGGGCTGCGAATCGGTGCCGTGGACCTGGCCGGATTGCTTTCCTTCGGACGCGCGGCGCAGCTCGAGTGCGAGCTTGTCGACGTCCGCCATCACGCGATTGTGGAGTTCTTCGATCATGGCTGGATTGCCGGGGAAGCGGCTGGGGTCCAGGCGCTGCATTTCGCGAATCAGGTCCTGCACTTCACGAAGGGATTCGGGATCGTCCTTCACGGATTGGCGGAGCTGATCGAGCTGGGCCATGCTGTCGCGATAGGCCTGTTGGGGCGCGGGATTCGCGTAACCATCCGGCGGCGAGGGCATCTGGCCGTAATTGTAAACGTTATTGCCGCTGTTCATGCCGCCGTAGATGGGGCTTGCGTTTCCGCCGCTAGGGTTGACGAACGCGCTAGCGGGACCGTTTTGACCGCCGGGGCCTGATTGTTGTCCGGATTGTTGGCTGCCTCGCTGATTCCCCGGGCCGTTTTGTCCGCTTGGTCCACTAGCTCCACGTGGTTGCGAGTTGCGATCGAGCGCTTGCAGGCGGTCGCGCAGCGTCTGCACTTCATTCAGGGCGTCCTGCCGGGAACCGCCCGGCTGCTCGCCGCCATTGCCGAGCGACTGCTGCGCATCGCGCGTCTGCTGCTCCATCTTCTGCAGGTCCGAACCGATCTGCGACTCGCTTCCGTTGTGATCGGGGCTCATGCCGCGGCGAAGCATGTCCGCGCTGCGCTGCACGCGAGTGTCGAGGTCGGACTGATCGGCCTGGCGCAGGGCGTCGCGCAACTTTGATGCAGCGTCACGATTTCCGCCGGCGAGGTCGCGGACGGCGTCGCGCATTTGCGATTCCAGGTGCTCCAGATCGTCGGCGAGTTTCTGGCGATCGTCGGCGAGCGCTTGCGGATTGTCACGGCCGGAGGTTACGGCCGGTCCGTTCGCCGCTTCCTCGCTCGATTCCGAGCCGCTGCCGGGCGTCATATTGCGAATGCGATCGGATTGATTGCGCTGCTCATTGGCCAGGCGATTCGCTTCCTGCGCCAGCGAATCGAGGCGGCCGGAATTTTGCTGGCGCTGCGTGCCGCCCAGCAGATTTTTTGCGTCGCGCAGGCGCTGCGCCGCGCTACGCGCGTCGGCTTGGCCCTGCTGGCCTTGCGCGCTCTGGGAATTCGCGCGGCGCATTTCTTCGTTGGCTTGGCGGAGTTGATTCAGCGCCTGCTGCACGCGCGGGTCGGAAGCGGAGCCGCCGCTGCTCGAAGATTCTCCCGACGGCTGCCCGTTCGGGGAGTTCGACTGCGAGTTTCCGTTGTTGCGAGTGAGTTGCTCGATCTGCTTTTGAAGTTCTTCCGCTTCGCGACGAAGCATTTCCTGCTGCCAGCGCTGCTCGGTCAGATTCTGGTTGTTTTGTTGCGCGAGCTGCTCTTCACGGCGCGCGAGTTCATCGAGCTTGCGGAGCGCTTCGTCGACTTTTTCGCTTTGCTTCGCGGCGGAATTGCCGGTCTGCGCGGTTTCGTACTGGTTTTTCTGGGTGTCGAGCTCGAGGTCGAACAGACTCGCGAGGTCGCGGCCAGCGCTGCCGCCCGCTCCACCGGCACCGCCGAATGCGACCTGAATCTGGCGGAAGGTGGCCTCCGCGCGCAGCAGGTATTGAAGCGCCTGCTGCTCGTGCGGGATCGAATCTTTCCACTTTTCGTTTCGCAGCGTGTCGGCCGCGGGAGTCATGGCGGCGGCTGCGGCATTCATATTTTTCTGGAAGGAGTCGAATTCGTCGTTGCCGCCGTCGAGGCCGCGCATCTGCAGGCGATTAGCGAGCGAGACCGCCTGATCGTGAAGCTTGGCCTGAACTCCGGAAAGGAATTTGGCGTTTTGCGCGGCGCTTTCCGCCGTGCCGCCTTTCTCGCCGAGCTGCTTCCAGGTGGCGCCGATGATTTCTTTCTGGCGTTTCGAGATTTCATCCGGGGCGTTGCCGCCGCCTCCGCCACCACCTCCGCCTCCGGCTTGCTGCGACTGCGAGTAATCGCGCTCAAAAGGCTCAGCCTGAATGAAAAACATGTCGGTTCGCGACTCGGCGTGCGCATCTTTCGCCGTGGCGTAGATGCTGACGATGTCGCCGGGCACGGCCTTGAAATCTTCCATGCGCAGCACGGTGGAACCGCCCGCAGCCTTTTGGCCGGCCTTGGGCAGCAGATTGAGAGTCTGGTCGGCGCCGCCATTCACGGAATAGTGCAGCGCGAATTCGCGGAGGCCGAATGCGTCGTCGGCTTTGGCCTGTACGGTCACTTCTTCGATCGGGCTGGCTCGATAGTCGCCCGCGGGGCGCGCGATGACCACATCGGGCGCGCCGGCCTTTGTGGCGCTGATGAAATAGTCTTCGGAGACGCGGACGGATTCACCGCGATCGAGCGCGGCAACGTGGTACGCGCCGTCTTTTTCCAGGTGAATGGTGCCGGTGTAGAGATTATTAGCGCCGGCGCGGAGCTGGATTTGATGATCGTCGTCGAGGACGAGCACGCCATTCGTGAGCGGACGATCCATGGTGATTTCAAGATCGGCGTCGGTGCCCTCGATGGCGCGGAGATCGCCGCCATGATCGTCAGTGGCTGAAGGAATCCCCGTCCACGAAGGGAAGCGATAAGTGACGCGAATTTGCTTCACTGCCGGTACATCCGTGACGCGAATGTGGAAATGCGGCGAGCGCAACTCGCCGGCTTGCACGTAGTATTCGACGCCCTCGGGCAAGCCGGCGAAGAGGAACTGGAATTTCGAAGTGCCGGGCTGCGGTTGCATGGGGAGCTGATCCCATTTCGAGGTACTTTCGTAGCGCGCGTAGATGCGGATAGCGTTGGTTTCCACGCCGCGTGGTTCGACGCTGATGAGCTGATCGGAATTTCGGCGCACGGTGGCGTCGCCGGGCGTGACGCGAAGGTCGTAGAGCGGCGCGGCACCGGCGCTGCCGGCCCAGAGAAGCGCGGCGCCATAGCCGAGGAATCCGGGGCCCGCGAGAATAATCCAGAGCAGCACGGCGATAGACGCGAGAGCGGTGCCAAGCGAGACGATCAGGTTTGTGTTGGGTACGACCTGTCGAATTTCGGCGCGCTGCGCGATTTTCATGGTGTCCGCCGCGAGCAGCTCGGCGAATGCGCCCTGGCCTTCGCTTTCGTGGCGGTGTTCGTGCTCGCGTTCGGCGAGCGTGACGAGGCGCTGCTGAAAATCCGGGACAAGCGTTTCCGCTTCCCAGGCGCTGCGTCGGCGGTTCATCCGCAACAGCGGTATGACGCAGGCGAACGCGATGCAAGCCGCGATGATCGCGAACAGAACGATGCGGGAGAGCGTGAGACTGGCGCCGGAAAATCGCAGGGCATTGGCGATCAGAACGAGAACCACGGTAGTGACGAGCGCCGCGGACGCCAAAATCGCCGCGCCGCGCAGGGTAGTGCGAATGCGGAGGCGGCGTTGCAGCTGCTCCAGGTAGCGGTCGAGCTGTTGACGCGCGGTCATGACGGTTCTTTCAGCTCTTCCTGCGGAGTGGCCAGATAGCGGCTCGCGACGATGGATTCCGCCAGGACGGCCAGCAGCACCAAAAACATAGCGTACCACCAAAGGCTGCGCGGTTTCGCAGGCTCGGATTCGTTCGCCGGCGCGGCCGCGGCCTGCTGTCCGGCTGCTGCGTTTCCTGTGCTGGAGCCGCGCCAGAGCGCGAGATCATCGTCCGGAACCGGGGCGAGATTCGATTCGCGGCGATCTGGATTGACGGCGATCAAATCGCGGCGGCCATTGGCCAAGCGCACTTCATAAAAGCCGCTCGATTTCAGCGGGTAGGATTCGGCGGTCGTCGCCTCCTGTAGCGTGAGAGGGCGACGACCTGCCGGATCGACGATCTCGACGCTGACGGCCTGATCTTTCGAGGTCCGCAACTCGAGATCTGAATCTACGATTCGCGAACCGCCGCGATCGGTTGTCCCGGATAGGTACAGGGCAGTTTGTTTCACGAAGGGCACGAAAATTGGTTGGACGGGCAAATCGTTCGTCAGATCGTCGAGACCGGAGGTGAGAAGCAGGACGTGGCCTTCGCCGATTTTCCGGTCGAGGAGGAGCGGCGTCTGATCCGTGAGCCGGGCGACCACACGAGAGTTCGACGGATCGACGGCGACGGCGTAGTAGAACTCGGCGCCGGCCCAGCGGTCGCTGCCCGCGAGCGACGGATAGGATGTATCGGCGTCACCGGCGGTGAGGTAGCGTGAGGCTTCGCGCGAATAGTCGTGCGTACCGGTAATGGCGTCTTGAGTGACGGGGACGCGCGAGCGATGGCCGGTGTTGGTACCGGCCGCGACCAGCACTCCGCCACCGCCCTGGACGTAGCGCACGAGATCATTTTCGAACTGCGACGGCAGCGAGCCTACGTCCGCAAGGACGACGAAGGCATATTTTGAAAGCGCGGTATTGGCGGCGCGCTCGGGCGTGAGCGATTCGAAGGAGAAGGAAGATTCGGCCGCGGAGCCGAGAGCGGAGCCGAAGTAGACGGGCGAGCGCGTGTCGCCGGATTCGTGAACGAGGAGGACCGGTTGAGGATCGGAGCGCTCGATCGAGAAAAGATAGGAATCGTCGGCGGGTAGAGCGTCCGCGGAATCGATGCGAACTTCGCAGCGGCTGAAGCCGTAGGGCACGTCGAGCGACTGAAATTCGACGTCGGCTCGTCCTGTGGCGGGAACCTCGACGTTCTGGCTGGCGACTTTCTTGCCGTTCACGAGAAGCGAAACGGACCGTGTGGCGGCCGGCGTACCGTATCCGGCGATTGTCGCGTCCACGTGTGCCTTTTTCGTGTCCCAGACGCGACCAGGTGCGCGGACGGATTCGACGGTCCAGTTCGGCTGCGCGGAATTTGCGACGGAATGCAGCACGAGGCTCAGGCCTGACGGCAGCGAGAGCTCCGCGAAGCTGGCGGGCATGGACGATTTCTGCATGTCGCTGAAAAATTGAAGCTCGATGGGGGCGCGCGAACTTTCCACGAGCGAACGAACGGCGCGGGCCAGCTCGGCGAAATTCGAGCGCGAGTCGCCGGGCTGGATGCCTTGGACGGCGGCGCGCAACACGGCGGAGTCCTGGATGGGCTGCGTGAGCATTTCGACGCGCGAGCCGAGAATTGCGACTTGAGCGTGCGTGGCGCCATTGCGCGACGCCAGCACCGAGATCGCTTCGTTCTTGGCATCGGCCAGGCGCGTGCCGGCGCGCATGCTGAACGAATCGTCGACGACGAGAAGCAGTTGCTTATCGCCCGCTGCGGCGACCGCCGAACGCTTTAAGTAAGGATTCGCAAACGCGAGGACGATCAGCAGCAGCAGAGCCAGCCGCAGCGAGAGCAGAAACAGATAGTGCAAGCGGCGATGGCGAATCGAGCTTTGAGTGCGGCGTTCGAAAAACATTAGCGAGCTGAAGGGACGCGGCGTGGTGGTGTGGCGACGCAGAAGATGCAAATACAGAGGAAGACCAATGAGCGCGGTGCCGGCGAGAAACCAGGGAGCGAGGAATCCCATCAGTTCCTCCCCTGCCGGATGGCGAGATATTCGCGGAGAGCGCCATCGAGCGGGCGATCGGTGACGAGCAGGTGGTAGTCCATGCCGGCGGCGCGGGCGGCATCACGCAGCGATTCAATGTGGGCGTCCACCTTTCCGTGATAGACGTCGCGCGCGTATTCCGGCGTGACTTCCATGTGGTCGCGCGTTTCCAGATCGACGAGGATCACGGGCTTGTCGAGGCCGGGGCGCAGCTCGCTCGGGTCGAGGATATGGAAGAGCACGACTTCATTTCCATGAAAGCGCAGAGGCTCAATCGTTCGAATCACTTTTTCGGGAGATTCGTAGAAATCGGAAATCACCAGGACCAGTCCGCGGCGTCGTAGAAATTCCTGAAAATGCGCCATGGGCTTGGCGAAATCGGTCCGCGCGCGGGGCTCGGCAAGCTCCAGACCGTGGAGCAGCCGGTTGATCTGTCCCTGGCGCGTGGACGGGCGGATATAGTTGCGCACTTCGTCGTCGAAAACGATCAAGCCGGCGGCGTCGCGTTGATTGTGAATCGCGAGATAGAAAAGCGAGGCGGCGACGAAGCGGGCGTAGTCGAGCTTGGTGACTTTGTGCGAGGTGAAGTCCATGGAATTGCTGGCATCCAGCACGACGGTGAGCAGGCTATTCGTCTCGCCGCGATATTTTTTCAGATAGGCGCGTTCGGTGCGGGCGAAGACGTTCCAGTCGACGTGGCGCAGGTCATCGCCCGGGGAATAGGCGCGGTACTCGGCGAATTCCTGGCTGAAACCGAGGTCGGGCGAGCGGTGGAGTCCGGCGACGAAACCGTCTACGACGGTCCGGGCGATGAGGTCGAGGCTGGAAATTCCAGCCAGGACCGAGGGATCGAGAAAACGCTGCACGATCAGGCCCCTTTCGGCGGAGGCACTTGCTCGATCAATCTGCGAAGGATCTCATCGGTGTCGATGCGATCGGATTCGGCGTGGAAATTGAGCAGGATACGATGCCGCAGGACGGGAAGCGTGAGAGCGACGATGTCCTCTTTCGCGACGTGGTAGCGATTGCGGGAGAGCGCGCGGGCTTTGGCCGATAGAACGATGAATTGAGCGGCGCGGACGCTGCCGCCGTAGTTGACATACTTTTTGACGAAGTCCGGCGCTTCGGCATTTTTCGGGCGCGTGGCGCGGACAACGCGCACCACGTAGTCCGCCAGCGATTCAGCGACCGGGACCATGCGCACCAGCTTCTGAAATTCGAGAATTTCCTCGGCGTTCGTGACCGCGTTCACTTCGGGGACGCGCGTGGCGGTGGTGAGGTCGACGACCTTCACTTCGTCGTCCGCGCTCAAATAATCGAGCACGGTGTTGAAGAGGAAGCGGTCGAGCTGTGCTTCCGGCAGGGGATAAGTGCCTTCGAGCTCGATGGGGTTCTGCGTCGCCAGCACGAAGAACGGCCGAGGCAGATCGTAGTGATTGCCGCGGACGGTGCAGGAAAGCTCCTGCATGGCTTCGAGCAGAGCGGACTGCGTCTTGGGCGGCGTGCGGTTGATTTCGTCCGCCAGCAGAATATTGCCGAAGATGGGGCCGGGAACGAAGGTCCAGCGGCGGCGGCCGGTCGAGGGATCCTCTTCAATAATGTCTGTGCCCGTGATGTCGGATGGCATGAGGTCCGGCGTGAACTGGATGCGGCGGAATTCCAAGCCGAGCGTTTGGGCGATGGTGCGGACCATCAAGGTTTTCGCCGTGCCCGGAAGCCCGGTGATCAGGCAATGGCCGCCGACGAAAAGGCCGATGATGATCTGGTCGAGCACTTCGTCCTGCCCCACGATGACCTGGCGAATTTGCGCCAGGATTCCGTCGCGGACGGAGCGGAAACGCTCGATGCGCTTTTGCAATGCTGCGGCGTCGAGATTGAGTTCAGCGGGAGCGGCCATGTTTATTTCCCCTTATTGTCGTCTTGCAACTGCAAAAGCAATTTCTGCGCGGGACGGTAATCCGGCGCGGCCTCGAGAGTTTCGAGGACGTTTTCCTTCGCTTTTTCCGGCTGGCCGGCGGCCAGGTACGCTTGCGCCAGATTCAGGTGCGCGGAAGCCGCATCCATAGGATGCATGGCGACAACCGCGGAGTACTCGCGGATGGCGCCGGGAAAGTTATGCTGCGCGAGCCATAGATCGCCCAGCTTGCGATGGAGCTGCTCGTCGCTGGGATAGATATCGTTGATGCGGTCGAGGGTTGCCGCGGCGGCGGCGGGATTGCCGAGGTCCGATTCGAGAGAGGCGAGCTCTTTCAGTACGTCCGGGTCGTGGCCGCCGCGCTTTTCGTAGTCGGTGAGGACGGAGGCGGCTTCCTTCTTATTTCCATTCGCCTCATAGGCCTGCGCAAGGAATTCGTACGCGTTGGCGTCGTAGACGTAGTCCGGATACAGATCCCGGATCTGCTGACCCTGCGTGATTACCTGGTCGTTGTTGTGGTCTTTGGCTGATGCGGCTGCGGCAAGGTCTTTCAAATCCTTGCGCCACAGGTCGAAATTCGCAGCCGTCTTTCCCACGTCAGCGTCGACCCAGGCGAGAAACTGTTTGTCGAAATCGGCGGCGGAGATGCCGAGATTCTGCTGGATCACGTCCGCGGTGGTGCGAACCGTGGCGAACGAATGAGCCATGGCGAGCAGTTTGTCGGCGCCCCAGCGATTCTGGATGTAGTCGCAAATTCGTCCGGCCTGGTAGTAGGAGACAATCACCTGCGATTCGTATTCCGGGCGGACGAAACCGCGATCGAGATCGGTGACAGGCAGAAGTTTCTTGTCGCGAACGGCGAGAAGAATCTCGGGCGTGACGCGGTCACCCCATTCGGGCGAGGCTTGCGTCTCTTCGTGAACCGCGAGGCCTTCGGCAAACCAGCGGGGCACGCGATGATTCGTCATGGTGAGGATGTAGACGTGGCTCATTTCGTGCCAGAGCGTGCTGGCCCAATTGAAGTCTCCAGGCTTGCGGCCTGAGGGACTGTCCATAGCCACCACTTCGCCGAAGGTAACGCCGAGGGCGCCGAGGCCGGGCATGCCGAGCGTGCGCACGGCGAAATCCTCGTGGTCTGGATAGACTTCGATCTGCACCGGGCCGGGGAGCTTGAACTTGTATTTTGATTCGTAAGTCGCCATAGCTTTTTTCGCCACAGCCTCGACATACGGATGGAGCAGGTCCGCTTCCTTGTTTTGGAGCTTCAGGATCAGCGTATCGTCCTTGAACGTGATGAAGTTCTTGTAGGAATCGAGCAGGCGGAGGCTGTTGACCGTGGCCGCGTCGCGGTAGCCGTGGTCGTAGCTGAGTTGGAGCTGGCGGCGCGGCTCGTCCTCTCGGCCCAGGCGCATTAAATTGATGCCGAGTTCGGAGTGCGCGGACCAGAGCTCGGGGTCGAGCTCCACGGCTTTGCGGTAGTAGGCGATGCCGTCCTCATATCGACGATTGAGGATCAGGTGATGCGCGACCAGGGCGTAGGCCTCGCCGAAGTGCGGGTTTACTTGCTTGATTTTCGTCGAACCAATCGTCGGGGGAGCGGTCGGCGAGGACTTCTACGGCTGCGTGGATCGCCATCGCGTCCAGCGCCTCTGAGGAATCGGGGACGAGCTGATGGCTGCGTCGGCTTCCTTTAGAGTTACCGCGGTGTCGGAATCTTCGAGAGCGAGATTGGCCATCAGCTCGTGGGCTTCAACCAGATTGGAATCGAGCGCGAGTGCTTTCTCATCCCAATCGATTGCGGCGTTGTCGAAACCGTCCGCGCTGACGAGGGCGAGGCCCAGATAGGCTTGCGCGCTTTTGGGATCGCGTTGTAGAGCTTCCTTGAAGAGATTCGTCGGCGTCGGTGTTGTTGAAGCGTTCGTGGAGCAGGCGGCCCCAGCGGACGCGGTAGAGGGCATTGGCGTCCGATTGCGCGACGGCGAGGCGGAATTGTTCGTTGGCCTCGCGGTACATTTTCGAGGCCCCAGAAACCTTCGGCGCGGAGATACGGATCGCGCTGCTGAGAAAGCGTTTCGTAGCAGGCGTGGGATTCGGCTGCTTTGTCATGTTTGCGGAGACTGGCGCAGGCATCCGGCGTCGATGCGGTGGCAGCTCGCGAGGCCGTGGCTGTGGCGAGAATTGCGCAGCATGCGAACGTGGCGTGGAGCGCGCGGGTCACTTGTCGATCTCCTGCTGCACGCGGGCGAGTTCGACCAAGGCTTCCGTCAGCTGTTGCTTGTAATCGTCGGCGGCCATGGCGGCTTTTTGATATTTCAATGTGTCAATCTTCTGCTCGAGTTCTTCTTTTTTTGCGAGCAGGTCGCGTTTGGCTGGATCGGTCGAAGGCCTTTTGCGCGCTGCCGAGGCGCACGAGAGTGAAATTGGAGAGGAACAGCCCCTCGCCCGTGTCGGTGGACGCCGCACGGACGGATTCGTGCTTGCCGGTGTCCTCGAAAACGGCGTGTTCGGTGGCCAGGCGTTTTTGCGAATCGTAAAACGCGGCTGTTTTCGCGGAGGCGTAGTCGAATGCCTCGATCGCGCTGATCGCGTCGTTCTTGTTTACGTCCGTCGTAGGGTCGCGCAGCGCCTCCACCCAGTAGCGCGCGAAAATGGTGGCGTTTTTCTCGGTACCGGTTTTCGTGGCGGCGATTACGGCGCGGCCCGGCTTGTCAAATGCGGCGATCGATCCTCCGCTAGCGCTGGTGGTATTGACGACGAGCTGGCGCTTTGCGGGAATCCGGTCGCACCACGTGGCGAGCTCGGCGGCGGTTACGTCGGGGCCCGGGAGATTGAATTTGTACTCCACGCCGTCGAATGAGCCGTGGCCGATGAGAATCAGCACGAAATCGTCGCCCGCCTTGGCCTCGCGAGCGACCTGGGCGAAAATTTCGTCGATGTGCTGGCGGGTGGAGTTTGCGCCTGTGAGCGTGAAGACGTGAACGTCGCCGCCGGAGGATTTCAAAATGTGGTCGAGTTCGTTGGCGTCCGACGTGAAGCGCTGTTCGAAGTCGGGCTCGCCGCCCAGGCCTGCGATGGTGACGAAATAAGTGGAGGCGCTCGCGGGCAGCGCGGCACAAACGAGTAGCACGAGCGCGGCAATCGTTCGAAGCGCGCTCATACGATCCCCCAGCGACGCCTGAGCAGCCATTCGATGGAGCGCGCGAGCAGAAGAGCGAGGAAGATGATGGGCAAATTCCACAGCTCCTTGGTTTCGCGTATGGTGATGCCTGCTTCGGAGTAGGGAATTTCGTCCGGGAGCCTTTGCAGATCAGCCGGGCGCCAGTAACGGCCGCCGGTTTGCTGGGCGAGACGCTCGAGCAGATCGCGGTTTTGCTCGGTGTGGAAGTTCTCCGCTACGTCGTCGGAGCGCAGGAAAGAAACTACGTCGCGACCAAGATCCTCGGTGCCTTTTTGCGCGGTTACTTCGGCGACATACGAACCGGATTTTTCCGCGGTCCAATCCGCTTGAAAGCTGCCCGGTGAATCGGGAACAGGAACCATTTCGATGGTTGCGGCGATGCCGCCGGGTCCGAGCACGTGAGCTTCGACTTTTGCATCGGGCGCCGGCTGATATTCGTCGTCGCGTATGTCCGCCGATAGATGCACATGGCCGTCGTCGAGCAGCGTTCGGTTCGGCGTGGATGGCCACGACGTGGCCGGGCGTGTCTGCGGCGAGCCAACGGAGCAGTTGCTGCCAGAACATTGTGACTGGTGTCACCCAGCGGCATGCTCATCTGCCATCGCCAGGTACCGGAAGTGGCCAGGACGGCGGTTCGGCCGCGGCCATAATTCTGGGTGATGAGCATCGGCAGTCTTGTTGCTGCCCGCGCGCATTTCCGCGAGCACGGCGGCGCCGGGCTTGGGCGTGCCCGCTTCCTGGTAATCCATCATGTAGGGAAGCTTTTTCCAGCGCTGCGCGTTGACGTCGGGATCGTCCGCGAGGCGGCAGATCAAGCTGTCGGCTCCCGCGGCGGTGAGCTCGGCAGTAGCCGGCGCGCGATGAAACGTGTTCTTGTGCGTCGGCAGCACCACGGGCAGCAGGTCGACGAGACTCGATCCGCCCCAGACGCCGTCCGCAAGCGAAGAATGGCCGCCGAGCCACAGCAAACCGCCGCCGCGCCGGTCGACGAATTCGCGCATCAGGTCCTGCTGCAGCGGGCGTGAAGTAGCCAGCTTCGACCGAGCCAATGATGATGGCCGATAGCCGAAGAGATCCTCGGCGCGCGCTGGGAAAGCCGTCCGCCAGCTCCTTCGGATCGTTGATGCCCTGGCGGTAAATCTTGTTTTCGGTGGTGCGAAGCATGGAGACGATCTGAACGGTCTTGTCGTCGTCTTCGGCGCGGCGAATGAATTTGTATTCCCAGCGCGGCTCGCCTTCCACGTAGAGAATGCGCCGCTTGTCGCGATTCCACATTCACCGCGCGTGTCACGCCGTTGTTGAGGCGATTTTTCTCGTCCGGCTGCGGATCGATCGAAAATTGCAAGGATTTCGCTCCGGCCGTCGCCTGCGTTGAAGAGCAGCGCCTCGGTTTGGATCTTGCCGTGCCGGCCGAATGTGATCTCGCGAGACGACAAAATTTGTCGCCGTCGCGAACGGCGAGCGTGGCCTTGCGCCCATCGTATCCGCGCTGGTGGAAACGTGACCTCGGCGGAAAGGCGGGAATTCGCCATTACCCGCGGCGCGACCACGGCGTCATCCATTTCGACGTCGGGCGGAACTGTTCCGTCACCAAAACCGACGGTATGAACCGGAATGTGCCGGTTGCGAAGCGCGGCAATCGTGTCGCGGTCGATTCCGCCGGAGTTGTCGGAGCCGTCGGTAAGCAGCACCACCGCGCCCAACGGCAGATCGCTGGTTTCGGCCAGCAGCTGCTTCAGGCTGTCGCCGATGTGCGTGGCGGGCGCGGCTGCAGCGCCGAGGTCGCTCGAGACCGTCGAGTCGGCTAACGCGGCTATCGAGGCGATAGAGCCGCGTTTGAAACTTTTGCTGCAAGTCGGCCGAGCACACCGTTCCGAAGCGCCTTGTACGGCCTGCGCTCGCGCGTCGCGCCGTCTGTCGGCGATGCCCATGCTGCGCGAATCGTCGACCAGGATCGCGATGATATTCTGCTGCGGCTTCAGTTCGGCGACGACGATGGCCGGCTGCCACAGCAGAAGCAGAACCAGCGCAGACGACGGCGGATTCGCAGCAGCCAGATCACCGCCGCTTGCCAGTATTTGCGAATCTGTGCGCGGCTGCGCCCGAGCGCGCGAATAAACGCGCCAGCCCAGATCCGCCGCCGCCGCGAGTAGCAGCATGCAGAGGACCCACTTCGGCCACGCGCCGAGCAGGACGAAGTCGCCCTTGAGAAAAAATCGCGACCGGATACTTGAAAAGAAATTCAAACATGGTTGCAGCAACCGCGAGCCCCGTTCGCGGCTCCGACTCCCAGCCCGCTCAGTGCGTCATGCCATACATGATGTAGTCGAGTCCCACGCGAAAAGCCATCGATGCGAAGGGCTCCGGATATCTCGGATCGTCCGCCCATTCCCAGGCATCGCCCAGATGCATGTTGTGGCAGATGGCGACCATCACGCGGCCTTTGTCGTCGCGAATGGCCCGCCATTTGGGACGTAGCCGTCCTTTTCATAGGTGCGCCCGGTGTTACACATATTGTTCGCCCGGCACCTGGAAGCGGGCTGCCGATGTCATAGAGCCGTGGAAAATTTCGTCCTGGTCGCTCAGGTCTTCGATGGGCCGATCCGGAAACACCATGCGCATCCCGGCCATGAAGCGGTCCCAGTCGGCCGTGCCGTGAAAATCGTCGACCATCAGAAATCCGCCCTTCAGCAGGTAGTCGTGCAGGCGCTTGGCTTCGGCGTCGGTGAACGTCCAGTTCGGACACCTGGACGGCGTAAACCCACGGGTAGTTGAAAATGCTCGTCGCTGTCGAGATCGACCACCTGTTCGGTGGGCCGCGCTTCGATTCGCGTCAGCCGCTTCAGCGCCATCAGGAATTGGCGGTCGGCTTTGGGATAATCGCGCGACCAGCTGCCGCCGTATCCATCCGTAACCGCCGAATCCGCCGTAGAGATCGGTCCGCGAGGTATAGCGCAGGCGAGACCAGTAAAATTCGGACGGCTCTTTACTGCCAGCTCTGCGAATCGTTGTACGGAATAGCCTTGCGGGAAGAACGAGCCGGGACCCTGAACCTGGTAAGGATTTCGCTGGAACGCGACCACACCACCGGCCATGCCCAGCACGAGCACGATCGCGGAAATAGGCCGCAGAGATCTCACCGAAGTGATACTCCAGAATCATTGAGCGTAACAGATCGCAATTATAGGCATCAACTCGCGGGAATTCGCAGCGTTGTGAGCTCGTTTGGTGTAAAGAATCGGGCGATCCGCAACCTTTGCGCGGCTTGTGCCTTCCAATCGGACCGTGAGACGATTTCGATTCGACTGTGCATCCTGTGGAGTGATGCGCGAAACGCGAGGGGAGTTGTGAAGCGCAGGGAATTCCTGAAGTACGGAAGCGCGGCGATTGTTGGCGGCATTGCCCGCGCGAGCCTTGCGGGGCAATCGCAGGCTCCAGCAATGGCGGGAATGGCCACTGGCCAAAATTCTGCCGTCGCGCGAAGTTCCGCGCATTCCGAACAAGGACCACCCGCGGACGTCACGTTGCGAATTGCCCCCGTGGCGCTCGAAATCGCACCCAGCCGCTTCATCAGCACGATCGGCTATAACGGTACATCGCCAGGTCCTGTTCTTCGCATGCGCGAGGGCAAACCAGTGACCGTCGATGTGATCAACGACACGGAAGCCGCGGAACTTGTACACTGGCACGGCCTTTTTATTCCCCCGGATGTCGATGGAGCGGAAGAAGAAGGAACGCCGATGGTGCCGCCGGGCGGACGCCGCCGCTATCAGTTCACGCCGAAGCCGGCCGGCACGCGTTGGTACCATTCGCACGCGATGGCCATGGGCGACCTGCACCGAGGCAGCTACACCGGGCAATTCGGTTTTCTGATGATCGAACCCAGCAACGATCCCGGCCAATACGATCGCGAAATATTTCTCGCGTTGCGTGATTGGGAGCCGTTCTATACCGACCAGATGGAAAACGAAGCGGCGGAGAGCGGCGGATTCGGTCCGCCTCTGGAGCGGCCTGCGCAGCTCGACACTCGTCCCAACGGCCTGGAAGTGACCTCGCAGCTTTTCTCGATCAACGACAAGGCGCTGGGTGCCGGGGAACCGATTCGAGTGCGCGCCGGCCAGCGCGTGCTCGCGCACGTTCTCAACGCCAGCGCGATCGAGATTCGCACCATCGCGCTTTCCGGCCACCAGTTTCGCGTGCTCGCGATGGACGGGAACGCCGTGCCTTCACCGAAGGCCGTGGACGTGCTGATGCTGGGCCCGGGCGAGCGGATCGACGCGATCGTGGAAATGAACCAACCGGGGGTTTGGATTCTCGGCTCGACGGACGACCCCACTCGCAACGCGGGCATGGGCGTGATTGTCGAATACGAAAATCAGCACAGTGAGCCGCGCTGGTTTCCACCTGCAAAGCCGCTGTGGGATTACACGACGTTCGGCATTGCCGACGGCGCCACACGAACACTGCCGGAACACACAATCGATATGGTCTTTGAAAAAATACCCAGCGGCGCCGGACAGTTCAATCTCTGGCAGGTCAACGGCAAGGCGTATCCGCACGAGCGCGAGTTTGTGCTGCAAGAGGGCGCCCGGTATCGCCTGATATTTCGAAATCGCACGGACGATTCACATCCGGTGCATCTGCACCGGCATCTCTTCGAGTTGGTCGATGTAAACGGAAGACCGACGGCAGGTGTGATGAAGGATACGGTGATCGTTCCGGTCTACGGCCGCGTGACTGCCGACCTCACGGCCGATCAGCCAGGTCTGTCGCTGTTCCATTGCCACATCCAGCAGCACATGGATTACGGTTTCAAGGCGCTCTTCCGCTACGCCTGAGCGTTCGGGTCCAAAGCGGTAGCGCTACGAACTTCGGCCCGCGACCGCTCGGCTAGTCAAGGTTTGCCCAGTCGGTCTGGATCTTTGGCGGGTGTAGCAGGGTTTGCATAACCACGCAATACTGTTCCGTCTTCTCACGTAATGCGCGCAATTGCTCGGGTGTGGCTGCGGGAGCGACGACATCGAAATTCACGCGAATGTTTTCAAAGCCCACAGGCACGTCTTTCGAAATGCCCAGCGTGCCCCGAAGGTCCATATCGCCGTCCACGGATACCTGAATCGATTCCGTGGGGATCGCCATGGCTGCGGCAACCATCTGGCAGGTAATTTGCGCGCACGCCGCGAGAGCGCCAAGCAACAGATCGCCCGAGCAGGCGCCGCTCCCGGCGCCTCCGACGCCCTTATGCGCCTCAGCCTGGTAAACCGCCCGCCCGATATCGATCGAGCACGACACTGGAGCATCCGTCTGCGCACCTTTTGCGCGAATGGTAATTCGCGACGCGTGCGGGTCGCTGCGGTATTGCTCTTTCAGAGGTTTCTGAAGCGATCGGATGTCCATGGGCGACCTCGCGCTTTCGTCTTTCTTCTTACTTCTCACCGCGAACACGACAGATTGCCCGCCGAGCTTACTTGAAGAGGCTTCCGTGGCATGTTAGCATCACCGCTCACCCAACCGGACGGACCAATCAATATGCCCAAATTCGTCATCGAACGCGAGATTCCGGGAGCCGCAAATCTGTCTGATGCTCAGTGGCGGGAAATCGCCCAGAAATCGGTCAGCGTCCTGAAAGGCATGGGCCCGGGAATTCAGTGGCTTCATAGCTACGTTGCGGGCGACAAAGTGTACTGCGTTTACCTCGCGCCGGATGAAACCACCATCCAGGAACACGCCAAGCGCGCCGGATTTCCCGCCAACCGAATCACCGCCGTCCGCCGGTTGATCGATCCCTCCAGCGCTGAATGAACTGGATCGCGCTAAAGCGATCGCGGAGCGACATCCGGCTTTAGGGTTTCTTCAATCGCTTCTTCGGCCGTCAGCGCCCATCCCTCGAGCCACGCTTGGGAACCAGCCGTATTGCTCGTGCGCTCTCTTAGCGAAGCCAAGGTTGCCTGGAGCTTTACCTGTTCCGCCGGCGAGAGCGGGGCGCCGATAATTTGCCGCAAAGCCGCGGCCGCGCCTGCCAAACGGAAAGCGCGCTCGGCATTGTTCTGGGACGCCGCTGAAAACGCGAAGCTTTCGACCAGGCGCGCGATTCCCCTCTTGTGGTCCAGATCCTGAAAGATCTTCAGGCTCTCGCCGTAGAGTTCGCGCATCAGGGAATAATCGCGCTCCTCCATCGCCAGACCGCCCAGGTCCGCGAGCGTTGTGGCGATGCCCCAGCGGTTGTTCAGCTTTCTGAAAATTCCGAGGCTTTGCTCGTTCAGTGCGCGGGCCACATAGAGTTCACCCTGATCGCGCGCTACATCTCCCTGATAATTTAATGTCCACGCAAGTGCGGTGTCGTCTCCCAAATCACGAAAAACTGCGACGCACTCCGCATACAATTCGAGCGCTTGATCGTAATCGCCTTCCAGTTTGGCGATGTTTGCGAGATTGCTTAGGCCCCGAGCGATAGTCGTCTTGTCGCCGAGCTCGCGCCATTGGGCGAGGCTTTGTTCAAACAATGAGCGCGCGGCGCTTAGATCGCCGCTCTCTCGCGCAGTGACGGCCAAAGCGTTCAATGAGACGGCGGCACCTTGTTTGTCGCCCAACTGACGCGCGATCTCCAGACTTTCTCCCAGCAGGTTTTTTGCGGCGGCGTAGTCACCCTGCCGGTCTGCCAGAACTCCGGCGGCGAAGATCGCGCGGGCGCGTGTTTTATTCGCTTTCACCGATTCCGGAAGCTTGAGCAGCTTGTCGAGCCACATCCTGCCCTCGGCAAGATATTCCCGAACCTCCCAGAATCGAAACAGTGCGGCGCCGAGACGCAATCCCCATTCGGCTTCGCCATTCTCGACCAACCACTCGAGGCTAGCCCGAAAATTATCGTGTTCCAACGCGAAGCGTTCCAACCATTCCGTTTCCGCGCCGCTTTGCGCGGTTGCCCCTTCTTCCGCCAGCACCAGGCAGTAAGCCGCGCGGGCGCGCTTGATGAGAGCTTGCTCGCCGCTGCCGGCTAGTTTTTCCAGGGAGTATTCCCGAATGGTCTCGAGCATCACGAAACGCGATTCAGCATTCGGCTGTTCGACCTGCCGGAGCAGGCTTTTGTCCACCATGGAGGACATGCCGTCGAGCACGTCCAGGCCGAGGTCTGCTTTCGCATCGCAGACAGCCTCCGCACTCTCCAGCGTGCAACCACCGACGAAGACCGCCAATCTTCGGAGAAGCTTCTGCTCGGCGGCGCTCAATAGCTCGTGGCTCCAATCCATCGCAGCGCGAAGAGTTTGCTGCCGCTGCGGCAGGTCTTGTGCGCCTCCGGTCAACAGTTGCAGCCGGCTTGCCAGCCGCGTTCTCATCGCGGAAGGAGACAAGACCTTCACACGCGCGGCGGCCAACTCGATGGCAAGCGGCAAACCGTCCAGTCGCGCGCAGATTTCGGCAATGGCCGGCGCATTTTCAGCGTTCAATTCGAAGTCGGGTTTGGCGGCCGCGGCTCGCTGTACGAATAACGCCACCGCCGGGCATTTCGAGAGCGCTTCGAGCGAGACTTTCGAGCGTGCTTCCGGCACGGCCAGAGGCGAAATGGGAAACTCGCGTTCTCCGTACACATGCAGAGCTGCGCGGCTGGTTACTAGGATTTTCAGATGCCGGCCCGCTGCCAGGATTTTCGCCACGGTCGGAGCCGCCGCGGTGAGATGCTCGAAATTGTCCAACAACAGAAGCAGCGGCGCGTGGAGCGAATCCCGTAGATTGCTTTCCAGTGTTTCCAGCGAAGTCTGGCCGCTACTTTCGCGAATTTTCAACGCCTGCACAACGAGCGAAGCGATCTGTCCCGGATCGTTCAGCCCGGCGAGCGCGACGAAATGAATTCCACCCGGAAAATGTTCGATCAGGCCATTCGCCGTCTCCACAGCGAGGCGCGTCTTCCCGATTCCGCCTGGCCCTGTGATCGTAACCATCTGCACGTCGTCTCGCAGCAACAGCTCCTTCACGGCTGCAAGTTCCTTCTCGCGGCCGACGAATCCCGTCCGCTGCGCCGGCACGTTGAGGCGTTGCGGCTCCGGCGCACGGGATGGTTTTTCCAAAATGCTGTCGCGAATGGCCGTCAGCTCTCGCGCGAGATCCCGAGTGGAGACGTACCGCTTATCCGGCTCTTTTTGCAGGCATCTTTCTATGGCCCAGCACAGCGGTGCTGGAGCGTCGGGATTTTGCGCGGCGATCGGTTCGGGGTATTCGCGAACGATTGCGGCCATGGTTTCCGCCGCGGTGTCGCGCCGAAAAGCGCGCTTGCCCCCGACAATTTCATACATCACCAAGCCGAATGAAAACTGGTCCGATCGAAAATCGGCCGGGAGACCGCTCGCTTGCTCAGGCGACATATAACCGGGCGTCCCGAGAATCTGTCCCGGCCGCGTATCCGAAACGGTCAGCGTACGGCCATCCCGCGACAATTCGTTCGCCGGCGCATTCTTGGCCAAACCGAAGTCGAGAATCTTGACGAAGCCGTCGCGGGTCATCATCAGGTTTTCCGGCTTCAGATCGCGGTGCGCGATGCCCGCTTCATGGGCTTTTGCCAGACCTTCTGCAATTTGCGTGGCGATTTCGATGGCTTTTCGTATCGGCAGCGCGCCGGAGGCGAGTAGTTGGCGAAGCGTCCTACCCTCCACCAGCTCCATCGCGATGTAGTGAACGGACCCTTCTTGTCCCAGCTCGTAAATGGTGACGATATTCGGATGGTTAAGAGCGGAGGCGGAGCGTGCTTCGAGCTCGAAGCGCCGCAATTCGTCGGAGTTTACCGAAATCGGCTCGGGCAGAATCTTGATCGCGACGCCGCGCCCCAGGCGAGTGTCGCGGGCGCTATAGACTTCGCCCATTCCGCCAGCGCCAATGCTCGCGATTATTTGATATGAGCCGAATTTGCTGCCCGGTGCAAGCATGCCGATTGGCGAGAGAAGGCGCCGCGGGCACCGTCGCCAACGCCCCACAGCGGTCCAAGGACATTAGCAAACTTGGTATCGATGCGCCAATGCGGTACTGCTGCGGCGCACCGCGAGGCTTTCACGTGCGGGCGGTACGCCGCAAAGCGGTCCGGCAGTTGCTTGAGTTGGTTAAGACTTCGGCGGGGTCATCCCGGCTATCATTTGGCGCATCACTTCAATCGAACCGGGAGCGTTCTTCTTCCGCCAGGCCTCGAGCTTCTTCACGTGCTTTTCCAACTGGCCATACATATGCGGGTTCTTGCTCCGTTCCCGCATGGCCGTGACAAATGGCTTGATACGCTCGTAAATAAACCATTGCTCTCCGGTGTTCTCGAAGAAAAACGTTTCGTCGATCAGGCCGCGATTCACCATGTTCGCCGCCATTTCCCAATAGCTGATTACCATGCGCATGTAGGCGCTTTCCGGGCTGCCCATGGGAGCCTGCTTCTGTATGTCTTCCAGCGTCGCGGGATGAAACTTGGAGAAATACCAGTCGCGGGCCTCGCGCATCTTCGGCTCGCGGCGTATTTCATAAAGCCTGAGCAGCAGGTCTGCTTGATCGTGCGTCACTTTCGGCATTCCACTTCCTCCTTGTGTAAGGTCGGATGCATTGGTTTGGACGAATTCTCCGCGCTCCGCCCGCCGGCTCACTCCCGCTCGGGGCTCGCGACGGCTTCCTTCACTACGAGTTGATGGGTGTGGATCAGCGGGATCGACGACTCCTCAAACGCGATCTTGATTCGCCGGCGCAGCTCGCGCGCCACGTCGTCCTTGCGATTCAGCACCGTGCGCACCTGCAGCCGCAGCACGGTACCGTCGAGCGCGAGCGACTCCACGCCGAGAACTCGCGGACCGTCGACGATGGCTTGCGACCACGTCGTGTCGTTGCGGAAGTCGCCGGAAAGTTTTTCGAGCGTCGCCAGCGCGGGGCCCACGGCCTCGTCTGACGGCACGGTGACATCCACGAACGCTTGCGACCAATCGCGGCTTAGGTTCGCTACCTGCCCGACCAGCGAATTCGGCACGGTGACCATCGCGCCGGCGGGATTGCGCACCACCGTGCGGCGCAGCGTCAGATGCTCCACCCGGCCAGTTTCACCGTTTAGTTGGATCAGGTCGCCGACCACGTACTGGTCCTCCAGCACGATGAAGAATCCGTTGATCACGTCTTTGACCAGGCTTTGCGCTCCGAAGCCCAGCGCCAGGCTGCCGATGGCGGCAATGGCTTCGAACGGCGTGACATCGAATCCGAATTCCGGCAGCGCCACCAGCACCGCCGCGGCCACGATCACCGCGGCGCCCACGGAATAAACGAGTCCTGCCATCGTGCGCGTCTGCTGCTCACGCATCTGCGCCGCGCGCGTCTGGCCCTTGGCGATCTGCACCAGGCGCGTGGTCAGCGCTTTGAGCAGGCGTACCAGAATGAACGCGATAAGGACGATCAACAGCACGCGCACGCCGCGCGTCCCGGCAGTTTCCAGCCAGCGTCTGAGCGATTCTGTCATGTGAGTTAAGGCGCAGAATTATATCATTGGGCGGTGATACCTTTGCCCCGCTCCGCGCGCCCGTGTAATATCGATGGCATCGGCACCGCGCGCCCGTAGCTCAGATGGATAGAGCGTGTGCCTCCGAAGCACAAGGTCGGGGGTTCGAACCCCTCCGGGCGCGCCATTTCACCAGAGTCGCCGGACACCGTAAATCCGCGGTTCGGCGCAACATAACCTTAAGAGCGTCACGGCCTTTCGCATTTCTTTCGATAAGTTTTCGAGGCCGGAAGCGGGGTCGTTTCGCCTACCGTGTCGAAGATTGGTACAAGGGAGATATAATCGGCTCCATCAAATTTTTGTATTGGCTTTCGCGGATACGGACACGTACATTGTCCGCTTTCCGCAAGTATGGTCCCAGACGATCCGAAAGGAGTGTGCGAGGCAACACATGAAATATAAACTCGAATATCTCTGGCTTGACGGCCGAAAGCCAATTCCGGAGTTGCGCGGCAAGACGACGATCAAGGATTTCGCTGCGCCTCCGGCGCTTGCCGATCTTCCGCTGTGGGGTTTTGACGGCAGCTCGACGATGCAGGCCGAAGGCCACAAGTCAGACTGTATACTCAAGCCTGTCGCGCTGTACCCGGACGCCAGCCGTAAGAACGCGTTTCTAGTCCTCAGTGAAGTGATGCACCCGGACGGCACGCCGCATTCCACCAACGCGCGCGCCACCATAGAGAACGATCCCGATCTCTGGATCGGCTTCGAGCAGGAGTATTTCCTTTATAAGGATGGCCGCCCACTCGGCTTCCCCGCCGAAGGCTATCCCGGTCCGCAGGGCCCCTACTACTGCGGCGTGGGTTACAAGTACATGGGTAACGTCGCCCGGAAAATCGTTGAAGAGCATTTGGAGCTTTGCCTGGCTGCCGGAATCAACCACGAAGGCATCAACGCAGAAGTTGCGAAGGGTCAGTGGGAATTCCAGATTTTCGCCAAGGGCTCGGCCAAAGCTGCGGACGATACATGGGTCGCGCGCTACTTGATGGCCCGTCTGTGCGAACAGTACGAAGTTGACTTCGAGCTCTACTGCAAGCCGATCAAGGGCGACTGGAACGGTTCGGGCATGCATACCAACTTCTCCACAAAGTACATGCGCGAAGTCGGTGGCAAGGAATACTTCGAATCGCTCATGAAGGCCTTCGAAAAGCATATTCCCGATCACATTGCTGTATACGGTCCAGACAATCACCTGCGCCTGACGGGTTTGCACGAAACTCAGGCGATCGATAAGTTCAGCTTCGGATTGTCCGATCGCGGCGCTTCGATCCGCATGCCTGTGAACTTCATCAAGAATGGCTACAAAGGTTACCTGGAGGATCGGCGTCCGAACTCCCAGGGCGACCCGTACCAGATCGTCTCCCGCATCCTGAAGACGATCAACACCGTTCCGAAGCCCGCTCACGCCACCGCGTAAGCGCAAAACGAATACAAGCAGGGTCTGAAACCAGAAAGGGGAGCCAACGCAAGTTGGCTCCCCTTTTCTTTTGCCGCGCCGGTTTGAAACTTCACTGCTTCGATTTCAGAACGATGCCCGCGCTATCCTCACGGATTGCCATGGCCGTACCGAATGGTTTGGATGCGTCTGCGAGTCGTTCGAGGATGTAACCGGCTTTCGCGCCGGTTGCCGGCGCCGGCAGGCCGCGTGTGTCGAGGAATTCGTTGTTCGTGTACTCGCTGTGGACGTCGGGTTGGCCTTCGCCGAGATTGTTGAGCGCGATGGGCCGCAGCGAGATCGATCGCAGTTCCTTCCCTTTGAATTCAACGTAGGCTACGGCGCTTTCCCAGTTCATAGGCTCGCCGATGTAGGTCAGCGTGGGCGGGACGTTGTAGATGAAGTTTCCCAGGTCGTAGAAAATCGGTCGGCCTCGATAGACCTCGATTCCGTGAAGCAGTGGCGCGCCGTGCATTACCACGATGTCCGCTCCGGCGTCGATCTCGGCGTGCGTCCATTTCACGAGCCATTCGTTGGGCGCCAGCCGCTCCGCCATGCCCTCGGAAAAAATCGTCGAAAACGAGTGATTCCCGAACACGTGATTGTGCTCGTAGACGATTACGATATCCGCGTTCGGCCGCGCCTCTCGAATATTTTGCAGGATGCGCTGCGCGTCGTCAGCATTTGGCGAATTCGCAGGTGCACCGGGCAAATCCTCGGTGGCCTCATTTTGCTTGCCGCCGGCTTCCACGCGCAGCTCGTTCACGCCGGCGTGCTCCGCGGTGGCATTGCCCCCGGGCGAAATCAGACCCGACGCGCTGGCGATCAGGGCAATCGTTCCCTTCGGCGTGCGCAGATAGGCCGGTGCTGAGGCTTCCGCGAGGGTATTCCCGGTGCCCGCGTGAACAATTCCTCGCGCGTCCGCTTCGCGGATCGTGTTCGCAATGCCGGTAGCCTTCAAATCGAAGGCGTGATTGCTCGCGAAGGCCATCAGGTTGAACCCGCACGTTTTCAGCGCGTCGAGCGCCTCTGGCGGTGTCAGAAAGCCGCGGCCCTCGCTGATTGATTCCCCCTGTTCGGCAATCGTGGCCTCGAAATTGGTGAAAGCGACGTCTCCTTTGATCAGTCCCTGGATTATGGGAATTTCCTGGGGCGCGGTCGCACGGATATCCGAACGAATCATCGCCTGTCCTGCCAGAGTAATCGTGATCGGCTGCAACTGCGGCCGTGCGGGAACTCCGGCCGCTGCTACGATCGCGAACGTCGTTGCCAGCAATGCAGTCTTGAAAGATCGGCTTGTGGCTTTGTTCGTCATCAAATGTCACGTTTGAGTGGATGCATCCTAAATCGCTCCTGCGTTCCAGACAACCGATTTGGCGCCGGCTACGGGTCCGATGAAAACTGCTATCATGCGGATGCGATGAGCTCTTCTTCAAACGACACACCGAAAATCGCGCTGGTGACCGGCGCCAGCAGCGGCATCGGTAAGCAGACCGCGATCGCGCTGGCGCAGGCGGGCTACGCAGTGGTTCTCGCGGGGCGGCGCGCGGAGTTGCTTGAAGCGACAGCCGCCGAAATCCAGAAAGCGGGCGCGAAATCGCTGGCGGTGCAGACCGACGTGGCCGATCCCGCGGCCGTGCGAGCGCTTTTCGCGAAAACGCGCGAGACATTCGGCCGGCTCGACCTGCTGTTCAACAACGCCGGCGTCTCGGGCCGCGCCGTGCCGCTCGAGGACGTGGAGTTCGAGTTCTGGAAAAAAATTGTCGACACAAACCTGTCCGGCACGTTTCTTTGCACGCAGGAAGCGTTCAAGATCATGAAGAGTCAGGACCCGCGCGGCGGCCGCATCATCAATAACGGATCAATTTCAGCGCACGCGCCTCGGCCGAACTCTGCGGCTTACACCGCGTCGAAGCACGGCATCACCGGCCTGACGAAGGTGACGTCGCTCGACGGACGCAAATACGACATCGCCTGCGGACAAATCGACATTGGAAACGCAGCGACGGAGTTGACCGAGCGAATGAAAAAAGGAGTGCCGCAGGCGAACGGTTCGATTGAAGTGGAGCCAACGATGAGCACCGCGGACGTGGCGCGCGCCGTGGTTTACATGGCGTCGCTTCCGCTGGATGCCAACGTGCAGTTCATGACCGTGATGGCCACGAAGATGCCCTTCATCGGCCGAGGCTAGAGTTCACGCCTTCGCAGGTTCGTAGTACAAAATGATCACGCCGGAAGCGAGCGGCTTGGTCCGCGTCAGTTTCAGGCTCATTTTCTTCTTCAGGTCCGGGAACATCGGTTGTCCCGCGCCCAGCAGAACGGGATTCAGGATCACGCGATATTCATCGATCAGCCCGTATTGCAAAAAATGCGAGGCCAGCATGGCGCTTCCGAGAATGACGAGGTCGCCCTTGCCGTCCTGCTGCTTCAGTTTCAGGATTTCTTCGGCGTAGTTGTCTTTCACCAGCCTGGTGTTGTTCCATTCGGCTTTGTCGAGCGTCCCCGAAAATACGATCTTCGGCAGGTGGTTCATTTTGTATGCGGTTTCATCGGCCGGCGCCGTGGGCCAGTGCGCTGCCATATGCTCGTAGGTTCTTCGGCCGAAAAGTAGCGTCCCCGTCTCGCCAAGCATCTCGCGCGCGTAGTCGATGAAGTCCGCGTCCAGCACGAACCAGTCGATGGCATGGTTCGGTCCCTCGAAATACCCGTCGAGCGACATGAAGTTCGAAACAATCAGATTTCGCATGTTCCATTCTCCGCATAACCAGCGTAGCGCATAGCGGTAGATGCGGGCGCGTATTTGTCTGGCACTCCTTTGGCGCACGCTTCGTTTGTTTTCAGCGAGTTAACGATCGAAAAGAGTTACGCCGTGGGACACCCTTTTGTACTGCTGAGGCTTCCTTACCCCCCGAAATAATTGTCGAGTAGAATGTGCACCCGCCTTTTGTTTTCAACGAGATATAACGATTTCTATTCGTTTTCATTGTCGATTAGAAATGGTCTTCCGCGAATCTGGCCGGAAGGCAGGCCCGTGTTGTGTAGCGGCGTCTTCCGCGAAAAGCAGAAAGGCTCAATCGTCCCTCCGGGACTAGCCATCCCTTTTGTTCGGCTCTCCCGGCATTCCGCTTCGCTCCATGCCGGGCTATATTCAGTCGCCGCTCCGCGGCCGGTTTTTAGCCGCCGCGGGACGCCGGGAAATTGATGTGCACGAAAGGCGGGCGGGTCTGAGACCCGCCCCTGCGGACCGGTCATATATACGGTTGGACCGATCGCGCGACTGCCGCATGGAAAGCGGCGCTCGTCGGAGCACGGAGAAGATCGTCCGTGCCACTGAAGGCTTATTCAGTTGTCAATGAGCCGGCGAGCCCTGGCAAGCAGGGCCGGGATGCAGACGCGTCCGACAGCGAGGCGGAAGAAAGCCCCGACTCACGCTAAAGGAGTTTTTCGCGGAGAGCAATGGAACTGCGGTAACAGGACTACCGTAGCGGGCGGTGAGGCGTGGATCGACTAATGGGCGGGCGAGAACTGCAAGGGGGCCGAAAAGCCTGAGGCCGCCTGTGTGGGCCTTCGCTACATACTTCGCTAGCCGTAGAGTACTTCGCCGGCAGGCATTTGGCCTTCGGTGGGGAATTTGGAGATACCGAGGACTTGGAGCGCGACTAAGCAAACGTACGCAGGATTCAGGTAGAGGTAGCGGCGCCAGAGGCGGCGTGGCTCTGCCCATAGGCGGAAGAGCCATTCCAGGCCGCGGTCCTGCATCCAGCGCGGGGCTTGCGGTACTTCACCGGCGATGAACGGGAAGGCGGCGCCGACGGCGAGAATGGGCATGCGGAGCTCGTCGCGGAACTCGTAGGCGAAGACCTCCTGGCGCGGGCAGCCAAGTCCGACGAAAAGCATGGAAGCGCCGGAATCGCGGACGCGCTGGACGACCTGGCGTTTTTCGCCGGGCGTGAGGCGGCGGAATTTCGAAGGCTCTTTTCCGGCGATCAGGATGCCGGGAAATTTGCGGTGGAGCGCGAGCTCAAGTTTTTCCAGAGTTTCGGGCGTGCTGCCGTAGAGATAGATGGGCAGGCCTTCGCGAGTGGCGCGCTCGCAGAGGCGCAGCGTCAGGTTCGGGCCGTAGACGCGGTCCCGCAGCCGCGCGCCGTGCATGCGGTTGAGCGCCCAGCGGACGGGCTGGCCATCCGGGGTGAGCAGGTCGAATTTATTGAGGCGGAACTTCTGTTCGCGATCAAGGACGCCGGTCATCAGTCCGTGAACGGCGAGCGCTGAAATGGCGGCGCTGCGCCGCTCCTTGGCGGCCTTGACGACAAATTCCTCGGCGGCTTCGTAGTCGACCGCGTTGATCAGGATCCCGACGACATTTCTTTTGCCTGCATCGAGCATTCGCCTCTCCAGCGTTCGACGTTGAATTCGTAAATTTCCTTCAGGATGCGGGGGACATCGTAGAGCTGCTTCCAGCCGGGGTAGTGACTCTCGAATTGCGTGAGGTCGCTGATCCACCAGATGTGGTCGCCGATGCGGTTGTCATCGACGTATTTCGAGTGGAAGCGATTGCCGGTGATTTCTTCGCTCATCTCGATGGCTTCGAGCATGGAGCAATTGCTGTAGCGGCCACCGCCGATGTTGTAAACCTCGCCCTGGCGCGGAGCTTTGAAGAACTCGTGGAAGCAGCGGATCAGATCGGCGCTGTGAATGTTGTCGCGAACCTGCTTGCCCTTGTAACCGAAGATCGTGTAGGGCGATTCGGTGACGGCGCACTTCATCAGATAGGCAAGGAAGCCATGGAGCGCCGTGCCGGAGTGATTGGGTCCGGTGAGGCAGCCCCCGCGGAAGACCGCCGTGTTCATCCCGAAATAGCGGCCGTATTCCTGCACGAGCAAGTCAGCGGCGACTTTCGAGACGCCGAAGAGGCTGTGCGTGGTGTGGTCGATGGACATGGTTTCGGGAATGCCGTTTTTGGCGTAGGCGTGCGAGGAATCGAGCTCCCAGCGCTTGTCGAGTTCGACGAGCGGCAGGCGATTGGGCGTGTCGCCGTAGACTTTGTTCGTGGATGTGAAGATGAAGACGGCGTCCTTCGCGAATTTGCGGGTTGCTTCGAGCATGGAGGACGTGCCGTTGGCGTTGACGGTGAAGTCGACGACGGGATTGGTGGCGGCCCAATCGTGCGAGGGCTGCGCGGCGGTGTGGATAACGAGAGCGATGTCCTTGCGGTAGCGGGAGAAGATTTTGGAGATGCCGTCCGCGTCGCGGATGTCCACGTCATGGTGGCGGTAACGCGGGATTTCGGCGCGCAGGCGGTTGCGGACCCAGGCGGTGGAGGCCTCCTCGCCGAAAAAGTCGGCGCGCATGCCATTGTCGATCCCGATCACGTCCATGCCGAGACCGGCGAAGTAAGTGACGGCTTCGGAGCCGACGAGTCCAGCCGATCCGGTGATTATCGCGACAGTCATGGTGAATCTCCTGTGAGAGGGTTTGGTGATTGCGGCGGAGCGAAGTGATGCGAGTCTTGTTGCCAAACGTTTCAGGGCCCGAGGCAATGGAGAAGACGTTCAATCGTCCCTTCGGGACTCGAGCCGTTTTTGTCAGGTTCTCCCGGCACTTCGGCCGCTGCGGCGGCCTTCGTGCCGGGCTAATTACGATCGTCCCTCCGGGACTAAGTTAGAGCGATTGGGCGCCTGCTCCTTGAAGCGCGGAGATTGTCGGAGCACAGACAGGAGTGTCTGTGCCGCCGAAGGCCGAGCCGATCGCATCCCGGTAGATTTCCATTTGAAGCTCGTAGTTTTTTTCGGCCGTGTAGTTCTGCTCGTAGTCGCGGCGGGCGGCGCGGCTCATAGCAGCGAGTTCGTCGGGATGGCTCCAGGCGTGAGCGACTTTGCGGACTAGATCTTCGCCGTCACCTGGCGTGAAATGCATGCCGGTGACGCCATCGGCGATGATTTCCTGCATGGCGCCCAGGCGAGAGCAGATCACCGGCGTGCCGCAGGCGAGCGCTTCGGCGATCACCATGGGAAAGCCTTCGTACCAGATGCTGGGAGCAATCAGGAACCGGGCGGTCTTCATCAGCGCGAGAGTCTCGGCGCGAGGAAGTGAGCCGCGAAAGGTGATACCAGGGATATTTCGGTTGCGGACGCGGGCTTCGAGCGCGGCGCGGTCCGGACCGTCGCCGACGATCTGAAGCGGGCAGCGGACGGCGAGGCGTTCCCAGGCGTCGAGAAGCGTAGCAAGTCCCTTTTCAGGCGAAAGGCGGCCCGCGAAGAGCGCGAAGTCATGTGTTTCGTCATGGGATTCGGGGCGAGGGCCCGGATCGCCGCCGACGAAATTGGGTTTTACGGCGATTTTATGGGCGGCGAAACCAGCGGAGACGAATTTATCGCGAGAGAATTCGGTGAGCGCGATGTAACGGTCGATCGAATCGCGCCAGGTGCCAAGGCGGCGGTGTGTGGCGAGCATGAGCGCGACGGTGGCGCTAGCAGATTTTGAATCGCGATAGCAACCGTGGCGGACGGAGCTCCAGAGGCTGCCTTCGAGACAGTTCTCGCAGATTTTCCCGTTGCGATAGAACGTGGCGCCGGGGCACAGCAGGCGGAAATTGTGGAGCGTTTGCACGACCGGGACACCGCGCTCGCGGCAGGCGCTGTAGATTGACGGCGAGACCATGACGAACGTGTTGTGAACGTGAACGATGTCGGGGCGCTCGCGGTCAAGCAGGGCACCGAATTCGCGGCGCGTGGCGGCGGACCAGATCGTGTTTTTCGGGAGCGCGAGCCGGCCGAGGGCCGAAAGCTTGTCGATTTCGAAATTGCTGCGCTGGTAGAGGACAACTTCATGGCCGGCGCCGGAGAGATTGGCGCACTCCTGCTGGAAGACGACGTCTTCGCCGCCGGGCTGCTGGTAGGTGTTGTGGACCATGATGATTTTCATCGAGCGGTCCGGTTCGATTGATAGAGGCATGGGAATCAGGTGCGGTCGGAGACGCTGACGGCGGAATCGCGGATGATTTCCGCCGGCGAAGTGATGGAACTCTCCACGGCGTGAATCAGATCGCGCGCGAGCTCCGGCGTAAATTTCAGGCGGGAGCGATCCGGCGGAGACAGCTTGCCTTCTACAGCGGCGCGGAGCTTCGATTTGAATTCCTCAGCGTTTCCCGGGTTGAAAACGCTTTCGGGAGCGAAGAGCTCGTGGGCACAACCGGCATAGACGGAGCACAGTAGCGGAAGACCCGAGAGCATCGCTTCGTTGGCGACGAGACCCCAGACGTCTTCGAGCGTGGGGAAGATTAACGCGTCGGCGCTGCGATAGACAGCGGGCATGTCGTCCGGCGGTTGTGCAGGCTCGAAATGGACGTTGGAAAGCTTCAAGTCGGCGGCAAGGCGCTCGAGGTTTTGTTTTTCGGGGCCATTGCCGACGAGGAGCAGTGAAAAGTCGAGACCCTCCTGCTGCAGAGCGGCGGCCGCGCAGAAGAGCGGCTCGACACCTTTTCTGGCGATGAGCTGGCCGACATGGAGCAACACAGGATGTGGCGAAACATTGAACGCCGGCTCCGCCGGCAACGCGAAACGCTGTTCGTCGATGGCGTTTTGAATTTCGATAATGCGATCGTCGGGAACGCCGATCGAGCGCAAGTACTCGGTCGAAGTCCAGCCGTAGCTGATCCAGTGCTTCGCCCAGCGGACGAAAAGCGCGCGCAGTGCGCGGCGGATGAAACCTGCCTGACGCTCGGTGTGCAGCGTGCCGCCCCACCAGATCCACACAGGCTTGCGAAACGTGGCGCCGTACGCGAGTGCGATAAGAGAGCGAAGGCCCATTTCGTTGGTGACGATTGCGTCGGGACGGAATCGCAGCAGGTGCCAGATGTAGCCGGGCGTGATGTGCGTGTATTGGTTGTCGAAGAACTTGCCTGCGCTCTTTCGGAATCGAGGGATTTGCCAGCCCCAGGCGCGTCTTACCTGCGCGTTCGAAAGTGATCGTTCGACGGACTGCCAGCCCGGGCGATTGTTTTCGGTTCCGCCGTGGAGGATCAACAAATCAAAGCGATCGGCGAGCGCCGAATAGAGTGGAATCCGCGCCGGCGATATCATGTTGACGAGGAGGCAGAGTCGCGATCTCGAATGTCGGGTTTGGGATGACATGAAAATGGTTTCCGTAATGGTGCAAGCCTGGTACCGAGGCCGTGGAGTTCAATCGACCGTCACGTCTATCGACTGGTCTCTTCTGTGGCGTCCCGGCACTTCACTGCGTTTCGTGCGTTGACCGTGGGATTTCGCGGTTACCGAAGCGCCACATTGTCGCGCAGGCGCTCGGCGACGAGCACAGAGCCTTCCTTCGTCAGGTGGCCATAGTCGTACAAGATGGGAATGCCCTTGGCATCGAGTTCGGTGCATGAATCGCCGGTGCACAACGACTTATAGAAGGAGACGTAGTCGATGCCGCGCGAGCGAGCCAGGGCGGCCATGTTTTCGTCCAATTTGCGCAAGTCGACGCGGTGCTGATCGGGAATTCCAGGATCGTTGCCGCGTATTGAAAAAGCGAGCAGGCGCGGGAGCGCGATGTCGTACTGGACCATGGGACCAAACAAAACCACCGAGATTTTGCGGCGCTGGAGCCACTCGAGCGTGGGAGCGAGAGGCACGAGATCGTTGGCTTGCCAGCGGGCTTCGAGCAGCAGCCGGTCGATATGGTGGCTGGGAAGAAAATCGGAAAATACGTAATTCATCAGGTGGCTGCAATCGCTGGCCACGATGAGGGGCTGTTCGATCGTGGGCCTGCATCCCGCGCCGGTGGCTTGCATGTAGTTGACGCCTGATAGCGTGGTTGAAAACCCGTACCAGAGCTGCGCGGCGTGGCTGTCACCCAGAAGCAGTTCGTTTTTCTTGGTGGGATCCTGATGGAGGCAGCGTTCGTAATCGTAGTCGCTGAACCTGTTTTCCGAGGAAATGAAGCAGGTGCCCTCACGGAAATAGTCGGCAGAGCTGTAGTCCAGATAGGCAGCCATGCGGTTGGCCTTTTCCGGGTAGCGCGCCGGGAAGCCGCGGGCGGCAAGTATGGTAAGCCCAATGGCAGCGACCACCGAGGCTGCCGCTCCCGCGAACTGAAAGACGCCAGCGCGAGTGAAATGCTTGCCCTTCCCGCGGAAGGGCAGCTCGACGAATTTCCAGGAAAGGAACGCGAACAAGAACGAGACGAGGAGGCAGGCCAACTTAATGGTATGGCTTGACACGCCCCGAACGAGAAAGAATCCCATATTCTGAAAGACGATCACGGGCCAATGCCACAAATAAAGCGAGTAGGAAATCAGGCCGATGAAGACGGCCGGCTTCAACGAGAGCATCCGGCCGACGAATGAGTCACCGGTTTCGCCGCCGGCGACTATTAGGGCGGCGCCCAGAGTCGGCGGTAGAGCATTGACGCCCGGGAACGGCGTGTATGCGGTGAATCCGAAAATGGAGGCGCAGATAAGTCCGAGACCGGCGACGGTGGCCAGGTTGCGAAGAAGCGCCGTGCGAATCTTGGGAAAGACACCGAGCGTTATCATCACGCCGAGCAACAGTTCCCACGCGCGCGTGTGCGGCAGGTAAAAGGTCGAGTCTGGATATTTCACCGCGCCAACGGCGCTAATGGCGAATGAAACCGCGGCAATCAGGACGACTACGAACTTCAGGTGCTTTTTGAAATAGCGGTTCGCCAGGTAAAGGAAGATCGGCAGGAATATGTAGAACTGTTCTTCGACGGCGAGGGACCAGGTATGGACGAGCGGCTTGGTCTCAACGGGCGCGCTGAAGTATCCCGATTGCTTCCAAAAATAGAAATTGGAGACGGAGAAGAGCGCGGCGAGCTGCGATTTCGCATAGTTGATCAACTCCGCAGGCAGAAAAATGAAGTAACCCACGATCGCGGTGGCGATGAGCACCGCGATTAGAGCGGGGAAAATGCGCCGGACACGCCGCTCGTAGAAGCTGATGAGCGAGAACTTTCCAGCATGAATGTCCTGCTGAATGATCGCGCTGATCAAGTAGCCGGAGATCACGAAGAAAACGTCGACGCCGATGAAACCACCGTGGAACGCGCTGATCCGGAAGTGATAAGCGATCACGGCGAGGACCGCTACGGCGCGGAGGCCGTCGATGTCCGGACGATAATGGAGTTTTTGTTCCAATTTAGTCGACCCCCTGAGTCAGAAGTTGGGGGAGCTGATTGATTTCAATCGTCGTGCCGGAAATCGGATGTTCTGTGCCGAGCAGCGGAGTCGCGTTGGCGGCGCGCCAGTCGCCGGGAATCGAAAACAGAGTGTCTCCGATCACGTTCCAGATGATCCATTGAGGCACGTCGTTGCGGGAAAGCGCGCACGTCCACGTCTGGTGTGAGTCTTCGTTGCAAGCGCCCATTTGCGCGCCCACGAGCCACTGCTGAATGATTCCGTAGGCGCGGCCAGCAGGCGTAAGCGTTTCGTTGTCGGCTGCCGTGGTTTGCAATGAATCGAAGGTATGGTTGTCCCAGGCGTACCAATAGAAGCGATGGACACCGGCGGCCCAATTCAGGATGTACGCGCGCGCTACGTAGGCGGCGGCGAGGTCGTCCGATGGGAAAGGCTTCGGCGCCGGCCAGCCAGCTTCGGTATTCCAGAGCGGCTTATCGCCTGCGCCGTGTTCCGACATTGCCGCATGAACTTTTTCGATCAGCGGAACCATGGCTTCGGGCGGCTGCGGCGCGTCATAGAAGTGATAGCCGATGATATCGACGTATTGACCTCCGCCGTGGCTTAGAAACGTCGCGAGCCAATCGACGCCAGTGGCCGTGGTTGCGGATGGTGATACGACCCGGGCGTCGGGATCGATGCGGTGAATGATCTGATAGGCTTCGCGCGTCAGGTTGACCATGGTGTCGACGTCGCCGGTGTAAAACGGCTTGTAATTCGGCTCGTTCCAGATTTCGTAAACGTGGATCCGGTCTTTGCAATGCGTCGCGACGCGCGTCACGTAGTCGCGCCAGGCTTCGTTGTCATTCGGTTCGGCTGCCATTCCGGGTTGATAGGCGGACTTTTCGCCAGGACGGGCCGAGACCCACTGCGGAGATAGCCCCAAGGGAAGCAGTACGCCAGCGTTGTGCTCCTTGGCGAGCGCGAGATAGGCATCCAAAGTCCGGAAATCCCACTGGTTCTTTTGTGGTTCGATTTGCGGCCAAGCGACTCGCGCGTCCCACAGGCGCCATTCGGCGATGGGAACACTCGGCCACGCGGTGATGCCTCCCGCGTGGTGGATGTGCATGCCGAAGAGGCTGGCGGGAATGGGCTCGGCGGGCGCCACAAGATGCGTAGCGTCCTCCGCGCGCGCCATCGAGATATCACGGCTTGCCAGCAGCAGAATTCCGGCGGCGGCAAACGCGCAAGCGCTGATCGTCTTTGCTCGCATCAGTTTTCAGTCGGTGCGACAGGGAGATCTGTGGTTGCAGAGCGATACGGTTGATACCGGTGTCCGGCCAGGCCGGCCAACATTCCGATGCCCACGGTGATCGTTTGAAGGGATTGCGCCATGGCGGCGGTTCCGCGAAACAGCGAAATCGGCGTCGAAAAGACGCCTCGCGCGATCCAGCCCGCCGCTTTGAACAATCGAACGACGCGCGTCGAAATCTTGGGGTCGACTGATTTTTCGCAGAGTACCCAGGAATTTCCGGACTGGTAGGCGCGCTTTAGAATCCACGGCAGGTTCCCACGCGCGCGAGAGACGGATTCGTGCACCACCGCGCGGCTGGAGCCGATGATAGAAAAACCGGCTTGGCACACGCGCAGGAAGAACTGCGTGTCTTCACCGCCCGTCAGCGCGAACTCTTCGTCAAAAGCGCTGACAGTGGCGAATAGGCTTTTCCGGATTAGGACATTGCCACTGGCGCATTTATCGAGGCTTTGTCCGGAATGGTGAATCGTGCGCGCGAAAAACATTCCGGCTCGCACCCATTGGGGTACGTTGCGATCATAGTCGGGCAGCACTGGGCCGGAGACGACGTCGGCGCCGAATTGGACTTGCGTCGCGAGCAGTTCGTCGAGCCAGGAACTGGACGGGTATTCGTCGTCGTCGATGAAAGCGACGAAATCGGCGTCTTCGGACTCTCGGATGGCGCGATTGCGGGCCTGGGCAATACCCCGGCGGGATTCGGGGGCATATTTCAGAGGCCACGGTAGCGACGCGACGGCGCAGATCCCTTCAGCGGACCTTTCTGGATCGTTATCCACCACGATCACGTTGATTTCGGGTGCGGGCAATTTGCGAAATACGAGGTTTGAAAGACCGACCAGCAATTCAGCCAGCATTTCCCGCCGGCAATATGTGGTGATGCAAATGGCAACGCGAGGCCGCGCTTGCGGAAGCGCGGACGGCGAAACGGAAAGTGTGGAATGGATGCTGGTGGCCATCAGATGTATTCCGGCGTCGGCGAAAAGGTGACGTCAGCCTCGGGACTGGGCGCGGCGAGTTCTGATTCAGAAGCCTCCGGCCGCGAAACAGTCGCGTATGCGGGATGGGAACGGATAATCACGGCGATGCAGAGCGCCCATTCGAGATTGTTCTGGAGCAGGATCGTGCATTCGCCGAAATTGTGGAGCAGGAAGAATACGAGAAAAGCAAGCGGCCACAAATCCTGAAGCGCCTGCGCGTTCTTTGCGCGCAGGGTGGCGCGCCACAGCCCCTTCGCGATCACGAAAAGGAATATCAGCAATCCCACGACGCCGACGCTCAGCATCAGCTCGAGATAACCATTGTGCGCGTAAATGGGCGACCAGCCGATGTAGGCTTCGATGACGGCGGATTGATCGGAGCCCCCACGCCAAAAACTGGAATAGCCGTAACCGAGCCAGGGGCGCTTGAGGATCATGATCATGACCCAGTGCCAAAGATCGGTGCGGCCGGTGAGATCGGACGAACGTCCCAGAACTCCCATGGCCTCGTCGCGAAACAGCGCAAGTACCGCGGCGCCGACGAGGGCGCCCAAAGAAAGGAGCGGGAACAGTAAGCCGTATTGATTTCGGAATTTCTTGACGGTGTAGAGAATCCCGAGAGTAGCGGCGCACGCGACCAGGGCGGTGGCTGAATTGGCGAAGATGAGCAGCGCGGCGTAACCGCAGAGCCAGAGAATTCGAATCGTCTTGGCGAGCGTGCCCCGAACGGGCAGGTGCCAATCGACCAGAATCGCAAGTGCCATCATGGCGCCCAAGCCGTTCTTATGGCCGAAAATTCCGCGCAGCGCGCTCGCGTCGACGCCGTCCGCCATTGGATTGCTGGACTGGCCCATGGAGACGAAGTCCATGCCGGTGGTCAGCTTCAGCGCCCAAAGAGCCAGCGTGCAGGCGGCGGCGAATCTGAGGACTCGGCGCAGCAGAAGGAGCTGTTCCTGAAACGAGAGGCGGCTCGCGAGAATCAGGCCGAAGAAGCTTGCACCGGCTACTGCCCCTGCGCGGCGCAGCGCGACGCTCGGGAGCGACGCCCAGAGCGCCGAAGCGCCGGCCAGAACTAGCAGAACGAGCAATCCCGGCGCGCGAATTGCGGCGCGAATCGTGGGATTCAAATGGATCAAGCCGATCGTAATAATCGTGGCGTAGAACACGGCCAGAATGATTTCGATACGCCAGTCGCCTTCTTTCAGGTCGCCGTTACCGATGGCAACGAATCTCAGGAACCCCTGGGCAAACACGAGCATGGCGGCGCCCAGGGCGAAATGTTCCAGCGAGCGGGTCGTTAGGATCGGCCGAGACATTTTTAACTCGAAGTCCTCAATTGAATTCGGGAGTAACGACGGCTTTTGCGACAGCGGTTCGGGGGCGGCGCGCCAGAATGTAGACGGCAGCGCCCGCCAGGCAGGCGAGCAGTGCGTCCGATCCGATGCTGGACCACGCCGCGCCGCGCCACGAGTACACCGGGATGAGCCAGAGATTGATCAGCACGTTGAATAGCGCAACCGATGCCTGAATCCCGGCCCGCAAGCCCTGATGTCCCGCGCCCGTGAGTGAATCCGAAAGGAAGTAGTGCACGCCGCGCAACATGGGTAGCGGGGCGAGCCAGCGAATCGCTTCCGCCGTGCGCGCATATTCCGCACCCAGTATGTGCGGCACGATTCCGGCGCAGATCAGCAGGGCCGCGCAAACGCAGGTCGAATAGCCCAGGGCGCGAAGAAGCAGAGGTTTTGCGTATTGGAAACTTTCACGAACGCCCCCGGAACCAGCGCGAAAGAAATTCGGGTAAGCGGAATAGAGCAGCGCCGATATGGGCACGAAGCTGACGTCAATAATGCGGTACGCGGCGCCGTAAATGCCGGTGGCATCGAGAGTGCTGAGGCGCGCGAGCATTGTCTTGTCGATGTCGTTGTAGATCGTCTGCGAACTCAGGCTGGCCGAGAAGAAGAACCCCTCACGCAGCTCGCCGCTTGAGCGCGAAGGGCCCAGACGCGGCCTGCCGAGCTTCGTCCATACCAGCGAGATCGCCGTGGCAGCTACGACGGCTGAACTGCCAAAATAGAGGTAACCCCATTGCAACGCTGACGGGTGCGAATGAATGCTGATCAACAGCACCGCGCCGATCAGCCGCCCGGCGCTGATCATCGTGTTGATCGTGGCGGTCCAGTTGAGACGCTCGAATGCCTGAAAGGCTTGTCCGGAAATCGTGATCGCGTTCATGCCCAACAGATCGGCGCCGGCACAAAGGGCGACGAGCGCCATTGGAATCGTTCTTGGCAGAGCGAAACGGGAAGCGAGCAACACCACGCCCAGTAGAAAACAACTTGTGGTTGCGGTCGTGGCGAGGGCCCGGCCCCAGTAGATGGCAAATAGCGAATGGTCGCGCGCCACATTCTTGATCAGCAGGTTGCCGCTGCCGAGCGCCCCATAAGGGTAGACGATTCCGACGAGCGCGACGACGCCAATGAACGCGCCATAGTTCGTCGCTCCCAGGGAGCGCGCGATTTCGATGAAATAGAGCGCCTGAATTACCAGGCGCAGGCCCTGACCACACAGCATCCACAGCGTGTTGCGGACGAGCGGGCGGCCCAAAAGGGACTTGATCATGTCTGGTGTCGAAGCTGATGAACGACGATAAATTAAGCGGCGCCCGATCCTCTGACAACGGCGGGGATCGTGCGCGCCAGGATTTTCAGGTCAAGCCACAGCGACCATTCGTCCATGTATTGGAGATCGAGCTCCATCCACTGCTCGAAGGGGATTCCGCTACGGCCGTTGATTTGCCAGAGGCAAGTGATCCCCGGGCGGACGCTGAAGCGGCGGCGCTGCCAATCCTCGTTGAAGCCTTCGTAATCGCGAACCGGAAGCGGGCGAGGGCCCACAAGGCTCATTTCGCCGGTCAGGACATTGATGAGCTGCGGCAATTCATCGATGCTCGTGCGGCGAAGGAGTTTGCCGACGGGCGTGATGCGCGGGTCATCCTTGATTTTGAAGACAGGCCCGGACACTTCGTTGTGTTTTTCCAATTGCGCCATCAGGCGCTCGGCGTTGATCACCATCGTCCGGAACTTGTAAATCCGGAAGCGGCGCTTGTTCAAGCCGATGCGCTCTTGCCGGTAGAAAATGGGGCCGTAAGAAGTCATCCAGATCAACACGGCGACGACGGCAAATATCGGGGCGAGCAGCGCGAGCAAAACGGTGGCGGCGACGATATCGAGGGCGCGCTTGATTACCAGGGGCCACCAGTCCCGGACACCGGTGTAGGTGGCTACGTAGTTTTCACCGTCCAGTTCTTCGGCTCGTGCATGGGCGGTCTTCAGTCCGAAAATATCTCCGTCGAATCGCATTACGATGCCGTGCTGTTCGCAGAGCTCCGCGACCTGAAACGCGAGATTAAAATGGGACCGAAGCGGAAGGTAGAGCGCCACCTCATCCACCACATTACGACGCAAAAATTCTGCCAGGCCGTTGTAATCGGATATGAGCGGGAAGCCCGTCCGCTTGAAGTCTTCCATCTGGTCCCACTCGTGGTCGACAAACCCGAGCAGCCGGTAGCCACGCTCGGGTTCGCCCGAAATCTTTCGGGCATATTTGATCGCACGAACATTCGTGCCGACGACGAGCACATGGCGCAGATTGCGGCCGCGCAAGCGGACCTGGCCGAGCGATTGTCGTAGAGCCATTCGCGAGCCGGTCATCAGAATGGTAGTCAGAGCCCAGAACAGAATCACGAAGCGAATTGTGACCATCGTAATCGGAAGCATCGCCGCACCGAAGGAGAGCACCACGGTCGAAAGAGCGGCGGCCGTCAAGATGTCATTGATTTCCGCGCGCTTCGTGGAGAGCCTCCGCGAACGATACAGACCGCAGAGCGCGAAGATCATGTGCCAGACCACGAGCATGGCGGCAAAAATCAGGCAATTCGAAAGCTTCACGCGAATCGAGAAGAATTCGCCGAGTGAAAACCGCTTATCGGAATACGCCGCGAGCGCCGAGGCGAATCCGAAAGACAGAACGACCAGCGTCAAATCGAACAATTTAAGTGCGTTTAGGAGAAATCGTCTTCGTACTTCGTGCATGGGAGTCCTTCTGCCGGGGTATGTTGGAGTGTGTATGAAAGTATAAAAGTCGGTGCTGACGCTGCTGGTGCTGTTAGTGGCTGCGAATGATACGTGGTGCGAACGGCGAGAAACGCCACTGCTTGGCTGCGGCAACGTAATCTTGAACTCAGCGCAGGACGACCGCCTGGAAGCGGACTAGAGCCGCTGATACAGTTTTGCCGGAATCGGGAAGGTGCGCTTGTTGAGCACGGCGCCAAGGATCTTGACGTTGCTGGCTCGCAGACTATCCGCGACGCGCGAGGTGGCATCGCGGCGCGTGGCATTTGCTTCCAGCACCAGCACCAGCCCATCGGCCACTTTACCGAGCGCGACGGCGTCGGAGTACCGCGTCAGAGGCGGCGCGTCCACGAGCACGAAATCGAACTCGCTGCGGAGTTCGTCGAAGCGCGGTTTCAGCCGGTCGGAATTCAGGAGGCCATGCGAATCTGCAGCCAGAGAACCGGATGAAAGCAGCCACAGATTCCCGCGATCGGTGGGGCGAGCGAAGGAGCGAATTGGACCATCGCTAATCAAAGCGTCGGTGAGGCCGTAGTGATTCGAGGGAATCATTTTGGGTGCGGCGGAAGGCTTCGAACGGAGATTGGCCTCGACCAAGCAAACCGAGCCCTGAATATTCGCCTGCAAGACCTCGGCGGCCTGCGAACAAATCCGGCTGCAACCGTTGCCGTGATCGATTCCGGCAAAAACGACTGCGCGCGGCGATTGTTGATTCTGCAGCAGGAAAATCCGTTGGACCAGCCGGAGCGATTCCTCGCGTGCGAGTTGGTCGATGTCCTGAACGCCTCTCGCCATGGACGAGCCCGTCCATTTTTCCGTCCGCACGATTTGCGGAGCGGGCTGCACGGGCGCCGACACCTGCTGGGCAGTCTCTTTCTTGGGAGCCACGGCCGGCGCGACTTCCCACGCCTTTCCGGCGCGCTGCATCAAATCGAAATTTCTGCTCATCGTCGTCCTGTTTCTGCAGGGAACGCGCCTGCTGGTTGAATGAGTAAGTAGAGGCGCCTTGGCATTTCTACGCCACCTGCCGTGGAACTGTTGCGAGTACGGGAATATTGAGCGTTTCGGCGACTTCTTCCGGAGTGCGGAACGACGGATCGAGGAACTCGGCAACCGCTCCAGCTGCGCAGCCCATCACGAGACCCAGAAAGAATCCCGCGAGCACGATGGAAAGCGGGTTGTGCGCAGGCAGCGACGGAATCACGGGCGGCACTGCGATCTCCACGTCCGCGATGCGCCTCAGATCAAGTGCGTCGGCAGAACGCTCTTGCTCGCGCTTGCTCAGATAGAGCAGGTAATTGGATTCATCAGCGTTTTTGTTGCGCAACAGCGCTTCCTGCTTCACGGATTTGGCATCGAGATCAACCATCTGGGCTTTCATGTTGCTGATGCTGCTCACGAGCGCCGCTGCGTTGGCCTGTTCCGACGCGAGATCGGCCTGTGTCTTGGCGAGGTCTTCGCGCAGCATTTCGTAAGTAGGATCGCGATCGGTGGTCTGATTCACATACTTCATGTTCTCGGCGTTCTTGATCGCCTCCTGCGTCTCGGCGATCTCCTGGTTCACCTCGACTACAAGGGGGTAGGTGGGTTCGAATTTCGCGAGAAGTTGCGAGCGCTTCACTTGCGCAGCGAGCAGGCTGGCTTGCAAATTTTCGAGCAGGCCGCCGGAGGCATTCGTCGTTTGCTGAGTGGTGGATCGCTCCGGGGTCTTGGCCAATTGCCCGGCTTCATCTTTTATGCGGTGCTGATCGGCGGCGATCACTTGATGCGCCTGATTCAGAGCGGCTTCGGATATCGCCACTTGCTGCGCCATGTTGGTGCGCAGCACGTCGGGCGCGGCAACGCCTTCGTCGCGGCTGAACGTGGCGAGCTTCGCTTCATCGCTATCGAGTTGGGTCTTGTACTTGTCGGTCTCCTCAGCGAAGAATTCGGATGAGCCGACCGGACGGCGCAATTGCAGGTGTTTCTGCACGTAAAGCTGGCTTAAGTTCTCCAGGACGCAGGCGGGAGTTTCCGGGGCCCCCACGGCGCCGTATTTCAAGTCGATCACGTGCGAAGTCTTTTCAGCCTCCACCTTCAGGCTTTTCGCCAAGCCGGCGGCGGCGCGGTCGACCATAGCCGCCTTCCGACGCACGGGATCAAGCGGCAAAAAAATGTCCGAAACGGACCAGTGTTTCGGCTCGGCCAGCCCGCATGTGTTTGCTACCGATCGCAACATATCGAGACCTTGCAGCAGCGCCACTTCGGAGGTTATCTGATCCGTGGTCACCATCTTGTTGTTCTGCACCGCGGCGTTTTGTCCGGCGGTAATCGATGGATCGGAACGTTCCTGCTCCACGACCACCTGCATCGACGAAACGTAGTAATGCGCCGCCCATTGCCAGGCTACGACGATAGACAGCAGAAAAACGCAGAGGAAGACGCCGCTCACCAGCCGCTTATGCCGAAAGAGCGGCGCGATCAGGTCCCGCAAACTGAGTTCCGGCAGGCCTTCGTCCAAAGAGTTCTTGAATTTCTTCGTGTTCATCTTTTTCACCTATCGCCTGGCTAATGCAAGTTAGTAGTACGCGGGAGTGGTCGCAATGCTGGTGCCTACGCCGTAGGGAACGTACTTGCGGAACTTCGTGATGAATTTCTCGGGAACGAAAATCATGTCGCCGGGCGCCAGCTCTGCATCTTCATTCAAGTTTTTCCCGGCCAGGATATCCTTCACGCTGAGTTTCTTGACTTCAACCCAGTCTTTCGAAACCCGGTGATAGAGAAATACCTGCGTCCTGGCGCTCGGTGAAAACCCACCGGCTGTCGCGATGGCCTCGGAAACAGTGGTGTCGTGGCGGAGGTCGTATTCGCCCGGTTTGTTAACCTGGCCCTGAACCAGGAAGAAAGGGCGCTGGAAATCGATCAGGTCGACGTCGATGATCGGCTCGTGCAGGATTGCCGAATACGCTTTCTTGAACACGTCGACAACCTCGGGGAGGGTGAGATCAAGAATATTCACGCTGCCGACGCCTTGCAGGTTCACGTAACCGTCCGGCTGCACCATCACTTTCGGCTGGTCGAATTCCGGAGAGAGCGGAAAATTGATCGCAAGAACATCGTCGCGCTGGATTTTGTAACGCGGATTGCGCGATTGCAGCGCCGGCGTGTTCGAGTCGTGCGGCGCCGTCGTAGCTGCCGCATCGTTTGCGGATCTTCCGTTGACCGGGGGCGGAGCTGTCGAGTTGGTCCTCATGAGAGGCGTCTCCGGCGACGCAGTGGATGTCACGGGGTGGCTCTGTTGTCCGAGTAGGTTTGCGGGGGCAGCCACGAGCACCGTGACGAATCCGATTCCGAAAAGTATTTTGCCAAGCATTAATTTCTCCTCCAGTTGCGGCCTTCGCGGGTCTAGCGGGCTCTTTCGGATGAAGTCAACGCACCGGGTTCGCTGGGAAGTTGGATCCATTCCCCGGCTGACAGCATGTCGTAGGGTCCGCCGACTTGCGGATTGAGTTGGCGGATGTCGTCGACGATCTCGCGGCTTGATTTGCCGTAGTTTTCGAGGGCGAACTCAAAAAGATTTTCCCGGTGGGTAACCTGCACCACAGCGTTCTTGTGGTGTACCGGGCTTTGGCCGTCTTGAGAGGGTGTGGATTCGGCGCTCGGATCCGCGCTGGGTGCGTTCTTCTTGACGGCTGCGGGCGGAGCAACCTGTTCGTGTATCGACGCAGGAGCGCTCGCGACGGGTGCTTTGGCTGGTGCGGAAATTGCGCCGGCATCGACGGATGGCGCTGGTGCCGTAGCGCGACTCATCTCGGGTGACTGCGCCGGAGTGTGCTCCGCACTCTGGACCGGCACTTCGGTTGTTGGCCCGTCCGAATCCTGAATCGAAGGGGCCGCAGCAGCTTGCATCCCGGGAGCAACAGTCGGGGCGGAGCCGGAATCCGGGCTGCTAGAGCTCAGGATCGCGTTGACAGCCCGGCCGGAGAGTTTTCCCGCGACAGTCCCACCGAGACCCAGCCGGGGAAGACTGAAACCCACGATCAGCATTACAGGAACCACCACACACGCAGCAATTGCGAATTTCTTCGCGAATGATGACCGCTCGGGTGGCGGCGGCGCGATAGCCCAAGATTCAAAAATCGCCGCCGTCGGAATATTGCTGGAAGCTGGTTTACTTCGGGCGGGCGCGGGCACCGGACGTGGCCGAGCTGCGGCCGCTACTCGTTCGGGTTCTGGAGCCGCGATGGGAGGCGTCGCGGGTTGCGCGCGAGTCACAGTCTCAGTGGAAACGCGCGGCCGATACGCTTGCCGGGGATTCGGATCGAGGTCCGCCACCACTTCACGCATGATTTCCGAGGTGATAATTCTCGAATCCGACGCAAAACCTATTGAAAGAGCCTGGAAGCAGAGGCTATTGATGTTTCGGGGAATGCCTTTGCTCACCCGGCTGATAATGTCGAGCGCGTCGGGCGTGAAAATCGGCTGTCCTTGATATCCGGCAGCGCGCAGACGCCAATCAATGTACGCGTCGGTTTCCTCGGGCGTGAATGGATCGATGCGGATAATGGTTGAAACGCGTTGGCGCAGCTGCTTCAGATCGGGACCGGCAAGGCGCTCGCCGAGTTTTGGCTGGCCGGCGAGGACGATGTGCATAAGCTTCTGCGTCGCTGTCTCGAAATTCGAAAGCATCCGCACGGATTCCAGCGATTTCTCGTCCAGGTTTTGCGCTTCATCGAGCACTACCACTACCTGCCGGCCCGCGCGCATTTCTTCCAGCAGCGCCGCGTTAAGCGCTTCATGCAGCGCCCCAAGATCGCTACTTTGCGACTGAATTCCCAGGTCAGCCAGCACGCTGCGCAGCAGGTCGCGGGAGTCACCTTCGAGTTGAAACAAGAACGCCGTGCGCGCACTACCGCGCAGGGTCTCGAGCAGCCTGAACAGCAGCGTGGTTTTGCCCATGCCCGGCTCAGCGACCATGGCCGAAAAACCGCGTCGCGACTCGATCGAATACATCAACGACGCGAGCGCCTCCCGGTGCGAAGGCCCGAAATAGAGAAAGCGCGGGTCGGGAGTCACTCCGAACGGCTGTTCTCGCAGTTGGTAATATTCGAGGAACATGATTGCTTCTAGGACGGACCTACAGCGCAGTTGGTGGAACTTGAATACATTCTCTCGACCGAGCCCGCATCAATTTCAACGGCTGCGGACTTTCCGAGCATCTCGACGGACAGCACCACGCGAAACGCGTCCTTCGAGCGCGACACGACCCCTTCGAGGCCCTCAAGCGGTCCGGATTTGATCCTCACCACGTCGCCGCCCTTCAGATATGGATGCGGTTCCAGGTGCAAGGGGCTTTCCACCGCGCGCCGGATAGCGAGAATTTCGTGGCCTGGAATCTCCGCCGGCGAATTCTTACCGTTGGTCACAATCGTGTGTACGCCGGGCGTAGAAAGAATCTGAATCCGGCGGTCCGTCTTGTAGGCGCAAAATACGTAGCCGGGGAAAAGCGGCAGCACCAGCTGTTTGTTGCGGTCTTTCCAGCGACGAACCGTCCTGTATGTTGGCAAGAACACTTCCACGCCCTTTGTGCCGAGAATCCTCGCAACGGTGCCTTCGTGCTGGTGGCGCGTGTGAAGTGCACACCAAGTCTTGCGCTGTTCCGGCTCGGCGTTCTCGATGATTTCCGTGAATTGATCTGTAAAGTGCATAGAGCTTCGCCCTGTGACTTACAGCGGGACCTTTAACCTAAAGGCCGCCTAAGCCTGAAACCTTCGCTAACAGTTTTCTAGCACCGCCTGGTGCTGTCTAATCGGCGCGATGCCCCCGCACCTTTGCTACCCGAGCGAATTTGAGCCTAATTGCCGCCCCTTGAGCCACTGCCTTCGTCTTCCACTTCCTGCAAAACCGTCCGCTGCGCGGAAATCGCAAATCCCCAACCTGCACGGTTGTCCAGTAGCAGATCGACTCGCACCACTCGCCCCTCCATCTCGATTCGATGAAAACGATCGAGCTCAGGTAGATAGGGAAATCGAATTTCCAGCATCACGCCCGCGCCCATCGGTGGCGAACTGCGCGTCACGATGTACGCGCCGCCTTCACTAATGTCTCGACTGTTCCCCTTGCCCTCATGCGCAATGCCGTCTCTCCCAATCCAATGGAAAGTAACGGGAGCGCGCAGCGGATAGCGTATTTGGCGTCGCACGTGGGACGAGTAATCTCCTTCCGACACGCTCGACGTCTTGGAATCATTGATTTGCAGCACGCTCTGTTTCATTTGTCCGTTCTCCAGCATCCACGCGGATAGTAGACGCGCCGCGGATGTCTCACAAGAAGCGCATTGTCATTTCGCGCGGTGCCTTTTGTTTCCCCTTGCCTCCACGCACACTTCGAGTGGAACGATTGTTAGGGCCCTGTCATTGCGAACAGGGCGAAAGGTCGATGTGCGACAGGGAGAAACATCCATCGGTACTACAGGGATTAGGGGATGCGCATTATCGGCTGCGCTTGAGACTCTTACTCGTGGCTGGTAACACCGGTTGTTCGACAAGGGTACTGCGGCATGCAATTATTGCCGTTAAGAATGGGGTGGAAAAGGCCGATAGGAAGGCGAAGACGGGACGTCTCTGTTTGAGACGAAGTTGTTTTGGCGATGGGTTGAATTCGTTCTTTCGTCTGTACTACGGCGGATCACCATATTAAAATCGTAGTCCCTAGTCCTCGCAGTGCCCAGCCCGTAGGAAACTTTTACCGCGCCGTAGTGTTTTGTCTCTGAGGGAGCCTATGCGTCGAGCGAGCGGGAGTTCTCTACCGATAGAATTGCTGGTCGGTGAAACATGCCGCCTGAGTTGCGAATTGATGACCACTGCTCTGCGGCGCTATCCACAGCGTCTATCAGTAGTTGCGGCTGCCGTTGAATCCGCTGAAATTGTTAGCGCCTACGCCGCCCGCAAGCCCGACGTTTGCGTAATCAGTTCGCGCCTGAAAGATGGTCCCTCGGCTGGCCTCGCCGTTACCCGCCAGCTTCACGCCATGCATGAGACGTCTCGAATTCTTCTGTTGATCGATACTCCCGAGCGGGAAGTTGTGGTGGAAGCTTTTCGCGCCGGCGCATTGGGTATATTCTCACGCGAGGAAAGCTTCAGCGAACTGTGCAAAGGCATTGAGAAGGTCCATACGGGCCAGATTTGGGCGACCAACGAACAGCTCCAATATCTCGTCGAGTCGCTGGCTGTAAAAGCTCCGGCGTCGGCTCCCATCACGGACGCAAAGGGCGCCACGCTTCTCACGCCGCGCGAACAAAGTCTCGTCGACCTGGTCGCGCAGGGTCGCACCAATCGCGATATTTCACGAGAGCTCAATCTGAGCGAGCACACGGTGCGAAATTACCTGTTCCGCATCTTCAATAAGCTCGGCACGTCCAATCGCCTCGAGCTCGCGCTCTACGCGATCAATCAGAAAGAAGCTTCTCGCGAACAATTGATCGCCCAGGATTGACAACGGCGCGGTTTCCTCTATCGTCTATTAGTTCGCCAACCGCACCGAGCGTGACGCTCCCGTGAGAATCGGTCCCCATCGATCGCCGTGGCGTGAGTATCGCGCGCTAAGTATTTGCATCGCGCTGCTTCTCTGCGCGTCATCGACCTTTCCACAGGCCGCTGCATCCGCCTCGCCTTCGCCATCCGATTCGCCATCGGAAACGATCCTAGTCGACACTTCCGCGCCCGCTCGGCCTTTCCCGCACTATTGGGAGCAAATGTTTGGCTCTGGCCGTGCGATCCTTAGCTTGCGCGAAAGCTACCGTCGCGATCTTCGCGACGTGAAGCGCGCCACGGACTTCAAATACGTCCGCTTCCACGCGATTCTGCACGACGAAGTGGGCGTCTACGACGAAGACGCCAGCGGTCATTCTCTTTACAATTTCTCCTACGTCGATCAAATTTACGACGGCTTGCTTGAAAACCACGTCCGCCCATTCATCGAGCTCAGCTTCATGCCACGCAAGCTGGCATCTGAGCAAACTTTTCAGGCCTTCTGGTACAAGCCCATCGTCGCTCCTCCGAAAGACTGGGACAAATGGGGCGATTTGATTGCCCACTTCACGCAGCATCTTGTAGATCGGTACGGTGTCGCCGAGGTTTCGCAGTGGTATTTCGAAATTTGGAACGAACCTAATCTAGATTTCTGGGCCGGCGATCCGAAGGAGCAGACTTACTACCATCTGTACGACATCGCGGCGCGCGCCATCAAGGGGGTCTCTCCGCAGCTTCGCGTCGGAGGGCCGGCGACAGCCCAGGCTGCCTGGGTCGACCGCTTCATCCGCCACTGCTCCGAAAATCATGTCCCGGTGGATTTTGTTTCGACCCACGTTTACGGCAACGATTCGGCGAAAGACGTCTTTGGCACGGACGAGACGATTCCTCGCACGCAAATGGTCTGCCGAGCCGTGCGCAAAGTCCACGAGCAGGTCGCTGCGTCCGCTCTGCCCAAGCTCCCGCTGATCTGGAGCGAGTACAACGCGAGCTACAAAAACGAACCGGACGTGACCGACGCGCCATTCATGGGCCCCTGGCTTGCCGACACCATTCGACAGTGCGACGGTCTCGTCGAAATGATGTCCTACTGGACTTTTTCCGACGTATTCGAGGAGCAGGGCGTCGTGAAGCAGCCCTTTTACGGTGGCTATGGGTTGATCGCGGAAGACGGCTTGCCCAAACCCGCTTTCAACGCGTTCAAGTTGTTGCACGGGCTCGGCACGCAGCGGCTTGCCAATGATTCGCCATCCGTTCTCGTTACTCGTAAAGCGAACGGCCGCCTGGCCATCGCCGTCTGGAATCTTTATTTGCCCGAAGAAGCCGGTCACGCCGAAACCGTCAGGCTCGAGTTCAAGGGCGCCGCAGCTCCGCAGTCAGCGCTCATTTCTCGCCTGGACTCTAACCACGGCTCCCTGCTGCCCGCGTATCGCGCGATGGGCAGCCCCGTGGATCCCACGGCGGCGCAGATTGCGGAACTTCGCCGCGCTGCCGAGCTTCCCCCGCCGAAGCGTGAATCCGTGCCACACGGCCACCTGACGCTTGTCTTGCAGCCGCAAAGTTTGGCGCTCATCGAAACGCAGTAGGTGAAAGATTCAGGCGTGTGCCTTGCTCGCAGCAGCCTGGGTCAAATACTGGCTGTTTGAACCGCGGGCGGAGGTGGTGCCTTGTAGGGCTTGAAGCCTGCGCGCTGCATGCCCCGCTGGGCCTCCGCGTTCTTCATGAATGTATTCCACACAAACCCCGTGCGCGCATTTTCCGCCATCACCATGGTGATGCCGGTATCGATTCCCACCACATCAGTGTCGTACCAATTGGTCAGCGGATTGAACGCATCGACGAAGCCATATCGCGTCCAGGAACGCGGGTAGCTGTTTTTCATCGTCTCCAGCGCATGCACGGCGGGCTGCGGCAGAAACGGCAGCGATCCCCCAGCGGCGCATGGCACTACTGTTCCGTCGATCGGCCCGGTCGCCGGCGGTCCTCCCCACACCACGTAGCCCCGCGCTGAATCCGAAGCTGTAATCCCCCACAAGCTTTCGCTGTAATCGGAGAACTGCGAAGCCAGGTCCATGCAGAACCGGCGGTGAACTTCCGTGGCGATGATCGAATTCTGGAAATAATCCGTGTACTGGTCGCGCTTGTAGCGAAAATCGAACCACGCCTGCGAATACTGATGCACGAAAAGCGGCGCGAACGACCCGATGTAGCGTATGCCATCGTATTCGAAAGTCACCCGCTTCCACGCTGTCCACGTTTCCGCGGGCAAAGGATGCGTGGACGAGCCCAGCCCAAGCAGGTACATCATCATCATCTCGCTGTAATTGTCCCAGCGGTATTGCAGGAAACCCGCTTCCGGCGTCCAACCGTGCGGCAGGATGCGCGTGTCTTCTGAAAGCCACGTCCAGTCCACGCGATTGAAAATCTCCTCCGCCAGATCGCTGATTTCGGAATGTGCGAAATGCTCGCGGCAGGTCAGCACTCCGCACAACAGGATCGCCGTATCGACTGACGAAACCTCCGAATCCCACAGCCGCTCGCCCGTGTACACATTCGCCCAGTGGTAGAAGAATCCGCGGTGATTCGGCAATTTCTTCCAAAGAAAGCGCATCGTATTCAGCGCCCGGGCCCGAATTTCGGCGTGCGACTGGTATCCACGTTGGTCGCCGATGCAAAGCGCTGTAAGACCAAAGCCGGTGGCGGCGATGCTGCCCAGGTCGGCCTTGTCCGGATTGATGGCATTGCAACGGTCGCGTACGATTCCCGTATACGGATTTCCCTGCTCCCAAAAAAATTTGAAGTTGGCCGCTTCCAGAGCCTCCAGAACGGCTTCGTCCGGTTGAAAGAACGGATTGTTATGAGGAGGTGCCGCGGGCTGTCGATGAGCGGCGAGCAATTTTAGCGGCGACCACAACAATGCTGCGGTCCATGGAATCAGCGCGCCGGCGAAAACTCCCTGCCGCACGAGTTCACGCCGCGAAAGCTTTTGCCTGCCCGTTTGATGGTCACCCATCATCTAAATTATAGACGCACCCGGGCGGTGATGAATCATATGCCTGTCAAAAAGGTTCCTGTTGCCAGTCGTTCAGCGCCGTTTGCTAGACTGGGCGGCGGCATGAATACAGCCGGCAACCACGGAAAAATCTCTCCTAGGCTTGTTGCAATCGCGAGTGGCGCTGCCCTCGTTTTCCTGATTGTCGCGCTGGGCGTTTCCTACCACTACGCATACCGGCCGATCGCCCTCAAGGGCGCAGTCATTCAAGACGAATCGGATACCCGCAAGGAGTCGCCCATCACGGACGTGGAAGTGAGCGTCGCAAACGATCTGGCTCCCGCGGCTGTGAAATCGGATTTCTCGGGATTTTTTCGCCTTCCATTGCGTGCAGGCGTGAAACATGGCGAGAAACTCGTTCTGAAATTCTGGCATCCGGATTTTGAACCTCTTGAGGTGCCGATCACCGCGGGGGATCAGCTATACGTCGTCCGCATGACGCCGCTCAATCGCGGCGCGGACGATCAGCCCGGGGGTCCGCAAACCGTGGTTTCTAATGTCTTCGTGCGCTATTCGATCGAATCGACCGCTTCCGTCAACGTCGGCGCCGGGGTGACCACGTTTCAGGCCATCAATACTGGAAACGTTCCCTGCGATCACCGCACGCCCTGCTCGCCCGACAATCGCTGGAAGGCCGCGGTCGGCTCGGCGTCGCTCGACGCCGGACAGGGCAACGTCTTCCAGAACGCGCGTGTCTCCTGCATCGCGGGACCATGTCCGTTTACGAGAATCCAAGCCGATAATTTCTCGCGGGGCGGCCGCAACATCTCCGCTTCCGTTCTCGACTGGTCGGACACCACCACATTTCTGTTCCAGGCCGAGGTGTTTCGCCAGGAAATCAGCGATATCGTGCGCGAATCCTACCCCGTGATTTTCGGTCGCGCATTGAACTTCAGTCTGCCTGCCGCGGCCGAAGGGCCCAGCCTCGAGGCTGAAATCGCGGGCACCAACATTGTGTTTCCGCTTGGCCCGGCGCCGGAGTTGAGCTGGGCAGATTGCAACGTGAAGGTCGGTAAAGATCAGACCAAGAGTTATCGCTGTGAGCTTAAGGACGGATACAAGTTCCCGTAAGGCGCGTTCCCAGTCCGGAAAGTATGCGGCTGAAACAATGCGTTCCAGCATCCAACGGTGGTACCGGTATCATGCGTGGCTGGTTGTCATAACTCTACTGGTGGCAGGCCCTTTGACCGACTCTATCGATAGCCAGCTCAAACCTCCGGAAATTGAGGGAGCGGAATCGTTTCATTCCCTCGACGATATCCTCCACTACATTTCCACCGGCTGGGACCGGCTGTCGCGCTCCATGAATGATTGCGAGACGTTTTTCGACAGTAAGACCGAGGGTGAGCCCTTTCTGTATCTTCCCGTCGAGGTGCCCATCCCGGACGAAATCAACGGCCTTCCCAAGCGCTGCAAGATTCGAATCGCGCGTCTCCCGGAAAAAATCACCCCTGCGGACGAACAAGTGGTTGGTAAAATTCGCGATCACGGGCTGTTGTTTCTCGAGCACCCGTACGTCGTTCCAGGCGGACAGTTCAACGAGATGTACGGCTGGGATAGCTATTTCATCGTTCGCGGCCTGTTGCGCGACAATCGCCGCGATCTCGCTCGCGGCATGGTGGAGAACTTCTTTTACGAAATTCAGCACTACGGCGGCGTGTTGAATGCGAACCGGACCTATTATCTCGGCCGCTCGCAGCCTCCGTTTCTCAGCTCAATGATTCTCGCGCTTTATCATTCTGATGCCGCCTCCGGTCAGAAAAACCTCGAGTGGCTGGCCCGGGCCTATCAGTTTGCCGTCACGGATTACGAGCAGTGGACCCACGAGCCGCACCTCGCCGGAGATACTGGGCTTTCGCGCTATTACGACGAAGGCGAAGGGCCCGTGCCGGAGATCATGGGCGATCCGAGCGAATACTATCGCCGCGTCGCGCACTATTACGTGGCGAACGAAGGCGAGCTGAGCTCGCATTTGGCACGCCCGGATACGCAGCACCCAGTCGAATCAATTCTGGGCCCCGCGTTCGAGGTTTTGGTGTGCGATCCGGGTAAGCCGCCGTCTTCAGCGCCAGATTGCGAGCCTGCGGATCGTGTCGGTCTAACTCCTGACTATTACAAAGGCGATCGCAGCTTGCGAGAGTCCGGGTTCGACATCACTTTTCGATTCGGACCCTACGGGGCTGAGACGCATCACTACGCGCCGATCTGCCTTAACACCTTGCTCTACAAGACGGAATTGGACCTCGCGGAAATCAGCGATCTGCTCAGTCATCCCGTGGATGCCCAGAGCTGGCGCCAGAAAGCCGATGACCGGAAAGAACGCATTAATCGATATCTCTGGGATCCCAGCCGCGGCCTTTTCACGGACTACAACTTTGAAACGCGGCAACGATCCAACTACGAATACGCGACCACTTTTTATCCCCTGTGGGTCGGCCTCGCATCCAAAGACCAAGCCGGCGCATTGCAGAAGAATCTCGCGCTGTTCGAGCAAGCCGGCGGCCTGGCGATGAGCCGGGAACAAACCGGGGCGCAGTGGGATTTCCCGTACGGCTGGGCTCCCATTCACCTGCTGGCCTTGGAAGGGTTGCGCCGCTATGGTTACGGTGCGGACGCGGATCGTATCTCCGAGAAATTTCTGACGATGGTGCTGGAAAATTTCCGGCGCGATCGCACCATACGCGAAAAATACAACGTCGTTACGCGATCGACCGTCACGCGCATCACCGCCGGCTATGCGGTCAACGTGAGTGGCTTCGGCTGGACGAACGCCGTGTTCCTGGAGTTGCTTCACGAATCGCCGCCGCAGGTTCTGGAACAGCTGCGAAAAGATGTTGGGGAATCGCCGCATGGTGCCACCGGCGTCAGTCAGCCCTAATTCATAGCTTGTTCATTTGTTCGGAGGCGCTGATAATCCGCCCACGCCGAGACTTAAAGGGGGCTTCAAATGACTGCAGATGCTGCTTCGCGACCGGGCGCTCTGGCACATGCGCCAAGCCGCCGCTTTGTGTATCTGGCCGCGGCGTTTGCAGGACTCGGCGGGTTGCTTTTCGGCTACGATACCGGAGTAGTTTCCGGAGCCCAGCTTTTCTTTAAGAACGATTTTGCCCTTTCCACATTTGCGTTGGAAGTAATCGTCAGCGGAGTGCTTGCCGGGGCCGCGGCGGGCGCGTTGTTGGGGGGACGCTTCGCCGATATTTTTGGCCGCCGCACGCTTCTCATTATCACGGCGCTGATTTTCGCGGCAGGCGCGGTGATCTGTGCGGCTGCCACGTCGCCAGCCATACTCATCGTCGGCCGCATCATTGTGGGGCTGGGCATCGGCCTTTCGTCCGGCACGGTGCCTGTTTACATCTCCGAGGTCTCGCCGCCCGATGCGCGCGGCTGGACCGTTTCGCTTTTCCAGCTCGCGATCACGCTGGGCATTCTGCTCGCCTATCTGGTCGACTACGCGTTTGCCGCGATTCAGGGCTGGCGCTGGATGTTCGGACTCGCCGTCGTGCCTGCCGCGATTTTCGCTCTAGGAATGATTTTTCTGCCGGAATCGCCGCGCTGGCTCGCCGGGCGCGGCCGGCGCGATGCGGCGCGCTCGATTCTGGCGCGCATACGGGATACCAGCGACGTAGACGTCGAGCTCGCCGAAATCGAAGAGAGCGTCGCGCATTCTGGGGAGCATGGCAACTGGCGCGATTTGCTCCACGCGAATTTGCGGCCGGCGCTAATCGTCGGCATCGGCCTGGCGATTTTTCAGCAGGTGACCGGAATTAACACGGTGATTTACTACGCCCCGGTCATTATCCAATCCGCGGGCATTCCGTCCGCTTCGGGAGCGATTCTGACTACGGCGGGCATCGGAGTGGTCAACGTGCTGATGACGCTCGTTTCGATGTGGCTGATCGATCGCATCGGCCGCCGCCCGCTGCTGCTCACCGGGATCGCTGGGATGGTCGTGACCCTCGGCGTGCTCGGCTGGGCATTTCATTCCGCCAGTCCCAGCGGCGCGCTTTCGTGGCTGGCGGTGATCAGCATTATGGTCTACGTAGCTTCGTTTGCGATCAGCCTGGGCCCGATCTTCTGGCTTTTGATCGCGGAAATATATCCTCTGAAGGTGCGGAGTTCCGCGGAGGGCGTTGCGGCCACATTCAATTGGGGCTCGAATCTGCTGGTCAGTTTGACGTTCTTGACGCTGTTGCAGGGAATCGGCGCGACGCGCACCTTCTGGCTATACGGGCTTTGCGCGATTGGAGCGTGGCTGTTTTCTTACTACCTGGTGCCGGAAACGAAGGGCCACACGCTCGAGCAGATCGAAGTATTTTGGCGGAAGTGAATGCGCCCTATACCTTCGCGAACGGCCGCTTGAATACCATCAGCTTAGCGGTGAACACCTGCACTTCTTCACCGTTCTGATTTACGGTCGTATTGCGAATCTTCACGATCCCCTGGTTAGGCTTCGATCGAGAAGGCACGATCTCGACGATCTCGGTGTGAACGCGCAGCGTGTCGCCCGCGCGCGTCGGCCTCGGCCATGCGATTTCTCCGCCCAGTCCAACCGATCCGCCCGCAAGCTTGAATTTGCCGTCCACGATTAAGCGCATGGTGGCGGCAGCCGTATGCCATCCGCTCGCTGCAAGTCCTTGAAAGACGCTGTCCTTGGCCGCAATCTCGTCGAGATGAAAGGGCTGGGGATCGAACTCCGCGGCAAACGCTTTCATCCGCGCCTCCTCCATCACGTACGTCCCGGTCTCGAATTTTTGGCCGACGCGCAAGTCGTCCAGATAGAAAATCGGCCGCGAATCTGTCGTCGAGCTCGGGTTCATTTGCACGTTCTCCGTTGACCTTTCGTCCGGACAGTAAAGAGCCGGCACGACGCGGGGTCTTCCTAATTATTCAGCGCGTTGGCGACGAGGGCGGCGAGCTTTTCATCCAAGCCGCGCGCGACACTGTCGACCGCCGCGTTGTGAAACCGCCCGAACACCGTTGATGGCAGATCGTAATCGATGTGGGTCAGCTTGTCGTCGCCAACGTAGATCAGCACACGCAATGGTGCGTATTCGCCGGCGCGGACGTCTTCCTGCGTCATCTGCACTGCGATCAGCGGATTTCCGATTTCGTATTGCCGCACGAATGCCTGCTTGCCCCTGAGCGAAAGCAACTGTCCGTGGTCGCGCACAGTGAAAAGCATGAAGCCGCTGCTGCCTTCCATCGAGTGGATCTTGGCTTCGATTTCGGCCGGGGTCCGGTTGGCGGCGAAGGCCTCGGCGATTGCTGCTCCATCATATTTCCCGAGTTGTTTTTCGATCGCGGCCGAGATTTCGTCGAACGATTTTTGGCTCTTCACGTTGACGTGAGTGGTGGAGCTGTCGGAGGCCGCTCGATCGGGCGCGGCACCCTCAGCGCGAGCTGACACGGCGGATGCGGCAGCAAAGACAAGAACTGTCAACAATCCTGCGGTGCCAGCCAATGTGGTCTTCATCGGAATCTCCTATGACGCCCTGCTGAGATTCATGTGATGCCGGCGGCGCCAAAACGTCGCGTGCCCCCCGAATTTGTGTCGATTAGAACGTGCACCGATCGTTTAGATTCAGGAAGTTATGACTATTTCTATTCGGCGGGAGTGTCGAATAGTAATGAATCTGCTTGATGGCGAAAGTCCATCATTTCCGGCCGGAGTTGGGCGGGCTGGAACTCCCGATATCCAATCAAGTTGTCAAAGAGCAGTACGGTACTTGCCCGAAGCGCCGGACGGGGACCGACCCGTCGCGTTTACTCTGCCAAGAATTCGGAATCACTTCTACTGTACGCGCGGACAGTTTTGGTGCGGATTCCTGCACTTGCTATTTGCGAGTAAGGTCGCCCGATTTTAGGTGTTTATATAATCTTTATGAAACGTTTATGACGACAATCACAAATATGAGTTGGACATTGGGGCGGCGCACGCGCAAACTCCGCGTCTCGTTACGGCGTCGCTCGTAACGTCGAGGTTTTTCCATTCCGCGTCGAGTGGAAAGCCGCAGCCAGTCTCGGACTGACTGCAACCGAAACCGGGCACTAGGAAGTGTCCGCTCCGTGGGGATAGCACAAATCTAGATTTGGTTGGTGAGTGCCTTCTGGCGACCGCAAAGGCGGAGCTTTGCCCGGCCAAGAACCGGGTCGCGAGGAACTCAATTCAGCGGAGGAGAGTATGGGTCAGCAGACATTGCTGGTGGAATTGATTCTCGGCGGATTCTTCGCTGTTGCATGCATGCGGACTTCAGTGCCGTCGTCAGTGGACGGCCAATTGCGATTTTCGGACTTGCTGCGGCTGCCCGGGCGCATTGAACGGCTAAGGCGATCGCGCTGGCAATGGTTTTCGATGGTGGCACTGCTTCTGGTGGTCCGGTTGCAGAAAGGCATGCCGCTGGTGCTGGAGTTAACGGTGGCGCTGATGTTCATTTTGTTTCTCGTGATGCCGACGCGCGCTGAGACCAAGGCAGAGGCTCGTGGATGAACGTGCTCTGGGAAACCGGAGAGTTCATTCGAAAGGTACGACGCCGATTGTCTTACCGGGATCTCTCCCGCGCCCAACTTCGTATGCTGCGATTGGAATTGAAGGGCGATACGGCCGAGTTCGAGTGGGTTGCCAGGCCCGCCGATGTGTGGGCCGCGAACCTGCCGCGGCACATTCGGGATCGAGACGCATCGTTGCAGGCGGTGCAGGATGCGGTGGCGCTCCGCGAGATGTTTTTCGCGACGCTTCCGGGCATCGAAACCGCGGAATTCAGGGCCTTTTGCCAGGAAGTGCGCGAAGCGCCCCGGCTCATCATTGCCGGCACAGTCACACGAGACACGCCGGCCGAGCCCCGACTCAGTTCTCCCGTAATGAGAGCCAAGCTGTGCGGCTTCCATTTTCAAATGGACGATGGAGTTCTAGTGCCGCTCGATGCGGGAGAGAGCGGCGTGCGATTCAAAGTCACAGCATGAAATCTTGCGGTTGAGGAGGAAATTCGGATGGCGGCAAATCGGTCACAAGGAAGTTACTACACATTATTTCTGATCGGCTGCACGGTGCTTTGCGCAGGCATTTACGAAATGTCGACAGGCTTCGGGAAACTGTTGATTGCGGTGGGCGTGATCGGAGTCCTGGGAAGCCTGGCAATGATGGCGGGGATCAAGTCGCAGGAAGGCAAGACCCCCATGAAGGCGTCGCCGATGGTGATGAAGCTGGTCGGAGCAGCGTGCGCTCTGCTCGGCTGGGTCATCACGCTCTTCGGCATGCACCTCACGCCAAGCGTTGCCGGTCGAATCACGCTGTCGCTCGTCGGGATCTGCGTGAGCCTTTTCGGGATTCTGGTGGTGTTGCCGGCGACCTACAACAAGAACGCGCTTTGGAAAAGCTAAACGCGCTCGCGCGATTGCGCCAGCGAACTTTAATCATGGAGCCTAAATGATGAAATCGATTCGAGGAAGTTGTCTTTTCCTATGTTTCCTGGCGATGGTGCTAGGGGCGGGAGTCATCGCTCACGCCCAGGCACCAGCGGCGGCAGCAGCCATTCCGGCGGCTGACGCGCAGTTGAAGGACGCCGCTGCAAAGGCACCCGCCGTGGCGGACCTGGCAAAGGGAGATCCGGGCGGCACCAGCACCGGAACGATTAGCGACGTTCCGGCGGCCGATGCAACGAAGGGCGTGACTTTGCCGGACGTTGCCAACCAAGTGGGCCAGAACAAGATCGCAGTCAACTTCGTATGGACACTGATCACGGGCTTCCTGGTCATGTTCATGCAAGCGGGCTTCGCAATGGTGGAATCGGGCCTCACCCGCGTAAAGAACGCGAATCACACGTACATGATGAATTTCTTCGTGTACACGGCCGGTTTGTTTTCGTACTGGCTGGTGGGTTTCGCCATACAAATGGGCGGCGCAGCCGGCAACGGGAACCTGGGCGGCTTGCAATCGCTCACAGGCGAACACACGCTGACGCTTTTCGGCAAAACGTGGGGCTATTCCGGCGGATCTGGATTGTTTTTGGCCGGGCACACGTATGACGTCGGTGTGATGGTGATCTTCCTGTTCGAAATGGTGTTTATGGACACGGCGCTGACGATTGTCACCGGCGCGTGCGCCGAACGCTGGAAGTTCCTGGCGTTCTGCGTTTCGTCCTCCATCATGGGCGCACTGACCTATCCGATTTATGGCAACTGGGCATGGGGCGGCGGCTGGCTTTCGCAGCTGGGCGTCAACAACCAGCTCGGAAAGGGATACTGCGACTTCGCAGGATCGGGCGTGGTGCACGCGGTGGGCGGAATTACGGCGCTCGCTGTCTGTTTCATCGTCGGCCCGCGAATCGGAAAATTCAACCGCGACGGGTCGAGCAATCCGATCATCGGCCACGACGTTTCGGCCGTGCTGATCGGCTGCTTCATTCTCGCTTTCGGCTGGTTCGGATTCAATCCGGGCAGCACGCTAGGTGCTTCGGCGGCCGGCAACCTGCGCATCGGGACGATCGCTGTCGATACGATGCTTGCAGGATGCACAGGAACATTCGGCGCGCTGCTCTTCATGTGGATGAAGACCGGCAAAGTCGATTACTCGATGAGCGGCAACGGCCTGCTGGCGGGCTTGGTGGCGATCACGGCGCCCAGCGGCTTCGTCAGCCCGACGAGCTCCTGCATTATCGGACTCGTCGCCGGTGTGCTCGTCGTCCTGAGCTGCGGTTTCGTAGAGAACGTTCTGAAGGTCGATGATCCAGTCGGAGCGATCTCGGTTCACGGCGCCAATGGCTTGTGGGGCGTTCTATCTGTCGGGCTTTTCGCCGACGGCACCAGCAACTACGGCGGAGCATGGAACGGCGTAACTGGCAACGTTACCGGATTGTTCTACGGCGACGCGAGCCAACTGGCCGCTCAACTCGTCGGAATCTCCACGTTGATCGGTTTCGTCTTCACCTTCAGCTTCCTGATCAACCTCGCGCTCGACTTTTTCGTCGGCCAGCGTGTGTCGATCGAAACAGAAGTAGCCGGTCTCGACCTGCCGGAAATGGGCCAACTCGGATACCCCGAGTTTGTGTTCAGGGCTGAGCCGGACTACTTGATGCACGCCAATAAAGAAGCAATGGCGGCTTAGCAGTTTGCTTGCGGAAACGCGGCGGCGGCTCACCACTCGGCCGGTGGCCCGCCGCCGTGATTCCTAGATCGATTCTGTGAAACAGGAGATCGTGACGAACATGAGCGAAACGCCAGAGACGAGCCTGGTAGCAACGAACGAAGCGTTGGTAGCGGCAGAAGCTCCCGCGGCCGCACCGCTTTCGCTGATCGGCGTGCCCGAAGCGGTGCATCCGGTGCTGATGAGGATGTTTGCCGATCCGCGCGTGCTGACGAAAGAAGAGAAGACGGAGCTCGTGAGCCAGCTGCGCGAATGCGTGGCACTGAATCCGAAGGTTTCCAGCCTGCGCGTGCTTTACGGAATGGCGTTGTCGGTGAATTTGCAGGCCCAGGATGCCATGGAGGAACTCGCTGAAGCCGTGGCGCTATGCCCGGATAGCTTCATCGCCCATCTGAAAATGGGCGAGCTGTGGATGCGGTTGCGGGTTTGCAGCAAGGCCGAAAACCACACGCGGCAGGCGGCGCTGCTGGCGGCGAACATGGCGCAATCGGAAATGGCGCGCCGGCAGGCGACGACATTGCGCGTGATGATCCGCGAAGGAGTGGACCGCAGCGGATACCGAATGCCGTGGATTTCGCTGGGGCGATTGCGACGTCTCTGGAAGCGGAACCGCGGCGAGGCGGAAGCGCTGGCGACGGCTGACGTCGGCTGATACATGTCCTCGGCTCTTCAGCTTGCGCTGTTGATCGCCATCCTGATTCCGGCGTGCAAGCTTGCCGGATCTCTCTGCGCTCGTTTAGGAATCCCTCCGATATTAGGTGAGCTTCTGGTGGGCGTCGGGCTCGGGCCCGGCGCTGCCAATCTGCTTCATTGGCACGTGTTCGATCGAGGTGAGTCGACCACGGCGCTGCTGCTCCTCGCGCAAGTGGGCGCATTGCTCCTGATGTTCATCGCAGGAATTGAAACCGACATCGATCGGATGAAGGAAGCGAGCGTCACGGCGTTCGTCGTAGCGCTTTCGGGCGTGATCTGGCCGTTCTTTCTCGGAGCGGGTGTCTGCCACCTGATGGGGCTTTCGTGGAAGACGGCCTGTTTTATGGGAGGAGCGCTGACGGCCACGAGCGTCTCGATTTCCGCTCGGACGCTGATGGATGCGGGGAAGATGGCGTCGTCGGAAGGAACGATCATCCTCGGCGCGGCGGTGATCGATGACGTGATGGGGCTTTTCGTGCTGGCGCTGCTCGCAGCGTCGACGGCAGTGAAGGGCGAGGCGTTCGGGCTGGCGCCGATGGTTTGCGACTGGCTGCAACATCGTTACGCGCCAGCAGCCGCGCATCCGCTGGCGCTGCAAATGGTAATGCTGAGCATTTGCGTGGCGGTCTTTTTCGTGGGGAGCTACGCAGTGGCAAAGCGCTGGCTCGATCCGCTGATTTTGCAGCTCAGAAAGTTGACGGCGGCGGAGGCGGTGCCGGCGTGCGTGCTGGGCTTGATCATGATGTACGGAATTTCGGCGGAGTGGCTGGGAAGTGTCGCGGGAATCACCGGCGCATATTTGCTCGGATATGTTTTCGCGGGGTCGAAGTACAAGGAAGATGTGGAACGCAGCTTTTATGCGCTTGGGCACGGCCTGTTGATTCCCCTGTTTTTCGTTTCGATCGGACTTTCGAGCGATTACCGAGCGCTTTCCGGGCACTGGGTGCTGATGTTGTTGGTGCTATTGGTGGCGGTAGTCGGAAAAGTCGTGGGCTGCGGATTTGCGGCCGTAGCATCGGGGATGGATTGGGTTCGGAGCTTGCGTATCGGCTGCGGCATGATGTCGCGCGGCGAGGTGGGATTGATCGTCACGGCGATGGGTGCGTCGACCGGAATTTTCGGCCGCAGCGAAGTGGCTGTGATGGTTACGGTGGTGCTTTTGACGACTTTGTTCACTCCGCTGGCGCTGCGAGGGACTTTCAGCCTGAAATCGCGGCAGGATTTCGAAGAGGGGCTCGGCGATCCACTGCCGGCCGTCGCGGTGATCAACGAGCGGGGCGGAGTGCTGGCGGACCACGACCGCGGTGGACCACGATCGCCGGGAGATTCCGCGAGCCTGATGGCGATGACGCCAGGAAATCCGGCGATGATTACGTTGAATGCGAAAGACGCGGGCTCCGACGTAGAGTGAGGGAGCCAGTGGTGCGGAGGGAATCTCATTAACCCGGGCGACAAACTCGATCACTACCGAATTGAAGCGCTCGTATCGCGCGGTGATGCTGCGGCCGTATTTCGCGCGATGGACACCGATACTGGAAAAGAGGTCGCGATCAAACTGCCGCATCCAGAGGCGGAGCAGGACGAGGTTTTCGCCGAGCGTTTCCAGCGCGAGCAGGAAATTACCGCGCATTTGCATCATCCTGGACTGATGAAGGTAATTGCGGGCGATCACCGTAGCCGGAATTACATCGTGATGGAATGGTCGGACGGGAAGCTGCTGCGCGACATTCTGCGTGAAGAAAAAGAGGCTCCCGCCCGAGCGCGCGGAGCGAATAGCAATCAATATTTGCAACGTACTCGAATACATCCACAACCACGGGATCGTACACCGGGACTTGAAGCCCGAGCACGTGCTAGTGGGTTCGGACGACGAGATCAAGCTGATCGATTTCGGGCTGGCGGGACAAACGGGTGCGAGGCGCATCACTTTTGCGAATCTCTCGCGGCTTACGAGCTCGCCGGAGTATGTGTCGCCAGAGCAGGTTAAGGGAAAGCGCGGCGACGCGCGAAGCGACATTTATTCGATGGGCGTGATGCTGTACGAAATGGTGACCGGTCGCACGCCGTTTCACGGCGAAGGTCCATTTGAGGTGATGAACGAACGCCTGACGGCGCATCCCGTGCCGCCGCGCGAACTGAATCCCGCTATCAGCCCGCAGCTGCAGGAAGTCATTTACCGTGCGATGGAGCGAGAGCCTCAGTATCGCTATGCGAGCGCACACGAATTTGCGTTCGATCTGGCTCACCTGGATCACATCGGCGTGTCGGAGCGGCCTGAGATTCACGAGTGGAAAAAGAAGCAGACGGCAGGCACGAGAAAAATTGCGCTTTACGCCGGGATGGTGCTGGTGCCTTTGCTGCTGTTTGCACTGCTTCTATATTTCGCGCGGCGCTGAGTGGGGCGCTTCAGGATTTGCGTGGATGGATGCGGAACACGCTCGGGGGAGGATCGTCGAGGTAGAGTTGTTCGACGAGTGCCGCGCGACGATCGAGTACCGCGCGCTGGTTGAAGGACCCTTTGTCCGTAATCTCTCCGGCATCGAGCGACGGTGGCTCGTCCAGCAGAATGGCGCGTGCAACGCGGTTAGAACTGCCCGTCGATTCGGACGCCAGGCTATTCAGCCCGGATTGAAATCGGGCACGAACTGCCGGATGCGCGAGGATTTCCCGGATTGCCTCGCGTGGTAATTCCGGAGCTAGTTTGTGGCAATTCACAGCGTCCGGAAAAATCATCGCGCCGACGAAATCACGATCGAGTCCGGTGATCACTACGTCGCGCACGAGCGGGGAGCAGTGCGCGATGATTTTGGCGCGCAAAGGACCCACGCTGACCCATGTGCCGTTCGCCAGCTTGAAATCCTCCGTTAGACGCCCGTCGAATAGAAGGCCTTTGTCGACGTCATTCAGGTCGATGAACTTCACGGCGTCGCCGAACGAATAGAAACCGTCTTCGTCGAAAACCTTCTTCGTGAGCTCGTCCTGCCGCCAATAGCCGGGCGTGACATTGGGTCCGCGCACTCGGGCTTCGAGCTTGCCGTCGCGGGGCACGATTTTGAGCTCGACGCCGGGGACGGGAATGCCAATCGTGCCCGCTTTGTCGGTTTCCCAAGTCGTTTGCATCGCCATCGGGGAAGTTTCCGTGGATCCCAGGCCCGTGGCCATGATGATTCGCTCGCCGCACGTTTGGAGCGCGAGCTCGCGATAGGCGTCCCACACCGGCTGCGAAAGCCCCGCGCCCGCGTAGAACATGAGTCCCAGCCGCCGGAAGAAAGCTTCGCACAACTCGCGATCCGCGCGGAGGAACGGCAGCAGATCCTCGTAGCCCTTCGGCACGTTGAAATAAACCGTGGTTGATATTTCGCGCAGGTTGCGGACAGTACGTTCCATGGAGCCGGGGCCGGGTTTGCCGTCGTCGATGTAGAACGTACCGCCGTTGAAAACCGCGATGCCCACGTCGTGGTTGCCGCCGAATGTGTGATTCCAGGGTAGCCAATCGACGATGACTGGCGGCTCGTCTTCGAGAAAGCCGAAAATCTGCGCGATCATTTGCTGGTTGCTGCAGATCATGCGGTGGGTGTTGATGACGGCTTTCGGCATGGCTGTGGAGCCGGAGGTGAAGAGGAATTTGGCGGGAGCGTCCGGTTGGATTTTGTCGTGTGCGTTCGCGACCGCGGGTGTGGGGCTGGTTTCGAGTAGGTCGGCGAAGGTAGACGCCTTGCGACGGTCCGGCGGAGCAATCGTGGTGACGACCTCGATGTGATCGCCGACCACTGCTTCAATGGCCGGCGCGTAGCGGATGCCGTCCGACGCAAAAACCAATCCGGGCGTGATGATTTTGAATGTGTGCTTGAGCTTGCCGAAATCTTTGGAGACGAGAGAGTAGGCCGGCGAAATGGGCGCGGTCGGAATCCCTACGTGTTGGCCGGCCATGGTCAGCAAAAACTGTTCGAGATCGTTTTCAGACAGGATCGCCAGGGGCCGTTCGGCGGAAAGGCCGCGATCGAGCAGCGCCTGGCCGATGCTTTCAATCGATTGCATGGCCTGCGCGTAGGTAAGCCTGCGCCATTCGCCGTCGTTCCCGCGTTGGGCGATGCAAGTCTTCTCCGGAGTCAGTTGGGCCCAGTGCGCCAGGCGGTCGGTGAGGACCTTAGGGTAGGACTTGAGCGCTTCTTCCGGCTTTACGAGCATGGCACCGCCCGGCAGGTGCTCGAGCGTCGCGCCCGAGGTGCGCATGCGGACGCGGCGGACGCCGGATTCCGCTGATCGTTGGCCCGTTTTTGCTGGCAGAGTGGTCATCGCGGACGGATAGTGTCCCACACTTTTTTGAGCGGCTCCATGTCGGCGGCGGCGGGAACGTCACCGGCCGTGGTGACGACTACGGGGCCGGTGAGCGAAGCGAATCGACTCTTAAGATCCTCCGGCGCGAGCGGTGGGGATGATTCCGAACCGAAGAGAGCGAGCGGCAACGCGGCGCCCCATCGTTCCGGCGCGTCCGGCATGGGGGCCTCGAGTGCGGCGCAGATCGCGCAGTCCCAGCTTTGCTGTGCAATCGCTTCGCGATTGGCGGCGAGTGCGCTGGCCTGCGACAGCAAGAGAACCGGCAGCGCTTGATAGAAGCGGATAATATTGATTGTGGTGCCGAGGCGGGATGCCCACTCCGAGGCGTCGTCAATGGAAAGCACCGGGAGTGCGTCTTCGTGAATTACGACCGCGCTGGCGCCCGCTTCGAGAAATGCGCTGGCAACAGCGGTCATTGCGTCTGCCGCGAGATCGAGCGCTGATGTCGAGAAATCTTGTGCTCGGCGCGTTTCGCCAGCGCTGAATTGCAAAAGTTGCGCGGCGAGCGTGTAAGGTCCGCTAACTCCTGCCACCAGAAGACATTCATCGCGAAGCATTGCCTTCAGGCGCTTGATTACGTCGATCGCGACGGCCACTCGCCCGCTTTTCGCGGCTTCGTCCGCGGAACGCAGGGCGCCGGGCAATTCGCCCGCGTCACTGGGTTGCGGCCAGCGCAATGAGCGCGGGCCATCGTCACTGGACCAGTCGATAGTGGCGCCCAGCGCTTCGGCTTCAAGAAGCGGGTCGTAATAGCAAATGACACCGTCGGCTCGGATTCGGCCGCGAATTTGGCGCAGACCATTGGAAATTTTCGTGGGGTTCGTCAGGTAAGCGCGCAGCGGGACGCTTTCGACGCGGGCGCCGTGCGCAAAGATAATGGGCAGAAAAAGCGGGCGCGAAGCCGGCGCGCCCTGAAGGAATTCCTGGACCAACCGGCGAGGAGTCGCGCTTTCGGCCATTTCGGCTAGCGGATCACGGGGCCGGTCGGTTTGGCATCCGGCCAGGAGCCGTAGAACTGGAGGATTTCCTTCGGCGGACTCAGTGTAGACCATTCGGACTGGAAGTCCGTGAACGATTTACCGCGGGCCAGGCGGGCGCGCCGTTCCTCATCGCGCAGCTGCTTCGTCTGTTCTGGATCAAGTTTGCGCCGCTCGGCGTCGTAAGCGATTTTGTAAATATTGCGCGCGGTCCATTCGGAAATGATCTGTTTGCGGAGATCGCTGAGGACTTCATTCGGCTCGCGTTCAAGTGGATCCCCGTAGCCGGGACCGCCGCCACTGAAGCCGAATAGCAAATCGCCTTCGTGATAGGGCCGCGGGGGGCGTGCGACGAGCTCGTAGCTCCAGTCACCGTGGACGGATTGTTTGTCCAGAATATCGCGATTATCCAGCGACAGCTGCGGATTGCCTTCGCTCATTTGTTTCAGCAAATCGGTATGCTGGATACTGATGCCAGGATTCGGAGACGACGCGTACCCCCCGAAAAGCGGCTGACCAAGCGGGACTTTGCTTCCGTTGCCCATGCACATCGAAATCACTTCGGGTGCTTTGTGCATCATCCAGTGCTGCACGCCGCCGGAACCGCCGCGATGAAATCCGGGACCGCTTGAATCCTTCCAGTGCTGGGAGAGCGTGACGGTGACGGGCAATTCGCTTTCGACCTGCTCGGAGTCAGGGGCGCGGCCGAAGGCGCACCAGGCGAAGCCGTAGGAGTCCATGCCGTCATTGGCAGCGCGGCCGCCCTGGCCCATCGTGTTCAGCGCGAATGACAGCACGTCCGAATACGCGAGTTTCCATTGGGAAAGGCCGGCGCAAATTTGCGCGGTGTGCTGGCTGCCGGGAGGCGCGGCGACCTGCCGCCAGAGCGAGGCGTTGGAGAAAATCATTTTCGCGAAGCTGTTCTGCGTGGCATTGCGCGTCTGCATGGCGATGTAGACGCAGCAGCTCGTAGCGGCCATCTTGTCCGGGTACATGATGCTGCCTTCGGGGAAAATGAAATCGATGGGCGCGAAGGTGGAGCTGCAAATGGGCAGGTCGTGGAACATGTATTCGTACATGAAATTCGCGATATGGCCGACGAGCGCCTGCGGGTGGACGTTGTAGGACGACGGATTTTCGGGTGAGGTGCCGTGAAAATCGAAGATGAGTCCTTCGCCTTTCTTCGTCACGGTGAGATAGCAGGAGCGCACGAGCGCGGGCGTCATGCCGATGACGTCGTTGAACGCGAGCGAGCGGAACTTACCGTCGGGAAGATCGCGAATCTTCTTTCGCGCGCCGGCCTCAGCCGTGTCCGACATTTTACGGAACAGGCCGGTGACGAACTCCGGCCCACGCTTTTCCGCCAGCTCCAGCACGCGGACGCGGACGCGATCCGCCGTCGTGCAGCGCGCCCGCAAATCCGAGATGAACATCGCCGGTGCGCGCATGCCGTACGCTGAGTACATCTCCAGGAAATCGTTGCGGATCTCGAAGTTCTCCGCGATCTTGATCGGGGGCAGGTTCAAGCCTTCTTCAAATCGCGATTTGGCGCTCACCGGCATTCCGCCCGGCTCGATGGCGCCGGTTTCCGTTGTATGCAGAGCCGCCGAGCCCCATGCGAGCAGCTCGCCCTTGTAGAAAATCGGCATCAGCGCGACCTGATCGGGGTTGTGAATTCCACCATAAAGCGCGTCGTTGGTGTACCAAATGTCGCCGTCTTTGATTCCTGGATTTTCGCGGTAGTATTTCCGGATGAATTTGATGATGATCGGCTGAATTATTGCGTGGAGGTAGGTGCCGCATGACGCATTGATCAAATCGCCGTTTGCGGTAAAGATCGCGACCATGGAATCGCCCGACACGCCGAAATAGCTGCGCGACGAGCGGACGAAGACTTCCATCGCTTCATCGAGGATATCGTTTGTGACCTGCACGCCGATTTCGTAATCGCCTTGCGGAACCTTCGCGGCACATTCGTTTTCGTGGGCGGTCGCTGGCGCGGGCTTCAGCCACTCCAGCTTTTCCGCGAGTGTCGGGATGGGCATTCCAATCTCCTTGGCTGCTCGAAACTACCGCAATTCCAAAATGGCCAGGCCTCGTTCGTCCACCGAGAGACGCATCTGCGGCGGGACGACGATCGTGGTGTATTCACCTTCGACCACAGCGGGGCCTTCGATCATGTGCCCGGGCCGCAAGGCTTCGTACGTGAAAATGGGCGTCGCCCGGAATGTTTTTTCTTCCGGCCAATACGCCTGGCGCTCGCCCTTGCGGGCGGCCGAAGGATCGGGCGGGCCGAGAGGCGACTTCGGCAAATCGACTTTCGGAGTCGTCACGATAGCTTTCAGGATGAAACTCTCAATGAAAATTCCGCCCTCGGGGTTCACCACAAACGGGCTGAACGCCTCGCTGAATTCCTTGTTGAACGCGTCGCAGATGTTGCGCACGTCATCTGCGGAATGAATGGAAAGCCGCGGAGAAAGGCAACGCTTCACGTGGAACTGTCCGCCGTAAAGCATGTCGAGTTCGAGTACAAAGGACGCCTTCGCCGGATCGACGCCGTCGGCGATCAAATCCGTTTTAGCCTGCTCGATCAGCGCCTTCACCGAGTCGTTGTACACCGCGTAGTCGGCTGACAGCTGCTGCTCCCCCGGCGTCATCAGCGTGATCTTCTTCGACGATTCGTAGACATGCATGATGTCCATCGTCGACGAGCCGTACGCGCAGAAAACCGGCGAGAAGGGGAACATCACCGCCTTGCGAATATCGCCCTTGAATCCTTCCGCGTGCGTGGCGCCAGCGCCGCCGCCGACGAACAGAATAAAATCCTCTGGGCTATAGCCGCGCAGGTGCACTTCCTTCATTATCGCGGACGACATATTCCCGTTGACGATCTTGCGGATGATCGCCGCGCCTTCCTCAACGCTGATACCAAGTGGCTTGGCGATTTTGTCGCGAATCGCGGCGATGGAGCGATTCTTGTCCAGCTTCATCTTTCCGCCGAAATAGTAATCGGGATTGATGTAGCCGAGCACTACGTCCGCGTCCGTGACAGTTGGTTCGGTGCCGCCAAGATTGAAACAGGCCGGCCCCGGCATCGATCCCGCACTGCGCGGGCCCACTTGCACCCGATTTTGCAGGAGCTTATTGATGTACGCGATCGATCCGCCGCCCGCGCCGATCGAAAGCGTTTTGACCATGGTGATACCGACCATCCAGCGGTCGATGATCGGGCGGAAATCGTAGCTGCGGACGCTGTCCTTCACCACCAGACCCACGTCGAAACTCGTGCCGCCCATGTCCGTCATCACGACGTTCTGGTAACCGAGCGACTTGGCAACGTGGTGCGCACCCATTAGCCCGGAAACCGGACCGCTATTGAACGTGCGGCTCGCCGAGGTGCGGAAAACCTCCGCAATTCCTCCGGAGCTTTGAATCATGAGCAGCGGTTTCTTGTAGCCCCGCTCGCGCAGCTTGTCCCACATGGCCGAAAGCTCGATTTGCATGGAGCGCTGCAAGTACGCGTCCAGTATCGCCGCCAGAGTGCGCTCGTATTCGCCCAGCTTGCCCACTACCTGCCCCGCGAGTACCACCGGCATATAGCCGATGTGAAATTCCTTATATTCGTCGCGAATGATTTCCTTGATCCTCCGCTCGTTCACCGGATTCAAGAATCCCCAGAGCAGCGAAACAACGAATCCCCGTGCGCCACGATTCACCAGATAGCGGACTTTCTCGCGCACATTCGCTTCGTCGAGCGGCCGGATAATCGTGCCACGCGAATCCACGCGTTCCTTTACGCCCACGATCAGCTCGCGCGGGATTAACGGTTCGGGCTTGAACTGGACGGCCAGGTTGCGGCGCTCCTGCACGCGCGTGCCGTCGATCCACTGCGCGCCGCGGCCGATGAGCACCACGTCCTCGTGGCCCTCCGTGGTTATCAAAGCGAGCCGCGGACCTTTTCGCTCGATCAGCCGGTTCATGGCGATCGTCGTCGAGTAACGGATCATGTCGACGGCGGGCAAAAGCTGGTCGATTTGGAGCCCGAGCGCGCCGGCGCCTTCCTCGATCACGCGCGAGAAGCAGACGGAAAGATCGTACGGGGTAGTCGGCACTTTCTTGATCAGTGCCTTGCCGTTGTAATTCAAAACCAGGTCGGTGAATGTGCCGCCGACGTCGATATCGATCGAGTTCATTCGGCGGCCTCGAGGCGATTGTCGCGAATTTTGTACTCACCCGAGCTCAGCCGAGTCCTCAGGCTGTCGAGATCGAGTTCAATATCGTGCGTGATGGGATGGCCCGGTGGCAGGTACTCGGTATCCATCTGCGTGCCGCAGCCGGGGCAATAACACTCCACAATCTGAACCCACTGCGGATCGGGCGAAAAATTGAAATCGGCGGGGACCACGCGGGGGTGAATCTCGCGCGGATCGCGATGGTGCATCAGGCAGCCCTTCTTGTAGTTGTCGCGCGCGGGCCCCAGGACGCGATTGCAGCGGTTGCACATCCATTGTTCGCTGCCGATATCGAGATCGAGATATTCGGTAATGCGAATGCGGCCTTGAGTTTCTCCCGCCATGTTTCCCATCCTATCCGCGGCTGAGCTTTGCGTTTCCGAATCCGTCCACGACGAGCGACCAGCCTTCCGGAACGAAGTACGTGGTGTTGAGGCCTTCGAGCACGGCGCAGCCCTCAACCCGATTTCCAGGACGCAGCGATTCCCAGCGGTAGATTTGGGCTTCGCCGGCTTTGCTACCCCAGAAAATCTGGCGCTTGCCCACGCGCGCATGCGAAGAATCAGCGGATTGCGCCGGCTGTTCCGTGAACTTCGGTTTGGACATCGCTTTCTTCACGCGCAAGCGGACCAGATCGATCGAACTTGTGCTGCCCAGAGCCGACTGCAGATCTCTTGCGGAGCCTAGCGCGGATTCCGCCACCGTAACCGGCGCCGAGCGCTTTCCCGGAATCTCGAACTCGAGTGCGTAGCTTAGATGCTCGGGCTTGATGCCCTCTCCGAGCAAGTCCTGCGTGCCCTCCGCCTTCATCTCCGCCACCATTTTGCGGATTGATACGACGCTCGCATCCGTGATCGCCGAATCGGGCAGCGCGCGCTCGTAGACGTGGCAGATATCCGAAACCGACGAGCCGAACGCGCTGAAGACCGGACCCAGCGAGAACATGTAGACGGATTTGAGCCCCGCCTTTTCGGCGACACTGCATGCAAATAGGCCGCCATTGCCGCCATAGGCGAAAAGCGCATGCTTCGAAAGATCCTGGTGCACCTCCACCTGCGCCGCGGCAATCACACCGGCCACCATTTCGAATGCGCGGCCAATCGTTGCACGGCAAGCCTCTTCCACCGAAAACTTCAGCGGCTGCGCCACCAATTCGTCGATTTTCTGCCGCGCGAGTTCGCGATCGATTTGCTTGGCGCCGCCGAGGAAATAGTCGGGATTGATCATTCCCGCGGCGACGAATGCATCGGTGAGCGTCGCCTGATCGCCGCCCAGCCCGTAGCATGCGGGACCGGGATACGACCCCATGCTTTCCGGACCAAGCTGCACGCCTGCGCCGGCCGCCGGCTTTACCACGCTGCCGCCGCCCAGAGCGATCGAGCGCAGATAGGGAAGCGAGAGCTCGACGGGAATACCGAAAAGATCGGAGGGCTTGCGATAGATCGGCTCGCCGCCTTCGAGCAGCGAAATTTTCGCTGTGGTGCCGCCGATATCCATCGCGATCACGTCTTTCAGCCCGTAGGCCTTCGCGAGATATGCGCTGCCCAGGATCCCCAGCACGGGTCCGGATTCGAGGGTATCGATTGCGCGCGTTTTTGCGATGCCCGCCACGCCGCCATTGATGTGGCTGACGAGAAAGGTTCCCTCGTACTTCGAGGTTTCCCGCAGATCATCCTCCGCCTTGAAAAGCGTGGCGGCCAGCGCCCCGTGCGTATACGCGTTGATCACCGCGCAGTAGGACCGCGTGCGATCGTCCGGGCTTTTCGAAATGTCGCTTCCGGCGAGCACCGGCACCGAGCCCAGAAAATGATCGGGATATTGCTGGTCGATGATTTTTTTCCATGCCAGCTCGCGATCGGGCTGGCGATGCGCGCCTTGCAGGCTGATGCAAATGCGCCGTACGCCACTTTCGAGCAGCACGCGCGCCGCGTTCATGATTGTCGCATCGGCAGCATCCGATTTCATGCCGATCACGTCGCGCCCCGCGAGCAATTTGTTCAGCACGGTCTCGTGCGTTCCATTGCCATACAAATTCTTTTCATGTCCTGCCGTCACGATCATCCCGATGCGCGGCCCGCGCAATTCGGCGAGCACATTGGAAGTAATCGTGGTCGACCAGCGAATCAGCTCGACTTGTTCGAGGAACGCGGCGGTGTCGGGAAAATTCAACTGCGCCGCTCCCTGCGCGAGGCAGTCGAACAGGCACACGGTCAGGTCGTGCGGTGTAGTATCCACCTTCACGCACGCCACGCGATCGCCGCCGGTGAAAAGGCCGTCCGTCAGCGTTCCGCCGACGTCAATGTCAACAGTCCACACGTTGCCCCACCCCCTGATGCGCTTCGAGCGCGTCGCACAATGCGCCGGCGCTCATCGTCCACCCGAAAAAGGATTCTACATTGAAGATCGTGGCCTCCTGCGCGCTCGGCGGGCCCGCCTGCATGGTCGCATCGGTCAGTAGGATCGGCCAGTAATCATGAAAATAGGCGTCGCGCAGTGTGGATTCGACGCAGACGTTCGTTGCGATACCCGCGAAAAATAGGAACTGAATTCCGCGCACGCGCAGTTGCGAATCCAGTGTGGTTCCCGCAAAGCCGCTGTAGCGGGTTTTCACGATTACGATGTCTTCCGGATGCGGCGCCAGCTTCGGCACGACTTCAAAATCCCAGCCGCCCTCGGTAACCAGCTTACCTCTCAGTTCAGGCCGAGTACGCATCAGGTGCATGCCCAGCTCTTTGTAGCAGTTCGGCGAGTTCGGCCCGCCCGCGTTGCTCAAATCGGCTTTATAGCCCATTTGCAGATATACGATCTTCACGCCCGCAGCCCGTGCCGCGTCGAGCACCGCGCGAGTCGTGCGCACGACCGCAGGCGCGCCCGTAAGATCGGCGCCCGCGATATCGAGCATTCCGCCCTTGCTCGTGAACGCGTTCTGCATATCCACCACGACGATCGCGGCGCGCGCGAAATCCACTTCCAGTTGTTCAGGCCTTGCGTTCAGATGAGGCATGTAAATGTAACGATGCAGCGCACCCAAAGCGCCGCTGCGCGAGTACAGTATTCTGCGGGGACCCGCGAAATCCGGAAGCGCATCCCCCAATCCGGACACGCAGATTGGAGCGGAAGATTACTACATTGCCCTATCCCGGGGCAATTGCCGGGGGCGCGAGGCTACTTGCCCAATTCCTTGCGGACGATGCGGGCGCCTTCCACCATGGCCCTCAGTTTGCCGAACGCGATATCGCGCGGGACGTGAAACAGGCCGCAATCCGGCAGGACGTAAAGCCTTTCGGGCGCGACGAAATTCAGCGTCTTGCGGATGCGCTCGGCCACGATATCCGGCGTCTCCACCGAATTATCTTTCACGTCGATCACCCCGGCGCCCAGTTCGAACGGCACCTTGAATTCGCGGAAGAGATCGAGGTCCTCGCCGCCGCGCCGCGCGAATTCCAGGCTCAGAGAGTGGACCTTCGCGTCCAGAATCGCCGGGAACAGATAACGGTAGCTGCCTTCCCACGACGGCTTGCCGTAACGGTTGCCGTAGCAGATGTGTACGGCGATCTTCGCATTCACGCCTTCCACCAGAATGTTGAGGACCTTCACCCCCCAGCTGATGTCCTCAGGAAAGCCGGAATAGTAAGGCTCGTCGATCTGAATATATTTCGCGCCGGCTTTCACCAGCTCCTTCAACTCCATGTTCATCACGCGCGCGATGTCGGTGGCCAGAGCTTCTTCGCTGGGATAGTGCTTGTTGCGGACGCGCTTGGTGAGCGAGTGCGGGCCGGTGATGCAGATTTTCGCCACACGCTCGGAGTTCGCCAGGAGAAAGCGAAAATCGTCGATCAGCCCGATCGCGGCCATGGGAATCTTGCCAATCACCTCGCTATCGTAGAAATCGTAGTAGAACTTTTTCGACGAGCGGTCGATTTGCACACCCGGCAGACGCTCGACGAAATAATCGATCATGTTGTCGCGGCGTAGCTCGCCGTCCGTGACCATGTCGAGGCCTGCCATTTCCTGGTCCTTGATAGCGGAACGCACCGCGGCGTCGTGAATTTCGTCCAGGTCGTGCCGGCTGATGCGGCGCGCGAAATAATCCGTTTTCAGTCGCTCCAGCCAGCCCGGCATCGAATAGCTGCCTACCATGGTGGTGGGCAAAAAAGGCAAGGTCATCAGTCTTACTCCCGTCGTGTCGTGTAAAGGACCGATGTCTTCGTTCCGGCCCGGTGTTGGAATGGGGTGAAATGCAAATCGTAACCCGCGCGTTCCGCCACTTCGCGCAGCAGGGCGCCGTTGACCCAGTTCACGATCGATCCATCGAGCTTTCCTGGACCGTGAAATCCCATGCTGTATTCCTGCAGCTCGGTGACGAAAATATCCTGCACCTGCAGGTAGCCGCGAGGATGCAGCAGCGGCAACGTGTTGCGAAAGCTGTCGAGCGCGCCAGTGCTCAGATGGATCCGCAAATCGTTGGGCGCGTAGCGCAGGATTTCCTCCATGTGCAGCGCGCTGAGGCCCGCGGGGAAAGACGCGTCGGCTAAATCCACGGCGTCCACGAGTTTTTCCTCGATGCGCATGGCTCGCCACGTTTCCATCCAGAATTGCATGCCCTTGGCGCGGTCAGGCAGCGCCGCAATGCCTACGTCCAACAGACGGTCCACCATCGGTTGAAAATCGGCGGTCGGCACTCCCGTCGCCGCGCTAATTCTGGCCGCGTCCCCCGCTGGCAGGTAGGCGCGCGACTGCACCCAGAATATCCGGTTGTCGCGCCAGACGATTTCCTCGTCCGGCAGGTTGTCGTACATATTCGTCGAGTGGACGTGCAGGATCTTGTGACGCAGAAAAGAGAGCGTCTTGATCGGGTCGGTGGCGTCGAGCGCGATGAAGCTGCAGAGGTCGATATGCTTCTTCACTGCGGGGCGCGAATGCTCCAGCGTCTGTAGCGAATAATCGCCCAGCAGAAATCGCAGGTGGGGATAGAAATTCGTGCCGCGCGATTGATCGACCGCGCAGAAATGATCGAGCCATAGCCCGGCATGCGCGCCCATTCCCACGCCGATTTCCAGAATGAAAAGTTCCTGGGGCAGGCGCCCAGAGCTTTCCAAATCCTTCAGCAGCTTCCAGAATTCTTCGACGGATTCCTTGATGCCGGCTTCGTCCGTGCCCGTCGATTTTCCGCCGGGCAGCGCGGATTCGTAGCCTTTGCCAGTGGCTTTTTCCCAATCTTTTACGCGCTGCCAGTAGAGACGGTTGAATTCCCAGACGATGCTCTTGCGGAACGAGCCGTAATCCTCGAAATAGATGCGGCCGTTACGCTCCGGCGAATCGGGTGACTCCGCAGCGATCGCTTTTTGTACCAGGCCCCGCAGGGTGCCTGGAGCCAGTTGGCGGGCGTCGATGCGAATTTCGATCGGTTGTGAATTTTCGCCAGCTTCTTCTCCGGCGTGCATCACCGTCACGGGTTCGCGAAAGTTGTATTTGTATTGCAGCCAGTCCAGATGGATTTGAAGGCGCGCGAACTGCGCCGCGTTCAATTGCCCCTCTTCGAGCAATGAAAGGATGGTCGCGACAACATCGCCGCTGCTGGCGGGCGCAGAATCCTTGCGTGTGTAATTAAGGTGCAGGTTCAAGTCTAGAGCCCGAAGGCGCCCGCACCCCGGTTACTACGCTATCCCAAACTTTGCGGGCGGCCTGAATGACGGGACGTAGCTTAGCCCACTGCTCGTTCTCGGTCAGCAGATTTCATTCAAGCTCGGGGTACGTCGACGAACCGAGACTTTAGTGCCACACTCGCCGCGCAGTGTCCACTACCAGCTTTAGCTTGGCCCACTGTTCGTTTTCCGTCAGCAGGTTCCCCTCCGCTGTGGACGCAAAGCCGCACTGGGGGCTCACCGTCAGATTTTCCAACGGGAAATATTTTGCCGCTTCTTTGATCCGTCGCACTACGTCGTCGGACTTTTCGAGCTGCGCTTTTTTTGTGGTGATCAGGCCCAGGACGACGATCTTGTCCTTAGGCACCAGTCGCAGCGGCTCGAAGGTTCCCGCCCGCTCGTCGTCATATTCCAGCAGGAATCTGTCGACTCGTAGCGCACCGAAAAGTTTCTCGGCGATCGAATCGTAACCGCCTTCCGCATACCAGTGGCTGCGATTGTTGCCTCGGCAGAGGTGAATGGCGACGGTCACTCCCGGCCGCCTCGCTGCGTCGAAGCAGGCATTGTCAGCGGCAATCGCCTCGTCGAGCGCCTCTTCCGGATCCTGGCCCATCTCCGTCTTGATCCATTGCCGCCACTTCGGATCGAGGTAGTAGCTGTAGCGCGGCGCGTCCACCTGAATGTATTTCACTCCTTCATCCGCCAGTTGCGCCATATCCTGCTTCATGATTTCGACAATGTCCCATAGCAGAGCCGAATGATCCCGATACACTTTGTCGGTCACGCCTCGCTTGAACGCGATCGCGGGGAATTGCGTGGGGCTCGGCAGCAGGATCTTGATGTCGCCGGGGCTATGGAGCTTCAGAAACGGCAATTCGCGCGCCGTCAGCGGGTGCATGCGCTTCAGTTTCCGGTTGACCACTCCGGTCACCGAAGCAACCTTCGGCTTCTCCTGCGACGCGTCCCAGTCCCGCGCGATCGCATCCTCGGTATCGAATCCGTCGACCGCGTCCGTCAGCTCGCTCATGAAATTGCGACGCCGCAGTTCGCCGTCCGTGAAAATCTCGAATCCAAGCTCTTTCTGCTTGGCGAGCGCCTTCAAGATGTACTGGTCCTCCATCGCTCTGAGACGCGACGGGCTGGTTCCATTGGCGCGCGCGGCCAGCAAATCCGCTGGGCGCAGAAAGCTACCCACATGGTCGGCTCGAAACTTAACGGGCATGGTGATATCCATTTCCGGGCGGCCGTACTGGGTACAGTACCGGTGCCTGCTTTGGAGGTGAGATTTCAGGTTCAATTATGACCGGCCGGTAGGCCGAGGCTGGCCGATATTTTCGCGGTTGTTTCCTTGGTCAGGGCAATCTTGCGTGCCAGTTCTTTACCCTTGAACCGGAGCGTAGGACCCGCTACACCCACTGCGGCGATAACCTGGCCCTCTCCAGACCAGATCGGCGCGGCAACTCCACTCAGGCCGCGCTCGGTCTCCTGGCGATCCAGCGCAAAGCCGCGTTCGGCCACGTCGGCCAGGTTTTTCTTCACTTCAGCCATTGTCGTCATGGTATGGGGCGTATAAGAGGTCAAACCCATAATCCCCAGTATCGCCTCAACTTGATCCTCGGGCAGGAAGGCGAGAATGGCCTTTGCCGCAGCGGTGCAGTGGGGCGGAAACCGGGCGCCTATCGGAGTTCGCACGTTGATAATACTATCCCGGGAATCGACGCGATCCAGGCAGACAACCCCGCCGAGACCCGCCACCGCCAGGCTGACGGTCTCGTGAGTCGCTCTCGACAGGTCCACGAGGAACCGGTGTGCCTCCGTCCGAAGCGAGCGCGATTCCACCGCCCGCGTGCCCAGCTCGTGCAGCTTCAGTCCCAGCCGGTAGCGATCGCTTTCCGGGTTCCGCTCGATCAGGTCGAATTTCTCCATGGCATGCAGCAGCCGATGGACGGTGGTTTTATTGAGGTTTAATCCGGAAGCAACCTGGGTCACGCCCAGCGCTGGGCCGTGATCGCCCATGTATAGGAGTATGCGCAAGGCCTTCTGCAGGGACTTGCTCGAGCCCGCCTGTCCGCGCGCAGATGGACGCTTTATTCTATTTCGGGATATCCGACCCGGCATGATTTCCGCCCTCGGCGATTCCTCATTGTAATGCGAGTGGCACCGCAGTTGTCAATATGACCGCATGTTTCACATTGTAAAACAAGGTAATTAACGAGGACGGTCCGCCTGTTCTGCGCAAAGGACTATCCCTAACGGGGGCGTACTATAATGACCCACATGACAAACATTTCCACTGCAGCGCCCTCCGTGGCGGACATGCTGCGCAATTTTTCGATTGAGGTAAATCCTGGCGAGCCCAAGATTATCGACGCCGCTCCTCAGCGCCTCGACCCAGGCACGGAAGTTTTCATGACTTGGATTCCGGGCAAGAATCCAATGGATACCATCGGACCCGCCAAGAAGCTACGCGACGCCGGGCTCTATCCCACGCCGCACATCGGCGCGCGCCACGTGGAAAGCGCCGCGCAGCTGGAAGACTTCGCCGGACGCCTGGTACGCGAAGCGGGCGTGGACCGCGTCCTCATCATCGCGGGAGATCGCGATCAGCCCGCCGGACCATTCGATTCCAGCCTGGCCGTGATGCAGAGCGGAATTTTGCAGAAGGCCGGCATCAAGCGTATGTCCGTGGGTGGGTTCCCGGAGGGCAATCCAAAAATTTCTGACCCGCTGCTTTGGGAAGCGATCGCGGCAAAAGCGAAATTTGCGCGGGAGACCGGCCTCGATCTCACCATCGTCACGCAATTCACATTCGCTGCCGAGCCGATCGTCGATTGGCTTCGAAAAGTCCGCAGTATGGGCATCGACAATCCCATCCGTCTCGGATTTGCCGGACCCGCAAGCCTGATCTCGCTCACGCGCTACGCGATGGTCTGCGGAGTGGGCGCCTCGATGAAAGTGCTCACGGAAAAACCCCAGTTTGCAAAGCTTCTGATAGACAAAGGACCGGAGCCGCTGATACGTGGAGTGGCGCATCATTGCGGGCCTCTGTCCGGGAATCTGCTGCCCTTGGGCATTAAAGGCGTGCACTTCTTCGTCTTCGGCGGATTCAACAAGACGATCGACTGGATAAACTCTCAGCGGACGCAGCAAGCTTCCGCCTAATCAGGCATCAGCCCGAAGTGACGAGCCGGTTTTTCGGGGCGGCCCGAATCGGCACATTCGCATACGTCCGCGCATTTGCTCCAATCGAGCGCCCAGCGTAGAATTCATCACTCATGCCTGAAGCCAACTCCGTAATCGGCCGCACCGTTTCGCACTATACGATCGTCGATAAGCTCGGCGGCGGCGGAATGGGCGTCGTCTACAGAGCGAAAGACACCCGCCTGGGCCGCAGCGTCGCTCTCAAATTCCTTCCTGACGATGTCGCGCATGACGCGGCCTCCATCGAGCGCTTCCATCGCGAGGCTCGCGCTGCCTCCACGCTGAATCATCCGAACATCTGCACGATTCACGATATCGGCGAGCATGAGGGACGCCCCTTCATCGCCATGGAGCTGCTCGAAGGCCAGACCCTGAAACACCGCATCTCCGGAAAACAGATCGATATCGCCGAGCTGCTCGAAATCGGCATCCAGATCGCCAACGGCCTCGACGCCGCCCACGCTAAGGGCATCGTGCACCGCGACATCAAACCCGCCAATATTTTCCTGGTCGAGCGCGGTCAGGCGAAAATTCTGGATTTCGGTCTCGCGAAGGTCTCGCCCATGTTGAAACACGCGGGTGAATCGGTCGGCGTCACTGTCTCGGTCGCGAATATGAACACTCGCCCGCTTCAGGACGAGCACCTCACCAGCCCGGGCAGCTCCATGGGGACCATTGCCTATATGTCGCCCGAGCAGGCGCGCGGTGAAGCGCTCGATGCGCGCTCGGATCTTTTTTCGCTTGGCGTCGTGCTCTACGAAATGGCCACCGGTGCCACTCCCTTTTCCGGAACCACCAGCGCGGTAATTTTCGACGGCATCCTTCATTCGACGCCGACGCCCGCGAAGGAATTGAACTCACGGCTGCCGATCGCTTTCGAGAATGTGCTCAGTAAGACCCTCGAAAAAGACTCCGACCTGCGTTGCCAGACGGCTGCTGAATTGCGCGCCGATCTGAAACGCCTCCGCCGCGACATTGAATCCAGCCGGCCGCCCCGTCCGAGATAAAACCGGCTCGGGTTCGGAGTCGCGTCCAGCCGCCGCGCTTCAACGCTCGGTGGCCGTCCTGTATTTTGAAAACCAAAGCGGCGCGAAAGAGGACGAATATTTCCGCGACGGCATCACCGAAGACATTGTCACGGAACTTTCCAAAATCGCGCAGCTCGAAATCTTTCCGCGCTCGGAAATGCTGACATTTCGTGACAAGCCTGTGACCGCGCAGCAAGTCAGCCAGAAGCTCGGCGCCGCCTACGTGCTCGAAGGGTCGATCCGCCGCGCCGGCAATCGCGTCCGCATCACCGCGCAGCTGGTCGAGGCCTCCACGCGCCATTCTGTCTGGGGCGAGCGCTACGACCGCCAGCTCGAGGATGTCTTCGCCATTCAGGAAGAAATCGCCCGCAGCATCGCGCAGGCTTTGCGCATCACCCTGACTCCGCAGGAAGAAAAAATCATCGCGCGCAAGCCTACCGAGAATCCGCAGGCCTATGATTTTTACCTTCGCGGCCGCAGCTATACGCGCCGCGAAAATATCGATTACGCTCTGCAAATGTTCGAGCAGGCCATCGAGCTCGATCCGAATTTCGCGCTCGCGCATGCGGGGATCGCGGACCTCTGCGGCCTGAACTACGAAATCCGCGAGCAGAAGCAGCAATGGATCGATCGCGGCCTCGCTGCCTGCGACCGCGCCACGGCGCTGGCGCCCGACCTTCCCGAGGTGCTCGTCGCTCATGCGCGACTTTTCTACGCCCAGAAAAAATACGCCGAAGCAGCCTTGATGGCCCAGCGTGCCAGCGAGCGCAAGCCCGATTGCGACGGATTGTGGAACATTCTCGGCCGCGCCTATTTCGCCGCCGGGCGTTTCGAAGACGCCGCCGCCCTGGCGGATCGGGCCATGGAATGCAATGGCGACGACTACAACACGTACATTCCCTACGACCAGTCTTTCGAGCGTCTGGGCCGAAAAAAGGAGGCCGAGAACGTCCGCGACCGCATGACCAAGGTGTTGCGCCAGCAGCTCGAACGAGTGCCGGAAGATGTGCGCGCCCGCATCCTCTTGGCCACGAATCTCGCGTATTACGGACAGGACGCGGACGAGTCTATTCGTCACCTGAAAACAGCTGTCGCGCTGCGCCCCAACGATCCCAACACCCTCTACAATGCCGCGTGCACATACGGTGTGCTGGGACGCAAGTCCGAAGCGCTGGAAGCCATCAAGAGGGCCTTCGCCGCCGGTTACGGCAACACGACCTGGGCGTCTAAGGATTCTGATCTCGAGTGCCTCCACGACGAACCGGAATTTCGGCGGCTCGTCGGGCTCGACGCGGCTGCCGGCGCCTGACCATCCTCGCCCTACTACGACGTGCGTGAGAAATATCTCCATGCGCGCCAGATAAATTACCCTCGCTCCTGCTATTACCCTCGCAAATCCCATACGCTAAATCGCGCGCGCGCCTCGCCGCTCGATTTGTTCTCCGGATTGAGTAGTAACGAACCTGCACACCTCGGGCAATCCCGCCCACACATTTCAGCACCCAAGGAGACTTTCACGATGAAATTGCGGAAATTCGCAGTAGGCGTGTGGCTGGCCGGTCTGTTCGTCTCTGTGTTCTGACTGGCACTCCCGTCGCCGCCCAATCCCAATCGGAAAACAATCAGCAGTCAACAAACGCAATGTCGGCGACCGGAAAGGCTCTCGGCCATCGGCAGCGATCACCGAATAAGTTTTCACTCGAAATCAGCGGTGGAAATACGATGCCAGTTCGTGCTGGATCAAAACACGCAGGTGCAGGGCGCGAGCACTGGAACCACCGCCATCATGCCAGTATCGAAGACAGACGACGGCAAGCTTCTCGCGCTCGTCATCGCGCCGCAAATTCGGAGACAACTGACCACAGCAGCCCACAGTAGGAATCCGCCCGAACGCGCGGCGATATGTTCGCGTTCCTCTTACGCCGTCGTCATCCTGAGCGGAGTGGCCGGGGTTTTGCGTTTCGTCCCGGCTCCCGCCAGGATGTCGGGCTGGGCAGTCGAACGAGTCTCTTTTGGTTTCGGTCGCGCTAGCGGCTGATCTTCAGGCCCATCGGCCCGATATATTCCGACTGCGGCCGAATCAGGTGGTCTTCGGCGTGCTGTTCGATCACGTGCGCACACCATCCCGCCGTGCGGCCGCACGCAAACATGGCGACAAACTGCTTGGGATCAAGCCCCAGAGCCTGGAGCACAAGCGCCGTATAGAATTCCACATTCGTTCGCAGGTTTCGCCCCGGCTTGGCTTCCGCCAACACCCGCAACGCCGTTTGCTCAACCTGCAACGCCAGCTCGTACAGCTGCCGGTTTCTCGAGTTGCGCTTTTCCCAGCCGCTCGGCCGTTTTACTGAGCACTTCGGCACGCGGGTCCCGCACCTTGTAGACTCGATGGCCGAATCCCATGATGCGGCGCCCCTGCGCCATCTCATTTTTTAGCCATGCTTCCGCGCGGTCGGCGGACTTGATTTCCAGCAGCATGTCGAGCACCGGCCCCGGCGCGCCGCCGTGTAGCGGCCCCTTCAGTGCACCCAACGCTCCGGTAATCGCGCTCACCAGATCGGAGCGAGTGCTGGCGATCACGCGCGCCGTAAACGTGGACGCGTTCATGCCATGATCGAGCACCGTCACCCAGTAGGTGTCGAGCGCCCGCGCGGCCGCCGGATCGGGCTCTTTGCCATGGATCATGTATAGGAAATTTGCGGCTAGCGGCGAATCCTTGCGCGGGGCAATCGGTTCCTGCTTCTTCCCGATGCGCGCGTGCGCCGCCACCACGGTTGGAAAGCAAGCCGTAAGCCTTTTCGCTGCGGCGAAGTCGGCTTCTGGCGTAATCGCGTTGGGATCGGCCAGGCCCAGCGAAAGCGTCGCGCAGGCCATGCGCAATGCGTCGATCGGAGGCGCGCTGGCCGCCGCCCGCAACACCTCGAGCGTCAACCGACGGAATTTCCCGCAGCTCCGCCATCTCCGCGGCGAGCTTGGCCGATTCCTCGCGGCTGGGCAGATGTCCGCGCCAAAGCAGGTGTGCCGCTTCCTCAAACGTGCAGTGGGTCGCCAGATCTTCGATTTCATAGCCCCCCACTATCAGCACGCCGTTCTTTTCCGTCCACATGGCTCAAGCGTGTCTGTGCCGCGACCACTCCTTCCAGGCCGTGCGGTGTTGCCGTCGGATTCGAAGCCATGAAAGCTCCCCTGATGTCAGTACAAAAGAAGAAAGGGCGGGTGCATTGTACCCGCCCTTTCAATATTACGCCTACGGATCGGAGCTCGCGCAACGCCGATATCCGACGCGCGGGCCGAGTTACTTCCGAATGTTACTGTTTGGCCGCCGTCCGCCACCCCTCGGCATACGTCTCGCGCACCACCTTCGAGTACGGCACCGGGCTCACCACTGCGCGCACTTCCATCTGTTTGTGGCGCTCCACGGTCGCTTTCTTCGTGCCACCGTTCTCCTCGCCCCAAACCAGCGTGAGTTCCGTGCCAATCTCCACATCGTGGTCCACCACTCCGAGCGAAAGCACCGATCGCTCGTTGTAGCTGTAACCCGCGAACATCGAAAGTCCCACGGTCTTGCCGCCCTTCGCCACCAGCTTGTCGTACGACGACGAAGCATAGTTCGAAATCGGCAGGTCGATGAACTTGTACGGATCGCCCGGTTCAAAGAGCGACTTGTAGATCTTCACCACATCGTCGGAATTCCACGCGAACGTCACCTTCTTGCGCTGCGTCTTCTGGTCCATCTTCTCCAGCGCCTCGCGCCCGATGAAGTCGTGGTCGAACTTCACCATGATTCCGTAGCCGAGCTCGTACGGAGTGTTGTAATAGTCTTCGATGTTATTCGAGACGAAGCTTCCAGCCAGCGAGCCGGTTGCCTCGTAGCTGTTCGCGGGCAGCCATTCGCGATACGACTTCATTTTGTCGCCCGTGTAAACTGCCGGCAGCGGCGAAGGAATCCATCCCGATTCGCATGTATTCGACGCGTACGCGCGCGACCCCACCTGCTTCAGACCGAATTCCTGGCCAGCCTCGATGATCGCCGCGCGAATTTCATCCCGCTCTTCGTACGGTCCCCAGATCTCCAGGCCTGGCGCGCCCGCCATACCGTGGCGCAGCGCACGCACCGTCCGGCCTTTGATTTTGATCTCGCCCATATTGAAGAACTTGATCTCTGGGAACGGTCCGCCGTTCAGCTTTTCGATGATTTGCTTGGCGTTCGGCCCCTGTATCTGAAATCGGTAGCTCGATCGCACGACAGCCCGGCCGCCCGGGTTCGACGGCGAGCGATCGTCGCGCTTGTACGTCACGTTGAACTTGCCGGACTTCGCATGAAACTCCAGCCAGTTGGCCACCGGCGCGCGTCCTACATACACCAGGCTGTTTTGTTCCAGGTGGAACAGGATTCCATCGCCGATCACGTAGCCGTCGTAGCTGCACGGCGCGAGCTGCTTCGCGCGGTTCACCGGAAAATTCGCGAAGCTGTTCGTCCCCAGGTACGAAAGCAGCTTCAGCGCGTCCGGCCCCTCCAGATACAAATTCGCCATATGATGCGATTGATCGAACAGAACCGCCGTGTCGCGCCAGGCCTTCTGCTCGTCGCGCCAGTTCGAGTACTCCGAAGGCACCACTGGGTAGACGTACGCCCCGATCGGTGAATTGCGAAGCAGATTCACCGTATTTCCCGCTGTCGCCAGCACTTCTTCCAGATTCTTTGGAGCCATGGTTGTTGTATCCCCCTTATCTCTGCATGGGCCAAAATTGCGGCCCGAATGATGACAAAAATCCCCTCCGCGTCGCAAGGCACGCGTGAAAATACGCGAACGCAGCGATCCACAAGCTGGGGAAAAGCCTGTTGCGCGAAAGGCGCGTCCCCCCACCCCCATGTCCGGGACGCGCCCCCTCAGGACAGCCTAATTCTTCGCGGCGCAGGACTGCGGGTACACGGCATCCAGCGCGCCCCAAAGAGCCTTCAGGCCGCGTTCCGCCGCGCACAGCACTTCGAAATTGTCGTCGCTATTCTGTTGCTTCAGCCAAGCCCGCCACGCGGCGCGGTGCCGCACGTCGGCTTCCTCGTGCACCGCAAAATACGCTAACGCGCGCGGTTCGGTGATGTCGTAGAACTTCTTCAGGCCCGAAATCTTCTGCGTGGCGATTTCCGGCACCTGCGCCTCGTACGCGTAGAACATGGCCACTGCCTGCGCCATGCTTCCCTCGCACGTCACCTCGTCAAACGCGTCCAGTAGCGCAGCAATCCCCGGTAGTGGCCGCGCGTCCGCCATCGCCGTGTGGCTCACGCCGAGCGATTCACCGAACTGCCGCCACAGCATCGGGTGCGGTGCCACGGGATCGAGCTCTTCGGCCAGGTTCTCGTCAATCAATTCTTTCACCGGACCTTCCGCCCGGCTCGAAAGCTGCTTCAAATTCTCTGGGAACGCCCGGACGTGCTGGTAATACTGCTCCGCATAAAGTTGCAGAGCTTCCTTCGTGAGTGTCCCCTCGGTCCATGCCTGGTAAAAGGGGTGCTTCAAAAGATGATGTTTTTCGATTAGCGCATCCAGCGATTCCAGCAAAGTCTTCTGACGAACACTATTCTTGGCCATGCGGGGTTGACGATGTCCTTTCAAAGTTGATGCCACCCAAATCCCCGCGATACTACCGAAAAATTTCGCCCGAATCCACGCGCCGCCGTGTTCGCCACCAACAGTCAGTCGCCCCCGTTTCACAAGATGAAACGCGCGAACGTCTCGACGCCGCGTTTTCGGAAGAGCGCCACCGGCGTGTCACCGGTTTGTAGGGGCACGATATATCGTGGCCGGCAAAATTTCTTGGCGCGCTCTCAGCGATCAATCACAGAGTCCTGCCAGAGAATGCTTCGCACCTGAACAACAAGCTGAACCCCAATTCTCCGCACCACCCAGCCGCGGAGCGGCGATTGAAATTAGCCCGGCACGCAGCCCGCGCCGCAGGTGCGCGAAGTGCCGGGAACCCAGCCCGCAAAATGCCCCAGTCCCGGAGGGACGGTTGAATCCTTTACCGCACGCGTACCCAAGCCGGAGCTCGTTTTCCCTGCTCCCCTGCTTCTCTGCCTCTCTCTCCCGACCGAACCTCATTTTGTCCCACCTTGAGATTGTGGTAAAAGAATCCAGTCCCCCAGGGTGGCTCGCACAGCCTTGAAAGCCCGCGCGCAAACAAAGAGGAGATATCCCCATGGCTCAAGCAGTCGCAGCAACCGACGCGAAGCAATACATCAACGGCGAATGGATCGGCGCCGCAGACGGCGCCACTTTTCAAAAAAAGAATCCCTTTAACGGCCAGCTCGCCTCGCAAGTTGCCGCCGGCAAGCGTGAAGACGCCCGCCGCGCCATCGACGCGGCCCACGCCGCGTTCCAGACCTGGGGTTCCACAGCTCCCGCCGTCCGCCGCCTCCTCTTTCTGAAGGTCGCCGACGTGCTGGAGCGCCGCATGCAGGAAGTGGCCAAGATCACGGCCGAAGAGACCGGCCAAACCTTCGGCTGGGGCATGTTCAATTGCATTTTCGCCGTCGGCACGCTGCGCGAAGCCGCCGCCCAGGCCTACGCCGCGGTCGGTGAAGTGATTCCCTCCGATCTGCCGGACACCACCGCCATGGCCATCCGCCAGCCCGTGGGTGTCGTCGTCGGCATAGCGCCGTGGAACGCTCCGCTCATTCTCGGCATTCGCGCCATCGCCGCGCCGCTCGCCTATGGCAATACCGTCATCCTGAAAGCGTCTGAAGAATGTCCCGCCACGCACCTGATGATTGCCTCCGTCTTCGAGGAAGCGGGATTTCCAAAAGGCGTCGTCAACGTCATCACCAACGCGCCCGCGGATGCCGCTGAAGTGGTTGATGAATTGATCGCCAATCCAAAGACGCGCCGCATCAGCTTCACCGGTTCCACGAAAATCGGCAAGCTGATCGCCGAAAGCGCCGGCCGCCATCTGAAGCGCGTGGTTCTCGAGCTGGGCGGCAAAGCGCCGATGATCGTCCTGGCCGATGCCGATCTCGACGCCGCCGTCGACGCCGCGAACTTCGGCGCGTTCATGAATCAGGGGCAGATCTGCATGTCCACCGAGCGCATCATCGTGGAAAAGCCGATCGCCGAGGAATTCGCAAAGCGGCTCGCGGCCAAGGGCGGCGCGTTGAAAGTCGGTGATCCTCTGAGCCCCGATTCGCAGCTCGGCTGCATGATCAATGCCGGAGCCATCAAGCGCGTGCAGGAATTGGTGGACGACGCTGTGGCCAAGGGCGCGAAGGTTCTCACCGGCGGCAAAGCCAACGGCCCCTGCTATCCGCCCACGGTCGTGTATGGCGTCACGCCCGCCATGCGCATGTACGGCGAAGAATCCTTCGGCCCCGCGAAGCCGATCGTCATAGCCAACGACGCCGAGGACGCTCTGCGCATCGCCAACGACACGCAGTACGGCCTTTCGAGCGCCGTCTTCACCAAGGACATCAATCGCGCCCTGCGCATGGCCGAAAAACTCGAATTCGGCAATTGCCACATCAACGGCGCCACGGTTCACGACGAGCCTCAAATGCCCTTCGGCGGCATGAAGGACAGCGGCTACGGCAAATTCGGCGGCCACGCAGGCTTGCAGGAGTTCACGGAGCTCCGCTGGGTCACCATCCGGCGCACTCCTTCGCACTACCCAATTTAAGATGCGGTGATGGCTTGAACGGCCCCGGGGAATTCCCCGATTTGCGCGGACGCGGCGCACCTCGACGGGCGGCGGTTTAAAATTCGGACCACGGCTGAGTCGTCGCCATTACGCAACTCTCCAGTCCGTGTCCGTCTACTTCGCGACCGTTTCAATTCTAGAATGAAACGCTGATCGCAACCCCGGGACGCCCAGGATAGTTGCGGTCGTACAGGTAATACCCGTTATCCGCGTATGCTACGTAAACATCGTCAGTCTGATACCAGTCGTCTCCCCAATAGTCCGGGTACGGATCCACTACGCTGAACCAATAGCCGCCATACTGGAAGCGCGGAAACCCGCCCACAACCGTGAAAGGCAGGGCGTAAACCCGGAACGCGTGGTCCTGGCCATAGTAGCTGCCGTAATAGGCGTCCGGAATGCGGTACCCGCGGTAGCCACCGCGCTGTTCCCACGTGCGGTGTTCGGATGACCAATTATTGGAGCGGTGCTGTCGCCAGTCGTTGCGTTGTGCCACCTGCTGGCTACGCTGTTGCTGCTGCGTGCGCTGCACCTGCGCATGCTGCGAGCGACCTTGGCGTTGTTGCTGAGCCTGCTGCTGGTGCTGGCTGTTCTCGTTTTGCCGCTGTTGCTGTTGCTGAGCGTGCTGTGCTTGCTCTTTGTTCTGGTTCTGCTGTTGCTGTTGGGCGTGCTGCTCCTGTTGCCTGTTCTGGTTCTGCTGTTGCTGTTGGGCGTGCTGCTCCTGTTGCCTGTTCTGGTTCTGCTGTTGCTGCTGAGCGTGCTGTTCCTGCTGCTTGTTCTGATTCTGCTGTTGCTGCTGAGCGTGCTGTTCCTGCTGCCTGTTCTGATTCTGCTGTTGCTGCTGGGCGTGCTGCTCCTGCTGCCTGTTCTGGTTCTGCTGTTGCTGCTGGGCGTGCTGTTCCTGCTGCTTGGGCTCGGCTTGCTTCGGCGGCTTGGCCTGTTCTTGCTTTGCTTGTGCCTGATTTTCTGGCCGTCCCTGCTTTTGGCTCTTATCTTCCTGCGGTGGATAGGCAAAAGCAGTGGCGCCCAGGAGCACAAACGATAGAAACGCTGTGCCGACTGTTGCGACGTGTTTCATGGGGTCACCTCTGAGAAAGGATGCACTCCATTGAAAGTATTAGCTGTCTCGTTCGGCACAGGTGAAACGCTTGCCGCCCTGCCGGATCGCTAAGATGCGCATAACGAAGGACCTGCGCCCATCGTCTCCCTCGAGGTTACGGGCATTGCTTGGCGAGTGCGCCTTGCGACGCTATTTCGCGCGCTAGGTGCACCTGATCACCACCTATTGTCAAATCCCGGCGCGCTGGCGTACGATACCCGCGTTCGGCCCCGAATCGAGGCCGAACCCAGTCGTGAGCCGGGAAGGCGGCTCCGTTGGACCTTCGCCCCCGCAGAAGGCAGTTCGCGATGTGCGGCACGACCCCGGCGACTCTGATCGTCACGGCGCTGAAAACAGAATTTCTGCCCGTGTCACTTCGACGCGGCCGAATTCCGATCGACTGAATCAGAGGAGGAAAGATGGCAACTGCAACGCAAGCGGTACCGCTGACTGAAAATGTTTCGCGCTACGTCGCGAAGACTCGCCAGCTGTTGATCAATGGCAAATGGGTGGACGCCGCCTCCGGCAAGACGTTCCCTACTTACAATCCCGCCACAGGCGAAGTTCTCGCCAAAGTGGCCGAAGGCGACAAGGAAGACATCAATCGTGCCGTTGCGGCCGCGCGCGCCGCGTTTGAAACCGGTCCGTGGCGCAAGCTCACGCCGTCCGAGCGCGGACGCATGATCTGGAAGCTCGCGGACCTGGTCGAAAAGCACGCGGAAGAATTCGCGCAGCTCGAGTCGCTCGACAACGGCAAGCCCGTCACCGTCGCGCGCGTCGCGGACGTCCCGAACACCATCGACATGTTCCGCTACATGGCCGGCTGGGCCACGAAGATCGAAGGCAACACCATCACGCTTTCCGGGCAGGGCGACAAATTCTTCGCGTATACGCTGCGCGAGCCCGTTGGCGTGGTCGGCCAGATCATCCCCTGGAATTTTCCGCTGCTGATGGCCGCTTGGAAGTTGGCTCCTGCGCTCGCCACCGGTTGTTGCGTGGTCCTGAAGCCTGCCGAACAGACGCCGCTAACCGCGCTTCTGCTGGGTGAGCTGATGCAGGAAGCCGGCATTCCCGACGGCGTGATCAACGTCGTTCCCGGCTACGGCGAAACCGCCGGCGCCGCGCTGGCCGCGCATCCGGACGTCGACAAAGTTGCTTTCACCGGCTCGACGGAAGTGGGCAAGCTGATTTTGCATGCCGCGACCGGTAATCTGAAGAAAGTTTCGCTCGAACTCGGCGGCAAATCGCCGAACGTCGTTTTCCAGGATGCGGATATCGAGCAGACCATTCCCGGCGCGGCTATGGCTATCTTCTTCAATCACGGCCAGTGCTGCTGCGCCGGATCGCGGCTCTACGTCGAAGACAAGCAGTTCGACAGAGTCGTCGGTGGCGTCTCGCGACATCGCGTCGAAGATCAAAGTCGGCCCGGGGATGGATGCGTCCACGCGAAATGGGACCGCTCGTTTCCGAGGAGCAGATGAATCAAGGTCTGCGGATATATGGAATCGGGACTCGCCGAGGGCGCGAAGGCGACGGCAGGCGGCTCGCGTCACGGCGACAAGGGCTACTTCGTGAAGCCCACCGTGCTCGTGAACACCAATGAAAAGATGAAAGTGGTGCGCGAGGAAATCTTCGGGCCCGTGGTCACCGCGATTCCGTTCAAGGACGTCGATGATCTCATCGCCAAGGCCAACAATTCCGAGTACGGCCTGGCCGCCGGTGTCTGGACGAAGGACATCGCCAAGGCTCACCGCATCGCCTCAAAGCTCCGCGCCGGAACCGTGTGGATCAACTGCTACAACGTCTTCGACGCCGCGCTTCCATTCGGCGGCTACAAGCAATCTGGATGGGGCCGCGAAATGGGCCACGAAGTTCTCGAATCTCTACACCGAAGTGAAATCGGTCTGCACGCCCATCGCCTAGGCGAAACGCGTGCCACAAGTCCGCAGGGTCTGCCGCCCTTCCCAACTCACCGGGAAGGGCGGTTCTTTTTTCGCGCACCGCGCTAGAATGTCGGCGCAAATTCACTCTCTTGCCCGGAGGATTTCGATGAGCGCAAAAGCCGAGCCCTGGCCGTGGCCTGATTCGCTAGACGCCGTGATCGCGGCGCCCGCGCATCACAAGCTCATGTTTGAAAACGATCGCGTCCGCGTGCTCGAAGTGCGCATCGCTCCCGGCGAGACCGTGCCCGTGCATACGCATCGCTGGCCGGCTTTGATTTACGTGGCCAAGCAAAGTGATTTCCTGCGCCGCGATCACCACGGTAACCTGCTCTTCGACAGCCGCTCGATGGGCCCGCCGCCCGACAAGCCCATGGCGCAGTGGACTCCGCCACTGCCGCCCCACTCGGTCGAGAACATCGGCGGGCATGAGATCCTCCTCATCAGCACGGAACTCAAAGAGCAGGCGTCACGCTGACCGAGTGAACGATTGTCGTATGGGCTACGCAAGATGATGCAAATAGGGTATTTACAGAGAACCTCGCGGATAGTAGATTGCATGTCCCAGTCGGACACACTCAAAGTTAAGTCAATCCCGGCAGCCGGCGGCCTACTGGCCGCGCATTGTCAATTGCGAAGCACCCTTTCGCCCTTGCGATTGCGGACGCCGGAGCCTGTGCTATAAGTAATAGGCTGCCGCAACTTGAGGAAATAGTGCCCTTTATCAATTTTCCCGCTCGCGAAATTAACTGCAAGCTCGTGTACTACGGTCCCGGTTTGGGCGGAAAAACGGCGAACCTGCAGTGGATTTACGAGCACACCGGAACCAACCAGAAGGGCAAAATGGTCTCGCTGGCCACGGAGACCGACCGTACGCTTTTCTTCGATTTTCTTCCGCTGGATCTCGGCACCGTGCGCGGATTCAAGACGCGCTTCCATCTCTACACCGTGCCCGGCCAGGTATTTTACGAGGCGAGCCGCCGCCTGATTTTGAAGGGCGCGGATGGCGTGGTATTCGTCGCGGATTCGCAAGAAGAACGACTCGACGCAAACCTGGAAACGCTCGACAACCTGCGCGAACATTTGAAGGACCACAATCTCGATTTCAATTCGATTCCCTACGTGCTGCAGCTTAACAAGCGCGACCTGCCGAACGTGCTGCCGATCGACGAGCTGACGAAACAGCTTTCCGTGAAGGGAGAACCGGTTCTCGAAGGCGTCGCCATCACTGGATCGGGCGTGTTCGATACGCTGAAGGAAGTGGCAAAGCTGGTGCTGGCCGAACTAAAAAAGAACTCGTAGTCGCGCGCGATCCTCTCCGGTCCGGCTGATTCCCCCGTGGTGAAAATTAAGAAATCGATCACTTGCCCGAATACTGTCCGAACGTCCAGTAGAAGCTCTCCGCGTGATGTGTCAACTTGAAACCGACGTGCAAAACACCGCCGTCCGCTCTCGCTGGCCGGGAGCCGATTGCTCTTTGACAAGTGAATAGGGAAGCGGCGGTGGATGCTCTCTTTACCGACCGTTATTGGCTGGGGGCATACCAGTCCCTTCTGTCAGTTTCTAATCGACACACGTGTCGAATAGAATTCCATGCAACACCATGAAAACAAACGATCGGTGTACCTTCTAATCGACACAAAACAGGAGGGACGTTAGAGAGCCAATCGAACAAGGTGCCGCACCTTTTCGACGTCCGCTGGCCGGGATGTAACGGGGTCAGGCTGAATTATTTTTTCGGCCGTGATTCTGGCGGAACCATTCCGTTGGCGCGGTAATAAGCGACCAGCAGGCCGTAGTGTTCGGCGGTATGTTCGGTGACGTCGGCCCACGGCCTGACGGATTTTGCGAACGCGCCATCCTGCCAGGTTTTCAGCACGTCTTCCGATTCGCCAAACGTTTTTTCCAACATGGCCACAATGGCGGCCTTGTCGGGGTAATTCTTCGGATCGAGCTCATCCCAGTTCGCTTTTTCGCCACGGCCCACTTTGGTGGCCCACGCGTTGCCGCCGGCGATATGCACCAGCACCTCGCCGAACGAGCGCATTTCCGGCTTCAAGCGGAATCCGTATTTGTCGGCCGGGAAGTCCTTGGCCATGACTAGGATTTTCCGGTCGCCATCCGTGAACAGGGCCCGCGTCGTTTCCGCAGTGGATTGAGATTTCTGGGCGAGGCAGGCGGAAGCCAGGAGCACGGCCAGGCCGAAGCCAAGAAAAGGCTTGCGAAGATTCATATTTGCCTCCAGGAAGTGGCTACCCCGCTCTAGACGACCCCGCAGGCCGTCCGTGAGCAGGAAACGAGCTTCAGGTCCGAAAATAAAACGGGAGGCAAACGCCAAAGCGTCTACCTCCCGGGGTGGGTGGGGTTTGTTGCCGAGACCCAGTAAGGGATTTTGGTGTTCCCGCGCCTGAGCCGCCGGCAAACCGGCAATGAGCCGGTGCCACGTGTACTTACCGTTTATCACGCGTCTCGAAAGGGTGTCAACTCTATTTGTCGAAGGCAATTTGCGCGTGTGGGTCCAATGATTTGGGGCTTTTCGCGCCAATTTTCGAGGCCTTGATCGCCAATCTCCCGATCGGTGCGTACAGTGTTGTGGGGGAGCTGCTCGCTGCGCCCCGCTTTCTCGGCGCCCCAGTGGCCGTCTGGCTTTTGCGGCACCGGGAGGCCTAGGCTGTAGCCAGGGAGCTCTATGTCCGTAAATACGTGAGACGAATTTAAGGTTTTTGCGGATAGTGCCGATGAAAGGGAATGAGCAGGAGCCCCCAGTCCGCCGCTCTGAAAGCGAATTTAGGCCTGAAGGTAGGACGAGTGAAATTCTGTCCCCGTACTCCGCGCTTTGAAATGCGAATTCCAGTCCGGATTCGCGTGCTCAATTCTGGCGCTGCGGCGAGCTTGTCCACTGAGTCGCTCAACGTTTCTGCTACCGGACTCCTGTTTTCGACCTACGCGCGGTATGAGAGCGGAACGCCCGTGGAAATGCTGTTCCGTATGCCAGAGGAGGTCGCGGGACAATCCGCGAACGACTGGCGTTGCACGGGGCAGGTGGTACGAATCGAAGAGCGCGAGACGCCAACGTCGCGCTTCGACGTCGGCGTGAAATTTTACTGCTACGAGGTGATCGTGCAGCCGCCTCAGCCTATTGACCCTGAGCGGATTGTTGCCGGCTGGCGAGATACTGGTTGAGCTGACCGGTAAGCTGGGTCAGGCCGGCTTTGACGTTGCGATCGAGGGCTTCCACAACGTCCGAGACTTTCTTGCCGCTGACGGGCTCGTCGTGGGTGTACGCGGCGGACCACACCGTGCTGGCGGATTTCGGGTCGTACAATTCCATTTGAAAAGAAAAGCGCGCCGAAAGACCGGGCGACTCCACCTCGTCGAGCGCGAATAACTGTCCGCGCACGATGTAATCACCACGCAGATTGCTGGCGATACGCGAAACGGAACGATACCTTCCGGACGCGCGCAAGGTCTTGATGACCAGATCCTCCATCATGCCGGCGGGAGGTTCGGCCCAGCGCTCGTATTCATACGTGCCGAGCTCCACGTCGTTGCTGCTGTAGACGAGGCGATCGTCGCGGTACAGATGCGCGGCGGTGACGCGCGAGACCAGAAGAGTGACGGGAATCTGCGGCGCGGCGGAAATGGCGGGCGCGGGACCGGCATCGAGGACGTAATACTTCACCGGACGCGACCCACCGCATCCCGCCACGAATGTAGCGAGCAGAATCGCGAGCGCGGCCTGCTGGATACGGCGCGTCAACACTTGTCGTTCCTCCCTCTGCTATTTCCCCGAGTTACTTCTCAGAGTCACTTCTCAGAGTCACTTCTCGCAGTTACTTTTCAGTGTTACTTCGGCGGAGCCTGGCCCGGTTTGCGCGCCGGGAGTCCGGAGGCGCGAATCAGGGTGTAGGGCCGCGTCTTAATCGTTTCCGTGAACTCGTTCATGTTGTCCGTGATGTGCCGGAGATTATCGATGATCTCGTCGAGATTTTCGGCGTTCGTGTTCAGCGTGCTGTTGAGCTGGTTCGTGATGTTGACGGCCTGATCGAGCGAGACGCGAAGATTGGAGATGGCCTTCTTCAGATCCGGCCGGTCTTCGCCGATCATGGAATCGACGTGCGAGAGCGTTTCGTTGGCCTGCATGGCGGTCTTATTGAAATTGTCGATGAGCGGGTTGAGCTTGTCGCTCATGGCGTTCACGTTGTTCAACGTGTGGCGCAGGTTGGCGCGATTTTCGGCCAGCATGCCGTTCAGGTTGGCCACGGTGCCGCCAATATTTCTGCGGTTTTCGTCGTTGAGCAGATCGTTGACGCGGTCGAGAGTGACCTTCAGCGTGACGACGCGATCGTTCAGATTGTTCAGGAGGTTGTTGGCGGTGGGCTCAAGCTCCGCGATCATGCCGGCTACGTCGGCGAGGCTCGAATACTCCTTGGAGTTCAATACCGAGCCCTTTTGCGCGCGAGGCGCCTGGAGCGAGCCGGGCCGGATGCCGAGGAAATTGTCGCCCAGCGGGCTATTGCTCGTGATTTCGGCGACGCTGTCGGTTTTCACCGGGACATTGGGATCGACGGCGAAATCGATTTGCATGCGCGTGGAGTTCGTGGGATCGCTGGTCACTTTCTCAACCCGGCCGATGGGAGGGCCGCCGGCATAGCGAACTTCCGAGCCTGGAGCGAGTCCACCGGCGTTCTTGAAATAGGCGCGGTAGGTCACGGTGCCTTTGCCGAAAGTGCCCGACAATAGAAAGACGACGGTAACGAGCAGCGCGGCCGCCACCAGCGTAAACAGCCCGACCAATACGTGCTCGCGCTTCGATTCCATTCTTTCCCTCGCGAATTCAAATTCAGGATTGCCGCGACTGACAGCTCCGACCCACGCCCCCGAAAGGTGCGGAGTATATCACGGCCAGACGTTTTCCCAACTTCAACGCCGGTCCGGCGCGTTTTCGCCCGTAAGCATCTGCAAATAATCGATCTCGGCCGAAACTTCCGGCTCCGGGACGCGGTCAAGGAATTGGCGAACGCGCGGGTTCGTGTTCGCCTTCAATTCCTGCGGCGTGCCATTGGCCACCACGTAACCCTTATCGAGCAGAATCATGCGGTCGGCAATTAGGAAGGCGCTCGCGAGCTCGTGGGTGACCACGAGAATCGTGATGCGAAACGCTTTCTTCAATTTCAGAATCAGCTCGTCGAGCCCCGCGGCGATGATGGGGTCCAGTCCGGCGGAAGGCTCGTCGAAAAACAGGATTTCGGGATCCATAGCCAGGGCGCGGGCAATCGCGGCGCGCTTTTTCATGCCGCCGCTCAGCTGCGCGGGCATGTAGTTCTCAAAGCCCGAAAGGCCGACTTGGTCGAGTTTCAGCCGGACCATGATTTCGATTGTGGAATCGTCAAGCTTGGTATGTTCTTTGAGCGGGAGCGCGACATTTTCTCCAACGGTCATCGACCCGAAGAGCGCGCCGCTCTGGAACGACATGCCCATCTTCTTCAGTAGCTCGTCGCGTTCTTCGTCCGGCATGGCCGCGAAATTCTTTCCGTGAATCAGGATCTGGCCGGAGCTCGGACGCTCAAGGCCCACGAGCGTGCGCAAGAGAGTGCTCTTGCCGCAGCCGGAACCGCCCATGATGACGAGCGTTTCGCCTGCCGGGACTTCAAAATTCACGCCGTGCAGAATTTCGCGTGTGCCGTATTTTACGCGCAGATCGCGGACGGAGATGGCAACGTCGGCGGAGCCGGGCTTGTCAGTCGGTTTCGGGATGAGTGGGTCGGCCATGTCGTCTACTTGACCGGCGCCGTGAAGTAAAAGATCGCGGTGAACACCAGATCGACGGCGATCACGAAGAAAATGGATTTCACCACGGCCGAGGTGGTCGAGCGGCCCACCTGTTCGGAGCCCAGGCCGGTGGAAAATCCTTCCCGGCATCCCACGGCGGTGATCGTAAGACCAAACATGACGCTCTTAATCAGGCCGCTCATGATGTCTCGCAGGTCGAGCGCACTCAGAGTGGCGTGCATGTACGTGCCCCAAGTGAAGCCGGCGTTGCTGACACCGAAAATCCCGCCCCCGCACACTCCCATGAAATCAGCCCAAGTGGTGAGGCAGGGCATCATCAGGATCATGGCCAGGAATTTCGGGGCCACCAGGAAGCGGACCGGCTCGAGAGCCATGGTTTCGAGCGCGTCGATTTCCTCGTTCACCTTCATGGTGCCGATTTCGGCGGCGAAAGCCGAGCCGGAGCGGCCGATTACCATGATGGCGGTCATCAGCGGGCCGAGCTCGCGGGTCATGGAGATGGCGACGGCGCTGGCGACGAGCTGCAGCGCGCCGAGCTGGCGCAATTCGTACGCACCCTGGAGAGCCAGAATCAAACCGACGAAAAAAGCGATCAGAGAGACGATCGGAACGGCCTCGACGCCGACCGACATGGCCTGGTGAATCGCGCGAGGCCAGCGCAATGGATGGCCTCGGAACGGTTCGATGAACACGGCACGTGCCGCGCCGATCGAGAGCTTGGTGAGACTGCCGACGTAAGCAACTCCGTCGATGGTGGCTTCGCCGATGCTGTCAAGGAGTGGCATGGGAGGTTCGAACAGGCCGGAGGGCTATTTTGCGCCTGCGCCTCCGGCAAGAGCCTGTTCTTCGGTATCGTGAACTTCGAAAACCTTCAGCAGGCGCGTGAGCTCAAGCACCTCGCGCGTGGTGCGGCTCAGGCCGAAGAGCGCGAAACCGCTCTTCATATCGCGCGAGATTTTCAGCCCTTCCACCAGGGAGGCCACACCGGCGCTGTCGATGTACTTGACGTTCTGGAGATTCACGATCACGCGCTTGGCGCGCTTTTCTTTCAGCAAGTCGAGCAGGATTTTGCGAACTTCAGGGGTGTTATAAAGCGTGATATCGCCGGTTACATCGACAATCGAAGCGTTCTCAACTTGACGCGTGGATATATTCATCCGTGGGGCACCCTCTGGCGCACGAGTGTTTTGCCAGAGATTGCGAGGTTATGCAACCCTTTTCGAGGTGCGTAGTAGAGGCGACAATTGCACCAAAGCGGCACAGACGGCGAATTTCAGGCGAAGTTGGAGTCCCGAAAGCGCTTAGGTACGATGTTCGAGGGGTATGTAACTCCGCAGATCGTAGCCGAGATACACCTGCCTCGGACGCGAGATCTTCTGCTCCGCATCGCGCAGCATTTCCTCCCACTGCGCGATCCATCCGGAGGTGCGCGGAATGGCGAAGAGTACGGGGAACATGGTCATCGGGAAACCCATCGATTGATAGATGAGGCCGGTATAGAAGTCCACGTTCGGGTAGAGGCGGCGCGAGACGAAGTATTCGTCTTCCAGCGCGATGCGTTCACATTCCAGCGCGATATCGATCAGAGGATTGCGGCCCATCACGTCGAAAACTTCGTAGGCAATGCGCTTGACGATCTTGGCCCGCGGGTCGTAGTTCTTGTAGACGCGGTGGCCGAAACCCATCAGTAGTTTTTCGCCGGCTTTCACGCTCTTCACATAGGCCGGGACATTTTTCACATCGCCGATTTCGACGAGCATGCGCAAGACCGCTTCGTTCGCTCCGCCGTGGAGCGGACCGTAGAGTGCTGCCGTCGCCGCGGCGGTGGCTGAGTAAGGATCGACGTGGGAGCTCCCAACACCGCGCATCGCGGTCGATGAGCAATTCTGCTCATGGTCCGCATGCAGGATGAAAAGAACATCCAGAGCGCGCTCGAGAGTCGGATTCGGACGGTATTGCAACTCCGTGGTGCGGAACAGCATGTTCAGGAAATTGCCGCAGTAGCTCAACTCGTTATCGGGATAGGCGAACGGCATTCCCAGGCAATGCCGGTAGGCGAACGCGGCGACGGTGGGCATCTTGCCGATCAGGCGATAGGTCTGCTTGCGGCGCGATTCCACGCTAAAAATGTCCTTGGCATCGGGATAGAAGGTGGAAAGAGCGGCGATAGTGGAGATCAGCATTCCCATGGGGTGCGCGTCGTAGTGAAACCCGTCGAGAAATTTCTTGATGCTCTCGTGAATAAAGGTGTGGTGCGTGATGTGGTAGTTCCAATCCTTCAATTGCGATTTGGTCGGCAGTTCACCGTAGAGAATCAGGTAAGCGGTTTCGGTGTAGGAGCTCTTTTCCGCCAGCTCCTCGATGGAGTAACCGCGGTAGCGCAGGATGCCCCGGTCGCCATCGATAAAGGTGATCTTGCTCTGGCACGACGCAGTGTTCGCGAACGCGGGGTCGTACGTCATCATTCCGAAATCGGAGTCGTGCACTTTGATCTGGCGCAAGTCGATGGGGCGGATCGTGTCATGCTTAATTGGGATTTCGTATTTCTTGCCCGTGCGATTGTCGGTGATGGAAAGTGTGTCGCGGCGCTCGCCCGCAGGCACCTCGCTTGCGGCAGCCGGCGCTGATTTGGTGGGATTCATTGCCTGACCTTTTCCCGGAGCACCCCGGGCTTTGGCACGAAGGTGTTGTAGTCAGATTACAGTATGAATGTACACCAAAAATTGCCGGTGCGCGATTGGGTTTGCGGGAGCAATTGCATACGGCGTCGTATGGACGGGCGGAGTTGACCATACGGCAAGCGAGTTCCTGAAACACAGGGGATCGCCAACGATGCAGCCCCGTGTCGTGGAATCAGCCAGCGCGGGACCGAGCCGTCTCGGCGATGAGAATGCGGAATGGCCGGGTTTCCTGTGCACCTAATTATTGCCGCTCGTTTACTAGCGTTACCTTGCGGCACAGTGAATCGATTTCAGGGAGTACAAGCTCGACTTCCTTCGCTAGCGCGACGATCAGTTCGCCGGCTTTTTCCAGATGTCCGCTGCGTACCTCCATCTCGAGTGCCTGCGCGGCCTGTGCGACCTTAATAGCGGCGACATTGGAAGCGGCGCCCTTCAACGTGTGCGCTAATCTTTCCAACAGGGGAATGTCATTGGTGTCTTGTGCGTTCCGAATGGAGCCGATGAGACCCGGGCATTCATGGGCAAAGAGCCGGGCGATTTCGTCGAACAACCCGCGGTCGCCGTCCAGGCGCTCGAGCGCCGCAGGGATATCGAGTCTGGTGGAATCGGGCGCGGCAGCAGAGGACACGGCAGCGTCTACCATCGGGAAGGGCTTCGCCGGTCGCGCAACCGTGCGCGCCACGGCGGCTCGGTCCATGGAGGCCATTAGTTCTTGAATGCGAATGGGCTTGGTAACGTAGTCATCCGCGCCTGCGGCGAGGCAACGTTCGCGATCTCCCTTCATGGCATGGGCTGTCAGAGCGATTATGGGCACGTGCGCTCCGCTATTCTGTTCCTTTGCTCGGATCGCGCGGATTGCTTCCAGGCCGTCCATGACGGGCATCTGCACGTCCATGAGCACGAGATCGATGGAATCACGCCCGAGCGTTTCGATGGCGTCACGGCCGTTTTCAGCGGTGACCACAGTGAAGCCGCGCTTTTCGAGCAGAGTGACGGCGAGCTTGCGATTCACGGCGTTGTCCTCGGCAAGCAGGATTCTCTTATTTCGTGAGCGCGACGAGATGGCATTCACGACCGCCACTGGCTCTTGGGGTGCGGGCGCCGTTTTCGACACCGCCACAAAGATGGCGTCCAGCAATTCGGAAGGCTGTACGGGTTTCATCAGATGGCGCGAAATGCAAAGCTCTCGGCAGCGAGCTGCCTGACCCTGGCGCATGATCGAGCTCAGAATCAGAATAGGCACGCGGCTCCAGGCGCCGCTTCGGCGGATTTCGTCGCTCAATTGGAATCCGTCCATGCCGGGCATTTGCATGTCCGATATCACCAAGCTGAATGGTGAACCCGACTGATACGCACGGGCCAATGCTTCTAGCGCCGATCGCCCGTCGCTAGCGGTCGCGGCCCGCATACCCCACGTGGCAAGCATTTCCGTGAGAATCAGGCGAGTGGTCTCGTTGTCGTCCACCACCAGAACCTGCAGGCCACGAATGATCTCGGGGTCGGCGGGCATGAGGGTTTCTCCCTCGGTCTCAGCGAATTCAAACCGGCTGATGAAATGAAACACGCTGCCTTTTCCGAGTTCGCTTTCCAGCCAGATTTTTCCGCCCATCAGCGCGACGAGGCGGGAGGTGATAGCCAAACCAAGACCGGTGCCTCCGTACAGCCGGGTGGAGGAGCTATCCGCCTGCGTGAAGGCTTCGAAGATCATCGTTTGCTTATCAGGTGCAATTCCGATTCCGGTGTCGCGGACGCGAAAGTGCAAGTCGACACCACCGACGTCCTCAGCCACTTTTTCCACTTCGAGCACCACTTCGCCATGCTCGGTGAATTTGAGCGCGTTTCCCAGCAGGTTCACGAGTACCTGTCGCAGACGTCCGAGGTCGCCCCGAAGACGCTCGGGAATGCCGGGACTCACGCGCCAAGCGAGCTCGAGCCCTTTGCCATGAGCGCGGAAGGCCAGCGCCTTGATCATTTCACCCAGGCTCTGCCGGAACGAAAAATCGATCATTTCGATATCGAGCTTGCCCGCTTCGATTTTGGAGAAATCCAAGATGTCGTTGATAAGCGTCAGCAAGGAATTCGCCGAAGTCTTGACCAGGCCTAGGTATTCCCGTTGCTCGGCGGTCAGGTCGGTATCGAGCGCGAGCTCGGTCATGCCGATGATCCCGTTCATGGGCGTGCGAATTTCGTGGCTCATATTGGCCAGGAACTCACTCTTGGCCCGGCTTGCGGCTTCGGCGGTTTCTTTGGCGGTCAGCAGGATTTTTTCGGCGAGTTTGCGCTCGGTGATGTCCTGGTAGAGCACCACGGCGCCGGTCATGGTGCCGCTGGTGAAGAGCGGCACTGCGAAGGCCTCCACGTCGACCAGCGTTCCGTCGCTTCGGGCGCGTTTGGAGACGACATGCGTGGCTTTTCCTCCGTAGACGACACGGTGGTTGGCTTCAATTTCTGAATCCAGCTCTTTCGAGCCCAAAATGTCGCGCAGGCTGCGTGAAAGAATATCGGCCTGGCGGACTCCGAACACGCGCTCGAAAGCCGCGTTGCACATTCGCACACCACCATCGATGTCCGTGGCGACAATTCCGACAGGGCTGTTGTTAATCACCGAATCAAGAAAGTTCTTGCGTTCTTCGAGGTCGCGTTGCGCCTGTTTTCGATCGGCCACTTCGATGCGAAGCTCCCGAGTGCGCTCGTGGACGCGCTGCTCGAGTTCGTGGTGCGCGGCTTGCAAATCGCTATTGCGACCTTGAATCTGGCTGAGCATTTCATTGAAGCGGTCCGCCAGATCGCCTATTTCGTCGTCATCGCTTTTCGTGACCCGTAACGAATAATCTTTCAATTGCGAAACCGCTGATGCAGTGCGGCCGAGCTCGAGGACAGGCTCTGAAATCACCCTCTGCAAGCGGGACGCAAGCAGGAACGCGGTGAGAAACGAGCCTAGCATCACGATCAGGACGATTTCCCCGAAGCGTCCCACGCGCGCGTAGAGCTCGCCCAAATCCGATCTCAGATAAATCGTGCCGACCTCCTCTTCGTGCAACCAGATTGGCTGGAAAAGGCTGGCGTCACGCGGCGTGAAGACAATGCCGGAAGAGCGGCGCGACGGCGGGGTGAAGTCCTGGTCGGCACCAGAGCGCGCGTATTTGGCGAGGACACTTCCGTCGGCCGTGTAAATGCACGCTTCGACGATGTGCGGTTCCGAGCGGAGCGAGCTCAGTGTCTCGCGCGCGGCCCGCGCGTCCGAAAACGTAAGCGCGGCCGTGCTGTTGGATCCCGCAATTCCAGCCACGGAGGCCAGATTGCTCGCCAAGGCAGTGCGAAACACAACACCGTCATAGACCGCGAGCGCCGTGCCGGCCATCAAGATCGCGACGCTGCATGTTAGCAGGGTGATGCGAGTGAGTTTGTGCCTGATGGATACCCGGCTTCGCGCGCGCATTTCAGCTTCTGTCATTCTTCTCGCCGTCGTGGACGATGTGCGCGAGCGACAGCAGATTCGAGCTTACTGTCAATCTGGCGCGGTCGGCGGCATCCGGATTGATCAGGAAACGGACGTGGTTATCCTCGATGGCGAATTGAATCGCTCCGCCCGCTGCCGCAAAACCTTCGGTCTCGCCCACCGCGAGCGCGTTCGTGCCTTTGAGACCATCCAGAATTTCGCGCACGCGCGATTTTTCCGACGAGCTCACGAACACCACCTGGCAGTGCCGCACGTCCGCAACCTGTTTGCTGCGCTCGACGGTGACGTGGCGGTCCACGATCGTCTTTCCCTGCAGCAATTCGTCCATCGAGTGGCCGAAGGGGTCAGCGCCCAGGATGCAGATGGAGAAATTCGTCTGAGGGCCTGCGAAGCTCGCGGCAGGCCAGTCGATAAATTTCGCAAAGTTAAATAGAAAAGCTGCTTTGAGCTGGTATTCGGCAGCCGCGCCGCTCTGGGCTGAGCTGATCGGAGCGCATGCGCACATCCCCAGGACCGCCGCCAGGATCGCGCTTCGCCCTCGCCACAGACGCGAGAGACCGCGCGGAGCGGGCGCTGCCCTCAAAGCCCGAAAGTGGTTTCTCAAAATCGCCATGTAAGCTTGGCGTACACGCTGCGTTTCACGAGCGTGGTTCGCGCGCTGCCGGTGAGATCGACGAATTCCTCATGGACATCCCTTGCGAGGTTCTGTCCCACCAAGCTTAAGGAGCCACCTTCGCTGAAATTCCAGGAAACATGTGTGTCGAGCCTCGTATAGGAAGGCTCGCTCGGGTCGGTGATGCGATCCACGAAGTATGCGGATGCATCCCAGCTCAAGCCGTGCCAGAGAACCAAATGCGATCGAAGCTGAGCCGAATGGTCGGGACTGCTTCCCTGGGCCTCGGCAACGGAAGTCGTATCCACGCTCGTGGGCGCCAAATGCATGTGGATCTCTTCAAACGCATATCCCGGGCTTACGGTCCAACGGTGAGTCGGCTGCCAGTTCACCGCGATCTCGATGCCCTCTGTTTCTCCGTGCATCAGATTTTCGAAAGTAATGGGCAGAACGATGTGCGGCGGCGGTGGAGTGTCCTGCAGGAAAGGTGTCGAAGGCTCGCTGGTATCTTGATGACTGTAGTTGTTGTAGTAGGCGGTAATGTCTATCGAGAGTTGTTGGAGAACCGTCGCTCGGTAGCCGGCTTCGTAGGCGATGAGGCCTTCATTCTTGACGTGAGGATTACCGATAAACGTTAGCAGGACCGGAATTCCTCCCGTGCCCGGGAATCCGCTGATGGTCGAGCGGGCCGAGGTGTCGAGCGCGGATGGCGTCCGGTCCGCTTTGGAGACGGCGGCCCACAGCGTGTAATGCGGACTTGGCGCCCAAGCCGCACGAATGCTCGGCATGAGGTCGAAGCCGGTGTAGTTGTTGTGCTCTAACTTTGCGCCCAACGTTAGATAAAACCGGTCCGGAACAATGGCGATTTCGTCCTGGATAAACGAGCCGAAGAGTTGAGTGTTGAGATTGGCGGGAACAAAGGACGCTGCTAGATTCCCTTCGGAAGTCCACGCCGAATCCCGGTAGGTGAGTCCCCAAACGATGTTCTGCCGCGCCCAGCCGCTGAAGTGATGCTGGAAATCCATATCGACGGTGCCCCGGTCTTCGTGAAGAATGTCTTCACGTTCGTATCTATCGAAGGAAACTTGTAGGGTCGTGTCGGAGTGAGGAGATACGGCGTGGTCCCAGACCCCTTGAACGAAACCTCCCGATTGGTTCGCGAGCTCTTCTGCATTCTGAGTGCCCGTAGACGTGACCGATGGAAAGCTAATGGTCGGGAGTCCCTCGCGGGCGGTGTACAGATCTCCTTGAAACATCAGCGTGTCTTTGGAAGAAAGCACACTATCTGTTCGAAAGCCGCCCTGAAGAAAATGCCAGCCGTCTCCTCCGTCCAGACCGTTGAGACCAGGCAGGTGACCCTGATTCAGATATTTCGCGTAAACCCGATAGTTGGTTTTATCGCCCGCGTCGCCGCCATATTGAGTGGTTCCAAATCCCTGATCGATCGTTCCGCCGCCAGCAACCACCAGTCCACCGCGGGTTTCGGAAGCTTTCTTCGTAATGATATTGATAACGCCGTTGACTGCATTCGCTCCCCAGATGGAACCGCCTGGACCACGGATTACTTCGATTCTTTCGATGTCTTCCAAGGGGAGATCCAGCGTGTCCCAATAGACCCCTCCAAAGGTCTGCGTGTAGACGGGTCGTCCGTCAAGAAGCACCATCAGCTCGTTGCCAAACCTGGCGTTGAATCCGCGCGCGGTGATGGCCCAGGTGTTCCCGTCGATCTGTGAAACGTCCATGCCCGGAACCATACGAAGCAAATCCGGGAGGTTCGTCGCGCCAGAGCGGCTGATGTCTTCCGGCGAAATGACGAATACTGCGGCGGCTGTGCGCGAAAGTGTCTCTTCGGTTTTCGAGACCGAAGTCACTTCAATATTCATCAAATCTTCGAGACTTTTCTGCGTTAAGTCCGGCAAAGTCTGTTGGGTCCAGGCTGGCGGCGGACTCAGAGCCAGAAGCCCCGTCAGCACGCCCGCACGGACGATTCGCGACGCGAGCGTGTGAGTCAGGGCGTTGTGCCTGGTCTCGCCAAACATCCTTACTCCTCCCACTTTGCGGTGTTCATTGGCGCTCCGCGACAGAGCACTCCAAGTTAGTTATCGGCAGCGGGGGTTACGCCATTGACGCCGTCGGGGATGGGATAAGCGCTCGGAGATCACTTCGCCTTCTGTGTGCATATGCTGTTAAGGGTCGTACCTTCAGTTAGTTAGCGGGAGTGGGGCCGGTGATTAAGGGCCCGTGGTGGTAACGAATCAGCGCCATCCTTTGCAAAAGGGCCATGTTAATGGCGAGTTAAAACCGCAGTCCGGGCGCATCGCCCGCTTGCGCAGTAGGCCGGATTTCTCGTAGATTGAGGCATCTCAAGACAAAGAGAATCAATGAAACGTGTGCTGGTAATCGAAGACGACAAGGACATTATCGAACTGGTTCGCTACAACCTGGAAAAGGACGGCTTTCACGTTGCCGCCAGTGTCGACGGTGCCACCGGTCTTGCTCAGGTTCGCAAGACTCCTCCCGATATTTTGATTCTCGATCTGATGTTGCCGAAATTGTCGGGTTTGGAAATCTGCAAGGAAGTTCGCAAGGACGTCAGCCTGAATCGCCTGCCGGTTTTGATTCTCACCGCGAAAGGGGAAGAAGCCGATCGCGTGGTGGGCCTGGAGCTCGGCGCGGATGACTACGTCACGAAGCCGTTTAGCCCGCGCGAGCTGGTGGCCCGGGTGAAGGCTTTGCTGCGTCGCACCGAGCCTGGCACGCCTTCGGAAAAGCCCATTGAAATCGGCGTGCTGCGCATCGACCCCGCCGCGTATAAAGTGACGCGCGGGGGGAAGCCCGTGCCCATGAGCACGCTCGAGTTTCGCCTGCTCTATTTTCTGGCGGCGCGTCCCGATCGCGTATTCACGCGCGATCAGTTGCTCGACGGCGTTTGGGGCACCGAGAGGTTTGTCACTCCGCGCAGCGTCGACGTCTACGTGCGGCGATTGCGCGAAAAGATCGAAGCCGATCCGCAGCACCCGGCCTACATGAAGACGATTCGCGGCGCCGGATATCTCTTCGAAACCCGTGCGAGCTAGGCTTTTCTGGAAATTTGGGCTGACCTATTTCGCCCTGCTCCTCGCGGTTCTGCTTGCCGTCAATTACTACTCCGCCCGTGTCCTTCGCCGCGACTACCTGCGTTCTGCAGGAGATAAACTCGCATCGCTTTTGAATGTGGCGCAGGCGCGTCCGCCCCGGCCGGATGATCCAGCCGACGTGCGCGAATGGACCGATTGGATGAGCCGCAGCGGCGCGCGCGTTACGTTGATCGACAACACCGGGCGCGTGCTCTCCGATTCCCAGCACGACCCCGAAACGATGGAGAATCATCTGACCCGGCCGGAAATTCAGCAGGCCTTTGCGTCCGGGACGGGGCAATCCGTGCGTCACAGCGCGACGCTCGACCGCGATCTCGTCTATCGCGCCGTGCGGTACACGCCGCCGGGCGCCTCGCCCGTAGTGATGCGCATGGCTCTGCCCCTCGCGCAGGTCGAGGAATCCGTTTCCGAGTTGCGAAACAGGATTTACGTTGCCTCGCTAGTCGTGCTGTTGCTGGGAGGCATGTTCGCGCTCGCCTACTTCCGTCTTTTCGCGGGGCGCATCGAGAGGCTGAAGGATTTTTCGCGTCGCGTGGCCGAAGGTGACTTCCACCCTTTGCCGGACGATGGTCCGCGCGATGAGATCGCCGACCTTTCCGCCGCGCTGAACGAGACCGCCGCGTGGATGGACCGCACCATTCGACAGCTCAGCGGCGAGCGCAATCGCTCGAGCGCCATTCTTCGGAGCATGGTCGAAGGCGTCGCGGTGATCGACGCGCAGGAAAAAATCGTCTTCTGCAACCGCGCGTTTTCCGAAGTGTGGAACCTGGATTCGACGGCCATCGAAGGCCGCCCGGTGATCGAAGCCGTCCGGAATTCCGAACTGTTGGGCCTGATTCGACGCGCGCTTCAGGGCGAGGAGGGCCTTCGCAGCGAGATCGCCATGGGGATCGTTCAGCAGCGTTCTTTTTCCGTGTCGGCCACGCCGGTCATCGCGCTCGAAGGCGCTCTGGCAGGCGATCGCCCTGCCGGCGCGGTGCTCGTGCTGCATGACGTGAGCGAGCTGCGCCGGCTCGAACGCATCCGCCACGATTTCGTTGCTAACGTCTCGCACGAATTTAAGACGCCCCTGACCGCTATTCAAGGCTTTTCCGAAACGCTGCTTTCCGGCGCGCTCGAAGATCCGCGCAACAACCGCCGCTTTCTGGAAATCATTCGCGACCATGCCACCCGGCTCGCCGCTCTCACGGACGACCTTCTCAAGCTCGCGCGCATCGAGGCGGGGAAACTCGAAGTGCAGTTCGGACCGGTGCAGCTCGCCGACGTGATCGAGCGCTGCGTCGAAACCGCTCAGTTGAACGCCGCGCGTAAGCGCATCGCGCTCGAAATCGACTTGCCGCCGCAATTGCCGCTTGTGCACGGCGATGCCAGCCTGCTGCGCGACGTGGTACAGAACCTGCTCGACAACGCGATCCGCTACACGCCCGAAGCAGGCCGCGTCCGCATCAGCGCGGAATCCGCGGCGCGCGAAGCCATCGTGAGTGTTGACGACACTGGCATCGGAATTCCGCTCGCCGATCAGGAGCGAATTTTCGAGCGCTTCTACCGCGTGGATGCGGCGCGTTCGCGGGAAGCCGGCGGCACGGGCCTTGGGCTTTCCATTGCGAAACATATTGTCGAGGCACACGGCGGCCGCCTGTGGGTTGAAAGCGAAGTCGGCCACGGCTCGAAGTTTTCATTCTCGCTCTCGCTCGCCGCCTAGCACCTCCCGTCATTCTGAGCGCAGCAGCCAGACGGTTTCGCATCTCGTTCCGCTCCTGCGGAATGTCCGGTTGCGCAGTCGAAGAATCTCTCCAAGCGTTGGCTAAGGGCAACGCAGCACGCCGGACGCGCCTGTTGTCTTCAACGATTCACCCGCGTTTCATCGCATTGCAATCACCGCGCGCGATCATTCATAAGCCGAGAAAGAACGTCTCGGCCGCCAGCCTGAAGGGAGAAACAATGGCCGCCGCGAAAATGACCACCGAAGGCGTTTTCCAAGCTGTCCTTCTGAATTATTTGGTCTCGCAAGCCCGCACTGTCGAAGGAACGGTCAACCGCGCGCTCGAGTCCCTGCTTTCTCGAGACGAACGCCTCGCCAGCGAAGTCTTCCTCACCGAGCCGCGGATCAACGAACTCGAAATCGTGATCGACGAGCACGCCATCCGCCTGCTGCGCCAGGGAAATCTCTGCGACGCGGATATCCGCCTGATCGTGGCCACGCTGAAAATCAATAATGACCTCGAGCGCATGGGCGATCTGGCCGTCAACGTTGCCGAGCGAGCCATCTCGCTCTCCACGATGGCAAATGTCGAGACTCCCCACGATCTTGAGCCCATGACCGCTGCCGTCCGCGCCATGATTTCGAAATGCCTCGGCGCCCTTATCTATCAAAACGTCGACTTGGCCACGCAGGTCCTCGAAAGCGACGACGTCGTGGACCAGTATCGCGACCGCGTCTTCGAAGCGCTGCTTTCCGGAATCGCGGAGAACTCGTCAGCCGCTGCGCCGGGCCTGCAATTCGTGCTTGCGTCGCGGCACCTGGAGCGGATTGCCGATCACGCCACGAATATCGCCGAGGACGTCCTGTTCTGGGTCCGCGGACTTGAGGTGCGCCATGGACGGGCGCGACAGCTCGAGGCGCGCGCTGAAAACGCAGCCGTTGCGGGGCTGTAGTCACACTCTTTTCACATTCGAATCATCGCGGGTTCAATCGCCTGGCCTAATCTGCCCCCCACGCGGCTCATTGGCCTGGAGGCCGGTTAGCTGCTCGGGGCAGCGGTCCCTGTCAGCCCGCTCGGCGATATCGTGCGTGAGACAAGCATTCCGTCGGGGGACGGGTTTCTCCAAGTTCTGGCGCTGCAGCAGTATGCGCTGGAAGCAACGCACGCATGTCGCCCGCCAACGGAGGCGCAGTTTCTACCCCCGAGACTGCGCCTCTCCACCTTCCCGAGAAGCGCCGCGCGGACGTTCATGCCGAATTCTTGTTCATGTAACACGGATGTAACAATCCGGAAAAGATAATGTCTTACGACAGGAGAATTCCAAAGACTATGAGAAAAGCGCTGGTTGTACTGTCCCTTCTCTGTGCTTTCGCGGTTGTTGCGGCCGCGCAGGCTCCCATGCTGCTCAATGCGGCGGGTGCCACGTTTCCGTATCCGATTTACTCCAAATGGTTTTCCGTCTATCAGACGGCTCATTCGGGCGTTCAGATTAACTACCAATCCATCGGCTCCGGCGGCGGCATCCGCCAGCTTCAGAGCGGCACAGTCGATTTCGGCGCCTCGGACATGCCCTTAACGGACGAGCAAATCGGCCAATTTAAAGTGAAGGTTCTGCATTTCCCCACCGTGCTTGGCGCAGTCGTTCCCACATACAACGTCGCCGGCGTCTCGGGCGACTTGAACTTCACGCAGAAGGCAATCGCGGGGATCTATCTGGGCACGATCACGAAGTGGAACGATCCCGAACTCGCGAAGGCAAATCCGGGCGTCAAGCTGCCCGGTGACGATATCGTTGTCGTACACCGCTCCGAAGGCAGCGGCACGTCGTTCATCTTCACGGATTTTCTATCCAAGGTCAGCGATGACTGGAAGAACAAAGTGGGCAAAGGCGCCTCGGTAAACTGGCCGGTCGGCCTCGGCGGCAAGGGAAACGAGGGCGTTACCGGACTGATCAAGCAGACGCCCGGCTCAATCGGTTACGTCGAGCTGATCTACGCCCTCCAGAACAATATTCCCTACGGCAAAGTTCAGAATTCGTCCGGCAAATTCCTGAAAGCCGATCTTGCGGGCGTCACTGCCGCCGCAGCCGGCGCAGCAAAGGACATGCCCGATGATTTCCGCGTCTCCATCACGAATGCCCCGGGCGCTGCGGCGTATCCAATCTCGAGCTTCACTTGGCTCTTGATCCCGGCGCAGATTCCGGACGCCACGAAGCGCGACGCAATAAAAGGTTTCCTCACCTGGATGCTCGCGGACGGCCAGGGCTACAACGAAGGCTTGTCGTACGCCAAGCTGCCGAAGCCGGTGGTCGATAAGGAAAAGAAAGCCATCGCGATGATTCAGTAGTTCAGGGATTGGTAGACAAACACTCGTAACGGAGAATGTCCTCAACGGCCACCACGATCGAGCAGGCGGTCCCGCCTAAAGCGGGGCCGCGTGCTTTTACTAAGCGTCTCCGCGACGGCGACGAAATTGCGCACCTCATCACTCTCCTGTTCGCCGCCAGCATTCTGCTTATTACGTCCATGCTCGTGTTCGAGCTGTGGATAAATTCCCGGCAGTCGCGTGTCGCGTTTGGCTGGGCTTTTTTCACGAGGGTCGTTTGGGATCCGATCTCGGGAGACTTTGGCGCAGCGCCTTTCATCTACGGCACTCTGGTCACGGCCGTCGTATCTTTGGCCATCGCCCTCCCGCTCGGCCTGGCTGCGGCGATTTTCCTCGCGGAGCTTGCGCCGCGCAAATTGAGCGATGCGATTGCGTTCCTTATCGATCTGCTTGCCGCTGTTCCCAGCGTCATTTATGGTCTGCTCGGAATCTTTATCGTTGTTCCGCTGATGCGCACGACTGTCGGTCCGCTCCTGATCCACAGCGTCGGCAATGTCCCCGTCATCGGGAAATTCTTCAAAGGTCCGAATTACGGTGTCGGATTTCTAACCGCCGGCGTCGTGCTGGCGATCATGATCGTTCCCTTCATCATTTCCGTCTCGCGAGAAGTTCTTCTCACCGTCCCGCGCGAACAGCGTGAAGCGGCGCTGGGCCTGGGCGCGACGCGCTGGGAAGCCACATGGAAAGTCGTGGTGCCCTGGGCGCGCACTGGCATCATGGGCTCGGTGTTTCTGGCTCTTGCCCGCGCGCTTGGTGAAACCATGGCTGTAACCATGGTCATCGGCAACGATCCGAAGATCGCAGCTTCGCTGTTTGCGCCCGGCTATACCATCGCGGCGGTCATCGCCAATGAGTTCAGCGAAGCCACGGGCGATCTTTACCTCGCCGCGCTCATCGAACTCGGCCTAGTTCTGTTTCTGATGACGTTCATCCTCAACGGCTTCGCCCGCATCCTGATCGTCGCCACCGAGCGCGGAGGAGGGCACGGATCATGAACCGCGTGCGCCTGATCTGGAGGAAATCGCTCAATGTCGTAATGCTCACGCTTACCGGCGTCGCGGCATTTGCCGTTGTATCGGTCCTTTTCCTAATTCTCGGCTATCTGATCGTCAACGGCGGCCGCTCGCTCAATTGGGATTTCTTTACGCAGCTGCCGAAACCGGTCGGTGAAACTGGCGGTGGCATGGCCAATGCTATTGTCGGCAGTCTGAAGCTGCTGTTCCTCGCCGCGATCTTCGGACTGCCCATCGGGCTCATCGGCGGAGTCTACCTCGCCGAGTTCGGCGGCAAGACTTTCTCGTTCATCACGCGGTACACCGCAGACCTGCTGAATGGCGTGCCATCGATCGTGATCGGAATCTTCGCGTACGCGCTTTTCGTGCTGCCGGTGAAGCATTTTTCCGCGTTCTCCGGCGGCGTCGCACTGGCCATTATGGTGATTCCGATCACGCTGCGGAGCACTGAGGAATTCCTGCGCGCGGTTCCCAATAATCTCCGCGAAGGCGCCATGGCGCTCGGCGCGAGCAAGTGGAAGACGATCGCGACCGTCATTCTTCCGGCAGCGCGCGGCGGCATCATTACCGGAATGCTGCTGGCACTGGCACGCGTCGCCGGCGAAACGGCTCCGCTGCTTTTCACCGCGTTTGGCAATCGTTTCTGGAGTCCTGGATGGAGCCAGCCGATCGCTTCGCTGCCGCGCATGATCTACGACTATGCCATCGCTCCTTACGATGATTGGCATCGCCAGGCCTGGGCCGCCGGACTGGTGTTGCTCGGTATCGTGCTAATTGCCAATATAGGCACGCGTCTTGCGCTAAGCCGCGGCGGAGGGGGACGGAGTGCCTGACATGGGTGCCACACATGGACACAATGCTACGGCTGCCAAGCTTGCGCCGCAGGTCAGAATGACCGAAAAACCTCACGCTGCTTCGGAGAAGGAGGCGCAATTGCGCTTTCAGATTTCCAATCTCAACTTCTTCTACGGCGCGAAGCAGGCGGTCTTCGGCCTGAATCTGAAAATTCCCAAGAATAGAGTCACTGCGCTTATCGGACCCTCGGGCTGCGGCAAGTCCACGTTCCTGCGCACGCTGAATCGCATGAACGAAACGATTCGCAACACGCGCGTGGCCGGTGAAATCCTGCTGGACGGCCAGGACATTCTGCAGATGGACGTTGTTGGCCTTCGCCGCCGTGTCGGCATGGTTTTCCAGCGGCCGAATCCGTTTCCGAAATCGATTTACGATAATGTGGCCTACGGTCTGCGAATCAACGGGTATAAAGGCCGCCTCGATGAACATGTGGAGCACAGCCTGCGCCGCGCGGCATTGTGGGAAGAGGTAAAAGATTACCTCCATAAATCGGCCTTCGCCCTCTCCGGCGGACAGCAGCAGCGTCTGTGCATCGCACGAGCGCTGGCGGTTGATCCCGAGGTGCTGCTGCTCGACGAGCCTTGCTCCGCGCTCGATCCCGTCACCACCGCCAAGATCGAAGAGCTGATGTTCCATCTGAAAGACAGCTGCACCATGGCCATCGTCACCCACAACATGCAGCAGGCCGCGCGCGCCAGCGATTTCACCGCGTTCATGCTCGATGGCAAATTGATCGAGCACAGCGAAACTTCAAGACTCTTCACCACGCCTCAGGACCCCCGCACGGAGGCGTACATCACCGGCCGCTTCGGATGATTTGCAACCGTTCGGCCGCGCCGTAGTTGCTAAAAGGGGGCTAGGGAACCATGGAACGCCATTTCGAACACGATCTCGAAGAATTGAAGCAGCGTCTGCTATGGATGGGCAGCCTCGCCGAGCGCGCCGTCCATCAATCCGTGCAGGCCGTGCTGGATGGCGAAGAGCGCCTGGCCGAATCCGTGCTGGCCGAGGAAGACGCCATCAACGAGATGCAAATCGAAATCGACGAGCGCGTGCAGCGACTGCTGGCCTTGCAGGCGCCCATGGCAGCGGATCTTCGCTTTCTGTTGGCCGTTTCGCGAATCAATGGCGACCTGGAGCGCATCGGCGATCAGGCGGTCAACGTCGCGCAGTCCGCCATGCGCATCCTGCGCCACCCACAGGTGAAGCCCTATGTCGATTTGCCGCGCATGAGCGAGTTGGCCGAAGCGATGGTGCGCGACAGCCTCAACGCCGTCGTGAAGGGCGATCTGGAGCTGGCACAATCCGTTTTGCGACGCGACGATCAGGTCGATCGCTTGCGCGATCAGCTGTTCCGCGAGCTGCTTACCTACATGATGGAAGATTCCGCTGTCGTCTTCGCCGCATTCGAGCTGGTGCTGGTCGCCAAGAACCTGGAACGGATCGGCGACCACGCCACCAACATCGCCGAAGACGTCATCTACTTCGTCGCCGGCCGCGACGTCCGCCACCCAGCCCTCGACCGCCGCTAAGGAGTTTGTTGCGTCGATCTCCTCCGTGCATCCCGCGCGACGACTCCGGGGCTAGAGCCCGGATTTCCAAGGCCTGCTATGTCGTGGGGTTGAAACCTCACGCTCGACCGAAAAACCCCTCGCTACCCCGTGAAAATAATTGTCGAATAGAATGTGCTCCGATCCTTTATTTTGATCGAGATACAACGATTTCTATTCATTCTGATTGTCGATTAGAAATGCCATTCGCCACAGTCGAGCGAAGCGGCACGAGGAAGGTCGGGAAGTCCTTGAGCGCTCCCGCTCGGCGCGAGACATATTCAGTTGTCAAAGAGCGATGGAGCCCTAGCCAGTAGGGCCTTGCAACGAGGCCGGAAACCGCCCCGAGTGACTCTAGCGGATGTGGCAGGCCAAATGTAACTGACCGAATGGACAGAAAAGGGACAGCACGATTTTAGAGTGGGTGGCGCTTGATTCGTGATTGTTTACTGATGACTAGTGATTTTTGACTGCGCTATCTGCGAGCTTTCGTGCCTGACGAGCAGAAGTGCCCGCTTCGAATCCGGTGCTGTGCGGGTGCTTTGTGGTTTTGCTTGCTTGTAGTATCTTCGCGACCGCGATGTCGAACGGGGGGAGCTATGCGTAATTTTGCGATGGCTGCGGTTGTGTGCGTGCTCGTAGTGGCGTGCGCGCTCGGCGTCGCGCCCGGGGCACAAGCGTCGCCCGCTGCGCAATCCGAGTTGCCAAATTGCGATCGGCAATGCCTTTACGGTTTTCTCGATCAATACCTCGCTGCGCTGAAGGCAAAAGACGCGTCGCGTCTCCCGCTCGCCCGGAATTTTCGCTACTCCGAAAACAATGTGGGAATGAAATTCCCGGACGGCGTGTGGGGGACCATCACCGGCCTGGGCGATTACAACCTTCGCACGGCCGACCCCGCGGAAGGCGCGGTGGGCTGCTACGGGATCGTGCAGGAAACCAACAGCACCTCGCTTTTTTCCCTCCGCCTTAAAATCGTGGACAAGAAAATCGCCGAGGCCGAGACGATCATCCGGCGCAGCGAAGGCAGTGGACCCTTTCCCAGCAAACCCACTCTCGCGAGCAATCCGGTGTTCGAGGAGATCGTGCCTGCAGATGCGCGGTCGCCACGCGAGCGCATGATTGCCATCGCGGATGGCTACTTTTCGACTTTGCAGCTGAATGATGGGGCACTGTTCGCTCCGTTCTACGGCGATTGCGACCGCTGGGAAAACGGACTGCTGACGACGCACAATCAGGACTTGGCGAAAATCATCCCGACCGCTACGCTCGGCTGCGCGCAGCAGTTTAAGCTCGGCAACTACCGCTACGACGATCGCGTACGGGACCGCCGTTTTTTTCTGGTGGACGAAGAGCGAGGGCTGATCATGAGCGCGGGGTTTATCGACCACGCCGGACGGCTCCAGAATTACGTGCTGACCGACGGAACGCCGGTCAAATCGTCGATGCACACGCCCAATTCGCTCTGCTTCCTGGAGCTTTTCAAGATTCGCGGCGGCAAGATTCAGCAGATTGTGTCCCTTTTCATCGGCGTTCCTTACAACATGCCGTCGCCCTGGATTCACTATCCGGAAAATTGACCACTATCCTGGGGGAATGAAATGCAGTTGAAAGGGAAATTATGGACTGTAGCGCTGGCCATCGTGGCGTTGCCCGCCGCGTTGCTACTGGTGCTCGCTTCGAGGGGCGTGTCGTCCGCGCTCGCTGCGCCGGCGCAGGGCAAGGTCGACGAAAAGCGGCTGATGGCGGCGGATAAGCATCCCGGCGAGTGGCTGACCACCGGGCGCGATTTCGGTAAGGGCCATTATTCACCGCTTGAGCAGATCAACACGAGCAATGTCGCGAAGCTCGGCCTGGCTTGGCAATACGATACGAAAACAATTCGCGGCCTCGAAGCTACGCCGATCGTCGTCGACGGCGTAATGTACACGTCCGGTTCGGTCGGTCAGGTGTACGCACTCGACGCCAAGACCGGCCGGGAAATCTGGACCTACTCGCCACACAACGACATGCGCGTGAACCAGCGCTCCTGCTGCGATGAAGTGAATCGCGGGGTCGCGGTGTGGCGCGGCAAGATCTACGTGGCTTCGTACGACGGACATCTGATCGCTCTGGACGCAGCAAGCGGGAAGGAAATCTGGAATGCGGACACGCGAGTCGAGAAAAGCCGCGCGTTCGTTTCCAGCGGCGCTCCGCAGGTGGCCGGGAAAGTGGTGATCATCGGCAACGCCGGCGGCGAATACGACGCGCGCGGCTACGTGAGCGCTTACGATCTGGAAACCGGCAAATTCGCGTGGCGGTTCTACACCGTGCCGGGTGATCCAGCGAAGCCGCAGGACAATCCCGAATTGGACGCGGCGGTGAAGACGTGGGATCCGAAAAGCAATTGGCCGATGGGCGGCGGCGGGACGGTCTGGGGCGACATGGCCTACGACCCGGGATTGAACCTGGTGTATTTCGGCACGGGCAACGGAACTTTCTTCGATCAATCGCGACGCAGCCCGGCGGGCGGCGACAATCTGTACATCGTGTCGATCATCGCGCTGCACGCCGATACGGGCCGCATGGCGTGGTATTACCAGCAGGCGCCGGGCGACGCCTGGGATTACGACGCCACCGAGTCGATTGTCCTGGCGGACCTGAAAATCGGCGGCGCGAATCGCAAGGTGCTGATGCAAGCGCCGAAGACCGGATTTTTCTACATACACGATCGCAAGACCGGCGAGCTGCTGTCGGCCGAGAAATTCGTGCCAGTTACGTGGGCCGATCATGTCGATCTGAAAACCGGGCGGCCCGCGTTTGCACCCGGATTGCGCGATTTCAAAAACAACTTCAACGGCAAGGTGTTCCTGCACCCTGCGTCGATGGGCGGTCACAACTGGAATCCGATGTCGTGGGATCCGAAGACGGGACTGGTCTACATCCCGGAAATCGAAAATGACGACGCAGGAGTTTTTTCCGGCAAGACGTATCTTCGCGCGTGGGACCCGATCCAGAGCAAGCACGTCTGGTCGACTCCCGCGGGCTACTGGTGGGACCACGCCGGGGTGCTTTCGACTGCGGGAGGCCTGGTGTTCCAGGGGAACGCGCCCGGGCATTTCATCGCCTACGACGCGGCCACGGGCACGGTGCTGAAAGATATCAACACGGGCTCAACGATCAACGCCGCACCGATGAGCTATGAAATCGACGGCGTGCAATACGTGGCGGTGATGGCGGCGTGGGGCGGCGGCGGATGGAGCTGGGTGCACCCGGAAAACGCGGCGACGCAGCGAGGGAATGAGGGCCGCATTCTGGTATTCAAACTCGACGGCGGCGCGACGCCGATTCCGCCGCTACTGCTGGCGCCGGGACCGATACCGCAACCGCCATCGCTGACGGCTTCGGCGGACACAGTGAAGAAAGGCGGCGCGCTTTTCGGCGCGCACTGTGCGTCATGCCACGTGAACCAACCCGGAAGCGAAGCGCCCGATCTGCGGCGCATGACCAAGGAGACGCACGACGCCTTTCACCAGATCGTGCTGCAAGGTATTTTGCAGAATGCGGGTATGCCGCCGTGGGATGACGTGCTGAGCGCGGACGACGCCGATGCGATTCATCAATATCTGATTTCGCTGGCGTGGGACGCCTACAACAAGCAGCAGACGGCGCCAAAGAATTGAGCGGCTGGAACTCCAAGGCGCTTCCGCAAAGCGCCGGCCGCGGATTCTGCGCTAGAATCGGACGAAAGAAAGCTTTGCGATGAGCAAACCCGTCACAGCAATTTATCCCGGCTCCTTCGACCCGGTGACCAACGGCCACCTCGACGTGATTTTGCGCGCGGCGACGATTTTCGATCAGCTGATCGTCGCGGTTACTCAGAACGTCGAAAAAGATGCGCTGTTTCCGGTAAAAGACCGCTGCGAGATGCTCGAATCGATTACCTTCGAGTGGAAGAACGTGCAGGTGGAGGTTTTCAGCGGACTGCTGGTCGATTACGCGCGCAATCAAGGCGCGAGCGTGATCCTGCGAGGCATCCGCGCCGTCTCCGATTACGAATACGAGCTGCAAATGGCGATGATGAATCGCAAGCTCGAGCCCGATATCGAAACCGTGTTCATGCTTCCCGGCGAACCCTATAGCTACCTTAGCTCGCGCCTGGTCCGCGAAATCGCACGGCTGGGCGGCCCCGTGAAGGACCTCGTGCCCCCGATTGTTGCCGAGCGCCTGCGCGCCAAAGTCGGCTAGAATAGGCCGTTGTTCAAATTACATTTGAAAAGGGTCAGAAAATGGAACCGGCCGTAGGTGTGAAAACCGAGGAGCTGTTCAGGCTTTCCAAGCGCATCAACCGCATCAACGAATCGCCCACCATGGTGGTGCTGCAGGCCGCCGCGGCGCTGAAGGCCAAGGGCGTCGACGTCGCCGACTTCGGCGCGGGCGAGCCGGATTTTCCGACGCCGGAGCACATCAAGCGCGCGGCGATCCAGGCGCTCGACGAGAACCGCACGAAGTACACACCCGTGCCGGGCACGCCGGAGCTGCGCAAGTCGATCTGCGAATGGCATGCGCGGGAGCTGGGATCCTCCTACACGCCGGCGGAGTGCGTCGTCAACGTGGGCGGCAAGCATTCGATTTTCAACGCGGTCTGCGCGCTGATCGATCACAGCGACGAGGTGATTATCGCGGCGCCGTACTGGGTGAGCTATCCCGACATCGTGAAATATGCGGGCGGCACGCCGGTGATTCTGGAAACCACAGAAGCCGATAATTTCGTGATGCGCGCGGCGGCTCTGGAAAGACTGATCACACCGCGCACGCGCATGGTGATCTGCGATTCGCCGAGCAATCCTTCGGGAGCGGTGATTCCACCGGAAGAGTACGCGAAGATTTTGGCGGTCTGCCAGCGCAAGCGCATCTGGCTAATGGCCGACGAGTGCTACTCGCATTTTACGTATGGCGATGCGAAGCCTTATTCGATCGCGAGCCTGGCTGGCTCGAAAAATTCGGTGATCGTGGTCGGCTCGTTTTCGAAGACATTCGCGATGACCGGATGGCGGCTGGGCTACGTACTGGCGCCGAAGCCGCTGGTCGACGCGATTACAAAATTGCAGAGCCAGTCGACGTCCAATCCGACATCGATCACGCAATACGCGGGTGTGGCTGCGATGCGCGGTCCTATGGACGGAGTGGCGACGATGCTGGCGGAATATGCCCGGCGGCGCGAGCGGATCGTGGCGGGATTGCGAGCGATTCCGGGCGTGACGTGCACGGCGCCGCAGGGCGCGTTCTACGTGTTCCCGAATATCTCGGCGCATTACAATGCTGAGATGCCCGACGATATGGTTGTTTCTCGTTTACTGCTCGAGCGCGAAGCCGTGGCAGTGACGCCGGGGGTGGCGTTCGGAGCGCCCGGATATTTGCGCATGTCCTACGCTACGTCCATGGATCGCATTGAAGAGGGGCTGAAGCGGATGGCGCGCTTCTTCGGCAAATCGAAGTGAGCGGCACCGCCTCGTAATTTCATGATCGTGTGCCCAGCGCGATTGGAGCCCTTCTTCAGCCCGCGGCCTTGGGGAGCACGTTCGCTCGCGCCTTTCTTCCCGGAGAAAAGGAGCCTCGCGGAGCCGATCGGCGAAGCGTGGATGACCGGCAGCAGATGTGTTTTCGCGAATGGCCCGTTCGCAGGTAGGGAACTGGGCGACGCGTGGGCGCAGATGCCCACGGAATGGGCCGGCACGCGCTCGGACACCGCCGCGGCGTTTCCTCTGTTGGTGAAGTTCATCTTCTCCGAACAAAAGCTGTCCGTGCAGGTGCATCCGGGCGACGCGTACGCTGCGGAGCACGAGCAGGCGGCGGGCGGACGCGGCAAGACGGAGATGTGGTATGCGATTTGCGCGCGGCCTGGAGCGGAAGTTTTCGTCGGATTGAAACCGGAGGTGACGCGCGGGACCTTCGAGCGCGCGATCGCGGAGGGAACGACGGAAGACTGTCTCGAGCATTTTCCGGTTTCCTCCGGAGAGGCGATCTTCGTTCCGGCGGGCACCGCCCATACTATCGGCGCCGGCCTTGTGCTGTGTGAGATACAGGAGCAGTCGGATCTTACTTACCGGGTCTATGATTACAACCGCCGCGACGCGCGAGGTCGCGCGCGCGAGTTGCACATTGAGAAAGCGCTGGAAGTGATGCGCTTCGGTCGGCAACTCGGCGGAAAAATCGAGCCGGTGCGGACCAACGAAGAAGGTGCTGAGAAGACATACTTCGCTTCGTGCCCGTATTTTGAGACGTCGCGCTGGGAATTCGACGGGCCGGTGCTGATGGGATCGTCCGTCGAGAATTTTGATTTGCTGATTGTTCTTGAGGGCGCGGGTGCGATTCGCTGGCAGGGCGAGCAAGTGGATTTTGCTGCCGCGCAAGTGTGGATGATCCCCTCGACGCTAGGTACCTATCAGATCGCGCCCATATCGCGCACGTCGCTCCTGCGGACCTTCGTGCCGCGAACAGCCGGGGAATTTGGCGCAGGCCTGGCACAATCCGGCGTGAGTGAAGCGGAATGGTCGCGCCTGGTGCATACGTGAAGCGAAAGAAAACGGCGAGGCCAGAGGCGCTGACGGCCTGCGCCGTACTGCTGGCCGGGGGACGCGGCACGCGATTCTGGCCGCGAAGCCGTACGCGGACGCCCAAGCAACTGCTGAATATCGTGGGCTCACAGACGATGGTGCGCGCAACGCTGGCGCGGCTTTCGCCCCTCTTTTCGGCGAAGAACGCGTGGATCGTCACGAATAAGGAGCAGTGGCCGGCGGTGCGGCGCGAACTGCCGGACATTTCGGCATCTCGGATTCTGGCCGAGCCGGCGGGCGTAAATACCGCGGCGGCGATCGCGCTGGCTGCAATCCAGCTGGTTCACGAGCACGGCGACGCGCTAATGGCCGTGCTTCCCTCGGATTCCTACATTGGGGATGCGGCCCACTATCGCGCGCTGATGCGAGCGGCGCTCGATCTGGCGCGGACGCGGGGAAATCTGGTGGTGATCGGGATATCGCCCACCCGGCCCGAGACGGGATATGGATATATCGAGCGCGGCGCGAAGGGGATGCGGACGCGGGGCGTGACGGCGTATGCGGTCCGGCGATTCACAGAGAAACCTTCGCTTGCGGATGCGCAGAAGTATGTAGCGTCCGGAGAATATCTTTGGAACGCGGGAATGTTTTTCTGGCGCGCGTCTACGTTCCTTGAATACCTGCAGCGTTTTCTGCCTGCCACGCATGAAGCGATGCAGGAGCTGGCGGGGACGATCGGCACGCGGCGTTATACGTCCACGCTCCACCGCATCTATCCCAAACTGCAAAATATTTCCGTGGACTACGCGATCATGGAACCGGCGACGCGCGATACGGCGGGGGCGAATATGTTTGTGATTCCCGCGGCGGTCGGCTGGAGCGATATCGGATCCTGGGCGGCGGTTTACGAGCTGCTGGCCCAAAAAGCCGGCGCGAATGTGTCGGCCGGGGCTTCATTCATGCTCGACGCCGAGGGGAATTATTTGTGGAGCTCGAAGAAATTCGTCGCGGCGATCGGCGTGCGCGATTTAGTACTCGTTGAAACCGAAGACGCGCTGCTGCTCTGTTCACGCGAGCGCTCGCAGGACGTGGGAAAAATCGTGAAGTGGCTTGAGCGACAGAAGCTAAACCGCCTTGTCTAGCCCCGAAAAATCGATCGCATCTGAAATCGCCATCAAGTTTGGCACGGATGGCTGGCGCGGCGTGATGGCCGAGGATTTTACGTTCGCGAACGTGCGCAACGTGGCGCATGCAATCGGGCGTTACGCAGCGCGGGCGGAAAAGCCGGGCGCGGGGATCGTGATCGGTTACGACATGCGCTTCGGCTCCGAGCGATTTGCGCGCACGGCGGCGGAGACGCTAGCGGCCGGCGGGACGCCGGTTTTTCTGGCGCAGGAGCCGTGCCCGACGCCGGCGGTTTCACTGCTGGTGCGGCAGCGTGCGGCTGCCGGCGGGATTCAGATTACCGCGAGCCACAATCCGTATCGCTGGAACGGGGTGAAATTCAAGGCGAGCTATGGCAGCTCGGCTTCGCCTGCAATCGTTTCGCAGATCGAGCAGGAAATTGCGATTGTGCTGCGCGACGGCATTCCCGCGCTGCCGCCGCAGCCGGGGCTTATTCAGCCGCTCGATGTGCGCACGCCATATTGGGCCACGCTGGCTGGGCTGGTCGATTGGGACCGCCTACGCGCGGCGAAGTTTCGGTTCCTGATTGATCCCATGCATGGCGCGGGCAGCGGATTATTGCTCGAGCTTTTCCGGCGCAATGGAATCGAAGCGGCGGAGATTCGCGGGAATCGCGATGTGCTTTTTGGCGGAGTGAATCCGGAGCCGATTGAGCCGCACGTGGAGGCTTTGCGCCAGGCGATGCGCGGGAGCAAGTACGACGCGGGTTTTGCGCTGGATGGCGACGCAGACCGCATCGGCGCCATGGATCCCGACGGTACTTTCATCACCCCGCACCAGATTTTCTCGATCTTGCTGTGGCACCTGGCGGGCACGCGCAAGCTCGAGGGCGACGTGGCGAAATCATTCACCGTGACGAAAATGATCGACAAGATCGCCGCGAAGCTCGGCCGGCGGGTGTGGGAGACACCGGTCGGATTCAAGTACATCTGCGAGAAAATGCTGGAAGGCGATATCGTCCTGGGCGGCGAGGAAAGCGGCGGGATCGGCACCAAGTTATATCTGCCAGAGCGCGATGCGACCGTGAGCGCGCTGCTACTGGCCGAGGTGATGGCCTGGCACGGCAAGCGGCTGGGTGAGCTGGTGGCGATGCTGCACCGGGAATTCGGCGAGCATCATTATGGACGCGTGGATTTAACGCTGAAGGACGGACAGAAAGAAAAGGCTCTGGAGTATTTCGGCGCGGCGAAGCTGCAGCGATTTCTGGATTGGCCGGTTGCACGGCGCGAGGATCTGGATGGTGTGAAGTTTTATCTGGGAGACATCGGCTGGGGAATGGTGCGGGCCTCGGGGACGGAGCCGATGTTGCGGGTGTATTCGGAGACGACTCGGCCGGACACGACCAAGCGGATTCTGGATGAGATTTCGCGGTTGGCCCGCGGCTTTTAAATCGCTATTGGCTTGGCGGATTTGCTTCGATGCTTTTGTACGCAGCGTCTAGGACGCCGTTCAGGAACGAGGAAGATTCCTCGGACGAGAATTTTTTCGCGAGTTTCAGAGCTTCATCGATCGCGACCTTCGGCGGCGTGTCCTTGTGCCCGATTCGCATTTCGTATATAGCCAGGCGCAGAATGTTGCGGTCGACGGGCGCCAGGCGTTCCAGGCGCCAGTTTTCAGCGAGCCTTCCGACCATTTCGTCGATCGCGGCGGAATCCTTTACCGTGGCGTCGAAGAGGTGATTCGCGAATTTCCGCGTGTCTTCCGACGCATGAGCGGTTCGCCAGAAAAATCTCTTCACCTGCGCGGGCTCTTTCTGCGCCATATCCCATTCGAATAGCATTTGCAGCGCAAATTCCCGCGATTTGTGGCGGTGGTAGCTCATCGCCGCCGCTTCGCAGACTTTGGACGAAGCGCCGCGGGTGATTTGGCGCGTGATGCGTTATGCGAGAGCTTGCGGCAAAGTTGAGCCATCTGAATCGCGCCAATCGCGGCGGCGTAGCCTTTGTTCGTGTCCTTAGCCCCGGCGCGCGCCAGCGCTTGTTCCTTCGTGTCGCACGTGAGTACGCAAAATCCCACGGGCACTCCGGAATCGAGCTGCGCCAGCTGAATTCCGCGCGCCGTTTCGGAACAGACGTAGTCGTAATGCGAAGTTTCTCCGCGAATCACGCAGCCGATGCAGATCAGCGCATCGAACCTTCCAGTGGCAGCCATTTGTTTCGCCGCGATGGGCAGCTCGAACGATCCCGGTACTTCCACGATTTCGAGATGTTTTTCATCGACACCGGCTTCGGAGAATGCTTCGAGCGCGCCGGCAAGCAGACGATCCGTGACGAAATCGTTGAACTCCGCCACAGCCACGCCGAAGTGCAACCCGCGGGCGTCTGGATCCAAGCTGGCACCCGAGCTGCCGCCCGGACGCACTTTTACGTTTGCGTGTCCCGCCATATATCTCTACCTACTATATTAGGGAGTTGCCAGCGGCACCAGAACGTTGCCGCCTTTATGCCGCGCCTCGTCCAGACCGGCTTCGACGCGATTGATCCATTCCGTGACGCGATCTTCGGTTTCATCGGCCGGCCGCGACGAGGCCTCGGCGACGATAGCGCTGGCGGTTAAATCCTGCTCGCCCCATGGCGGCGTGACGGTAGCAGCCACCTGCCGCAGCTTTTCAGCCAGCGCTCGGGCGTTTTCCAGCGAAGTATTCGGCAGCACGAAAACGAGCGACCAGGCGGTGTATTTCACGGCGATATCCGTCTGGCGCACGGCGGAAGAAAGCGCGCGCGCGAGCTGCTCGACGTAATGCTCGACGGCCGCATCCCCGCGCTCGCGCAGCAGCTCGCCGCCGCGATCGATCTGCACGATTACCAGGGAGAGGGGGGTGCCCTGCGTGCGCGCGCGATTGGATTCGACCAGCAGGCAGTCGATGTAGGCGCCGCGGCTGAGCAACCCCGTTTTTTCGTCCGCCACTGCGAGCGAACGCACCAGCGAGCGCAGCCGCGTGTGATTCACGGACATCACCAACTGATCCCCCACGGCCTGGAGGAAATAGCTCTCGTTCGGTTTCCACTTTCGTCCGCCGATATCGCCCACGAGCAATACGCCGGCCGGCGATTGCGAATCCTTGTCCGTCAGCTCGACGGCTAGCGCTGATTCGAGCCCGAAGTCGCGCAGGCCGGGCGCGTGTGCGGCGTGCAGCTCGATTCCGCCGAGCGCGTCCGGGGACGCTTTTGTTGCCAGCGACACAATGGAGGGAATACGCGCGGTTCCGGCGGCCACAGTGCCCGGCGCGAAATATTCGGCGGTCAGCTGCGACAAGTCGCCAGGTGCGCCGACGGCGATTAAGCAGCGCGTCACTTGTAGATACTTACCGATCTCCGCGGCCGCACTAGCGATGATTTCTTTGGGAGTTGACTGGCGATACAGCAGCCGGTTGATTTCGGCGATGGCCGCGAGGTCGCGATGCGTTTCCGCCGGCATCGGCGCGGACGCCAGAGGCGGAGGAGCAAGAGCCGCTTCCACCGGCGCAGGCGTCGCGTTCGGAGGCGAAGCGGGCGCGGCCTTGCGCGGTGCGCCCTTGGGCCACCAGTTCGCGCGTTCGTAAAGCGCGCGCAGGCGTTCGTTTCGGTCTTCCTCGTCCGGGAAAAGCTCGGCGATACGCTCCAGGCGTTCGACGGCCTTGCTCTGAAGCGAGTACTGCAAAAAGATTTCGACTTGCACCACGAGGTCTTCGAGCGCCTGGGCAGCCCGGGCCTGCTCGGTCACAGGACCGGTCGAGGATGCAGCCTCCGAGCCTGCGCCGGTGAAACCGTCGGTGCGCGTCGATACCGTGGCGGCTTTCGCGGCGCGCGACAACACGTTCTGCAGAAACGCGGGATCGACTTTCCCTTCCAGCTTGCTGATGCGTTCCTGATTGCGATAGTCGTACGGATCAATGTCAACCAGGCGATCGAGCGTCTCGCAGGCTTTTTTGAGTTGCGTCGAGCTGTGATAGAGATCGAAGAGCCGGACGAGCGAGTCGAAATATTTCGTCTCGCGGTTCATCTCTTCGTAGGCGTGCGCAATCGTTTCGGCCAGCGGCAATGAACCCGGATAAGTCGCGGCGAGCCGGTCCATCTGCGCGGAAAGTTCGCCCTCTTTGCGTCCGGCCCGCATCCAGTCCTTCGTTTGCGCCAGCAGCGCGGCGCCTTTGGCATCTTCGCCTGCCTGTACATATGCGCCGGTCAGCTCGAAAAGCTTTTCGTAACGGTCGGGATTTTGTTTGTAATAACTCTCGAATGCCTGGCGCGAGCGATCGAGTTGGCCGGCGCGCAGGAGGCTTTCGCCGAAGAGCGCGAGAAACGCCGTGTCTTTTTCGTTCGGCGCGAAGGGCTCGAGCAACTCGACGGCTCCGGCCGAATCCCCTTTTCGCAGTTTGGCTTCCGCAAAAAGCAGCGCGCCAGTTCGGTCCTTGGGTAGCAGTTTGTGCGCCCGGCCGAAGTGCTCGATCGATTCGTCGAGGCTGCCGCTTGCGAGCGTGAGCTGTCCGGCGCGCAGAAAACTTCGGGCGGCGAGATCGGCGTGGCGGAGTTTGTCCGCGAGTTCGCCAAGCGCGAGGTGGCGTGACGAATTCTCCGGATCCAGTAGCGCCATGCTTTCGTAGCATGCGAGCGCCTCGATCCCTCGCTGCTGCTCGAGGTAAAGGTCCGCGGCCGCTGCAAATTGGTCGATCGCTTCCGAGGCGTGGTTCTGTTTCTGCAGCAGCGTGGCGTAACGCATCAGCCGGTCCGGGGGCTGTGGGTAGGGACGCAGGAAACGCCCGAAGATCGCGGAGGCCTTGGCCGCGTCGCCCATATCGAGCAGCCGGTCGAATTGGATCCCGAAATATTGCGCGGCCTGCTCGGGTTCGTTTAGCCGGGTATACAGGTCGGCCAGTCCCTGGACGGCTTCGTTGTGGGATGGGGCCTCGTCTAGAATCGCCTCGTACTCAGCCACCGCCTCGCGAAGCTTGTTTTTCTCCAGGCTACGACGAGCCCGTTCGAGGCGTTTTTGGATATCCGAGGCCATAGGTGTACGCGTGCCTCGGAACGAAGCCGGGCGCGCGGCTGTATCCTAAATTCTACCCCGCCAGAAGCAGGAGGCTCGGAAGGAAATCCAGAGGATGTGTCGATGATGTGCCGACGTCGCGTGGCGCGAACGCCGCAATCGTCCCGGGATTACGCCCTGCTGCGCGGCAGGCCTTTTACCTTCTGCCGCATGCTTCCAAACGACATGCCGCTGCGCAACAATGCGGCGAAACCGAGGAAAGCCAGAGGGATGGTAAGCGCAAGAAAGGCGAAGATCGAGAATCCGGTGGCGCGGGTCTTTTCGATATTGAAAATACTCAAGCCCAGGACGCAGAAGAATTGATAGGAGCCTACATTAGCTGGGGCGTTCGGCAGCGAAACGCCGAGATTGATGATCAACAACACCACGACCGCCGCCAAAAGCGACAGCGGCAGGCCATACGCTCGCATCACCGCCCACAGGCCGAGCACCTGGAAGAAAGGGATCGCCAGCGAGGTCAGCACCGCGGCGTAAAAGCTCGGCGAAGTGCCGATGGCGTGCAGGTCGGTGAGGACGGCCATGAATTTTCCAGGCAGGTGGGTTTTCTTGCCGTCGACGGGGGCGTTCTTGCTGAGTTTGATTTCGATGTACAGGATTAGCAGACCGACCAGAAAAAGCAGGAAGAGCGTCACGTACGCCAGGGTGTCGGCGATTCTCTGGTCGGGGCGTGGGAGATTGATATAGAGCGAGACCATGGCGAGCGCGGCGGTGGCGATCACCAGATCGACAAAACGCTCGACCCCCACTGAGCCGAGTACGCGCCCGATTCCAATTTCCTCGGAATTTGCCAGCAGGTAGCTGCGCAACACTTCGCCAGGCCGAAGGGGGAACACCAGGTTCGCGAACAGGCCTGCAAATACCGCCCGAATCGAGCGGTTAATCCGCACCTTGCCGAACGGGGCCAGCAGGAATTTCCAGCGAATCGCCTGCATGACGTAGCTCACCACGTCGCAGCCCATCCCGATCAGCACCCATTGCCAGCTGACGTTCGCGAGGTTTTTCAGTTCCTGGACGATGTGGAAATCGTGGAGCACCCAGACGAGGCAGATCGTCGCCAAGCCGTACCCGATGAAGAGAAGCAACTTGGGCCGCTTCTGGAAGGCATTTTGGGTGGCGGTATTCAACGGGAAATGTCCATGAGGGCCGAGTCAATGGCGGGAAGGCGCAAGATAATGGAACCGTTCAGGCTTAAATTCTCAGGGCGAATTCGACGGAGTGCGTGCTGAAATGGGAGGCACTGCGAGGCGGGTACGTGGCAGCAGAATTTGGATTCAGACCGCCAGCAGCGCATCGTCGCTCCTTGGATTGTCGGTTGTTCAACCGCTGGCTCGCGGCTCGGCGAGCAGCGCCGTTCTCAGTTCCGGATACGACGTTCGTGTAACGTTGTCGTCAGCCGAATAGCCCGACCTTCTGCCGCAGCGCGCTTCCGCGGCGAAAAGCGGCGGCCCCGGCCGAATGAGGGCACCAAAGACCCCTAAGCTCGGTACAGCCTACGACATCGTTGGCCGCCAGGCAATCCCGGCCGCGCGATTCCCGGAATCGGGATTACGGCCCGAACGGCAGAGCTCGCACCCCGAACAGGGAAAGTCCCGGGATGAATGGCGTGAGCCTGCGGCCCCGTAACCTCTCGCAAAGCCATGTCGCTCTTGCATTCTGGTTGGCCCGAGCGTCCTCTCGCCTCCCCAAGCCAATGGGCGTATCATTTGTGAGTCCATGAAATTAGCCGCGCGAGACTCACGCACCGCCCGCCTTTGCACATTCGAATGAAAATCGCCCAAGAAGTGGATCGCCGCGAACGAGTGCTGCTAGTGGGCGTGGCCCTGCGCGGCCGGTCGCGCGGCAAGGCCGAAGGGCCGGCAGTTGCCAGCCGCGACTCGCTAATTGAGCTGGAGGAATTGGCGGAAAGCGCCGGTGCCAATATCGTCGGGAGCTTGCTGCAGGTCCGAGACGCGCTCGATCCCGCCACGCTGGTTGGGCGAGGCAAGCTTGACGAAATCCGAGCGGAGGCGCAGGCGCGGCGCGTACCGCTGGTAATCGTCGACCACGATCTGACCCCCGTTCAGCTGCGAAACATGGAGAAGGGTACAGACTGCCGGGTGATCGACCGCACGCAGCTAATTCTCGACATTTTCGCCACCCACGCGCGCTCCCGCGAAGGCCAGCTTCAGGTGGAGCTCGCGCAGCTGAATTATTTGTTGCCTCGATTGACCGGTCGCGGCCAGGAACTGTCCCGGCTAGGCGGCGGCATTGGCACGCGCGGACCGGGCGAGCAGAAATTAGAAACCGACCGGCGGCGCATTCGCGAGCGAGTAGCCAAGATCAAGGCAGCGATTGAAACCGTCCGGCGCCAGCGGACGACCCGAAGGCGCGCGCGGCAAGCCGTGCCGCTCGGGATGGTTGCATTCGTCGGCTACACGAACGCCGGGAAATCCACGCTGTTCAACGCCCTGACGCATGCTGGCGTGCTCTCGTCCTCGAAAATGTTTGCCACGCTCGATCCCACAATTCGCGCGGTGCGATTGCCGTCCAAGCGGCGGGTGCTGCTTTCGGACACGGTGGGATTCCTGCGTGATCTGCCGCCGGATTTGATCGCCGCGTTTCGCGCCACGCTCGAGGAGGTGCAGGAAGCTGCGCTGATCCTACACGTCACGGATATCTCGAATCCCAACCACGCCGAGCAGGACGAAGAAGTGTTGAAAGTGCTGCGCGAGCTGGGCGTGGAGGGCCGGCCGCGATTGCATGTGCTGAACAAGGCCGATCGCTTAAGCGACGACGAGAGGAAATTGCTTCTGCGAGCGAATGGTGATGGGAACGGAAGCGTGTGCACTTCAGCGGTGACCGGCGAAGGCCTGGAAAGTCTGCTGGCGCGCATCGATGCGTCCATGCAGGTTGACCCAATGGTGAAATTGAAGCTGCGAATGCCGCTCGCGGACGGACGGCACCTTTCGCTGGTGCAGGCACGCGGGCGGGTGTTGCACTCGGAAATTGTCGACGGGCACTTTCTGCTCGACGCCGAATTACCGCAATCGGCCGCTCGGCGGCTGCAGAACTTTGTTCTCGAATAAGCTCCGCGAGTAAGTACTCCCCCGACCGCGAATCTTGCTCCGCTGGCTCACATCCTCGTCGTCGGAAGAAAGTCCACAGGCGCACACGGCCCCTTCAGACTCCCCTGCCTTCTAGGATGGATCGTCCGCAAACGGACGCATTCGGATCCATCACCGGCAAACTCGCCGGCAAAGGAAGGTTGACCATGAAAAGACTCTCCGCAGTGCTAGCACTCGCCATCGCGTCCCTCGCATCGCCAGCCCACGCGCAGTACAGCGTAAAGCTCAGTTGGACGGCAAGTTCGACCGCGGCTGGAAATCCGACTCTTACTTACAATGTTTACCGCGCATCCACATGCGGGGGACCTTTTTCGAAGATCAATACCGCGGACGTCGCGGGAACATCCTTCGTAGATAGCGGTACGGGCAGCGGCGTGGCCTATTGCTATCAGGTGACCGCGATGTTGTCGGGAGTCGAAAGCGCACCGTCAAATCAAGCGGTTGTGGCCGTGCCACCGCCAATCGACCGCCAAGGCGTTTGTGCGCATCGGGGCCCGATTGTTGGCTGGCTCCGCTGCTTGGGAGCGCACCCCAAGCGGCGTGCCTCGGTTCAATCTGTCGCGCCTTAGCGGAGCGAGAGCGTTAAGCTCCGCCCCTTCTCAGTCGCTCCTGTCGATCACCTCCGGTTTCGACGACTCGCCAGTGGAAATCCCTGTGGAAAAAGAGACGCGATTTGGAGGGTTTCGAGAGGCAGCGTGAACGTCATATTTAGGCCGTATTTTTCGCGTGCTTCCGTAACATATAGTAAATACATTGGATAGAATGCTGGCGGTCCGGCCGACGCGGTTGCACAAACATGGTGCAAGCTCGCAGTCGCGCGACCGGAATTTGCACAGGAATAAGGCATAGAGGGGCCTAAGCGTTACTAGCATCAGGATTTGCCTTTTTCGATACCCCCGAAGGGCAAAGCGAAAATGCTGCCTCTTGCGTTTCACCGTCTCGCCGGTACCGTTGACTCAGTCAGGAGCGGAGTCTATATTCGTGTGGCGTTCTTGGCCTCTGGCGGGCGCCGTTGAATTGTTTCTTGAGATCGAAATGAACCTGCCGAACAGTCTCACGGTTCTCCGAATCTTCTTCGTTCCGCTCCTGGTTGTTGTGTTGCTCACTCGCCAGCCTAATTGGAATTTCTGGGGGCTTCCGTTCCATTTTGAGGTTTGGGGCGTTTTGATTTTGCTTGTGGCCGCGGCCACCGATGCAGCTGACGGATACATCGCTCGCAAGCGCCTCGAGGTCACCACGCTCGGGATTTTGCTCGATCCCGTAGCGGACAAACTGCTGATCATCGCGGCATTCATCCCCCTGGTGCAGATGCACCTGGTTCAGGCTTGGATGGTCGTCATCATTGTCGGGCGCGAGTTTATCGTGATGGGCCTTCGCGAAATCGCGTCAGTGGAAGGGCTCGTGATTCCTGCCAATGCGCTCGGCAAAACGAAAATGATTTTGCAGGTCATGGCCGGTTGCACGATCATCCTGACGGCAAATCATCCCGCGCTGAAGAACGTGGGTTTGGTGCTGCTCTGGCTGGTGGTGCTGAGCGCGGTGGCATCGGCGATTCACTATTTCCAGATGTTCTGGAGCCAGATTAATTTCAGAGTGCAGGAACGGCGCCGGCGCAGCGTGCTGTTGGTCGACGCGAAAGACAAACCGCAGGATGTTCTCTCCCGGTAGTCCCGACAAAAGACTTCTGCTGGAAATCGCGCGCCAAGCCCTACATGCAGGCGTCGAACGTCACGAGTCTCTCCAAAGTTTGCCGAAGGACCCGGCGCCGCCAGAATCAACCGGCGCGTTCGTCACCCTACGCAAGCGCGGACGGCTGCGCGGCTGCATAGGCCAGGTTGGTGCGGGTCTGCCATTGATCGAAGTAGTCGCCCACTGCGCGAAAGCTGCTGCGCTCGATGATCCACGCTTCCAGCCCGTGCAACCGGAAGAGCTCGCCGAAATAGAAATTGAGATTTCCGCGCTTTCCCCGTTTCAGGAAATCGCTCCGGACGCGATCGAAGCCGGAAAACACGGCCTGATGGTGAGTCGCGGATATCAGCGCGGGCTGTTGCTTCCCCAGGTGGCCACGGAAATGCGGTGGAGCGCCCGGAAATTCCTGGAAGAGACGTGCGTAAAGGCGGGATTCGAACGCGACGCGTGGCGCGACCACCAAACGAAAATTCAGGGGTTCACGGCAGAGGTTTTCAGCGAGTCCGAATTTCAGCCGGAGAAAATGCCCGGCCCTGAAGGCCGGGCAAAGCCTCGTTACTCTATCTCGACGTAGTCACCCGGGAAAATCTCGCGCAAGCTGAATGTAATCAGCACGGTCGAAGAATTCGGCGCTGTTCGCAGAACGATTCCTTCTCCCACGTCTTCCCGCGGAGTATTACTCCAATTGTATTTCTTCGGGACAGCGCCAAATCCGTAGATTCCCACGTCGGGGATCGCGTCGCCCTGTTCCATGTCGAAGGAATAGCGCGGAGTCTGATAGTCGGTTTCGTGCTGCGTGCCATGGAAGCGGAAGATCCGGAAATAGTCGCCGACTTTCACGTTCTGCGCAGCTCCGAGGTTCACGTAGATGATGTCGTTGTTGCCCACCTGAGCCTGAAATTTCTTGCCGGTGATCACCATGGCCATGGGCTTGCCGTCCGCGGGGACAAAGCGATCGAAGTTGTTCGCCGGCTTGAGCGGCGGAGCCGGGCGCGGAGTAAATGGCAGCACGACATCGCCACGCTGCATGTAATCGCACTCGTTTTCGACCTGCCCGATCGAAACACCTTGCCGCGCGCTAATCACTTTAACGCGGCCTTCGTCCTCCCACACCGTGCCCATCTTGTGCAGGATTGACCACTCCCATTTCGTCCATTCGATACCGTAGGGGTCCTTCACGGCGCGCACAACCGAGAATTCGTCGCCCGGCTTCACGCCCTGGTCTGAACCCCTGTTGATGTAAACGTAGTCGCCTTCGTTGAAGATAATCTTGTAATTGGACTGCTCGCCGGTGATCAGGATGGTGTCGCGCGGCACGGCCTCGGTGGTTATGATTCCCGAGCAGTACACGTCGCTCGGACGGGGTACGGCGGGCGCTGCTTCCTGCGCCACGGCAGCGATCCCGGAGAGTCCCAGAAATAGACCTGTAAGGACAATTTTCCCACGCATCACACTCGCTCCTTATGGAAACCCGTTGCGCCTGAGTGCAGGCGCCAGCCCATGAATCGACTGTAATCAAGGCCCCAGTAGGCGTCAAGACAATGGTCTGCCGGGCTTTACACATTGTGCACCGCATGGTAGAAGCAAGAACTCCCTCGTCTACGGCAGATCAGGGTGCGGTCGAAAACCCCCGGAAACGATTGGAAAATAAGTATGTTAGGGCGAGACAAAGTCTGCGCCGTGGTCGCGGCGCCTGATGCGAGGTCCATGTGGAACCAGCTCGCTCGGGCGTTGAAGGTAACACGCACGGTCGAATTGAGGCTTGACTGGCTATCAGACGACGCCGAAATCGCCAGATTCCTCAGCCGGCTGGAACGCCTCCACCACCGGGCAACGATGATCGCGACATGCCGCCGCCGAGAAGCGGGCGGTCGATTTCAGGGAACGATTGCGAAACAGTTGGTGCATCTGGCGGAGGCCATTCAGGCCGGGTGCCAGTGGTACGATTTCGAAATTGAGACGCTGAGAAAATGCCCCCGAGAACTAGTGGATTTAGTACTCGGAGACGGCAGCCAACTCGCTTCCGCGCATTTCTTTCAGAGTATGCCAAAGAGCCTTCCGCGGGTTGCGGCGGAGCTGGTGAAGCATCGGCCGCGGGCGATCAAGATCGCTGCACACTGCGATTCGCTCGTCGAGGCACGCGCGTTGCTCGATTTCGGCCGCAACCGGCGCAATATCGTGGCAATTCCGATGGGCGATATGGGATTGCCCGCGCGATTTCTGGCTTTGCGCGCACGCGGAGGGTTCGCCTACGCGCCGGTTGAGCACTCGACGGCTCCGGGACAGATTTCGCTCGATGAAATGAAGCGCGTGTACCGGGCCGACCGCTTCGACGCGCGCACTCGGGTCTATGGCGTGATAGGTAATCCGATCGGCCACTCGCTTTCGCCGGCCATGCAGAACGCGGGATTTGCGGCGCGGGATGTGAACGCGGTCTATCTGCCGTTCCTGGTGCACGACCTCAAGGATTTTGTCGCGTCGGTTGAGCCGCTTGGCATCGGCGGATTCAGCGTCACGCTCCCGTACAAGGAGAAGATCCTGGCTGCGATCGGCGGGTGCGATCCGCTGGCGGAAAAAATTGGCGCGGTAAACACGGTAGCTGTTCGGGCCGGCGGAAGGCTCTATGGTTACAACACGGATTACGTCGGCGTGCTGCGCTCGCTCGAGCGACGCATCCCTTTGCGCGGCAGCCGCGTGCTAATCGTGGGCGCGGGAGGAGCCGCGCGCGCTGTAGCGTTCGCGCTGGCTGAGGCAGGATCCACGGTTTGCGTCTGTGCGAGGAAGGGCGCTCGTGCGACAGCGCTGGCGCGCGCTGTCGGTGGCGAAGCAATCGCGCGCGCGCACCTGCGTGGCGAATTTTTCGATGCCATCGTGAACGCGACTCCAGTGGGAATGCATCCCCACGCCGCCGAATCGCCGCTCAAGGCGAACGAATTGAATTGCCGGCTCGTATTTGACACCATTTACCGGCCCCGAAAAACGCGCCTGCTGAAATTGGCTGAACACCGCGGCATCGAAACCGTTTCGGGCCTCGAGATGTTCGTCGCGCAGGGAACGGCGCAGTGGGAAATCTGGACGGGTGAGCGCGCCCCGACAAAAGCCATGCGGCGCGCTGTGGAAGACGCCCTAGCGCGCGAAGAAAAGGCAACCGGCATTCGCGGAAAGAAACGGACGAGTCGATGATCCAGCCCGATTTCAAGACATTTTCAAAGCTCTCACGGCAAGGGAACCTCGTGCCGGTGTATGAGACCTACACCGCCGACCTCCTGACGCCCGTGGGTGCTTACCTGCGCATTGCGCGCGACGCCAAATATTCGTTCCTGCTCGAAAGCGTGGAAGGCGGCGAAAATATCGCGCGCTACACATTCGCGGGTGCGAATCCCTCCGAAGTGTTTCGTGCGAAAGGTAGAACCTGCACAATCGAGCGCGGCGAGACCCTCGCGCGATCGGAGGACGAGGATCCGATCGAACGACTGCGCCGATTGACGCGCCGCTACCGGCCCGTGCGCGTGCCGGGCCTGCCGCCGTTCGTCGCCGGTGCGATCGGATTCTGCGCGTACGACATGGTACGCCTGGTCGAAAAAATCCCCGACACGGGGCGCGACGATCTCCGGCTGGATGATTGCGCCATGATGTTCTACCTCGGCGTGCTGGCTTTTGACCACGTGCAGCCTCGCGTCTGGATCATCCAGAACGTTTTCACTGACGGCGCCGGCAGCCTGCGCGAAAAATACGATGCGGCCGTTGCCGAAGTCCAAAAGACGCGCAAGTCGCTCGAAGCGCCGCTGCCGAAGCAGCTTTCCGCGAAACCAGTCGGCAAGCTGCGCGTGCGCTCCAATATGACCAAGGCGAAATTCGAAGGTGCAGTAAGGAAAGCGAAGTCCTATATCCGCGCGGGAGACGCCTTCCAGATCGTGGTGAGCCAGCGGTTCGAGGCAGAGACCAGTGCCGAGCCGTTTCAAATCTACCGCGCGCTTCGCGTCGTAAACCCATCGCCGTATCTCTATTTTCTGAAGCTTGACGATGTCTCCGTGGTCGGAAGCTCGCCGGAAATGCTGGTGAAGGTGCAGGAGCGCGACGCGACCTACCGGCCGTTGGCGGGCACGCGTCCGCGCGGACGAAGTGAGAAAGAAGACCGCGAGCTGGAAACGGCGCTGCTCGCCGATCCGAAGGAGCGCGCCGAGCACGTGATGCTCGTCGATCTCGGCCGCAACGATTTGGGCCGCGTGTGCGAGTACGGTTCGGTAAAGCCCGAGCGGCTGATGTTCGTCGAGCGCTATTCGCACGTGATGCACATCGCGTCGAGCTTGCGCGGCCGCCTGCGCGACGATGTCGATTGCTTCGACGCGTTGATGGCCTGCTTCCCAGCCGGCACGCTTTCGGGAGCCCCGAAAGTTCGCGCCATGGAAATCATCGACGAGCTGGAACCCACCCGACGTGGAATTTACGCCGGTGCGATTCTGTACCTCGACTTCTCCGGTAATCTCGATTCCTGCATCGGATTGCGCACGCTAGTGGCGAAAAACGGACGCGCCTACGTGCAGGCCGGCGCCGGAATCGTGGCGGATTCCGTGCCCGCTCGCGAATTCGAGGAGTCTGCGAACAAAGCGCGGGCTGTGCTGAAGGCGCTCGAGATCGCGCATAATGGAGGAGTTGGCCGCGAGAGCTGACGCGTCGCGCCGGTCGGATTGAACACATGTTGCTGTTGCTCGACAACTACGATTCGTTCACCTACAACCTGGCGCAGTATCTCGGCCAGATGGGGCAGACGCTGGAAGTTCGCCGCAACGATCAGATCACGCTCGATGAAATCGAAATTCTCCAGCCCGAGCGCATCGTGATTTCGCCGGGTCCGTGCACGCCGGCCGAAGCGGGTATCAGCGTGCCGCTGATCGAGCGATTCGCGGGGAAAATTCCGATTCTCGGCGTATGCCTGGGACATCAGGCTATTGGCGCGGCGTTTGGCGGCCGGGTGATTCGTGCGCCGCATGTAATGCACGGGAAAACCAGCGAAATTCATCACGACGGGAAGACGATTTTCCGCGGGCTGCCGCAGGACTTTCCTGCCACGCGCTATCACTCGCTGATCGTCGAGCGAAAAACGCTGCCGCGCACGCTCGAAATTTCCGCGGAGACCACCGACGGCACCATCATGGGCCTGCGCCACCGAAAGCACAAAGTCGAAGGCGTCCAGTTCCACCCCGAATCAGTCCTCACCGGCCCCGGTTTCAAACTCCTGGAAAATTTCCTCAGCGTCTGAAGTCGCCTGAGCATCCGTCGCGGCGGACTGTGCCCGGCACAGATGATTGGCAGCGATCCGGCCATTTCCTCTGTACATCGTCACGAGCGCTGCGTGAACGCCACAAACGCATCCAACTTTTCCCGCGCCGACCCACTATCAATCGAGCGTGCCGCCAAATCCACGCCGTCGCGAAAATCCGCTGCGCGGCCCGCAGCCACCAGCGCCGCCGCCGCATTGGCCAGCACGATCTCGCGGTGCGCCGTGTGCTCCCGGTAGAGAAACGACCGGCCGAGAATCTTGTGAATAATCTCGGAATTCTCCTTCGCATCGCCGCCGCGAATGGCATCCAGCGGGGCTCGCCGAAGTCCAAAATCCTCTGGGGTCACCTTGTAATTCTGCACCGTACCGTTTCGCAATTCCGAAACGCATGTTTCACCGGAAATCGAAATTTCGTCGAGCCCGTCTGCTCCGTGCACCACGAACGCACGCCGCACGCCCAGTTCGCCCAATGCAAGCGCCATCAATTCCGTGACGCCGGCATCGTATACTCCGACCACCTGCGCTGAGGCTGAAGCGGGATTCGTCAGCGGGCCAAGCAGATTGAAAATCGTCCGTGTCTTCAGTTCGCGCCGCGCGCCCATGGCATGGCGCGTGGACGCGTGCACCTTGGGCGCGAAAAGAAACCCGATGCCAACATCTTCGATCGATTGCGCGACGCGCTCGGGTGGCAGATCGATCCGCGCGCCGAGCTGTTCGAGCACATCCGCCGATCCGCACCGGGAACTGATCGACCGGTTCCCATGCTTGGCCACCCGCACGCCCGCTCCAGCGACGACGAACGCCGCGACCGTCGAGATGTTAAAGGTGCCGGACACATCGCCGCCCGTTCCACAGGTATCGACCAAGGTTTCGTCCGCGAGCGAATGTCCACGTGGGAAAATCGGCGCGGCATGACGCCGCATAGACGTCGCGAAGCCGACCACCTCATCGAGCGACTCGCCTTTCGTGCGCAAGGCCGTGAGCAGTGCGCCGATTTCAGCGTCGTTCGATCGGCCGGCCAGAACCTGTTCCATCGCGGCCTCGGCTTCGGCGCGAGTCAGATTGCGTCCGGTGGAGAGAGCTTCCAGCGCGTGGCGGATCATTGAAACATTCTATGGACGAAGGCCCAGTATTTTCGCGCGGCGCAAGCAGCCTTGCCCGCTCCGGGCGTTCCAAGTAAACTGAATCGCTTTCACGTGTGTAAATTCTAGCACTAGTTAGGCAGGCTTCGGTTTTGTCGCGCTCCGCATGAAAATCCACGAATATCAGGCCAAGGCGATTTTGGCGAAGTTCGGCGTAGCGGTGCCGCGCGGCGAAGTTGTCTCGAAAAAAGACGAGGCGCGCGCGGTGGCGGAGCGGCTCGGAACGCCCGTTGTTGTCGTGAAAGCGCAAATTCACGCGGGCGGGCGCGGCAAGGGCGGCGGCGTCAAAGTCGCGAAATCGGCGGAGGAAGCTGCAATTTTCGCCGAACAAATCCTGGGGATGAACCTGGTTACGGCGCAGACCGGTCCCGAAGGGCGCGTGGTGCGGCGCGTGCTGGTCGAGGAAGGCCTGGACATCAAGCGCGAAATCTACCTGAGCGTTCTGGTCGATCGCGTCGTGGGCGCGCCGGTTTTCATGGCCAGCTCGGCAGGCGGCATGGAAATCGAGGAAGTCGCGAAGACGAATCCGGAAAAAATCCTGCGCGAGACGATTCGCGCCGAAGAAGGTTTTCAAGCCTATCATGCCCGAAAGCTTGCGTTCGGCCTGGGACTTTCCGCCGAGCTGGTGCACGCGGCAGTGCCGTTCATGACCGCGCTCTATCGGGCTTTTATCGAGACCGACTCCTCGCTACTTGAAATCAATCCCTGTGTCGTCACCGGCGATGGAAGGCTCGTCGCGCTCGACGCTAAGATCAATTTCGACGACAACGCGCTGTATCGGCATCCGGAATTCAAAGACCTACGCGATCTGGACGAGGAGACTCCGCTCGAGGTAGAAGCCTCGAAGTACAAGCTGAACTACATCAAACTCGACGGCACCATCGGGTGCATGGTGAATGGCGCGGGCCTGGCCATGGCCACCATGGATATCATCAAGTTGAGCGGCGGCAGTCCGGCGAATTTCCTGGACGTCGGCGGCGACGCGTCGGAAGAGCGCGTGAAAAACGCATTTCGGATTCTGCTGAGTGACCCGAACGTGAAGACGGTGTTCATCAACGTGTTCGGTGGCATTTTGCGCTGCGACATGCTGGCCAGCGGCATTGTTAGCGCCGCGAAAGAGCTGCGATTCACCGTTCCCGTTGTCGTGCGCATGGAAGGCACGAACGTCCGCGAGGGCCAACAGATCTTGCGCAATTCCGGCCTGAATTTTTCGGTGGCCGATGGAATGAAGGACGGTGCCGAAAAAGCCGTCGCACTGGCGGGCGGCGCGCAATGAGCATTCTGGTCGACAAGAAAACGCGCGTCATCGTGCAAGGCCTCACTGGCCGCGAAGGCAGTTTTCATTCGCAACAGATGCTTGATTACGGGACGAAAGTCGTCGCCGGCGTGACTCCGGGAAAGGGAGGCACGAAGCATCTCGGACTGCCGATCTTCGATACCGTTGCCGAAGCAGAGCGCGAGACGGGCGCGACGGCTGCGGTCGCTTTTGTGCCGCCTCCGTTTGCGGCGGACGCCATCCTCGAAGCGGTCGACGCAGAGTTGCCGCTCGCAATCTGCATTGCCGAGGGCATTCCGGTGCTTGACATGGTTCGAGTGGCCGCGGCGCTGAAAAATTCGAAGACGCGGCTGATCGGACCGAACTGTCCCGGAATCATTTCGCCGGGCCAGTGCAAGCTGGGCATCATGCCGGGTTCGATTCACAAGCGCGGCAACGTCGGACTGGTGAGCCGCAGCGGCACGCTGACGTACGAAGCCGTGGGACAGCTCACGCATCTCGGCATCGGGCAATCCACCTGCATCGGAATCGGCGGCGATCCGATTATCGGGACAAGCTTTCTCGACGCGATTCGCCTTTTCAACGATGATCCGGAGACGCATGCGATCGTGATGATCGGAGAAATCGGCGGCAACGCCGAAGAAATCGCCGCGGACTTCATCAAGAAGCATGTGAAAAAGCCCGTGGTCGGCTTCATCGCCGGGCAGACTGCGCCACCGGGCCGCCGGATGGGCCACGCGGGTGCCATCATCAGCGGCGGCAAGGGCACTGCTAAAGAGAAATACGCCGCGCTTCGTGCCGCCGGAATCCACACGGTGCAGAGTCCCGCCGAAATCGGCGAAACAATGGCGCGAGTGTTGGGCAAATCCAAACCAGGCTCCAAGCCGGTAGGGAAGAAGGCCGCTTCGGGCAAGACGACGAAGAAAGCGAAGAAACGAAAGTAGCGCAGAAATCGATCAGCGCGAACTATTCCAAACGGGGAGAATTATCGAATGGCAGTTGAGCGAACATTTGCAATTATCAAGCCTGATGCGGTCAGGCGCGGTTTGACGGCCGATATCCTGAGCCGCATCCACGCGGCGAAGTTTCAGATCGTGGCGATTAAGTCGCTCCGGCTGACGAAGTCGGAAGCCGAAGGATTTTACGCGGTACATCGCGAGCGTCCGTTTTTCGGCGAGCTGACGGATTTCATGAGTTCCGGGAAAGCCGTCATGATGGTTCTGGAAGCCGAAGGCGCAATTTCGAAATGGCGGGACACAATGGGCGCCACCGATCCGGCAAAGGCCGCGCCGGGAACCATTCGCAAAGAACTCGGCACCAGCATTCAGAACAACTGCACGCACGGCTCGGACGCCGCCGCGACGGCCGCCTTCGAAATTGGCTATTTCTTCGCCGGTCTCGAACTGATCTAGCCGATCCGCGCACGGGACGCGGCGATTCGTTCCGCGAATCGCGCTAGAATCGGCGTGGCGTGTGTGGCGCCTTCGATTCCTCAAGTGCGATGGATCCGCTGCGCGAACTCGGCAAACTGCTTCTCGTCGTCGGCATCGTGTTAATCGGCGCCGGCGCGCTTTTGTTTTTCGCCGGGCGGCTGCCGTTCCGGCTAGGCCGCTTGCCGGGCGACATCTCCTACCAAGGCCGTCACCGCAGCTTCTATTTCCCGGTTGTCACCTGCATAGCGCTAAGCGTGGGGCTGACATTGATCATGTGGATCGTGAACTACTTCCGCCGATAACGACATGAGCCAATCCTCACTTTTCGATCTCGCGCCCCAGCGCCGCGTCTGGAAAGTAAGCGAGCTGACCGAGAGTATCGGCGAGCTCCTCGAGCGCGCTTTCCCCGACGTGTGGATCGAAGGCGAAGTCTCGAATTGCCACGCGGCGCAGTCCGGTCATATTTACTTCACGCTCAAAGACGCGCGTTCGCAAATTCGCTGCGTCTGTTTCCGCGATCAGGCACGAATGCTGAAGTTCCGCCCGGAGGACGGCCTGCATGTGACCGTACGCGGGTCGCTGGGGGTCTACGAGCCGCGCGGGGAGTATCAGATTTACGTGAGCCTGATCGAGCCCGTCGGCGCAGGCGCGCTGCAAATTGCTTTCGAGCAGCTGAAGAAAAAGCTGCAGGACGAAGGCCTGTTCGACGAGGCGCGCAAGAAAACGCTTCCCGTGCTGCCGCGATGCATCGGCATAGTCACGTCGCCAACGGGCGCGGCGATTCGCGACATTTTGCGCGTGCTGAAGCGCCGCTTTGCCAACGTGCACGTCCAAATTTATCCCGTGAAAGTGCAGGGAGAAGGAGCGGCGGCCGAAGTAGCGGCAGGGCTACGGCATTTCAATCGCGCGAGATTCGCGGACGTGGTGATCGTGGCGCGCGGAGGCGGATCGCTAGAGGATTTGTGGGCATTTAACGAAGAAATCGTGGCTCGGGCTATCGCGGCGTCGGAAGTGCCGGTGATCACCGGCATCGGGCATGAGATCGATTTCACCATTGCGGACTTTGTGGCCGATTTGCGCGCACCTACTCCTTCGGCCGCCGCGGAAATCGTGGTGCAGTCGCGCCAAGAATTCGAGCGGCACATCGCTGCGTGTTCCCGCGATCTGGTGAAGGAGATTCGCTACTTCCTTTCGCAGCGGCGGCATCGCGTGCGGGATTTGCAGACGCACCGCGGATTCCGGCAGCTCGAGCTGTTGGTTCGCCAAAGGCATCAGCAGCTGGACGAGCTCTCTTCGTCGCTCGGCATGGTGCTGCGGCTGAAGCTCGCCACCGCGCGCCAGAGGATGACACGGGCAGGCGCACGAATCGCGTCCTTCGATTTGCGCGGGCGCGCGACGGTGCTGCGGCGGCGCATCGACCAGCGCCGTGAAGCGCTCCGCACGACAATTGACCGGGCGCTGATCGTGAAGCGGCACCGGTATGAGAAGTTGAAGCTGCAACTCGATGAGCGCAGCCCGCTGCAGTTGCTGGAGCGCGGTTATGCGATCGCTTACGACGGTTCGGGGAAGGTGTTGCGCTCCGCAGATCAAGTTGCGCTGGGCGAAGACATCTCCGTGCGGCTGGCCAAGGGATTGCTGGACGCCAACGTGCGGCGGAAGCGCGAGGCTTAGCGGATCTGACAAGTGATGTTATTCTTCGTCGCCGGAGCTGCTGGCCACCTTCAGCACGGCGAGAAATGCTTCCTGCGGTATGTCGACACGGCCTACGCGCTTCATGCGCTTCTTGCCTTCCTTTTGTTTTTCGAGGAGCTTGCGCTTGCGGGAGATATCTCCGCCGTAGCATTTGGCGATCACGTTCTTGCGGATGGCGCTGATGGTCTCGCGGGCGATCACGCGGCTGCCGATGGCGGCCTGAATCGGCACCTCAAACATCTGGCGCGGGATGAGTTTCCGCAGGCGCGAAACCAGATCGCGACCCCGATCGTAGGCCTGCTCGCGGTGGCAAATGATGGTGAGCGCGTCGACCGGCTCGCCACCCACCAGCACGTCGAGCTTCACGAGGTCGGATTCCCGGTACCCCGAAAGGTGATAGTCGAGCGACGCGTAACCCCGCGAGACGCTCTTCAGCCGGTCGTAGAAATCGAGGACGATTTCGTTGAGCGCCATCTCATAGGTGAGCATGATGCGCGTGGGCGAAAGGTATTCGAATTTCTTCTGCACGCCGCGCTTTTCCTCGCACAGCGCGAGCACGCCGCCAACGGATTCCTCCGACGTGATGATCATCGCCGTCAGAATTGGCTCCTCGATCTTTTCGATGTCGGCGGGCGGCGGAAATTTCGTGGGGTTATCGACTTCCCGCACCATGCCGTCGATGGTGGTGATGCGATATTGCACGCTGGGCGCGGTGGTGATCAGGTCGATGTTGAATTCGCGCTCCAGCCGCTCCTGCACGATTTCCATGTGCAGCAGGCCGAGGAAGCCGCAGCGGAATCCAAATCCGAGAGCGACGGAATTTTCCGGCTCGTAGAAAAAAGCGGCGTCGTTGAGCTGCAGTTTGCCGAGCGCGTCGCGCAGCAATTCGTAATCGGTGGCGTTCACCGGGAAGAGGCCCGCGAAAACCATGGGTTTGATCGCTTCAAAGCCGGGCAGCGGGGCCGCGGGCTTGTCTGCCTCGATAATCGTATCGCCCATGCGGGCATCGGCCACGCGCTTGATGTTTGCGATGACAAATCCCACGTCGCCCGCCGCGAGTTCCTGCAGCACCACGGGCTTGGGTGTAAGCGCGCCCAAGGCCTCCACCTCGTAGACTTCATTGCCCGCGCAAAGTCGAATTTTCGTGCCGGGAGCAAGGCGGCCTTCAACCACGCGCACGAGCACCACGGCGCCGCGATAGATATCGAACCACGAATCGAAAATAAGCGCGCGCAGCGGGGCATCGGACGAACCCTTGGGCGGCGGAACGCGATGCACAATGGCCTCGAGGACCTCGTCCACGCCGATGCCGCTTTTCGCGCTGATGAGCAGCGCATCGTCTGCCGGAATCGCCAGCACGTTTTCGATCTGTTCTTTGGCGAAGTCGGGCCGTGCCGCGGGTAGATCGATTTTATTGACCACCGGGACGATGGCGAGATTATGGCTCGAAGCTAGAAACGCGTTGGCCACGGTCTGTGCTTCGACGCCTTGACTCGCATCGACGACCAACAGCGCGCCTTCGCACGCAGAGAGCGCGCGGGACACCTCGTAGGAAAAATCGACATGGCCCGGCGTATCGATCAGATTCAGACGGTATTCGTGGCCGTCTTTCGCGGTGTAATGCAGGCGGATGCTTTTCGCCTTGATGGTGATGCCGCGCTCACGCTCCAGATCCATGGAGTCGAGCACCTGCGCGCTCATTTCGCGCTGGCTCAGCGCGCCCGTCAGTTCGAGCAGGCGGTCGGCCAGGGTGGATTTCCCGTGGTCGATGTGCGCGATGATACAGAAATTGCGGATGAAACGCGGGTCCATGGAGAACAATCGAGTTTGCCATAGTTGCAAGGAAGCGGGAAGCAGAGAGGCACGGATGAAAGGCAGCGATTCGAGAAGTGGCGCTAGTCTTTTGCAGAGTAGGAGGAGGCAACTAGCAGGAATTCCGAGAGGAGTTCGCCTAAGTTGCGGGCGTTACTTTCGGATTGGGATTCGCGAGTGGAGCAGTCGAGCCAGCCGAGGCAAATCAGCTGGACTAATTCGGACCAGGAATCGGCGGCGGATTGGGAGAAACCGATTTCGCGGAGGACGTCGGCGATGAGCCGCGTCTTTCTTTTTTCAATGGCAGCCACTCGCGCAGCCACGCGCTCATCGGCGCGCGCCCAACCATGCAGGGCGACTTCGAGGCGCATGCGGTCCGCGTCCGCGGTTCGAGCGATGAAATCGGCCCAGCGAGAGGCGGCCGCGGCCGTGACTTCCGCATTGAGCCAGTCGATCTCGGAGTCTTCCCAGCGGGCCAGGAGTTTGTCGAGCAGTTCGCTGCGATCGCGGAAATGCCAGTAGAAACTGCCCTTGCTCACTCCCAGGTCGCGCGCGAGGACCTCCACGCGGACTGATTCAATTCCGTGCTGCGCCAAGCGATTTTCGGCGGCGCGAAGCCAGTTATCAGGATGTAGAGAAGGCAACCGGGCTGGAGCGGCGCTCGCCATACGGTGGCGTATGCAAATTAGACCATGCCAGAGCCGGCGTCAAGCGCAATGCGGACGTAATCGTCGCAGGGGTCTTGCTTGGTGCGGGGCCTATTTCAACCGTCGTTCCGCGGCTGTCGGATTTGTTCAGATACGCCGTTACGAGCGAAGAACAGCGAGAGCGGCCTCGATCGTTTTGGGTTCGTCGCCGAAGCCTGCGAGCCAGTGGACGTCTGGTTCTTTGCGGAACCAAGTTTGCTGGCGCTTTGCGTAGCGGCGGGTGGCTTGCTGGATCGGCGGAATTGCTCCCGCTATGGCGCGAGCTTCGGCGGCCGACCCCTTGTGAAGAGCGAGGCGTTCGCGCAAATCGGAATAGCCGATGAACTGGAACGGTTTTGCATCGGCGGGGACTCCGCGTTTGACCAACGCGCGGACTTCATCCGCCCAGCCGGCGGCAAATCATGGATTCGACGCGTGCGTGGATGCGTGCATAGAGAGCTTCGCGCGGCGGCTGCAGCCCGATTTTGCGAATTTCGAAGCCTGCGAGCGCGTCGCGACCGGCGCGGTGAATTTCGCCGACAGGCTTTCCCGCCAGTTTACGAATCTCGATGGCGCGGATAATTTTTTGCGTGTCGCGAGGAGCGATGCGCGCGGCGGTTTCCTTGTCGATGCGCGTGAGCACGCGATGCAAGTACATGCGGACCTTGTTTGGCGCGCACGCTCGCGCAGTCGCTCGCGCAATTCTTCGGAGCGCTCAGGCGCGTCGGCGAGGCCCTCGAGCAGCGCGCGGAGGTAGAGGCCGGTGCCGGCGGTGATGATCGGAAGCTTGCTCCGCCGGCGTAGATCGTCGAGCACTTCGATCGCGCGCCGCCGATAAGCTCCCGCCGTGAAAACTTCTTCGGGCTCAACAAGATCGATCAGATGGTGAGGGATGCCGCGCCGATCGGCTGCGGGAACTTTGCCGGTGCCGATATCGAAATGACGGTAGACCTGCGTGGAATCGCAGACGAGAATTTCGCCGCCCAGGCGTTCGGCAAGCGCGATGCCCAGCGCGGATTTTCCCGAAGCGGTCGGCCCCAGAATCACTACGAGCCGCGCAAGGGCGCTCGTCTCACCGGTCATCCTGAAAAAGCCCAATGACGCACGAGCAGCGCCAGCAGCACCAGCGCCGCCAGAATCAAGGCCCCGGCAATTTGGGCGCGATTCAATTTCAAGGGAAGCCTAGTGGAGCCCGACTTGTTCAGGCGTCAAATTATAGAGGAATGCGATCCGCAATTTCAGATTCGGGCCGTGGAACTGCTTGGGCAGAGGCTCGAATGGGATTCGACGCGTGAATGGCGGCCATGGCGGCATTGTCGAGCGGCTCCTTGCCGGATGTTCGTTCAAGCAGGGGATCGGGGCCGGGGACGCTGCCGTCCGGATTGATGGTGAACGTGGTGAAAACTACGCCCCGATCGCCCATGCGCGCCGATTCCGGCATCACCGCCTCCAGTTGCGTTTCAGCGCGGCGAGCAGACGATTGATGTAGTCGCGGAAATCGACGCCCTGCGTATCGGAAAGAATGTCGACGCCCGTGCCCATGCCGACGCCGCCGCCGACGCCGGGGGGCCGCCGCTGAAGATGGGGGCCTGGCCGTGATTTTCGTGGGCGGCGTGGAGCTCTTGATCGTCGAGCATTTTGCCCGGCGAAGAAGGGTTAGGCCGAGAATCAGCTTGTTGTTCGGCTGCACGGGCGCCACGGGCTCGAGATGCGAAGGCTGAACGGGCGTGGACGGAATCGCTGCGGGCGGTTGAGGCGTGACCTCGACTCTTGGGCTTGGGCGCTTCGGGCAATTCGGCCGCGGGCTTGGGCGGCTGCGGGCGTTGGCGGGAGAGGCTTGGGCTCGGGCGGCGCGACTTTATTCAGAGTTTTGGGGGTGACGGCGACCTTGGGCGTCGGCTTCGGGGCCGGCGCCGGCGTGGACGGAGGCGAGTACATCCATTTCGTGTCGAGGTTGTCGCCTATCTCCGTCACCGGCGTTGGCGTGGGAAGCATCTTGGGCAGAAAAATCAGAAACATGAATCAGCGCAACGTGGACGCGACGGAGCCAATCACGCGTGATCAGTTCCGACTGCGCGCTCTTGTTTTCTTCCGGCTCGATCAGCAGGTTCGCGTCGCCGGTGGTGAAAATATCCGGCTGCGACGATCTCGCGCAGCTCGGCGGTCATTTCCGGAGCGCGCTCGGGCAGATGTATTTCTTCCGGCTTGAGCGGCTCGATGCGAGCGGGGACGACGGTGCGCGTATCCAGAATTTCCAGCGTGACGGTGGAGACGTGCTGCACTCGCTCGATGGGCGTGGCGGCCATGCCGCGCGGGACGAGCGTGCGGTGCACGAGAACGTCCAGCGGGAGGTGCGACGGGAATGGTGGTCTTGCCGTCAAGCGGCGGCGCGTCGGAAAGTCCCGGAGGGAACGACGGTGCGGTCATCCATGTACGTGGTGACGCGGTGGCCCGGCTTTCTTCACCTCGTCTTTGTCGACGGGGCGCACGTTCGCGGGAACCAGAATGCGCGGGATCATCGTATGTCCTGTGGGGAGAAAGGCACCCAGTTGGACGCGGCGAGCGTGATCCTGGATGCCCGCCATCACGTCGATCGGCGAGCGCGAGGGCGCGGCGTCCGGCAGCGCCGTCGACGACCGCGGGTTTGCGCGTGCGGACCGAATCGAGGAAGGCTCGAAGCTCGGCGTGCAGCGGCTCTTCGAGCGCGGTTTCGAGCTTTTCGAAATCCGATCGGCTGCGCAGCGCCGGGCGTCACTTTAATGCGCAGCGCGTCCTGCCGCGTGAAATCGAGCGAAATGTATTCGTGTTCCTGAAAGAAGCGCATCTTGCGCACTTTTTCGGTGGAGACGCGGCTGGCGGTGAGATTGGCGACCGTGCCAGTTTCGAATTCGATGCGCGCCTGAGCGATATCAACTTTTTCGGTAATCACCGGGATGCCGACGGCTTTCAGGTCGGCCACGGGCGAATCGACGAGCGAGAGCAGTATGTCGAGGTCGTGAATCATCACGTCGTAAACCACGTCGATATCCAGGCTGCGCTGGCGTGAAGATGCCCAGCCGGTGGATTTCGAAGAACATGGGCCGCTGCACGATTTTCTGCGCGGCGGCCACCGCTGGATTGAAACGCTCTACGTGGCCAATTTGCAGGATGCGCTTGGCGCGCGCGGCAGAAACGATCAGCCGGTCGGCATCCTCCAGCGACGCAGCCATCGGCTTTTCCACCAGCACGTCGATGCCCGCTTCCAGCAGCTTGCATCCCACGCTGGCGTGAACTTTCGTGGGAACGGCGAGGCTGACCGCGGTGACGCCGCCCGCGACAAGCGAGTCGAGATCGGGAAGCACGCACTGTGCCGAATTCCGCGGCGACCTTCACGGCGCGCTCTGCATCGGAGTCCACAATGCCGGCAAGTTCCGCGCCGGGCATCGTCTTCCAAACGCGCACGTGGTTCTTGCCGAACTCTCCGGCGCCGACCACGGCCACCCGAATTGGTTTTTCGCTCATCACGGTTTCTTCGTCGCGGAAGTATCCGGAGCAAATGCCTGGATCGCAATGCCTCCTTCGTTCGCGGCGTGCAACAGGCCTTCGCGATCGAACAGCAGGGTCCGCCCGGCGTCAACGGCGAGCGCGGTGGCGTTGGCGCGGCGCATTACTTCGATGGTCTGCAAACCGATTACGGGTACATCGAAGCGCATGTCCTGCCGCGGTTTGCTGACCTTGACCACCACGAGCCGCTGGCCGCCGGCGATGCGCGCAGCGCGCTCGATGGTTTCGTCCGTGCCTTCCATCGCTTCAATGGCCACGCAAGCGCGGTCGCGCACCACCACGGTTTGCCCCAGATCGAGCCCGGCAATTTGCGCTCGCGATCCGGCGGCCGTATTCGATATCCCCAGCTTCGACCTCGTCGGGCGCGCGGCGGGTCAGCACGCCCTCGCGCGGCAACAGCGGGCCGAGAAATTTCGTGGAATCGACCAGCTCGATTCCTTCGTCTTCCAGCACGCGGGCCACGGCGCCGATCAGCGAGTCCGTATTTTTCAGTCGAAAGCGTGAGCAGCAACTTCGCGAGGCGCCAGTCCGGCCGAATCGAGCTGAAAATCTTGTTGTGCTTTACCTGCCCGGCCATCACGGCGTGCTTCACGCCCTCTTGGTGCAACAGATCGATCCCGCGTCCCAGCTCCCCAAGGCTGATCCAGTGAAATCGTTTCGCCGCCTGCTCCAGCGCCGGCGAGGCTTCTTCGCGAATCGCGATCACCGCCATCTCGATGCCGCGGCTGCGCGCTCCCTCCAGCACGAGAAACGGAAAATCGCCGTTGCCCGCGATCAGCCCCCAGGACTCCGGCGAATTGTGAACGGTGGCGGCCATAGCGCATCCTATTTCGTGAAACCGCGATCGCCGGAGGACTCGATGAAGCGTATAAGGAGTTGGACGTCCTCGGAATCCGCCAGGGTTCCGCGCATTTTTTCGATGGCCTGCGACGTGTTGAGCTTCGAGCGCAGCAGAAAACGATACGCCTGATCCACGGTCTTGATGCGCTCGGGCGTGAACCCGTGGCGCTGCAATCCAACCTTGTTGATCCCGAAACATTTCACGCCGCGCTCACCGACCACCATCGAGAACGGCGCCACGTCCTGAGTGATCACCGTGCCGGCGCCGATGAACGAATGCGCGCCGACGCGCGAAAATTGGTGCAGCAGGCAGAAGGCGCTGATCGTCGCGTAATCCTCCACTTGAATGTGTCCCGCAAGCTGCGCGCCATTGGTTAGGATCACCCGATTCCCGATCACGCAGTCGTGGCCGATGTGCGCGTAGGCCATGATCAAATTGTTGTTGCCGATGCGCGTGGAGCCGCCGCCCTTGATCGTGCCGCGATGGACGGTGCAAAACTCGCGAAAATCGTTCGAGTCGCCCACTTCCAGACAGGTGCGCTGGCCGGTGAAGGTCAAATCCTGCGGATCGCCGCCCACGATGGCGAAGGAATACACGTGATTGTTCTTGCCGAGCTTTGAGGGGCCCATGACCACCGCGTGGGGCTCCAGCACGCAGCCGTCGCCAAGTTCCACGTCGTCACCCACCACCGCGCACGCGCCCACGCGAACCCCTGCGCCCAGTTTCGCCGTGGGCGAAACGATAGCCCGGGGATCGATTTCCGTCATTGTGCTTTCCCGGCGGGGACGGAGGCCGGCGGCATTTCGGTTTCCAGGTCCACCATCTTGCACATCAGCGTGGCCTCCGCGGCCAGCTCGCCATTCACGGTGGCCTTACCGTGCAGTTTGCAGAACCCCAGTGCTTCGCGCCATGCCAGCACATTCATTTCCAGTCGCAGCTGGTCGCCCGGCACCACCGGCCGTCGGAACCGCGCGCCGTCGATGGAAACAAAATAGAGGAGCTTCTTTTCGCGCTCGGCCACTTCCTGCAGCAGCAGGAATCCCCCGGTCTGGGCCATGGACTCGATGATCAGCACGCCCGGCATGATCGGCTTGCCCGGGAAATGGCCCTGGAAAAAGCTCTCGTTGATCGTGACGTTCTTGATTCCCACGATGCGCTTCCAGCGTTCCATTTCTTCAATGCCGTCGATCAGCAGGAACGGATAGCGATGCGGCAGTACTTTCTGTATCTCGTTGACATCAAGGAGCATGGTTAACCTCGTCGCCTGGTGAACCGGGACCTGCGAATCAAACAATTCTATATGAATCCACCGCGAGTGGGAATCGAGGGCTCGCGATTCGTCACGCGCTCCTCCCCGCTTGACGCACTTTGTCCCACGGGACATACTCGCCCGCGCTAGGTCCGGGAAACGATCTCGTCGCAGCACGCACCAGGGTTCTCTGGGGGAGGAATCTGTGAATCTTCGAATCCCGCGGCATATCTTGTCTTTTTTGCTCACAGCGGCGTTCCTTCCCATGGCGGCGCCCGCGCAGACTTCCTGCGAGGCTCTGGCGAACCTGACGCTTAGCAATGCCACGATCACTTCGGCGACATCTATCGCTGCCGGAGGATTCAAACCGCCTGCCTCGCCCGGCCTGCCTGCGACTACAAAAGATCTGCCGGCGTTTTGCCGAGTGGCCGGCGTCGCCAAACCGACCGCGGATTCCGAAATCCATTTTGAAGTTTGGCTCCCGGTATCTGGCTGGAATGGCAAGTACCAGCAACTGGGTAATGGCGGGTTCGCTGGCAGCATTCCGCTCGGCGTCACTGGCCGAATCCCTGCTTCACGGTTACGCGACGGCCGCCACCGACGATGGGCACGGCGCGGGGCCGGGCGCCACCTGGGCCGTGGGACATCCGGAAAAAGTGAAGGATTTCGGCTATCGCGCAGTGCATGAGACGTCCGTGCAGGCGAAAGCCGTGATCCGCGCCTTCTATGGCAAGGACGCGTCGCGCTCCTATTTCGTGGGTTGCTCGGAAGGCGGTCGCGAAGGGATGACTGAGGCGCAGCGCTATCCTGACGATTTCCACGGCATCGTCGCCGGCGCTCCCGCGATCAACTGGGATCACCTGCAGACGCGCGGCTTGTGGGATTCATTGGCGCTGCTCGAAACTCCCGACAGCTTCATTCCGCCCGCGAAGCTTCCGATACTGCAAGACGCGGCGATTGCCGCCTGCGACACGCTCGATGGCGATAAGGACGGCTTCATCGAAAATCCCGCCGTATGCCATTTCGATCCCGGGACCGTTCATTGCAAGGGCGACGACACGTCGGGCTGCCTGACCGCTCCCCAGGTGGCCGCGGCGAAAAAAATCTACGAGCCGCTGAACAGTCCCCGAAGCAGCGAACTGATCTCGCCCGGATTTTCTCCCGGGGCCGAAGCAGTTCCGGCGAATTGGCCGATCTGGGTCACCGGCCGCAGCGCGCCGCAATTGGGCATTCAGAAACTATTCGCCCATCAGTTTTTCTCGGACATGGTTTTCGAAAACCCGAAATGGGATCCGAAGAGCTTCAATTTCGATACGGACGTGAAGCTAACGGACGACAAATTCGGCGCGGACCTGAACTCCATGGACCCGAATCTGCGCGCCTTCAAAGCGCGCGGTGGAAAGTTGATCCAGTACCACGGCTGGAGCGACGCGGCCATTCCGGCGCAGGGAAGCATCATCTATTTCGCGTCAGTTCAAAAGGCCATGGGCGATACGAAGGGCTTCTATCGCCTGTTCATGGTGCCAACCATGTCGCACTGCGCGGGCGGCCCGGGCGCGACGATTTTCGGCAACGCGGGTGGACTCGAGCCCCCCGAGGAAGACGCCGATCACGACGTGGTGATGGCGCTCGATCGCTGGGTGGAAAAAGGCGTGGCGCCCGATCGCATCGTCGCCACCGGATTCGTGGACGGCAATCCCGCGAAGGGCGTGGGCATGACACATCCGCTGTGTCCTTATCCACAGGTGGCGCAATATAAAGGAAGCGGCGACGTGAAAGATGCCGCGAACTTTGTGTGCGCCGCGCCGAGGATGTAGCAGTCCGTCGCCGGCAACACCAGCGCGATTCACATTGGCGCCCCACCGCAGCGCCCCTTGGTTCTTCCGAGCCTCCACTGATACGATACGCGCCCGATGTCTTCTGCAAGTACCGAACCGGGATTGATGCTCGGTCTGCGGCGGCATCTCGCGCCCCGTACGCGCGAAATGGTAGACCTGCTGGGCAAATTGGTGCGCTGCGAATCTCCCAGTCATCAAAAAACTGCCGTCGATCGCATGGCCGCGCTGGTCGCCTCAGAATGGCGCCGTCGCAGCGCGCGCGTGCGCGTTCTGCCGCAGGAGGCTCGAGGAAATCACGTGCGCGCGGAGGTCTGGCTCGGCAACGGACGGCCGCACGGGCAGATCATGGTCCTCGGACATCTCGACACCGTGTACTCGCTCGGAACGCTGGCCGCGCAACCGTTTCGCGTAAGCGGCGGCCGCGCGTTCGGTCCCGGAACATTTGATATGAAGGCCGGGCTAGTGCTGGCGCTGCATGCGGTCGATGCGCTGCGAGCGCTGAACCTGCGCCCGAAAAAGCGGTTGGCATTTTTCTGGAACTCGGATGAGGAAATCGGAAGCTACGCGTCGCGGGCGATGATCGAGCGCGAAGCGCGGCGCAGCGACGCGGTGCTGGTGCTCGAACCGGCGGCCGGTCCAGACGGGCGCCTGAAGACGGCGCGCAAGGGAATTGGCACCGCTGAACTGATCGTCACCGGACGAGCGGCACACGCAGGGCTCGACCCCGGCGCGGGCATCAATGCCGTGCACGAGCTCGCTTTGCAGATCGCTCGACTGAAAGACTTGAATGAACCGAAGCGCGGCATCGCCATGCAGGCGACGGTGATCGCGGGGGGCACGGTCTCAAATGTCGTCCCGCACTACGCGCGCGTCGAGATCGACATTCGCTACACGCATGTGGCCGACGCCAGGAAAATCGAGCGGCAATTGCGCGCCCTGAGCCCGATTCTGCCCGGCGCGCAGGTGGAAGTGCGTGGCGGAATCAATCGCCCGCCTCTCGAACGCACTGCGGCGGTCGCCGGTCTGTTTCGTCACGCGCAGAAATTGATGCGCGAGCTTGGGCACGAGCTCGATGAAACATCCGTGGGCGGAGGCTCGGACGGAAATTTTACCGCCGCGCTCGGTGTGCCCACGCTCGACGGCCTGGGTGCCATCGGCAACGGCGCACATAGCTCCGCCGAGCACATCATCATCAATTCGCTTCCAGAACGCGCGGCGCTGCTTGCGGGTCTTCTCGCCACCCTCTGACCTGTTTCTCTGAGCCGCTGGGCAAACGATCAGCGCAAGTACGCTTGCTTGAGGTATGCGACGGTCTGCTGTTGTAAATCCGCGTAATTCGAGTGCAGCATTTCCTGCGCGGCGGCTTCAGTGGATGCGGCCGTGGCGACGCGTTCGAGCAGCCGGCTGATGTCGCTCACACCGCCCGAATCGACAATCGATTCCACCACCGCAAGCGACCAGGCATAGGCGAACGCCGCGGTGTTGCCATCGAGCGACATCCATGGCCCCTCAAGCTGTGCGAGAGAAGGTATGGAGTTCTGGGTCGCCATCTCCACCAGCGCGCCCGCGTTCGAAGTGCTTCGGCGGCCTTCCATGTATTGCGCCACGCCTTCTTGAAGCCATGTCGGCGCGCGATTGTGCGATTTCTGTCCCACGAAGCTGTGCGTCAGCTCGTGCTTCAGCACGTGCGCCAGCTCCGGCGTCACCGAATTCAGGCCCTGAACAGGAATCCGCAGCCGCCCGTCGTTAAGCGCGCCCACCCAGCCGGGAGCGCGCGTGATGTCCGCGAAAGCTTGCTGCGTATAAAGGATCACGCTGATCTGTCCCGGGGGCGAGTAATCCAGCTGCGATTCCAGATCGCGGAAATCGTCCTCGAGTGCCCGCAGGATTCCGCGCGCGAGGTCCGGCGTTGCGCTGCCGTTGTATTTCAGATCGAAATGCGCGGTCTCGCCCTCGCGATAACTTTCCTCCTCCGCTTGGTCGCGCTGCGCCTTTTCAAGCGCTGCCTTTACCTCCGGATCAGGACGAAGTCTCTCCGCGCGCTGCCATTCCTGGATCGCCCGATCCATCTTATTTGCCCCGTAATATGCCCAGCCCGTCAGTTTGGCGACGTCCGCTGAGTCCGGCGCCGCGCGGCGGGCCCGCTCCAGCGGATCGAGCGCCTCCGAGAACTGGCTCTTGCGTAAATAAAGGACCGCAAGATTCAGCAGTAGCCCGGTGTTATCGGGCGCGAAGGCCAGCGCCTCGCGATAGTGATCGATGGCCGCGTCCGTGTCGCCTTTGCCGAGCAGGAATTGGGCCGCAGCATAATGCGCGGCCGCCACACGCCCGACTGCGTTCGAAGTCCCCGCGCGCGCGTCCGACTCCAGCCTCGAGATATACGCAAAATCGATGGCATTGTCGTGCACTGCTAGCGCCGCCACGTCTTCATAGCCGCGCACTGGTTCGATTTCGGGCGCTGAAACAGGAGGCGGCTCGGATGCGTGCGACGAAGCCGATGAATATCCGAAATCGTCCTTTTCAATGCGCGCAACGATCGATTTGGGAATGGAAAGCTGGCCCGCGGGAGTCAAATAGGTGATGTGCTGCCCGTCATCGGTCACCGATTCAGCCACGATCCGGCGGCCGTTTTTCAGAACGATAGTATCCGCCCCGGTCGAGGAACACACGGCAAGCACGAGCAAGACCACGACTGGAATTGCGCAGCGCACGCATCAATTTTAACAATCGACCGCGCGCAGCCGCGGCTTCTCCTGCGCGGTGAATGTCGAAAGCAGCACAGTCGCGGAATACAAAGCAAAGCGCCAAACGATGCCACCTGCACGCTGCGCCGTTTCGCAATATGACACACGAAAATTTTTTGCCGAAAAATTATTTCGATTTAACCTTGCGTCGAAACCCTTCCGGTTTTATTCTATTGCGTCCTGAGCGAGCATTTAGAGTCACTTGAGAAATCTGCGGGAGTTTGGGGAGGGAATCGTTTTTTGTTCCGCCTGGTCCGTTCCGCTCGGGAGCGCGAATCGCGTCAGCACGGGGTGTGGGGACGCAGATTCCGGGCCTTTGACGCCCCTTCAGTTCAAAAAGGCATTCGTAAAATTCTTTCGGGGATAGTGCGTGGCCTCTGAGGGTTCACATAACACAGTAGGGGTTGCCGATCCTGATCCGCTTATCGGGCCGGGACATACTTTTGAAACGGTAACCGACAAAATCAGCGCCATCGTTCTGACGCGTCCGGTCACGCCCGGCTGGGTCTTCGGGCTTCTGGTCTCTTTCGGCGCCCTGATGCTGCTCAACATGGTCATCACCATGTTGATGATCAAGGGCGTGGGCATCTGGGGCATCCGTATCCCCGCCGCCTGGGGCTTCGCGATCGTCAATTTCGTCTGGTGGATCGGTATCGGTCACGCCGGCACGCTGATTTCCGCCATCCTCTTATTGTTGCATCAGCGCTGGCGCACTTCGATCAACCGCTTCGCCGAAGCCATGACGCTTTTTGCCGTCATGTGCGCCGGCATGTTCCCGCTGCTTCACATGGGCCGCCCTTGGTTGTTCTTTTACCTGATGCCCTATCCCAATGGGATGTGGATGTGGCCGCAGTTCCGTAGCCCCCTGGTCTGGGACGTGTTCGCGGTGTCGACGTATCTGACCGTATCCTTATTGTTCTGGTTCGTGGGACTGATTCCTGACCTGGCCACTCTGCGCGATCGCGCGAAGAACAAGGCTGCGAAGATCATCTATGGAGCGCTGGCCATGGGCTGGCGCGGTTCCGCCATGCACTGGTTCCGCTATGAGACGGCTTCTTTGCTTCTCGCGGGCTTGGCGACTCCACTAGTCGTCTCTGTCCACACCGTTGTGAGCTTCGATTTTACGATCGGCATCATTCCGGGCTGGCACACCACGATTTTCCCGCCGTATTTCGTAGCGGGCGCCATCTATTCCGGCTTTGCCATGGTGTTGACGCTGGCAATCCCCATCCGTCAGTTCTACCACTTGGAAGATCTCGTCACCATTCGTCATCTCGACATCATGGCCAAGGTCATGCTCGGCACGGGCCTGATCGTCGCTTACGGTTACCTGATCGAGGCGTTTCTCGCGTTCTACAGCGGCGACCAGTACGAAATCTACATGATGACGAACCGCTTCAAAGGTCCGTACGCGCCGCTGTATTGGATGCTGATCTCCTGCAACATCATCATTCCGCAGTTGCTGTGGTCTAAAAAAGTGCGGCGCAACGTCGGCCTGCTCTTCGTTCTCTCGCTCGTCGTGAATACGGGCATGTGGCTTGAGCGGTTCGTGATCATCGTCATCAGCCTGTCGCGCGATTTTATTCCCTCGTCCTGGGGCATGTACTACCCGACGAAATGGGATTGGGCAACCTATATCGGAACGTTTGGGCTGTTCTTTACGTTGTTCTTCCTTTTCATCCGCGTCCTGCCGATGATTTCCATCGTCGAGGTGCGGTCGCTGGTGCACGAGACGAACGAAGAGAAGGCGCATTCATAGTCAAAGAAGGAACGATTTAGAAGATCGATGGCACAGATATTTCATCGCAGCACGAACTTCATCGCGCGCCTGAGTATTTTTGGCGGCGTGGTGATCATCGCGCTGCTGGGATACGCGCTCTACGAAGTCATGCTTTCGCCCTGGTACACCGACCAGTTCGTCAAGCGCCAGCAGCCCGTGCCCTTCAGCCACCGCCACCATGCGGGCGAGTTGGGCATCGACTGCCGCTACTGCCATACCTCGGTCGAAAAATCATCCTTCGCCGGAGTGCCGCCCACGCAGACCTGCATGACCTGCCATTCGCAGATCTGGACCAACTCGGCGATGCTCGAACCTGTCCGCCAGAGCTACCGCGACGACAAGTCTCTCCAATGGACGCGCGTCAACGCGCTGCCGGATTTCGTATATTTTGACCACAGCATCCACGTGGCCAAGGGCGTCGGCTGCACCACCTGCCACGGCGATATCGCCCAGATGCCCCTCACCGAGCGGGCCGGCACCTTATATATGTCTTGGTGCCTGGAATGCCATCGCCAGCCGGAAAAATACGTGCGTCCGAAATCCGAAGTTTTCAATCCCTACTACGAGCCGCCGCCGGGTGACGAGCAGCTCGAGCTCGGCAAAAAGCTCGTGGCGGAGTACAAGATTCAGGTGCCGCAGCACCCCGGCGATTTGAAGCCGCTGCAGACATGCTCGACGTGCCACCGGTGATGAAAGCGAGACGATGAGCGACGATTTCAACCCGAACGCGAAGAATTCGATCGACCTCGTGGCCGCGCGGGCCAAGCTCGATTCGCCGGGCGCTCCGCAAATGTGGCAGAGCCTGGAGGAGCTTTCCTCTACGCCGCAATTCGAGGAGTTTCGCGATTACGAGTTTCCGCCTACGGCCGGCAAAGGCAATGACGACATCAACCGTCGCGACGTGCTGAAATTGATGGCCGCTTCCGCCGCAATGGCCGGCCTTAGCGCCTGCACGAAGCTGCCGACGGAGAAAATCGTTCCCTACGTCAAGCCGCCCGAGGAGATTCTCCCCGGCCGCCCGCTGTTCTACGCCACGTCGCTGATTCAGGCCGGCGTCGCCACGGGCGTGCTGGTGGAAAGCCACACGGGCCGCCCCACAAAGATTGAAGGAAACTCCGAGCATCCCGGGAGCCTGGGCGCTTCCGACATTCACAGCCAGGCCGCTATTCTGCAGTTCTGGGATCCGGACCGTTCGCAATCAGTGATTCTCGACGGCCGCGTTAGCACCTGGAGCGATTTCGCCGCCGAGATGGGCAACTACCGTACGCGCCTCGCGCCCAAAGGCTCCGGCATGCGCATCCTCACCGAGACGATCGCGTCTCCGACTCTCGGCGCGCAGTTGAAAGCGCTGCTTGCGCAATATCCCGAAGCGAAGTGGCATCAGTGGGAGCCCTGCGGCGCGGATTCCGTCCGCGAAGGCGCGCGTTTCGCTTTCGGGAAGCCCGTCAACACCATCTATCACTTCGACAAGGCGGACGTAATCGTCTCGCTCGACGCCGATTTCCTCACTTGCGGCGCGGGGCACGTTCGCTACGCGCGCGATTTTGGTTCGCGCCGCGATCTTGCCGCGGGCGCGTCGTCCAATCTCAATCGTCTGTACGTAGCGGAAAGCATGCCCACGGCCACAGGTTCTGTTGCCGATCACCGCCTGCCTGTTCGCTCGTCGGACATCGACGATCTCGCGCGGCAGCTTGCCGCCGCCGCGGGCGTGGCGGTTCCGCCCAGCGCCAATGCCAGCACCAAAATTCCCGCCGCGTGGGTCGGCGCAGTGGGACGCGATCTCGCCGCGCACAAGGGTTCGTCGATCGTCATCGCCGGCGAGCATCAGCCGCCGCTGGTTCATGCCTTGGCGCATGCCGTCAATGCCGCGCTCGGCAATGTGGGCAAGACCGTTACCTACACCGAATCGATTGAAACGAATCCCGTCAATCAGCTCGACTCGCTGAAGGATCTCGTCAAGGACCTCAACGCAGGCCAGGTCGATTTCCTCGTGATTCTCGGCGCCAATCCTGTTTACGACGCGCCAGCCGACCTGAATTTTGCGGACGCTATGCAGAAAGCTCGCGTGCGCGTTCATTCCGGTCTGTACCTCGACGAAACGGCTCTGCTTAGCCACTGGCACTGCCCCGCGGCGCATTCGCTCGAATCCTGGAGCGATGGTCGCGCCTATGACGGCACTGTCGGCATCGTGCAGCCGCTGATCGCGCCGATTTACGACGCGCATTCGTCCCACGAGCTGATCGCCCTCTTCGCGGGCGACGCCGGTAAATCCGGACACGACATCGTACGTGCCTACTGGCAATCGCAGCGCTCGGAAAAAGACAAGGCTTTCGAAGCGCTCTGGGAGACTTCGCTGCATGACGGCCTGATTGCCAACACGGCTCTTCCCGCGATTTCCGTCGCGCCGCATGCCGATTTCGTTAGCCTTGGCCGCTCCTCCGCAGCGCCTGATGCAAATGCGCTCGAAGTTGTCTTCCGTCCTGATCCCGCGATTGGCGATGGCGAATGGGCCAACAATGGCTGGCTGCAGGAGCTGCCCAAGCCCATCACGCGCCTCACTTGGGACAACGCGGCGATGGTTTCGCCCGCCACGGCTGAGACGCTCGGCACCACCACCGGCGACTTCGTCACGATTTCCGTCAACGGCGGCAGCCTCAATGCTGGCGTCTACATCGTTCCTGGCCACGCGGATAATTCCATCACCCTGCACCTGGGCTATGGCCGCACGCGAGGTGGACAGGTCGGCACGGGCCCGGGCTTTGACGCCTATCTCGTCCGTGTAGCTGGCGCGCTCAACATCGCTTCGCCCGCGCAGGTCACTAAGACCGGCAAGAAGTATTCGTTCTCCTCGACGCAGCAGCAATACGCCATCAACGTCGACAAGGGCGAAGAAGAAAGCACCGAGGCCATGGGCGATCCGACTGACGAACACCGCCACCTCGTCCGCATCGCCACATTCGAGGAATTCAAGAAGGATCCCGCGTTCGCGCAGGTGGCCGAGGAGCAGGCGACTAAAGATCTGACGCTCTACCCCGGCTACAAATACGACGGCTATGCCTGGGGCATGTCGATTGACTTGAACCGCTGCGTGGGCTGTAACGCCTGCGTTATTGCCTGCCAGTCGGAAAACAACATTGCCGTCGTCGGCAAGGATCAGGTGGCGCGCGGTCGCGCCATGCACTGGATCCGCATCGACACTTATTTCCGCGGCTCGCTCGAAAATCCCGAGATGTATTACGAGCCGCTGCCTTGTCAGCAGTGCGAAAACGCACCGTGCGAGTACGTTTGCCCTGTTGGCGCCACCACGCACAACGCCGAAGGCCTGAACGATATGACCTACAACCGCTGCGTGGGCACGCGCTACTGCTCGAACAACTGCCCCTACAAAGTCCGGCGGTTCAATTTCTACCTCTACTCCGATTACAAGACGCCCAGCCTCTACGGCATGCGCAATCCGAATGTCACCGTGCGCAGCCGCGGCGTGATGGAAAAGTGTACCTACTGCGTGCAGCGCATCAACGCGGCGAAGATCAAGTCGGAAGAAGAAAATCGGCTGATCCGCGACGGCGAAATTATCACCGCTTGCCAGAGCGCTTGCCCCACCGAAGCGATCGTCTTCGGCAACATCAACGATCCGAATAGCAAGGTTGCCAGGCTCAAAGCCCAAACGCGCGATTACGGTTTGCTCGAGGAACTGAACACGCGCCCGCGCACCACCTATCTGGCGCGCGTGCGAAATCCGAATCCGGAGATTCACGGTTAGCTGATGCAGAAGCCCAAGATTTACGGCGTGATGGCGGAATTCGACTCGCCCGAAGCGGTGGTCGAGGCGGCGCAGAAGACGCGCAGTGCCGGCTACAAGCGCATCGACGCGTTTTCGCCAATTCCCGTTCATGGCCTGGCGGAGGCCATCGGCTTTAATTGGACGGTTCTGCCTGCACTCGTCTTCTTCGGAGGCCTGGGCGGTGGCCTTACCGGTTTCGGCATGTGCTGGTATGCCAACGTGCTCAGCTTCCCGCTCAATATCGGCGGAAAGCCATTCAATAGCTGGCCGATGTGGATTCCAATCACCTTCGAGCTGACGATTCTGGGCGCGTCTCTCGTGGCCGTGTTCGGCATGCTCGCGCTCAACGGGTTGCCGTCGCCCTACCACCCAACGTTTAACGTCGAGCGGTTTACCGGCGCCTCGACCGACAAATTCTTCCTGTGCATCAAGGCCCGGGATCCGAAATTTGAGCTCGCGCAGGCGAAGTCGTTTCTCCAGAACTTGAAGCCGAATGGAGTATTTGAAATTGAAGGGTAATTTCATTGCGGTGACGAGCGCGGTGCGCGGACGCTTGCGGGCGCGTGCCTGGACCCTCGGGGCTCTAGCTGTTGCGGCTCTGCTCACTGCAGGCTGTCGCCTCGATATGCACATTCAGCCGAAATATCTGCCTTACGAAGCCACCGATTTCTTCGGCGACGGCCGCTCCGAGCGCCAGCCGGTTCCCGGCACCGTGGCGCGCGGCCATCTGCGGCTGGACGAGCTGATGTTCACAGGGCGGGAAAACGGCGTCGTGGCGGACAAGTTCCCTTTCCCGATTACCAAAGCCGATCTCGATCGCGGCCGCGAACGCTTCAACGTCTATTGCACCCCGTGCCACGACTATTCCGGCACCGGCCGCGGCATGATCGTGCAGCGCGGATTCCCGCAACCCCCCAGCTATCATATTCAGCGCCTTCGCGACGCTCCGGCCGGACATTTCTTTGAAGTGATGACGAACGGTTTTGGTGCCATGTACAGCTACGCCGCGCGCGTTGAGCCGGCTGATCGCTGGCGCATCGCGGCCTATATCCGTGTGCTGCAGCTGAGCCGCAACGCGAAAATTGACGACGTGCCGGAATCGGATCGCGCGAACCTATCGCACGAATCTGCCGCGAACCAGGCGCAGCCGGCTGCAAATTCCATGATGATGATGAAATCGAAATGAGTGTGGCAGACACAATCCGGCCGGTGATCGATCGCGTGCAGAAGCGCGCGCTGGTGGTGGCGGCAATCGGCATCATTGCCACCCTCGCGCTAGGCGCTCGCGATTGGACTCAGTTCTTCCATTCCTATCTCTTCGCCTACGTCTTCTGGATGATCTTCTGCATGGGCTCGCTGGCCTTCTTGCAGCTCCATCACATGACCGGAGGAAAATGGGGCCTTCCAATCCGGCGCATTCTCGAAGCCGGCTCGCGGACGATTCCGGTGATGTTCGTCCTGTTTCTGCCCCTGTTGCTCGGCATCAAGAGAATTTATCCCTGGGCCGCGACTCCGGAAATCCTCGGCAGCGAGCCCACGGACCATTTCCGCCGCTTCTGGCTGCAGCCCGGATTCTTTATCGCGCGCGCGATTTTCTATTTCGCTGTCTGGGCTCTCCTCGCCGGCCTGCTTAATAAATGGTCCGCCGAGCAGGATCGCACCGCCGACATCCGTCTGAAGGGGAAAATGTCGTCGCTGGCTGCGCCCGGTACCGTCATCTGGTCGCTCACCTGGTCCTGGGCCATGGTCGATTGGGTCATGTCGCTTGAGCCCCAGTGGTTTTCTTCCATCTACGGCATGGTTTTCATGGTCATCGCTTGTCTGGCGGCTATTTCGTTCAGCGTGGTCATGCTGCGCATGCTCGATTCCTACCAGCCGCTGCATGATTCCTACGATCCGCCCCGGCTCAATGACATCGGCAACTTCATGCTCACGTTCACGATCCTGTGGACCTACATGTCGTTCGCCCAGTTCCTGATCATTTGGTCCGGCAACCTGAAGCAGGAAATTCCCTGGTACAAAGTCCGCGCGTTCACTTCCTGGGGCTACGTCGCCGCGGCGCTGCTGATTCTGCACTTCTTCGTTCCGTTTTTTATCTTGTTGCAGCGCCGCGTGAAGCGCCGGCTCGAACGTCTGTCGGTTCTCGCTTTCTGGATGCTCGCGATTTCTCTCGTGGACGTTTTCTGGCTTGTCGTGCCCGCGTTTCCGAACCAGCGCACCGGCCCACACGTTTCGCCCGTCGATATCTGCGCGCTCGTCGGCATCGGCGGCATCTGGGTGTTCGCCTACATGGGGCAGTTGAAGAAAATGCCGCTGCTGCCATTGCACGATCCGCGGTTTGAAGGCGTTTTGGAGCATGCGCATGGCGACTAAGCACGGCGAAAAACACGACGTCCCGGTGGACGCCAGCGCTGGCTGGGAAAAGCGCGACGTTAATATCAAGGGACTGTTTATCTTCGCCTTCTGGATGGCGGTCGTGCTCCTCGTCACCATGGTCGGCATGAATTTCACGTTCAAGTCATTCAAGAAAGCGTCGCCCATGGGGCCCACGCGCTCGCCTATGGTGCAGGAAGGGGCCCGTGAGATTCCGTCCGCCCCGCTTCTGCAGGTGCACCCGCACCGGGAGCTTCAGGATTATTGCGACGCGCAGCAGAAAGACGTCTCAACTTACGCCTGGATCGATCAGCCCAGCGGTGTCGTGCGTATTCCCGTTGATCGCGCCGAGGAGCTGATCCTGGCCAAGGGTTTGCCCGCGCGCTCCGCTGCTGAAGCCGCTGCGGCGGGTGCTCCTGTAATCGCGCCGGCCACGGTGGCGGGCGATACAGACGTGCAGGGACAGTGCGGCTATCTCACTGAGCCAACGCTTGCCGACAAGGAGCGCCAAGAGGCGCTAGAGCGCGAAGAGGCTAAGGGGCGCGAAAAGTGACCGTGAAGATGAAGATCAACTCGATCGGGAAGTGTCTGGCGCCGGCGGCGCTCGCACTTGCATTGCTCGCGCATCCCGCGCCAACCCAGGCGCAATTCACCGACCCGAATCAAGGGATTGGCGTTCGCCCCGAGCTGCTCAATCAAGCCGGCATTGACCAGAAGCTCGATAATCAAGTTCCGCTCAACCTGACGTTTCGCGACGAGCACGGCGCCACAGTCGAGCTCGGCCAGTTTTTTGCGGGCAAGCCCGTCATCCTCACGCTGGTCTACTACAACTGCCCGATGCTCTGCACCCAGGTGCTCAACGCCGTCGATCGCAGCATGGAAACCATGCCGCTCGAAATTGGCAAGGACTTCAACGTCGTCACCGTGAGCATCGATCCCAGTGACCGCGCGCCTATGGCCGACGCCAAGCACGCCATGTATGCAGGCATGTACCTGGGAGCCACCGGTCGCAAAGGAGCCGAAACCGGCTGGCATTTTCTCACCGGCGACGAGCCTCAAATCAAGGCGCTGGCCGATTCGGTCGGCTTTCGCTACGCCTACGATCCCGATTCCAAGCAGTTCGCGCACGCCAGCGGCATCATGGTCCTCACGCCGGATGGCAAAGTCTCCAAGTACTTCTACGGCGTCACGTATCCCGCACGCGACCTGCGTTTGGGCCTGGTCGACGCGTCACGGGAAAAAATCGGCTCGGTGGCCGATGAAGTCTTGCTCTATTGCTACCACTACGATCCGCACACTGGAAAGTACGGCCTGGTGATCAGCCGCGCCCTGCAACTGGGCGGCGGGGTCACGGTGCTGATCGGCGGAATCTTTCTGATTTTCTTGTTTCGGGGCGAACACTACGCGCTGCCCCGCAAATTGGGACCCCAGAGCCTGGGAAAAACCCGGGCGTAAAAAGGATCAAGACGACACGGTGATGATGGGCTTCCTTCAATCCGGTTCTGAGTTGCTGGCGGTGATGCAGGCTACTGGGTTTCAGCCGCCGGCGGCGTCTTCCATTGCCAGCAGCGTGGACCAGCTTTATTACCTGCTCAGCGGCATCACCATCTTTTTCACCGTCCTGATCTTCTCCATCATTTTCTATTTCATGCTGAAGTATCGCCGGAAATCGCCCAATGAATCCGGCGTCGAAACGCACACGCCGATGTCGCTCGAGCTCACCTGGACCATCATTCCTTCGCTCATCTGCGTCGTGCTATTTGTCTGGTCCTCCAGCCTCTACGTGCGCAACGCCCGCCCGCCCGAGGCCTCCACCGAAATTTTCGTCATCGGCAAGCAGTGGATGTGGCACCTCCAGCATCCCGAGGGCCCGCGCGAAATCGATGAGCTGCACGTCCCGGTGGGCGTGCCTGTGAAGCTGACCATGATTTCGCAGGACGTGATTCACGACTTTTACATCCCGGCATTCCGCGTGAAGAAGGACGTTCTGCCCGGCCGCTACTCATCCGTCTGGTTCCAGCCCACGGAAACCGGCACGTACCACCTCTTCTGCGCCCAATATTGCGGCACGAACCATTCCGAAATGATCGGTTGGGTTTACGTGATGTCGCCCACCGATTACGCCACCTGGCTGGCCGGCGGTGAAAAGACCGAGTCCATGTCCGAACAGGGCGCGCGCCTCTACAGCCAGTTCGGCTGCGCCAGCTGCCACGGCGCCGATGCCGCCGGCCGCGGCCCGTCGCTCGCAGGAATTTACGGCAAGCCCGAAAGAACCCAGGACGGCCAAACCCGCGTGGTCGACGAGGCGCTCATCCGCCAGGCGCTTCTCAATCCCGGTTCGGTCCACTTGGCCGGTTATCAGGCGATCATGCCCACCTACGCGGGGCAAGTCGATGAAGAACAGATCAATCAGTTGATCGCCTACGTGAAGTCGCTCGGCGCGGAAGAAAGGATCAACGGCAAATGAGTACGGCAGTTGCGGACCTTCACGACGCCCCCACCGAACCGCGCGTGAACTATTTGAACGCGACCTACGGTATCCGCTCGTGGTTGCTCACGCTGGATCACAAGCGCATCGGACTACTTTACCTTGGCTCGATCACCATCATGTTCTTTGTCGGCGGCATGGCCGCCGTGCTGATGCGCCTGCACCTCACCGAGCCCCAGGGCGCGCTCTTCGAGCCAGAAACCTACAACAAGATGTTTTCGACCCACGGCATCATCATGGTGTTCTTCTTCCTGGTGCCGTCGATTCCCGCCACGCTCGGCAATTTCCTGATCCCGCTGATGATCGGCGCGCGCGACGTGGCCTTCCCCAGGCTCAACCTGATGAGCTGGTACATTTTCATCACCGGCGCGGCGCTGGCTCTTTACGCCACGCTTTCCGGCGGCGTGGACACCGGATGGACCTTCTACCCGCCATACAGCAGCTTGTATTCGCACACCAACGTCACCATCGTGGCGCTGGGCGTTTTCGTCGCCGGCTTTTCGTCGATTCTTACCGGACTGAATTTCATCGTCACCATCCACAAAATGCGCGCTCCCGGCATGACTTGGTTCCGGCTGCCCCTTTTCATCTGGGCCCTGTACGCCACCAGCCTGATCTTCGTCCTCGGCACCCCGGTGATCGCCATCACGCTCTTCCTGCTCGGTATGGAGCGCATTTTGCACGTCGGAATTTTCGATCCGGCCGTCGGCGGCGATCCGCTGCTGTTCCAGCACCTGTTCTGGTTCTATTCGCATCCGGCCGTTTACATCATGATTCTGCCCGGCATGGGTGTGGTCAGCGAGTTGATCACTGCTTTCTCTCGCAAGAAGATTTTCGGATATGCCTTCGTGGCGTTCTCGAGCTTGTCCATCGCGATCATCAGCTTCATCGTCTGGGGCCACCACATGTTCGTCACCGGCCAGTCGATTTATGCCGGGTTGGTGTTTTCGGTTCTCAGCTTCCTGGTCGCGATTCCTTCGGCCGTGAAAGTGTTCAACTGGACTGCGACGCTTTACAAAGGCTCGATTTCCTACGAAGCCCCCATGCTCTACGCTCTGGGCTTCATCGGCCTCTTCACCATCGGCGGCCTGACGGGCTTGTTCCTTGCGTCGCTTGCGACCGACGTGCATTTGAACGGCACCTACTTCATCGTGGCCCATTTCCACTACGTAATGGTCGGCGGCGCGGTGATGGCCTATATGGGCGGGCTGCATTTCTGGTGGCCCAAGATTACCGGGCGGCTCTATCCCGACCTCTGGGCGCGTATTGCCGCGGCGATCATTTTCCTGGGATTCAATCTCACGTTCTTCCCGCAGTTCGTTCTGGGCTACCTCGGGATGCCGCGACGCTATGCGATCTATCCGCAGGAATTCCAGGTGCTCAACGTGATGTCGTCCGCGGGCGCTTCGATTCTGGGCATCGGCTACCTGATCCCGTTGATCTATCTGATCTGGTCCATGCGCTACGGTCCTCCGGCGGGCCCGAATCCCTGGCAGGCGAAGGGTCTGGAGTGGACGATTCAATCGCCGCCATTGACCGAAAACTTCGAGACGATTCCGATCGTCACCGAGGACGCGTATAATTACGCGTCGGGAGCGCACTAGTGTCGGACCTGGCCCACGGCGCTCATCCGCAGGGATTCGCGCATCAATTCGAGGACATCGACCAGCAGCGCGACGCCGGCCGCCTGGGCATGTGGACGTTCCTGGTCACCGAAATCCTGTTCTTCGGCGGGATGTTCACGGCCTACATCGTCTATCGCCTGCTGCATTTGGAGTCCTTCGTTCAGGGCAGCCATCAGCTGATCGTGAAATTCGGCGCTACGAACACCGCGGTCCTGATTTTCAGCTCGCTCACCATGGCGCTGGCCATTCGCTCCGCGCAGACGGGCAAAAAGAACGGCACCATCATCTTTTGGCTGGTATGCACCTGGCTGCTTGGCGCGGCGTTCATCGCCATCAAGCTGCGCTACGAGTGGTACCGCGATTATTTGGAAGGGCTCGTTCCCGGCGTCCACTGGTTCTACAATGGGCCGCATGCGCCCGGCGTGAGAATGTTCATGTGCTTCTACTTCTTCATGACTGGCCTGCACGCCATTCACATGGTCGTAGGGCTGGGCATCCTGACCGTGCTGATCATCATGACCGCGCGGAACAGATTTTCGTCCGAGTACTACACGCCGCTGGAAATCAGCGGACTGTACTGGCACTTCGTCGATATCGTCTGGATTTTCCTGTTCCCGCTGCTTTACTTGATCGGCGGGCGGTACTAAGAGGAGCTTCGAGTAATGTCCGATCACGGCGAACACGGCGCACATACGGAACACATCGTTCCTGTCAGCACCTATCTGCTCGTTTTTCTCGCGCTGTTGGTTGGCACCGCCCTTACCACGTGGGTCGCCTATATCGACCTGGGCAAATGGAACACCGTGGTCGCGCTGGTGATCGCCTTCTGCAAGATGATCCTGGTGGTCCTCTTCTTCATGCACGTGAAATACGCCACCGGCCTCACGCGCGTCATCATCATCGCGGGCTTTTTCTGGCTCGCCATCATGATCACGCTCACGTGCCAGGACGAACTGACCCGCACCTGGGAAATCGTGCCCCAGGGCTGGCTCGGCAATGGCAGCATGATCCTGCCGCTGCTGTTGCGCTTCTTCTAGAAATCCACTTCTGTCACGTTAAGCCCAGGTTTTGTGTCGATTAGGCTGTGCACCCGTCTTTTGTTTTCCGTCAGTTACGGCGATTTCTATTCGGCACGTGTGTCGATTAGAACCGGCCTGCCGCGTGACTCTTCGAGGCGGCGGAAAAAGTGCGTCGCCTTGCGGACGAATTGGCTGCGCTCTTTCCCAGCCACGGAGACGCCGAGGCGCGGAGAAACAGCAGTTTGTCTGGGGTGCCTTTCCCTATTCAGTTGTCAAAGAGCAGTTGTTAGCCCTGGCCCGCAGGGCCTTTGAGCTTTTTCGAGGGGAGGTCCCTCGGCTCGTCGCTGCAGCGACTGTTTCACGCTGACGTTCGTAACGGAGCGTCAGAAAAAGATCTCATATCCACCCTATCACACGATGCAAGTCGACACAGCATTGTCGATTAGCGCAAACGCATGCAGTGATTAGGGTTGCATAAGAGGATCCTTCAAGTGAAAGCTGCGATTTTGACGGGTTGAATTCTCTAGATGGGAAAAAGAAGAAATCGCTGCTCGAAAATTGTGGAGGATGACGTCGATGCCACACCTCTTCGACACGGACAACACGTTCGACCGGCGGAGGCAACATGCCGAACTTGAATGCGTTACCCTTGAGCTGCGTAGAATCCTACCGCTGCCAGCCCGTGGGCGAAGGACACTGACCATCCTTGCCAAATGGTCACATCCACTTGTCGATGCTGAAGCTGCGGCCGTAGTTCATGTTGCCTACCTGGAAGAAGGCGTTGGTTTGGCCGCCGCAGACGACGAGCTCGATGTTTTCGGGTTTGGGCCACATGGGAACCGGGGCATCGTCCGGCAGTTTCCACCAGCTGGCCATGGGTTCTTCGCCCTTGAGCGCGCGCGGGTAGATCCAGACGTGGGCCAGGAATGATTCGCGGTATTCCTTGGCGGTGACAGTGTAGGTTTTCCAGAGGTATTGCTGCAATTTTTCTTTCGTGTCGTAGCCCTGCTCTTTCAGGCCGATCGCCGTGAGGGGATCGAGGACCACCACGCAATTGAACATGCGCGCGAGCGTGGCGAACATGCTGCCAATCTGCTCGTCGAATTTCGGTTGCACCGCGCCGGCACCTTTCGCGCCGTGGCCCATGCGCATGTCCCATCCGCTGAAGACGCTGACCGCGTTTTCCCCGGGCTTGAAACCCTTCTGCACGTGAAACGGAACCCAGGGCGAATTCTTTTCGTCCTCGACGATCACGCAGTTGTTGTAATTGATGTTGTTGCCCTGGCCGCCCCAGTAGGTTTGTCCGGGAATTGATCCGGGCCCCAGATTTTTTCCGAGCAGCGACCAGGCGCGGCCGATGGTGGCGTTGGGCTGCGCGAAGCCGGTGAGCGCGCCGATGCCGTAGTTCATGTTCAGCTTGTCGCGAATCGGGCCGTTGATCACCATGCAGTAACCAAACGAAGTGGTGGATCCGCCGAGCGCGAGCTCACCAGAAGCGGCGAGCGCTAGCACCACCGGAAAATAGGACGGATCGCATCCAGCCATCACGGCGTTCACCGCGACTTGCTTGACGGTGTATTCGTACGCGCCGTTGGCGGTTCGTCCGGTGCGGCCGACGATTTCATCGGGCCTGTGGCTGGTGCCTTTCAGCATCTCCGCCACTTTCGCCTCAGTGGGGACGACGATCGGATTGTAGTCCGTCATCTGGTTGTTCATGAAATACGCCTGATGGTTATCGAGCGTGTCCGGGCCGAAGGTCGCGGGGCCGGGCGAGACTGGTTGCAATCCGGTGATCTGGTCCTCGGCCGTGAGCGGCGCGGTAAGGCCGTCGATTACTTCCTTCATGAACGGCTTCTTGCTGACGGGATCATCGCCGCTGATGGCGGTCAGAACTTCGTCAGCGGTTTTGCCCCAGATCGGATGCACCGTGTACGCGATCCGCAGAGTAGGCATGCCGCGCTGGGCTGCGGTGGATTTCGCGAGATCGAGATAAGCCTGGGTGATGATCGGTACACTGGGGATGCCCATCTTTTCCATCGTCACGCAGTGACTCACGGTCGCTGGTGTGCAGCCCCCTCAATGTCCGATGGCCATAATGCATGCTGCTGCATTGGCCTTGATCTCCGCCCAGAGCTTGGGGTCGTCCTCGGGATAGGTGCCGGCTTTCTTGCGCGAGACGGTGGTGACGCTCGGCATATTCTGCTTCATCCAGGCTTCCACTTCGCGGATCATGATGTCCGCGGCCATGAAGCCGGTGTCGACCAGGTAGACCGTCTTGCCGTCGAGGCTGCTATTGGTGCGCGGGGTCATGGCGAAGCGCATTACTGGCGGTGGCGTGCCCTTGGGAGTTAAGGCGATAAACTTCGGATCGGGAGGCGCAGCTGGAGCGGCGTCTTTCTTGTGCTTATCGCCTGCGGATGCCTCGGATGCCGCTAGTAATGCTGGAGATACGCCTATTAAGGACAGCAGCTTTCTACGATTGATCATGCCTTCTCCCTGGGCCAACCGTACCACGCATAACTCTAATTGCGCCGTGGGCAAAACGCAACTGCGGCGCCGGTTTTTGTATACATTTTCGACGGATGGAACTTGTTGCAGGGTACAGGGTTGCCGGCCGAGCAGGAGTTGCGAGTCCCGGAGCGATGATCAAGTTTCTCGGCGCGAGTAAACCTCAATCGTCCCTACGGGACTGCGGCGAGTTTTCGTTTTCTCACCCGGCATTCCGGCCGCTGCGGCGGCCTGCATGCCGGGCTAATTTCAATCGCCGCTCCGCGGCTGGTTCGGTTGCACGGGTTTTAGGTACGCGCATGATGCGGACGCGGAATGTGCCGCACCTACGGCGCTTGGGCTTTTACCTCGATTCTGTTCCTTTAATTCCGAAGGCCGGAAAACGCAATGGCGCTGCGAGGTTTCGTCTACATTAGGATCGGGCCGGTGGTTCTTAGATCCCTGGATGTTACTTGGCCCGAATCACAATATTGTTGCGCCTCCGATTCACAAGGAGATTCGCTTATGCTTGGCGAAGGCGTGAAGTCGGGCGTTACGACGCTGACTTGAAGGCTACCACGGCGTTCAGGCCGCCGAAGGCGAAGGAATTGGAGAGGGCGGAGGCGACTCTTTGGTGGCGCGGCTGGTTTGGGATGTAGTCGAGGTCGCATTCGGGATCGGCTTCGGTGAAATTAGCCGTGGGCGGCAGGATGCCGTGGTGCAGGGCGAGGATGGTGGCGATGGCTTCAAGCGCGCCGGCGGCGCCGAGGGCGTGGCCGTGCATGGATTTCGTGGAGCTGACGGCGAGTTTTTTGGCGTGGGCGCCGAAGACTTCGTGGATGGCTTTTGTTTCCACCGGATCGTTGCCAGCCGTGCCCGTGCCGTGCGCGTTGATATAGCCGATTTCTTCGGGCGAGATGCCGCCTTCGCGCAGCGCCGCTCGCATGGCACGCGCGGGACCGTCGATGGTGGGCTGCGTCAGGTGGTGCGCGTCGGAGGTCATGCCCATGCCGCAAACTTCGGCGTAAATTTTCGCGCCGCGGGCACGCGCGGATTCCATTGGCTCGAGGATCATCATTGCGCCGCCTTCGCCGAGGATCATGCCGCGGCGATCCTTGCTGAAGGGGCGGCAGGTGTCTGGCGCGACCACGCGCATGGCTTCCCACGCTTTGAGCATGCCGATGGTGAAAAACGCTTCGGCGCCACCGGTGACTGCGAGATCGGCTTCACCGTCGCGCACCAGGCGGAAGGCTTGTCCAATGGCGTGATTCGCGGAAGCGCAGGCCGTCGAAACCGTATAGACGGGGCCGGCGAAACCGAGATCCATGGAGATGTGGCTGGCGCCGGCATTGGCCATGGTCTTCGGAACGGTAAGCGGATGAACGCGGCCGCGGCCCTGGACCCAGAGATCCTCGAAGCCGGCTTCGATCGCGGCTTGTCCGCCGACGGCGGAGCCGCAGACGATCGCGGCGTTTTTTTTCTGCTCGGGTGTAAGTTCAAGCTTGGAATCGAGCATGGCTTCGCGCGCGGCGACCACGGAAAACTGCGCGAAGCGGTCAAGCTGCGCGTCTTTGCCGCCCAGAAAATGTTTTAGCGGGTCGAAGCCGTGGACCTGCGCGCCGTTCGGCATTTTCAAGCCGACGCCGGCAACATCGGGTACTTGCAGAGGGCCGATGCCGGAGCGGCCTTCGGAGAGCGATTTCCAGTTTTCAGCGAGATCGAGGCCGAGGGCGGAAATGATTCCGAGGCCGGTGATGGCGACGCGGCGTGGGGCCATCCGTTAGACCGCCGGGCTGGCCGAGCCGGTTGCCGCGCTGGGCGGGGCGGCGGCGAGGATCTTTTTGATGCCGATGACGATGTCGTTGACGGTTTTGATGGAGCGGACGTCGTCGTCGGGGATCGAAATTTTGAAGGTGTTTTCGAGCTCGAAGAGCAGGGTGAAAACGTCGAGAGAATCGATGCCCATTTCCTGGAGGTTGGTGTCGATGGTGATGCCGTCGGCCGGGATGCGCTTCACGGACGCGAGTGTGGCGATTACCTTGTCTGCGACTTCATCGGCCATCGATAGAGCCCCCGTTGCTCGAGCGCGGCGTGGCGGGAAACGAGCCTCGCCGCAGGTTTGGTTGCGCTTTGCCTCAGTTGCGCTTGTAAAGGTAAAACCTAGCCCACGGAACGCAAGAAAGCAAATTCTAGCAGGAGTGAGCAGGGAGTGCGAGTTTTTGAGGTTGGCGCAAACATGACGGCGGAGCGGGTCAATCGTCCCTCCGGGACTGCCCGCGTGGTTTGTTCTGCTCCAGGCACTCCGCTGCGATACGTGGCGGGCTAACTACAATAATGGCCGCTCCGCGGCTTGGCGATGCCGACAATTGATGCTGGGAACGGCTTGCGCTGCGTCTACGATTCGGAGCTTGGCGGTGTGGCATAATGCCTGGATACGGATTTTAGAGATTAACCGGGTTATTTCGAGAAAACTGTGACTGCCGGGAAAAAATTTCGGAAAAAGCTGGCTGGGATGCATCGGCGGATGCGTGAGTTGCAGAAGCTCGCAAAGGCGCTGGTGTCTACGCGGCATCCTCTGCTGGTGCACATCATTCCCATCCGGCGTTGCAATCTGGCGTGCACGTATTGCAACGAGTTCGACGACTTCTCGAAACCGGTACCGACGGAGGAAATGTTCCGGCGGATTGACCGGCTGGGCGCGATGGGCACATCGGCGGTGACGATCAGCGGAGGCGAACCGCTGCTGCATCCCGATCTGGACGCGATTATCGCGCGCATTCGCAAGAACGGAATGCTGGCCGGGATGATCACGAACGGATATCTGCTGGTGGCCGACCGGATCGAGCGGCTGAACCGCGCGGGGCTGGAACATCTGCAGATCAGCATCGACAACGTACAGCCGGACGAGGTGTCGAAGAAGAGCCTGAAGGTGCTGGACCAAAAATTGGGACTGCTGGCCGAGCATGCGATGTTTCACGTGAACATCAATTCGGTGCTGGGCAGCGGGGTGAAGGATCCCGAAGACGCCCTGAAGGTGGCGCATCGGGCGCAGGCGCTGGGATTCACGTCGACGGTCGGGATTTTGCACGATGGGAACGGCCAACTGCAGCCGCTGGGCGAGCGCGAGCGGGAAATATTCGAAGAAATCATGGCGCTGGGGAAGGCATCGTTCACGCGCGTGAACGGATTCCAGCACAATATCGCCGCGGGGCGCGAGAATGACTGGCGATGCCGGGCGGGCTCGCGCTATCTGTACATTTGCGAAGACGGACTGGTGCATTACTGCTCGCAGCAGCGCGGATATCCGGGGATTCCGCTGGCGGACTATACGGCGGAGCAGAGGCAGCGCGAGTTCTTGACGAAGAAGGGTTGCGCGCCGCGATGCACGGTTTCGTGCGTGCATCAAATTTCGTTTGTGGATTCGTGGCGGGCACCGCAGGCATTCGATGGCGGGTCGCCGGCGGCGACAAATTCGCTGGTGCAGGTGACGGGGCCGGCGGCAAGGGATTGATTCGGCGGCTGATTTCAGGGGCTCAAGTCCCGTGCCATTTGGGTCGGCCCGTTGTCGGAACTGAAGCTCCGACCTCCTAAAAACCGTGCTCATCAATTCTCAATGCCCGTGGCCAACCTGCTAATCGACCGCGTATAAAAATTAATGGCCGCGACTGCCGAATACGCCGCGCATTCCGTTCCCTCGCAACAAGTGAATCCCTGGTTGATCGCCATTACGGTGATGGCGGCTACGTTCATGGAAGTGCTGGACACGAGCGTGGCCAACGTTTCGTTGCCGCATATCGCGGGGAATTTGTCGGCGGGAGTGGATGAAAGCACTTGGGTGTTGACTTCGTATTTGGTGTCGAACGCGATCGTGCTGCCACTGACCGGATGGTTTTCGGCGCTTTTCGGGCGGAAGAGATTTTTCATCGGCTGCGTGATCATTTTCACGTTGAGCTCGCTACTGTGTGGGCTGGCGCCGTCTCTGCCGATGCTGGTGCTTTTTCGCGTGATTCAGGGAGCGGGCGGCGGCGGGATGCAGCCGGTATCGCAGGCGATTCTGGTGGATAGTTTTCCGCGCGAAAAACAGGGCATGGCCATGGCGATTTACGGCATGGGCGTGGTGGTGGCGCCGACGATCGGGCCCACGCTGGGCGGATGGATCACGGACAATTATTCGTGGCGATGGATTTTTCTGCTGAACGTGCCGATCGGTGTGATTTCGCTGGTGATGATTTCAATGCTGATTCGCGAGTCCGTGCATGCGTCACGCGGAACCGCCAAACAGGGAATAAAGATCGACTTCATCGGACTGGGCCTGCTGGCCGTGGGATTGGGATTTCTGCAGATCGTGCTGGATAAGGGCCAGCGGGACGATTGGTTCGGTTCGTCGTTCATTTTATGGGGCACGGTGACAGCCGTGGTGGCGCTGATCGCACTGATCATCCGGGAACTTTCCATCCAGAATCCGGTGGTCGACCTGCATCTATTTCGCGACCGGAATTTCGCCATTTCTACGTTCATGATGTACACGCTGGGATTCGTGCTTTACAGCACTACGCTACTGCTGCCGATTCTGATGCAGACGCTGATGGGATACACGGCGATGCAAAGCGGGATGGTGCTGCTACCCGGCGGACTGGTACTGCTTGGGATTCTGCCTTTCGTGGGAATTTTGTTGAGCAAGTTCGCGCCGCGGTGGATTGTGGTCACCGGACTGGTGGTGATGGCCACGGGATTGTTCCAGCTTTCGCATTTGAGTCTTTACGTCGGCGGCCGGTCGATGGTGTTCGACTGGGCTATCTCGCGGATGGGTACGGCGTTTCTGTTCGTGCCGATCAACGTAATGGCGTTCTACTTCGTGCCGCCCGGAAAAATGAACAACGCCTCGGGACTGATCAACTTGGCGCGGAATATCGGCGCGAGCACGGGGATTTCGTTCGTCACCACCATGCTTGACCGGCGGGCGCAATTTCATCAGGACGTGCTGTCGGGGAATTTACAGAACACGAATCCGCATCTGCGGGGGGCGCTTTACCGGATTACGCACTTCATGATGACAAAAGCGCCGGACGCGGTGCATGCGGCCGTGCAGGCGAAGGGGATGATTTATCTGCAGTTGCAGAGGCAGGCGATGATGCTTTCGTTTGTGGATAATTTCCGGACGATGGCGTTCATTTGCGTGGCGGTGATTCCGTTGATGCTGGTGATGAAGGGGCGGAGCAATACGGGGGCGCGCGGGTCATCCAGGCACGATCATTTGCATTAGAGCGAGGCTGGGCCGAAGACATTCACCGCAGAGACGCAGAGTTCGCTGAGAAAGCCTTCAAACCCTTAACACAGAGATATCCGAGTCGACACAGAGGTCACCGAGGATTTCACGACTTGGCGCGACGGGTTAGGATTTGGGGGAACGAGCCGATGCGCAGCTCTTCTGGCGTGAGGCCGGTTAGGGTTTGGGCCTCGTCGGCGGTCAGCGCGCCGCAGTGGACGGCTTGCAGGAAGTAGTTCAGCAGGCCCTGTACCATGGCGGCGTCGTCGAACACTTGGCCGATGCGGGTGGCCTGGGCGGCTTTCTCGAGGAAATTTCGCAGGCGCTCGGCTGAGGAGTCGAGATTCTCCAGAAAATACGAATAGACCGCGGCGAAGCGTGCCGGGAGTTGGGCGGGATGCAGATCCCAGCCCTGATAGAAGCCATTTTCGAGCGCGCGGCGGACGTGTTCGAACTCCAACCGCCAGCCGAGATGAACCGTGGCGCGGTTTTCCTCGTTTTGTCGCGCGGCAAGCGCGGCACCTTCTTTTGTGGCGCGATGCGGCGGGATGGGGAGAATGTTCAGCGGACCATCGGCGATGCGAATCCCGGTTTCCGCAAGCGCGACCTGCATGACCTGGCGCGCGAAATCGGATGCAGGATGCATGCCGGCGCGGCGCGGTGCGGCGATGCCGAGAGAGGACGTGTAGTCGAACGGGCCGAAATGCGCCGCCACGCAGCGCCCGCGCGCGGCGCTTACCAGCTGCAACAAGTTCGCCTCGCCTCGCTCGTTGAAAATCGCATGGGGGGTTTCGACCATCACCTCGATGCGCAACGCGCCTGGGTCGAAATCGAGCATGGGCTCCAGACGCGAGCAGATGTCGGCGAGCGCGGCGACTTCGTCGGGCAGAGCGACCTTGGGAAGCGTGATGCAGAAATGTTTGGGCAGCTCACCGCGCGATTTCGCCGATAGCTCCGTGAGAAAAATGTCGAGGGTGCGGATGCTGCGGTCGCGCAGTTCCTCGGTGAACGGCTTGATGCGGATACCGATGAACGGAGGCAGCTCAGCCGCGTTCATTCCAGCGGTCACTTCCGCGGCGGCGGAGGCGGCGTGCTGGTCCTCTTCGTCGTCGGGACGATTACCGTAGCCGTCCTCGAAATCAAGGCGGAAGTCTTCGACTGGCTCGCGGCGAAGCTTTTCACGGACGCGACGATAGATGGTGTACGCCAGCCAGGCGGAGGGGTTGTCACGGCGGACCGCTTGCGCGTCGTCCTCGAGCGACTTGGCGATCGATGCGACCGCACCCGAATCCGTTGGTAAACGGCCGGCGCCTTCCAGGCCGAGAGCTTTTGCGAACGTTGCGAAGTCAGGCGCGTATTCGTCGAGCGATTTCTGAGCGAGGTCTCCCAGCCGCCGCGTGGTGCCTGAGCGAAACAGGTGCGCGCCGCCGTAAACAACGTGGACCGGCTGCCGGTCCGCGCTCATTCCCGGGTACCGTCGCTGAAACGCTTTGTGCGCGTGCTCGAGCCGAGTGGCGATTTCGTGCAGCGATTCCTCGGGCAACGTGCGCTTCATGAAACCTTTCGTGTTCGTGGACGCTTCTTACTATAAGCCGGCGAACGAATGGTGCCGCCGCGAATCCGAGTTGTCGGAAAGTACGGGACAGGATACATTTGTTTAACAAGAGGCGAAAGTTCCAAGCAATCCGCAAGCCCCGGGCGGGAATCGAATGGCCCGCCGCGACGGAGTTTTATCCGCGCGCGATTACCGGAAAAAAAGTTGGCGGCTATGTTTGAACGAATCTTGATCGTCGACGATGAAATTGCAGCGCGCACGGCGCTGGCGACGCTCCTGCGCCGCGAGGGGTTCGAAGTGCGCGACGCGAGCGATGGACCGTCGGCGCTGGCCGCGTGCGCGACATTTCGTCCTGACTTGATCCTGCTGGATATCGTCATGCCCGGCATGGACGGTTTTGAAGTGTGCCGGCGGATCAAGGCCACGCCAGAAACGCGATTGACGCCGGTGGTGCTGATCACCGGCCTTTCGGCCACCGAAGACCGCATTCGGGGCATCAACGCGAGCGCCGACGATTTCCTGAGCAAGCCGATCGACTTCAACGAACTGCTGGCGCGCACCCGTTCTCTCCTGAGGCTGAAACAATATACCGACGAGCTCGAAAACGCCGAGGGCGTGCTCTACAGTCTGGCCCAGAGCATCGAGGCGCGCGATCCGTACACTTTGGGGCATTGCGAACGGCTTGCGGAAATGTCGGCGCGGCTGGGCGGGCGGCTGGGATTGCTGGACGACGACATCCGCGCGCTGAATCGCGCGGGAATCGTGCACGACATCGGGAAGGTGGTGGTGCCCGATGCAATTTTGCTGAAGCCCGGGCCGCTTTCCGAGGAGGAAACGGTGATCATGCGCGAGCATCCGGTGGTCGGCGAACGGATTTGCGCGCCGCTGCGGACGTTCGGGCGCGTCTTGCCGATCATCCGGCATCACCACGAGCGGCATGACGGCTCCGGCTATCCCGATGGGCTGCGCGGCGACGAGATTCCGATTACGGCTGCGATTTTGCAGCTGGCGGATGTGTATGACGCGTTGACTACGGATCGGCCGTATCGCAAAGCCTCAAGATGGGATGAAGCGCTGCAGATTATGGACGATGAAGCGAAGATGGGCTGGTGGGATCGGAATCTTTTCGATAACTTCCGCACGATGATTGCGGAAATCCACACCGACAGCGTTGCACAGAAGTTGGGCAAAGCTGCCGGATAGAGCCTTAACACCCGCCACAGCGAAACGAAAAAGTCTTAAACATCCCTCGTCAAAATCTAGCCAGTTAGCCGCGGATCTCCTGAGTAGATGATGAAGCGACGGCCGCGCAAAAAGCCCACCAGCGTTTGATTCATTTCGCGAGCGAGCTGCACCGCAAGGCTCGATGGCGCCGAGACAGAAGCCACGACCGGAAGGCCTGCGACAATTGCTTTCTGCACGATTTCGAATCCACCGCGGCCGCTGACCAGCAGAACCGTTTCGCTGAGCGGGACGCGATTTTCCAGTAGGGCCCAGCCGATCACTTTGTCGACCGCGTTGTGGCGGCCGATGTCCTCGCGCAAGACGAGCAGTTTGCCGCTGGCGTCGAATAGAGCGGCGGCGTGCAGGCCGCCGGTGCGGCCGAATACAGCTTGCGATTCGCGCAGCACGTCCGGAAGCTTGACCAGGACTTCGGGATCGAGACGGAAATCGGGATTGGGAGCTGCCAGCGTTCGCGCCCGGATGGCATCGATCGACGCTTTTCCGCAGATACCGCAGCTCGATGCGGCGAAGAAGTTACGGTGCATCTTTTCGGAATCGTAGGCGGCGCCGGAGGCAAGGGTGGCGATGATCACGTTGCCGCGATTCTCAGGGGCGTCGCCTGACGCCGGTTCCTCGATGGTCGCGATTTGGGCACGACTGTGAATGATTCCTTCGGTGAAGAGAAAGCCGGCGGCTAATTCGATGTCATGGCCGGGAGTGCGCATGGTGACGCTCAGAGGATTGTTGCCGACGCGAATTTCAAGCGGCTCTTCCGCGGCCAGGTAGTCTTCCTTGCGGCGGCTTTTGCCGTCGTCCCATTCCGTAACTTGCGTCAGATCGAGGCTGCGGGGCTTGCGGGCCAAGAGATTGTCTCCGGTTGGAAAGAATACATTGGTTTCATCGCTGGAGCGCGTCAAGAGCTAGAAAAGAATCTGGCCCGTCCCGAAGAACTCGGGGCGGGCCAGGGGGGCGTTGCTTGGCGTGAGTGACTACGAGGGATGTTTGCGCCGTCTTAGTTGTTTTCCTTTTCCAGGACGACGCCCGTCGCGGGGTCCAGGATTAGAACCGGCGCGTTATTGTTCTGGTTGTTGTCGAAATCGAAGAAGCCGTTCAAACGGCCGGCCTTGAAATCGCTGGAATTTCCGCCGATACGGCCGATTCCCCAGTTGTCTTCGATGAAGCGGAGAATTGACGACTGATCGGTGACGCGGTGGTCGACGTAGTTGACCTTGGCGTAGGGTGAGATCACGAGCAGAGGCTGGCGAGGACCGTAACCGCACTGGCCCTGCGTCGGCGCCGTGACCACGCCGCAGATTCCCACGCCGCCGAGCTGATCGTCGGTAACCGCGGACTGGTTTACTACCGGCCCGAGAACGTGATCGTACCAGCCGTCGGAATCGTCATACGCGATGATGATTGCGGTGCTGTTCCAGAAGGGGCTGTTCATCACTGCGTTGATGACGCCGACCGTGAAAATCTGTTCGTCAATCGGATCGGAGTAGCCGGGATGGCTGTCCTGATAGGCTCCCGCCTTGAGGTAAGTTACGGCTGGCAGGCGATCCTCGCCGAGGGCCGTCCAGAACGCGCTGACATCGTATTGGTGATGCGTTCCGTCGGAGCTCTGCCCGATCAGCTTGGGATCGGAAGGACCGACGTGATGGGCATTGAGCGTCGACGCGTAAAACTCAAAGGGCTCGTGGTGAGGAATGTAGTCGCCGTCGCTGGACTGCGTAACGGCGTCGTCACCAGCGAGGCCGACGTGATGTTGTCCGCAGATAGCGTGACCGTTGGCGTCGACGCCGGTGGCTGCAAAACCGCCCTGAAACCACCCCCAGCTGATATTCTTCGCGTTGAGCAAGTCTCCAACGTTTTTGCCGCTGAACGAGACCAGGTTTGCGGTTTGCAGGCCTGGATCAGTGAGAACACACTCGTCGCCCAAAGGACGAACGTCGCCGATCAGCGCGCCGGTGAGCGATGCATTGGCGATGTTGCCCGAGGGAGCGGCGGCCTTGCCGTTCACCTTCAACGGCAACATGGTGGCACCTTCCGTGGTTCCGGCGATCAGGTTGATGGCGCCGACGGTCGAAGGACCGAACTCCGTGCTGAACGAATTGTCGCTCATGGCGAAATTTTGAGCGTAGTTCCAGAGCGCCGTGACCGTGTTGCCGTCGAAATAGCCCATCACGTCGCCGGGACCCTTGCCGTAATCGTTGCAGGGAGAGCCGGCAGTGGAACCAGATCCGGTGAACTGCTGGAACTGATCCATCAAGCCGTGATCGTCGGCCTGCTGCTCGGGCGTGTAGCTGTGGTTCATGTCGCAGGTCACGGAAGCCGCACCGGTGTCCATGCGGAAAGGCTGGGTCTGGTTCGGGTTATCCGTCAGCAAGCCGCCGTTGAGCAGGTTATTTACGCGCGGCGTGTTCTTCTTCGCGTGGAATTGGGGTTCGCCTTCCGGATTTTTTGCGTGCGGATAGGTGGCGAAATAGTGATCGAACGAAATATTTTCCCCGAAAATGACGATGACGTGCTTGATGGGCGTCGCCGTCTGGAAGCTGGCGGCTGGATCGACAAAGCCGCGGCCTCTGCCGCCGTTATTCTCCATTGCCATTGCCATTGCCATTGCCATTGCGATTGTCGCCGAACATGACGCTCGGACTCGCCAGGATGAGATTGGACGCGACGAGGATCGACGCCGCCCAGCGCAGGTTCTTTCCGATCATGAATTCTCCTTGTAGGTTGCGAGATTCCGTCTGACGCCGCGTGCCCCATCGCGGGGACGGCACTGGCGCACTGCGAGTGCCGGGCGGCTTGCGGAATCAAACGCGTCATGCAGGGATACACCGCGGTTGTTAGTGCACGGTGACAGCGTGGTTAAAAACTATTTTGGGCGACGGTTTTTGTGCGAGGGGCTGCGCCGGAATCGCCAGCATGAAAGTCTCTCGCATGATTCGTTACTGAGCGTTGACCACGTCCTCGAATCGAGGCGACGACTGCGGGATTTCCGCAGATCTGCCCGCGCGACGCGTGGAAACGGTTGGAAGCAGAAGAGTGCTCGATCGAATTCGGCGCCTTGTTTGGGTCCACGCGAATCAAGCCCATCATTCCGCCGTCCTCGTGTTCGAGCAGATGGCAATGGTAAACGAACGTGCCCGCGACGTTTGGATCGCGAAAATCCATGCGCAGCTTCACGCTGGGATAGGACTTGCTCACGCCGTCCCAATACGCAACATTGATTGTGTCGCGCAAGAATGGCTCATCGACCGGCACACCGTTCCATTCGGTCAGCATGAAATGAATCTGGTGAATGTGGAAGGCGTGTAACTCGTGAGTCCGGTTTTCGATGATCCAGTCTTCGACGTCGCCTTGTTTGGCGATGATGTTCGGAGTTTTCATGCTCGGATCGAAGAGCTTGGGTGTTTGCCCGTCAACCGTGATGTAGAAATCCATCGGGCTGTTCGGGTCAGCTGGGTTTCTGGGAATTTCCGAGAAATAGAGCTTCCGCGTTCTTACAGGCGTTGTGTCTCCCAGCCAGACGGACTTCGCTTTGGGCAGCGGCATGGGCGATGCGTTGAGCTTCGAGGCCGTTTCGGGCGCATCGCTTGAGGCCATGATGGTCGCGAGCGTTCGCGTGGGATCGTTTTCGCCGGCTGGCCCGGTATCCACCACACGCGTGACTAGGCTGGCGCTGGTTCCTTCCGGAATTCCCTTGAGCACAAATTCCGCGCGCCCGGCCGGAGGCAGCAGGATGTGGCTTTCCCAGAGGATGCGATTGCCCGAAAGCCCGTTTTCGTTGATCGGATTTCCGTCCAGGGAGACCACGCCCATGAATTGCGCAGCGTTATTCGCTGTGAACTGGAGGTCGAGGTAGGTAATCGCCGACGCGTTCAGCACGCGCCAGAGCTGTTTTTCGCCCGGTTTCACGCGAATCACCGCAGGCGTGTATTCGGGGAACGACACGGGGACAAAGTTGATGGTCAGATCCTTGGCAGGCTTGCCACCATCGAACCCGGCGTTGAGGATGTCGCCTTCCGCATCGCGCTGGACCACGGGAGTGGGCGCATTACCCGAATGAATCGCCTGTGCGTCGGGATGTTCGAGATCTTGATCGCGAATCACGAAGACGCGCTCGGGCATTCCGGCCAGCAGGGTGTTAGCGCGCTCGATACCTTCGACGATCAGCGCGCCCGATGCGCCGCCGAGAACCTGGGACTTCGTGAATCCGTGGATGTGCGGGTGATACCAGTACAGGCCGGGAGGCTCGTCGGCCGGGATACGGAATCGGTATTCGAATGGTTGAGCTCCGGGCTCGATCATCGTGTTTAGCACGTCGTCCTGATGGCAGACGGGCGGCACGTCGAGCCCGTGAAAATGAACATTTGTCGCCGAGGCGCTCATTTCTGTACCCGCGCACTCGCCAGTCATCGACATATGGTGCGCGGAGATGGGCCGCGTGCCGGTCTTCGCCACAAGAGGCGTGGAAGGTGCCGCGTTCGACTGCGGCGACGGCGGAATATCCGATGGGATTTCGTTCTTGAGCCGCAGGATCAGTAGGTCGCCCGGCTTCACACGCAACGTGGGTGCTTCGCTGCCGTCGGGAGCGATATAGCAATAGTGCGGAGAGCCATTCGCGTCGCTGGTTTTGCGATACCGAAGCTCGACGTCAAGCACTCCATTCCGCGAGCGCAGGTCTTTTGGCTCTGCGACGATGCTTCCTGCAACGGGCCTGGCGCATGCGGGCGCTAACGCGGGTGTTTGCGCGATAGCGGCGGCCGTAGAAACAGTGAGCGCTACTGCAACCGCGAGACACTTCGCGACTTTCGCCATCCAAAGCCCGGGCAAATCCACAGCAAGCCTCTTCGATCTTTTATGAGTGGTTCATTCTTGTTGAAGCCCGAGTGAGGAACGGTGAATGGCCCATGAACGTTTGTTGACATGTGGAAGGCGCGACCGTGAACCGCGGCGATGGCCGCTTCGCGGCAGAAATTGATCTTCGGGTGCCCCACTCGATGCCCCCATGGGGCTGTCTTGCCTGTTCTTGGGGCTGCTGCTAGACTGTCTCGGCAAGGGTTGAAACAGCGCTCCTGCCACACTTCCAGTTAAAGGTTTATTCATGTCTGGACACTCGAAATGGGCCACGATCAAGCACAAGAAGGCGGCGACGGACGCTCGCCGCGGCAAGATATTCACCAAGCTCATTCGAGAATTGACCATCGCCACGCGCACGGGCGGGGCTGACCCGGTCACAAATCCGCGTCTGCGGACCGCGATCCTGACGGCCAAGGGCGAGAACATGCCCAACGACAACATCGAACGCGCCATCCAGCGCGGCGCCGGGACACTCGAAGGTGAAACTCTCGACGAAGTGACGTTCGAGGGCTATGGTCCCGGCGGCGTCGGCGTGCTGGTTCAAGTGGTTACCAACAATCGCAACCGCATCGTCAGCGAAATTCGCCACATGTTTTCGAAAAACGGCGGCAACATGGCGGAGACCGGCGCGGTGGGCTGGATGTTCGAGCGCAAGGGCGACATCGTGGTTCCCAAGGAATTGGCGGATGAAGACAAAATGATGGGCATCGTGCTGGATGCCGGCGCGGACGATCTGCAGGACGATGGAGCCGCGTGGGAAGTGAAGACCCCGCCTGAGGCCATGGAAAAAGTGCGCGAGGCGCTTCTGGCCGCGGGAATTACGCCATCGTCGGCAGAAGTGGCTTGGGTGCCGAAAAACTACGTGAAACTCAGCGGTGCGCAGGCGCAACAAATGCTGCGCATGGTGGAGACGCTGGAAGATCACGACGACGTGCAGCACGTCTACGCGAACTTTGATGTGGATGAGAAGGAAATCCAGGCAGCCATGGCTGGGTAGTAGTTTGCATCGCGCCGCGCGGTTTCGAGAAAACACTTCCCTCCGCTTCCGGCCCGCACGTACACTTGTGCCGGTCGCCATGGCCTCTCCCTCGGTTCATGCAGGTTTCGATCGGCGCAAGATGCGCGTGCTGGGCGTCGATCCTTCGGTTGCGGGATACACCGGTTATGGAGTGATCGAAACCGACGGCAAGAACGCGCAGCTTATGCGATTCGGGGCCATGCGGCTGCCGGCGCGGGCCACCTTCGCCGTCCGCCTGCGCGAAATTCACTTCCTGATCTCGGGTCTGGTCGAGCAGTTCCACCCGGATGCGGTCGCGGTCGAATCCGTGTTCACTTCGCTCAACATGGCGACGGCATTGAAGCTGGCGGAGATGCGCGGCGTGGTTCTGCTGGCCGCGGCCCAGGCGCAAATTCCAGCCCATAGTTATTCGCCGCGCGAGGTGAAAGCCAGCGTTGCGGGATACGGCGCGGCTTCCAAGCAGCAGATTCAACAGATGGTGAAATCCCTGCTCGATCTTCCCACGATCCCGGAACCTGCCGATGCCTCGGATGCTCTGGCCGTCGCGCTCTGCCACGCGCACGCCTTTCGCGCGAGGGCCCGCCTGGCGCTGGCCGTCGATAACCTGCGCGCCGCGGAGGCGGCAGGCGGCAGTTCGCGCGGCTCGCGCATCTCCATTCCTCGCGGAAGATGAGGTTCCCAGCCCTTCGTCGGTGGCTCCCGGCTCTGGCGCTGTTTGCATGCGCGTGGGGCGTGGCGCCGTCCCTGCATGGCGGTGAAACTGCCGGGCCTGCCGCCAATGCGACGGTCACGTTCCGAAAAGTGTTTAAGTCGAGCTACCCTGAATACGTCGAAATCAAAATCACGGACTCGGGCGCCGGCACATTCGATATTCGCCAGCTTAGCGAGGAGTCGAACCCGCGCGCCATGCACCTGGATGCGCCGCTGGTTCAGACGATCTTCGATCTCGCCACGAAACTGCACGATTTCGAAGGCGTCGACCTGGAAATTCATCGCCGCATCGCCAACCTTGGCCAGAAAACGTTTGGCTACGACCGCGGCTCGGAATCGCACAGCGTCACTTTCAATTACACGCTCAATCGCGACGCCCTCCAGCTGCTGAACATTTTTGAAGGGCTTGCCCGGCAGCAGACGGACCTTTCCGACCTCGACCGAACCATGCGCTACGATCCGCTTGGCGTGAATGACGTCCTGATGCAGTTGCAAAAGGACTACGACAACAAGCTGCTTCCCGAGCCTTCGGCATTTCTGCCGTCGCTCGATCGCCTGGCCGCCGACCAGCATTTCATCGATATCGCCCGCGACCGCGCCCGCAAGCTCGCCGCTCGTATCCGTTCCTCCACGTAATTCTTGCCCGAGCTGCAGCCCATTTCGGGGGTTACAGATATCGCAACTTTCATTAGAAGCCCATCCATCCCTGGTGCTACCTGATAGCATCTCACTTGTCCGAATCACGCGACGTTTACCAACTGGAAGCCAATTGAGCACGTTCGCGCCGGCCAGCGGCCTGCCATTCTTCCGGAACTTTTATCGCGTCGGACAGGAATGATCACTATGCCACTCAAGCCAAGGTTGCAGGCTCTGTTGTGTGTAGTTGTCGGATGTGTCGCGCTGCTGCCCGCGGGCGCTTTCGCGCAAACCGTCCAATCGCGCATCACGCAGGCCATTAATGAATCGCAGCGCACGGTTTTGACCGGTAACACGCACCCGATGGCGGTTGCACACTTCGATCGCGGCGCCGCCCCCGATTCGATGGCCATGGATCGGATGCTTTTGGTGCTGAAGCGCTCGCCCGCGCAGGAAGCGGCCGTGGAAAAGCTCGCGGCCGAGCAACAGGACCGCACTTCTCCGAATTTTCATAAATGGCTCTCGCCGGAGGAATTTGGCCAGCAGTTCGGGCCGTCCGACCAGGACATCGCCACCATTACACGCTGGCTGGAATCGCACGGCTTCGTGGTGAGCGCCGCGTCCAAGGGGCGCCAAGTTATCGAGTTTTCCGGAACCGCCGGCCAGGTCGCCGAAGCCTTTCAGGCCCCTATTCATCAGTATCTCGTGAACGGCGAACAGCACTTTGCCAATGCGAACGATCCGTCGATTCCGAAGGCATTGGCCTCCGTTGTCGGCGGCATCAGTTCCTTGAACGATTTTCGCCCGAAGCCGATGAGCCATGTTCACAGGCCTCGGACGGTGTCCAGCGGTCCGTCGGCCGACGCTTCCCTGAAGCGCCAGACGACTTTTCAGTCCAATTCAGATTGCGGCATAACCGCGGTGACCAATTGCTTTGGGCTCGGTCCCACGGATTTTGCCATCATCTATAACGTCCTGCCGCTATGGAACGCCGGCATCGATGGAACCGGAGAAACCATAGCGATCGTCGCCGACAGCAATATCAACACGGCCGACGTGACGGATTTCAGAACGATATTCGGACTGCCGGCGAACCCACCCGTCGTTACGGTGAACGGCTCTAATCCAGGCTTGAACAGTGACGAAGTCGAAGCTGCTCTGGACGTTGAGTGGAGCGGCGCCGTCGCCAAGAATGCAACCATCAATCTCGTGGTTTCCCAGAACGGAGCCACTCCCGGCGTGAATCTCTCCGCGCAAGACATTGTGGACAATCAGCTCGGGAATATTTTGAGCGTTAGCTTCGGCGAGTGTGAACTGGGACTCGGCACGACCGGAAATATGTTCTTCAACAATCTTTGGAGTCAGGCAAAGACCGAAGGCATTACTGTTCTGGTGTCCAGTGGCGATGACGGTTCAGCGGGATGCGATTTTTTTGATCCTAATGGAGCTCTGGTGCAGCCCGCTCAATTCGGACTCGAAGTGAATGGCATCGGTTCGACGCCGTTTAACACCTCGGTCGGCGGCACGGAGTTTAACGATATCTCCGATCCGCAACAATTCTTCAGCTCAACCAATGCGGCGTCAACGCTGGCTTCGGCGCTGGGATATGTCCCCGAGCGGGCGTACAACGACAGCTGTGCCGATCCCATCGTTTACTCCACTTTCTTGGGCGATGCTACGCCGCAGATAGCATGTAACGACCAGACGTTCGCGCAGCCAGACGGCTTCGTGATCACCAGCGGCGGCTCGGGCGGCCCGAGCAGTTGCATCACGGACGCCAGCGGTCCTTTGACCTGCAGCGGCGGTTACGCGAAGCCCTCCTGGCAGACAGCGAGTACGCCCGCGGATGGCGTTCGCGATACGCCGGACGTCTCAGTCTTTGCTGGCGATGGGCTTATCTCGGGCAGCTTCTACGTTCTTTGCGAGCGGGATCTCAACGGCGGGAACGGCTCAAGCAACGCGCAGTGCAATTTGCAGAACAGCGATTTCTTGGCCGCCGGCGGAACGTCGGTTTCAACTCAGGTTTTCGCCGGCATCATGGCGCTGGTCGAACAGAAATACGAGGACAAGCAGGGCCTGATCAATCCTTCGCTCTATACGCTCGCGAAAACGGCCGGCAACACGTGCGCGAGCGCGGCGAGTACCTGCATGTTCTACGACGTCACGGCAGGGAACAACTCCATGCCGTGCGTCACCGGAACGCCGAATTGCGCCGCGGATGGAAGTCCCCTCAACGTTCTTCCCGGCTTCAACGCCGGCGCCGGCTACGATTTCGCCACGGGTCTTGGGACAGTGAATGTTGCGAATCTCGTGGGCGCTTCCAGCGCCTGGGTCAATACCACGAGCGGAAATGATTTCACGATTTCCGCCGGTACGCCTACGGCCGTGTCGAGCCCGGGTGGCATGGGCACAGTCGTCATCACCGTCAATGCCGACGGCGGCTTCACTGGCACGGTGACGTTTGCGTGCACGGACCTGCCCAGCCTGACCACCTGCTCCGGCCCGTCGGTGAATGGACACGGGCAGAGCACCATCACGTTTCAAACCACGGCGGCGTCCACGATTGTGCCGTCCACGCGCTTCGTCTGGCCCATCTCGGGTGCCACACTCTTTCTCGTCTGCGCTCTCTCGCTCTTGCTGATGACGATGGCTTTCCTGAAAGGAAACCGTCGCTGGGGCGGGGTGCTGGCCTTGTTGGTGATTGGATTCGTCTTCGCGAACGTCGGATGCGGCGGTGGAGGCGGCGGTGGCGGTGGAGGCGGCGGGGGGATGGGCGGAACTCCCGCGGGCACCACGAACGTGGTGGTTACCGCGACGAGCGGATCGATTCAGCGTTCCGTGTCCGTCCAGCTCGTGGTGAACTAGTTTTGTTCGGCTACTGGATGACGATTCCGGCGTACCCGACCACCTGGTCGCGGTCGCCGGAGACGTCACCCGAAGTGGCGTAGCGAATCAGCTTCGCGCTCTCGGCTCCCAGTTCACGCATGGCGACCAGCATTGCGACCGTCGCCGCATATCCGCACATCGATATTCCTTCGCTGCGCACAATGTCATATAGCCCTCGCGGATCGAGCGCCAGCACCTGCGCGACGGCTCGCCCATCCTTCACGCGGGTCACTTCGTCGCTTTCGTAGTGATTCATGTCCGAGCTCGCTATCACCAGGATTGGCTCGTTTTGCGCCTGCACGACGGCCGCCACGGCTTGCCCTAAATCCTCCATTACGACGTAGCGATCCGTCGCCAGCACTACGGGTACGAAGCGCAAATTCGCGCCCATGATTTGCTGCAGGAACGGCAACTGCACTTCAAGCGAATGTTCGCGCGCGTGAGCGACAGCGTCTTCCCGCAACAGAGGGCACGCATGCGCCAAGGCGGCGGCCAGCTGCTCATCGATCAGCGCCCGTCCGAGCGGTGTTTCGAAACTGCCTGCGGTCAGAATCGCCAGCGGCTGCCCCTTCGGATAATGCCGCGGGCCAAGCAAAATGCATCGCGGAGGAATTTCCAGCGCCGCATACACCGCGCCCGCCACGTGACCCGAGAACATATAGCCCGCGTGCGGCACCATGCATCCCAGCGCGCGCCCCTTCGCGGACGTTCCGCCGGTAAACTCATCAATCTGGCGAACCAATTCACCGGGATCAGACGGATAGAAGCGGCCGACCACGGCAGCGGGGCGAATCATGGCGCTTAGAGTAACGCGGACGCGGGTAGAAAACGAAAACCGAGATTACAGCGACTTCGAGGGCTTGCCGTGAACGCGGAGCGCTACGGTCTGCTTTTGCATGTAGAGGATGCTGACTTTGTCGCCGTACTGGAAACCGCCCTTATCCAGCATGGCCTGCATTTTGGGCTGCAAATCCGAGGAGAAATTGAACGTATGAATGGCCATTCCGTTCGCTTGCTCGCGGACGATCAGCGTCACCGCGTCGGCGTGAATCACTTCCGCCTTCAGCCATTCCGAGCCTTCGGGCGGGGCATGGCGAAGTGCAATGGCGTTGATGACCCTCACGACGATGGGAGCTACAACCGAAGTCGCTGCGCCCGCTGGAGACGTGGGCACATTAATGGTCTGGTTCGGCGTGATCACCGAGACCTGCGCGCGCGCCGGGCCGGAGGCAAACGCCAGGGCCGCGGCCAGCGCGAAAGAAACAGCGAGAATCCTAGAGTTCTTCATCGATCGATATCTTTAGCGATTTCAGAAACTTAATATCTTGCGGCGTAATTTCGACCTTCGCCTCCGCATGATCTTCGTCGAGCGCATCCTCATCCACCCGGATGTGCAGCGATTCGAGGAAGCGCCGGTCTTGCGTGGTCATCTTGGCGTCCTGCGACGCACGGCGCGCCAGTCCGATCGTGGCATCCAGCTTCAGCACGATATCGAACCCGGCAGCGCGGACTCCCGCAATGGCTTCCGCGATCCTCTCTGAATCAGACACTGTATCGTTGATCGCGTGGCCCAATTCTCGCAGCAACTGCTTCATGCGGTCGTCGAGTTGCAAGGGGGAGATACCTCCTTTGAACTCTATACCCCAATTCTAGGGCTCTGGCTAGTCTCGAAACAAGCGTTCCGGGGGACAGGTTTTCTCCACCGTAACGCCCCTCGGAACAGCCAAGACAGGGGCTAAAGTCCAGCTTATTGGATGCTCGGAAGTGGCATCCGGCGCTACTTGCTGCGCGCGGTTCAAGGCAGAGCCCGTGGCTTACCGACCCCTATTCCAACGGCAATCCAGCCCCCTGGCTGGTAGTTGCGCAGGGCTTCCAAAATCAGCTCGCCGTAAACCTCTGTCTTGCGCTCTCCGAAGCCCGATACGCCGCGGAGCTCGTCGAGCGATGCCGGGCGCTTGCGGCACAGGTCGTCCAGAGACGTATCGTGCATCACGATGAATGCCGCCACGCGGCGCTCCTTTGCCGTGACGCGCCTCCATTCACGAAGATGTTCGCGCAGGGCCGGGTCGACATCGGCCGGAATGGCGCGCTCGCGGCGCTTTTCGTCCTCCGTACTTCTTTCCGCCGCCGGCGGCGCCGCCGGAGCTGTGGCGCCTTTCTCCAGCCATTCCGGCTCGCCGCTGCACGTGTCGCAGGCCTCGCACGATTTCCATTTCGGGTTTTCGCCGAAATGGACGCAGATCTGGTGATGCCGGCATTTGCCCGCGTCGACAAACCTTTTAATTTCGTCGTACCGCGCCCAGGCGCGCTGCAGTTCGCCGGGATCACCGACCTGCTTGATGAAGTGAGCGAGCAGCGCGGTGTCGCGTTTCTGCCAGAGCAACACGCAATCCGCGGGCTGGCCATCGCGGCCGGCTCGTCCTGCTTCCTGGTAAAACTGTTCGATCGATTTCGGCAGCGAGAGATGAATCACCGTGCGCACTGCGGCTTTGTTGATTCCCAGGCCGAAGGCCACGGTTCCCACAAGCACGCGCACCTCGTCCAACATCCATTTTTCCTGGTTTGCCGCTCGCGTCGCCGAATCCATTTTGCCGTGGTAGCCGATCGCAGCGATGCCGTGGGCTCCGAGGAACTCGATTGTTTCGTCGACGCGCTTGATGGTGGGCGAATAGACGATCGCGCTGCTACCGGCATGTTGGCGCAGCGCGGCGAGCAACAGATCCGGCTGCGTCTTCGCGTCGCACGCTTTCACCGAGTACCGCAGATTCGGCCGGTGAAAGCTGGCGATGTATTTGTCCGGATCGCGCAGCTTCAGCTGCTCCACGATGTCGTGCCGCACTTGCCGCGTGGCGCTGGCCGTAAACGCCGCGATAGGGCACTCGGGAAAATGCTCGCGCAGCCGGCTCAGCTGCCGGTATTCCGGCCGGAATTCGTGTCCCCATTCCGAAATGCAATGCGCTTCGTCGATGGCGAAGAAAGAAATCGGCACGCGCTTCAGCCATTCAACGGTGTCTTCGCGCGCCAGCCGTTCGGGCGAAACGTACAGCAACCGAAATTGTCCGTCGCAGGCGTCGCGGATCACCTTCGACTGCTGCGCTGCCTCTTGTGTGCTGTTGAGCACCGCCGCCGGGATTCCAATCTCCGCCAGTTGTGTGGATTGGTCCTGCATCAGAGCGATGAGCGGCGAAATCACGATGGCGGTCTTACCCTCCATCATCGACGCAGGCAGCTGATAGCAGAGCGACTTGCCTCCGCCAGTTGGCATCACCACGCAGCTGTCCCTGCCCCGAGCAGGCTGCGCACGATTTTCTGCTGCATTGGGCGAAACGACTTGTATCCCCAGTAGCGGTGCAGCGCGCCCAGCAGCTCTGTTTCCGAGATCATCTGGCAAGTATAGGGCACGCGAATGACCGCTGCCATGATTGCCATGTTGTGGAAATTACGGAGCCAGAACTGCGGCAGTCCCGAATGTGTTGGCGCCACCCTCTCGGCGTGCCTGACCCTGCCGCCATCGACCGCGCAATGTATTAGAATCGGAGCATGCCTGCGAATTTGCTGCCGGCGCTGTGGCGCTCGATCGTGGTCACGCTGCGCGCATGGTGGCGCGTGGCGCGACAGCTCTTTCATGAGTTCACCGGCGCGCTGTTCATCGTGTTTGCGGCCTACGGTGGATTCGTGGTCTGGCGCGAATGGAAGCACCAACCCACGCCATGGGCCATTGGATTCGTGGTGATCTACGCGCTCATGATGGCTGCTTTTGGCTTTACGGCGTTTCGCCGCGCGCGGCGGCTGCGATGAAGGCCGATAAATGACCGGCGACGCAAAGGAGCGCCCTCCAGCCGCGCCCAGGAGAGCCGCGACTCCTACCGGTCTGCCAATGGCGCCCGTGATCGGCCCGGAAGACCTGGTCGGATGGGACGCCGAGCGCGATCTCGGGTTCCCTGGCCAATTCCCATTCACCCGCGGCGTTTATCCCACGATGTATCGCGGCCGCTTGTGGACCATGCGGCAATACGCTGGCTTCGGCAGCGCTGCGGAATCCAATGGCCGCTATCGCTACCTGCTCGCGCAGGGCCAGACTGGGCTTTCGGTCGCCTTCGATCTACCCACCCAGATCGGCATGGATTCCGATCATCCGCTCGCGCTCGGCGAAGTGGGTAAAGTGGGCGTGGCGATCGATTCACTCGAGGATATGCAGACGCTTCTCGACGGCATTCCGCTCGAGCGCATTTCGACCTCGATGACCATCAATTCGACCGCCGCGATTCTGCTGGCGCTTTACGTGGCCGTCGCCAAGCAGCAGGGCGCGGATCTGGCGCGGCTGGCCGGCACGGTACAGAACGACATCCTGAAGGAATACATCGCGCGCGGGACGTACATTTATCCGCTCCGGCCGGCGATGCGCGTGGTGACCGACGTCTTCGGATGGTGCCGGCGCGAGCTGCCGAATTGGAATGCGATTTCGATTTCCGGTTATCACATTCGCGAGGCCGGCTCGACCGAAGTGCAGGAAGTTGCCTTCACGCTCGCGAATGCCATCGCCTATGTGGAATCCGCCGTCGCGTCAGGCTTGGCCGTGGACGAATTCGCGCCGCAGCTTTCGTTTTTCTTTAATTCCCACAACGAATTCCTGATGCAGATAGCAAAGTTCCGCGCCGCGCGGCGGCTGTGGGCGAGAACCATGCGCGACCGCTTCGGCGCGAAAGATCCACGCTCGCAGATGTTGCGGTTTCACGCGCAGACGGCCGGCTCGTCTCTCACCGCACAGCAGCCCGAAAATAACCTCGTGCGTGTCGCCCTGCAGAGCCTGGCCGCGGTGCTCGGCGGCTGCCAGTCGCTTCATTCCAATGGGCTCGACGAGGCGCTCGCACTGCCCACCGAACGCGCCGCGCTGCTGGCGCTGCGCACGCAGCAGATCATCGCGCAGGAAACAGGCGTGGCGAACACGGTTGATCCCGTTGCCGGCTCCTACGCGATCGAGGCACTGACGAACGAAATCGAATCCGGTGCGCAGGCCTACATTTCGAAGATCGATGCTCTGGGCGGTATGTTACGCGCAATCGAAGCAGGGTATCCGCAGATGGAGATTCAGAAATCCGCCTACGAGTATCAGCAGGCTGTCGAGCGCGGCGAGCAGGTGGTCGTCGGCGTGAACCGGTTTCAGGCTCAGGTGGGGGACACAGTCGAGCAATCAATCCCCACGCTGCAAATCGATCCTGAAATCGAGCGTTCGCAGGTAGCGCGTCTCAACGCCCTGCGCGCCCGCCGCGACGCTTCGAAAGCGCGCGCTGCGGTCGAAGAAGTCGAACGCCGCGCGCGAGGTGGCGAAAATTTAATGCCGGCAATTCTCGGCGCCGTCGAAGCCTACGCCACTGTCGGCGAAATTTCCGACGCTCTACGCCGCGCCTTCGGCGAATACCGCGAATCCGTCGTAATTTAACACTCTGCCGAGATGAAGCGTATCCCGCCCAATGAAATCCGCTGGCCGAAACGCATCGAGACCCTGGCCGAAGCGCGGCTATATATCGACGCTGTGGGATTCTGCGCGCTGTTCTCGGTAAAAAACGTCGCGCTCCCATCCTTGTACTGGCCTATCTCGCGCCGTGGTCCGGATGATGATTTCGTCTTCGACAAGTATTTCGAGCGAATCTGGCGGTGGAAGGATGAGCTACCGCGCCGCAAATATGCGCTTTACGCCAAATATTTCCGCTCGCGTGGCACGCTGATTTCGCTCGCGTACTTGCCATATTTTCTGGCGATGCGTGAAGCCGCCGTGGCGCCGGGCGATTACGCCCGGTTCTATGCTGACGGTCGCATTCGTGACGACGCGCGCCTGCTCTGGGAAGCTCTTGCCGAAAACGGCCCGCTAGCGACGCTCGAGCTGCGCCATTTGTGCCATATGGAGACGAAAGCAGGGAACGTGCGATTCAAGCGCGCCATCGTCGATCTGCAGTGCTTGCTTGTGGTCGCCCATTTCGGCAGGGAACAGGAAACGGGCGCGTGGGAGTCCAGCCGTTTCGAGCTCGTCTGCCGGGCGTTTCCGAAGCAAACCGAGTTGGCGCTAAGCATCGAACCAGCCGTTGCTCGCGCGAAAATTGCCGCGAAGTATCTGGAGTGGCAAGTGGCCGCGCCTCCGCTACAATTGTCGCGATTGTTCGGCTGGTCGAAGGACGAAACCGCAGCCGCGATCGACGCCGCACGTGCCGCGGCGCAGAACGCAAGAAGCAGGAAGCGCGGATGAAAATCATTCTGGCATCGGCGTCGCCGCGTCGCGCGGAAATCCTGCGCAACGCAGCGATCCCGTTTGAGACGCTGGCGGAGATTATCGATGAGACACGCCGTCCCGGAGAGTTGCGCGCGGATTATCTCGGCCGGCTCGCGTTGACGAAGGCACGCACGGCGGCCGGCGTGCAGCGCGAGCCCGGCGAGAGCCTTTTCATTGGCGCGGATACTGTCGTCGTGGCCGGCGACGAAATACTTGGCAAGCCTGAATCGCCCGATGACGCCCGCCGGATGCTGCATCTCCTAAGCGGCGCGAGTCACGAAGTCCATACCGGACTCGCCGTCATTCGCCGGCCGGGCGCGACCGAGGCGGTTGTGGAGGACGTGACGCGCGTGACCTTTGCGCCGCTGTCCGACGATGAAATCGACGCCTACATCGCCACTGGCGAGCCTTTCGACAAGGCCGGCGCCTACGGGATCCAGGGAATCGGCGGGCGCTACGTCACCAGGATCGAGGGCTGTTATTTCAACGTGATGGGATTGCCGCTGGCACGCCTGTGGGTGTTGCTCCGTGAGCTCGGTTGGAAGCCAACTGCGGAGAATTAGCCCTTGGCCAAATAAAAACGGCGGCCAATCGGCCGCCGCGTAAACTCCCGATTTTCTCCGCGAATTCTGCGTCTCCGCGGTGCAGGAAGCGCTTCTACTTCTTCTCCTCAACAGGAGTCGAAGCCGGCGCGTTCGTCGCCGGCGGATTCACCGGCTGGCTCGCCTGCGCAGGCGGTGCATCACCCCGCATTCCTTCTTTAAACTCTCGGACTCCCTGCCCAAGTCCCTTCATTACTTCCGGAATCTTGCGCCCGCCAAATAGCACTAATATGACGATCGCGATAATCAACAAATGCATTGGGCTGTCCCACATGGGGCACCTGCCTTTCACACCCGGGCCGCTGGGCGAAATCCCCGGGATCACGCACGAACCGGCCTCAGTATAGCACGCCGGTGGCGCACCGGCGTGAAACCCCCGCCGCAGTCCCGGCTTACCGCGTGCTGGCTTTGGAGATTTCCTTTGCGATTTTCAAAGCCGCTTCGCGAGGATCCCTGGCGCCTGTGATTGGCCTGCCGACCACCAAGTAGTCCGCACCCGCCTCGATCGCTTGGGTTGGCGTGGTCACGCGGGCCTGGTCATTCAAGTCGGCGCTCGCAGGGCGCACACCCGGGACAACAATCAGGAAATCCGGCCCGCAAGCTCGCCGGATGGCTAGTGCCTCATTGCCGGAGGCGACTACACCGTCGAGCCCCGCTGATTTGACCAGCTTTGCCAGTTCCACGGCTCGCTTGGCGGGCGTACCTGAGATTCCCGCGCGCCGCATCTCGGCCGCGTCCATGCTGGTTAGAATTGTCACTCCCAGCAGCGCGGGGCGCCTTCGCAGGCCGCTGACGGCATCGCGCGCCGCCCGCATCATTTCCAAGCCGCCCAGCGCATGAACATTGATCAGGCGAACCTTGGGCAGAGCCGCAGCCGCAGCAATGGCTCCGGCGACGGTATTGGGAATATCGTGGAATTTGAGATCGAGGAAGATCTCGAAACCGAGGCCCGCGAGCGTCTTAACCGCCCGCGGACCTTCGGCCGAGAAAAGCTGCAAACCCACTTTGAAGAGGCCAGCTGAGCCACGCAAGCGCCGCGCCAGGGCCGCCGCCGGCCCCAGGCGGTCAACATCCAACGCTACGATTAGTCGTGACGTTCCGAGCCGGGGCGTGAGGGCACCTCGAGCAGTTCCAGGCGAACCTTGGCGGTTCCGCGCTGGTCAATTCCAAGCTTCTTGGCAACGGCGTAAGAGACGTCGAGTTCGCGGCCTTCCACGTAGGGGCCGCGGTCATTAATCCGGACCACATCACTCCGGTGGTTGCGGGTATTCACCACCCGCACTACGGATCCAAGGGGCAGCGTGGGATGAGCCGCCGTCTCGGCGTACATATCATAGGTTTCGCCATTCGCCGTCTGCTGGCCGTCAAAATCGTGACCGTACCAGCTTGTCGTGCACTCCCAGGTTGCCAGCGGTTTGTGCTGGGATTTTGAACTAGTCGTTACAGTTGAAGGTCGCGTCGTCGATGCTGTTTGGGAAGGGCTGCCGGCCTTACCCAGGGCCGTAGGATTGGCCGACGGAGTAAGGATGAGCAAACCCAATCCTAAAAACACCGATTCGAGAACCACAAATAGCTTAGCTCTCATTTTCAACTAACCTCCCTGAAATCAATCTATTCTAGCAGTTCCAAGGTCCCTGAATCAACCGCGTACAGCCTTCAGCGATCCCCGTAACCCATTGATTTCACTTAGATTTTCGTCCCGGCACCACATTTCGAGATCCCCGACGAGTTTCTCAGAAGCCCTAGGATCCGCGAAATGTGCCGTGCCAACCTCTACCGCCGAGGCGCCAACGATCATATATTCCGCTACGTCAGCCGAGCTCTCGATACCACCAAGCCCTATGATCGGTAACTTTATTACCCTAGCCGCCTCGTAAACCAACCTAACGGTTATAGGTTTGATGCCCGCGCCGGACAACCCACCCGTCGTACTACCAAGGCGGGACTCGCGAGTGTGTGGATTTAGACACAAAGCCGGGTATGTGTTCGCTATTACTACTGCGTTGGCTCCTTCCTTCTCGGCAACTCCTGCCATAAGTCCAATTGATCCAATAACAGGAGAGAGCTTGATCCAGAGCGGGCGCTTGGACGCCTTCCTCGCCGCCGAAATGACTTCCGACGCCAGAATGGGGTTGGTACCATACTCCGCGCCACCTCGTTCCACGTTGGGGCAGGAGATGTTGAGCTCGTAAGCGGCAAGCCCCTCTGTGTCCTCCAGAACACGAATGACCTCGACGTACTCCGAAATCGTATGCCCGAAGACGTTGGCGACGATCGCGGTGTCAAACCGCCGAAGCAGGGGCATCTTTTCAGCCGCGAAGGCCCGCACGCCAATATTCTGAAGGCCTATCGCATTGACCATACCGCTAGGCGTCTCGCACATCCGCGGTGAAGGGTTGCCAGCCATAGGCTGGGCCGAAAGCCCCTTGACCACGATGCCGCCGAGGCGATTGAGGTCGACGATCTCGGCGAACTCGATGCCGTAACCAAACGTCCCGCTGGCTGCAATAATTGGATTTTTGAGATGGATACTGCCGATGCTTACTCGGAGGTCAACCCCCGAGGCTGATTCGGGGAGCCGTACCCGCTCTGGCGAGCTCACTAAACACAAAGTCTAGCACGCGGGTCAAGATTTTCGGCCGTACCTCTAATTTTTTCCCTGCCTTCCGCGACGCGAACTCGCAGGACTCGTGTTAGCATACCGCCTGCGATGCCGGTCGTGGAAAAACGCCAGCTCCTCTCGGCCGAAGAAATTGGCCGCACCCTCAGCCGTTTGGCCCATGAAATCGTCGAAAATAGCGGCGGGGCCCAGGATCTCGCGCTTATCGGTGTGCGCCGTCGCGGTGTACCCCTTTCCGAACGCCTGGCAAAACAGATCCGCGAATTCGCAAAGGTCGAAGTCCCGGTCGGCACGCTCGATATCACGCTCTATCGCGATGACCTCTCGACCGTGGGCGCGCATCCCGTGGTGCAGTCCACGCAAATCGATTTTCCGGTTGATAATCGCGATCTCGTGATCGTTGACGATGTGCTTTATACCGGCCGCACCATCCGTGCCGCCATGAATGGCCTGTTCGATCTCGGCCGGCCGCGCCGCATTCAGCTCTGTGTCCTCATCGACCGCGGCCATCGCGAGCTTCCGGTCGAAGCATCGTTTGTCGGCAGGACGGTTCAGACCAGCGATACCGAAATCGTCGAAGTGCGCCTGCGAGAGATCGACGCCGAAGAACGCGTCATGCTGGTGGACCGCGTTTCCTGACCTCGCTCGGAAACGGTCCGGAGGCAGTGCCTAAAGGGAAAAAGTGCTTCAGCGCCTGTCACACTTGCTCGGTACGGAAAACCTCACCCGCGAACAAATCGTATTTATTCTAGATCAAGCCAAGCCTTTCCAGGAATTCCAGCGCCACCCGCTAAAAAAACTCGCTACGCTTCGCGGTAAAACGGTCGCCATCGCGTTCTTTGAATCTTCCACGCGCACGCGCATCAGCTTCACCACCGCCGCAGCGCGCCTCGGCGCTGACACCATGGCGCTGCAAGCCGAATCCTCCAGCCTGAAAAAGGGCGAGTCGCTCATCGACACGGTCCGCACAATCGAAGCCATGCGGCCGGATGGTATTGTCATCCGCCACGCGTCCTCGGGCGCACCCGAATTCGTCGCTCAGCGTCTGGAAATCCCGGTGCTCAACGCCGGCGATGGCACGCACGAGCACCCCACCCAAGCCCTGCTCGACGCGCTTACCATTCGCGATCGCAAGGGCAAGCTCGAGGATTGGAACGTCACTATCCTCGGCGACATTCTCCACAGCCGCGTGGCCCGCTCGAATATTCACGTGCTCAGCAAGTTCGGCGTGAAAATCACACTTTGCGGCCCTGCCATGTGGGTTCCGCGCGAGCTGGAGAAGTTCGCTCCTGGCATCCGAGTCGTCCATTGCATCGAGGAAGGCCTCCGGGGCGCCGACGTCGTCATGGTCCTCCGCGTGCAAACCGAGCGCCTCCACGAGCCGGCGCTCGCGCCCGACGAATACATCGCGCAATACCAGCTCACCCCCGCACGCCTGCTACTCGCACAGCCCGGCGCCCTAGTGCTTCATCCCGGCCCCATCGTCCGTGGACTCGAGATTGATTCCACCGTGGCCGATGGCCCGCAATCCGGCGTGCTCGAACAAGTCACCAACGGCCTCGCGATTCGCATGGCCCTGCTTTACCATCTCATCGGCGGCGCGGCAGCGGACGCGCCCCACCCTGCAAAGGATCGTCCGAATGCTTCTGATTAAGAACGGCCGCGTGCTTGACCCCGCCACGAAGACTGACGCCGTGCTCGACGTGCTCCTTGATGGCGATCGCATCGCGCAGGTTGACGCGAATCTCGAATCGTCGAACGGCGCGGAAGTTTTCGACGCCAAAGGCCTGATCGTTGCACCCGGCTTCATCGACCTGCATTGCCACCTGCGCGAGCCTGGCGGTGAAATGTCTGAAACGATCGAGACGGGAACGAAATCCGCGGCGCGTGGTGGATTCACCTCCGTCTGCTGCATGCCCAATACGCAGCCGGTCAACGACAATGCTTCGGTCACGCGCTCGATTGTGGATCGCGCCGCGGCAGCAGGCGCCGTACGCGTTTGGCCCATTGGTGCCGCCTCGGTTGGCAGCAAGGGCGAGGCACTCGCCGAAATCTCCGGCATGAAGTCCGCGGGTATCGTTGCCGTTAGTGACGACGGCAAACCCGTCGCCACCGCTCGCCTGATGCGCCAGGTGATGGACTATTGCACTCCGCTCGGGCTGCCTGTGATTGATCATTGCGAAGACCCGTCGCTTTTCGCGGGCGGCGTGATGCGCGAAGGCCCAAACTCCCTGAAGCTGGGCCTGCCGGGAATTCCGGCGGCCTCGGAGTCGATCTGCGTCGGCCGCGATATCGAAATGGCGCTGCTCACCGGCGCGCGCCTCCACATCGCGCACATGTCCACGTCCGGATCGCTCGCTTACGTTCGCGCCGCGAAAAGAAATAAACTGCGCGTCACTTGTGAAGTCACGCCGCACCATTTCACGCTCACCGACGAAGACGTCCGTTACGATACCCATTACAAAATGAATCCCCCGCTGGCCTCTCGTGCCGATCGCGACGCGCTCATCTCCGGCCTTGCAGACGGCAGCATCGATGCCATCGCCACCGATCACGCCCCGCATCACGCCGCGAGCAAGGACGTCGAATTCGATCGCGCGCCCTTCGGCGTCCTAGGCTTTGAAACCGCCCTGGCGCTCGGCCTCACCGAGCTCGTCGACACGCGAAAACTTTCGCTCGCTCGCCTCGTCGAGCTTTTCACCACCGGCCCCGCGCGCGTTCTCGGCATCGAGCGCAAAATTGCCGCCGGAGGGCCCGCCGATCTCACGATTTTTTCCACTGATCACACATGGACCTATCGTACCGCCGAGTCGCCTAGCAAATCGCGTAACTCGCCGTTTGACGGTCGTTCATTTCGCGGCGCGCCCATGGCTACCATCGTGGCCGGACGAATCGTCTATCGCAGATAGCGCCGCAGGAGATCCGTGCATGCCGCGAGCCCAGCAGCCGCACACGTTCGGCCCCAGCGATTACCTTGCGGCCGAGCGCACGTTCCTCGCCTGGATTCGCACCGGCCTCGCGCTTATGGGTTTCGGTTTCGTTGTCGCGCGCTTCGGGCTTTTCTTGCAGGAAATCCACGTCGTGGCGCCCGACGTTCCCGCTCCACGTCATGGCCTCTCCATCTGGTTCGGCAACGCCCTCATCGCTGCCGGTGTCGTCATGGACGTTTTCGCCGCCTGGCACCACGTCCGTCTGGTGTCGCAACTCAACCGCGGCGAAACCGAGTTCACCAAGCCGTCCGCAGGTGCCATCGCTCTAGCCGCATTCCTCGCAGCGGTAGGCATCGCCATGGTCATCTACCTAGTCGTCTTCTAGTTTTTCCGGACGCCTCGCCTTGCCCTTCGGTGTTAAGGGCGGGAGTCCCGCAGCAACTTCGGGAGCGAACGCGGGGGTTACCTGGGCCAGCCGCGGAGCGGCGATTGAAATTAGCCCGGCATGGAGCGAAGCGGAAAATGCCGGGTACGCAGCAAGTATATCGGCCCAGTCCGGAGGGACGATTGAGGTTTTCGCTTCAAGCGTACAGAGACGGGGAAAATGCGCCAGGCAACAAAATCGGCTTCAGCTCCGGCCCGCCGGCTCATGACGTCCTCGGCCAGCGCAAACCACCCGGCACATACCACTGCACATACGTCGCCATCCCCAGCAACAACGCTAACCACCACAACACCAGAACCGCCCGCATCGTCCGCTTGAAACTCCGCAATCTCAACCGTTCCGGAAGCCAACTCGTTCCCGCCGCAATCAACACATACAACGCCAGAATTTCCGCCGCCGCGCCAACCAGCCCATGTGCCGTTGCCATAAAATAAAACGGTCGCCCAATCCTCCGCGGAATCCTCGGCGCCACGCGCTCCGCAAACGACGGCGCCATCGTCAGCGCCACGACCGCCAGATTCAACAGCACGATCGACGACTGGCACCACGCATGAAGCTTGTATCGCCGCGCTCGCGCCGCCCACCCTCCCAGTGCCAGCCCCACGCCCATCGTCAATTCCGCGGCGAGCACAAAATTCGCGAGAATCGGCGCCGCCGGAAACACCCGGCCTCCGAACATATCGCCTCCTTGCGGTTCTCCTGTACAGACCGCAGGAGACGGCGATTTATTCCAATGTGTTGATGATTACTTCGGAAGGTCTCAGTGCGCGGCAGGTTCCGCAGCCGGATGCATCCCATGCTGCGGCACTTCGTGAACTCCCCGAGCCGGCGGTTCCTGGTGAAATCGGAACAGCTGGTTCAGCGGTCCGGCGCCTTTGCCGGTTTGGTAGGATTTCTCGATCGCTTTGGTGACGTAGGCCTTTGCCAGGATCACCGCCTCGCGCAATTGCTGCCCGCTCGCCAGCTGCGCGGCCACCGCCGACGAAAACGTGCAGCCGGTCCCGTGCGTATTGGGGCTGCGCACGTGATCCCCGCCAAATGTCTCAATGTCCGTGCCGTCACACAGCACGTCGATCGGTTTTTCGAAATGTCCGCCGGTCACGATCACCGCCCGCGCGCCCATTTCCAGCAGCTTTTGTCCCGCGGCTTTCATTCCCGCCACGTCCTTCACTTCCATGCCGGTCAGAAATTCCGCCTCGGGAATATTCGGAGTGATCACGCTGGCGCGCTTCAGCATTTCGTCGCGCACAAATTTCAATCCCGCCGCATCCAGCAGCTCCGCGTCGCCCGCCGTCGGCCGGGACACCGGATCAAGCACCACATGCGCGAATCTATATTTGTCCAGAAACTCTGCCACCGCCGCCGCATTCGCGCGATTCGCCAGCATGCCGATCTTCACGCCTGCTAGACGCGCATCTTCCGCCAGCGCTTCCAGCTGCGCGCGCAATGTCGCCGCCGGAGTTGCCTGCACCGCTCGCACTCCGAGCGTCGATTGCACGGTCAGCGCTGTCACCGCCGCCACTCCGTAGCAATTATGCGCCGCGAATGTTTTCAGGTCCGCGGCCACGCCCGCGCCGCACGTTGGATCGAAGCCTGCGATGGTCAGAAGTATCGGTGGTGTGTTGTGGCCGTTGCCCATGTGGTGATGGTGGCTGCTCAATTCCGCTTCACTCTCGCGCTAGACACGTATGCCGGCGACACCCTTCACGTTGGGCGTGCCGGCAAAACAAAATGTACGGCGTCGAAGCGTCGCACGCAAGAAATATTTTTCCACTCGATGGAAACCGCTGGTTGGATGTTGAGAACTTCGAGAATTCAAAGACTACCAGTCACGGAATATCAGGGGAACAGCCCGCGCACGAGCGTCGCATCCGCCACGCGTCCCACAGCCAGCACGTAAGCCCCGGTCCGCATATGCGCCCGATGCTTCCGCATCGACTCATACACATCCGTGAACGCCTGGCGCATCACGGTTTCGAGTTTTGTGTTTACCTCGGAAATCGGCCAGAAGAAACTCTGCAAATCCTGCACCCACTCGAAATAGCTGACCGTTACTCCGCCCGCGTTCGCCAGAATGTCCGGTATCAACAAAATTCCCTTGCGCGCCAGAACTTCATCCGCATGAGGAGTCGTCGGCCCATTCGCCGCTTCGCAAACAATTTTGGCCTTGATCTGATCCGCATTATTCAGCGTGATCACGTTCTCCAGCGCCGCCGGAATCAGAATGTCGCACTTCATCGTCAGCAAATCGTCGTTCGAGATTCGCGAAGTCCCCGGCATGCCCACCACGGTCCCCGAGCGCTCCTTGTAACGCATCGCCTTCAGCGGATCGATCCCGCGCGAATTGAACACGCCGCCGCGCGAATCGCTGATCGCCACCACTCGCGCTTTCTTCTCCGCAAACAGCCGCGCAATCTGCGAACCCGTATTGCCGAATCCCTGAATCGCCACGCTCGATCCGCGCAGCGACATCTTCTTTACCTTGCAGGCCTCTTCCACTACTACCTGGCATCCGCGCGCCGTCGCGTCTTTGCGTCCTTCGCTGCCGCCGATCGACACTGGCTTCCCCGTCACGACGCCCAGGCTCGAAAATCCCTTGGTCATCGAGTACGTGTCCATCATCCACGCCATCGTCTGCGAATCCGTGTAGACGTCCGGCGCCGGAATGTCCTGCTCCGGCCCGATCAAGGGCAAAATTTCCGACGTATAGCGCCGCGTCATCCGTTCCAGCTCGGGCTTGCTCATCCGTTTCGGATCGCAAATCACGCCGCCCTTGCCACCGCCAAACGGCAAATTCGCCGTGGCCGTCTTCCATGTCATCCACATCGCCAGCGCCTTCACCTCGTCCGGCGTCACGCCTGGATGGTAGCGAAGCCCGCCCTTCGAAGGCCCGCGCGACACGTTGTGCTGCACGCGATAGCCCGTGAAAACCTTCACCTGCCCGTTGTCCATCTTCGTCGGGATGGAAACTTCCAGCACGCGCTTCGGGGTGCGCAGGATTTGCCGCAGCCCGGCATCCAGCTTCAGGTACTCGGCCGCCAGATCGAATTGAATCTGAGCGATGCGAAAGGGGTTCAAATCCTCGCGAGGCGCGATTCGGGGTACGGATTGAGGGGCCGCCTTGGCAACCGTCGCCATTTTTGCCTTCCTCCTGGGTGGGAAGCGCGATGCTTCAACTGCGTGCTAAGCCTCGAAACGGCTAATCGCTTGTAAGTCACGCGAGAATCGAAGTTTAGCCAACCCATAAAGGATGTCAATGGAAACCCACCTGATTCGCGCCCGTTGGAAGCAAACAAGTAACACATCGGAACATTTTCGGTGCCCGCGAATTACCTCATAACATACTGATAATAAGCATTTTATAGAACATACTCTAGGCCGGAAATGCGCTCATTCCGGCTTGGAACGCCAGGTTATGGAAGTTCTATACCGTCGCCTGAAACGTGCCAGTCAATCCCGGCTATCCCAAGTTTGCAGTCGACGCGCAATTCAGCCAATCCGCCCGGCTATAATCGCGCGTACATTAAGGAAGGGGGCCGCCACAAGCTGGTGAGTTCAGATTCCGCCACGGATCAGAGAGCCTCGGACGCGGCGCTCATCGAGAGAATCGTTCAGCGGGACCAGACGGCGCTCGCCGCGCTGTACGACCGCTACGCTGGCATGCTTTCGTCCGTTCTGAATCGCATTCTGCGCGACACGCAGGCCGCGGAGGAGATTTTGCAGGATATTTTCTTCCAGCTCTGGCGCAATCCCTCGCAATTCGATCCGGCGCGCGGTTCGCTGCCGGGATGGCTCATGGTCATCGCGCGCAATCGCGCCATCTCGCGACTGCGCCGCCACAATCCGGCCGCGGGCGACGAGCTGACTCAAGTCGCGGCAGCATCGCCATTCAATCTCGAAACCGCCGCGGCGCAAAACCAGCTTCTGGGCCGCGTGAAGGGTGCGCTCGAAAATCTTCCTCCCGAACAGCGCGCCGCCATCGAGCTTGCGTATTTCGAAGGCCTGAGCCACAGCGAAATCGCGCAAAAAACCGGCGACCCGCTGGGCACCGTGAAGACGCGGTTGCGCTCCGCCGTCGAAACACTGAAACGAACTCTGCACGCGCAGGCGGCATCCACCACATGAACGCTCACCCAACTCGCGAAGAAGATTTCGATCTCTACGCTCTCGGCGCGCTGGAAGGCGACGAAAAGCTCGCCATCGAATCGCACGTCGCCGGCTGCAGCGAATGCGCCCGCAAACTCGCCGAAGCCCGCGGACGCATCGCTACGCTGGCTCTTGCCACCCCGCGCGTGGAGCCTTCTGCCGCGGTGAAGCAGCGCCTGATGGCGCAAGTTCGCGCAGACGCGGAAGCCGAAGCAAAAACCAGCGCGGTGCCCGCAACGGCACGCGTGCCGCAACCGCGCGAGTACGCACCCGGCTTCTTCGATCGCTGGCGCGCTGCCGTTCTTGTTCCTGCGTTTGCCGTTCTCGCCATCGCTACAGTCGTCCTCTGGCAGCAAAATCGCGATCTCGATCGCCAGCTCGCCGCCCTGCGTGCTTCCGCCCAGCAGCAAGAGCAGCAGCTCGACGAAGCCCGCCAGGTCGCGGACTTGATCGGATCGAGCGACACAGTGACGGTCTCGCTCGCCCAGCAGCCCGGCCAGCCCCAGGGCGCCGCCCACGTGATGTACAACATGAAAATGGGCATGCTCATGTTCGACGGCGAAATCGCCCCCGCTCCCGCGGCGAAAAGCTACCAGCTCTGGGTCGTGCTCACGGACGGCAAACCGATCAACGCCGGCGTTTTCAACCCCGTCACTGGCCACGCCGACCACTGGATGATGAAAATGCCCCCAGGCCTCTCGCCGAAAATGTTCGCCGTAACGCTCGAGCCTTCCGGCGGCATGCCGCAACCCACCGGTCCCATGGTCCTGATGGGCCACGCCTAAAGGTTTTGCATTTTCCCCGTAGGGCGTAGCACCGCTACGCCCGGCACAGATGCTTGGCACGGTTCTCTCCATTCGCCTCCTCACCCTCTGCAGAAAAGCCGTCATCCTGAGCGGAGCGGCCCGATAGTTTTGCACCTCCCGCTCTTGCGGGACGTCCGGCCGTGGAGTCGAAGGCTCTCTCCCCGCGCGGCCGGTCGAGGAAACTCTGCCACCTGCATCCCGTTCACGCCCTCGCTTCGCCCCAAATTTCCCCTCTGGCGCTCACCCCGCGATTGGAGTATCAATAGACCTCTAGCCCGCCCGCGCCACGTCGCGCAGGGATGATTTTTAGGGTCCATTGCATTCAATCTAGTGACATGTGATCGGGCGAGCCTCCGCGAATCCCGTCGCAGCCGGCCGCTCAATCCGCAAAAGGGAGATTCAAAATGAGGAAAGCAGTCACCAGTTTCGCCGTGCTCGCCGCTCTCGTTGCCGTGCTCAGCCTCAGCTCCATCGCCGAAAACAAGACGATGACCTGGAACGGCTGGATCAGCGACAGCTCCTGCGGCGTCAAGGGCGCGAACGCGGCTCACAAAGCCTGCGCTCAAACCTGCATGAAGACCAAGGGCGCTTCCTGGGTATTCGTCAATTCCGAAAAGAAAGTCATTCCCATCCACAATCAGGACGCCGTCAGCATGGACAAAGACCTCGGCGTCGAAGTCAGCGTCACCGGCCACCTGATGGACGATGGCTCCGTGCACGTAGACAAAATCACGCCTAAATCCTGACCGCGAGCATTCGATTTCAACCGGGGGTGCAGGAAGAAGGTTTGGGTCCTGCACCCTTTTTCTTTTCGCTCTCGCCGTCATTTTGAGCGGAGCAGCGCCGGCGGTTTGGCTTTTCGTCCCGGCGCAGCCTGGATGCCGGGTCGCGGAGTCGAAGAATCTCTCTCCGGCTTGTGAATCGGCGACGCTGAGCCCATCCTTCGTTTTTAAGGGTCGGTCTTTCTTTGTGGGTCGCGGGTTCACCCGCGACATAAAATCATCCCGCGCGAAGTGCCCTGCGTCTCGCCGGTCAGATTTTGACTTGAACGTAGCGCCAGGTTCTTCAGCCCGGCAGTCGTTGTTTTTCGCTTTTCCGAGTGCCCACCCTTGTCCTGTAAGGGCGAGGTCTTTCTTTGTGGGTCGCGGGTTCACCCGCGACATGAAATCATCCCGCGCGAAGCGCCCTACCTCTGCTGCGCCTCACCCGCAGCAAGTTGTGTTTCGGTCGTCGAGTCCCGCCGCTCCTCACCCCTTAACAGGAATCTTCTCCACGCCCATATACGGCCACAGCGCCTCCGGCAGCTTCACCGCTCCATCCGCCTGCTGAAAATTCTCCACGATCGCAATCCACGTCCGCCCCACCGCCAGCCCGCTCCCATTCAACGTATGCACGTACTCGCTCTTCCCGCCCCTTCGCGCTCTTAAACCGAATCCCGGACCGCCGCGCCTGAAACGCCTCGGTATTCGAGCACGACGAAATCTCCATGAACTCGCCCGTCGACGGCAGCCACACCTCGATGTCGTAGGTCTTCGACGACGCGAATCCCATGTCGCCCGTGCACAGCTGCACCACGCGATAGTGCAGCCCCAGCTTCTCCAGGCATTTCTCCGCGTTGCGCACCAGCGTCTCCAGCTCGTCGTAGCTCTGCTCCGGCCGCGTGAATTTGAAAAGCTCCACCTTCTGGAACTGGTGCTGCCGCTTGATCCCCCGCGTGTCTTTTCCCGCCGCGCCCGCCTCGCTCCGGAAACACGCCGTCCACGCGCACACCTTGATCGGCAGCGCATCCGCGTCCAGCGTTTCGTCGCGATGCAGGTTCGTCAGCTCCACTTCCGATGTCGGCGTCAGCCACAGATCCGTGCCTTCCAGGTGAAACATGTCCGCCGCGAACTTCGGCAGCTGCCCCACGCCGGTCAGCGCCGCCGTGTTCACCAGAAACGGCGGCAGGATTTCCGTGTAGCCGCTCTCTTTCGTGTGCGTGTCCAGGAAGAAATTCGCGAGCGCCCGCTCCATCCGCGCGCCCAGCCCTTTGTAGACCGCGAATCGCGCCCCGCTCATCTTCTGCGCCGCCTCGAAATCCAGAATCCCGCACCGCTCCCCGATCTCCCAATGCGGCCGCGCCGCAAACTCAAATTTCGGCGGAGCGCCGGACGTGCGCACCACGATGTTGTCCGCCGCGCTGTGGCCCACAGGAACGCTCGAGTGCGGAATATTCGGAATCGTCAGCAAAAACGCCCGCATCCGCTCGTCCAGCTCGGTAATCAGCAGATCATTGCGCTTGATTTCGTCGGAGACCTCCTTCATCCGCAGGACAGCGGGATTCAACTTCGTATTCCTAAACTGCCGAGACTCATCGGTCGGTTGGCCGACTGATTCCATCGCTCGAACCTGGAGGTGCAGCCCGCCATCTCTTCATTCGACTTGTTCCGCTCCGCCTTCAGCTTTTCCGTGGACGTAATAATCTTGCGCCGCTCCGCATCCAGCTCGCGAAACGGCTCAAGGTCGAGCGCAATCCCGCGGTCCCGCGCCATCTTCTCGATCGCATCCATGTGCTCGCGCACAAATCCCAAGTCATGCATAGGTGAACGAGAATACCGAAATTTCTGATCGCTGAGTAGTAATTGGTGAGTGCGTGGAGATTTCGGAGTCCTAGACAATCGTGTCTACAGAATCAAACCCCAGCTACCTCATACGGAATGGAAGGAAATCTGGAAAAGGAACAAAAGGCCTTCGAAAAAACGGCATCGTCGAAGATTCATTACGATTAGGCTAAAAAGAACAGCTACGTAAGCCTGTACTTTTCCTGTCCGTTGTCCCAGCAGATTCGCGCGCGAAATCCATGTACCGTAGGAACGTCCCCCTTCCTTCGGGCAGGGGCCACTAAGCAAGTCCCGGAGCGGTCAAACCAGAACGAAGACGCCGCCCCCACGAACGCATTGGGGCTCAAAGCGGCGTCCAACGAGCACAGCCGATGAAGAGTTTGGCCGTTTCGCTTCGGCGACGAACGCCACGCTATCCGTCCGCCCCGCGCCCGAGCTTTTTCCCTGTCTCCCTGCCCCATTGCCTCCGTGCTACCGAATCCCCACTCCCGGTCCACTACCACGCCGAACGCATCGATTTCTATTCGACAATGAAAATGAATAGAAATCGTTACATCTCGCTGAAAATAAAGGACCGGTGCACATTCTATTCGACAATTATTTTCGGGGGTGCCAGTGGCACAGACAATCCTGTCTGTGAAGGCCGCCGCGATTTCCGGCCTTTCTATTCGACACACGCGCCGAATAGAAACTGCCGCAACCCATTGAAAATAAACAATCGGTGTACGTTCTATTCGACACAAAAAGGGCCTATGCGCGGGCGGACTTCGTCGCCCCACGCAATTGTCAACCGCGCCAGCCCATGCTATTGTCCGGCGACTATCAGTAACGAGGTGGTAACCAACATGGACGCTCCTCAATTTCAAAAGGCCGAATACGGCAGCGCGGCGTCGCAGCAGGCCTGTCAGCTCTGCAAGCAGCCCGTCGGCGCCACCTATTATCGCGTCAACGGCGCGGTGGCTTGCGAGCAGTGCGCCACGCACGCGAAAAGCGCGACGCCCACCAGCACTCACGCGAATTTCATGCGCGGCCTTCTGTTCGGAATCGGCGGCGCGATTCTGGGTCTCATCATCTACGCCACTTTTACGATCGTCACGGGCATCGAGATCGGCTTCATCTCGCTCGCGGTCGGCTACATCGTCGGCAGAGCGGTGAAAATGGGCTCGCAAGGTTTCGGCGGCACGCACTATCAGATTCTCGCTGTGTTGCTCACCTATGCAGCGGTATCCATGTCGGCGGTGCCGATTGCCTTTTCGCAGATGGCGAAGGAACGAAACGCCAAGCCCGCCCCGACCATGCAATCAACGGAGCCATCGAGCGCCACAAATTCGAACCCGGACGCACAATCTTCGGACGTAGACCGCGACACTGATTCGGCCAGCCCAGAGCCGTCCAGAGAGCCTGCAAAAAGCGGTCTGGTGCTGGTGCTCTATCTTGTCTACATCGGATTGGCTTCACCGTTCCTCGAGCTTGGCCGAGATCCGGTGCACGGCGCGATTGGCGTGGTCATCCTTCTGGTCGGACTGCGCATCGCCTGGCAGCTTACTTCGATGAGCGACCATGCGCAGATCGTCGGCCCGTTCAAAAACGCGAGTTCGGCCGCGCCATCCGCGCCGCCACCGAGCCTCGGCTAGGCGCATCCAATCCACATGTCCTCGGCCAGTTCACCCTTCCACAAGAAATGCCAGACGTGCGTGCAGGAGCTTCCTCCGGAAGCGCTGGTCTGCCCGCGCTGCAATTCGCTGGTCCATTCGGACCAGCTCGACCGCATCGCCGCCGCCGCGAAAGATCTCGAAGCAAAGCAGGAATTCCGGCTCGCTCGCGAGGAGTGGCTGAAAGCTCTGCCGCTGCTGCCGGCGGACGCACGCCAGGCCATGTGGATTCGCGATCACGCGCGCGACCTTTTAGCCAAGACGCTCGACCCGATGACGCCCGCTCCCGCGCAGCAGAAAAGCGCCATGGCCAAGCGTCTCGGCCCGCTCGGTCCCATCGCCGTGGTGCTCGCAAAAAGCAAGACGTTGCTGTTCGCAATATTCAAACTGAAATTCCTGCTCACGTTTTTCAGTTTCATCGCCATCTACTGGGCGCTGTGGGGGTGGAAGTTCGGCCTCGGCGTCGCGCTGTTGATCCTGATTCACGAAATGGGTCACTTCATCGACATCAAACTGCGCGGTCTTCCAGCGGAAATGCCGGTGTTCATTCCGTTGATAGGCGCGTACGTGAAATGGGACGCGCGAGGAGTGTCGTTGCAAACGCGCGCCGCCGTCAGCCTCGCCGGTCCGCTCGCAGGCTGGCTCGCGTCGGTAGCGTGCGTCCTGATCTGGATGCACACGCACGACCCGTTCTGGGCGGAGCTGGCGCGATTCGGCGCGTTCATGAATGTCCTGAATCTCGCGCCGATCTGGATTCTGGACGGCGGCCAGGCGATCGCCGCGCTCGGTCAGTTCGACCGGATTTTGCTGCTGACGGCCGGCCTCGCGCTCTGGCTGCTGCTCGGTGAGGGGGTTTTCTTCATCGTTGCCGCGTGCGCCGCGTGGAGAGTTTTTACAAAAGACATGCCGCAGCAATCAAGCAAACTGTCGCTGGTCTACTACGTGACCGTTCTCGTCTTCCTCGGCCTGGTCCTGCGACTGATCCCCGGCCAAGGATTTCAGGCCCACTAGGCGAAGTCACTACGGTCACACATTGACGTATTTTCTGGATATTTCGGAGATCGTTCTGGCGCCGGCCAGACGCATGGTCATTTCGAGTTCGGCGTCGAGATGCTGGAAGACGGCTTGGACGCCCATCCAGCCGCCGAGCGCGAGGCCGTAAAGAACGGGCCGTCCGATCGCGACTAGATTCGCGCCCATCGCCAGGCATTTGAAAACGTCCTGGCCGCGCCGGATACCGCCGTCGATCACGATGACGCCGCGACCGTGCAGCGCGTCGGCGATACGAGGCAGCGCGGTGAACGCGCCCGGCACATCATCGAGCTGGCGTCCTCCGTGGTTGGAAACCTGCACGCCGGCGCAGCCGTGGTCGATGGCTTCGGCGGCGAATTCCGGAGTGATTACGCCTTTCAGCAGCACAGGCAATCCCGTCGTCTTGCGGATAAAGTCGACGTCGTTCCAATCGAGATCGCGCTTGATCGCTTCCTGTCCGTAGCCGCCGGCTTGCGCCGGAAAATTCCCCGAAGGAAACGGCGAACGAAAATGATTGCGGCGATCCGTTTCGCGATTGCTGGGAACGACCGTGTCGATGGTGAGCACGATCGCGGTATAGCCCGCCGCTTTCGCGCGACCCAGCACCGCGGCGGCGACTCCGCGATCGGCGGGCAGATAAATCTGAAACCATTTCGGGCCGAGACAGACCTGCGCGATTTCCTCAAGCGTCTTTGTGGAAAGTGACCCGGCGCAGTAAAGCGCCTTCGCGGCGTTCGTGCCCTGCGCGGAGCCAATCTCGGCGGTTTCGTGGGCCATGGCATGCGCGGCCATCGCGGAAACCATCATCGGCATGGCGAGCTGCGAGCCGAGGACGACGGTTGAGCGGTCGGCGTCCTTGTAACCGGTAAGGTAGCGCGGGGCGATCGTGACGCGCTTGAATGCAGCTTCGTTCTCGCGCTTCGTCCATTCGTCGCCAGCGGCGCTGGAGATGTAGCCGAAGCCGCCGGCGGGAATTACTTTTTGCGCGGCGGGCTCGAGCTCGCGGAGGTTGATGAAGTCGATGGCTTTGATTTCGCTGGGCGCGCCGTAGTTTGCGGCGGCGGAAGCATTGGGCGCCGGATTCTGTGCCGCTTGCGCCCGTGCCGCCGCAGCGGAGGCTGGTGGGGATGATTCGGTGGCGTGCGCCAGTTTTGCCGGCAGTCCTGCGGAAAGAGTGACGGCGGCTGCGGTGGCGGAAAGAAAATCGCGGCGCTTGCGGTCCATGTGAATCCTCCGGCGAAATTCTTGGATAAAGACGCGCGGATGATATCACGGGGCTGAAGCAAACACGCGGCGGCGGGGTGAGGCAAAGGAATCGTTCCGGCGCTACCCAGAAAGATCGCCGGGCACGATATATTGCGTCTCTACGACGACAGTTCGCTGAGGCGCCGGCGAAGGAAGCGCCGTTCCACGTCGTTCGTGGCGAGCGCAAGGGCGCGGCGGTAAGCTTCCGCGGCTTCGTCGAGTTTGCCCAGGCGGCGCAGAAGGTCGGCGCGGGCGGCCGGGAGCAGATGAAATTCGGCGAGTTGCTCGCGGCTGGCTACGGCGTCCAGCAGCGTGAGCCCGTCCTGCGGCGTGTGTGCCATGGCGATGGCGACGGCGCGGTTCACCTCAACGACCGGCGACGGATGGATTTTCAGCAGCGCATGGTACAGCGCGGCGATCTGCAGCCAATCGGTTTCGGCGGCGGTTTTTGCATTGGCGTGGAGCGCCGCAATGGAAGCTTGCAGCGCGTAGGGGCCGTTCGCGCCGCTGCGAAGAGCGGATTCAAGCAGCGCGGTGCCTTCGCGGATTTGATCGGCGAGCCACGCGGAACGGTCTTGTTCCTCGAGCAGGATCAGCTCGCCCTCGGAGCTGACGCGCGCATCGCGGCGGGAATCGTGCAGGAGCATCAGGGCCAGCAGGGCGCGCGTTTCCGCGTCCCGCGGCAAAAGCTGGCAGAGGACGCGGCCCAGGCGGATAGCTTCGGCACAGAGTTCGCGGCGAACGAGCGCGTCGCCAGTGCTGGCGAAATATCCTTCGTTGAAAATCAAGTAGACCACCAGGCGAACGGCGTCCAGCCGGTCCGGCAGGTCTTCGGGCGGCGGGACGCGATAGGGAACGTTGGCGTCGCGTATTTTCCGCTTGGCGCGGACCAGGCGCTGGGCCATGGTCGGCACGGGCGTTAGAAATGCATTGGAAATTTCCTCGGTGGTGATGCCGCAAATAGTATGCAGGGTGAGCGCGACCTGCGCGTCTTCGGCCAGCGCCGGATGGCAGCAGGTGAAGATCAGGCGGAGCTGGTCATCGATTTGGTAATCGGGAAACATATCGTCGGTTGCGCCGGCCGATTCAGCGGCAGCAGGCGCGGCGACCGGAACCGTCTTCGCGATTTCGTCGCGCTTGGCCTCCCATCGCTGATCGCGGCGGATGCGGTCGATCGCTTTGTGACGCGCCGTGCTGACGAGCCATGCGCGCGGGTTCGACGGCTCGCCTTCCACGGGCCATTTTTCCAGAGCGACGGCGTACGCTTCCTGCAGCATTTCCTCGGCGAGATCGAAATCGCCGAGCAGACGGATCAGTGTGGCCAGGACGCGGCCCGACTCTTCGCGGTGAAGCTTTTCGAGATCCATGTCGCAGGAATCTTACATGTGCTGGGGCTGCTGCGGCATTTGCTCAGGGGTTAAAACCTCTGAGGGCTGGTGACCAATGTCGGAGCTGAAGCTCCGACCCCCTCAACACCTTCCGCGAACGCACTATCCGTGCTCGCTGCGGCAGCTGCCGGAGAGATTCTTCGACTGCGTGACCGGACACCCGCAAGAGCGGGACGAAAAGCGACGGCGTCCGGCCACTTCGCTCAGAATGACGATGTATTAACGGCCGGCGGCTTGCTCCATTGTGAAGATGGGTCGGACTTCGATGGAGCCGTGGCGGGCGGCTGGAATTTTGGCGGCGATGGCGATGGCTTCGTCCAGATCCGCGGCTTCGACGAGATAGTAGCCGCCGAGCTGCTCCTTGGTTTCGGCAAACGGACCATCGGTGACCACGCGCTTGCCGTCGCGCACGCGGACAGTCGTGGCGCTGGCGATGGGAGTGAGGCGATTCGCGCCGAGGTTCTTGCCCGCTTTCGTGATTTCCTCGGTGAATTTAGCGTAGTCCGCCATCATGGCGCCGATCTGTTGCTGGGTGAGATTGAACCAATCCGATTCCTGTCCGTAAATCAAAAGCAGATATTGCATGGTTGTTTCCTCCTACTGGTTAGTCGAACGAGCAGCCGAAAATCGACAGCCGAGACACTCTTTTCTTACCGGGTCCGGGGAAGAAAACCCAGGACGTACCTTACCGCAGAGCTTGAGACGCGCCCCAGTCCGATAGGTATGCCTCAAGGGGCCAAAATGGAAGGCTTACACAAGTTCTGGTGGCCACATTGGCGCTGGTTGCATCGAGGAGATTCCCGGATCATAGCGCCTCGTACTGACACACCAGTTGGAGGGGCCATGCGGGAGTTATTGGTCGATGCGGCGGAGCGGGCGGCGCGTTATTTGTCGGGCGTTGGCGAACGCAGCGTGGCGCCCCGCGCCGAAGATGTGGCGCGATTGGGCGGGCTCGGCGGACCGATGCCCGAGGGTTCCACGGAGGCGGCGCGCGTGCTGGCGATGCTGGACGATATCGGATCACCCGCGACGGTGGCGTCGGCAGGGCCGCGCTATTTCGGATTCGTGATCGGCGGCAGCTTGCCGGCGGCGCTGGCTGCGAACTGGCTGGCGGCGGCGTGGGATCAGGACGCGGCGTTGAGCGTGATGTCGCCGACAACTGCAGCACTGGAAGAGATCGCGCGCGGATGGCTGTGCGAAGTGCTGGGATTGCCGCCGGCATGCGGGGTTGGATTCGTTACCGGCGCGACGATGGCGAGCTTTACTTGCCTGGCGGCGGCGCGGCATGCGTTGTTGGGCAGGGCGGGATGGTATGTGGAGGAGAACGGACTTTTTGGCGCGCCGCCGTTGACGGTAGTGGTCGGAGACGAAGTTCATGTTTCGCTGCTTAAGGGACTTTCGATGTTGGGGTTGGGACGATCGCGAGTGGTCAGCGTGCCCACAGACGGACAGGGCCGGATGCGGAGCGAGGCGCTGCCGAAGCTCGACGATCGAACGATCGTTTGCATTCAGGCAGGCAATGTGAATACCGGAGCTTTCGATCCCGCGGAGGAAATCTGTTCGCGTGTGCAAGCGGCTGGCGCGTGGGTGCATGTGGATGGCGCGTTCGGTCTGTGGGCCGCGGCTGCACCGGAGCGTGCCCATTTAATGAAGGGATTTGCGAACGCCGATTCGTGGGCCACGGATTGCCACAAATGGCTGAACGTGCCGTATGACTCCGGATTGGCGTTCGTGCGCGACGCGGAGCACTTGCGATCGGCGATGGTCGTCAGCGCAGCTTATCTGCAGCCGGGCGCCGGGCGCGAACCGTGGCATTACACGCCCGAATCGTCGCGGCGGGCGCGCGGAGTGGAGGTATGGGCCGCGTTGCGATCATTGGGGAAGCAAGGGCTGGCGGAAATGATCGAGCGGCATTGCCGGCTCGCTACGCGATTTGCGGAACAGCTGCGCAGTGCGGGATACGCCATATTGAATGATGTGGAGCTGAATCAGGTGCTGGTATCGTTTGGCAGCACCGAGACCACGCGGCGCGCAATTCAGGAAGTGCAGAACGAGGGTACGTGCTGGTGCGGCGGGACGGAGTGGCACGGACAGGCCGCGATGAGAATCAGCGTATCGGGCTGGCCGACGACGGTGGAAGATGTGGATCGGAGCGCGGCTGCGATCGTGCGAGTGGCTCGGAGTGTATCTACGCGCACGAAATGAATCGTCGGCAACTCGTCGTCAGATCGTGATCACGATTTTGCCCATGAAGTTGCCGGATGCCTGAAGGCGGAACGCTTCGAGCGCCTTTTCGAACGGGAAGACTTTTTCGATGATGGGCTTGATGCGATTTACCTCGATGGCTTGAATCAGCTGTTCGAGGCTGGCGCGGCTGCCGACGCCAATCCCGACGAGGCTGGCATTCTTGAACATCAGGTCGTGGGGATTCGCGTTGCCTTCCGGGCCGGTAAGAACGCCGATCAGCGCGATTTTGCCCGCATAGCCGACACATTCGAACGATCGTGCGAGCGTGCCCATTCCGCCATTTTCGATCACGCAATCGACGCCGCGGTCGCCGGTAAGCGCGAGAACTTCTTTCTCCCAGTCTGGATGCGTTTTGTAATTCACGCCGTCGGATGCGCCCATTGCGCGGGCGCGTTCGATTTTCGCGTCGCTCGATGAAGTGACGATGACGCGGACGCCTGCCGCGCGCGCGAATTGCAGCGCGAACATCGACACGCCGCCGGTGCCAAGGCACAGTACGGTGTCGCCGGGCTTGATGCGTGTGCCGAGTAACATCAGTGCGTTCCAAGCGGTGGGACCGGCGCAGGGCAGCGTGGCGGCTTCCTCGAATGAAAGCGATGGCGGCATGGCGACGAAGCCGTCTTCGTGCAGCGAGATGAATTCGGCGAGAGTGCCGTCGAGCGGAGCGCCGAGGGCGGCGCGGTTTTTCGGCGGGGCGCCGTCGATCCAGATTTGGAAGAACGTGGGAATCACGCGGTCGCCCGGTTTGAAGCGCGTGACGTTCGCGCCGACGGCGACAACGTCTCCGGCACCGTCCGAGCAAGGGATGGTGTCGCGCGTGAGGCCGTAGCGATACTTGCCGACGATGATGGCGTGATCGCGGTAGTTGAGCGCGGCGGCGCGGAGGCGGACGAGGACGTCGTACGGACCGGGCTTGGGATCGGGGCGCTCGATGCGGCGGAGGTCTTCAAGCTTCGTGACCGTCGTGGGGATTTCGTATGCTTTCATGGCGGCGACGAGGATAACGGAAAGGCGGGAAGTTGGCCACAGAGACACGCCGAAACGATCGGGACTGGCGCCGCGCGCTGCCCGTGGTTACGCCCGAGAGAGATTCTTCGACTGCGTGACCCGACGACCAGCAGGAGCGGGTCGGATTGCAAAGACGTCGGGTCACTCCGCTCAGAATGACGACGTCAAATGTGCAGCGAGTTATTTTCTGGAGACGTGGATTAGGCGGCCGTCGTCCAGCAGGATGAAAAGCGAGCCGTCTGGAGCTTGCTCGATTTCGCGGACGCGCTGGTGCAGATCATGCAGCAGGCGCTCTTCGGCGATGACCTTATTGCCGTCGCTATTGAGCACGAGCCGGATCATCGCTTGCGCGCCCATCCCGCCGACCAGGACGTTGCCTTTCCACTCCGGGAACATGTCGCCGGTGTAAAAAATCAATGCGCACGGGGCGATATCCGGATACCAGAAGTAGACCGGCTGCTCGACACCCGGCGCCTGCGTCAAACCCTTACCTGCGATCAAGTCGCCATTGTAACGGCGGCCATAGCTGACGTTGGGCCAGCCGTAGTTTCCTCCCGGCTTGATGATGCTAATTTTGTCGCCGCCGAGCGGACCGTGTTCAATCACCCAGAGCTTGCCGGTCGTAGGATTGATGGCCGCGCCTTCGGGATCACGATGGCCGTAGTCGTACGTATCCGGCGGCACGTTCGGCTGGCCGAGGAACGGGTTGTCTTTGGGGATCGAACCGTCTTTATTGATGCGCAGCGTGCGGCCGGTGTAATTGAGAAGAATTTTCGGATCGGTGATTTCGTGGTCGGCACCGTCGTACATGGCGTCGTAGAAACGAAAGCGGTCCGGGCCAGTGACGAAGAGAGTGCCGTCGGGCGCGAAGACGATGCGGCGGTTCGAGCCGTCGGCGAGGACCTGGAAATTCTCAAGATGGCGCTCGTCGTCGCTCAGGCGACCGCGTCCCACGCGCTCCATGCCGACGGGGTTGGCGAGACGCTCGGCGACCGAGCGCTTCCAGACGTTGGCATAGAAATATTCGAGCGGCCAGGAACCGGGAGTTTCACCCGGCGGTGGCGCGAAGTAGGTGAAATAAATAATGCGGTTGTGAGCGAAATCGGGATCGAGGACGACGTCGTGGAGCGATTCGGCCCCAACCTGCTTCTGGTCGGGCAGGCCGTCGATGGACGCGGAAACGAAACCGTTCATTTCCGCCACGCGGATGCCCCCTGCGCGCTCGGTGACCAGCATTTTGCCGTTGGGCAGTATCGCGAGGGACCACGCACCGCGGAGACCCGAGACAATCGTGTCGACTTTCAGCGCGGGGGAGGGTTTCGACGGGGCAGGCGCGTTTGTTTGCTCCGGGAAAGCAGGCTTGGGCGACGGATAGTCGTCGGCTCTTACTTGGGCACGCGCCGCGGGAGAAATGTACGCAACAGACAGCGCGAGTACCGCGCCTAATCGTGCGACTACGCGAACGAATCGCTTGATATGCAGCGTTGCGTGCATTCTCGCCCCCCGGAGCCAATTGTTCGGGAATTCGAGGCGAGATGTTACATGCGTTTCGAACGAGTGGCAATCACACTGAGGTCTAAAGGCGGGCCCAGAACCCGCCCGCCGCGAAAATCCATGCGCGATCAATCGATCCGCTAGTTATGTGACGCTCGACCACTCGTTCGCGTCCAGCGCGCGCTCGATCTGATGGAGCGATTTGTCGATTCGCGTAAAGACAGCCTGGCGCGCCGAATCGTGCATGTGTTTCGCGATGCGCAGCATCCAGCGGATCGCTTCCACTTTCACGCTGAAGTCGAACTCGGGGCTATATACATGCGGGCCGGACTGTAGCCAAACGAGGCGCGAATCCATTTCCAGATTTTCGATCTGGTCATGAAGCTGCTCGATCCGCGCTTCGATCTGGGATTCGGAGTGCTGAAATTTGCCGGCCTTATAAAATGGATGAATGGAGCCGCTGTCGTGCTGAGTATGAATTCCATAATTGGTCGCCATGGGCCGTCTCCTGGTATCACTTATGAAAACCCGCTTATGACTGCCCTACGACTATTGAGGTAGCACGGGCGGGGCCAGCGGGTACTGTGTAGTGCAAGGCTGCAAGCCGCTGAGAAAAGGCCGGTTCCTCGCTCATGCCCCGGCAACGCTTGGTTCTAGGACCATGAAAATAGTGCCGCCGTGCTCGCGTTTGGTAGGGAACCCAACGTTGGCCCTTGGTGTGAGGATCGGTCGCTTGCCTGCCCGTGAAGCGGAGATCGCTGTGCTAACATGCGATAAACATGGCAAATACAGTCTATATCGTAAGTGCGGTTCGCACTCCGATCGGGAAATTCGGCGGAATGCTGGCGGAATTCACGCAGCCCGACCTCGGCACGATTGCGGTCCGAGCGGCTCTGGAGCGCGCGTTCGGAGCCCAACTGCCGAAGGAGCGAACGCCGGGCGAGTTTGACGCGCCGGCGTCGATTCATTGGAAGGATCCCGCGAACGGCAGCGCGTGGCATGTAGACGAGGTGATTTTCGGAAACGCGCGGCCGGCGGGAGTGGGCCCGAATCCGGCGCGGCAAATCGCGTGGCGCGCGGGGCTGGGCGACGATGTGCCGGCATTCACAGTGAACATGGCGTGCGCGTCGGGTTTGCGCGCGGTAGTGCTGGGCTGGCAGGAAATTTTGACCGGCGGCGCGCAGATCATCGTGGCGGGCGGCGCGGAATCGATGAGCCGCGTGCCCTATCTGGTGGAGGGCCGCTGGGGGTTCAAGCTGGGGAACCAGCCGCTGATCGACGGAATGTACCGCGACGGCTTCACGTGCCCGATTTCGAAGATGATCATGGGCGAGACGGCGGAAATTCTGGCCGAGCAATACAAGATTTCGCGCGACGAGCAGGATGCGTTCGCGCTCGAAAGCCACCAACGCGCGACGCGCGCGGCGGCGGAGTGCCATTTCAAATCCGAGATCGTTCCGATCGAGGTGCGCGACAAAAAAGGCAACACGACGCGCCTGGAAAAAGACGAGCACGTGCGCGCGGACGTGACGCTCGAAGCACTGGCGAAGCTTCCGCCCGTTTTCAGCAAGACCGGGAGCGTGAGCGCGGGAAATTCGAGCGGCATCACGGATGGCGCCGCGGCCGTGGTGCTGGCGAGCGAGGAAAAAGTCCGCGAGCTGAACCTGAAACCGATCGCGCGAATCGTTGACGCCACCGTGGCGGCCGTCGATCCCCGCGTGATGGGCATCGGACCGGTGCCTGCGGTACGCAACCTGAGCAAGCGCACCGGCACGAAAGTTGCCGACTACGACGCCGTCGAGCTCAACGAAGCCTTCGCCGCCCAGGTGCTGGCCTGCGACCGCGATTTGCATTTCGATCGTGCCCGGCTGAATCCCAATGGCGGAGCGATCGCGCTAGGGCATCCCATCGCCTGCACCGGCAGCCGCATCCTCACAACCCTCATCCACGAAATCCGCCGTTCCCAAGGACAGGCGGCTGGCCTTGAGGCCAGCCCTCGCACTGGTCGGCGGGGCCTTGCCACATTGTGTGTGTCCGGCGGAATGGGCGTGGCAGTCGAAATCGAAACGGTCTAACCTTTTTGTAGAGCGCTTCGTACCGTTCCTCGGCAAGCAAGCGCCCATACCGGAGCGATTTCATGGCCCTACATCAGCCGACGCGCGGCGCAGGCGTCGAAGTCCTTGGCACGCTGGCGCTGGTCGCGCCCAAGATCGAGGATTTTCAATTCCTCAAAGTTAAAGTCGATGGCGAAGTCGCGCGGCTCACGCTCGATCGGCCCGACCATAATCTGCTCAACGAGCGCATGCTCTGCGAACTGGCGTCCGGCATCAATACTCTCGGCGAGCAGCGCGATATCAAGCTGATCGTGCTCGATTCCGCGGGGAAGACTTTCTGCGGCGGCATCGAGCTGGGCGAATATACGCAGCGGCGCGTGTTTCAGCTGCTCGACGCGTTCCACATGGCATTTTCCGCGATGCTCGATACCTCGAAGCCGCTGCTGGTGGTGGTGAACGGTCCGGCGCTGGGCGGAGGCGCGGAGTTGGCGGCGTTGGGCGACCTGGTTGTTGCGACGCCGAAGGCGCGATTCGCGCAGCCGGAAATCAAGCTCGGCGTTTTCCCGCCGCTCGCTGCGGCCATTCTTCCATACATTTTGGGACCGAAGCAGGCGCTCGAACTCGTGCTCACTGGCGAAGCGATGTCCGCCGAACGAGCGCGCGAGCTGGGTCTTGTGAACTGGCTGGTTCCCGAAGCGGAGCTCGAAAAGAAAGTCGCCGAAGTGATGTCCAAGGTGACGGCGCAGTCCGCGCCGGTGCTGACCATGGCGAAGAAAGCCATCATGGGCAGCCTGGGATTGCCGTTGCGCGACGGCGTGCGCAATTCGATGAAAGTTTTCCTGAACGAACTCGCTGAGCTGGAGGATTCACAGGAAGGTTTGCGTGCGCTGGTAGAAAAGCGCGCGCCGAAGTGGAAAAACCGCTGAACGCACAAATTCACGCCGTCGCTCGCGTGGATTGACACGATCTCTGGCACGGCTTAAACTCGCGATCGACAATTGAATTGGTTTCGGTAGTGGGAAGGCCGTGAAAATCGGCCACGGTCCCGCCACTGTGATCGGCAGGCGCTGCGAACGCGGCGCGAGGCCGAAAGTCAGGTGACCTGCCGGAACTTGTAGAAGCTGACGCTCTTCGCGAGAAAGAGTGTGGCGAAGCGCCTCGCTATCCTCGCGAGGCTTTTTTATTTTGGAGTGAACATTTCGATGCGAGTGCAGCGCCGCCGATGGTCCAACCTGCTTTTCGCCACGCTGATCGCGAGCGCGGCTCAGGCGGCGACGGCCGGCCAGAGCACGCCTCACGAAGTGACGGACGAAGTGGGCCGCACCATCACAGTCCCCGCGGACGTGAAGCGCGTCGTATCGCTCGCGCCCAATATTACGGAAACGGTCTACGCGCTGGGCCTGGAAAACCTGCTCGTGGGCGATACGAACCTCTGCAACGTTCCCCAAGCCGCGATATCCAAGCCGCACGTGGGCGATCCGGGAAATCCCAGCATCGAAGCCATCGTCGCGCTGCATCCGGATCTGGTGCTGGCGACGAAATTGGGCAATAGTGAAGAAACGGCTGACACGCTGAAGCGGTTGGGCATCCCGGTCTACACCAGCGATCCGCACACGGTGCGCGGGATGTTCGACTCCACGCTGCACGTGGCGGATCTGATGGGCGCTTCGCAGCGCGGCACGGAGCTCGTCGCCAAATTGCAGCAACGGCTGGACGGGCTGCATGCGCGGCTGAGCGAGCGTCCCATGGTGCACGTGCTCTTCATCGTATGGCTCGAACCGCTACAATCGATCGGGCAGAGCACGTTCATTGCGGACGCACTACGCTGGGCCGGAGCGGAATCCGTGGTGACCTCGAATCAGTCCTGGCCGCATATCAGCATCGAAGAAGTGGTGCGGTTGCAGCCGGACTACCTCGTATTTTCGCAGGACGATCTCGGGCCGGGAGCAAACGAAGTGGCCGATTTGCGCGCGCGTCCGGTGTGGCGCGATCTCGACGCCGTGGCACAGGGCCACGTGGTGAACATCAGCGAGGGCATCGAGCGCCCGTCGCCCGATCTGGTGGACGTGATCGAACAGCTCGCGCACGATTTGCATCCGGAAGCATTTGGCGGCACGCGGGCGATCTGGCACGCCGCGCAAAATGAAAAATATCTGGCGATGCAGGCCAGCTGCGGGGAAGGATTTCTCACGTGCGCCCGTTAACGCCCAAGCGTGTCGCGTTGATCTGCCTCGGCCTCGCGGCCGTGCTGTTCGCCGCCGCCGTCGTCTCGCTTCGCATCGGCGCGTATCCGATCGCGGTGATCGATATCGTGAAGACGCTTTTCAGCGGCATTCTCGGCCGCTGGGATTCGATTCCCAACGAATACAAGTCAATCGTCTTCGACGTGCGCCTGCCGCGGATTCTGCTGGGAATTCTGGTCGGCGCGTCGCTTTCAACCGCGGGCGCGGGTTTTCAGGCGTTGCTGCGAAATCCGCTCGCCGATCCCTACGTGCTGGGCGTTTCCAGCGGCGCGGCGTTAGGCTCGATCATCAGCCTCATTCTTACGCCGCATGTGCCTGGCGCCATTCAGCTCCTGGCGTTCGCGGGCGCCGCAGCCACCACGGCCGCGGTCTATTTTCTGGGACGCCGCGGCGGGCAACTCGATGGCGCCACGCTCTTGCTCGCGGGCATCGTGGCCGCGTCGTTTCTTTCCGCCATCATCATGTTCTTGATGACCACGCTCAGCGGGCGCGACCTACGCGGAATGGCGTTCTGGCTGATGGGCGATCTCGCCTCCACGCTGCCGGCGAACCCGGCGGCATGGTTCGAGGGTCTGTTTCTTGTGTTCATCGTCGCGGCGGGCGCGATCTACGCGACCTCTTCCGACTTGAACTTGATTCTGACCGGCGAGCAGGAAGCGCGGCACCTGGGCGTGAACGTGGGCCGCGTGAAAATCGTGGTCTACATCGCGGCTTCATTGCTCACGGGACTAGCGGTTTCCGTCAGCGGCGCTATCGGCTACGTCGGGCTGCTGGTGCCGCACGTGATGCGCATGATTTTCGGCACGGATTACCGCTTGTTGATTCCCACGTCCGCGATCGGCGGCGCGATTCTGGTGGTGGTGGCCGATACGATCGCGCGATCGATTGTGAGCCCCACGGAATTGCCGGTCGGCGCGATGACGGCGCTGGCGGGCGCGCCCGTGTTCATTTATCTCATGCGGCGGAGAGTGCGATGAGCGTGACGTCTCCCACCGTGCCGATCGACACCCTTAAGCTTGGCGTCAGGCTGAAGGTCGAGCAGGCCAGCTACGCCTACGCCGCCACGGACCGCTCCGCGCCGAAATTCACGCTCGGCCCCACAAGTTTCGAGGCGGGACAAAAAGAGCTCGTCGCCATTCTCGGCCCGAATGCCAGCGGAAAATCGACGCTGCTCAAATTGCTCGCCGGAATCGAGAAGCCGCTTTCCGGACGCATTGAAGTCGACGGCACGGAAGTGAGCAACCTCGACTTGCGCACGCGCGCGCAGCGCATCGCGCTGGTGCAGCAGGAAAGCGAACTGCTGTTTCCGCTGCGCGTTTGGGAATACGTGCTCCAGGGCCGCTATCCCTACGGCAAGCGGCTGCGATTCGAATCCGAAGAAGATTGCCTGCTGGCCGCGAACGCGCTCGGGCAGGTGGGCGCCGGGGCGTTGCGCGACCGCTGGATGGATCAGCTCTCGGGCGGCGAGAAGCAGCGCGTGATTCTGGCGCGTGCGCTCGCCCAGCAGCCTTCGCTTCTGCTGCTCGACGAACCCACGCAGCACCTCGACATCGGCGGGAAGGTGGAACTGCTGCGGCGCCTGCGCCGCCTGGCGGATGAAAGCCGTTACTGCGTGCTGGTAGTGACGCACGAACTGAATCTGGCCGCGGAATTTTCCGATCGTATCGTGCTGCTGCACAAGGGCAAATGCCTGCGCGTCGGCACTCCGGCCGAAGTGTACGAACGGGCCCTGCTCGAAGAAGTATTCGAGGCGCCGCTAGATGTTGAGATACGTGCGGGCGGCCGGCCGCGCGTGATTTTGGGCGCGAATTACTGAGTTCGCATTTGGAGTTAGGGCAGAGGCTTTGCCTCTGGGGCAACGGCTCGGTGGCTTCGGCGCTTCGATCCACCGCAAGCGGTGCTTGGCACTAACCAAGCGCCGTCCACAATCACAGGAGACTCCGCGTAAGGGAAGACGGTGAAAATCCGTCGCCGCCGCGCGACTGTAAGGCGAAAGTTGTTTGGCGCGTGCCACTGGGCCGCTCCGCGAATCCGCTCGGATTCGAGGACGGTTTGGGAAGGCCGCGCTGGGGTTCCGCGAGTGTCGGAATCGATCGCCGAGCCAGGAGACCGGCGGAGTCTCAATCCCGCGTGCGTATGCCACTGGCATACGGACGGGGACAACCTTCAGCTCCCGCGCGAGAGGGAGAGGAGGAAAAATGAGACTGCGAATTTCCCTTCTGTTCTATTTCACCACCGTGCTGCTGTTGCCATTCTCGATCTATGCCCAGACGTCTGCTTCCAACCATGGCGCGTCGATTCACGGGACCGTGTTCGATCCCGATGGCCGCGCCGTGCCCGACGCGGACGTGACGCTGCTGGGCGCGCTGAAGGTTTCTGGATCGACGCGGACCGACTCGCACGGCGAATTCCATTTCGACGGTCTTAACCCCGGTGACTACACGATCGTGGCCAACGTCGCCGGCTTTTCAAGCATTGCAGCCGATATCCATCTTGCGGGTGACGCGGAACTCTCGAAGGACTTGCATCTGAAGCTCAGCGCCGTGCAGGAGCAAGTCATCGTTTCGGCCTCGCTCGGCGGTGCGCTCGCGCCGGAGACCGGTTCGTCGGCCACGATTGTTACCAGTGACGATATCGAAAATCAGGGCGTCGAAACCGTCCCCGACGCCCTGCGTAACGTGCCCGGCGTAGCGATCAATCGCACCGGACAAATGGGCGCAGCAGACCAGCGCGTTTATTCGCGGCGGAAACTCGAATTACAACCTGATCATGATCGACGGTATTCCCATGAACGATTTCGGCGGCGGCTTCGACCTCGCACCGCTGCCCACCGAAGGCGTGCAGCAAGTCGAAGTCCTTCGCGGGCCTCAGAGCGCGCTTTACGGTTCGAATGCCGTAGCCGGCGCGATCAACATCATCACCGAGCCGGGCGAAGGCTCGCCGCATTTTAATTTTTCGGCCGAAGGGGGCAGCTACGATACCTACCGGCTGACAACCGGCGGCGCAGGCTTCCTCGGCGGCTTTGGGTGGTCCTACAATTTGTTGCGCGTGGCCACCACCGGGCCGGTGATCGACGACTCGTACTGGAACAATACCTCGTTCGTGAGCCTCAGCTATTCGCGCAGCCCTCGCCGGAAGATCGTGGCACATTTCTTCGGTGACGCCGGCTCGGACCTGAACCCGGGGCCGTATGGCTCCGATCCGGACGATCTCTATCCGGGACTCGGCAATGACACTACGATTACGAATCAGAACGCCTTCGGCTATCAGGTGAGCGAAACCGAGCAGGTCTCAAGCAATTTCCAGCAGGTCAGCACGGTAAGCCTGTCGACCGACCGCTTTTTCTTTCCTTCGCCCTTCGGGAGCGCCTTCGATTCGTTTTCGAATAGCCTGCGGCTCACCGCGAATACGCGCAGCGAAATCACGTTTTCGCCCAAGGATGTTTTCGTCGCCGGATTTGAGTACGACCGCGAAACGTTCAAGGACACGTTCATCACCGACGCCGATGAGAACCGCTTCACGATGCCGCGAAACACGTACGCCTTTTTCGCCGAAAATCGCTGGAATCCGGGAAGCCGCTGGTTCATCAGCGCCGGTCTCCGCGTAGATGTGATCGCCGCAGGGAATATCCCGGCTGACGAGACAGATGCCGGTCGTCCGTTTATTCCCGCCAACACGGTGACCAAAGCGGATCCGCGCATTTCCGCGGCCTTCGTCGCACATCAATCCGACGAAGGATTTTTCGGAACCACGCGGCTGCACAGCAGCTTCGGCACCGGCATTCGGCCGCCGGACGGCTTCGAGCTGGCGTTCACGGACAATCCCGATCTGAAGCCGGAGAAAAACATCAGCGTGGACGCAGGAATCGAGCAGCGCTTGGCTCACGACCGCGCCGTTTTCGACGTGACCTACTTCTACAACGGCTATCGCGATCAGATCGTCTCGCTCGGCGGAGATTTTTCCAATCTCAGCACGTTCCAATCGGCAAATCTGGCGAAATCGCGCGCCTACGGCATCGAAAGCAGCGTCAAGCTGCGGCCGGTTCGCTCGCTCGAAATTATGGGCGAATACACGTGGCTGAACACCGCGATCCTGGCGCTCAACGGGTCGCTCGCCGTCCAGCCGCCGTTCGTCGTCGGCCAGCCGCTGATCCGCAGGCCGCGCAGTTCCGCGGGTTACAACGTCACTTGGACTTACCGCCGCCTGATGCTGAACTCCAACGCCTCGATTCGCGGCCCCGTGCTCGACATCGAGCCAAATGACGGAACATTCGCGTGCACGTTTGAGCCCCAGTGCCTTTTTCGGGGCGGGGGCTACGTCGACGCAAACGCGGGCTTTTCCGTGCGACTCCCCCACGGCGCCGAAGTCTACGGGCGCCTCAACAATTTCCTGAATCAAAAATATGAGGAATCGTTCGGCTTCCCGGCGCTGCGACTAAACTTCGTTTCCGGCATCAAATTGGAATTACCGTCGCGCAAGGGTTTGCCCGACTAGTCCGGATCGCACGAATCAAAGCACCGGCAAACGGCCGGCCGGCGCGCGCCAAGCGGCTCAGTCCCGCGAAACGCGCACCGCCCGGCCCGATGCTATAATCGTCCGCTCGCCATGAGCCGAACCGCACAAGAAGCGCCGCGTATCGCCCCCGAGGTGATGGCGAAGTACGAAGCCGTCATCGGCCTCGAGGTCCACGCCGCAGCTGCAAACGAAGACCAAAGCTTTCTGCGGCTGCTCGACCAAATTCGGCTCCGCGCCCAATTCCAATACATGCCCCGTGTGTCTCGGTCTGCCGGGCGCGCTGCCGGTTCTGAATAAGACATGCGCTGGAGCTGGCCTTGCGCGCCTCGCTCGCCATCGGCTGCACCGTCCAGCCCCGCTCGCGCTTCGCCCGCAAGAATTACTTTTACCCCGATCTGCCCAAGGGCTACCAGATCTCGATGTACGAGCTTCCGCTCGCCACCATGGGCACGCTCGAAATCGAAGTCGGCGGCGAGAAGAAGAATATCGGCATCACCCGCCTGCACATGGAGGACGACGCCGGCAAAAGCCTCCACGAAGGTTTCCCCGATTCCGACAAGATGGAGCTACATCGATTTCAATCGCTGCGGCGTTCCGCTCGTCGAAATCGTCTCGGAGCCGGATATGCGCACGCCGCCCGAGGCGCACGAATACCTCACCATCCTCAAGCGCACTCTCAAATACACGGACGTGAGCGATTGCAACATGGAGGAAGGTTCGCTGCGTTGCGACGCCAACGTAAGCGTGCGATTGCGCAACGCGCCGAAGTTTGGCACCAAGGTAGAAGTGAAAAATCTGAATTCGTTCCGCTTCGTCGCCCACGCGCTCGAATACGAAATCGAGCGCCAAATCGCGCTCATCGAATCGGGCGGCACGGTGGTGCAGGAAACGCGTCTCTGGAATGTCGCCGGCGCCCGCACCGAGCCCATGCGCTCCAAGGAAATGGCGCACGATTACCGCTATTTCCCCGATCCCGATCTTCTGCCCGTCTCGGTCGACGAAGCCACGATCGCTCAAGTGAAGCGCGACATGCCGGAGCTTCCCGTCGCCCGGCGCGCCCGCTTTCAATCCGAATACGGAATCGCAGCCTACGATGCGGGAGTGTTAACGGACACACGCGCGCTGGCCGATTATTTCGAGTCGGCGGTAAAATCTGGCGCCCCGCCCAAATCCGCAGCCGGCTGGATCTCCGTCGAACTGCTTCGGCGCCTCAATGACGCCGGAAAAGACATCTCCGAGTGCCCCGTAGCACCCGCGGGGCTGGCCGAGCTGCTGGTGACAGTCGACAAAGGCGAAATCACCGCCGCCAGCGGAAAAAAAGTTTTCCTCACAATGTTTGACACCGGCAAGCGCGCCTCCGAAATCATCGCCTCCGAAGGTCTCGCGCAAATCTCGGACACCAGCGCCATCGAAAAAGTCGCCCGCGAAGTGGTCGCGAAAAGTCCCGACAATCTGGCGAAATATCGCTCCGGCAACGAAGGCGTCTTCAAATTCTTCGTAGGTCAGGTGATGCGCGAAACCCGCGGCCAAGCCAACCCTCAAGCCGTCAACGAAATCCTGAAACGCGTGCTCGCGGAATCGTAGCTCGCGCGTCAAACCGATTGGAGACACCAACATGCTAAAAGAAGGCGAAGCCGCTCCCAAATTCAGCGTTGTTTGCGACGACGGCAGCAAAGTCTCGCTCGCCGATTACAAAGGTAGGAACCTTATCCTCTATTTTTATCCCAAAGCCAACACCTCCGGCTGCACGCACGAGTCCGTCGAATTTACCGAGGCGCTCAAGGATTTCGAATCTCTGAATACCGCCATCGTGGGCTGTAGCGCGGATTCCACCGAGGATCAAACGAAATTCAAGACGCGCTACAATCTGAACTTTTCCGCTGCTGGCTGACACCGAATTCGAAGTCGTCGACGCCTACAAAGCGCGCCGTATGAAAAGCTTCTTCGGGAAATCGTTCCTGGGCATCGTGCGCTCCACATTCTGGATCGGCCCCGACGGCAACATCCGCAAGATCTGGCCGAAAGTGACGCCGAAAGGCCACGCCGCCGAAGTGCTGGAAGCAATCCGCGGAACCGGGCAACCCGCCGCCAAGGCCGCCGCGAAATCGTAGAGTGTCCATGGTAGGGGCGTAGCACCGCTACGCCCGAATGGCACAGACGCTCCTGCCTGTGCTCGGACAAGCAGCGCTCATCACGCCGCAACCGCCATCGCGCCGCAACTAGACCGTAACCAGCAGAGAATCCCCGGCCGTTTCAATCAACGCATTATCAATCAGCCGCGTCGTTCCCACGCGCGCCGCCAGCAGGATGTAAGCCGGTTTCCGCAGCGTCATCGCCGGCTCCAGCGTATCGGCATCCACGATCTCAGCGTAATCGATCGCCGCACCGGGCTCCGCATCGATCGCGCCGCGCACCGCGGCGATCAGACGCACCACGTCCGTCTCGCCGCCTTCGGTCTCCCGCTTCGCGAGCGCCAGCGCTCGCGAAAGCACCGTCGCCGCCCGCCGTTCCGTCGCCGAAAGATACGCATTGCGCGACGACATCGCTAGCCCGTCCGCCTCCCGCACGATTGGGCATACCACAATCTCCGCGTCCAGATTCAGATCGCGCAGCCATTTGCTGCAGGATGCGCACCTGTTGCGCGTCCTTGCGCCCGAAAAACGCCAGCCGCGGCTGCGCGATCTCGAAAAGTTTCAGCACTACCGTCGTCACGCCCCGAAAATGCCCGCGTCGCGAGCGTCCTTCCAGCCGATCGCTCAACCCGTCCACGTTTACCGTCGTGCGAAATCCCGCCGGATAAATTTCCTCGGCCGGAGGCGCGAAAACATAATCGACGCCGAGCTTCTCCAGCGCCGCGCGGTCCGCATCTATCGTCCGCGGATACTTCTGAAAATCCTCCGACGGCCCGAATTGTTTCGGGTTCACGAAAATCGACACCACCACCGGCGCACACTGCCGCCGCGCTTCCCGCACCAGCGATAAATGCCCCTCATGCAGCGCCCCCATCGTTGGCACCAATCCGAGCAAGCGGTCGCCGCGCCGTGCCTCGGCGGCAATCTGCTTCATCCACGCCACGGTGTGAATTAATTCCATCCGGAGAGATTAGGTGGGAATCACGCGCCGGCTTTAGCCGCGCGCTCGCGGTAAAAAGCGATCAAATCCGTGCTCGTGGCTTTTGTGCCCAGCTGCCGCAGCATCGTCGCAATCTGCCCGCGATGATACGTGCTGTGATTCGCCACGTGCTGCAGCATCTGCCACAGCGGCTGCGCGAACGGCTGCCCGGCCATGGTCTTGAACTCGATCACGCGCTGGATGTCGTCCGCATTCAGCGACGCCACATAGTCCACTAGGTTGCTGTCCACTTCCGCGAAGCGGCGTCGCGTCGTTTCCAGGTCCGGAAAATCCGCGGGTGTCGGAAACGCCGACGGAGTGCGCCCGTGCCATCGCTCCAGCCAGATCCACTGCGCGCCATAAAGATGCGCCAGCGTATCGCGCACGGATTTGAAACTCGACCCCAGATCGCGCGTGAACTGCTCCGGCGTCAACCCAGCGCAAGCATCCAGCGTCCGCTGATTCGCCCAAACATTGAAATCATAGAGCTGCCGAAAGTCTTCGATATTCATCGAACGCGCATCCTTTCAAAACGGCGCTGCGACCTAAAATTAGCCTGTCATTCTGAGCGGAGTGACCGGACGCTTTTGCTTTTCATCCCGCTCTTGCGGGATGTCCGGTCACCATAAAGGGCTCCCAGGTCGACGGTTAGTCGAGCCTGGGAGATCCGTCGAAGAATCTCTCCGACAGCTCACGCAACAAGCAAGGCGAAATTCTCGCCACCGGTTTTCAGGAGGCCGCCGAAACTACCGCTTCGGCCCAGCGGGTACCGCCTGCTCCCGCACCTCAGCCGCCGAATGATACGACTCCGCATCGGACGGAAACGCCCCCGCACGCACATCATCCCGAAACGCCCCCACCGCCCGCGAAATCTCCTCCGACAAATTCGCATACTTCCGCACGAATTTCGGCCGATGCCCCTCGCCCAATCCCAGCAAATCGTGAATCACCAGCACCTGCCCATCGCAATCCGGTCCCGCGCCGATGCCGATCGTCGGAATGCGCAGCTTCTCCGTGATCCGGGCCGCCAGCTCGCGCGGCATGGATTCCAGCACCACGGCAAAGGCACCCGCCGCCTCCACCGCCCGCGCGTCGCGCTCCACCTGCCGCGCCGCGTCGCCGGTTTTTCCCTGTACGTGAAATCCGCCCAGCGCGTTCACGGATTGCGGCGTCAGCCCCACGTGTCCCATCACCGGAATTTCCGCTTCCACCAGCCGCGCGATCAGCTCGATCCGCCGCTCGCCGCCCTCCACTTTCACCGCTTCGGCCCCGCCTTCTTTCACCAGCCGCACCGCGTTGCGCACCGATTCATCGAGCGACACGTGAAAGCTGCCGTATGGCATATCCGCCACGATCAACGCACGCTTCGTCGCCCGCCGCACCGCCCGCGTGTGATGCACCATCTCGTCCATCGTCACGGGCAGCGTGCTGTCGTAACCGAGCACGGTCATGCCAAGGGAATCGCCTACCAGCAGGATGTCGATCCCGGCCTCATCCAGCAGCCGCGCCGTCGGATAGTCGTACGCCGTCAGGCAAGTGATTTTGGACTGTAAATCAGGTTTTGCCTCAGAAGGGCCAGTGGGGAAATGCGATTTGCGGGAAGCAATCGCGGGCACGGTAATCTTCCCATGCTCCGCACGAGGTGCAGCGCTCATGTTGTCCTCCGGTGCCGCCCCCAACTTCGGGGTGCAGCCCAACAACAGTCGAATCCTAGCAAATATCTCGATAGATCAGCAACTAGTCCAAAGACGCCTGGTCTTCGTGCGTTAGCACCGCGATAAAATGCGGATTCTGACCGCAAGCAAACCGCAATTGCGGGCCGTCTTTCTGCACGTCCAACAAAGTATTCGAGCCACGGCTTCGCCGGCGCGCGTGCGCGTCTACGATTTCATCGAAACTCAGGCCGGCCTTCGCAACGAGAGATTTTAGAAGGCACTTCACCTGTCGTTGCGTCATGTCGCCGTCGCTGATCTTTCGCTCGTAGATCATTGCAAGGCCGTCATAGCCGCGAATGATCCAATAGTTTGCTCGGGACACGTAAATATTCGGTCAGGTCCGCGCCACAGCCGCAGGCGGAGGCGTAGCCGCGGGCGGCGGGTGCGTTTCAACCCCGCGCCAACCCACCGGCCTGCCCCGCAGCGCCTCCCGCAGCGCGCTGAACAGCACCACATACATCATCTGCCGGTAATAAAACCGCTGCAAAATCAGCGGCGCCAGCAGTGTCCAATCCTCATCCTTTTCCAGCGCGAACGCGATCACGCACGTCAGCAAATCGATGAACATGAAAATCGCGAAGAAAATCAGCGACCGCTCCACGTCCTGCGTGGTCCAAAGCTCCGGCAGCCGCGTGAACTTCAGCTGCCCCAGCCCCCACAGCGCCAGCGACAGCAAAAACAGCAAATCGATCACCGGCGAAACCAGCGGCAAAAGAATTTGAAATAGAAAAATATTCGGGATCGCAATCCAGCCCATCGTGCCGTACCGCGCCTTGCCCGCCGTGTCGCGATGCTTCCAAACCGCCTGTAAAGTCCCGAACGTCCAGCGGAAGCGCTGTTTCACCAGCGCGTCCACTGTCTCCGGCACTTCCGTTCGCCCAATCGCCGTCTCGTCGTACAAAATTTTCCAGCCATTGCGCCGGATCGTCAGCGTCAGGTCCGTATCCTCCGCCACGGTATCGCCCGAAAATCCATCGTGGCTGCGCAGCAAATCCGCGCGCCACGCGCCCACCGCTCCCGGCACCACCGGAATGCAATTCAGCAAATCGAACGCGCGCTTCTCCAGATTCTGGCTGGTGATGTATTCCAACGCTTGCCACCGCGTGATCCAGCGGTTGCGGTTCATTACCTTCACGTTGCCGGCCACCGCTCCCACGCTCGGGTCGGCGAAATGCCGCACCAGCCTCGGCACCGCATCGGGATCGACGATCGTATCCGCGTCGATCGACACCACAATCTCGCCGATAGCCTCGCTCAATCCGTGATTCAGCGCCGCTGGTTTTCCGCGATTTGCCTGCAGCAGCAGCCGCACCCGGCTGTCGCGCCCGAAATTCGCGCGCACCAGCTCCGCCGTGCGGTCCTTCGATCCGTCGTCGATCACCAGAATCTGCAGCTTCGGATACTTCGACGCCAGCGCGGACTTCACCGTGTCCACGATCACCGATTCTTCGTTGTACGCCGGAATCAGCACCGTCACTTCCGGCTGGTATTCCGGATGATCCGTCGGATTCGGCCGCAGCTTTTCGATCAGCGCCAGCAATCCCACAATCAACGCACGTCCGCCGACCAGCAAAATTCCCGCCACGAAAATAAACGCGATTCCCGCGCGCAGCCAGCGGAACACGTCGAAAATGAACGAATCCGCCCGCGCCAGCAGCCATTCGCGATAGGTCAGCGGCGGCATCACCTGCGCCCGCGTCTCGCCCACCAGATCCGAAACCGTCACGAACTCGTAGCCCTTCGCGCGTAATCCCTCGATGATCCGCGGCAGCGCCGCCACCGTGTGGCTGCGGTCGCCGCCTCCGTCGTGCAGCAGAATAATGTTGCCGTCGTGCCCGTTCGTCTGCGCCATCACGCGCTGCACGATCGTATCGACCGCAGCCGGCGGCTGCCCGTTCGGCTCGCCCCAATCGTGCGGATCGATGCGCGCGCCGATAATCGCGTAGCCCATCGACTGCGGAATCGGCAGCAGCTGCACTTCGCTCGCGCTTTCCGGCTGGTGATCGATGCCGTAGGGCGGCCGGAAAAGCGTGGTCTTCACGCCCAGATAACTTTCCAGCAGCAGCTCGGTCAGGCTCAGCTGCACCTGCAATTCGGTTTTCGTCAGACGGTCGACGTCGAACTCCGGATGCGTGAACGTGTGGTTCCCGATCTCATTCCCCTCCGCATAGGCGCGCTTCACGATTGAATCATATTGATTCGCCGATTCCCCGATTACGAAAAACGTTCCCGGTGCCTTTTCCTTGCTCAGCACCTCCAGGATTTTCGGCGTCCAATCCGGATCAGGGCCGTCGTCAAAAGTGAGCGCCACTTTCCTCGGATCCGCTCCCATCTGCTCGATGCGCCAGCCCTCTGGGTACGTAGGAAAACTTTCGTCGTCGAAAAGATCGGAATCGGCGTCGTAGTCGAATGTGCGCCGCCCGTTCTTCGGAGTGGACGTGATGTGCCAGATGTCTCCCTCGCCTTCCAGAATCAAATCGTATCCCGGCGGCACGTCGGTCATCTTGTTTCGCGCCGCGTCGTCCGCATGCGTCGCGTCCCAGATGTTCCACATCGAGGGATCTTCCATCCCCAGCCGCCACAGCGCCGTCCCATACACGCCGAATCGCTCCGCCGCACGAAGCTGGTTGTAAGCCGTCAGTCCGTCGAGCATCCACACGTGATGCACTTCGTTATTCTCGTCCTCGTACGAGTAAAACGGATTCATCGACTGCGAATCGAACTCGATGCTCGAATTCGACTCCACCGCCGTCGTCACCGCTTCCTGAAAACTCACGCCCTGCGCCACCGGATTCGGCGCCTTCTTCGACTTCTCCGGCCAGTCGTAGCCGTAATTCGCGATGCCCATCACCAGCTTCTGCGGCGGCACCAGCTTCACCATGTTCTGAATGTCGCGCACGAACCAGTCCTGCGGAGCGATCGGGCCTGGCGCCGAAGTCGGCCAGTGAAAATCGTAGTTCATCAAAATGATGGCATCGGCCTGCGTGCCGAAATATTTGTAGTCGTAGCTCCAGTCCGCCGCGGGCAGCGCCACCATCAATTTCAAATTCCGCGCGTGCAGATCCGCGGCCAGGTCGTGCGTGAACCGCTCGAAATCCGTCATGCTCGATTTCGGCATCGATTCGAAGTCCACCACAATGCCCGCCTGGTGCTCCGCGTCCGCGTATTCCTCGAGCTGCCGCGCCAGATTCTGCCGTGCCGCCGGATTCGCCAGCATCTGCAGCATTTCCGGCGGACACCACACGTTCGCTTTGGCGTCGTAGTTGTTCACCATCGGCATCACTTGCAGGTCCACGGGAGGCGTGCGCTTCTCGAGCGACTGCAAAAATCCGGTCAGCTTCGCGTCCGGCTCCGCGTCCAGCTTGCCGTCCTTAGTCACCGCGTGCAGCGCCTCGGGAATCAGCAAATCCAGATCGCGATAGTGGGATTGCAGAGAAGCAAAACTCGCGGAATCGTCGCTTACATAAAACGCAGCGCGCAGCGGATCATAACCTTGAGGAACAGCACCGAGCGTAGCGATCCGCCGCTTCCGCCCCAGCCGCACCGTATGCAACCGCGCCTTCGTGCGAATCGCATGCAGTCCCGCGCGCGCATCCGGCCGCAATATCTCCGGCAGATCGGGTTTGCGCCCCACGTCCAGCAGGAAAATCACCAGCACCAGCGTGAAAAATCCGCCGGCAATTTCCAGCGCCAGCCGCGTTCGTCGCCAGCGGCGCCGTTCCTGGTCGTAGAATATGGGCTTGCGTTCTGCCATGGGGACATTCCAAGCTAGCCGTCCATCAGGACGCTGTCAATGACTGCCAAATAGAAGACTGCAAGTAAATGACCGCAAATACATGGCCGCCATATAAATGACCGCCAAATATTGGATGCGCCTCAACGTAGCCCTCGCTGCATTCGCAGGGCTCAGTCTGCGCATCTTGTTTGCGCTGAAGTTTCCGGTGACAGACTCGGGCGATGCACCATTTTACATCGAGCTGGCCTGGAACTGGCTGAAGAACGGCGTCTATGGTGCCCTAGTCGACGGCAGGCTGGTGCCGCTCGATACGCGCGTCCCCGGCTATCCCGCTTTCCTTGCCGCCATTTTCAGCGTGGCCGGAAATTCAGTCCGCGCCGTGATGTTCACGCAGGCTTTTCTCGATCTCGCCACCTGCTTCGTCATCGCGCTGATCGCCGCGCGCCTCGCGCCCGAGGCCTCCCGCCGCCGCGTCGCGCTCGCCGGCCTCTGGCTCTCGGCGCTCTGCCCCTTCACTGCCAACTACACCGCCGTCGCGCTCACCGAAACGCTGGTTATCTTCCTCACGTCCGCCGCGATTCTGCTTTTCATCGAAGCCCAATCGCGCGAAAGCGCTCCGGCAGCCGATCGCCCGACGCGCGGACTCAGCCCCTGGCTTCTCGGCGGAGTGCTCGTCGGCTTCGGCGCGCTGGTTCGCCCGGAAACTCCGCTGCTGCTCGCCGCAATCGGCGTCGTGCTGCTGGCGCGCTGGTGGCGCCCCGTCAACTGGACGAAGCTCGCGCGCGCGGGCGTGCTGATGGCCGTCGGACTGCTGCTGCCGCTGCTGCCCTGGGCCGCGCGCAACTGGCGCTCGCTGCACGAGGTGCAATTCCTCACCCCGCGCTACCTGCAAATGCCGGACGATTTCTCCCCGCGCGGCTTCGACGCCTGGACCGCCACCTGGCTCTGGAAATTCGGCGACGTCTACCGCACGCTCTGGAACCTGAACTCAGCCGAAATCCCCATCGAAGCGTTTCCGCCGCAAGCATTCGACACGCCGGACGAGCGCTCCCGCGTCGCCGCCATCCTCGCCGACTACAACTACACGCTTACGGAAACGCGCGAGCAGGACGCGCAGTTCGCCGAGCTGGCCCGCGAACGCACCGCCCGCCATCCGCTGCGCACCTACGCGAAAATTCCGCTGCTGCGCTCGCTGGCGATGTGGTTCACGCCGCGCATGGAGCTGCTGCCCAATAGCAGTCCGCTGCGGCCCGTCGCCAGCGAATGGGAAGACGATCGCGGCGACTTCCTCGCCACGCTCGGCCTTGCGCTCGTGAACGTCGCCTACGTCGCGCTGGCGCTCGCCGGAATTTGGATCGTGTGGGGCACACCGCGCGCGCGGCCAGCCGTGGCGTTCCTGGTCGCGTTCATCCTGATCCGCACGCTCTACATCGCCAGCTTCATCGAAACGCCCGAGCCGCGCTACGTCCTCGAATGTTTCCCGGCCGTCATCGCGTTAGCCGCCCAGGTTTTCTCCGCGCGCTCTGCGTCTCCATAGTGAAATCCTTCGCCTTCCTCCGTGCCTCTGTGTCTCCGTGGCCAACCCTGCTTTTGCCTTAGCTTTCCTCCACCGGTTCGGGATGAATCGTCAGCCGGTAAATCTGCGGAAAATGTTCCTTCACGCGATGCTCTAGGATGGCCGTGAAATCGTGCACTTCGGTGATCGGCAGCCTGCCGTCCATCGCGCAATGGCACGAAACCAGAATGCGATGCTCCACGCTGCGCACGTGCACCTCGTGGCAATCGATCAGCTGCGGATATTCCGCCGGCAGCGCGTTCAAAAAATGCTGCACCGCGCGCGAAAGCTCCTTCATGTCCTCGGCCGAGCTGACGCCCGTGCCCATGGGCTCGATGTGAATGTTCACGCGCGTGCCCGATCCGGTCTCGCGCTGGATTTCTTCCTCCAGCTCGGTGGCCTGGCGGTGCGCGTCGCGCAGGCTCGATCGCGCGTCCACCTCCAGATGCAGCTCGATGAAAAGATTTCCTTCGTATTGATGCGCGGAAAGCTCGTGGACGGAAAGCCCGCGGCGCTGCGCGATGGCGCGAATGGTGTCGAAGAGCGGCTCGTCGCTCGGCGCCCGCGGCTCCACGTGCACCACCACGTCCGCCGGCACGATGCTTTCCACTTTCCGCTCCACGGCTTCGCTGGCCGCGTGCCCCTGCTCCACGCTGGCCGTGCGCGGCACGCTGATGGTCACGTCCACGAAGTAGCGATGCCCGCCGGCGCGCCGCACGCGCACGCGCTCGGTCTGCAGCACGCCTTTGGTTTCGTCCACGGCGTTGGCGATCTGCTCGCGCAGTCCGCTGGGCGCCACGTCCAGCAGCACGTCCACGGTCTGCTTGCCCAGCCGCGAGCCGATCCAGATGATCACGCCCGCCACGCCCAGCGCGGCGATCGCGTCCATCATGCCCAGCCAGGGAATCTTGAATTTTTCGCCCAGCCACGCGCCGGTGATGCCCAGGATCACCACGAACGTGCTCCACACGTCGGTTGAGAAATGCAGCGCGTCCGCTTCCAGCGCCTCGCTGGGATATTTTTTCGCCACGCGCCCCAGCGCCCGCGAGCGCACCAGGTCGATGCCCATGGCCAGCACCAGGATCGCGATGGCCGTGGCGCTCGGCCGGATTTCGCTCGACGCGCGCCCGGTGAGCCGCTGGATGGCCTCCCAGATGATGTACACCGCGGTCAGCAGCAGCAAAGCGGTCTCCACGAACGCCGAAAAGCTTTCCACTTTTCCGTGGCCGTAGAGATGCTGCGCGTCCGCGGGCTTGTCCGCCACGCGCACCGAAAGGTAGGTGATCACCGCCGCCACCAGATCGAGGATGGAATGCAGCGCTTCGGAGAGAATTCCCAGGCTGCCGGTAATCGCCGCCAGAAAAACCTTTAAAGAGACCAGCACCACCGCCGAGCCCACCGACCCCAGCGCCGCCATGCGCTTCTCGCGGCTGGCCTGCCCGATTGTGGCGGAATCCATCGGCGAGATTATACGCGGGAAGGCGGAGGACACGAGCGCGAGGAGGCAGGAAGCAGGGAGGCATGGAGGCAGGGAGCGAATTCCCTGATTTTGGGGGATTTGGGCGAGGTTGCGTTTGGGAGATCGCGGGACCGCAGACAGGATGGTCTGTGCCACTTGGACGCAGGAGTCCCCCGGGTTTTGTGTCGAATAGGATGGACACCGAGTGTTTGTTTTCTGTGCGTTACGGCGATTTCTATTCGACACGTGTGTCGAATAGAAACGGGCTAATTTCGGGGCCGGGTGACCCCTGAAAATAATTGTCGAATAGAAGCGACACCCGTCGTTTGTTTTCATACAGATATAACGATTTCCATTCATTTTGATTGTCGAATAGAAACCAGTGACGAGTGACAAGCGGCGGGTGGGGAGGGGCGCGGACGCAGGGACACAACTGGGCGGACGGAGGGCGTTGAGCGGCGTGCGGGGACGCCGCGGCGGCCGCCAGAGGGCGGACGGGGCCGGAAGCTCGATTTGTGAGCTTGCGGACAGCATCAGTTTTTCTCGTTGGACGCCGGCTTTGTATCCCGGAAATTTGGGACCGGCGTCGGAGTTCCGGCGGACCCATTCGGCCGGAACTTACTGCGTGGTCCTTCGTTGCCGAAGGGTACGCTTTCACGGTACGGAATTTTGGTGCGCGTGTCTATGGCCCGGAAGTACAGAAAAAGTACAGGTGAAGACTCGTATGATGGGAACCCTTAGGCTTCGGATATTTCGAGTGAGGAGCAGAAAGCCGGATGGATCCGATAGCGTACTTCGACATTTCTCTCAGCGGATCGGCGCCTTGCCAATGCGAGGTTCTTCCTCACTTGTTCTGGCTCGTCTGCAAAGCGGACGGTTGGTTCCGCAACGTCAACTCCGAGGAATGAGAGAGTACAGAGATGTCTGATTACAGACTCTGTGTCTGCAGGTGCTACGTTGGCCTTATGTAATAGGTTCTGGACTTCGAAATCGGTGAGAGTCGCTTTGCAGCCGATAAATTCGTAGAGGATTTCTTGAAAGTTGGAGATTGTTCGATTATTCTCAACGACAATTGTGTCGAGGACCCAGTCGGAGTATTGCTTTTCCGCAGATAAGATGTCTTCTTCGCGTACCATAGACTGCCTTCGGTTGACCGCCGTGGAAACAGCGGTCTTGACAAAGTAGACGAGGTCCCTCGGGCGCGGCAATATCCTGTCTAAGAAGTATCTTCTGCAGGGTCTTCCGTGTACCGCTTGGCAGAAGTACTTCCTCCACATTTCCTCAGGCGAGGCATTGCCGTCGTGATGGGCCGTAAAGCGTTCTTCTATCACTCTCAGGAGTAGGTCCCTATCGTTCCAGTCGATTCTTGAGTACAGGATTTTGTCTGGTTCCCTGGCGACCTTGGCGACTCTCTGGAAGATGTCGGAACGAAGGAAAACGACCGGGGTAAGTGTAATTGAGTCACGCTCTGGGCCGATCGAGTGAAAATCCTTGATCATTCTGTCGGTTGCAGAGAGTAGACCTAGCAAGAATTCCGCGAGGCAGTCGAGGTCTGTCTCTCGGTCCCACGGTTTGTCTAAATTATCGATTAAGACTGCCACTCTCTCTCGATCACGGAGCACACGACCGAGAGCGTTGCGTAGCTCCGGAATTTCCGCTTGGTGTAGGGCTTCTGAGATCGCCAAGCGCGACGCTTCAACCCCGGTCGTGGCTTGGGCAACTCTAGAGAGAGCCTCGACGCAGCGTTCGAGCCTTACGCTGAATCCTCCGGCGAATTTGTCTCCGGCTTCGTCCATAAGTCTCATTAGGCCGGCTCCAGCCGGCGAGGGCGGGACGTCGGGTCTTCGGCGTAGTTCGGCTACTACGGTCGAAGCAATCTCGGTGTAAAGGAGGAACTTCCAGAGGCTTTCAACGGCATAACCTTTCGAGTCACGTTGGCGATACTTGCTGAGCAATTCGACTATTCCGTGCATCTCATAGGCAACGGGTTTGAGCTGGCATACAAGATTTCGCTTGTCCCGACTCAATTCGTCCGAAAGCTTGAGGAAATTCGCCGTTTTCCCGGTCCCCTTCCGCCCTAAGAAGATGGAGCGATTGCCACTGTGGGCTTCCCAAAAAGAATCGGTCTCTACGAAGTAATCGCGCACCAGGCCTTCCGCTTCGTTTTCGGCGACGTAGTCGCCGAGCTGGAGGCTCTTCAGTTCAGTTGCGAGTCTGACCTTGGATACATAGTCCTGACGCCCCTGTTGGTCTTGATAGAGGCTGTTCTCGACTTGAGTGATCCAATCACGCAGCTTTTTTTCAGCTTCGTCAGCTGTTTGATAACTGACTAGGAGATCTCGGTAATCAACTGGAGCTAAGAAATCCCCGGGTGCGATCATCAGTACGTCCTTATCCATGCCAAAGGCCAGACCTGCTACGAGTGCATACCGGGCATTATATGTGCGCGAATCGGTGCGTTCGGCGCTCGTGAGGTGGCACAGCACGGCTCGGGCAGAATAGACCTGGTCGCCATACCAGGTCAGGGATTGTGACGCAGACTCCTTTGGATCGTCTGTAATCAAAACCATCCCGCTTGAATTCAGGAGTTCCACTTCGTTGCTAATTCGAACGCTCGCCTCCGTATCGTAGCGGCTTTTTAGGTACAGGAGCCTGTCCGCGGTGGTTGCTGATAGATTCGGACGGATGAGCTGTTCGAAGATTGTGGTCTCCCTGTCCGCATAGGGTTGGTCATTGTGAAAGTGGCTGTTAATGTCGCTTGAATTGGTGTATTTGGCGTACCCGATCGTGGTGAGTATGCGCATCTGCTCGAATTCACTTTTGTACTTCCCGACAGTTGGGTCGAGCGTGAGCCAAGTTCTCTTGTTCTTGGCGATTGCATACCCGAGTTCAAACATTACGTTTGCGTTTAGGCCGCAGAGGTCAGCGCAAAAAATGTCCGATTCGTCGATGCAACGGCAAATTTCCTGGATGATTGCCTTGCCTCCGACTTTGCAATCCTCCCATGTCCTTATTTGTGCCTGGCCCCGCTCGTTGATTTTTCTTACTCCATACCGGATCGTCTCCCCGATATCTGGTGGCTGCGATGGGTACGCAAAGAATCCTGTCGCGATTGGCTTCGGCATCGACTATGCCTCTCAGTGTGGCCCGGTGTGAGAAGGTAACTATCGGCTACATTGTACGGCAAGTGTACTCCGTTAGGAGTGGAGCAGCGGTCTCCATTGCAATCAAGAATTGGGGTCTCAAAGAACGACTGCAATTGCAGAACAAGGGTTAGGCGCCTACCCCATCTTGAAAGCCCGCGGCCGCTGTGATATTTGGGTTAGCACAATCAGGTCGTGCCGGAGGCGTACACCATGAGCGCTGCAAAGCTGGGTTCCAAGAGGGCCAAGGTGTCTTTCTTGGCGTTGACGATTGCGGGCGCCATGCTTCTCTGCGGTGGGGCGCGGGCGCAGACGCCAGGCGATCCGGCGGGCGAATTGATGAAGGAAGGTTCGGCCGATCTGACGGCGCGGAAGTATGACGACGCGATGAAGGCTTTCAAAAAAGCCAACCAGCTGCAGCATGATTCCTGCGCGGATTGTTTTTTGCAGATGGCGATCGTGGAGACCAAGACGGGCGACTACGATCATGCGCTGAAAGATTGCGACAAGGCCATTGCTTGCGCGAGTGCCGATCCAGTTCGAGAGAAGAGCCACTTCCTGAAAGGAAACATTCTGGGCAGCGCGCCGCAAATGGGAGCGACCGATCCGAAGAAGCTGAAGCAATCGGAGAACGAATACCGTGCGACGCTCGCGCTCGATCCCGCCAGCAAGGAGGCGCACTTGGAACTGGGAGTCGTGCTGCTGCGGGAATCGCAGCAGGCGGATGGCATCGCGGAATTGGGCGCGTACCTGAAACTGGCGCCGGACGGCCCCGATGCGCCGCTGGCCAAAAAACTGATCGAGTTCCCCAAGGAGGCCGCGCACCCGGTGGCTCCGGATTTTCAGGTGACCACGCTGAAGGGCGACACGATCGCTTTGAATCAGCTGGCGGGAAAAGTGGTGGTGATGGATTTCTGGGCGACGTGGTGCCCGCCTTGCCGGGAATCGGTGCCGGAGTTGAAAGCGCTGACGAAAAAATATCCGTCGGACAAGCTGGTGGTGATCAGCTTCAGCGCCGATCATGACGAGCAGGCATGGAAGACTTTTATCGCGCAGAAGGGCATGGACTGGAACCAGTATTACGATGCGGACGGGCGGATCCGGAATAGTTTTGGCGTGAATGCGTTTCCCACCTATATCGTCGTGGACGCGAACGGATTCGTTTACGACCGAATCGTTGGCTTGAATCCGCAGATGTCCATTGTCGGTCACCTGAAGGACACGCTGAAGACGATTTTGCCGGAGTAGTTCGCGGCCCGAAACGCGACGGCAAAAGCAACTGCGAAACCAACTTCAACGGCAAATGCTGCCGGGCTGAAGAACCCGGCGCATTTCTATTCGACAAGGCAAATGAATAGAAATCGTTATATCTCGATGAAAACAAAGGACGGCTGCCACTTCTATTCGACAATTTTTTTCAGGGGTAGCCAGATGCCGTCGCCAGCGTACCGGCTGGCATTTCGCCGCAAAATCTGCCGGGCTGAAGGACCCGGCGCTACGTTTAAGTCCAAGGCGAAAAACCAGAAACGAAGAGAGATTCTTCGACTTCGCTCAGAATGACGGGGTGGGCTGGTTGCCTTTGAGGGCGGCGAGCAGCGCCGCGCCGTTTGGCGAGCCGAGGCCGGTGCAGGGGTCCCAACCCTGGCTCGCGTTGTAGCCGCCATTGCTGCCGGAGGTTATGTCGTGGAAGGCGCTGGCGGCGCCTGCGGCTGGCTTCATGGCGTAGATCAGCGGATTCAGATAGCCGGCGGGTTTGCCGAGGCTCTGATTGATGCGAGCGAGGAGGCCGGCCCAGAGCGGGGCTACGGCGCTGGTGCCGCCGATGACGGTGGACTCGCCGTCGACGAGAACCTGGTAGCCGCTGGCGGGGTCGGCGTCGGCGGAAACGTCCGGGACGCCGCGGCCTTTGAAGGCGTTGGGCGCGGCGGGCACTTTGGCGCTGGATTGAAACGAGGGGAGCGCGAAATTTTCGCTGACGCCGCCGCCGGTGGCGCCTTCGTTTTGCGCCAGCTCGTTCCAGGCGACTTCGCTGGAGATGGCGGTGCCGTTGAGCGCGAGTTTTGTGCCGCCGCAGCCGGTGACGTAAGGACTCGACGACGGAAAATCCACTTCGAGCGAGCCGTCCGAGGAACCGTCGGTCGCGCCGCTGTCTCCCGAGGCCACGAAAACCGTGACGCCCATGGTCGCGGCGTCCTGGCAGGCGGAATTGAGCGCGTTGCGCGCCTGCGCCGTCCAGGAACTTTCCGGTCCGCCCCAGCTGATGGAAACGATGGAGGGTTTTACATTCGTGTCGTGGATGGCGGTGGTGAGCGCGTCGATGAAGCCCTGGTCGGTATTGGGCGCGAAGTAGACGCCGATTTTCGCGCCGGGTGCGATGGCGCCGGCGACTTCGATATCCAGCTCGACTTCGCCGTCGGGACCGTCGGCGCTGCCGGTGGGCGAGTTCGCGCCGCCGTCGACGGGAATGGCGCTGACCGCGGGGACGGCGAGGCCGAGGTTTTGGAAGTAGGCGCTGAGATCCTGCGCGCGGTAGCCGCCGCCGAGTTCGAGGATGGCGATGGCTTCGCCGGTGCCGTCGACGCCGGCGGGGAAATTGTAGGCTTGCGCGACTTGCGGGGCGGTGAAGGAAACGTCCGCCGCGGCGGCGCGGATGCGGCGGCGGAAATGCGTGCGGGCTTGCGGGCGATTGTCGAGGCCGAGGACGGCTTCGACGATGGGCGCGAGCTCGGCGGGAATTTCGAGCGTGCCGGTGCGGCAGCGGTAGGTGCGGCCGGCAAGAGTCTGGTGATGCAGCCGGGCGCTGAAGGCTTTCGCGAATGCGCCGACGGTGCCGCTGAGGATTACGGTGCGGCGGGCGGGTTGTTCGTCGGCGACGCTGAGTTGGTTTGCCGCCGCGAAATTGCGAATGGCGGCGATGTCGTCGGGGCGGGCGCCGTGGCGGGCGGCGAATTCTTCGCGGGTGAGGTAGGTGCGCTGAGCGGGGAGGCCGCGGGAGAGTTCGGCGTCGGAGGGGAATTTTGTCGGGCCGCGGCGGAGGATTATGGAGACCTGGATGATTTCGTTTTCGTTGGGCGCGGCGGCGGTGCCGGGGAGAGCAGGGCGCGAGCTGCCTTTGAGCGGGACGCGGGGAGATTGTGGCGACATGGAGGCCTCCGATTGAATGATGGCTACATATTTGTAGATTCGATTGCGGGGCCGGGGGTGAGGAAAGTTTAGGAACGTGGTGCGTGGGCGTCAATGGAACTGCGAGGTCGCCGTGGGCACGGCGGGAATACTTGCTGCAGATGAAGCTGCGCAGAGGTCGGCGCTGCGCGCCAGTCGGTTTTATGTCGTGGCTGAAGCCACGACCCACAAAGAAAGTGCTCCACCCTCAGAGAACGAAGATGGGGCACCCGAAAAGGGAAATGCGAAAGTCTGTGGCGCGCGATGGCTGGTTGCGCGTGGTGCGATCGAGATCGCCGGAGCACAGACAGGATTGTCTGTGCCACTCAGTTCAAAAACTATTTGAAAGGCGGAGCTGGGTCGAGCGGGACGCGGCTGGGTTCGCCGTGGAAGCCGCGGATTTCCACGTCGTCGAGCAAGAGCGACGGGGCGACCATGGTGCTGGGGATGCCGCCGTTGGCGCTGCCGAAGGCGCTGAGGGCGGTGCCGGCGAGGCCGTCCTGCGCGTTCTGCATGTAGGTGAGGACGTAGGGATCGCTGCCGACGCCGAGGATGGTGCGCAGCGAGCGGGTGTTGAGGCCCTCGATGAAGCCGCCGCGGGCAAGCTGCTCGTGGCCGTCGGCGACGTACACGCGATAGACCATCAGCGGCGCGCGATCGCCATTGCCGATGCCGGCGCCCATGCCGCCGACAAATTCCGAAAAATCCGACTGGCTGACGGCAGAGAGCGCGGGATTATCCATGCGCTTGATCTCGAGGCACCATTCGTGGCCGTCGTCCTTGCAGGCGTCGAGGAATTTCTTGCGCATGTCGTCGGGTTTGAGGGCGTCGCTGGAGGTTATGAAGAGATTCGAGCTGAGCGGGTGCGGATCGGAGAGCAGCGCGGAGCGGCCGTGGCCGTTGGAGAGCGAGAAATCGGGGCCGGGGCGGCGCGACATTAATAGGTCGCGCAGGATTCCGTTCTGGACGATATCGACGCGCTGGGACTTGGCGCCTTCGTCGTCGACGTCGTAGCTGCCGAGCAGCGGCGTGCCTTGATAATCGGCGAGCGTGGGATCGTCATAGAGCGAGACGGTGGTTGGGAGAACGCGCGTGCCGACGCGGCCGGACCATTCGCTGCGTCCGCCGAAGCGCTCGATGAAGGAATCGAAATCGCGGGCCATGGCGAGCGGCGGGCGCGCGCCGGAAAGCGAAGGCTCGAGCACTTGCGCGAGCGTGGATGCGGCGGCGGGCGCGTCGAAGAGCACCGGGCCGGTATAGTCCGGCAGGAGCGGGCTGGAACGCAGAGCCATGAGATCGGTGGCGGCGCTGGTGAGAGCTTTGGAGATTTCGCCGGGCTGCGGCAGATCGGCGGGCATCGCGCGATAGACGGAATAATAGTTGTGCAGCGACATGCCGTCGTCGGCCTGGGTATCGAGCGCGGCTTCGACGGCGGCGAGATGGCGCGTGGAGCGGATGGTGGTGCCTTCGCTGGTCATGCGATAGGTGGTGGCGAAGATCAGATAGTAATTGATGCGATTGCCGTAAAGCTGCGGAAAATCTTTCAGCGCGGCGGAGGCTTCGCGGGCTTCTTCGTCCCAATTGCGATTTGAATAATCGGGATCGGGGCGCGGATCGATTTTCACCACGGGCGAGACGGGAGAGAAGTCGTCGATTTCCGGCGGCTTGGTGAGGCTGCGCAGGAACGATTGCTTGAGCGCCATTTGCGTCACGGCGGCCTTGTAGGCCTGGTCGGTGGCGAGCCAGAGATCCTGGCGGAGCGAGTTGTAATCGCGGTCGATGCCGACTTCGCCGGTGGAACCGAGGAAGCCCTGGAAACCGTCTTCGCTGATGAAATTGGAGCTGTCGAGGTGATAGTTGCCGACGCGAACGTCGACGGCCATGAAACGCGTGGTGGAGGTGGAGCTGGACACGAGCGCGCCGAAGGATGCGGTGACCGACTTCACGTCGAGGTCGAGCAGGCGGTATTCGATATAGAAAGGCTTGTCGACGCCGGCGAGCGCGAGGCGGGTGCGGGCGCGAGCCATTTCGTCGTGCATGGCGTGTAGAGTTTGGTCTTTTTCGCTATCGGGGACGTCCGCTTGCGCGGCCGGGTGCGGCAGCGGAGCGAGTTTCGCGGCGGCGCGAGCAGCGGACGCTGACGCGGGAGCGGAGACAACGAGCGCAGAAAAGCCAGCGAGAACTGCCATCAGCGTGAGTTTTTTCACTGCGCTTGTCCCTTCGTGGCTTCGGGATCATGAGCCGGCGGCGGGAGCACGGGCGGCCGGTCGGTGGACGTTTCCTTTTTCGCAAATTCCATCTCGGAGATCAGGATCGCGGGGGCGACGGCGGAGACGGGAACGGAGCCGGATTCGGCGCCGCAGTAGCCGTTGAAGATTTCCTGCTTGTCGCCGGTGGCCACGATTTTCGTGAGCGAAACGAGCGGCGTGCCGACGATATCGACGCCACGGACGAGCTGATCGGGGCGGCCGTCGGCGAAGACGCGATAGACGACGAGCGGCGTGACCTGGAAGGCTTGCGGCTGTCCGCGGCCGGTGAAGGTGAAGCCGCCCGAAATGTCGTCGATCAGCAGACCGTATTGCAGGTTTTTCTGTTTCACGAGCGCGACGAGCTTTTGCTTGAGCTCGGCGAACGACGCGGTCTGGGTGCTGGAAACGATCAGATTGCCCTGGCGCGCGACAGGCACGTAGCCGAGTTGGCGGCGGCCGTGACCGTTGGAATGCGGGATATCGACGAGTGGCGAACGACCCATGAGGAAAGTTTTGAGCACGCCTTTGTCAACGAGCTGAACTTTCGTGGCGACCACGCCTTCGTCATCGAAGGGATAGCTGCCGAGCAGCATCTGCCCGCCGAGCGAGGCTTCGGTGGGATCGTCCTTAATGGAAATGAAACTGGGGAGAATCTGTTCGCCGACTTTGCTGGTGAAGGTCTGGCCTTCGGCGACGTCCTTCTGGCGGAAACCTTCGGCGCGGTGGCCGAAGACTTCATGGAAGAAGACGGCGGCGGCGCGGCCAGTGAGCAGCGTCGGGCCGGCGTAGGGATTCGCGAGAGGCGCTTTATCGAGCGCCTCGGTTTCCTTGAGCAGCTCGTGGATGCTGTCGAAGACGGCCTTCTCGTCGGGCGCGTCCTTGGGATCGAGCCAGTCGAAATTCGAATAGCGTTCGATATCCATGCCGTCGGGAGCTTTGCTCTGTACGAAAAGCTCCAGGCGATAATGAACTTGTCCGAAGGCGAGCTTGGTGCCTTCGGTATTCACCTGATACTGATTCGTGGCGAGCGCGGTGAAAGTGGCGATGGAATTCAGCACCGCGGGCGATTTGCTGAATTCGGCGGTGTAGCGGCGGACGCGATCTTCCCAGGGTTTGCGGTCAACGTGAATTTCGACGCGCGGGCCGATGGAGGTGTGCGCCTGTTCGCTGGAGAAATCGGGCGCGGCGCCCTCGGCGGTCTGTACCTGCACCTGCTGGCTGGTCTTGACTTTGATCAGCGCCTGGGCCGCGGCGCGGTACTGGCGATCAGTCTCGCGCCAGATTTCGCGGCGGAGAACCGGGAGATCGTCGTCAAGCGGGACGTTCGTGCCGGGGCTGGTCCAGCTGGGCGGGCGGTCGCCGAGCTTGTGCGTGTCGTCGAGCTTGTAGTCGCCGACGCGGGTCTGGACTTCGAGCCAGCGAGCGCGGTCCTGAGTGCTGGAGAGCAACGCGCCGTTGGAGCCGGAAACGTTTGCGAGCTCGCGGTCGGAGACCGTGTAGCTGAGGAAGTAGGCCGCCGGATCGGCGGTGGAATACGATTCCATTGAGCGAGTAAGCTCGTCCTGCATCGCAGTGAGCACAGGAGGCTGCGGAGTGGATTGCGCGGGACGGTCGGCGGCGGGGCAGACCCACGCAGCGGCGAACAGGGCCGCGGCTAAAACGAAAGTTTTATCTCTCATGTGGCGTTTTATCATCGCGCAAAGTCCTATAGTCTAAGATAAGGTGCGGTTGAAAACCTAATCAAATGGCCACCGCTACCAGCGGCTTTGTTCAACACACCCTGGCGCTGCGGCCCTGATTGCTTTGACGTAAGCGAGCCTGCGGTGAAGCGATAAATTTTGCGTCAGATTGCGAATAATAGGAGTCCCGGCCCCAAGGAGAGTCAGATGCGCGCGCTGGTCGTACGGCGGTATGGGCCCCCCGAGGTTTTCGAGTCGCGGCAGGTCGCCGATCCGCAGGCGAAGCCGGGCGAGGCGCTGATACGGGTGAAGGCGATCGGTGTGAACTTTGCCGATTTGCTGGCGCGCATGGGGCTGTATCCGGGGACTCCGAAGCCGCCGTTCGTTCCGGGCCTGGAAATCGCGGGCGTGGTCGAAAAAGTGGTGGAGGCCGCGGGCAGGCGCGGGGATGGCGAGGCGCTGAAGGCGGGCGATGCGGTGATGGCGCTGCCGCATTTTGGCGCGTACGCCGAATGGGTGGCCGTTCCAATGAACTGCGTGTACCGGATTCCGCCCGGGATGCCGTTCGACGCAGCTGCCGCGTTTCCGGTGACCTACCTGACGGCCTTTCACTCGATGTTCACGATGGGGAATTTGCAGCCTGGGAACCGCATCCTGATTCACGGCGCGGCGGGCGGCGTGGGAATCGCGGCCGTACAACTGGCGCGGGCGAAGGGGCTGGTGACGTTCGGCACGGCGGGCAGCTCGAAGCAGGAATTTTTACGGAAGGTCGGCGTGGACCATCCGATCGATTACGAGAAGAGCGATTTCGTGAAAGTGGTGCGGCAGTTCGCGCCGGATGGGATCGAGATGGTGATGGATCCGATCGGCGGAAGCTCGCTCGGACGCGGGCAGAAGTGCCTGGGGCCGGGCGGGAGGCTGGTGATTTACGGGCTTTCGGACGCGGCGGGCAGCTCGGGCAAGCGGAATCCGATTCGCGCCGCGAAAGCGTTGATACGGACGCCGCGGTTTCATCCGCTGAAGATGATGGAGCAAAATCTGGCGGTGATCGGCGTGGGGATGGGACCCATTATCATGCGGGGGGCGATCGCGCGCGACGAGCTGCGCGAGCTTTTCAAGATGTACGGCGAGGGGAAGCTGAAGCCGGTGATCGCGAAGACGTTTCCGCTGGATCAGGCTGCGGAGGCACACCGGTTTATTCACGAGCGGAAGAATATTGGGAAGGTGGTTTTAGCGGTGCGGTAGCGGCGGTTCCCCCGGGGTGAGGCAACGGCACCCCAAAAACCAGTGGCGCGGGTCTCGTGCTGCTTGTTGCGGCAGCTGTAGGAGAGATTCTTCGACTGCGTGACCCGACGACCCGCAGGAGCGCGAGGTGCCAAGGCGTCGGGTCACTCCGCTCAGAATGACGGCTTCTTTGAGGGCGGAGTTAATGCGCGGGGGCGCGCAGGTCTGGGGCCAGGACGTCCAATTTGTCGAAGGGGATTTCTTCGTACTTCGCGTTGGGGAAGGCTTTCTTCAGGGCGTCGCGGAAGGCGCTGACGTTTCCTGCGAGGACGATATCGAGATCGTCCGTGCCGAGATATTTCCGCGCCATTTCCTTGACCTGCGCCGAGGTGACTGCGCTGACGCGTTCGGTATAGGTGTAATTGTAATCCCTCGGCAAGTCGAATGCGGCGACGGTGAGAATGCGGTCGGTGACCTGCTCGGCGGTCTCCGACTGAATCGGGTAGACGCCGGCGAGATAATCGCGCGCGAAATCCATTTCCATTGGAGTGACGTCGCCCGCGGACATTTTGGAGACCAGATCGACGACGAGCCGAGTGGCGTCGACCGTGGCGGCGGTGCGCGTGAATGTGGAAACGCTGAACGAGCCTGCCTGGCGGTGCGGATTGAATGAGGAGTACGCGCCGTAGGTGAGGCCCTTCTTCACGCGGACTTCGGTGTTGAGACGGCTGTTGTAGCCGCCACCGAAAATCCGATTCATCACCACCACCGGAACGTAATTGGGATCGCTGCGGCGAATTCCGAGCTTGCCCACGCGAATTTGGGTCTGTACCGCGTCCGGCTTGTCGATCAGCCAGATGTGCTGCCCCTGCAGAGCGGACGGCGCGGCAGCTGCGGCCATGGTGATTTTCACCTGCGGCCATGGGCCGAAATATTTTTCGGCTGCGGCGAAGGCTTCGTCGGGCGTGATGTCGCCGGCAAAACCGAGCAGCGCTTGATTGGGCGCGTAGTTATCGTCGTGAAACTTCGCGAGAATTTGCGGATCGAGTTTCCTGATGGTGTCCGGCGTGCCTTCGTTGGGTAGGCCGTAGGGCGACGCGCCGTAGACCACGCGGCTGAAAGCCGCCGAAGCGAGAAAATCGGGATCGGAATATTGCACGGTGAGGCCGGAAAGAAGCTGCTGGCGCTGCCGTTCGAGTTCCTCGGGGCTGAATGCGGGATGAAGTAGAACGTCGGACATCAGGTCGAGGCCGGTAGCGAGATCTTTTTTCACCACGTCGAGGCTAGCGTTGGTGGCGTCGGCTCCGGCCGAAGCTTCCAGCGATCCGCCGATGAAATCGATAGTTTCGGCAATTTCTTTCGCGGAGCGCTTCTTGGTCCCTTGCGTGAGCATGTTTGCCGTCATCTGGGCGACGCCGGGAATTCCCGCGGGATCTTTCACCGTGCCCGCGGACATGATGAGCAGGCGGACGGCGACGGCGGGCTCGCTGTGATCGGTAACGACGTAGACGCGCAGGCCGTTGGCGAGGGTTTTCATGGCGGGCTCGGGGAAGTTGAACGGCTTCGCCGAGCTGGCCGCCGCGGGCATTTCGGGGAAGAGCTTGACTCCAGGCGGAACGACGCCAGTGCCGTTTTTCTGGTCGGAGAATTGGCTGGAGGCGGAATGGTCGCCGGCCGGTTGTTGCGCGAACATAGGTGTGCCGCAGATCAGCCATGCTGCGGCGTAGATCATCAAGGTCTTGGTTGCGCGATTCATTAACGCTCCTAGGCGAATTCGGAAGTCTGCATTTGAGATTTCAATCGTCCCTACGGGACTTGGGCTCTGCCGGCCCATATTCCGGTACTGCGCTTCGCTTCGTGCCGGGCTACATTCAATCGCCGCTCCGCGGCTGACAACTGCCTCACATTCCTGCTTGCTCTCCGTGCAGCCGCTAGGCGTAAAGTGCCGGGCTGAAGGACCCGGCGCTACGTTCCAACCATCAACCTACTACTGCTGTTGCTGTTGCGGCGGCGGTGCCGCGGGCTTGATCGTCAGGATTGTGGCGTGCTCGGGCACGAAGTATTCCTTGGCCACACGTTCGATGTCGTCCGGAGTGACTTTCAGATAGCGGTCGAGTTCCGTGTTGACGAGATCGGGATTCTTGCCCAGCACGGCGGCGTTCTCGATCGCGATGGCTTTCTGTTCGTCGGTATCGCGGCCCAGGATGAAGCCCGAAATTTCCTGATTCTTCGCTTTTTGCAATTCGTTCGCGCTCACTGGCTGGGTCTTAAGCTCGTCGAGAATACTGAGGATGGCTTTTTGGCCGTCCTGCGGCGAGTGGCCCGGATTCATGATCGCGTAGGCCCAGAAAAGATTGGGATCTTCGGTGAAATTGCCGAAGCCGGCAGTTTGCACGGCGATCTGGTCCTTATATACGAGCGACTGGTAGAGGCGGCTGCTTTCTCCGCCGGCGAGAATATTGGAGGCCAGATCGAGGGGATAGGAATCGGGCGCATAGCGCGCGGGGATTTTGTATCCGATTACGACACCGGGAAGCGGCGTGTTGGTGTAGGACTTGGCAACGTCGCGCTCGGAGGTTTGCACGGGCTCCGGATTGTTGGGGCGCGGGATCGGTCCGGCGGAGGCGGGAATGCCCTCGAAATATTTTTTCGTCCACGTGAGCGCTCGATCGGAATTGAAATCGCCGACGATGACGAGCGTGGCGTTGTTAGGCTTGTAGTAGGTGTTGAAGAAGGCGCGAACATCCTCGACCGTAGCTTTATCGAGATCGGCGATGCTGCCGATGGGGGTGTGGTGATAGCCATGGACGGTGAAAGCTACGCCGCGAAGATCTTCTTCGATGGAGCCGTAGGGCTGGTTATCGACGCGCACACGGCGCTCTTCCTCGACGACCTGGCGCTCGGATTTGAAATTCGCGTCGTCGACGTTGAGGCTGCCCATGCGGTCGGCTTCGAGCCAGAGGACGCGCTCGAGATACTGGCTGGGGAAAGTTTCGAAGAAATCGGTGGAATCGTCGTTGGTTTCCGCGTTGTCGAAACCGCCGACGGCTTCGATGATGCGCGAATGTTCGTCGGGACCGACGTGCGCGGAACCCTTGAACATCAAGTGCTCGAAGAGATGCGCGAATCCGGTGTGGCCGGGGAGCTCGTCTTTCCCGCCTACGTGATACCAGATCTGGAGATCGATTACCGGGACTTCGTGATTTTCGAGGAGGATTACGTCGAGGCCGTTGGAGAGTTTGTGCGTGGTGAAATTCAGTTTCGGCGGGCGATCCATATCGGAGGAAGATTTATCTTGCGCGGCCGCGGGCAGCGCAAAGGCCATGGTTAGTACCGCCGCCAGAGTTGTGGCGAGAAACGTCATCGAGATTGCGTGAAGCCAGTTTCTCGCATTCGCCTTCATCATGAATCACTCCGATCGTTTGCGACGTCCCACTACACCAAACGCGCGTCCGCGCATGCGCATTCCGATGTGCGAACTCACTTCGTCCAGTATTACGGCGGCGCGGGCAGGTGTCAAACGCTCTCGAAAAAAGCAATTGCAAACCGCACAGCTGTAACGCGCCCTCTAGTTGGACGCATCCATTGGGTGAAAGGTAGCACCAGAGGAGGCAAAGCGAAGCCGCAAAAGCCGCTCTGTTTGCCGATTCGCACCGAAGCGGAACACAGATTTGGCGCTTCACAGGCGCTATGTTGCTATGGAATCAGGCGGCGCTGAGACGCGTTCGCCGCACGGGAGGTCCGCATGCGCGCTGTACTGGGAATCGCTGCGCTGCTGGTGGGCGCGGCTGTAACGCTTTACATTTACAAGACTCAGCTGACGCAGTCGCAGGCAGCGGGGGCCGCCACTCCGACGCAGACCATCAACGTAGTGGGCGTGAAGAATGATTTGCTGGCGATCGCGCAGGCTGAGCGCGCCTATCAGGCCGAGCACGGTTCGGTGGCATCGCTGGACGATCTGGTTTCAAGCGGCGCTATGAGCATGAAAAAGTCCGGGCGCGACGGGTACACATACGGCGTGGAATCCACGAGCGATGGCTTTCGCGTGACGGCGCACTGCGCCGTGGCGGGATGCACGAATTACGCAGTCGATCAAAGCATGGAAGTTCACACCGAACCGTAGTTTTGCTTGCCCGCCAGCATCGCTCCCGACATCTTGCGACCCCATCACTGATCCGGTCGTTTCCCGCGCCGCCGCCCGGCGGCTATACTGGTAACGCGTCCCTGGCGATGCGCGTCGGTGTATAGTATGCGCCCGCGAAAGCGAGCGTACGCAGCGATGCGACGGAGAGTGATGCGTGCCTGGTGGTCGTCACGGTCTTCAAAACCGTCGCCCCGACACTCCGTGCCGGGGGGTAGGTTCGATTCCTACCCTCTCCGCCAAATTTCTGTAGCGCTCGCGAAAGGTGAAAACGCCGGTGGCAACCGCTGAACAGGTTCTGAAGCTGACATCCCTCTCTTCGTGCGCTGGATGCGCTTCGAAGCTCAGCCGCCAATCGCTCACGGAGGTGCTCCGGCAGGTACCGGTGCTGAAGGATCGCAGTGTGCTCGTGGGCACGGCCACGGGAGACGATGCGGGCGTTTACAGGCTTGATTCCAAGCGCGCGCTGGTGCAGACCACGGATTTTTTCACGCCGATTGTCGACGATCCCTACTGGTACGGACAAATCGCGGCGACGAACGCGCTTTCCGATGTGTACGCGATGGGCGGCCGTCCGCTGACGGCGCTGAACCTGGTGGGAATTCCCGGCGGATGTGGTGCCATTGGAGATGGTGAATCGAATCGTGCGCGGAGGAGCAGAAAAAATTCGCGAGGCGAAGTGCGTGTTGATCGGCGGACACACCATCAAGATTCCCGAGCCTGTTTTCGGCTATGCGATCACCGGGATGGTCTCGCCGCGCAAGATGCTGACGAATTCCGGTGCGCGTCCCGGCGATTTACTGGTGCTTACGAAGCCGATCGGCACGGGCATCATCACCACGGCGATCAAGCGCGGGATGGCTACGCCCGAGCTTGAGAAAAAAGCGATCGAATCGATGACCACGCTCAACACGCCCGGCGCGGATATCGCCGAGCGCGGCCTGGTGCGCGCTGCAGTCGATGTCACGGGATTCGGATTGATCAGCCATCTGGGCGCGATGTGCGCGTCGAGCAAAGCGGGCGCGGAAATTCGCGCCGCCAGCGTACCGGCGCTCGCGAGCGAGGTGTTCGATCTGATCGCTGCGGGATGCATTCCCGGGGGCAGCCGCGACAATCTGGCCTACGCCAACGAGTTTACGGACTGGGGCGAGTGCGGGCCCGTGCAGAAGACCCTGCTTACCGACGCACAGACCAGCGGCGGGCTGCTGCTGTGCGTGCCGCGAAAAAACGAGAAAGCCGTGATGAAGCTGCTGGAGAAGGCCGAAACACTCAGCGCCGCGGTGATCGGCAGCATTGTGCGCTCGGCCAAGCCGCGGATTCGGGTCCTTGCATGAAGCAGTCGCAGCTGCGCGCGATTCCCGCCGTGGAAAAGGTGCTGCAGGCGCTGGGCGATGCCGGATTGCCGCGGCCGATGGTGGTCGAGATTGTCCGGCGTGAGATCGGTGCGCTACGCAAGGCGAAATCGATCCCGGAATTTGACGCGGTCGTCGACGCCATCCGCGCCGCCCTACGCGATTTGCGATCTTCACGCATTCGCCCGCTCATCAACGGCACGGGAATCCTGATCCATACGAATTTTGGGCGCGCGCCGCTGGGCCAGCACGTCATGGAAGCGCTCGCCAGCGTCGGCGCGCATTACAACAATCTCGAATACGGCCTCGCCGGCGGAAAACGCGGCGGCCGGGCTGCCTATCTGGAACAGAGCCTCGCCGTTCTTTGCGGCGCGGAAGCGGCTACGGTGGTAAACAACAACGCCGCGGCGCTGGTACTGATCCTGCGACATTTCTGCGGCGCTGCGAACGGCGGTGCAGGCGCGCGCAGATCGAAAACCGGACTCCCGAAAAACGAAGTGATTATTTCCCGCGGCGAACTCGTACAGATTGGCGGCGGCTTCCGTATTCCCGACATTCTGGAGACCAGCGGCGCGCGCTTGCGTGAAGTGGGAGCCACCAACAAGACCACGCTACGAGACTACGCGCGTGCAATTGGCCGTGAAACCGCGATGATCCTGAAAGTGCACCGCAGCAATTTTTTCATGGAAGGCTTCGTCGAATCGCCCGCGCCGGAAGAAATCGGGGCTCTGGCCCGCTCTAAAAAGGTGCCGTTCGTTGAAGACCTGGGCAGCGGCGCCATGATCGAGACCGAGGCGCACGCCGGACTCGAGCACGAGCCAACGCCAGCGGAGGTGATTCGCCGGGGCGTCGATCTGGTCTGCTTCAGCGGAGACAAACTGCTGGGGGGCCCCCAAGCTGGGATCATCGCCGGCAAAGCCAAGCTGGTGGAAGCGCTCAAGCGCGATCCATTTTTCCGCGCGCTGCGTTGCGACAAACTGATTCTTTCCGCGCTGGAGGCCACGGCGGACGCCTACATGCGCGGCGAGCCGCAAATACCGGTGCTTGAGATGTTGCGCGCCACGACGGAGGAGCTGCGCCAACGCGCCGAAAATATTCTCGCCGCGCTCGAAGGCTTGCCCGTGCACGTCACAATCGGAACAGGGCGCGGGCAAATCGGCGGCGGCTCTCTGCCGCGCGCGGCTATCGAGTCCGTGACGCTCGATCTGATTCATGGAGCGACGCCGCCTCAGGAATTGGCCGCGCGCCTGCGCGATCTGCCGCTGCCCGTGATCGGCTATGTGGCAAAAGGCGCGGTGAAGCTTGATTTGCGCACGATTTTTCCCCGCCAGGACGCCGAACTGATCGCCGCGATTCGCGCAGCCTGCGCGCCGCACTAGAGCCTGGAATGCCGGGACCTCGCCACTTCATCCTCGCCACCGCGGGCCACGTGGACCACGGAAAAAGCGCGCTCATCAAGGCGCTTACCGGAACCGATCCCGACCGCTTGCCAGAGGAAAAATTGCGCGGCATCACCATCGATCTCGGCTTCGCGCATTTGGAACTGCGCGATCCCGACGATGCGGCTTCGCCAGTCGTTCTCGGCATCGTCGACGTGCCGGGCCACGAAGACTTCGTGAAAAACATGGTCGCGGGCGTTGGCTCGATCGATCTCGCATTGCTCGTGGTGGCGGCGGACGACGGCTGGATGCCGCAGACCGAAGAGCATCTGCAGATTCTCACCTATCTCGGAGTTGCGCGTGGGGTGATCGCGCTCACGAAAATCGATCTGGCGCAGGACGAGCAAACTACGATTGCAGCTATTCGTGAGCGCCTCGCGGGAACTCCGCTTGCAGATGCGCCGATCGTGCCCACGTCCGTGGTCAGCTCACGCGGCCTCGATGACTTGAAAGCGACGCTGGTACGAGTACTCGCAAACGCCCCGCCGCCTGCAGATATCGGCAAACCTCGCCTGCCCGTGGATCGGGTGTTCAAGCTTCAAGGCATCGGTACGGTGGTCACCGGAACTCTGAGCGGCGGCACGCTGCGGCGCGGGCAATCCGTCGCGATTCAGCCGGGCGGGAAATCCGCGCGCATTCGCAATATCCAGTCGCACGGGCGAGACGTGGAAGCGATCGCGTCCGGCTCGCGTACGGCGCTGAATCTGTCGCTCGATGCGGTCGAAGATATTCACCGGGGTGACGTTGTCACGCTTGGCGAGCTCGGGGACCCCAGTGAGGTGCTCGACGTCGCCGTCGAGATTTCTTCGCGCGCAATACATGCGATCAAGGATGGAGCTCGCGTTCATGCGCATCACGGCAGCGGCTCAGTGGCCGCTCGCGTCGCGTTTCGCAAGGATACCACGCTGGCGCCCGGCGGACAGGCCGTCGCGCAGCTGCGCCTGGAAGCTCCCGCTTTCGTGTTCGCGGGCGACCGGTTCATCCTGCGCGATTGGGCGGAGCGGATTACGCTGGGGGGAGGGGTGATCCTCGATCCGCAAGGGAGCCGCAAGGTGTTTCGCACGGATGCGCGCTCGAAATTCCTCGCCGCGCGGGCGGCTGCTCCTGGGGACGTCGCGGCGTTCGTGGGCTCGCGAGTCACCTACAGCGGCGCCTCGCGCGCGCCCGAGTTGCTCCTTCGGTCGCGTTTTAGCGCGGCTGCGATATCGGAGGCCGTCTCGCGCCTGGCGAAAGAGGGTTCGATCATCGCCACCGGTGACCTGATCGTCGATTCCGCAAAATGGAGCGCTCTACGTCGCAAAGCAGTCGAAGTGATCGACGCGCGCCATCGCGCGCATCCTGAAGAAAGCGGCTTGCCGCTCAGCGACTTGCGCGCCGCGCTGCAGGATGACCTGCCAGCCGCTGAAATCTTCGAGCCGCTGGTAGCGGAACTGTGCCTCAAGGATTTTGTCCGAGCGGGCGCCGCCATTCGCCGCGCGTCGCACCGTCCCGCGCTCACGCCACAGCTCCAGGTGGCCGGGGGAAAAATCCGGGCAATACTGGCCGCCAAGCCGCTCGACCCTCCGTCGAAAAAAGATTTGGCGCCAGACGCTGCGTCTCAGCAGGCGCTGCGCTACCTGATCCAGAGCGGAGAGTTAATCGATATCAACATCGAGATCGTGATGACAGCCGATGCCGTGAAGCAGGCGACGGCGATGATCCGCGATTTCATTCGCAAGCGGGGACCGGCCACCACCAGCGATTTGCGGCAGATGCTCGGCAACAGCCGTCGCGTCGCTATCCCATTGCTCGAACGCCTGGATCGCGACGGCGTAACTGTTCGCCAAGGCGACAAACGGGCGCTTCGCTCCTAGCGCGCACCCACGGGCCCGCCACAGCCGCACAAAAACAGCCCGTTTCAATCCGTATGCTAGAATGACCCCGCTGTGCAAAAGACGCTTCAAAATCTGATCGAACTTCAACACGTCGATGTGCGCCTGACCGACGTCCGCGGGCGGCTTGCGAAATTTCCCAAGAAGTTGGCCGACTCCGATGCGCGCATTGCCGCCGCGAAAGCGGCCGTCGAAACCAGCAAAGCCGCGCAGCTCGCCAACGTGAAGGACCGCAAGAAATACGAGCTCGACGTCGAAAGCTGGAAGGATCGCGCGCGCAAATATCGCGACCAGACTTCGCAGGTGAAGACCAACGAGGCTTATCGCGCGCTGCAGCATGAGGTGCGACGGCGCCGAGCAGGAAATTGCGAAGGCCGAGGACCGGCTGCTCGAACAAATGGTCGCCAGCGAGGAATACGATCGCCGAATCAAAGCCGCGGAAGCTGCGCTAAGGGAGGTCGAGCAGCTTGAGCGCGTGCAGCGTTCAACGGTGGAAGCCGATCGCGCGGTTGCCGAAAAGGAATTAGCCGAGCTCGAAGCCGATCGCGCGCGCGCCGTGGCGGATATTCCGGAAAATCTGCTCGATCATTACGATCGCATCGTGAAAAAACATCACGGCGTGGCGCTCGCCGAAGTCCGTAACGAAAAGTGCGGGGCCTGCGGAATGATCGTGCGGCCGCATGTGATCCAGGAAATGCGGCGCGCGGATAGCGACCAGATGTTCCACTGCGAGACCTGCACGCGCATCCTTTATTTTATCGAGCCGAGCGTTTCGTCGGCTTCCGCCGCATCGGCGTCGGTGTCCACTTCACGCGAAAGCTGAGCCCCGGGCGTATGCGAGGACCCAAAACTTCGCCGCCCGGCAGCGCGCGCCTGTTTTCCGAGGCGGCTTCGGCAACGCCTCCGGCCGGAATTCATATCGCGAATATCGACGGGGCCTCGCGCGGAAATCCTGGTCCGGCGGCTTACGCCGTGGTGATTCGCGACGCTGACGGTAAATTGGTTCTGGAGCTGGCGAAGAAATTCGGGCGGGACACGAATAACGTCGCTGAATATTACGCCCTGCTCGCCGCGCTTGATTTCGCCACCACGCACGGCATCCAGGCGCTGCGTATCCGCAGCGATTCCGAACTGCTGGTGCGCCAGATGCAGGGCCGCTACAAAGTGAAGAGCGAGGATCTGAAGCCGCTCCACGAACGGGCGTCGATTCTTTCGCGGCAGTTGAAATATTTCGTCATCGAACATGTCCGGCGGGAACAAAACCGCGACGCCGACGCGCTGGCGAACATTGCGCTGGACTCCGGTCCGGTGAATTCGGCCTCGCTGGAAGTAAAGAATAACGCGCAGCCTGCAACAGCCGAACGCAAGCCGTCCGGGCCGCGCTCGCGCCAGATTCGCGCGCGCTACGTCAACGGTGTCCTCGTCCCAACTCAGCCGCTTGAAATTGCCGAAGGCGCCGAGGTGCTGCTCGACGTCCACTCGAGCTCAAAAGACTGAGTGAGTCGCAGCCGCCGGGCACAGCATGCCATGCCCGGCGAAAGTCCTTAGCGGGACCCACCATCTGCGCCGATGTTGAGCCGGCGATCGTTTCACGGAAAGCTTCAACTGTTAGGGGAAGAAGTCTACGCCGCCACAGGCTGTGGCTGTTTCAAAATGTAGGAGAGATACAAAGTATCGCGCTGCGCGGGAATATAGCCCGCATCGGAAATAATTCGCCGCAATTCCTCTTCATTCGTCCGATTACGGACACCCGCGGCGTATACGACGTTTTCCTCGATTAGAATGCTGCCAACGTCGTCGGCGCCGAACTGCAATCCCACTTGGCAAATTTTAATTCCCGGCGTGAGCCAGCTCGATTGGATATGGTCGACGTTGTCAAGGTAGAGCCGGCTGATCGCCAGGGTTTTCAAATAATCGAATGCGGTCGTCTCCGGCACGCTCTTTCCCAGTGGCGTGTTTTCCGGCGCGAAAATCCAAGGGATAAACGCGGTGAACCCACCATTACCTTCTTCCTGAATCTGACGAATCTTTTCCAGATGATTCACGCGATGCCGGTATTCCTCGCCGCAACCGAACATCATCGTCGCCGTAGTCCGCATGCCCAGCTTGTGGGCCTCGCGGTGCACGGTTTCCCATTCTTCGGACTTGCACTTTAGCCGTGCAATTTTGTCTCGCACTTCGTCGTCCAGAATTTCCGCTCCGCCGCCGGGAATCGACACCAGTCCCGCGTTGCGCAGCCGCACGATTGTTTCGCGGATCGAAAGCCCCGAAACCTCCGCGATGCAGGTGATCTCCGGCGCTGAAAAGCAGTGCAGGTGCACCTGAGGAAATCGCTCGTGGATCGAGCGCAGCATGTTTTCGTAGAACTCGATCTGCAAATCCGGATGCAGGCCACCCTGCAGCAGCACACCGGTCCCGCCCAGCTCGAGCATCTCCCGAATTTTCTCGTAGATCGATTCGAGCGGTAGGATGTAGCCGTCCTTCGCGCCGAGCGGCCGGTAGAATGCGCAGAACGAGCAATACTCCGTGCAGAAATTCGTGTAATTAATGTTGCGGTCGATCTGGTAGGTTGCCACGCGCGGATCGGTCTTCTTGCGGCGCACTTCGTTCGCCGCCATGCCGATGCCGATCAGGTCATCGGACTCAAACAGGTCGAGAGCTTCTTTTGCGCTGATGCCCATGATTCGCTATGCGCCCCTCGGAGCTGTGTGAACGCGCCGCCGATCGCCGGAAATTCCAGCGGTTTGTTGCGCGGGATCAACCCTGCCGCGGCGGCTTTTTCAAAATATAGCTGCAAGCCCGCCAAATTCTCCTCGTCCAGATCGAAGTGAATGTTCTCGGTCAGATACCGCTCGAGTGCTCGCGGGGGCAAATCAAGCTTGATCGAGGCAGACTCGGAAATTTCGCGCACACGCTCGAGTCCGAACTGTTTCGAGGCCGTAAAATCCGCCAGCACTTCCGGAGTCACCGCGTCGCGCCGGCCTACCCACATCGCCAGTACCGCGGGCTTGCCCGTCATCTCCCGCCACTGGTGGATCACGTCGTAAACGAACAGGGTCTCAAACCCTGGCACGGGCATTTCGTCCGGATCTCCCTGGCAGCACTGCTCGCCGCTCGGCGATTTTCCGGCCAAAGCTTCCATTTTCAGGGAAATTCGCAGCGCCGGATCGCCAATCACCAGGGCGGCATCGGCCTGCCGCAGCATCTCGCTCGGATCGGGCGCGGCCTCCACGAATTCCGGTGCGATTCGCCAATGCTCCCGCGAGAGAATCTTCACCAGTGCAATCGTGCTCCGCGAGCTGGTATCGAGCGCGATCCGTTTTGCCGTCTCGATCGGCTTCTTCGCCACTACCAGCAGGCTGCGCACCTCGCGTTTGGAGGCGATCGCCATCCCCGGCAGCGCCACCATGTCGTCCATACGCTGGTATTCGATCGAAGGAATTATTCCCAGGTCCGCGTCGCCGCGCTTGAGCTCCTCGGCGCACTGCGAGGGCACCGTGAACGACAGGTCGTATTTTCCGGCGAGCGGACCGTCCGTGAAGCCCCACACGAGTGGGGCGGCGTTCAGGTATTCCACGATTGATACGCGCAGTTTCTTCAATGTCGCAGCCTTATTACTCTGGATTGGACGCTGCAATCTTAACATATCCGAAAGGCAGGCATTTCCTGCGGGGGCGCGGGCCTGAATGGTCCGCGTATGTCGCCTACAGAGGCCGTGGCCTCAATCAGCCGCGAGCTTAATTTACCATCCGTACAACCGCGATGATGATCGCCAGAAGCGCCGCCTGCATCAGACAGCCGGCCAGTGCCAGCACTTCCCATCCCACGTCGGACGCACTTTCATGCCACTTCTTCGTTCCGATTTCCATTCTGTCCTCCACTTAATTGGATGCACAGTCGAGAGAATAGGACCACCTGCGAATCAATGGATGCGCCTTATCCGCGGAAAATGCAAGGCCGTACATATACGGATGGACACCGGAGCCGCGCCCTGCGTACCCTCGCCCCCATCTCTTCGTCTCGATGCATTCCGACGACTACATAGGCTGGCTTGCCCTCGCTCTAACCCCTGGCCTTGGCGCGCGAACCGCGGGAAAACTCCTACGTCAATTCGGCAGCCCGGACGCCATCTTCGGCGCCTCGCTGACCGCCCTCGAAGCACAAAACTTGCCCGCCGCGGTAGCCCAGGCACTTCACTCCCACCGTCCCCTCAGCGACGCCGCCCGCGAGTTAGCCCAAGTTCAAGCGATCAATTGCCGCCTCCTGACGTGGGACGAACCCGAGTATCCGGCGCGCCTCCGCGAGATTTACGATCCGCCACCCCTGCTCTATGTTCGCGGAAACATTGAACTTCTTAATCGTCACACGATTTCCGTGGTCGGTGCGCGTCGCCCGACCCCCTACGGGAATCAAATGGCTGAGCGCCTCTCGAAGGATTTGGCTGACCGTGGGCTGGTAATTTCCAGCGGATTAGCCCGCGGGATTGACGCTTGCGCCCACAAAGGGGCGCTGGCCTCGGCACGCGGAGCCACCATTGGAGTGCTCGGCTGTGGTATCGATATTGTCTATCCGAAGGAGAATAGGAAGATTTTCGAGCAGATGGAGCAGCGTGGCGCCATCATCAGCGAATTCCCGATCGGCACGTTCCCGGCGCCGCAAAACTTCCCGATCCGCAATCGGATCATCGCCGGCATGGCACTTGGTGTTGTGGTGGTCGAAGGTGCGCAATATTCTGGATCTCTGATCACAGCGCGTCTGGCCATGGAATTCGGCCGCGAGGTATTCGGCGTCCCCGGTCACGTTACCCAACCAGCCAGCTTCGGACCGAACCAGTTGATCAAGCAGGGCGCCAAACTGGTAACAGGTTGGGAGGACATTGTGGAGGAGCTCCCGACTCCGGTCCGCGCCGAGCTGATGCCGGTGGAATCAATACCGCATGCCGAGCGCGCCGCAATGGTCGAGGAAGCGTTGGGCCCTTGCGAGCGCCCTTTATATGGGCTTTTGAGCGTGGACGAGTCCCGGCATGTGGATGATTTAGTGGAAAATTCGGGCTTGAGCTCGTCTGAAGTGCTGGCGGCCCTGTTTGACATGGAGCTGCGCGGCGTGGTACGCCAGTTGCCTGGTAAGCAATTCCTGAAAGTCCTGTTGTAATTATCACCGGGACAGCAGGTTAGGATGGGAGCGCCCGAGTTACCGCGAACACCGGGTTGCGGGCGGCTGAATTTCGATCAAGACTGTTCCGTACACAATGCAAGGCATACGGACGAAAGATACCGGGACGAATAGGAAAGAATGGCACGATCACTTGTAATCGTTGAATCGCCGGCTAAGGCCAAGACCATCAATAAATACCTTGGCCGCAACTACCTCGTGAAGGCTTCTTACGGGCACGTGATGGACCTGCCCAAGAAGACGATCGGTATCCTTCTGCCCGGTGAGCAGAACGGGAAAAAGAAATCCAAGCGGAAGACCAAGGCCAAGGGCAAAGCAGTTCCAGAAAAGAAGCCGGTGAAGCAGGTTCCGGTCACGGCCCAGAACATCTTCGAGCCCACCTACGAAGTGATCCCGACCAAGCTAAAGGTGATTGGCGACCTGCAGAAGGCTGCGTCCACCGCCGAAGCCATTTACCTGGCGGGCGACCCTGACCGCGAAGGCGAAGCGATCTGCTATCACCTCGAGGAAATCCTAAGCAACCCGCGGAAATACATGAAGGTCGTGGCCCAAAAGACCGCGGAAATCGCCGCGGAAGCCGATGCCGAAAAGAACGGCAAGAACGGCGACAAGTCCGTCGACAAGCCTGCGGCCAGCGCCAAGGTAACAAAGAAAGCCGAAGCGCCGACGCTCGCTCGCACCGCGGCGCCGAAGATTTATCGCGTGATGTTCAATGAAATCACGCAGAAGGCCATCAAAGCCGCATTCGAGCATCCCACGCAGGTGAATGTGAACTTGGTCGACGCACAGCAGGCCCGGCGCGTCCTCGACCGGCTGGTCGGGTACAAAGTCTCCCCCATTCTGTGGGACAAAGTTCGCCGCGGGCTTTCCGCGGGCCGCGTGCAGACCGTCGCGCTGCGCCTGATTGTCGAGCGCGAAAAGGAAGTGCGAGCTTTCGTCCCGAAGGAATACTGGACGATCCACGCGCTTCTGGGCGCCAGCCAGCCGCCTTCTTTTGAAGCCAAGCTCATCAAGTACAAGGGCGAAGATCTCGAAATCCCCGACCAAGCCGAATCGCAGCGGATTCTGGCCGCAGTCGATAAAGCCATCTGGCAGGTCGCCAGCGTCGCGCAAAAGGAAAAGCGCCGCTTTGCTCCGCCGCCATTCACGACCTCGAAGCTGCAGCAAGCCGGCTACAACCGCCTGCGCTATACCGCGCGCCGCACCATGATGCTGGCGCAGCGCCTCTATGAAGGCGTCGAGCTCGGCGACGAAGGCTCGGTCGCGCTTATCACTTATATGCGCACGGATTCCGTTCGGGTCTCGGCCGACGCGCTGGAACAAGTCCGCGGCCACATCGGTTCGACCTACGGCGCCAGCTTCGTCCCTGAAAAGCCGAACTTTTTTAAATCCAAGAAGGATGCGCAGGAAGCTCACGAAGCGATTCGTCCCACGGACGTAACGCGCACGCCCGAAAGCGTCCGCCGCTTCCTCGACGAGGACATGTTCAAGCTCTACCAGATGATCTGGCAGCGCTTCGTGGCCTCGCAGATGGTTCCCGCGGTGTTCGACCAGACGACAATCGACATGGATGCCGCCGGATACACATTCCGCGCCACGGGTTCGGTAATCAAATTCGAAGGCTACCTGGCCGCTTACGCCGCGGTGAAGGACGAAGAAGAAAAAGAAGACGAAGCCGATACGACGCCGGCAATCGCCTGCCGCAAGTTCGCGAAGGCGAGCAACTGCGTCTCGAAACCATCCGCCCCGAGCAGCATTTTACCGAGCCGCCGCCTCGTTACACGGAAGCGACGCTCGTGAAAGAGCTCGAAGAAAAAGGCATCGGCCGGCCGTCCACCTACGCCGCGATCATCTCGACCATCGTCGAGCGCGAATACGTGAACAAGGACCAGGGCCGCTTCACGCCCACGCGCCTCGGCGAAAAAGTCAGTGACCTTCTTGTGAAAGCCTTCGAGGATATTTTCGACGTGGGCTTCACCGCCCGCCTGGAAGACGAGCTCGACGAAATCGAAGAAGGCAAGATGACCTGGCGCAGCGCGGTCAAGGAGTTCTGGGATCGCTTCACCGTCGATCTCGACAACGCCAGCGAAAAGATGGTCTCGTACAAAGCCGGTATTCCTACCGGACAGAAGTGCGAGAAGTGCGGCGAAGGCCAGCTCCTTGAGCGCATCAGCCGCCACGGATTTTTCCTCGGCTGCTCGCGCTATCCCGACTGCGATTTCATTCGCGACCTGGCCGAGAGGGCGCGACTGATAACGAGGAACTCAAAACCGAATACTGCGAGAACTGCGGCAAGGACATGGCCATCAAGCGCGGCCAGTTCGGCACTTTCCTCGCCTGCACCGGCTATCCGAATTGCCGCACCACGCGCCGCCTGGCCGCCGGCACGCTGAAAGCGCTTCAGCCCGATGTCGAGCTCGACGAAAAATGTCCCACGTGCGGTGAAAATCTGCTGAAACGCCACGGCCGCTTCGGTGAATTCATCGGCTGCAAGAATTATCCGAAGTGCAAGTACACGCGTCCCATCACGCTCGGCATCAAATGCCCGAAATGCAATGAAGGCGAATTCGTGCGTCGCGGCACCGCGCAGGGCCGCGGCAAGGGACGCATTTTCTACGGCTGCTCGCGCTATCCCGATTGCGATTACACCTCGCCGCACGAGCCGCTCAACGAGCCCTGCCCGAAATGCGCCGCGCCCTTCATCGTCGAAAAGCGCACCAAGCAGGGCACCTTCCGCGCCTGCGTCCGTGAAGGCTGCGATTGGGAAATGGCCGTGGAGGAAGTTCCGCCTGTGGCAACCTCAGCCCCGGCCCCGGATTTCGTCCATCCGCAAAATCCGCCGCAACCCGAACCCGTCGGCGCCGCCCCCGCGAAAAACTAGCCCGCTTTCTGGGCCTGAGGACTCTCGGTTCTCCGGCCTTCCGCGAAGCCAAAACCCCGTTTGGTATTGGACGCCTGTGGTATAAGAACGCCGCAAAGCACCGAATTCGGCCCGTCGGCTCGATCACTATAGCTTTAGAAAAGGAGACCGAATCCATGTGGACGAAAATAATGGCGACGCTCGCTGCAGGAATGCTCGCGCTGTTGCTCGTGCAAGCGCAGCTGAAGGCAGCCGCATCGTCCGTCAAGTCAATGACGCTTACCGCCCAGGACTACATCGACATCCAGCAACTCGTCGCAAGCTATGGCTACGCCATCGACAAATGCACCAACGGCGGCTACGACTACGCCGACCTCTACACATCCGACGGCGTCTTCGGCATCGCCGATGAAAATGGTACGCCGGGCACCGCCAAATTTCAGGGCCGCGATCGCCTCGCCGAAGCGGACGGCGGAGGTAAAAACGGCTGCGTCGATCCCAAGACAGTCGCCGATCGCTATGCCATGAGCCACATGGTCGCCAATCTCGTCATCACGCCCGCGCCCGGCGGCGCCACCGGCAAAAGCTATCTCCTCACCGTCACCTTCGGCGATCCCACAAATGAGGACACGGCGAAACTGCCCACGCGCGCCTACGAATGGGGCCGTTACGACGATTTCTACGTGAAAACCGCGAATGGCTGGCGGTTCAAATCGCGCACCCACGTCTGGCCCGGCATGCCGGCTTCGCTCCGCGCGCACTAAACCCTGCACCGCTGAAAACTTTCGGGAGGGAATCCGTGAAACCGTCCATCCTGTATCGAACCGCTTCCGTTTTTCTGCTGGTATTTGCCTTCGGCCACACGCTCAGCTTCCGCCAGTCCGATTCCTCATGGGGCGTCGATCCGCTTCTCGGCTTGATGCGCTCGCTCCACTTTGGCGTGCAGGGTTTCAACCGCACCTATTGGGACCTCTTCGTCGCAGCCGGATTCGCTCTAGGAGTATTTTATTTTTTCGCCGCAGTGTTGGCGTGGCAGCTCGGTGGACTTCCAGCGGAAACTTTGGCGGCCATGCGCATCACCGCGTGGGCTTTCGCTCTTTGTTTTGCAGCCATCACGGTTGTGAGCTGCATATTTCTCTTTGCCCTTCCGATCGTCTTCTCGATTGTGATTACAGTGTGTTTAAGTGCCGCGGCCTTCGGTTCAGCCAAGAGAAACTGAACTTTGGGTGAGTGAGTTGGCCGCGGCCGCCTGTGTCCGCGAAGGTTTTGGCATATACTCTCCCCGCTTTAAATCCCGGACGAAGTGTCAGCGCGCCACAAGGAGACGAACACATGAACGCTGTTGCTGTTCCATTGACCGAACCGAAATGGAAGCGTTGGCTGGTGTGGGCGGGCTGGCTCGTTTCACTCATCCCTGTTTATGTGGTCGGGACAAGTGCCCACTGGAAGCTCACCCACAATCCGAACTACCTCAGAATGTTTGACCAGATCGGCTGGACGCCTGACCAGCTCACGCTCCTCGCCTGCCTGCAACTGGGTGCCATCATCCTCTATCTCTGCCCGCCCACCGCCATCCTCGGCGCGATCATCCTCACGGGCTATCTCGGCGGCGCCATCGCCTCCTACACCCGCATCCATTATTATTTCCCGGTCGTAGTGCCGCTCGGGACCGCCATATTCGCCTGGCTAGGAATCTGGCTCCGCGACGAGCGCCTCCGCCGCCTGCTTCCGATCCGCCTCCACCTATTGAAGAAATAACACCGCCGGCGATTGATGCGCCTCCCCTAACGCGTCATTCTGAGCGAAGTGATCCGACGGTTTGGCGTTTCGACTGGCGCGTGCGAGTCGTGGGGTCACGCAGTCGAAGAATCTCTCCCCTGCGTAACAGCGAGCAATCCCGCTTCGTATCGCGGCCCGCATTCGTTGACTTGCCTTGTCACGCCCACGTAAGATTCTCGGACCGTGATCGGTGAAACCGTCTCGCACTACCGCATTATCGAAAAACTCGGTGGCGGCGGCATGGGAATCGTTTACAAGGCCGAAGACAACGAGCTTGGGCCGCTTCGTCGCCCTGAAATTCCTGCCCGACGATCTCTCGAAAGACCCCCAGGCCCTCGAGCGCTTCCGACGCGAAGCCCGCGCCGCTTCCGCCCTGAACCATCCCAACATCTGCACCATCCACGAAATCGGCAAGCACAACGAACACACCTTCATTGCCATGGAATTCCTCGACGGCGTCACGCTTCGCCACGCCATCGCCTCCGGCGCCATGGAAAACGACACGCTCCTCGCCCTCGGGATCGAAATCGCCGACGCGCTCGACGCAGCGCACGCGCAGGGCATCGTTCATCGTGACATCAAGCCAGCGAATATTTTCGTCACCAAGCGCGGCCACGCCAAGCTGCTCGACTTCGGCCTCGCCAAGACGTCGCCTTCGCTCGCCGCCAGCTCCGCCTCTGCGTCGAACTCCATGGCCGAAACGATCGCGCACGAGCATCTCACCAGCCCCGGTTCCACGCTGGGCACCGTCGCCTATATGTCGCCCGAGCAGGCGCGCGCGAAGGATGTTGACGCCCGCAGCGATCTGTTCTCCTTCGGCGCGGTGCTCTACGAAATGGCCACCGGCCAGCTGGCCTTTCGCGGCGGCAGCTCCGCCGAAATCTTCAAAGCTATTCTCGATGGCATGCCCGCGCCCGTCGTGCGTTTCAATCACGACATGCCCTCCGATTTCGAGCGCATCCTTCAGAAGGCGCTCGAGAAAGACCGCAACCTCCGCTACCAGAGCGCCGCGGACATGCGCACCGATCTCGCGCGCCTCAAGCGGGATCTCGACTCAGGCCGCTCTGGCGTCTCCGCGCTCTCCAGTTCCGCCGCCGCATCCTCGTCATCGGCATCAGCGGCCGCCGCGCCCGCAAGCTCGGTCGCGATTCCCGCTGCCGCGCCAGCCGCCAGCGCATCGCGCAAATATCTGATCGCCGGCGCCATCGCAGCTGTGGTCCTCGTCGCCGCGGCGGCCGGTTTCTATTTTCTCCGCACAAGATCGGGCGCCGGCGAAATCAATTCCATCGCCGTCCTTCCCTTCGTCAACGCCACGAACGACCCCAACAACGAATACATCAGCGACGGCCTCACCGACAGCCTCATCAGCGCCCTCTCGCAACTGCCCGACTTGAAAGTCATGGCCCGCAGCACGGTGTTTCACTACAAGGGTAATCAGGATCTCCCGCAGAGAATCGGCCAGGAGCTGCAAGTCGGCGCCGTGCTCCTCGGGCGAGTCACCCAGCACGGCAATTCGCTCAGCGTCCAGGCCGATCTGGTCAACACCGCCGACGGCACCGAGCTTTGGGGCTCGCACTACGAGCCGCAAATGGCGGACATCATGCAGGTCCAGAGCGATATCAGCCGCGATCTCACCGATCGCCTCCGCATGCACGTCGACACCGCGCAGAAGCAGCAGCTCGGCAGCGCCGGTACCTCGAATCCCGAAGCCTACCGCCTTTATCTCGAGGGCCGCCAGCTTTGGTATGGCCGCACGCCCGAGGGCCTGTTGAAAAGCATCGACGTTTTCCGCCAGGCCATCGCCGCCGATCCGAACTACGCCATGGCCTACGCCGGCCTCGCCGATACTTACAACGTGATTCCCAGTTACGTCATGACCGTCACCGCCTCGCAGTCTCGGGCCCTCGCCGATGAAGCTTCGCGAAAGGCCGTCGAGCTGGATCCTTCGCTGCCCGAAGCTCACGCTTCGCGCGCTGCCTCGCTGGCCATGGGCTGGAAATGGTCCGAAGCCGAGTCTGAATTCCACCGCGCCATGCAGATGAGCCCGAACAGCGCGAACGTGCACTACTTCTACGCCTTCAGCTACCTGGTTCCCCAAAAGCGCTTCGACGAAGCGCTCCGCGAATTCCAGACCGCTCTCTCGCTCGACCCGCTCTCGCCCATCGTCAACACCAACTACGCCGCCGTCCTCATGACCGCGCACCGCTTCCCCGAAGCGCAGGCGCAATTTCAAAAAACTCTGGATCGCAACCCCGGTTTCTTTCCGGCCCACCTCAAGCTCTCGGCTCTCTACGCCGCCATGGGCCGCTTCGCGGATGCCAATGCCGAGCTTCGCAGCACGGCGTATGACAAGCACAGCTTGGACGCGCCGAGCGGCGGCAGCTTCAGCGCGGACGCCAAAGGCTACTGCGAGATGGGAGTCCGCGTTTCAAAGGAAGCCGCGGACTGGAAAGGCGACGCAGCCATGTTCTGCGCGCTGCAACCGGACCGCGACAAAACCTTTCAATATTTGAACGATGCCATCTCCGAAGAATCCGACGAAGTGGTAATGGGCATCCGCTTCCCGACCTACGATCCCATCCGCTCCGACCCCCGCTACGCCGAAGCCATGCGCCGCCTCAATCTGCCGCAGTAGCCAGTGCAGGGAATTTTGTGCTGTACCTCGTCCGACCGTCTCAGGCCCGAGCAGCGCGCCGGGAACCGATCCCGCCGAGCGCATGATCCGCATCCTCATCACCCAGCACATGAGGGATTCTCGCGAACCTCCGAAAGTATTCACAGATTTCTGGACGCTCGCCTATGTCGCAATGAAGTAGCTCACGGGACAATTTGTGTGCGCAACTTCGAGTCGCGGCGTTACACTACGCCGAGTTTTTCGCAGCATGTCACTCGGGGGAAACATGACTGCACTTGAAAGTAGGGTGGCAGCGCGCAAGCCGTTGATTGCCGCGCTCGCGTTTACCGCATCAATCGCGCTTGCGTCAGTTTGCGTTACGGCGCAGGACGTGCCTACCGCCAATCCTTTGCCCGCTGATGTCGACCCGGGAAAGCAGATCTTCGAGCAGCGCTGCTCCGTCTGCCACGGCCTCGACGGCGGCGGCGCCATGGGCCCCAACATCCAGGGCATCCCCATGCGCATCGGCGCGCCGGTCGTCGCCAGCACCATCAAGAACGGAATCACCGGCGCGATGCCCGCGTTCGGCGGGCAGCTGAGCGACGCGCAGATCCAGCAGGTGATCGCGTATCTGCTCACGCTCACGCGCAAAGACACAGGGACCGTGACAGGCGACGCGGCGAAAGGCAAAGAAGTGTACGACGCGAGCGGTTGCTCTTCCTGCCACATCATCGACGGGCAGGGCGGCGATTCCGGACCCGAGCTGACTAAAGTCGGAGCGCTGCGCGGTCCGAGCTACCTGAAAACCACGATGCTGTATCCCGGATCGGACTTGCCGCAAGCCCACGTGTTCCTCGAAACGGGCGGCCTGCTCGATTACATGTTCATTCACCTCGTGACGAACGAAGGAAAAGTCTACGACGGCACGCGCGTGGCGGAGAGTTCATTCAACATCGTAATCGAGGATGCGCAGGGACATTTTCACTCGTTCCGCAAAAGCGATTTGAAGGAGTTGAAGAAAGAACCGGGCAAAAGCCTGATGCCGAGCTTCAAGGACAAACTATCCAGCGCGCAAATCGACGACTTAGTCGCCTATCTGGCCAGCTTGAAGGGGGCGCAATGAAAAACTTTCGATACGGCCTCGCGCTCGGCGCGTTGCTGCTCGCGAGTCCACTGTATTTTCTGGCCCAGAACGTGCCCTACGAGCGGATCCTTCATTCCGCGAACGAGCCGCAGAGCTGGCTGACCTACAGCGGCAGCTACAATTCGCAGCAGTACTCTCCGCTCAAGCAGATCAATACGAAGAATATTTCGCAGATGAAAGTCGCTTGGATCTATCAGCCGAGCAAGCCAGTGGCGAATCTGGAGGCGTCACCGATCGTGGCGGACGGCGTGATGTACATCACCGAACCGCCGAGCACGGTGACGGCACTCGACGTTCGCACCGGACTGCGGTTGTGGAGCTGGTCGCCCACGCTGCCGGAGCATGTGGTCTCGATCGGGCTTTACGCGACCAGCCGCGGCGTGGCGATTCTGGGCGACTCGGTTTTCATCGGCACCGCGGATTCGCATCTGGTGGCGCTGGACGCGAAAAACGGCGCGGTGCGCTGGAACGTCCACGTGGCGGACAACGCCATGGGCTACGCCATGACCGGCCCGCCGCTCGCGCTGAAAGACAAAATCATTATCGGCAGCGCAGGCAGCGAGGCCGCCGTGCGTGGTTTTCTGGACGCGTACGATCCGACAACGGGCAAGCGCCTGTGGAGATTCTGGACCACGCCCCGTCCCGGCGAACCCGGCGCGGAATCCTGGGGACCGGGCGCGTATGAAAGTGCGGGCGCGACGACCTGGAACAATGGCTCGTACGATCCGGACCTGAATCTGATTTACTGGGGCACAGGGAATCCGGCGCCGGATTTCAACGACGATGAGCGGCCCGGCGACAACCTCTATACGTGCTCCGTCGTTGCGCTCGACGCGGACACCGGAAAGTTGAAATGGTATTTCCAATTTTCGCCGCACGAGGATCATGATTGGGATTCGGACGAGCCGCCGGTACTTTTCAATGCGGCCATCGACGGAAAGCCGCGAAAGCTGCTAGGGTTTGCGAACCGCAACGGCTTTTATTACGTGCTCGATCGCACGAATGGCAAATTTATCGCCGGGAAGGCGTTTGTGAAGGAGACGTGGGCGAAGGGCTTAGACGAAAACGGGCGTCCGATTCTCGCGCCCAATCAGGAACCGACGCTGGGTGCCGGAACGCTGGTCTATCCGAGCATCACCGGTGGCGTGGATTGGACTTCGCCTTCCTACTCGCCGGATACGGGGTTTTTTTATGTAAGCGTGCACGAAACCGGCGCGTACTTCATCAAGGGCACCGGGAAAATTGAATCTGGACCGCCGAAAGGAATCGTCGGCGGCGGAGGAATTCGCGCGCTCGCGGGAGAACAATCGTACGGCGCGATCCGGGCGCTTGTCGCTACGACCGGCGAGCGAAAGTGGGAATTCAAGATGCTGGCGCCGGCCTGGGTGCCCGTGCTTTCAACCGGCGGAGGATTGGTTTTTAGCGGCACGGATGAAGGAAATTTCTTTGCGCTCGACGCGTCGACCGGGAAACCGTTGTGGGAATTTTTCATGGGCCATTCGGCGCGCTCGAATCCCGTCTGCTACGAAGTGGATGGAAAGCAGTACATCTTTGTGACCGCGGGCAATGCGTATCTTGCGTTCTCGCTGCCCTAGGACAAATCGGCCGAGTGGAGTGCCGCCCATCGGGGTGATTCTCGATCCGAAATTGAGTGACATACCTGCGGTTCTACCTTGCCCGGGCGGCGGCAGGCGTAGGAAAATCGTCTCGGAAAGGAAAGGCACCCGTGAAAACTTTTAGTGTGGAATTGCGATATCAGGACCGCAGCACCGGAGATACGTCGGCAGGAAAACTGCAGGTCGAGGGTTCAAGCCTAACCACGGCGGTTGCCAAGGGTTTGCGCACGATCATGAAATCGGTCAAAGACCGAAAGGTGCGCAACGATATGGCCCAAGGCATCACGATTCATGCCTCGGTTGTCGGTGAAGCGGCGGAGAAACCAGGATCGCAAGCGGCAGGAGCGTAGGACCGCATGAGAGCGCCGATCCGCAGACCGGCGCTCTCAAATTACGTCCATTTGTCGATAGAGACGCTGACGCGGTAGCTCATATTAGCGAGCTGGTGATACGGGTTGGTCTGGCCGCCGATGACGACGAACTGGAACGCGTCGGACTTGGGCCATTTCGGGATCACGTCGTCATCCTTCAGCGAAGCGGGATCGACGCCGCGCGGCAGTCCGCTGAAGAGCATGGACTTCACGTCTTTCACCGTCACGGTCGTGTTCTTCTGCAGCCAGTCGGCGAGGGAATCGCGGTTCTTGAAGCCGAGATCGCCGAGCCCGTTCGCGACCAGCGGGTCGAGCAGGAAGAGCGCGCCGAAGAGAGACGCAAAGGGCGCGACGTTGGCGGACATCGCCACGTTGTAGAGTGGCACAGGCTTCACGCCCAGGCCCTTTCCGCCCTGGCCCTGCGTGATCAGGAATCCGAAGAAGAAGCTGATGACGTTTTCCTCGGGCTTGAATCCCTTCGTGGTGTGGAAAGGCGGCCAGGGGCTGTCCTTTTCATTTTCCGGAATGATCAGATTGCTGTAATTGATCACGTTGCCTTGCGAGCCCATGTACGTGTCACCGCAGATGCCGCCGCCATCGAGGTTGCGGGACATGATGGTCCACGCGCGGCCGATGGTGGCGTTGGCCTGGTTGAACGGACCCATGGCTCCGATGCCGTAGTTCATCTGAAGCTTGTCGCGGATCGGGCCGTTAATAATCGCGGCGGACACCAGCGAATTCGTAGAGCTGAAAAGCGCTGAAATGCCCGTAGAAGCGATCGCTAGAATTGTGGGGAAGTAATCGGGAGTCGCCCCAGCCATCACAGCGTTCACCGCTACCTGATGCACGGTGTACGACCACGCCGGGAAAGCGCCCTGCGCCGGAGTCATGTGGCCGACGACTTCGTCGGGCTTGTGACTGGTGGCTTTCAGCATCGCGTCGACGCGTTCCTGCGTCGGAATGATGATCGGCATGGTGTCCGTCAGCCCGTTGTCGAGGAAATACTGCTGCAGGTTTTCGGATGTGTCGGTGAATGTGGGCGCGCCGGTAGGAGGCGTGCTGGTGCCGGTCTTCGATTCGTCGGCAGTCAGAGGCTTGGTAAGAGCGGCGACGACTTCGGGCATGAACGGCTTGCCGCTGACGGGGTCGTTGCCTTCGAGATAAGCCATCATCTGTTCGTCTGTCTTGCCCCAAACCGGATGTGGCGTGTAGGAAATGCGCTGGAGCGGCATGCCGCGCTTGGCGCAGTTGGACTGCGCGAGATCCTTAAACGCGATGGTGACGATCGGGGCGGCGGGAATTCCCATCTTTTCGTACGCTATGCAGTGACCAACGGTCGCTGGAGTGCACGTGCTTCAATGCCCGATAGCCATGATCACGGCCTGGCCCTTCTCCTTGATTTCGGCATTGAGCTTGGGATCGTCATCCGCGAATCCGCCCGCTTTCAGGCGGTAGACGGTAGTGACGCTCGGCATGTGTTTCTGGAACCAGATGCCGACCTGTGCGAGGAAATGATCGGCGCCCGGAAAGCCATCGGAGACGAGGTAAACGGTTTTTCCGTCGAGCGAATCGAGCCGCTTCGCCATGGGGATCAGCGTGATCGGTGGCGGGATGCCGCGCGGGTTTAGCGCGACAACTTTCGGCGCGCCGGCCATGGGCGCTTTGCCCGCAGCGGATTTTTCCTTGGATTTGCTTTGTGCCGCTGCGCTAGCGCCGGCCAACAGCGCCGGAGACGCGCCCAGCATGGACAGTAAGCTTCGGCGATTGATACTCATTTCCACCCCCGTGAATTGCCGACCTCGCAACAATATATTACAAGGGCGAGGCCCACCCAAATGCCTTACTCAAACAATCTCTCTGGGCCACAAGCGCTAGCGTGACCGCTACATCCACCTATCTATAGAGACGCTGGTGCGGTATGTGAGGTTACCGACCTGGAAAAACGGATTCGTCTGGCCGCCAGCGCAAACGAGCACAATGTTGTCCGGCTTTGGCCAGTAGGGAACCTGCGTGTCTTCCGGGCAGCTGTACCAGGTCTTGTACGGTTCCTCGCCGCGGAGCGCTCGCGGATAGTGGAAGGTGTAGACGAAAGCGGAGTCGCGGTAGTCTTTCGCAGTTCGCGTGGTGTTCTTCCACAGCCATTCCATCAACTTTTCTTTCGTGTCATAGCCCTGCTCGACCAGACGCTTGATCGTGAGAGGATCGCAAATAACGATCGGGTCGAACTGGCTGGTGAGCGTGCGGAAGATATCGCTGATTTGATCGTCGAACATGGGATTTTCGAGCACGCCTGCCCGGCGCGCGCCGTGGCCCTGACGAATGTCCTCACCGGCAAAGAGGCTGACGACGTTGTCTTCCGGTTTGAAGCCTTTTTGCACGTGGAACGGTTTCCAGGGACTGTCCTTTTCGTTTTCGGCGATGACGATGTTGTTGTAGTTCGTGTTGTTGCCCTGCGAGCCCATGTAGGTATCGCCGGGGATTCCACCGTTGCCAAGATTTTTGCCGATCAGGGTCCAGGCGCGGCCGATGGCGGCGTTGGGCTGTGCAAAGGGGCCCATGGCGCCAATGGTGTAGTTCATATTCAGCTTGTCTCGGATCGGGCCGTTGATCACCATCGAATAGGCGAAAGACGTGGTGGAGCTGCCGAGCGCGGCCATGCCGGACGACGCGACCGCCAGCAGAATCGGAAAATATTCCGGCTCGCATCCGGCCATCACGGCGTTGACGGCGACTTGCTTCACAGTGAAAGTCCATGCGGCGAAAGCCCCCGCAGCCATTTTGCCAACTACTTCGTCGGCAGGATGGCTAGTGCCCTTTAGCATAGCGTCCACTTTTTCAGGTGTCGGAATGATGATCGGAAGAAAATCCGTCATGCCGTTGTCGAGGAAATGCTTTTGGAGATTATCGAGCGTGTCCGGACCGTAGACGGGCGGGCCGACGTTGACGTCCATCATGCCGGTCTTGGTGTCCTCGGCGGTGAGCGGGACAGTGAGGCCGTCGATGATTTCCTTCATCAGCGGCTTGCCGGAGATGGGGTCATCACCTTCCACGTAGGCCATCAGCTGTTCGGCGGTTTTCCCCCAGACAGGATGCGGCGTGAAGCAGGCGCGGATATGCGGCATGCCGCGCTTTGAGGCGTTCGATTTTGCGAGGTCGGCGAAGGACTTCGTCGCCATGGGAACGGAGGGGATTCCCAACTTCTCCATCGTTATACAGTGACCAACGGTCGCTGGTGTGCAGCTGCTTCAATGGCCAATGGCCATGATGGCCGCGTTGCCCTTTTCCTTTATTTCTTTCCAGAGAGGCGGGTCGTCTTCCATGTAGGGACCGGCTTTCTTGCGGAAGACGACGGTGACGTCCGGATAATTCTTCTGGAACCAGATCTGCATTTGCTGCAGCAGGACGCCGCCGCTCATGAATCCGGTGTCGACGAGGTAGATCGTTTTGCCGTGGATCGAATCTAGGCGCGGGGCCATGGGGATCAGCTTGACCGGCGGAGGAGAGCCTTTTGGATTCAGGGCCGTGAATTGTCCGCCGGCTGTCGCCGTGTTCGCTGCTTTGGCGGGCTTGTCATGTTGTTGAGCTGCGGCCTGCGACCCAGCGAGGAGCGCCGGGGACATTCCCAGGAGTGAGAGGAGTTTTCGCCGGTTCATGGCTTACCTCCGATTGAATTATGCCGAAACGCTAACGGGCGCCCCGGCGCATTAAGCAACCGCTACAAGAACACAGGCTAGGTCCATTTGTCGATGGAGACGCTGACACCATAGCTCATGTTGGCGGCTTGCGGGTATGCGTTTGTCTGGCCGCCGGTGACTACGATATTGAAGCTCGACGCGCGCGGAAAGTGCGGGATCACCGTATCGTCGGGCAGCTTGTACCAGGTCGCGAAAGGCTCGATGCCCTGGAGCGCCTGCGGATATTCGAACAGGTACGAGTAGTTGCGGCTCTTGTAGTCTTTCACGGTTTGCGTCGTATTTTTGTAGAGCCAGTCGATCAGTTTTTCCTTCGTATCGTAGCCCTGCTCGTGCAGCCGGACAGCAACCAGCGGATCGGCGATCACGAGAGCACCGAAAAATCCAGTGAAGGTGCTGAAGAGGTCGCTGAGTTGCTCGTCGAACATGGGCGCGGTATTAACGCTGGAGCCGCGCGCTACCTGGCCGGGAACGACGCCCAGTCCGCGGAAGAGACTGACGACATTCTCTTCCTTCTTGAATCCGCGCTGGACGTGGAACGGAACCCAGGGGCTGGCTTCTTCGTTTTCGGCGATGACGACGTTGTTGTAGTTCAGATTGTTGCCGACGGAGCCGAGGTAGGTGTCGCCGGGAATTCCGCCATTGCCGAGATTCTTGGACATGATCGTCCAGGCGCGGCCGATGGCGGCATTGGCTTGCGCGAAGGGGCCGAGGGCGCCGATGCCGTAGTTGAACTCGAGCTTGTCGCGGATCGGGCCGTTGATGATCATGGAGAACGCGAACGAGTTCGTGGAGCTGAACAGGGACGCGATGCCCGTCGACGCGACCGCGAGCAGAATGGGGAAGTACTCCGGGCGGCATCCGGCCATCACGGCACTGGCGGCCACGTGACGGACGGTATAACTCCACGCCGGATACGCGCCCGCGGCCATTTTTCCGACTACTTCGTCGGGATGATGGCTTGAGCCTTTCAACATCACTTCAACGCGCTCTTCGGTCGGCAGGATAATGGGCAGGAAATCGGTGTAGCCGTTGTTGAGATAGAAATCCTGCAGGTTATCGGCGGTGTCGGTGAACGTCGGCGGCCCCACCGAAACGCTGACCATCCCGGATTTTTTCTCGTCATCGCTCAGCGGCACAGTGAGCGCGTCGACGACTTCCTTCATGAACGGCTTGTTGTTGACCGGGTCCTGGCCTTCCACGTAGACGCGCAACTCTTCGGGCGACTTGCCCCAGACGGGATGCTGCGTGAAGCAAATGCGTTCGTGCGGCATGCCGCGCTTGGCGGCATTGAGAATGGCAAGGTCCTTGAACGCCTTGGTGATGATCGGGGCGCTCGGGATGCCCATCTTTTCAGTGGTTATGCAGTGACCGACGGTCGCTGGTGTGCAGGTGCTTCAATGGCCCACGGCCATGATGACCGCGTTGCCTTTGGCTTTAATTTCTTTCCAGAGATCGGGATCGTCCTGCGCGTAGGGGCCGGCTTTGCGCTTGAAAACCGTGGTGACGCCGGGCATGTTGCGCTTGAACCATTCCTGAATCTGGTTTAGCAGCATGTCCGAGCCGTGGAAACCGGTGTCGACCAGATAAACCGTCTTGCCGTCGAGCGAATCGAGGCGCGGCGCCATGGGGATCAGCTGGATCTGCGGGGGCATACCCTTCGGATTTACGGTCGTGATTTTCTCGGAGCCCGAGGGCCCCTTCGCGGCAGCGGCGGGATGCGATGCGGCAGACGATTTCTTTTCGGTTTGTCCCGCCAGGACGGATTCGCCGGCCAGGATCGCCGGAGACATGCCCAGCAGCGACAGCAGCTTGCGCCTGTTCATTGTTCGTTGGCCCCACCCGGCCAGTTGTAAAGCATATTTCGGACGGCCTGAAGTCGGATTCGGTTACATTTTTCAAGACTATAGTCTCGCAAAGCGGCCATGCTCGCAAGCGTTGACGCGTGATGCTTGCCGCGCTATCGTGGCGCCCGGTTGGGTGACTCGGCGGAAATTTTCACGCGCAGGGGGTGCGCTGATGCGTAGAAAGATTTTTTCGCTCGCGATTTTTCTGATTCTTGTGCTTGGTTTCGCCATGCCGTGTGCGCGCATCGCAGCCGCGGCCCCGCAGCAGGAACATGCTCCGGCTCCGGCCTGGAATCCCGGGACTTTCAAGGATTGCGATCGCGCGTGCCTGGTCAGCGTGATGGATGGCTACATGAACGCGATCTTCACGCACGATCCGAAGGCTGTGCCGCCGCTCGCGCTCGATGTGCGCATGACGGAAAACACCGGGCACATGGACGTAGGCGAGGGAATGTTGTGGCGATCGAAGGTCGAGCCCACGAGTTTCAAGATTTACATCGCCGATCCCGTGAATCAGCAGGTCGCGGAGCAGGCGCGGCTGCTAATCGGCGGGCGCAACGCGCTGGTGGTGGTGCGCTTGAAACTCGACCGCGGCCGGATTAGTGAGATCGAGCAGCTCTGGGATCGCAATATAAATGACGCGGCGCTCCCGCTGCTCACCACGCCGCGGCCCACGCTGGTGAACGACGTGCCCGCAAACGAACGCACCTCGCGCGACATAATGATTCGCGCCGCGAATTCGTATTTTGACGCGCTCGAAGGCGACGACGGCTCGATCGCCGCGTTCGCGGACGATTGCGTGCGCCACGAAAACGGCTATCAAACGGTGAATAATCCTCCGCCCGGCGGACGCATGATGCCCGCGCCGATGGTGCCCGATCCGAATACTGACGCCGGAAAGCAGCAGCTGAAATTCAGCATGATGACCTGCAAGCAGCAGATCGACAGCAAGACGTTCGCTTACATGAAGCACATCCGGCCGCGCCGGGCGCTGATCGTCGACGAACAGAAGGGACTGGTCGGCACGTTTCCGCTGTTCGTGCATGACGGCACGCGGCGAGGCGCGCCGCCCGATGCGCCGCCGGGAATGTTGCAGAATCTGGTGACCATGGAGACGTTTGGGATTCGCGGCGGGTTGATTCACGAGGTCGAAGTTTTCCCGTTCGTGACAATCCCGTACGGATTGGGCAATGGGTGGACGGAAGGCTCCGGAAGGTAATGCCCGCAACCGCGCGGGCTAGCGGTCGATGAATTCGTCGCTGTGGACTATGAATTCGGGGTAGGCGCCGGCGCCCAATTCGTAGAGATCCATGCCCTGGCGCTCGCCTTCAGCATCCACGCGCTGGCGATACACGCGATCGATCAGCCAGTTCAACCCGTATGTGAGCGGCAGCACGAAGCCGATTAATGTCGCCACGCCCACGAGCTGCGCGAGCCATTGCCCGGTCACGCTGGTGTCGGCGGACCCGATCAAAGGATTGTGCACGAATATTCCCAGTGCAAGCACACCCCAGATACCCGCCACGGCGTGAGCCGAAATCGAGCCGCCGGGATCGTCAATCGACATGTGCAGCTCGAACCACTCGACTGAGAGGGTCACCAGCACGCCAGCGACCGCGCCAATCACCACGGCTTCCGCCGGAATGATCAAGCCGCATGCGGCGCTGCTGGCAGCAAGGCCGCCGATCCATCCGTTCGCGGTCAGTGAAAGGTCCGGCTTGCCGAATCGCAGTTTCGTGACGATCGCAGCCGCCAACCCCGCAGTGCAGGCGCACAGAATCGTATTTATAGCGACGATCACGACCCGGAAAACGTCGAGGCCATAGTAGACAAACGCGCCCGCCGAGTTAATCGCCATCCAGCCGATAAGTGCCAGCAGGCAACCGAGCATTACGAGCACGCCGTTGTGACCGGGAATTGCCGTGGGCAAGCCGTCGTGGGTGTATTTTCCTCGACGCGGGCTCAATATCCACGCGATGGAAAGAGCTGAGAGTCCACCGACCGCCTGAATCGTCGACGAACCTCCCATGTCGATGAATCCGCGGCCGAAGCCGTAATTATCTCCGAGCCGCATCAGCCATCCGCCCCATACCCAGTGCCCGAAAAGCGGGTAGATAAATCCTGCGAGAACCGCGGTTGAGGTGCAAGCGGCGCCGAGCCGCCAGCGGTCCGCTCCGCTTGCCACAGGAATCATCGCCGCAATACCGACGCTCATGATGCCAAGGAGTGAAGCACGCGCGACGGGCCATTCCATCGTGACGTCGTGGAAAAAAAACCGGCCCGCGCCAAGCCAGCTCCACTCTTTTCCGCCGATTGTAGCGATATGGGCCGGACCGAGGCCCGTTTGCCACGCGTAACCGCAGACGAAATACGCCAGCGCCGCGACCGCCAGCACGCAGAGGGAGGACATCATTGAATGCGCGGCGCTGCGCGAGCGGCCGAGACCGGTGCCGATCAGCGCGAGCCCTGCGGCAGTACAGGGAACTAGAAATATAAGGCCAAAACTGAGTACGTCCGCGCTCCTCCACGCATCGATGTGGTTCACTCGTGCGCACCTCGCCAAGAGTGTGCGCGGATTATCAGTACGAGCCCCACGATTTCGACTCCCACGCCTGCAAGTATGAAGATCGCGCGCGGAGTGCTCGCGGCCAGAAGCGCGAGCGCGGAAATCACCAGTCCCCATCCCGCCAGCAGCAGCACGAAACCGAAAAGTTTCACGCGAGAAGCCCCCGATGCGCGCGTCCGAGCAACGCCCACCAATTAGTGCACGGCTAAAATATCATCCTTGTGCCGCGCGGCGAGAGCATAAAGAGTGGGGCGCGCCTGACATTTTATGTCACAGCGGATCATCCGAACTCGGAATTGCATTTCTCAAGAAATTAAACACAACTTTTTTCGCGACGTTGGGTTTGATGCGCAGGAGCCGAAACAGCGTATTCGGCTGCGGCAGTCATCATTCGGGTGAAGGAGAATTCATCATGGGGAATCTTAGAGCTACGGGTGTGTTCATCGCAGTTTTATCCATCATGGGTTTGTGCAGTTGCGGCGGAGGCTCGGGAACGAATTCGGGCGGCCCAGGCACTCAGGGGACGGCAAACGTGTTCACAATCGGCACAGACGCGCCCCTGCAGGGCGTGGTCTCGTGCCAGATGACGGTCAGCGGCGTCACGTTGAACAACGTTTCGGGCAATTCGGTGTCGGTACTCAACAATCCGGCGACGGTCGATTTCGCGCAATTAAGCGGCCTGCACCAGTTGATCGATCTCAGCGCCGTTCCGACGGACACGTACACGTCCGCGACGGTCACGCTGGCGAGCCCGATCATCGGATTCATCGATACGACGCAGAATCCCCCCACGATCACGACACTCAACGGCACGCTTTCGCCGGCGACGGTCACGGTGAATTTTCCTTCGCAGTTCGTGCTGACGGATTCGCAGATGGTCGGCCTGCGCATGGAATTCGACCTACATCAGTCGCTCCAGACGGACGGCAACGGCCAGATCACCGGCACGGTCGACCCCGTATTCCACATGCAGTTGCTGGGCGCGGATGACTCGAGCGTTTCGATCGACGATTTCATGGCCGGCGTGGTTTCAACCAGCGGCGATAGCTTCATCGTGCAAGGCCCGAAGGGACGTCAGTGGACCGTGCAGACGAACGCGAACACCATCTTCGACGATCCCGACATCTCGATCACCCAGTACACCACCCAAACGATCGTCGCCGTAACGGGCGCGCTCGATCCAGTGTCGAAGGACATAGACGCGTCCGAAGTCGAAGTCGTATCGATGGACGGTTTCTACCTCGCGGGACTTTTCACGAGCATTCGTCCGCCATCGCCGCAGCCTGCGACTGCGGTTGATCTCTTCGTCCGCGCCGAGCTGCCGGATATCAACGGCGTTGAGGACGGCCAGATCACCACGCTCCCGCTGACGGGCAACGAACAATACCGCGTCGCCAACATCAAAAACCCGATCACCACGCTGCTGTTCAACAACACGCTGCTGGCGCCGGGACAATCCGTCGCCGTCGGTGGCAAGCTCACTACCACGAATGGCGTTTCGACCCTGACGCCGCATCGCGTGGTGCTGCGCCGGCAGGGCCAGCAGGGAACGCTCGTCCCGGGGCAAACCGTGGTGCAAAACAACAATCAGGGGAGTTTCCAGCTCACCGACAATTGGACCGACGGCATACTGCTTCCGAGTCCGTTGCCGGTGCTGACCACCAACGCGACGAACTTCATCAACCTGAGCGGGCTTTCGGGATTGACCGGCACCACGGCGCTTCCTCTTCGAGTCGTCGGATTCGTGCTGATCAATCCCACGACCGGCACACCCGTGATCGTCGCAAGATCGGTTGAGCAGCTGCCCTCCACGGATTAGGAAGGCAGTCAGAAAACAGCCGTACACGCGCGCCGCTGCCCATCGAGCCGGGCGGCGGCGTTTGTGTTTTCACACGAATTGAAATTATTCCGAGCGGCCGGCCACGACGTTGTTGCCCTGCACTTTAATCTCGATGGCCATGGGGGGACGAATTCCGCTTCCTTGCACGATCACGCCGCGCACCAGGTCGTCGCTGGAAGCTCCGCCGCCGTAGCGCAGCAGATCGTAGACGGTGTGGTTGCAGGGGTTTCCTACCATCGGATGATCCGCGCGGTAGCCGTAGTCAGCCCTGAGCTTTTCCATGTCGGTGACCAATTCCAGCTGGCAATTGCCGAACGGCTCAACCAGCGAAAATCCCCAGTACTCTCCGTGCGGCAAGTGGACCACCATCGCGGGCTGGGGCTGCCCGGAGACGAAACTCCGATATTGAAAGCGCTTGGAGGCCCACGGTTTCGCCAACTCGCTCACCGACCCGATCACTCCCGGCCCAACTGGCTCGCTCGACTGTGTCTGCACGGGAGGAGCTGCCGCCTCCGTCGGGACGCTGGCGTCGGCTGAAACCGGCATCGGCTTGTTCGAGGAAATCTTGCCCCATACGATCAGCCCGCCGACCAGGAACACCACCACGGCGGCCGCCAGTACGATCAAGATAATTTTCGGTTGGGCCGCATGCGAGACGGGAACCTCCGAAGGCACCGCCGCGGCGTTTTCGGGCGAATCTTCCGCAGGCTCGGGCTTGGCGCCCTCCGTCCGAGCGACCACGCCTGGAATGCTCGGTTGTTGCGGCTTGAATGGATCGATTCTTTTCTCGTCCGGCATATGGGGAAATCCGGAATACCAAATCCAGATTGAATCGGGCGGGAAGTAAATGCAAGGAGCACCGCAACGGCGGTATTGTCACTTTCGCAAGAGCCGTCCGTTCCAGTCAGAACGAGATGCTATCAAGCCGGTTTGTCGAGACGGATCGAATGGTGCGCCACGTATTCGTGCAGGTTGGCGAGCTTCAGAAGCAATTCCAGCATGCGATCGCGCTGATCCGGTTCCGGATCAGCGGCTTTTTCTTCGAGGTTCTTGACGATGGCGAGCGCGTCGGAAAGCAGCCATTCCACGTCCGCCGGATTCATCGCCCGTCCCTCGCGGCATCGACCGAAAGTCTGGTCCGTCCGCGTGAAAGCGTCGTCGAGGAAATGATCCAGGCAGATGTGTTGAGTGGCGAGCGCAGCAGGAATCGACTTCGGGCAACCCACCCTGCGGCAACTTTCCGGAGCCGGCGAACTCATGTCAAAACCCCAAGCACCCCAAATTGATTTTGTCCCCCAACCGAGGGCGAGACTATCACAGGCCGTCGGCACGCAACTGAAAATTGAGGCCATCATTGCCGCGAGAACAAACACGAATTTCGTTACAATCTTTAGCGAAATCTCAGACTGAATTCCCAAATTGAATCCCGAGAGCGAGTCCCGGAGCGAAGTCCTGAGACGGAAACCGGCGGGGAAAAAGGGCGGACGAGGAATGAGGAAGCGTTTCGGAGTATGGTCTCTCGCGGTGGCGGGCTCTGTCGCACTTGCCGGTTGCGGCGGCGGTGGTTCCGCACAAACCTCGCAGCCGGTGCTCGTGCTTTCGCAATCCTCGGCTTTCTTCGGCGCGAATTTTGGCCTGCCTGACGATTCGGCCCCGGACGATATCAATGTGACGAACGCCGGCAGCGGTACGCTCAGCTTCACGGTCGCGAGCGACTCACCATGGCTTATGGTCACGCCCGCAAACGGGTCGGCCCCGTCCCAAATCTCCATTGCCACAGTGCTTGGCACGTTGGCCGTCGGCACCTACACGGGGCACGTCACGGTGACCGCGTCCGGCGCGGCGGGATCGCCCGCGACCGTCACGGTTACCTTCGTTGTCGCGAACCAGCCCTCGAACACTCCGTTCTGGGCCCAATGGGGCGCTAACCCGCAGCACACCGGCGCGGTCAACGTCGTGGGGCAGAACGCTGCTACGCAGCTCGCGAATATCGTGTACGAGCCTTTTGTGGCGCAGGAGCAAGCGGAGAATAGAGGCTCCGGCGGCGATGGCGCCCTCACGGTTCATTACCCCGCGCCGATCGCCGATGGCAACGACATCTACTTCATGACCAAGTCCGGCACCTACACGTCCTGTTCGCCTGCCGGAGCCTGGGCCAACGGTTCCGCATGCGGGCCGAACACCTGGTCGACCGAAGTGTGGAACGAAGTCAGATACACGTGGATCAACGGCGCACTCACGCCGGTGTGGACTTACGCCAGCGACTGGAAACCCGAGCCGAACGGCAGCGGCTTGCGAGGCTGGGAGCCCGTGTTCCATTCAGTCGATGCGAACGGATTCATCTACGTGCCCGGCGCTGGAGGAACCGTTTGGAAAATTACGCAGGCGACCGGCTCGTGGGTCACTCATATCGATCCCTTCTCGGGCATGAACGGCGTGACTTCGGCCGACACCTACGTCGCCGGACCCCTGACGGCCGATTCCGCCGGAAACATTTATTACAATGTGATCGAACTGGCGAATCCCTCCGCGGGTGATCCCTGGCAGACTGACATTCAAGGCGCATGGCTGGTCAAAATCACGCCGGGAGACGTTGCGAGCGTGCTTCCGTTCTCGGCACTCGTTCCCGCTGCGCCCGCGGGCACGGCGACCACGTGCCCGGGACAATTCGGCAGCAGCAATAGTCTGCCCTGGCCGCCCTCCAACGTCGTCGGCACCACGCAGCAGCCGCCGACCGTCCTTTGCGGTTCGCAGCGGCCCGGCTTGAATATCGCGCCGGCCGTGGCGCCAGACGGAACGATCTACACCGTCAGCCGCGCGCACTTCGATGACATGCAGTCCTACATGATCGCCGTGAAGCCGGATTTTTCGGGACCCAAATGGGCCACGTCAATGCAGCAGTTACTCAATGACGGCTGCGGGGTGCTTGTTCCGATTGGACCGTCGAATTCCACGCCTAATGCATGCCGGGCGGGCGCCACAGCAGGCGTCGATCCCACCACAAACGCGCCGGGATCTGCGCAAGTGTATGATTTGGGTTCTTCTTCCCCGGTGGTTCTGCCTGACGGGTCGGTGATTTTCGGGGCCATTACCGCCTACAACGGTTTCCGCGGGCACATGTTCAAGTTCAGCTCCGCCGGAGCGTTCACCGGTGCCTACGATTTCGGATGGGATTCCACTCCCGCCGTATATTCACACGGCGGCACTTTCTCGATCGTGCTCAAGGACAATCACTACGGCTCGCCGCTTTATTGTTCGAGTTCGAGCTCCATCTGCCAGTCGACGACTCCCGGGCCCTACTACATCACGCAGCTCGATCCGAATCTGAACATCCAGTGGCGATTCCAAAGCACGAACACGCAGAGCTGCTCGCGTAATTCCAACGGAACGCTTTCCTGCACTACCTCGAATCCGAACGGGTTTGAATGGTGCATTAACATGCCGGCTGTGGATTCGGCGGGCAACGTGTTCGTCACCAGTGAGGACGGGAATCTTTACGTGCTGCCCCAGGGAAATGTGGGAATCTTCACCACGCCGAAGGCGAATCTCTTCCTGAATCTCGCGCTCGACGCTGCCTACACGCCCCTTGCGATCGGCCCGGACGGGAAGATTTACACCCAGAACGACGGGCACCTCTTCGTCGTGGGGAACTGAGGCCATTAGCGCGGGAGAACCTGTCCCCGCCGACAAGAGCCCAAGTGAAAGAAAAAGGGCCGACGGTTGCCCGCCGGCCCCTTCGATTACAGATGGTTTATTTCAGCGATTACCAGCGGAACACAACGCCTGTGGAAATGCGGGCATTGTTCTGCGTGCTGCCGCCATTGTTGCCTTCGCCGTTGAAGCGTGTCATCAGGTATTCGGCCTGGATCAGGCGGATGCCGATGTGCGGGGTTGCGTTCCAGTCGACTCCGCCGCCCAGCGTCATGGCAAATCCGTTTTCGGACCCCGATCCGCACTCATTGACGGTGCCCTCGTGGTGAATCCTGACATCGGAGCATTCACCGGAGGCGCCGATGTGCGCTCCGCCGAACAGAACCTGTGCAAATGGCGTGATCGGACCATGCCGCAGCGCGACCTTGGGCCCGAAGAGGTAGGTTTCGACAGTCGCGTCTTCACCTTGGAACAGGCCTGAACCGCCCCAGTGATAACCGCCAAAGTCTCCCACCACTCCCAGCCACGGGGTCAAGTTGTATGCCAGGGAACCGCTGCCGCCGTTAAAATTAAAGCCCTGTCCACCTTCGTTCGCCCGGAGATATGAATAACCACCGAACACTTCCACTTTGGGGCTGTCCTGGGCTGACGCCAGTCCCGCGAACAGCAACATCGCCCCACACAACAATGCCAACCTTTTCATCTAGTTCTCCTGTTTTATGTTTTGACTTTGCGCCGACTTCGGCGCCGTCGATGTGCGCTGGCCCCTTGCTAGCGGGTCAGCGATACGCAATCCACCCACCGACATTTGTACCATTACGATGCGAGCGGCTCCAACGCCGCCGTTTCGGCTTTGTGTCTGTTGTATAACCGCACTAAGTCTAACATAAATAAGAAATTAAGGGAACTTTGGAGGGTAAATTATTCACGGAACTGCATAAAGGGAGTGCGGCCGGCCTATGCGGCCGTCCCGTGGCATTTCTTATATTTCTTGCCTGAGCCACAGGGGCAGGGGTCGTTGCGGCCCACCTTGGCCCCGGCGCGAACCGGCTTTGGGGCTTCGGCCTGGGCAGGTCCTGCCTGAAACTGGAGATTTTTCTGCTGCCGGCGCTGCCGCTCTTCGATCTGCTTGGCCTCGTCCTGGGGTTTTACCGGCTGCATCAGGAACAGGAACCGTACCGCCTCAGTGTCGATTCGGTTCATCAGTTCGTCGAACAGGGTGAAGGCCTCTTTCTTGAACTCCACCAGGGGGTCTTTTTGGCCGTACCCCCGGAGGCCGATGCCTTCCTTTAGGTGGTCCAGCGTCAGAAGGTGGTCTTTCCACTGGGCGTCGACGATGTCGAGCAGGATATGCCTCTCCAGCCAGCGGAGGGTCGGGGCGCTGAAAAGCTGCTCTTTCTCCCCGTACCGCGCTTTCACCTTCTCCCGCAGCTCATCGGCGAGCGCGTCGTGGTTGAACTCGGCCGGGTCGATTCCCGCGGTCTTCAGGTCGAGACCGAACTGGTTCAGCAGCTCGTTGGAGAACTGCGTCACGTTCCACTGGTCGGGGTGCTGGTCGCGCGAGCAATAGATTTCGACCAGCTCATTGGCGATGGCCTCGGCGCGTTCGAGGACGAATTCCTTCTGGTCCCGGCCTTCCAGGAACGAGCGGCGCAGCGAATAAATCGTCTCGCGCTGCTTGTTCATCACGTCGTCATATTCCAGCAGATGTTTGCGGGCCTCGAAGTTCTGCGCTTCCACTTGCTTCTGCGCGCCTTCGATGCGCTTGCTGATCAGCCGGGATTCGATCGGCACGCCTTCCGTCATTCCCAGGCGGAACATGATGGCCTGCATCTTTTCGCCGCCGAAGATTCGCAGCAGGTCGTCTTCGAGCGAAAGGAAAAACCGCGACGAGCCCGGATCGCCCTGGCGGCCGGCGCGGCCGCGAAGCTGGTTATCGATGCGTCGCGCTTCGTGGCGTTCGGTGCCCAGTATGTGCAGGCCGCCCATGGCGACCACTTCGTCGTGCTCCTGCTTGCACTGCGCGGCGTATTGATCGAAAAGCGGCTTCCACTGTTCCAGAGGTACCTGGAAAATCTTGCCTTCCTGTTGGAATAGCACCATCGCTGGCGGCACGGCGGAAGTGCCGGTCGATGTACCAGCCGACGTCCCGTTGGATCCGTTTCCGGAAGCGCTTGCCGTGGGAGCATCCGCCTGGCCTGGAGTTTCGGTGCCGGGAGCTGCGCCGATCACGGAACTCGCCGGCAGATAAGGCATCGCGAGCTTTTCCTTCAGGCAGTGCTCGCGCGTCATGGCTTCGGGATTTCCGCCCAGCAGGATGTCGGTTCCGCGGCCGGCCATGTTCGTCGAAACGGTTACCGCGCCCTTGCGACCCGCCTGCGCGATTACTTTGGCTTCCCGTTCATGTTGCTTGGCGTTGAGCACCTGGTGCGGAATTCCGGCGCGCTTCAGGTGCTCGGCGATCTTTTCCGATTTCTCGATCGAAATACTGCCGACGAGCACGGGCTGTCCGCTCTCGTAGTACTGTCGGATTCCGCCCGTCTTCGTTCCATCCTCTTGAATGATCCCATTGACGGCCGCTTCGAATTTTTCCTTCTCCGTGCGGTAGACCACGTCCGGATTTTCGATGCGGATCAAAGCCCTGTTCGTTGGAATCGCCACCACTTCCAGCTTGTAGATTTTGTCGAATTCGGGCGCTTCCGTTTCCGCCGTTCCGGTCATGCCAGAAAGCTTCTTGTACATGCGGAAATAATTTTGGAATGTAATCGTGGCCAGCGTCTGATTTTCACGCTCGATCTTCACGCCTTCTTTCGCTTCCACTGCCTGGTGCAAGCCGTCGGACCAGCGCCGCCCGGGCATCTGCCGTCCGGTGAATTCGTCGACGATCACCACTTCGCCGTCTTTCACCACGTACTCGACGTCTTTCTCATAGAGCGTATGCGCGCGCAACGCCTGGTAGATGTGGTGAATGATTTCCATGTTCGCGGGATCGAACAGATTCCCCAGGTTCAGCAACCGCTCGCATTTCGCCACGCCTTCTTCGGTTAGCGTCGCGGTCTTGATTTTTTCATCGAGCGTGTAGTCGATATCCCGAATCAGCTTCGGGATCATTTTGTCGATGCGGTAATACTTGTCGGTCGATTCCTCGGCGGGACCGGAAATGATCAGCGGCGTGCGCGCCTCATCGATCAGGATGGAGTCCACTTCGTCGACGATCGCGAACTGGTGCCCGCGCTGCACGCAGTCCTTCAGGTCGTATTTCATGTTGTCGCGCAGGTAGTCGAATCCGAATTCGTTGTTCGTGCCGTAAGTGATGTCTGCGCCGTAGGCGGCGCGGCGCTGCGCATCGTCCAATCCGTTAACGATCACGCCCACCGTCAGCCCCAGCATCTTGTAGATCGGGCCCATCCATTCCGCGTCGCGTCGCGCCAGGTAATCGTTCACCGTGACGATGTGCACGCCTTTTCCGGCCAGCGCATTCAGGTAGGCGCCCAGGGTGGCGACGAGCGTTTTCCCTTCGCCCGTCTTCATCTCCGCGATTTTTCCCTGATGCAGCACGGCCGCGCCGATCAGCTGCACGTCGAAATGCCGCATACCCATGGTCCGGCGCCCTGCTTCGCGGCACAGCGCAAACGCCGGCACCATCGCCGGCTCCAGGGCGTCCTGCAGTCTCTGTTTGTAGTCGGTATCGTCGGCTTCCACGCCTTCCAGGCGCGCGGCCACCTCCGCCTTCAGCGCCTTCGTGCGCTCGGCGAGCTGCTCGTCCCCTAGCGCTTTCATTTCGGGCTCGAGCGCGTTGACCTCCGCGACCAGCGGCTGCACGCGTTTTACATCGCGCTCGTGCTTCGTCCCGATGAAGCGCGCTACGACATTGTCTATGACCTTTTCAACGTCCATTTTGTCGGTGTTGGTTCGATGCTTCGGCAATCCGCCCAGCGCCTGCCGAAGTCGAGGAATCCTTCTTGGCTGAAAGCTCTTACCGTCAGTGGATTAGATGCTCGATTTTCCATTGTAGCCGCTCGCGCGGGTTCTCGCAAAGGCGGTGACACATATAGAATACGCGGGATAGCCCGTCGAAATTACTCCGACCCGCGAGGTGGCCATGGCCTGCAATCCCGAAGTGCTGAAGGATGTTCCCCTGTTCTCCCTGCTGGACGCCGACGAATCCGCGGTGCTGGCGGCGCAGGTAGAGCTCCGCAAATTCGCGCCGCGCCAGCGCATTTACAAGATCGGCGATCCCGGTTCGCATGCCTACGTGGTCGTGTCGGGCTCCGTCCGGGTCACCACCATCGACGAGGACCAGCAGGAGGTCATTGTCGACGAGCCCGCGTGCGGCGAGTTTTTCGGCTTCGCCTCCATGATCGAGCAGACTCCGCATCAGACCAGCGCGATGGCGTTGGCGGAGACCACCTGCATCGAGGTCGACCGCGGCGACATCACCACGCTCATTGAGCGCAAACCGCATGCCGGGCTCGACATGCTCACGGTGCTCGGCCGCCAAATTCACGCGTCGCATCATCTGGTCCGCCTGCGCGCCAATCGTAACGCCAACGACATGATCGAGCAGGAAATGACGCGCGGCGAGCGCATCGCCGACGGCGTGGCGTCGTTCGGCGGCTCGTGGACGTTCATCCTTTCGTTTCTGGTGGTGCTGGTCGTCTACGCGAGCGTCAATATATTCCTGAAGAAGTCCGCGTGGGATCCGTATCCGTTCATCCTGCTGAATCTGTTTCTGTCCATGCTCGCCGCGATTCAGGCGCCCATCATCATGATGAGCCAGAACCGGCAGGACACGAAAGACCGCATCCGCGGCGAGCTGGATTACGACGTCAACCGCCGCGCGGAGTCTGAAATTCAAGGCCTTTCGGGAAAGTTGAATACCCTCGGTGACCGGCTCGGCGACATCGAGGATTTGCTGCGCGAGAAGCTGGGCCCGGCCCAGCCTCCGCCTGCACCGGCGCGACTGCAGTGAGGATTCCGGGCGCGTTCCCCCCCGAAATAATTGTCGAGTAGAAGTGGCACCGAGCCTTTGTTTTCATGGAGATATAACGATTTCTATTCGTTTTGATTGTCGAATAGAAATACCCAGTGGCTAGTGACGAGTGGCTGGTGGCTAGATTTGTCCCACGGCATCCACCGGTCGCCCGGGATAACCCGTTTGGCTTCGTCGCAGACACGAGTGTCTGTGCCACTCAAAAGCTTCACCGATAGTGAGCTTGCTCGGTTCATTTCAATTTTCCTGTGGGGGCACTGGTAGGCTCCTGAAGACTTCGTGCTGGCCCGCATTGCGCGGGCCGCGGAGCGCCTGGCGCCTTTACCTAGCGTGACTTTCTGCCAGGGTTCGGTTGCGCCATCGACGCTAGACGAAATGGATGCGAGTGTCCATGGAACCGCGGTTATAGGACCCGTCTGCGCCCCGCGGGCTTCAGCGGGACACGCTGGCCTGCCCTCGCGCCCGCGGCGCGACGAGACCCCGGTACTAGAATCCACTCGTCCGGTTAGCGCGTTAATCAGGAGTTAGGAGGCGTTCGCATCAGAACTCAAACGCGTCGGCGCATGAAAGGAAGATCATTTGCTGCGTATAGCAACCATGAATGGTTGAAGAATCAGCGGCAGCTCGAACGGAATTGTCTCCGGCGCCTCACACAGGGTATCGCTGCATTGCTGAAAGCTGACCCGACCCGACAGCACGGTCTTTCCGGCATCGATCGGAAACCTGAGCAGCACTGAACCCAGGCCTTGGAACGAACCACTGTACACGGGGACAGTTTCGGCAAGGATGCCCAGTCGCATGGGAGCAGCCGGCGGAAGCTCGAAAGATTGGCGATCAATTGCTGGACCGTCGATCGTGACCGACGTGGTGGTGTAGCCCTCGGGCAGCGGAGCACCGTAGACGTGCCACCCGGGCTCAAGCGCGAACTTCGCGAAGAAGCTGATTTCCTGGCCCGCGAACGCTTTTTCAGTAGAAAGCCCTATGCTCACGATAAGGGCGCCGCTCCGCAGAGTGACTGCCGGGGCCTCCTCGCTAACAATTCCGAATTCTCGCAAAACGACGGATGACGCCGTTACCCTATGCTGGTAGTTCGGCACAAAATACTTGCGGATGACCACCCCGTCCGGGGCGATCAGATACTCTACGGGATGTGGAACGCCCTGCGCGCGCAGGCCGGGTGCGATGTTGGTGTTCAAGATGCCAAAGCTCCGGATGACCGCGCTATTCTGATCGGACAGCAGCGGGAACCGGATCTGGTATTTATCTGAGAAATGCTGAAGCGTTTCGCGGGAATCGTAGCTGACTGCAGCGAGGCGGAGACCGCTCCTTTCGATCGTTGGGCGCGATTGTTCCAACTCGACCAGTTGGGATCGGCAGTACTGTCACCAATCGGCGCTTCGGTGAAAAACAAGGAGCAGGCCGTTGGGACCGGTGAGATTCGCGACAGACCGCAGAATGCCCTCCTGGTCTGGAAGGGAGAAATCGGGTATGCGCTCGCCAGGCTCCGGGCCTGTGGCGTAGCGATCATTGGTTGCGCTGACGTGTTTCGCCTGCAACTCAGCGGAGACTGGTTGTCCCGCGGCACGAAGCCGTCCGAACTCTCGCATAATTGCGGCCTTTGCTTGAAGGTCTTCCGGAATGTCGTTCGCCATCCTCGAACCTCGACGGCAAATATACCACGCTCATCCAGTCATGGTCGGGACACACGCACACGTCTGGGACATACAAGGACACCACGCATACGATACGGTAAAATGGAGCGATCCGACCCGCGTCCCGTCAATTGCTGACTGACGCAACCATATACCACTAAGTCCTGATAAGTCGTGCGAGGTCAACCGGTCGATGCAACACCATCTGATATAAAGCCGTTTTCAAAGGTGGTGTTTATGAAGCAAGGAAGGCGGTTTGGACTTTCAGCGGAGCAGAAGTGCGACGTGTGGCGACGTTGGAAGGCGGGGCAGACGCTGCATGAGATGGGGCGCGCTTTTGGCAAAGAACATTCCTCCATTCGTTGTCTGGTGTCACGTCACGGCGGGATTGCTCCGGCAGTACGGCGACGTGCGCTCCTCGCGCTCACGCTGCGTGAGCGCGAGGAAATCTCTCGTGGGCTGGCTTCCGGTTCTTCGATCCGTGAGATTGCCAAGGGTTTAGAGCGACCGGTATCGACCGTGAGCCGAGAGGTCGCACGTCATGGTGGCTGTCCCGCGTATCGAGCCAGTCAAGCCGACGGCGAAGCCTGGCAGTCGGCCTTGCGGCCCAAGCGCTGCCTTCTTTCCATCCATCTGAAGTTGCGGGACATCGTTGCGAGTAAACTGATTCTGGACTGGTCGCCGAAGCAGATTTCCGGCTGGCTGAAAACCCAGTACCCCGATGATGAAAGCATGCGTGTGTCCCACGAAACTATTTACCGAAGCCTGTTCATTCAAGCCCGTGGAGCGTTGAAAAAGGAGCTGCTGGAGCACCTGCGTTCCAAGCGTCGCATCCGCCGGTCGCAGCACTCTCGTATCTTTAAAGACGGGCGCGGTCAAATCCCTGAGGCCATCTCGATCCGCGAAAGGCCCGCTGAGGTGGAGGACCGCGCCATTCCCGGTCACTGGGAGGGCGATCTCCTGCGCGGCTCAGGGAACAGTCACATCGCGACGTTGGTCGAACGCCATTCGCGCTTTGTCCTGCTGATCAAGGTGCCGAGTAAAGAAACCGAAGCCGTGGTCACTGCCTTGAGCCAGCATGTGCGCAAACTCCCCGCTGCGCTGAAACGCTCGCTGACCTGGGACCGCGGACTGGAGATGGCCAAACACAAGGACTTTACGGTGGCCACGGATGTGAAAGTCTACTTCTGTGATCCGCAGAGTCCCTGGCAACGCGGCTCGAACGAAAACACAAACGGGCTCTTACGACAATACTTCCCGAAGAAAACCGACCTGTCCGACTATTCCCAGTCGGACCTGAACAAAGTGGCGCTGCGCTTAAATCAACGCCCGCGAGAGACTTTGGGTTTTCAGACTCCTGCGAGTAAACTTCAAGAAAGTGTTGCATCGACCCATTGAGACCACCCGGATAACCGGACAAGTGGATTGTGCCAAAGGCTAGGGAGATGAGTAGCTGTGGATGCTTTTCACGCGGTCATTCGCACCAAACCGCACAACGTAGTACTGCGGGAACAGCGGCGCGAACGGTGAAGCGTAAAAGTATTCTCGCTTGCAGCCGTCTAACTGCTCCTTTGGGAATGGTCCCCAGAATTCTCTACACCTCTCGATTCGTTTTGGCGGGCCAAGTTCGCGCAAGACGTCAGTCTCACTCTCACCAGCTTTGACTCCATCGAAATGCGCGTAAAGCTGCCGGTCCCGCAGGATTGCCCACACAAGCCAAACGGCCCCAGCCACAACAATGCATGCGACGATCAGCCAACCGGTACGTTTCACAGCGAATAGGGTAGGACAAGTGAGAGCCGGAATGGAAGTTCGTCTAACTCCTGATTAGTCCTAGTGCTGTATCGGAAGCGCGCATACCATAAAACATGATGAAGAGAGCAAGGCGCTCGGCGCGCTTTCGATAGAGCGACTTGAAGGAAGCCGCCCGCGGTTGCGGCGGACGCGGGGGGCTATGCAATTTGAAAGCGGTAGAGCGACGGTGTTGGGGGTGGAGAGAGCCTCACGGCAGAGTAGAAAATGTAGCGGGGACCGAGGAGAGAGTTATGGCAACGCAATATTGACGCGAACTGGAAGTGTGGCGAGGTAGGAAAAAGAAGTTTTTTCGACGACGAGGCGGAGAGCCACCGATCGTGCCGAAGCACGCAGAGTTTCCGGACTGTGGAGAGTCGTTTCATGCGACAGCCGTGATGATGAGGGGCGGAGAACGGAGCTGGATCTGATCGGCAGTAAGCCTCTCGAGGACTACCATCTGCCCACCACATTGGGGGCAGAACCAAAGAGCGTGTGAGCCATCGGCAGCGGAGGGCTCTTGCTTGGTCTGAGGCTCCTGCGGTGCCGAGCCGAGCTAAGTGAAAACAAAGCGGCAGGAAAACGGCACGCCGGCGATGGGCCAGGAAGTCCGAAGTGCCGGATGCGCACGAAGCCTTTGGGAAGCAGGTGCAACAGGAATCGGCGCAGGAATTCATCGAGAGATACAGTCAGCAACTTCTGTTCATTGTTGTGAGCCGAGTCGCGCCAGCGAAAGGTGACTTTTTCATCTGCTAACGAGACGAGCCGATGGTTGGAGATCGCTACGCGATGAGTGTAACGGCCCAAATAATGGAGCACATGTCTGGCCCCCCGAAGGGGCGTTTCGAGTAGACCACCCAGTCGTTTCGGAACAGTTTTCTGAGCCACGAGGAGAAAGTCTTCGGCTGAGCAAGGAGCGTCAGATCTCCGTGGAATCCCAGTCCGGCCGTCGCAAAAGGCGCGCTTGAGAGCCGCCACAAACTTGCCGCGAAAGACGCGACTGAGTACCTTGACGGGGAGAAAGAAGGCGTAACGATTTTTGATCCAGCGGGTGTGATCGAGGGAGAGTCCGCCGGCAGGAACCACACAATGGACATGCGGGTGAAGCCCGAGCTTCTGATTCCAGGTGTGCAGTACGCTGAAGAAGCCGATTTCGGCACCGAGATGGAGGGATCGCGAGCAACTTCCAGAAGTGTTTCCGCACTGCTGCGAAACAATAGGTCGTAGACGACTTTCTTATTCTGGAGAGCCAGCGGTGCCAGCTCCCGAGGAAGGGTGAAGACAACATGGACGTAGCGCGTAGGGAGAAGCTCCCGGCGACGAGCTTCGAGCCAGCGGTCGCGGGCACTGGCCTGACACTTCGGACAGTGCCGGTTCCGGCAGGAGTTGTAAGAGATGGCGCGATGTCCGCAGCGGGTGCACTGATCGAGATGACCGCCGAGTGCGGCGGTGCGACAGCGCCGAATGGCCCGTAGGACTTTGAGATGCTTCCCACTGATCCAGTGGCGGTTTCGTTCGATGAATGCAGCTCCTGCAGCGCGGATCAGATCGGCCACCTCCAGCGGTGGCCGGCACATCTAGCCGTCCTGCGGTAATTCGCCTTTCCGCTTCAGCAAGTCCAGAGGACTAGCGGTCGCGCTGAGGTGACGTTCTGAGAGATGGAGGTAGATGGTGGTTTCTTCCAGATCGCGATGGCCTAACAGCATCTGGATGGTGCGCAAATCCGCGCCGGCTTCGAGTAGATGAGTGGCGAAGCAGTGCCTCAGCGTGTGAGGATGCACGTTTTTCTGGATGCCAGCTCGCTGGGCGGCTTGCTGGCAAGCGTTCCAGACCACCTTGGTGTCGATGGGGTGTCACCGGTATGCCAGCGGTTGCCGGGAAACAACCATGTACTAGGCTTGCGCTGGAAGCGGCGCCAGTGCTCACGCAACTCCTCGAGCAGTTTGGGACTGAGCATCACATCGCGGTCTTTGCGTCCCTTGCCGCCCCGAACGTGAATCACCATACGTTGGCTATCGATATCGCTGACTTTGAGATGTGTCAATTCAGCGCGCCGTACTCCGGTGGCGTAGAGCGTCATCAACAAAGTGCGATGGTAGGGAGTCGGGCGGCGTCGATCAGTCGCGCGACTTCTTCCTGGCTGAAGATCGTCGGTAGACGAAATACCTTTTCGGATAAGGAGTCTCGGCAATGCTCCAGGACTCTCTTGAGAGTCTTAACGTAGAAGAACCGCAGAGCCGCCAAACGTTGCGTAACGGTGCCCGGCGACAATTTGCGCTTCTTGAACAGCTCGGCTTGATATTCGCGAATATGTTCAGGACCCAAACGATCGGGAGAACACTTGAATCGCTTTGCAAAATCTTCAACTGTGCGGATGTAACAGCGTGTGGTATTTTCAGAGTAATTACGACGCTGGAGTTCCTCCAGCATCATTTTGCGTAGATGGGTCACAGGGACCTCCTTGTGACCCAAAACTTATCTAACATCAGGCAACCATCGCCCATCCGACCTCACGCGTAGCGTCTGCCGCGCGGGCGGCTTCGTTCAAGTCGGATTACCGGACAAGTGCGTACTGTGACCCATGTGTCCGGCGGGGAGGTTCATCAGGCGATTCGATTCGCACCGACGGCGCGGTGTTTTCGGGCGGGCTGTGCGATTGTTGCTACGCCGATGACTACGCGTAGAGGAAAGGCCGGTGTTGGCTGCTTTTCCAGAAATAGGCGAGGATGATCACACTGGCGATTGCCGCGTAAGCACACCACAGCGAAGTGAATGCGTAGCGCTTGACCTCCATCACGATCAGCAGAATCGCAAGATTTGCCGCGCCGAAGATTATCATGGGCTTGATCTTCGATAAAAACAGCGAACCGCAGGTGGCGATCACGTAGAGCACCGCGACCGCGGTATTGTTTGTCGCTTGATTTATGTAGACGATGCTATTTCCCCTGACGTAGAGCTGCAATGGGTAGGCCGTCAACGCCCATAAGATATAAAGCGCCGTTGCGCCGCCGAGCACCACGAATGGCAGCATGCGCCTGCGCTCTTTCCGATTAGGCTCAAACAGCATCACGCTGAGCGGTAACAGGAAAGGGAGCAAACCTTGCGCATACAGCATGTACGCGGCGCCCATGTCGTGCGCCACGTTATGCGACAGAACCCCGTCCAGTCCCAGCCAGACGAATCCTTCGATGAACTGATGAACGGCGAACAGCACGGGCAGCGCCGCGAAAAGCAATTCGCGCCTGTGCTTCACCTTTGTTAACGTGACGACGCCGATTGCGCCCAGCGCCGTGCTCCCGACAAAGTTCGCAGTTGCAGAAAAGCACATGGTTTGTCTCCGCTGCGGAGAATTGCATCCATCCGAAGCTTGGTCCGCAAAAAGTTCTCTTATTTTCCGGTTACCGGATTCTTGTAGTGGAACGGCGGGACGTAGACGTCCGGGTAGAGTTTGTAGTTAAAAGTGATGGGCTCGTCCGGCGGCAAATCTTTGAGCGGGCCGGGAGGCGGATCGCCGCCCTGGTCCCATCCCGAGGTGGCGTGGACGTAATAGATGAAGTACGAGTGTTCGTGCTGGATCTTCCAGACGCCGTTTTCCTTCAGGTAGTCGTTTTCGTAGATGGCATCGCCCCATTGCGCGCGCGCTTTCAGCACGCCTACCTGCATGTAGGATCGAAAGCGCGCGTGGGCGTGAATGCCGTCGGGATCGATGTGCACTACGGGCTGCAGCTGCGAGTGATTGAATACCGTGCCGTAGTCGAGATTGCCGAGATGCCGCATATAGGCCAGGATGCGCGGCTTGCCTTTGTAAACGCCGCGCAGGCCGATCTCGATCGTAGCGTCATCCGTGAAGAGGTCGGTGACCTCGTTCCATTTGGTTTTGTCGACGTAGTAGCCGTAGGCATCCTCGAGATTGTTGATGGCGATGTAGTCGGCGGAGTCCTGGATCTGGTGCGCGAGCTGCGCGACCTGCGTTTGCAGCGCGGTGGTTTCGACGGCCACATCGCGGGCTTTGGCGGCGTTGGCGCCCGCACGCGCGGAAATGATGCAGAGCAGCGCGACCAGCGCAACGGGAATGGCGATTTGCACGAGACGGAGTTTCATTTTATTTGGGCCTCCGCCTTATTTCCCGGTGACCGGGTTTTTGTAGTGATACGGAGGCACGAAAACATCCGGGTAGAGCTTGTACTGCGCGGTGGTCGGCTGATCGGGAGGGAAATCTTTCAAAGGTCCGGGCGCCGGCAAGCCGCCCTGGTCCCAGCCCTTGTAGTAGTCGACGTAATAGGTCATGTAGTAATGCAGCTTGTGAATTTTCCAGACGCCCTCGTCCTTGATGTACTCGTTTTCGTAGGTTCCTTCGCCCCACTGCGCGGCTTTGTGCAACATCCCGAACTGCTCGAAGGCGCGCCAGCGTCCCCAAGCCAGCTTTCCATCGGGAGCGATGTCGATGACCGGCTGCAGCTGCATGTGATTGAAGAGCACACCGTACTCGAGCTTCGGCAGCGTGTGCAGATACTTGCGGACGTGGTCCTGTCCCGCGTAGACGCCGCGCAGTCCGATCTCGAGCGTGCCGTCTTTCGAGAAGAGGTCGGCGGTGTCGTCCCACAAGCATTTGTCGACGTAGTAGCCGTAAGCGCGCTGGAGATTGGCGATGGCGATGTAGTCCTGCGAGTTCTGCGCTTGGTGCGCGAGTTGCGCGACTTGGGTTTTCAACGTATCGAGTTCGGCGGCGACGTCTTTCTTGTCCGCGGCGGCTTGCGGGGCGCGCGGCGTATCGAATGCGGGCGCGAACAGCAACAACGCCAGCAGCGCAAAAATGGCTCGGACTTTCATGGTGTGGGTCCCTCCCCGGCGTGGAATGTATCAACGGGCGAGAAGCGAAGCAAGGTGCACGTATGCGGAAGGGAACTGCGAACGACGAGACATGTGGAGTGCGGGAGCTTGCTCCCGCTGTTTTCGGGCGAGGCCTCCCTCGCCCACATGATTGTGCCGGTAACGAGTGTCCCGGCGAGGTTTTCACACGAAGAGAGATTCTTCGACTGCGTGTCCCGACGGCCTGCAAGATCGGGCCGAAATGCCAAATCGTCGGGACACTACGCTCAAAGTGACGATCCTATCGGATCGTCACTTCACGATGGGAGAGACGTTGCCCCATTTGCCTGTGAAAACGAAATCGGTGACGGGCTTGCGCTGGCGCGCGCCCGTTTCCTGGTCGCGCAGGCGTCCTTCGGGAAGCGATTGCGGATCGCCGGGATAGCCGATCGCAAATCCCGCGACGGCTTCGAAATTTTCGGGGATGCCGAAAACCTCGCGGGCTTTGTCCGGCACGATCCCGGCCATCTGGTGAACCTGGAATCCATGCGAGGCGGCTTCGAGCGCCAACGTTGCGGCAGCTTGGCCGACGTCATGGAACGCATGGCGATTGTGCGAACCGTCATGGGGCATCTTGTGCCCGGCGACACTGACCGCAACCGCCGAGGCGTTCTTCGCCCAGCCCTGATTGAATTCGACGAACGTGCTCAGCACCTTCTGGAAATTCTCGGGATCGTCTTTCGTGGCCACGATGAAATACCAGGGCTGTGCGTTATACGAGGACGCCGACCAGCGCGCGGCTTCGAAAAGGCACTTCAACTCGTGCGGCGGGATCGTCTTGGAATCGAAAGCGCGCGGGCTCCAGCGGTGACTGATAAGGTCGTGGATGGGCACGGCCGATGGAGCGGGTCTCTTGTGGCCTGACATGAATCCTCCTTGATTGGGCGCCATATTTAACCACGAATCGGATGCGGGCGCATCGGGGCGGGATTCACGCAAGCGCGGAACGCGCGCGTCGGGAGAGGTATGAACCCGGCGCGCACGATGGCAGATTATGCGAGGTCCAACTGAAGCGACATCAAAGTTACGCGAGATCAAAGAACAGAACCTCGGACGGCTCGGTCGCTTCGACTCGAACCTCGGACTCGTCCGAAATAGCGGCGCCATCGCCTGCTCGCAACTGCTTGCCGTTGAGCTTCACCGAGCCGCGGGCAATCTGGGCCCAGGCGCCACGGCCGTCTTCGATCGTGTGCTGGGCTTCTGCACCTTTGTCCAGCCGCGAGATGTAAAGGTTCGCATCATGACGAATCGTGACAGGTGCTTTCGACCCGGCAACCAGATGAAACTGGTTGCGCAGGTCGGCGTCGCTGAACGTGAGCTGCTCGTATCCTGGATCGAGGCCGCGACGCTCCGGCAGCAGCCAAATCTGAAGCAGATGCGCCGGATCTTTCTGCGACGGATTGAATTCGCTATGCATCACGCCGCGGCCTGCGGTCATGTGCTGCAGCTCGCCGGGTCGGATGACCCCTCGGCCGCCGGTGTTGTCGCGATGCTCGAGCGCGCCTTCCAGAATCCAGGTCAGGATTTCCATGTCGCGATGCGGATGCGTTGGAAATCCGCCGCCGGGCGCGATGACGTCCTCATTGATGACGCGCAGCGAACGGAACTGCAGGTGATCGGGGTCGTAGTATTGGTCGAACGAAAAACTGAAGCGCGATTCAAGCCAGGAAATCTTGTTGTGGCCGCGCTCCTCCGAAGGGCGAATTGCGATCATGTTGTGCTCCTGATGGGGCCGTATATGGAGAAGGGCGGGTTGTAAACCCGCCCTCAGGGCCAATCTCGGTATTCAGCAAATTAGATGCGCGAAGAACATAGACGATTCGCGCAGCCGCAAGGCGCGATTTCCGCCGGTCTAGGGCTTTTGCGCAGGGCGGAGAAGGACTTCGCTGATGAAGCTTTGCGGGGCCTGGGTAAGGATCATGGTGACGGCGTGCGCGACGTCTTCGGGTTGAAGCATCTTCTTCGGGTCTTTGTTTGCGTGAGGTGAAAAATCGGTGGCCACCGAGCCGGGGCAGACGGCGCTAACCCGTATGCCGAACGGCCGGAGATCTTCGGCCATACACTCGGTGAGGCCGAGCAGTCCCCATTTCGACGCGCAGTAGATCCCTCCGCCGGCGAATGAATTTTTCCCGGCGAGCGAGGCGATATTTATGATGTAGCCGGCGCGGCGGGAGATCATTCCGGGCGCCAGCGCGCGGCTTAGCAGGAACACGGATTTCAAATTGGTGTCTAATACTGCGTCCCAGGTTGCTTCCGAGCTGTCCTGGATCGGACCAAATACGCCGATCCCGGCATTGTTGATCAGGATCTCGATGGGGCCGAGCGACTGCTCGGTTTTCTGCACCAGCGCCGCGATGTCCGCCGTGCGCGAGACGTCGGCGGGAACTGCGAGGACGGACGCAGCGGCACGCTCCAGCTTGGCGGCTGCGGAAGCGAGCTTACCGGGATCGCGCGAAGAGAGGCAGAGCCTAGCGCCCATCGCCGCCAGACTCCTGGCGATGGCGAAACCGATACCGCGGCTGGCGCCCGTAACCAGCGCAACTTTTCCGGCGAGGGGCTTTTCTTGCGACATGCCGATCCTCCGTCAGGCGACATCCTGGGCAGGAATGGTCATCCTAGCATGCAGGAGTAACCTCCCCGTCGAGGCAAGTCGTCCATACGAACATGACCCAGCGGGCAAATTTCGCGGAGCCGGATGTACTACAGGGTTTTCCGCTTGCGCGACTATGGCCGTTTTCCTATAATCCACGGGATTTCTGTATCTTGCGCGGAGTTCCGCAGGAATCGCGTTGGCGAATCCCGAACGGCCAGCCAAAGCCGGGCCATCATCCAGGAGGCAGGAAAGTGATCATTCGAAGGCATCTTAGCGGACTGGCAATTATTTTCGCCGCTCTTTTCCTGGCCGCTCTGTGTGCGCGGCCCGCGGCAGCGCAAGCGGCAGCTCAGCCCGCTGGCGCCCAAGCGAATCAAGCTCCGACGTACACCCTGCCGGAATACAACGCGCTGCAAGCCGCGCAAGCCGAAAAGGATGCGGCGGCGCAGCTGAAACTGCTGGACGCGTTCGTGGCGCAATACCCGAATTCCACGCTGCTCGAATACATTTATCAGCTCTACTACCAGGCTTACTACAAGCTCAAGAACTACGCAAAGGCGATCGAATACTGCGACAAGCTGATCGCGCTGGGTGACAAGGCCGACGCGCCGACCCGCGTCCGGGCTATCCAGGCCCGTGTGCAGCTGTTCACGCAGGCGCAGGCGGACATTGTGAAGGCTGCGGACGCTCACGATCAGGAAACGAAGGAGCGCGACGCAGCGCTGCTCGGGGTGACGTTGCTGCCGGATGTGAAGAAAGCGAATCCGCAGGTCACTGACGAAAACCTCAAAACCGTTCAAATAATGCTGGAAGGCGCGGCCGGGGGGGTGGACACCCTGCTGAAGGATTATCCTGCGGCTATCACGGCCTACAAGGCGCAGTTGGCGCTGAATGCCAACGATCCGGTTGCGAACTACCGCCTGGGATTGGCGTACCTGCAATCCACACCGGCGCTATCGCTCGACGGTTTCTGGGCGCTGGCACGTGCGGTGGACCTGAAGATTCAGGACGGCGATAAAGTGAAGGACTATCTGCGCAAGACGATCGTGAACTACCAGCAGCCCAACTGCGATTCGCTGATCGACGCCCAACTGAACGAACTCTTGCAGCTTGCGGCGAACGCGCCGGAACGGCCCTCGACGTGGTCGATTTCCAGCGCCGCCGATATTCAGAAAGTGGCGCAGTCGAGCACGATCATCACCGTGATCGGCGATTTGAGCGGCGGAGGCGACAAGGCCAAGCTGACCTGGCTCGCCATCTGCGGAGCGGAATTTCCGGAAGTCATTGGAAAAATCATCGAAGTGAACAAGAGCGACAACTTCGTCGACATCAAGGTGTTCACGAGCGCGAGTTCGGACGAGATTGCGGCAGCCACCACGGCGAACATGGACGTAAAGGTCTGGACGGCGCCTCCTCCTGCGGGAACGCCGGGGCAGATCACACCTCAGCCGGATGTAACGCGCGTTCAGAAGGACGACGAGATTCGCTTCTCCGGGACGCTCGTGAGCTACGATCCTTCGCCATTCATGCTGCACTGGGATTCAGTGAAGGTTGATCCTTCGACGATCCCTGAGAAGGGCGGAGCAGGTAAGAGGCCCGTAAAGAAGGGCGCGGCCAAGCAGTAGCCAAGGCAGAGACAAAAAGAAAATTCGAGGGCCGGTCCGGAAACGGGCCGGCATTTTTTTCTGATTTGGAGGCGCCGCCAGGCGTTACGTCCAGGAGCGATCCTTCGACTCCGCGACCGGACATCCCGGCTGTGCCGGGACGAAACCCAAAACCGTGCGGTCGCTATGCTCAGGATGGTGACCCTAACAGGTCGTCAACGGCGGCGGAGCGGGTGGTCGAGGTGATACTGCGTGATTTTGCGACTCAGTGTGTTGCGGTGGATGCCGAGCGTCTTGGCGGCGCGGCACTGATTGCCGCGGGCGTGTTCCAGCACGCGCCGGATGAATTTTTTCTCGAATTCGGTCATGGCCTCTTCGAGCAGAATGCCGCGCTCCACCATCATGCCGACCAGAGAATCCAGTTGCTCTTTCACGTGTGCATGCTCCGAAATGAAGCTTCCGTTGAAGCTTCACCGAATCCGAGTCAGTCGAGTGCGTGGCCGGTGATGCGCTGATAGGCGTCACGATACTTCTGCTGTGTGCCGGAGACAACGTCGACGGGAAGCGCTGGCGCCGGAGGCTGCTTGTTCCATCCAATCCGCTCGAGGTAGTCGCGGACAAATTGCTTGTCGAACGAAGGCTGTGCCGAGCCGGGCGCGTATTGATCGGCGGGCCAGAAGCGCGAGGAATCCGGCGTGAGCGCTTCATCGATCCAAATCATCTCGTCGCCGCGCATGCCGAACTCGAATTTGGTATCGGCGATGATGATGCCGCGGGCGGCGGCATGTTCGGCGGCGCGATTATAGAGAGTGAGGCTCGTGTCGCGTAGGCGTTCGGCGAGAGGAAGGCCCACGCGCTTCGCGGCTTCCTCAAAGGAAATGTTTTCGTCATGGCCAGTGGTCGCCTTGGTAGAGGGCGTGAAGATCGGCTCGGGAAGCTTGTCCGATTCGCGCAGTCCGGCGGGCAGCGGAATGCCGCAGATTGCCCCGGTTTTCTGGTAGTCCTTCCACCCCGATCCTGAAATATAGCCGCGGACGACACACTCGATCGGAAACGGTTCGGTGCGGCGCACGATCATGGCACGCCCGGCGAGCTTTTCGGCGTACGGAGCGAGCTCGCCGGTGAAGTTCTTCGCTTCAAGGACGTGATTCGGGACAATGTGCGTCAGTTTTTCAAACCAGTAAAGCGAGAGCTGGGTCAGGACTCGTCCCTTATCGGGAATCGGCGTGGGAAGAACCACGTCGAAAGCCGAAAGCCGGTCGGTGGCGACGATCAACAGTTTATCGCCGAGGTCGTAGATATCACGAACCTTGCCGCGACCGAGAAGCTTAAGTCCGGGAAATTCAGTTTGCGAAATTACGGCGCGCATTTGGGAAGAAGCCACGAGCAAGAGTCCTCAGTTCAAAGTGGCGGGTATTCTAGCGCAGGGTGGAGCGTTGTCAACCTGTAAGAAATCATCGGACAAATCGAAAATTTATTCGAGAACGACTGCGAAACAAATTTCGCTTGGCTGCATCGAAATTCACGAAGGCGTTCCTACCGCACATGTTCACGGACAAAAGTTTTTATCGCCGCGAGCGCCTCATGGGGAACCGTTTCGAGCAGCACGGAAGCCGCTACGCGGCGCTGGCGGCAGCGGCGGCTTCGGGTGCGGAGCTGGCCGCGTCCTCTTCCCACTTCACGCTGACGAGTTTGGAGACGCCGGGTTCCTGCATGGTCACGCCGTAAAGGACCGAGCCCATTTCCATGGTCTTGCGATTGTGGGTGACGACGATGAACTGGGTCTGGCCGCACATTTCGGCGAGCATACGGTTGAAGCGGCCGACGTTGGCTTCGTCGAGCGGCGCGTCGACCTCGTCCAGGATGCAGAACGGGCTGGGCGCGTACTTGAAGACCGCGATGAGCAGCGCCAGCGCTGTGAGAGCCTTTTCGCCGCCGGAGAGCAGCAAGATATTCTGCAGACGTTTGCCGGGCGGCTGCGCCACGATATCGATTCCGCAATCGCCGGAGCTGTCGGCTTCGCTGAGGCGCATTTCGCCGTGGCCGCCGCCGAAGAGCGACTGGAAGGCGACGGCGAACTGGGCGTTGATGAAATTGAACGCGTCCTCGAACTTCGTGCGCGAGACTTCGTCGAGCTCGTTGATGGTGAGCCGCGTGTTTTCGATGGACTGCACGAGATCGTCGCGTTCGCGGCGCATGAAGCCTTCGCGCTGCTCGCATTCCTGAAATTCCTCGAGCGCCATCATGTTGACGGGACCCATGGCTTCGATGCGAGCCTTCATTTCGTTGTAATTGGTCTCAGCGGCCACGAGCTCTTCGCCGACAAGCAGCTGCGATTCCTGGGCGATTAGCTCTTCGGGCTGCGCGTTGAGTTCGGCGACGCAGCTTTGGCGCAGGTAGTCACGGTCGGCATCGTTGCGGGCTTTTTCGATCTGGCGTTGATTGCGGTCGTTGCGCAATTCTTCGAGCGATGTCCTACGCGTGCGCAGGTTTTCCTCGATCTGGCCGGTGCGCGAGCGGGCCGCGGTCCATTCAGTTTCCAGCGCGGCTTTTAGTTCTTCGAGGCGCGCTTTTTCGCGGCGAAGATCTTCGGCTTGCAGTGCCAGTTGCTCGCAGGAGGATTCAATCTCGTATTTTTCCGCAGCAAGCGTTTCGTGCTGGCGTCGCAGCGACTCGGAGCGCTCGTTGGCCTGCGCGATTTCGGCCGAGAGGCTCTGCTCGAGCGATTCGGCGCTGGCGAGGCGCTCGGTCATGGTGGCCAGCTCTTCGCGGCGAGCGACCACGCGTTCCTGGAGCTGCTGGAAATCGCGGCGGAGGTCGGCAAGTTTCTCGGCGGCTTCGGCGGCTTCGGTTTCGGCGGCGGCGCGTGAGCGGACGGCTTCCGCGTGCTCATTGCGGGCCTGTACCGCGCGGGTGCGAGCGGACTCGGCGTCGGCGCGCAGGCGGGCAATTTCGCCGCGCTCGCCATCGAGCTGCAGGTCGACGCGCAGGAATTCGCGGCGCGCCTCATCGCGCTGGTGCGCGGCAGCGACGAGGGACTTTTCGGCTTCGATCTGCTGTGCGGCGGCGGTCGAGACAGCGACTTCGCCCGCGGCGGTTTCTTCTTCCAGGCGCGCCAGGTTGGCCTGCTGCCCCGCGGCGAGATCCTCGAGGCGCACGGTTTCGGATTCGCGCTGGCGGAGTTCGCGCTTGAGCGCGAGCGGGCCGGCATCGCTCTTGCGCCCGCCGCTGACGGTGCGGCCGTGGTAACACGTGCCGTCCGGCGTGAGGAAATAGCTGTGGGGATTATCCTGCGCCATTTGTTCGGCGACGGCGACGGACTCGACGATGTAAGCGGTACGCAACTTTTTCAGGAAATATTTGGTTGCGGGGCCGAGCGGGGCACGGAATTCGACCAGCCGGTCCAGGCGCGCGATGAAATTACCGGGCATCGAAGCGCCGTTTTCCATCTTGTCGGCGTCGAGCAGGCTGCCGGAATCGACGAAGAAGGTGGCGCGGCCGCCGACATCCTCGCGCAGCAGGGCCACGCCGGAGCGGGCCTGGTCGAAGGACTCGACGACGACGTATTCGAGTTCTTCGCGGAGGAATTGCTCAATGGCGGTTTCGTATTCTTCCTGCACTTCGGCGTAATCGGCCAGCAGGCCGATGGCGTGGAATCCGCGGGAAGCCGAATCACCATTTCCGACGAATAGCTTCTGCACGGCATCGGCGGTATAGGCGCGCTCGCGGAGAATTTGTTCGATCGAAGCGTGGCGAGCGCGCTCGGCGGAAAGCTCCTGGCGAACCTGTTCGAGCTGCTGGCTGGTTTCGTGCTGGTTTTGGCGGAGCGTGGCCAGGCGCGCTTGCGCGTCGCGGACGGCAGCGCCCATCGACTGCGCATTTTGCTCGGCCTGCTCGAAATTCGCTGCTGCTTCATCGGCGCGCGATTGCAGGGCGGCACATTCGCGTTCAATCGTTCGCATGGCGGCGGAGCGCGACTCTTCGGCGGCTGTGTGCCGTGCGGCGGCCTCTTCAGCCTGCTGCGATTCGGCCTGGCCGCGCGCTGATTCCTCGACAAGCGTCTGCGCGAGATGGCGCAACTCGTCCATACGGGATTCGAGCTGACGCTGGCTGGCGGAGCTGGCGAAGACGTGTTCGGTAGACTCGCGTAGGCCGGACTCGAGCGCAGCAGCCTGACCGCGAAGGGTGGCGACAGACTCCAGCTGCGCCGCAAAGCGCGCCGACAGGTCGGAGGCCATGCGGACGGCCTGTTCGATTTCCACGGCGAGACGCGACGCGCGCGAATCGAGCTGGGCGAGCTGCTCGCGATTGAACGTGATGCGATTTTCCGCGCGATCAAGATCAAGGGCGGTCTGACTGAGGAAGTTCTGCGTCTGGCGAAGTTCGCCATCGAGATCGTAGGTGCGCGCGCTCAGGCGCTCCTGTTCGGATTCGAGCTCGTGCACGGCGCGAGCATCGCGTTCCTCGGCCGCGTCCATATCGCGGAGCAGTTTTTCCAGGCGCGCGGCTTCGATATCCAGATGCTCGGCGCGGCTGGCGAGCACGGCGCGCAGCAAGCCGCGCATCTGTTCGCGGAGCTCCGCATAGCGGCGGGCCTTCGAAGCCTGGCGCTTGAGCGAGGCGAGCTGCTTTTCGACTTCGACGAGAATGTCATTTACGCGCGAAAGATTCAGTTTTGCGGCTTCGAGCTTGGTTTCCGCCAGGCGCTTTTTGGTCTTGTACATGGTGATGCCGGCGGCTTCTTCGATGATGGCGCGACGATCCATCGGTTTTGAATTCAGGATCTGGCCGATGCGGCCCTGTTCGATGATTGCGTAGCTATCGGGGCCGAGCCCGATGCCCATGAAAATTTCCTGCACGTCGCGCAGGCGGGAGACGCGGCCGTTGATCAGGTATTCGCTCTGGCCCGAACGATAGAGGCGGCGCCCGATGACGATTTCGCCGGGCCGCATCGTGATGGCGGGCTGCCTATCGGCGGCGCGCTTCTTCCAGTGGGGTTTGCTTGCCGTTTTCAGCGGGAGCATCGGCTTCGACGGCCGCGTCAGAGGCAGCGGCGTCGGTGGGCGCATCAGCGACGAGCTGGGGCGCGCTGATGTCGGCGTTGATGGCAATGTCGCCTTCCATCGTCGCGGCAACGGAGCCAGCCGCTTCGGACCCGCCCTCCAGCACTTTCGCGACGGCTTCGGATAGCTCGGGATCGACCAAGGTCAGCGTCACTTCAGAGATGCCCATTGGTGGACGCTTGGCAGTGCCGTTGAAGATGCAGTCCGACATGCGCTCGGCGCGAAGCATTTTGTGGCTCTGCTCGCCGAGGACCCAGGAGATGGCGTCGACTACGTTGGACTTGCCGCAGCCGTTGGGACCGACAATGCAGGTGATCCCACTGCCGCTGAACGTGATCGGCGTCTTCTCGCAGAACGACTTGAACCCGAGGAGTTCTACTTTGCGAAGTTTTAGCACCCGTCCCTCACACGCGAGCCCCTTGGAAATATCTCAAAAGAAGGGGGTTCGTTCTAGATTTTGTCAGACGTTGATCGAGACAAAACGTTCGGAGGGGTCGGATATCGATGGCCCTACCGCCTGGCGCTACCGGATCGGCGGTTACGGGAATAGAAAGTAACACGGTGATTTAAAGCTGTAAAGCGCGATTGCGATTGTTTGCGCAGTTTTCGAATCTCTTTCGATGACGATTAGAGACCGAGTCGGTCTATACTCCGCGGCGCTTTGCCGGATGGCAGGAGGGTTCGATGGCGGCTACGCCGAAGGTGATATTGGACGGACTATGGTTTCCAGAGGGGCCGCGGTGGCACGACGGAGCGCTTTATTTCTCGGACATGCACGGGCGCGCGATCTGGCGGCTCGCGCCGGATGGCAAGAGCGGCAAGATCGGCGAATTCGACGACGAAGTATCCGGACTCGGTTGGCTGCCGGATGGAACGATGCTTGCGGTGTCCATGTCGCGCAGGTGTCTGCTGCGGCTGACGGCGCAGCGCTGGGAGCTAGCCGTAGATCTCAGCTCGTACACCGCGAATCCGATCAACGACATGGTAGTCGACCAGCAGGGCCGAGCCTATGTCGGGGGCTTCGGTTTCAATTTGTTCGCGGGTGAAGAGCCGCGTCCGACCGGTCTGCTGTGCGTCGAGCCGAGCGGTCGGACGCGAATGGTCGCCGGGGGGTTGAATTTTCCGAACGGGATGGTGATCACGCCAGACGGCAAGTCGCTGATCGTGGGCGAGACGCTGGGCGAGCGCATGACGGCGTTCGAAATACAGCCGGATGGCTCACTGGTGAATCAGCGCGTCTTTGCCTCGATAGCGGGATTGATTCCCGATGGATGCTGCCTGGACGCGGAAGGCGCCGTGTGGGTGGCGTGGCCCGGGAGCAACAAAGTGGTGCGCTTGCAAGAGGGCGGAAAAATCACGGGAACAATCGAGCTGCCTGGGCGGCATGCGTATGCTTGCATGCTCGGTGGTGCGGATCGCCGCGACCTCTACATCTGTACAGCGCTCGGCCACATGCCGGACGTGATCAAGGCCAAAGCCGAGGGAAAGATAGAAGTGGTGCGCGTCGATGTGCCTGGCGCGGGACTGCCGTGATTAATGTCCCGCCGGGAAAGTCTTGACGGTTTGCAGCTCGGGTCGATCAGCGCCCGGTAACGAGATTTTGACGAGCTGGGCATAGAACGCCTGAGCCTGATCATGCTGCGCCGCCGCTTCGGCTGCTTGCGCGGCTCCGTAAACCGCGTCGAACCGATTGGGGTGGTCCTTCAGCACAGCCTTATACTCCGCCAGGGAGTCCGTCGGGCGCTTCAGCTCCAACAGCATGTCCGCGAGCATTTCGCGGGCCGGCGCGACGAAGGGTTCCGCGTGTTCCTTGTCTTCGCGCTCGGCGGCGTCGCGCAAAGCGGCGAGGGCCGCGTCAGTCTTTCCTGCTCCGAGAGCGATCCAGGCATCCACTTCGCGTTGCATGACATTTTCTCCGGGGGTGGTGTGGTTGCCCAGTTTCCTTTCGTATTCGTTCTCCTTTTTCACGACGCTAGCGAGCACCTTGGCATCCCGGCGCGCGCCGGCCAGATCGCCGCTTCGCGCCGCGCCAATGGCACGGGCCCAGTAGGTCGTGTCCCGCCACATGAATTTCTGGTCTTCGTGAACCGGCAGAGTCGCGGCTTCCTTCCAGCGGCGGAGTTCCATGGCGTTGCGCGCCTCGAAAAGGGCTTGGTGGTCGGCGATCTGTTCCGGCTTAGACCCTGGGACCGATTTCAGTTCCGGCACCAGTGCCCGGGCCTTCCCCCTCGAAGCCACTCTGCAGGTACGTGTAGTTCAGAAAGTCCATGGGATGAAATTGATAGCTGGCATCGCCGCGGCCGGCCTTCGTGGCATCGGCAGCGGCTGCGATCGCGGAAAGGTTGGAGTCGATGCTTTCCTGCCAGAGTCCTAGGCGCGTAAAGATGTGGGACGGCATGTGTTCGGCGTGAGAAGAATCCGGGGCGATCTTGGCATAGGCTCGCGCGGCGGGAAGGCCCTCTGCAGCCAATTCCGGAACGTCGCAGGCGTGAATCAAGTAGTGCGCCAGGCCCGGATTGCCCGGGTGCTCGGCGAATAGTGGATCGAGAACGGCGACGGCTTTGCGGCGGTTGGCCATTTCGTCGACATCGTTCTGCGCCAGCGAGACGAGCGCCACGGCATAGAGAGCGCCGGCTTCCACGTCCCTGGGATTATCGGCATAGAGTCTTGCCATCGCGTCGACGTAGAGCTTGGTGCGGTCGGCGTGGCTCAGTTTGGAATCGGAGTTGAAGAAGGCAGCGGCGGCAGCGATGTATTCGCGCTCGCGGGGAGATTGTTCCCCAGCCTTTTGCGCCAGCTCGACGTTCTTACGGCCTTCGGCTAGTTGCTTGTCGTCGGGAAAATCCCACAGCAGGTAGAACTGCGACATCGCCTTGCCCCAATAAGCTATCGCGCACTGAGGATCGCGTTGCGCCGCCTCGCCGAACGATTGCTCGGATTCCGAATATTGAAACGAATGGAGCAACGCCAAGCCTTTTTCCAGCGACGGTTGCGCCTGCGCGGAGCACGACGTCGGGAAATTGACGTTGCCGACGTGTTCGTCGGGACCATGGCCGTGAGCCGCGCGAACAGCCGGGCACGCGGCAAGAGCAAGAGCTGCTCCGAGAAAAGTTGAGAACGCAATGCGAAGACGGGCACCCGGCACGAGAACCTCCTAACGAATGCGGCGATAATAGCAAAATTCCGACGCCAACTCTCGTCCGTCAGGCCTTGAGGTACCAGGGGACATTGATCAGCACGATGCGCTTGCTGCCGTGCAGCAGCAGGAGAGCCTTCAGGAGCTCGGCGCGCTGGTTATGTAGCGGGTAGTGATACCAATGGTGCTCGACGAGTTCGGGAACGATGATGGCGATCTGCCGCTCGGGCTGTTCCTGCTCGACCTTGAGTACGTATTCCAGAATCGGCCGGAGCACCAGCCGGTACGGCGACTCCAAAATCACCAATTCCGGTGCCGCGCGGCCTGACTGTGTGACGGGAACTTCGACGTCCGCGTGCCAAAGATCGCGCAGGGTGTTGGCTTGGTCCTCCATCGCTACGTGCACGGCGCGGATATCGGGAGAAAGCGACAGGGCGAACCGCAGCGCGCGTTGCGCGATTTTTCCCCAATCTTGGATCGCCACGATCACGAAGGGAGGCCGCATACTGCCGACTCTGAGCGGCGAGTCGCTGCACGTCTCTTGGGCCACCCGGTCATAGTGACGCCGAACCCAAAGCATGGCGGCCACAATCAGGGCAATCAGGAGCGCGCTTACCCACGCTCCCGCGGTGAATTTGGCGACGAGCACAACAATCAACGTCACGCCGGTCGCCACGGCACCCAGCCCATTGACGATCGTGCTGTGCGTCGCGCCTTTGCCGCCGACCCGGCGCCAGTGCGCCACCATCCCGGCCTGCGAGAGCGTAAACGCCAGAAACGCGCCAATCGCGAAGAGCGGGATCAGCCGATCGGTGATGCCTCCAAACAAAATCAACAGAATCGCAGCGAGAAACGCCAGTACCACAATCCCTTCGGTATAAACCAGCCGCCGCCCGCGGTAACCAAACGAGTGGGGCAGAAAACTATTCTGCGCGACTGCCCGGCAAAGCCGCGGAAAGTCAGCAAAAGCGGTATTCGCGGAAAGCGAAAGAATCACCAGCACGGAGCCGATAGTCACGTAATAAAACCATCCGCGCCCCATCACGGCCGCCACCAGCATGGAAAGCACGCTCTGATAACCGGGGAGCCCCGGATCGGTGGCGGCAATTCCGTAGGCTCGGACCAGAAACGCGATGCCGGCGAGCATTACGATCAAAAGTCCGATGATTACGGTCAGCGTGCGCTGAGCGTTCTTCACCGTCGGTGCGCGAAAGGCGCGCACGCCGTTGCTCACCGCCTCCACACCGGTCATCGCCGTGCAGCCGTTGGAGAAAACCTGCAGCAGAAGCCACATGCTGACTGCCGCGGCCGCTGCGCCTGCAGGAGCTGGCGGCATTACAACGGGCATGGGATGCCCGCTGGCGAGCACCGTTTTTGCAGTCCCGATGCCAATCGCCGCGAGCAGCGTGCCAACAAAAAGAAATGTGGGCACCATGAAAAAAATTCCCGCCTCGCGCACGCCGCGCAGATTCACGATTGTGATGACCACAAGTATGCCCAGGCACATTCCCACCGTGTGTGGCTGCAGACTCGGAACCGCGGACACCAGCGCGCCCACGCCAGCCGAAATTCCCACGGCTACCACCAGGATGTAATCAATCATCAGCGCCGCGGCGGCCAGCAGGCCCGGAAACTTCCCAAGGTTTTCTGACGCGACCGTGAACGAACCGCCGCCCCCCGGATACGCCGCGATCGTCTGCCGGTAGGAAAAGTAAACGATCGTGAGCAATACGATGATGCTCAAGCTGACGGGCACAATATAGGCAATGCCCGCCGCACCGAGCGGAATCAGCAGCGTGAGCGCGGCTTCGGGCCCGTACGCCGCGGAACTCAGGGCGTCGAGGCCGAAAATCGGAATGCCTGATGAAGTTCCAATCTGCTCGGCGCGCTCATCCGAAGTGGCGAGCGGTTTGCCGAGCAGGATATCGAGGACGGACATGGTCTCTCCGAGCCAGCCATTTACTAGCTACAACCTGCCATGGTGACTGACGAAAGCGGCCTAGCGTAATTCGGATGCCGAGGAATTGAAACGGCAAAGCGAGGCATGGGGCAAGCGGGCTCGATTATTCACGAGGGCGTAACAAATCGGCATGCTGTACGGCACGAGCGGATCAGCTTTTCGCTTTGCGAAACCACCGGCGCTCAAATCGCTGCTGGTAGCGCGGCACGGACCGCTTGCGATTCAGAATTCGCTGAGCGGCTCGCGAGCCTCCGATGCTCGTCCTTGCGATTTCAGGAATTACGCGTAGTTGTAGTGTACCTCGGGAAATTTCGAGATCTCCAGGGTTGGTGCGAAAAGCGCGTCGGCTTGCGCGGCCTGCCCCTGCGGTGCGTATGCATGGGCGAGCAATCCTGCCGCGCGCCCGGAGTCTCGAATTGACTTGCGCTCCACTGCAGCCTAGCATGACGCGCACAGGGAGGATCGCTTGGACTCACCCGGCAGTCCGAGAGTGCGCCGAATACTGTCGAGTGCGGTGATATTGGCCGCGATCCTGGCAGCCTCGTTCATCGGGCTGCGGCCTCCCAGGTTTAAGCCCGAGACCGCTCCCGCGACTGAATTTTCCGCAGTTCGCGCGCTGGCCGGTCTTCACCGCGTGCTGAAGGACGACGCGCCTCACCCGATCGGAAGCGCGGCGAACGAGGCTGTGCGCGGACGCATCGTCGATGAGCTGAGGCAGCTCGGCTACCATCCGCAGGTACAGACTGTGTTCGATTGCGGCCAGTTCATCAACTGCGCGACTGTCAACAATATCGTCGCCCGCCTGGACGGCACCGAAGGAGACCCGGATTCGAGCGACTCCGTCCTGCTCGCGGCGCATTACGATTCCGTTCCTGCAGGCCCCGGAGATTCCGACGACGGTACCGGCGCCGCCGCGGTGATCGAAATTGCGCGAGCGTTGAAGGCTCTCCCCCAGCCGCGGCACTCGATTGTCCTCCTGATCGACGACGGAGAAGAAGCGGGTCTGCTCGGCGCACGCGCCTTCGTGGATTTTCACCCCTGGGCGAAAAGTGTGCGCGCCGCCGTGAATCTGGACGCCCGGGGCACGTCCGGCCCAAGTCTGATGTTCGAAACCGGCACCGCGAACGATTGGGTTGTCCGGCTTTTCGCGCAGCACGCACGGCGACCCTCGACTACCTCCATAGCCTACGCACTTTACAAAATGCTGCCGAACGACACCGACTTCACCATCTTCAGGGCAGCTGGATACCAGGGCCTGAATTTTGCTTATGTCGCGAACGAACCGCAGTATCACACTCCGCTCGATAACTCCGCGAACGTAAGTTTGTATAGCCTGCAGCATCACGGCGACAACGCGCTACCCGCGGTCGCCGCTCTCGCAAACTCCGATTTGGCGAACCTGCCGCGGCGCGAAGCGGTCTTCTTCGATGTTTTCGGACGCGTGCTGATCCATTGGCCGGCCTCGCGCTCGCTCCCCGTCGCGCTCGTCGTGGCGCTCCTGCTTGTCGCGCAAATCGTATGGATGATCCGAAATAACCGGCTAAGCCTGCGTGATTTTCTCTGGGGTATGGTGGCCTGGCTCGTCACCATGGTCGTCACGGGCCTGCTAGCCCTTATCGTCGAACGGGTCATTCATCTGGCGGGCGGCACTCCCGTGGACTGGGTTGCCTATCCCCAACCCATCAACGTCGCGTTCTGGGCCCTAGCCGTCACAGTGGTTACCACGCACGCCCTGCTTTTCACTTCGCGCGCTCGCTTCTGGGGACTCTGGGCTGGGAACTGGATCTGGTGGGCGCTGCTTGCCATCGTCGTTTCCTGGCAATCACCCGGCCTGAGCTATATCGCGCTGGTCCCGACCGCCGTCGCGGCTTTTGCGGGTTTACCCGCTACTTCGCGCCGCTCCCAATCCGCCTCCGGTATCGGCGCAGGTGATGGAGTGGGCGCGGCCACCGCGGCGATCGTTCCGCTGGCTGCCGTAGCGATCGTGGCATTCGCGCCAGCCCTGCTGCTCTATAGCGCGCTGGGCAATCGCGGCTTGGTTTTCATCGCCCTACTGGTCGGATGGATCTGCACGCCGCTCGCCCCGCTTTGTTCGGACCTTCGCGGGGTTCCCGGATTGCGCGGCCTGGCGATTCCCTGGCTGCCGATTCTTGTGACGGGACTCTCAATTTTCGCCGCAATCGTTGTGCCCGCCTATTCCGCGAAGGCTCCTGAGCGCGTGAACATCCAATTCGCGCAGGACGCGGATACGGGCAACGCGCAATGGATCGTTCAGCCCGATTCCGGACGCCTGCCGGAGCCGATCCGGCTGGCGGCAACTTTCCGCGGGCCCTCGCGCGGACCATTGCCGTGGGATTCCCACATCTCGTTCGTCTCCGATGCGCCGCACCTCGATCTTGCTCCTCCCACATTCACGATTCTCGAAGTGACCGAGGCGGATGGAAGGCGCAACTATCGCACGCTGCTGCGATCCGAGCGCGGTGCGCCCTACGCCGCCATTTTATTTCCGCCGGGTTCCGGTATCGATTCCATCCGCATGGGCGGGCAGCCGGTTGTGCCGGTGTCGTCTGAAATCCGCAACTATTTCAATGGCTGGACGATTTACGCTTGTCCGGCGATGCCCGCCGCCGGTGTCGAGGTCAGCTTCTCTGTGCCGCTCGGCAAGCCCGTGGAAGTCTCGGCTGCCGATCAAAGCTACGGACTTCCGCCGGACGGGACGTTCCTCGCAAAATCGCGTCCGCTAACGGCCACGCCTTCGCAGAATGGCGACGTCACCATCGTCAGCCGCCGCGTCCAGCTGCTTCCGTAATTTCAAAGACGCTTTTATTTGGCTCACGTACGGTTCTCTCATTTCGATATCATTATTCGGTGGGGCCTGATCTGCGATGAGTGAAGCCGCCAATCCGCCAATTGCCATTTCCTTTTGGAAGACGCCACTGCAATGGTGGGCCGTGCAAGCGGCGCAGCGCCAAGGCCGCCTGCTTCTGGTATTGAGCATCGTCATTGGAGCCCTCACCGGGCTCGCCGTCGTCGCTTTCATCCTTCTTACTGAGCGCCTTGGGATGCGCCTTTATCCGGTGGGCAGCGCCGCTTGGCGGCGCGTTCTGATCCCCGTGCTCGGCTCGCTCGGTATGGGTTATTTGTTGTTCCGTTATTTTCCGGACGCACGCGGCAGCGGCGTACCGCAAACCAAAGCGGCGCTGTTCGCGCGCGACGGCGTCATAACCACCGGCACCATCTTCGGTAAATTCTTCTGCACCGCTGCCACGCTCGCCAGCGGCATCCCGCTGGGGCGCGAAGGGCCTTCTGTGCAGGTGGGAGGCGGAATTGCTTCGGTGTTGGCGCGGCGGCTTGGATTGCGCCCCGAAAACGTGAAAGCGCTGATTCCGGTGGGCGCCGCAGCGGCGATCGCTGCCGCCTTCAATACGCCGCTTGCCGCCGTGGTCTTCGCTCTGGAAGAAATTGTGGGCGACATGAACGCGCCCGTGCTGGGCTCAGTCGTCCTGGCTTCGGCGACCTCGTGGTTCGTGTTGCGCCTGTTCCTCGGCAACGATCCGCTGTTCAAAGTGCCGCAGTACCAGCTCGTACATCCGTTTGAATTTCTTATCTATGCCGTGCTCGGCGTGATCGGTGGGCTGGTCTCGGTGGTTTTCACCAAGATGCTGCTGGGCATGCGCCAGTGGTTCATGCGCCAGCCCTCGTGGACGCGATGGTTTCAGCCCGTCGCCGGCGGCCTGGTCGCCGGATTGATCGCCTGGCGGGTGCCGCAAGTGCTGGGAGTCGGCTATGGGTACGTCGGCGAGGCGCTAAACAACAAAATGGCGCTCGAGCTGATGGCCATTCTCGTGGTGCTGAAGCTCGTCGCGGTTACGACCAGCTACGCCTCTGGGAACGCCGGCGGCATTTTCGGCCCGAGCCTTTTCATCGGCGCCATGCTGGGAGGCTCGCTCGGCTACGTCGCGCACCATTTCTGGCCCGCCTACACGGCTACTTCCGGAGCCTACGCGCTCGTGGGCATGGGGACGGTGTTCGCGGGAATTCTGCGCGTGCCGATGACTTCCGTGCTGATGATTTTCGAAACCACGCACGACTACGCGGTCATAGTCCCGCTGATGATCTCGAACCTGGTGAGCTTTTTCATTTCCGCGCGGCTCCAGCCGACTCCGATCTACGAGTGCCTGGCCATACAGGACGGGATCCACCTGCCGAACGAAGGTGCGCGCCGCCGCGCAGCGCAGCGCCAGGCGGCTCACGTGATGCGTCCCGCGAAGGAAACTCTTCCCGCGCAATCAACCGTCACGGAGGCTCTCGCCAGAATTCGCGGCAGCGCCTTTCACGCTTTTCCCGTGACGAGCGACAGGGGAATTCTGGGCATCGTCAGCGTCTCTCAATTGGAGAAAGCCGCTACCGATGGAGGGGAGGGGAGACCGTTGAAGGATTTCGTCACCGCGAGCGAATTCCCGCACGTGCACGCCGATCATGCGCTTCACGTGGTGCTGGAGCGCATGGGCGCCTCGAAGCTCGACCTGCTTCCGGTGGTCAGCCGCGCGAACGTACACGATCTGCTGGGCGTCGTTCTGCTGGCGGACGTGCTCAACGATTTCGGCGTCGCCCAATACGAATCGCCGGGTCAAAGCGACTGAAGCGCTCGCTTACTTCAAAATTCGCAGCAGACTGCTGTAATCGTCCGTCCAGAGATATTTCGCCCCGGCCGGCGCAAGCACGGTTCCGGCTTGCTCGATCCGTCTCGCGCCCGTGAGCGCGTCGTGCTCGCCCAGCAAAATCCAGGTCGCGGCGTAGACGCCGTTTTCGTGGTCGTCGGCGTTGTCCACCATCACCGCTTCTTTGTGCAGCGCCGTCGCGGCCGCCGAAACCACCGGCTCCAGATTGAGATATTTATTCGAAATGTGCACGGCCAGAATTCCGTCCGGCTTCAAATGACGGAAATAGAGCTCGAACGCCTGCCGCGTCAGCAGGTGCACCGGAATTGAATCGCCCGAGAACGCGTCCACCGCCAGCACGTCGAAATTCTGCGGGGCCTGCCGCTCGAGTGACAATCGCGCGTCACCCATCACGATATTGATCGCCGCTTCCGATTCGCGCAGATACGTGAATTGTGTCTTCGCGATTTTCACGTCGAGCGGATTGATCTCGTAGAACGTAAAGTTGTCGCCGGGCTGTCCGTACGTCGCCACGGTTCCTGCACCCAGGCCGATAAATCCCGCGCGGAGTTCTCCTCCGCGCCCCGGCCGGAAAGTAAGGGAACCTCTCGCGTCTGCATTCAAGAGCGCAATTGGTTGCCGCGCTTCTCGCAGCGCCACGGCGATTCCCGAGTTCGGTCCGTAGTAGCTGGTCGCCCGGCGCCGCTTGTTCCAGGCATAGAACTGCAGCCCGTGGTCGATCGTGCCGTTCATCAGCCGCCGGTAGCGTGCGTCGTCATGGAGCGGCTGAGCGGTTTCGTTCTTAACGACCGCGACTTTCGGCACTTCGCCTCCGATGATTCGCAATACACCGTAAAAATTCCGCTCGCTCAGGCTTGACTCTTTCATCTCGTCCCGCGCGGTGGTGAAAAGATTGGCCACCAGCGCGATCACCAATCCGATCAGCACCAGCCACGAGGGCTGCCAACGCGTGCGCCGGAATTCGCTTTCCGGATCGTGCGCGTGCACCGCCAGAACCAGAATCGCGCAGGCCGCGAGGCCAATGTGCAGCTCGTAATATCCGGAGAAAATCTTCGGCGCCACCAGCGCCACGAACACGGCTCCGATGGCCCCGCCTGTCGCGATCGAAAGATAAAACCGAGTCAAATGCGCCGGCGCAGGCTTCAGACGCTCCAGTTCTCCGTGGCAGAACATGCAGCAGGCGAAAAGCCCGGCGCAAAAAAGCGGAATCAGTATCTTGATTGGCAGGCTTTCAAACGAAGGCGACAGCGCATACGCCATTCCGCCCAGCAGCACGCCGAGCGCTCGCAGAAACAAGCCTCGGTGATACCATCCGGAGGTGTCGAAGCAAAGAATAAAGCTCAGCAGATATAAACCGAGCGGCACGATCCACAGAAACGGCACCGCCGCCACATTCTGTGAGATATGGTTGGTGATGGCGAGCAAAAGCACGGACCCGCAAGCGGCCGGAGCCACCCACAAAGCCTGCGTCTTCCAGCCAGGAATGGGAGCGGACTCGTCAGCATCGAGCGCGCCGTTAACGGTTTCTTGAATCGCCCCAAATCCCACGGCGGCACAAAGAATCGCCGCACATGCGAAGGCGAACGACCATGCCTTGGCCTGATGGTAGGTTGAAAAGAAAGGTTCGATCGCGACTGGATAACTCAGTAACGCCAGCATCGATCCAACATTTGAAAGCGCGTAGAGGCGGTACGGCGCCGCACCCGGTTGCGCTCGCGCGTACCACGCTTGTAACAGCGGGCTGGTTGATGCGAGCAGGAAATATGGCAAGCCGACCGTGACACTCAGCAGCACAAGGATGTGCCTGACCGGCTCGTCCGGCCCCGCGGGCATTCGGGAAGCGCTCGGCAGAATCGGCAGCGCCACGATACTCGACAGAACTATGGCAGCATGGACCCAGCGCTGCGCTTGCAATGGCACAAAGCGAGTCAAGAAATGCGCGTAGAGATAGCCCAGCAGCAGCACTACCTGAAAAAACAGCAGGCAAACAATCCAAACCGCTGCCGATCCGCCGAACCATGGCAGGATTACCTTGGCAATCAGCGGCTCAATCTGAAATAGAAGGAACGCGCTAAAGAAGATCGCCAAGAAGTAGACCGGCCGGGCTACACGCATAAGCCCGGTAGCATACATCCTCTCCCGCATTTCTCTGCTCTCCCTGCGTCTGTGCGGTGAGCAACCGTGAATTTGCCTCGTAGCGAAGTTTGCCGCCAGCCAAAGCGTCGGATACAATTGCCGTTTGCATTCGACGCGAAAATGATTCCTATACGCCTGCACAACACGTTGACGAACGACCTGCAGCCGCTCGAGCCCTTGCATCCGGGCGAAGTCCGCATTTACACCTGCGGCCCCACGGTCTACGCCTCCGCCCACATCGGGAACTTCCGCACCTTCATGTTTCAGGACGTTCTCCGCCGCTTCTTGAAATCGCAAGGCCTGCGTGTGATGCAGGTAATGAACGTAACCGACGTCGACGACCGCATAATCCAATCGGCCGCCGCCGCGGGCATTGGCATCCGCGAGTACACGGACAAGTACATCCAAGCCTTCCTCGAAGACATCGGCGCGCTCCACATCCAGATGCCTGAAGAGCTCGTCCGCGCAACCGACCATATCGACGACATGGTTGCGCTTATCGAAAAGCTGGAGCAGAAGGGCCTCACCTATAAAAGCGAAGGCTCCATCTACTACCGCATCTCGAAATTTCCAGCGTATGGAAAACTCTCAAAGATCGACGTTGCCGGGATGCAGGCCGGCGCCCGAGTCGACGTCGATCAGTACGAAAAGGAGTCGGCCCGCGATTTCGCGCTGTGGAAGGCTCCCAAGCCCGGCGAACATTTCTGGGAAACGCGCATCGGGCCCGGCCGCCCCGGCTGGCACATCGAGTGCTCCGCCATGGCCATGAAATATCTGGGCGACACGCTCGATATTCACACCGGCGGCGTCGACCTGGCCTTCCCGCACCACGAAAACGAAATCGCGCAGAGCGAAGCCGCCACCGGCAAGCCGTTTGTGCGCACCTGGCTGCACGCCGAGCATCTGATCATCGAAGGCCAGAAGATGTCGAAATCCCTCGGCAACTTCTATACCCTCCGCGATCTTTTCGCGCGCGGGCACAAACCTTCGACGATTCGTTTCCTGTTGCTTTCGGTTCCGTATCGCCGCCAGCTCAATTTCACCGAAGACGGCCTGGTGCAAGCCCGCAACTCGATCGAGCGCCTCCGCAATTTCGTCACGCGCCTGAAGACCGCACAGTTTCCCGCCGGGCAGAACTCGGAAAACGATAAGCGCATCGCCCAAGCGGAAGCTGATTTCGACGCCGGACTCGCGGACGACATCAACACCGCCATGGCCCTCGCCGCTGTCTTCGATCTCGTGCGCGACATCAACACCTCGATGGACTGCGGCGAATTCCTGCAGCAGGACGCCCCGCGCACCATCGCAGCAATGGAAAAATTCGATGCCATCCTCGCGCTGGTGGAGGACGACGATGACGACCAGCTCGCCAAGCTTGGATTCAAGCCGCAAACCGCCCGCATGCCCGCCGCTGAAGTCGACACTCTGATTGCCGAGCGCCAGGCCGCCAAGAAGGCCCGCAACTTCAAGCTCGCCGACGAAATCCGCCAGAAGCTCGCGGATTCTGGTATTCTCTTAGAAGACTCAAAGGACGGCAGCGTCCGTTGGAAGTACAAATGAACTTCTCCTCAAAGCCCGTGCAGCTGCTCCAACATCAGCCCTCTCAGGATCGGCCGAACCTCTTCGGCGTTGACTAACTGATTTTTCCTCTAAGGAAGTGCCCGGCGCATGATGGCGGAAACCATTCAGGCGCGCGGGACGATCCCTATTCCGGGAGGAATCCATGCAAGTCGCTGAAAGGAAACTACCGCATCTCGTTACGGAATTGCCCGGCCCGAAAGCTAAGCTGATCGTCGAGCGCGATCACGCCGTCGTTTCGCCTTCGTACACTCGCGATTATCCGCTGGTCGCCAAGACCGGTCGCGGAGCGCTCGTTGACGACGCCGACGGCAACACATTCCTTGACTTCGCCGCCGGCATCGCCGTGGTCGCTACTGGGCATTGCCATCCGCAAGTCGTCGCCGCGATCCAGAAACAGGCCGCTGAGCTGATCCACATGTCCTGCACCGATTTTTATTATGAGGGCATGGTCGATTTCGCGGAAAAACTCGCCGCCATCGCTCCCGGCAAGTCGCCCAAGCGCGTCTATTTCGGAAATTCCGGCACCGAAGCCGTCGAAACCGCCATGAAGCTCGCGCGCTATCACACCAAGCGCGATAAATTCATCGCTTTCCACGGCTGTTTTCACGGCCGCACCATGGGCTCGCTTTCGCTTACCGCCAGCAAAGCCGTGCAGCGCAAACATTTCGGCTCCTTGCTCGGCGGCGTCTTCCACGCGCCGTATCCGAATACATACCGGGGCGCCTATGGCGTGCGGCCGGAAAACGCGTCGGTCGACGTGCTTGCCTATCTTGAAAACGAGCTCTTCAAGCGCCTCTGCGATCCCTCGGACGTCGCCGCAATTTTCATCGAGCCCATTCAAGGCGAAGGCGGCTACCTGCCCGCGCCCGTGGAGTTCTTGCAAGGTCTCGAGCGCCTCTGCCGTAAGCACGGCATCATGCTCGTCGCCGACGAGGTTCAGTCCGGCATGGGCCGCACCGGAAAATGGTGGGCCGTCGACCATGCCGGCATCGAGCCCGATATTCTCTGCACCGCCAAGGGCATCGCTTCGGGAATGCCCCTCTGCGCCGTTATCGCCAAGGCCGACGTGATGGATTGGAAACCCGGCGCTCACGCCTCCACGTTCGGCGGCAATCCCGTCTCCATCGCCGCCGGCCTCGCGACGCATGACATTCTGAAGCGCGAAGCCATCGCCAATGCCGCGCGCATGGGCGAATTCATCTTCCGCGAAACCGACGAATGGCCCGAGCGCCACAAATCCATCGGTGACATTCGCGGCAAGGGCCTGATGATCGGCATCGAATTCGTGCGCGATCAGAAGACCAAAGAGAAAGCCCCGGCCATTCGCGACCACGTGATCGACGCCGCTTATCGCAAGGGTCTACTGGTGCTCGGCGCGGGAGAAAATTCCCTCCGCTTGGCCCCGCCGCTGATCATCGACGAAGAGCAGGCCGACTTCGCGCTCCGCACGCTCGACGCCTGCATCACCGAGGCCGAGCGCTCCGCCTAGCTTGGCTTTCATGATTCATGTAGCCAGGGCGGGGTCGTGCGACCTGAGGCATCGTCCCCGCCTCTGCGGCCGATAGCCTTGCGGCCTCCTGTTTCAATCGGTTGCGGATACCCCCCCCCTCCGTGCTCCAGGTGTTCATTGCATGAGTTAATGCAGCAGCCCGGCCATGATCGCGCGCGTCATGTTTGCCATCGTGAATTTCGCGGCCCGCAAGGGCCTCGCGGATTCCAAGGAGACCAGACAATCGCCGGCGGCGAGCCGGCGAACATTAAGAAGACCCACGCCCGTCGCACCGGAGTCCGCGGTGAGACCTACGCCTATTGGTATCTCCGCCGCCACGGCTACATCGTGATCGCGAGAAATTTCATCACGCCCGGAATCAAGGGCGAAATCGACATTGTCGGCTACGATGGAGAAATCCTCGCCTTCGTCGAAGTGAAGACACGCGTGGTGGGTGATCGCGAAATACCCTCGCCCGAAGTCGCTGTTACGCCCGATAAACGCCACTACCTCGCCCGCATGGCACGCCAATTCCTCCGCGCCCGTCGCGCGCAAGATTCACCCTACCGTTTCGACATACTGGCCATCGAAACGCGCGCAGGACAACATCCGCACGTCCGTCTTCACAAAGCCGCGTTCTCGCCCGAATGAAGTCAAGTAACGTCGCGAACAAGCCCCGCCCGCTCGCACGGAGCCTCGTAGTAGAATACGTCCACGCATTGTGCAGCACCGGCCCCTGCAAGGCCGCGCAATTTCGGAGGCATTTTTTGCCGGAGCTTCGCAGAGACCCCATCACCGGGCGCTGGGTCATCATTTCCTCGGATCGCAGCCGCCGCCCGTCGGACTTCGTCCGCGAGAGCGTGAAGATCAAAGGTGTCGCCGTTTGCCCCTTTTGTCCCGGAAACGAAGGCAAGACCCCACCCGAAGTCCTCGCCTACGGGCGCAACGGCAGCGGCCGCGACACAGCCGGGTGGTCGCTCCGCGTGGTCCCGAACAAATTCCCGGCGCTCGGCATCGAGGGCGGCCTCGATCGCGAAGGCGAAGGCATGTTCGATCGCATGAACGGAGTGGGCGCGCACGAGGTGATCGTCGAAACCGCCGACCACAAGCTCACCATGGCCACCATGCCGGATCGCGCCGTAGAGGAGGCTCTCTGGGCCTATCGCGACCGGATGCTCGACTTGAAAAACGACCGCCGCTTCCGCTACATCCTGCTTTTCAAGAATCACGGCGAACCAGCCGGTGCCTCGCTCGAGCACACTCATTCGCAGCTGATCGCCCTTCCGATTGTTCCCAAGCGCGTCCGTGAGGAAGTGGACAGTTCCAAACACTATTACGACGAAAAAGAGCGCTGCATTTTCTGCGACATGATCCGCCAGGAAATCGACACCGAATCCCGCGTGATCCTCAATGACGACTATTTCATCGCCCTTGCGCCCTACGCCCCGCGCTTTCCATTCGAGACCTGGATCCTGCCGCGCCAGCACAGCTCCGCGTTTGAAAATATGCCCACGCCGTATTACGGCGCGCTTGCCCGTGTGCTGCGCAAATTCCTCGGCCGGCTCGACGCCGCTCTCGATTTTCCGTCCTACAACTTCGTCATCCACACCTCGCCCATCGGCGAGGAACTCAACGATCACTACCACTGGCATATCGAGATGATGCCGAAGCTCACCAAGGTAGCCGGTTTCGAATGGGGCACTGGCTTCTACATCAATCCCACGCCCCCCGAAGAAGCCGCCCGCTTCCTGCGCGAAGCTACCCCCCGCTAAAAAATAGCGCCGTCATTCTGAGCGATCAGTCGAAGAATCTCTCTTAGCGCGACCGGATGGCGAGGGCTAACCCAACGAAGAAGATTTCGCAGTTAAGCCCGCTTCAATTTCTTCCGCGCCGAATAAAACAGCGTCGCCGCCAGCATCACAAACAGCAGCACCGCAAACCCCGGCGAAACCGACAAATGCGGAAGATGTCTCCTCGCCCAACCGTTGAAAAGATCTTCGCGCCATGGCAGGCGCAGTCCGGCAGCCAGCCAGTGCGGCAGATGGTGGCCCAGCTCTTGATCTTCCAGCAGGTTCAGCACGATTCCCAGAAGTCCAAACACTCCGCCCGCCGCGATCAACCCGCTCGAATAAAGCGATCCGGGGCTCACTTCGCTTTCCGCTCCTTCCGGTTTTTCGCGCCCCTGCTCCGCGGCCCAGCGCACCAGCCCCCCGGCAAACATCGCCATGGTCGTCCCAATCGAAAGATAGGACCCCACGGCGAACGGCAGCGACCTCACTCCCAGAATTTCAATGGCCAGCACCAGAAAAACACCCAGGAATACCAGCCGCCATGGCAACCGCCGGTTCAGAATTCCGCTGATCACTGTGGCCATCAGCCGCGCCTGCGGAGCCGCCGCCCGCTGGCTCCCGATTCCTTGTTCCCACTGAATTTCGATCTGCTTCGTTGACGGATCGTACAAATACTTTCCGTCTTCCACCACGCCCGATCCGAGCGCGTTCACCAGCACGTAGGTTTTTCCTTCATGCACGAAGTTGCTGTCCTGCCGCTCCACGCCCACCGGCAAATTGTTTACGTCCAGCGGAATCTGCATCGGCTTGTATTGCGCCAGCCCGATATTCATCAGGATCAGCGTTCCGCCGATCGCCAGCGACGAAATCAGCACGCCGATCACCAGCGCCACCTGTTGCTTCGCGGGCGTCGCGCCCACCAGATAGCCCGTCTTCAAATCCTGCGACGTCGCTCCCGCGATCGCCGCCGCCATGCAAACCACTCCGCCGATCGTCAGCGCCAGCACGTTGTAGGCGCTGGCCGTCCAGTGAATCACCAGGAACACCGCGCACGTGGCCATCAGCGTCGCAATCGTCATCCCGCTGATCGGGTTCGACGAATTTCCGATCAATCCGCTGATCCGCGAAGCCACCGTGACGAACAAGAATCCGAACACGATGATGAAAACCGCCGCCAGTAAATTCGAAAAAACTCCCGTCTGCGCGCCCGGCACCGGCTTCAGCGCCAAAAACGCCCACACCAGCAAGCAAATCACAATCGATCCGCCCACCACGACGTTCATCGAAAGATCGCGCTCCGTGCGGCTCATCGCCGGCGCCGCTTCGCGTTTCGCGCGCACATCTTTCAGTCCCGCGGTCAGCGCCGCGTAGATCGTCGGCATGGTCTTGATCAGCGTGATCAATCCCGAAGCTGCCACCGCGCCCGCGCCCATCGGCCGGATATAAGTCCGCCATAGATCGTCCGGCGACATCTGCGGGATTGGAATCGTGCCGGGATAGAGCGCCGCGCCGGGCGCGAGCGAACCGAAAAACCGCATGGCCGGCATCATCACCAGCCAGGAAATCACGCCGCCGGCAAATAAAAATCCCGCCACGCGCGGACCGATGATGTATCCCACGCCCAGATATTCGGATGTGATCGTGCAGCGCATCGACGCGCCCGGCAGCCATTTCGGTTGGTAATCCGGCTCGCTCGGCCACAGCCCCAGGGTGTTCATCGCAAACGTGTACACGCCGCCGATCCCCAGCCCCCAGAACACGCGCCCCGCAAACGATCCGCCGCGCTCGCCCGCCACCAGCACATCCGCGCAAGCAGTCCCCTCCGGGAACGTCAGGTTGCCGTGCTCCTTCACGATCAGTTGCCGCCGCAGCGGGATCATGAACAGCACGCCCAACGTCCCGCCGAGCGACGCCAGCAGGAAAATGCGCCAATATTCCGTGTTCAGGGAATAACCCAGGAAAATCAACGCCGGCATGGTGAAAATCACGCCCGCCGCAGCTGATTCGCCTGCCGAACCGGTGGTCTGCACGATGTTGTTTTCAAGGATGGTGGAGCGCCCGAAGGCCCGCAGGATGCTGATCGAAAGAACGGCGATGGGAATCGAAGCGGAAACCGTCAAGCCGGCGCGCAAGCCCACATATACGGAAACCGCGCCGAACAAGATCCCGAAAAGCGCCCCCAGCGCGATCGCCCGCAGGCTGAATTCGGCGACGCTCTCCTCGGCGTCCACGTACGGGCGGAATTCCCCCGGCGGCGCCGTCGAACTCCAAGCTTTCGTGGCCACTCCGTGCCTCCTGGTACCCTCGATCGTGTGCCGGCCAACACGCCAAACAGCGCGGGCACGTTAGCATCAGCCGCCCACCCACACAAGCCCGCACCGCCAGGGGATCGCCAATCTCTCGATTGGCGTCCGGCGCCGCCTCTGCCTCCGCGAATCCTCGGTACTCGGCGTCTCAGTACCCCGGTCCATCCCTCGATACTCTTGGAGGCGTTTTGGCCGCGCACATGCAGTACATCCGTTCGATTGACAGTCACGAAATTTCGATATAGCTTTGGCCACACGTACCTATCTACAAACTAGATGTCTCACGAGCTGCGTGACCACGGGCTCTCCGTCCGCGCCCAGAAGATCCCGCAGCGGCGTTTACCCAGGAGCGCCGCATGAACCGCACCGCAGGCATTGTCGCTTGTCTCGTTCTCGTCGTAATCGCCATCGTTCTCACGGCTCGCCCACGCGTCACGGTCGCCGACGATTGGCTCCCCATCGACCCCGCCGACCTCGCCATGAAGGACAACCCGAAACAACCGGGCGCCGACGCCATGATTCTCTACCGTGAAGTCAACGAGGACGCCAAAAACGCCTCCGTGAACAATTACATGCGCATCAAGATCTTCACGGCGGCCGGCGTAAAATCGCATTCCGACGTCGAGGTTCCGTACAACAGGGCGCAGGAGACGGTTCAAAACGTTCGCGGCCGCACCATCCAGCCAGATGGTTCGATCGCCGAGTTCGACGGAAAGACCTACGACAAGGAAATCGTCAAAGGCAGCGGTATCAAATATCTCGCCAAGACCTTCACCATGCCGGACGTTCAGCCTGGCGCCATCATCGAGTATCGATTCCGTGAACAGATGGTCGACAATCTCTACTGGAATATCAACTGGGTCGTCCAGCAGGACCTCTACACGCGCCAGGCAAAATTCACGATCAAGCCCGACGATTCCTCCTACGCATTGCCCTTGTTCTCGCGCAACTACCTGCTTCCAGCCAGCCTCTCGTCCGTTCAGAAGGATCACAATAACTACAGCCTCGAAATCCACGATTTGCCGGGGATCGAGTCGGAGGATCTGATGCCTTCGGCTGAGTCTCTGGAAGCGCGCGTGGAGTTTTACTATCACGACCGGGAAGACCCGGCGCAGGAAACTCCCGACCAGTATTGGAAGCGCATCGGCAAGCAATGGAGCGCAAATTGCGACAGGTTCATCGACAAGAAAAAGGAACTCGCCGAGGAGGTTTCTCAGGACACTGGGCCGAACGATCCTCCGGAAGTAAAGCTGCGAAAGCTTTACGCGCGCACTCTCAAGATTCGCAACCTGGATATGGAAGACGTCAAGAGCGAAAAAGAGAACAAGCAGGAATCCATCAAGCCAAACAGTAATGTTGAGGACGTGCTCAAGCACGGCTACGGGCACGGCCTTGAAATAAATTTTCTGCTGATCGGTCTTGCCCGCGCGGCGGGATTCGAGGCCGCGGACGTCGGCGTGGCTTCTCGCAACGGCGTGGTGTTTTTTCCGCAGCGCGAGGCGGCTTCGGATCTGTCGGCGTACCTGGCTTGGGTTCGCGCCGGTGGCAAGGAGTACTACCTGGACCCGGCGGCTCGCTATTACCCGTTCAATGTTCTCCCCTGGTTTGAATCCGCCGCGCAGGGAATCAAGGTCGGCAAGGACGGCAGCGAAATGATCTCGACGCCGGTGCCCGCACCTACGGATGCCACGATCGTGCGGCACGCCGACTTCACCATCGATAACGACATGGAAATGAATGGGAAGCTCTCGATCGACTTCACAGGCATGGAAGGCGCCACTCGCCGATACGACAACCGCGACGAGGACGAAGCTGGACGGAAGAAAGTGTTGGCCGAAGAGATCAAGAATTGGCTCAGCGTCAACGCCACGTTTGAAGTCACCAGCATTTCCAACTGGGACGATGTCGAGGTCCCGGTTCACGTGGAGGGCACGGTGAAAGTTCCAGCGGCGGCTTCCGGCAGCGTGCAGCGGATGTTGTTGCCGGTCGATCTCTTTCAAACCTCCGAAGTGGGCTACTTCCAGCCTCAAAAACGTTCGAACCTCGTGGTCTTTCCGTACCCGTATCAAAAGGTGGACGACCTGGTGATCCACTGCCCGCTCGGGTACAAGCCGCTCGCCGTGCCGGACCCGCAGAAAATTTCGCCGGGCCCGGTGACCTACCAGATTTCCGCCGCCACGCAGCCGGACAGCGTGGAGGTGAAGCGGTTGCTCGAAATCAAAGGCACGGTATACCCCAAGGAGTCGTATCCGGGACTCCGGACCTTTTTCAGCTTGGTGAAAAGCGATGACTCTGCTCCCTTCATGCTGCAATCCGGCCGCTAGTTTTAGCCGGCTTTGTTTCACGGCAGGCGCCGCGATTTGCGTTGCGGCGGCCTTCCTCTGCGCGGCTCCGCGCGCCGCCGCCGATTCCGCGCCAGACTGGCTCCGCGCGCTCGCTCACGAAAAGCTTCCCGACTATCCAGACAATCCCATAGCGGTCGAGCTTCTTGACGAGCTCCAGACCACCGTTCAGCAAAATGGAGAAATCGACACCCGGCACCGCATTGCGTACAAGATCTTGCGTCCCGAGGGGAAGGACGCCCACAGCGTCGCCACCGTGCCATTTGACAGCGAGACGAAGATCAGTTCGTTCAACGCCTGGACCATAACGGCCGACGGCCACGAATACGCGCTTAAAGACAAAGATGCGTACGAACTCGGAACTTCGACGTACGAGGTTTTCTCCGACGACAAGATCAAGGCCCAACGGTTCACCGATGCCAGTCCTGGAAACGTCGTCGGATATGAGTATGTCCAGAAAAAACGCCCTTTCATTTTCGAGGACAACTGGTGGTTTCAGGACCCCGTTCCGCTCCGACATGGCCGCCTGATTCTTCAGATTCCGTCCGGCTGGGAATATTCCGCGCCGCTGGATCAATTATCCCGAGCAGCAACCGCAGATATCCGGCAATCAATACACCTGGCAAGTGGACGACGTTGCCGCCGTGGACGTGGAACCGGAAATGCCGCCGTGGGAAGCCGTAGGTGGGCGCGTGGGCCTGAAATATTTCCCGACCGATCCGAATCTGCGCGCGCGGACCACCGGTTCGTGGAACGATCTCGGCACCTGGTACGCGGGCCTGACTCAGTCGACCCACAATCCCTCGCCCGATATCACCAAGAAAGTCGCCGAGCTCACCGCTGGAATCACCGACCCGCTCGCGAAAATGCGGGCGCTCACCGATTACGCGCAGCGCAAAATCCGCTACGCGGCGATCGAGCTCGGCATTGGCGGCTACCAGCCTCACCAGGCGGCGGATATTTTCACGCACCAGTACGGCGACTGTAAGGACAAGGCCACGCTGCTGATCGCCATGCTGCATGAAATCGGAGTGGATGCGTATTACGTGGTGGTCGACGACGAGCGCGGCATCGTGCGCCCCGAGTATCCCTCGATCCGATTCAATCACATGATCGTGGCGATCAAGTTGCCCGACAGCATGGACTCTAACTCGCTCTTCGCGGTCGTGAACGACCCGCAGCTGGGCCCCCTTTTGTTTTTTGACCCCACGAATGAGTACGTGCCGCTGGGATATTTGCCGTGGTACCTGCAGGACAATCACGGCTTGGTGGTCTCGAGCCAGGGCGGCAAATTGATAGCCATGCCGCTGTCCCCGCCGGCCACGAACCGGATGATCCGCACGGCGAAGCTGACGCTCACCGCAACCGGCGATCTTTCCGGCGAGATCAGCGAAACAGAATGGGGAGCTCCGGCTTTTGACAAGCGCGCCATGTTCCAGGAGTCGCCGCCGGGCAAGCGCGCGGAACTGATTGAAGGAATCCTGGGACAGTCGCTGAATAATTACGTGCTCACCGGCGCGACGCTGGGAAACCTGGACGCGTACGATCAGAATTTCTCGATGACCTACAAATTCGTCTCGCCGCGCTACGCCACATCCTCGGGAAACATGATGTTTCTGCGCCCCCGCGTGGTGGGAGACAAGAACAGCCAAATGCTGCGGTTGTTCTCGGAACAGAAGCCGCGCAAGTACCCCATCGAATTCCGTGAAGCGACGCGCCAGGACGATATGTTCGACATCACGCTTCCGGCCGGCTACGTGCTGGACAACGTTCCGCCGGTGGTCCAGGCCGAGTGTCCCTACGGCACGTATCACAGCGAGGTTACCGTGACCGACGGAGTGCTGCACTATCACCGAACGTACGAACTCAAGGACGTGGAGGTTCCGACGGAGAAGCTTCCCGAGATCAAGAACTTCCTCAGGCAGATTGCCGCGGATCAGGAAGCATCCGCGCTGTTGCGCCGGGCGACGCCTGCGCCCTGATTGATGCCGTACCGCTTGTGAGGAACTTCTAGCGCGTACTTGCGTTAAGTTTTCGGAGCGAGACGTTCGCGGACTTTGTCGCTGAGTAGCTTGCCGTCGACGTTTTTGCCTTCGAGGCGAGCGCGGGCGGCTTTGACCACGGCGCCCATCTGTTTCAGGGAGTCGGCACCCTCGGCGGCGATGGCGTCTTCCACGGCGCGCTGGATTTCGGCGTCGCTGGGAGCGATCGGCAGATACCCTTCGATGATTCCGATTTCCTTGGTTTCCTTGTCGGCCAGATCCTTGCGGCCTCCGCGCGTGAATTGATCGACGGATTCGCGGCGCTGTTTCACCAGCGTCTGGAGCACTTGCAGCGATTCCATGTCGTCGAGCGGGCGCTTTTTCTCGACCTGCTTGTACATCAGCGCGCTTTTCACCATGCGGAGAACGCTCAAGCGCAACTCGTCTTTCTCTCTCATCGCCACGGTTAGATCTTTTTCGATGCGATCCATATAGCTCATTCTGCGATTCTCCCGGCCAAAAATCATAGCACACGCTTTGCGCCCCGAGCGGCGAATTGACACAAAGCCGCGCGCCCGATAACCTTGTTGCCCCATGAAAATCGTAATCGCAGACAAGATCAGCGAGCGCGGAATTGCGCTCTTGAAAGAAACAGGTTGGAACGTGGTGCTGCCCGCGGCAGCGACGATGCTGAGCGAACTGGCCGACGCGGACGCCCTGGTGATCCGCAGCGCCACGAAAGCCACGGCCGCGCTGCTCGAAAAAGCGCCGAAGCTGCGCGTGATTGGCCGCGCGGGCGTCGGAGTCGATAACGTCGACATGGACTCGGCCACGCGGCGAGGCGTGCTGGTGATGAACACGCCGGGCGGCAACGCGGTGAGCGTGGCCGAGCACACCATCGCTCTGATGCTCGGTTTGGCGCGAGCGGTGCCTCAGGCGAACGCCTCGATCCAGGCGGGCAAGTGGGAAAAATCGGCGTTTTCCGGCACGGAAATGCGCGGCAAGACCATCGGGCTTGTGGGCCTCGGACGCGTGGGCACGGAAGTGGCGCGGCGCGCGCGCGGCTTGGAAATGAAAGTGGTCGCGTATGATCCATTCGTGACGCCCGCGGCGGCGCGTGAAGTCGAAGTCGAGCTGCTGCCGTTGGACGAAGTGCTCAAGCAGTCGGACGTCGTGTCGTTGCACACGTCGCTGAGCGGCTCGACCGAGAAAATGATCGACGCGGCGGCCATCGCGAAGATGAAAAAGGGCGCGCGGCTTGTGAATTGCGCGCGAGGCGAATTGATCGACGAAGCCGCTCTGGCGGAGGCGCTGAAATCGGGGGCGCTGGGCGGTGCGGCGGTGGACACCTTCGCCACCGAGCCGCCGAAAAATTCTCCGCTCGTGGGATTGCCGAACCTGATCGCCACGCCGCACATCGCGGGCTCGACCGCCGAGGCGCAAGAGGAAGTCGGCACGGCGATCGCGCTGCAGGTTCGCGATTATCTGACTGACGGCGTGATCAAGAACGCCGTCAACATGCCCGCGCTTTCGCCGGACCAGTATCGTCGATTGAAGCCGTATCTCGAACTGGGCGAGCGCCTCGGCGCGTTCGTGGCGCAAGCGGCGCCTTCGAACAGTTTTACTCGCATAAAGATTCGCTATGCCGGGGAACCAGCGGAATTGGGCTCGCATATGATCCGCAGCGCGGTGCTGATCGGCGCGTTGAACGTGGTACTGCCGGAAAAAGTGAATTTGGTGAACGCAGCGGCGGAAGCGGCGTCGCGGGGCTTGCAGGTGGAGGAAACGATTCGGCGTCGCGAACGCGGTTTCCCGAACACGATTGAAGTGACTGTAGGGGACGGCACGCGCGAATTCACGCTGGAAGGCACGGTGGGGCAGGACGGCGCGCCACGCATCGTGGCGCTGGACGGCATGGGATTGGAAGCGCCGCTGGAGGGCACCCTGCTGCTTTCGCGCAACGTCGATGTGCCTGGCGTGATCGGGCGAATCGGCACGGAACTGGGCGCGCTCGGCGTGAATATCGCGACGTTCGCGCTGGGCCGGCGAGCGCCCGGCGGAGGTGGCGAGGCGCTGGCGCTGATAGGTCTCGATGGCAACGCGGACGCCGCCCTCGTGCAGAAAATCCGCGCGCTGCCTTCGGTGACGGATGCACGACTGGTGCGACTGCCCGCCGCGGCGCAGGCTGCCGCTGCTCCGCAGTAGATCCGGCCGAAGGCCATAGACAGTAGCCACTGGCGAGTGGCTGCTCCCTGAAATTCTGCGTTCATTAAGCCCGGGTTTAGTGTCGATTAGATTGTGCACCGACTGTTCGTTTTCATGGAGTTGCGGCAGTTTCTATTCGGCTTGTGTGTCGATTAGAAGCGCAGGCGCTGCAGCCTGCGGAGTTGAAGTCGCCGGTGAGCGAAACGGCGGAAAATTGCCGCAAGCAGACAACGGCGGAATGAAATCCTGCGCTGAGAGTGCGAGCAACTCCGAAGACCCATCTGCCAGAGGATTTTTCGGCCATCTTCCCTTTCCGTGATTTTCCGATCCTTCTTTCGACGCGCTTCATAACCCTAGCAGCCTCGCGGAGTGTTTCTCGACTGTACGGAAGATTAAGAAAGGTGCAGGTTCCGATGCCTGTCCTTGCAGTGACGTCGCCGGGTCGAGACCGGCACTCGCGATGAAGTTGTACACGATCTACCCGATAGAGAGACTTGGGGTTGGGCGCGAGGATCAAAAGCGCTCGAAGGGCCGGCCATGTCTCGTTCCAGGAGAGTGACTGCACACGGCGACCCCAGGCAGGCCTTTGCAGTTTGACTGCCGCGGAAGTCGCCCTTGGCCGGCGCTTCAGTTCCAAGCTGGCCGTCTTTGAATTGCATCAAGAAGTTTTTATTGGCGCAGTCCGCTGAGTCGGATGCACGTATAGCAGTTCTCAATAAAATCGAGCCGGAACGCCATGCTGCCGTCCGGGGGAAGAATTTCTAATGATCGATATTCTGTTACGGCAGCGGACGTCGGTTCTTGCATTGGTTTGCATAGCGGCAATGGCGATTTGCGGGCGGCAGGCGGCAGCGCAGGTTGCCGTCACGCATGCGGAAGGAATCGTCCACGGGTTTCTGATAGTGCGATCCGTGGACGGCGAGGCAGTCGCCGACGGCGATTTGTCGCAGATCGCGCACGGCGACCACGTGACGGTGCATATGATCCTGCATTTCCGGGACGGATCGCTGCAGGACGAAACCACGGTGTACTCGCAGCGCGGCCGGTTCGTTTTGCTGAGCGATCACCTGATTCAGCGCGGTCCAGCGTTCAAGCATCCGATGGAGGTAACGGTCGAGCGAGCGTCGGGAAAAGTGACCGTCAATTACACGGACGACGACGGCAAGGTGAAAACCGTGACGCAGAAGATGCAGCTGCCCCTCGATCTGGCGAACGGCATGGTGCCGACATTCCTGCAGCAGGTGTTGCCGAGCGTAGGGAAATTCACGGCGGCGATGGTCGTGGCGACGCCGAAACCGCGGCTGGTAAAACTAGAGATCTCGCCGGAAGGCGAGGATTCGTTTTCTGTCGGCGCGACGAGCCACAAGGCGGAGCGATACGACGTCCATATCGATATCGGTGGCGCCGCCGGAGTCGTGGCGCCTCTGGTGGGCAAGCAGCCGCCGGATACGCACGTCTGGATATTTCAAGGCGACGCCCCGATTTTCGTGAAGTCGGAAGGACCGACGTTCGAGGGTGGCCCGATCTGGCAAATTGAATTGGCAAGTCCGGTGTGGCCGAAAGGGGCGGGTCAGGAATCTAAGGCTGGGAGGTGATGGCGGGCTGTTGCTTGTTGCCGACGCAGGCGAGAGATTCTTCGACTGCCTGACCCGACGACCGGCAAGAGCGGGTTGAAGGGCTAAAGCATCGAGTCACTCCGCTCAGAATGACTGCTGAACCGAGAATGCGAGACAGCTAATCGTGAGATTGGCGACGTCAGGGAACGGGATTACTTGACATCCCGCAAAGTGCTGACTAGCATAGATTTCCGGCCCGCCACGGGATGTTCAGGCAAGTTTTCGGGGAGTTCGGGAGGTTATTCGTGATCAAGCTCGACATCGTAAACGCCATCGTACAAAAGACAAATATTACCCGGACCAAGGCCGAGCAGGCGGTGGAAACCGTCTTCGAGGCGATGAAGAATTCGCTGGGCCGCGGACGACGAATCGAACTGCGGCGGTTCGGGGTGTTCAATGTGAAGCCACGCAAGACCGGCATCGGGCGTAACCCGCGCACGGGCCAACAGGTGAATATTCCGCCGGGCAAAGCGGTGCGGTTCAAGCCGGGGAAGGAATTGCAGTCGCTGCCAACGCCTGCGGCGAAGGCCTGAGACGCGCCAGTCCTGAATACGGGGCGCGAACGAAGAGCGATTCTTCGACTCCGCGACCGGACATCCCGGCTTCGCCGGGATGAAATGCCAAGGCGTCCGGTCGCTCCGCTCAGAATGACGACGACTTTCAATTGTCCCGTTTAGGGTGACGACTCTCTACGGCGTAGTTCTTCCGATTGTGCGCTAATCCCGAATTGACGTTATGCTCGTAGGAGCACAGACAGGATTGTCTATGCCACTTCTGCATTTCGTGTGAGCGCACGCAGATGAATGAAGGAAACGGGCATACGCGCCCGCCTCTAGAAGTACTCGATATCCCGTTCGCGGCGCCACCGGACTACCGACCGCCGGCGCCGCCGCGCGATCCCCTGTGGCCGGCGCTGATTCTTTTCCTGCTGACCGTGGTTTCCACGCTGGCGGTTGGCGCGGAGTTTGGGCTTTCCTACGCGCAGAATCGAGAGCCGTTTTCCGGGTACGAAAATCCATTTGCGCTGATGCTGCTGCCGTTCCAGCATCCGGCGCTGCTGGTGATGGGGATTCCATTTTCGTTCACGCTGCTGCTGATTTTGTTCACGCACGAGATGGGGCACTACGTGGCGTGCAGGATTTACGGGATCAACGCGAGTTATCCGTATTTCATTCCTGCGCCGACGCTATTCGGCACATTCGGAGCGTTCATCCGGATTCGTTCGCCGATCACGACGCGGCGCGCGCTTTTTGATGTGGGAATCGCAGGACCTGTGGCGGGGTTTGTGGTGGCACTGCCGGCGTTAGCGTACGGGGTGGCGACTTCGCGGATCGTGCCCGGCGCTGAACAGGCGTCAGCCGTCGTGTTTGGGCACCCGCTACTGTTGCGATTGCTGTGCGCGCAATTTCATCCGCGTATCGATGTGAGCTGGCTGCTGCTGAATCCGGTGGGGCGCGCGGCGATGGTGGGGCTGTTGGTGACGGCGCTGAATTTGCTGCCGGCGTGGCAGCTAGATGGCGGTCACATTATGTACAGCCTGACGAGCGAGCGGCATCCGCGGGTTTCGTTGGCGGTGGCGCTGGTATTGATCGGGATGGGGATCTGGGCGTGGAACGGGTGGGCCGCCTGGGGAATTATTTTGCTGATTTTGTCGCTGCGGTTCAAGCATCCGCCGGTGTATGACCCGTGGCAGCCGATCGATCCGGCGCGGCGCACATGGGCCGTGGGGGCGCTGCTGATTTTCCTGCTGTGCTTCACGCCGTGGCCGGTGATGCTGCATTAGGAGCGCTTCGATTTCGCAACGACGTCCTCGCACGAATTCACGCAGCGCTCGTGGTGAAATCCAAGAAAGATTCTTCGACTGATCTCCCAGGCTCGACTAACCGTCGATCTGGGAGCGAGCTCCTCGCTCACACCCCGCTCGACAATTCCATGTTTAACCTCCGGCTAGGACAAGTTTGTGGGGTCGACGTCGACTATTACGGCGGTTTCGGGGATTTGTTTTTGGGCGCAATAGTCCAGCGCGGCGGCGAGGGCTTTGCTTAAGGCGCCGCGCTGGGGGGATTTTAGGACGAATTGGAAACGGAAGTCGCGGCGGAGGCGGGCGAGGGGGGCGGCGGCGGGGCCGAGGATTTTCACGCCTTGTTTCTCGTAAGGCGCGAGGCATGTGGTTAGGGCGCGGGACCAACGGATGGCGTTTTCGATTTTGCGATCGCGGACGAGCACGGTGGCCAGCGCGGTGAATGGGGGATAGTGCAGCAGGCGGCGGAAGTGCGCTTCCTTGTCGTAGAAGGAGACGTAATCCTGCTGCGCGGCGAACTGAATCGCGTAGTGCTCGGGGTAAAAAGTTTCAACGAGGACTTCGCCGGACAGCACGCCACGACCGGCGCGTCCGGCGACCTGCGTGAGCAACTGGAACGTGCGCTCGGCGGCGCGAAAATCGGGGCGGCCGAGAGCGAGATCGGCAGCGACGACTCCGACGAGAGTGACGCGTTCGAAGTCGTGACCCTTGGCGACCATTTGCGTGCCGACGAGAACATCGATTTCGCCTTTGGCGAAAGCGCCGAGCACTTGCTGGTATTCGCGCTTGGTGCGTACGGTGTCGCGATCGAGGCGGCCAATCCGCGCGGCGGGGAATTGCTGGCGGAGATATTCGTCGACGCGCTCGGCGCCGTCGCCGACGAAATACATGTACTCGGCGTGGCACTTCGGACACTGCTTCGGCGGGCGAATGGAATAGCCGCAGTAGTGGCATTCGAGGCGCTGGCGGCTTTTGTGGTAGGTGAGGGCGATGCTGCAGTTTTCGCACTGAACCATGGCACCGCAGCTGCGGCAGAGCATGGACCAGGAATAACCGCGGCGATTGATGAGCACCATGGCCTGGGTTTTTTCCTCGAGGCGCAGCGCAATGGCGACACGCAGGGCTTCAGAAATCGGAGCGACTTTGTGTTGGCGGAGAAAATCTTCGCGCAGGTCGATGATGCGGACTTCGGCGAGGGGGCGATTTTCGACGCGGGAGGTGAGCTGCAGCAGCTGGTATTTTCCGGCGCGGGCATTGTGATAAGTCTCAAGCGACGGCGTGGCTGAGCCGAGCAGCACGACGGCATTTTCCAGGCGGGCTCGATAGACGGCGACGTCGCGACCGTTGTAGCGCGGCGTTTCTTCCTGCTTGTAGCTGGCTTCCTGCTCTTCGTCGACGATGATAAGGCCGAGATTTTCGAGCGGCGCGAAGACGGCGGAGCGCGTGCCCACGACGACGTTCGCTTCGCCGCGGCGGACTCGCCACCATTCGCGGGCGCGTTCGATATCGGGCAGGGCGCTGTGGAGCACGGCGACGCTGGCGCCGAAGCGGGCACGAACCAGGCGGCCTACCCAGAGGGTGAGCGCGATTTCGGGGACGAGGACGATGGCGGTTTTCCCGCGGGAGAGGGCCGCCTGGATGGCGCCGAGATAGACTTCGGTTTTTCCGCTGCCGGTGACGCCGTGGAGAAGAGCGGGCGCGAATGTTCCAGCTACGATCCAGCGCCAGATTTCGGCGAGGGCGGAGTTTTGTTCGGCGTTGAGGATGTTCGTCGGTGGGGCGAAATCGGTGTCCCAGGGGTCTTCTCCTGGGGTGATCGGTTCTTCCCAGGTTTCGATGACGCCGGACTTTTCCAGACGCTTGACGGCGGCGCGCGTGAGCCTGGCTTTTTCGAGCAGGTGGGCGAGCGGGAGTGGGCCGCTGGCGGTGGTGAGGATTTCGCGGGCGCGATTTTCGGCGGCGTCATCCGTGCTCGCGGTGGATTCTGCGCGCCAGGCGACGATTTGTTGGGTGCGGGTTTTTCGATGGCGCATGATTTCGTTGGCGGAGAGGTAGCCGCGGCGGACGAGAGCTTCCGCGACGGACTCGTGCAGGCGCTTGCGGCGCGGGTGCGCGGCTGAGTCGTCGATTTTTTGCAGTGTGGCGAGGTCGGAGCGTTCTTCGTCGGTGAGTTCGGTTGTGGATGCGAGATCGTGGAGGTAAGCGCGGCCGGATTCGGTGAGCGAATATTCGCGGTCGTGGCGCAACTCGATTTCCGGCGGGAGCATGGCGCGAAAGGCTTCGCCGACGGGGGCGAGGTAGTAGCGACTGACCCAGTGGCCTAGCTCGAGAAGTTTCGGCGGGAGCGCCGGGAGCGAATCCATTACTTCGACGATTTCTTTTATACGCGGGACGTTCGGGGGGCGATCGTCGGACTCGGTGAGAGCGATGCCGGTCATGGCGCGGCGGCCGAAGGGGACGACCACGCGGCGGCCGATGAGGTGTTCGCCGTTGAGCGAGGCGGGGACGGCGTAGGTGAATGTGTAGCGCAGGGGGACGGGGAGCGCGATTTCGGCGAAGCGTGGCATTGGAGATATCTGATAATGCAGGAGCTTCAGCGGCTAAAGCCGCTTCTCGGACGCGACGTTTATGTCGCAGCTAAAGCTGCGACCCGCAAAGATTCTCGGAATTATTGCACGGAGTCAGGCAATGATGCTTTTAGTTAGGCGGCTTCGACCGTGAGTCTGAGGCCGATCGCTTTTGTTACGGCGACGAGCGTTGAGAGACGAGGGTTTCCGCGCAGAGACAACGCGCGATACAGGCTCTCGCGTTCCACGCCCGCGGCCTTGGCCACTTTCGCGATGCCCTGGGCTTGCGCTAGATGCCGAAGAGCGATCAGGAGAGGGCTGGGCTCGTCGGCGTCCGCGAGGGCCGCTTTCAAGTAGGCAGCCGCGAACTTTGGATCTTTTCGGATTCTGCGCACAACAGCGTCGTCGTGTGAAGTGGAGGTTTTGCGGCTCATCGATTTATTTTTCCTTCCATGGACTGGAATTCGGCGAGATACGCTCGCGCGCTTGTGATGTCAGACCGCTGGGTTTCCTTATTGCCACCGCGCAGCAGCAATACACATTCGCGGCGAATGCGGGATTGAGGTAGTGACGAATCTCAATCACTTTTCTATTGTAACTTATAAATTACAACGAGGCAAGCTGCGGTAGTGGGAAGCGCTGAAGCTAGAGGCTGACGAGGATTATGCCGGCGAAGATTAGGGCTATGCCGCACCATTGGCTGCGTTCGATGCGCTCGCGGAGGAAGATCCAGGAGAGGAGGACGGTGACGGCGCCGTAGAGGGAGGCCAGAACGCTGACTACGGCGACGTGACCGGAGATCATGCCGGCGTTGTTGGCTACGAAGGCGGAGGTGTCCATCAGGCCAGTGACGAGCAGAAGCCACCAGACTTTGCCGCGGGGCAGAGGCAGGGCGCGGTGTGACGGAAGGCCGACGACTACGAGCACGCAGAAGGTGGTGAGGCGGATGACCCAGACGGAGAGGCTGCTGCCGATGAGCGGGACGACGTGAAAACCGAGCCACCAGAACATGACGCCATAGCCCAGGGCGGCGACGATGGCGTATGAGGCGCCCTTTGAAACGTGTGCGTGAGCGTGGTGCGTGCTGGGATCGACGGCGTGCGATTCGTCGGGCACTCGCGTGATGGCGGCGAGGATCATGCCGAAAAATGTGAGCGCGAGGCCGGCGGCGCGGAGCGGATGAATGCGTTCACCGCTGAGCAGCGCGAGCGTTACGGTGAGCGCGGGATAGGACGAAGAGACGGGACCGGCAATGCTGATCAGGCCGACTTCGAAGGAGTGGTAGAGCGCGAGGCCGGCGACTGTGTTGATAAGGCCCGCGATGACGGCGAAGGCCCAGGGGTGCCAGCCGAGAGCGATGGTGCGATGGAAGCCGCCTGTCAGCCAGAGGAATAGCGTGAGCGCGGCGAAGCCGAAGAATTGCATGACCATCAGCGTGCGGAATGCGCCGATGCGGCGCGAGGAGAAGCGAGCGGAGAAATCTGCCACGCCCCAGCCGAGTGCCGCCGATATTCCGAGGAGGAGGTCCAAGAGAGATTAGATTGTAGGGGCGCAGCCGCTAGGTCCGAAGCCCGATTTTCGGCGACGATTATCGGCTAAAGCCGCGGACCGGCGTTGAATTAATGCGGCCAATCGTCCCTCCGGGACTTGGAGCTCGTTTGTTTCTTGTTTCCCGGCACTACGGCCGCCTCGGCGGCCTGCGTGCCGGGCTAATTACAATCGCCGCTCCGCGGCTTGGCGGTGCCAAGAATTTTCGCCAGGCACAGCATGCTATCCACCTACGACCGGCAGGACCGAACCCGAATCTCTTACTTCTTCTTGGGGAGTTCGAGGCCGAGGTAGGCCATTATTTTTTGGAGGTCTTTCCAGACTTCGCTTTTCGCGGGTGGGTTGCGCAGCAGGTAAGCCGGGTGATATGTGGCGATGAACTTGGAGCCGTGGTAGTCGAACCATTCGCCGCGGAAGCGGGAGATGCCTTGCGTGGTTTGCAGCATGGTCTGCGCGGAGCAGCTGCCGAGGGCGCAGATCACTTTGGGCGCAATCACGCCGAGCTGCCGGAATAAATAGGGCGAGCAGGTGGCGATTTCGTCTTTTTCCGGGAGGCGGTTTTCCGGAGGGCGGCATTTGACGACGTTGCAGATGTAGACGTCGGAGCGCTTCAGGCCCATGGCCTCGATCATCGACGTCAGAAGTTTTCCTGCGCGGCCGACGAAGGGCTCGCCTTGTTCGTCTTCGTCGCGGCCGGGGCCTTCGCCGACGAAAACTAGCTGGGCTTTCGGATTGCCGACGCCGAAAACAATATTCTTGCGGGCCACGTGCAGTTTGCAGCGAGTGCAGTCTGGTCCAATGTCTTCGCGGATGCGCTCGAGCGAGTCGTTTTCGATGCGCTCTTCGAAAAGGGAGGAGCTGGAAGGCAGGGCGATAGGTGGCGACGCCGGGCTGGTGCGTGCGGCCTCAGGGGTTGAGACGCCTGAGGGGTTTGGTCCGGTAATCTCGGAGCTGAAGCTCCGACCGCCTACACCGCTTTCGTTCTTGGGCATTTCCACCTGTTCTTCAGCCGCGGCAGTTTCCACGGTTGCTGAATGAGCCGCGGCCCGGTTGCGAAAGTACGGACCGAGGCGGAGATCGTCGGCGTAGCGAAGCCTGACTTCGAGAAGTTGATTTAGGGAGTCAGCCACGGTCGTCAGTAAAGGACGGACGGAAGATAGGCGCCCGCGGGATCGTTGTAGAGTCCGATGGTCATCAGATTCAGTGGTTGAATAGTGCGCATGCCGCGATCGAGGCACCAGCGGAAGAGCGGTGTGTTGCGCGTGGGAACCAGTATGCCGGGAGGCGGGATCTCAGGCGCTCCGGAAATGAGCGCCTGCATGACGTCGTTCGATTCCGCGACGGCGTGGCCAAAAAATGAAAGAGAAGAGGCATAGCCGGTGATGCGTCCTTGGGATTCGACCACGAGGGCCGAGCCCGCTTGGATGGAATCGCTGAGTTCGCCGCTACGATCGTGGCCGTGCACGCGAAACGCCACTGGGTTGCAGGCCTGGAGATCGGCCATTTGCGCGGGGCGAACGACGAATCCGGGCGTATCCCGGCGCGGAGCGGGGCCGAACATGCAGGCGAGCGGCTCGCGAACGGCGAATCCGAGCTTGGCGTAAAGGGAAAGCGAGCGCATGTGATAGCCCGCCTGCACCAGATGGACTCCGGCGAACTTCTGTTCTTCAGCGCGATCCAGAACGGCTTTCATCAACTGGCGGCCTGCCGAGCGGTTTTGCACGGACGGATCGATCGTAATCGGGCCGATGCCGGCGATGGTGGTGCGCTCGTCCATGCAATTGCTGCCGATGATGCGGCCATCCCGTTCCGCCACGACGCAGAAAATTCCCGTATGCGCGAACATACGCGTGAGAAAACCAGCGGCGTGCTGCGCAGACGGGATGTCGGCGGGGAAACCGTGCTTCTGCGAGATTCCGAAGAACGCCTCGAAGCAGATCTTGCCGCAGACTTCGGCGTCGGCAGGCGTGGCACGGCGAATCGCCACCGGCGCTGCGCTGAGATTTTCGGCTGACTGAGGCGTCGCGGTCATGGGCATCCCTAGAGTTTCGGCTTCACGAGCGCTTGATAGACCGCGGGGCGGCTGATCTGTTCGACATCGGGCTGATGCGGGCCGATCTGGTGTTGGGTCATGCCGACGAAGACGATGTCGTTCGTGGGGTCAATCCAGAACCAGGTATCGGCGGCGCCGATCCAGAAGAACGTGCCCTTACCGACGATTTCGTCTGCCGTGGGCGGATCGTAGATCACCGCACAGTCGTATCCCCAGCCCATGCCGGGACGCATCCGTTCCGGACCTACGAAAAATTCGCCGGTCAGCAAATTTGGCGCGAGATGGTTGGCGGACATCAGCTGCACCGTAGACGGCGCGAGTACACGCGTGCCATCCAGCTCGCCGCCGTTGAGGAGCATTTGCGCGAAGCGAGCGTAGTCCTGCGCAGTGGAGACCATGCCACCGCCGCCGGACGGCATGGTGGGTTGCGATTTGTAGTCGCCCAAGCCGAGCGAGGGAAGCGGAGTGAGCGGCGCGAGGGCGCCGCTGGCATCTTCGCCGTACAACGTGGCGAAGCGGTCCCATTTTTCTTTCGGGACGAAGAAGCCGCTGTCCGTCATTTTGAGCGGAGCGAAGATGTGGTCGCGCATGAAATCGGGCAGCGACTGGCCGCTGAGTTTTTCGACGATGTAGCCCTGAATGTCCATCGACGCGCTGTAGACCCATTTCATGCCGGGCTGGTAGAGCAGCGGGATCCTCGAGAGCTTGTCGATCATTTCTTGAAGATTTTTCGAGGCCATCACGCCGGCGGACTGATAAGCCTTGTCGACCGGTCCGTCACCGAACAGTCCGTAGGTGAAACCGGCGGTGTGCGTCATCAGCTCGTGCATGGTGGGCGGATGGACGGGATCTTCGGTGATGATCTGGCCGTTGGCGTCGACGCTTTTGAACACTTTCAGGTGCGCGAATTCGGGGATGTAGTTCGCGATGGGATCCTGCGGGTGCCATTTACCCTGTTCGTACAGAATCATCATAGCGACGCCGGTGACGACCTTGGTCATGGAGAAGACGCGGAAAATCGCGTCCGTGGTCATCGGCGCGCCGCTGGCGAGGTCCTTTTTCCCGTATGCTTTGAGGTCGACCAGTTTGCCGTGGCGCATCACAAGTGTGACGGCGCCAGCCATGGCTTTCTTGTTGTCGATTTCCTGCCGAATGGCGGCGTGAAGGCGCTCGAGTCGCTCGGAGGAGAATCCGACCGATTCGGGAGCCACGGCGCCGGACGCGGCACGGGTGACAGGCTTGGCAGCGGTTTGCTGTGGCGCCGCGACTCCAGCTACAGGAGTGAGCGTGGCGACCGTGAAGGGGAGCAAGCAGACGGAGAGAATTCTTCGCAGTGTCATGTGATTTCCTGTTCGAATACGATTCGCCGAACGTGCAGGTGAGCCCTGAAGTTTTTAACCCAGGCGTGCGTGAGTGTCAAACGCGGGCTGAGGAAAACTAGCGCGACTGGAGTTCGAGGACCCGATCGAGAATGCGGTTGGCGACTTCAAACTTGCTGAGCTTGGGGAGAGGGATTTCGCGGCCGTCGCGGGTGAAGAGCGTGACGATATTAGTGTCGGCGTCGAAGCCGGCGCCTTCCTGAGTGACATCGTTGGCGACGATCATGTCCGCACCCTTGCGCGCGAGCTTCGAGCGGGCGTTGTCAGCGAGGGCGTCGGTTTCAGCGGCGAATCCGACGAGAATCCGGCGACCGGCGAACTGAGCCTGGCCGCGGCCGAGTTCGGCGAGGATGTCGGGCGTGGGCTCGAGATCGAGCGTGATGCCTGCTTCGCCGCGCTTGAGCTTTTGCGACTGGGCGGCCGCAGGACGATAGTCGGCGACGGCGGCGGCCATGATGACGATGTTTGCATCTGCGGCACGTTCTACGCACCGCTTCGCGCATTTTTTCCGTCGAGCGGACGGGAACCCAATCAACGCCATCGGGCGCTGCGAGATCAGTGGGCCCGCTGACGAGCACGACATGCGCTCCGCGGCGCGCGGCGGCTTCGGCCAGCGCGTAGCCCATTTTGCCGGAGGAGCGATTCGTGAGGAAGCGCACAGGGTCGATATCTTCACGGGTGGCGCCGGCCGTGACGAGGACCGTCTGGCCTTCGAGATCGCGGCGAAGGCCGAGGACGGAGCGAACTTTTTCGACGATGGCGTCGGTGGCGCGCGAGGCGGCCAGCGCCGGTCATGCCGCAGGCGAGGTAGCCTTCGTCCGGATCCACGACGTGCACGCCGCGCGCGCGGAGCTTTTCCAGATTTTCCTGCGTCGCGGGATGTTCCCACATGTTCACATTCATGGCGGGTGCGACGAGTACGGGCGCTTTGGTGGCCAGGTACAGCGTGGTGAGAAAATCGTCGCGCGAGGCCGTGAGCGAAGTGCGCGAGGATGTCGGCGGTGGCCGGCGCGACGAGAAGCAGGTCGATGCGCTGCGCCACGGCGATGTGCTCGATGGCGCTCTCGACGTTCGCGGGCGAGTCGGCGCCCTCGGCGCCGAACATTTCGGTGATTACTTTTTTGCCGGTGAGCGCGGCGAAGGTGAGAGGCGTAATGAATTCCTGCGCGGAGCGGGTCATCACGACCTGCACGTCGAGCTTTTCCTGCTGCAGGCGGCGGACGAGCTCCGCGGCCTTGTAGGCAGCGACTCCGCCCGTGACTCCGAGAGCGATTTTCATGGAGGACTCGAAGAGGCTCCGTCTGCCGCGGCGGGCGCCCGTACAAGCGCTATCCACAGCGAGCGCTACTTGCGGCGCTTGCTTTCCTTTCTTCGGCGTCCGGCAATTCCGGCAACGATATTCGAGCAGGCCGAGCTGCAGTTCCTCCTCGGCGATTCGCGAGGTCTTGCGAGATCCTGGGTTGTCGACCAGCGGGCGGCCGCCGATCATGAGCTGGCGGGCGCGGCGCGGAGACGACGACAACGTATGCGAACTGGCTGTCCGGCACTTCTGTGAGTGCTGCCATAGGCGATTCATCCTCCAAAAGAATTCAAAATTTCGACGAATGCGATCTTCGACTCGGGCCACCCGGCAGCGCGAGCCCAACGCGATGGCCTGAACCTCACGGCCAGCGCGCTCGAGATCGTCGTTGACGACGGCGAAATCGTAACTGCTGTAGTTCAACATTTCGTGCCTCGCTCGCTCGAGACGGCGCGCGAATCTCGTCTTCCGAATCTTGCCCGCGCTCGCGGATGCGGCGTCCAAGATCATCGCGCGACGGCGGAATCACAAAGATCGCAACGGCGCCACGGAGCTTTTGCTTCACCTGCAACGCGCCCTGGACATCAATTTCAAGGACCAGGTCTTTTTTCTTCCCGAGCGCTTCATCGAGGGCTTATAGCGGCGTGCCGTACCAATTCTTGCCGAAGACCTGGGCGTATTCCAGAAACTCGCCGCGAGCGACCATGCCCTGAAATTGGGCCTCGGAGACGAAATTGTACCATTTGCCGGCGCTTTCCGTCTCGCGCGGGGCGCGCGTGGTGGACGAAACAGACAGCATGGTGCCGGGGAGCTCCAGAATCTTCTGAACGAGCGTCGATTTTCCCGAACCGGACGGGCCGGAAACAATGAGAACCAGTGGCTCCGATTGGCTCATTCGATGTTCTGCACCTGTTCGCGGATTTTTTCGATCTCGGACTTTGATTTCGAGTGCGAGCTCGGTGATTTCCAGGCTCTCGGCTTCGTTCCCGGGAGTCTTCGAAAGCAGCGTGTTTGCTTCGCGCTGCATTTCCTGAAGGAGGAAGTCGAGTTTCTTGCCGACGTCAGAAGCAGCCGCAAGCAAGCGATTCGAACTGGCGCACATGGCTGGCGAGCCGCGCGAGCTCTTCCGAGACGTCGCTGCGTTCGGCGGCGATCGCGGCTTCCTGCGCCAGGCGCGTGGGGTCGATCTGCACCTCGCCGAGCAGTTCCTTGAGGCGCGCTTCCAGGCGGCGAGCGAATGCGGGGCGGGCCTGCTCGGCGAGCGTCGAGACCTGCGCGGCGTGGCGTGCGATGGTCACGAGACGCCCAGACATATCGTCGCGCAGCGCGACAGCCTTCCAGCGCGCGCATCGGTCGAGCTTGTCGAGCGCTTCGTGAAGGCAGCTCGCCACGGCTGGCTCGAGGCGCGCGATCTCATCGTCGGAGGAAGCAGCGGCCGAGCCGATTACGCCGGGCAGGCGCAAAATCGAGGCGATGTCGGGATCGCTTTTCACGCCGTATTGCTTGCGCAATTCTTCGGCGGCGCGCAGGTAGGCGGCGGCGACTTCCTGATTGACGGCGACGGCAGCAGGCCCGGCGAGTTCGTAGCGCAGCGTGACGTCGAGATGGCCGCGGCGGACGCGTTCGCGGACGATCTGGCGGATGCGCGGCTCGAGCGGCTCGAAGCCCTCGGGCACGCGGAGATGGAGATCGAGAAAGCGATGATTCACGGCACGAATGGAGATGCGCAGGCCGACGCCCCCGGCGGAGGTTTGCGCCTGGGCGTATCCCGTCATCGATTTAAGTCCGGCGGCGGCTTTCGCTGGTGGCGCTGGGGCGGGTTGGGATTTTGTGCCGGGCATTTTGATCTCAACATTGTCATCGTGATGCTGTTATCTCAGAATTTCGTTATTCGAGACCTGCGACGGGCGTCACGGGCTCCGCGTCGCGGAACTGCATTTCGTACAGGCGCGCGTAGATGCCGTTGCGCGCCAGAAGCTCTTCATGCGTGCCGCGCTCGCGGATGGCGCCGTCGTCGAGCACGGCGATCATATCGGCGCGGCGAATGGTCGAGAGACGATGCGCGATCACGAAGACCGTGCGGCCGGTCATCAGATTGTTGAGCGCGCTCTGGACCAGCATTTCGGATTCGGAGTCGAGCTCGGAGGTCGCTTCATCGAGGATCAGGATCGGCGCGTTTTTCAGCAGCGCGCGGGCGATGGCCAGGCGCTGGCGCTGGCCTCCGGAAAGGCGCTGGCCGCGGTCGCCGATCACGGTTTCGTAGCCCTGCGGCATCTGGGTGATGAATTCGTGGGCGGAGGCGGCTTGCGCCGCGGCGACGATGCGGTCCTCGCGGCATGTCAGGGCGGCCGTAACAAAGGTTGTTGCGGACGGTGTCGTTGAACAGAATGGTTTCCTGCGTGACGATGGCCATCTGTTCGCGCAGGGAGCGCAGCGTGACGTCGTTGACGTTGTACCCGTCGATACGAAGCTGGCCGGTGGTCACTTCGTGAAAAGCGCGGCAGAAGATTCACGAGTGTGGTTTTTCCCGCGCCGCTCGATCCCACGATGGCCACAACCGCGCCGGCGGGAACCTTCATATCGATATTTTTCAGGATGAGCGGGCCGCTATCGTAGGCGAAGCTCGCGCGATCGAATTCGATGGAGCGCGAAAATGGCGGCAAGCGCCTTCGCGCCCGGAGCTATCCATGGGTTCCCGCGGCAGATCGATAAAAGCGAAGACTTGCGTGGAAGTTCCGGCTGCCTGCAGGAAGAGCTGGTACACATTTCCGAGGCGCTTGATGGGCTCATAGGCCTTCAGCAAGCGCGCGACGAATGCGACGAACAAACCGACGGTCATGCGGTGGGACTTGATTTCTCCGCGAGCGAGAAGGAGAACCAGGGCGATCACGACAGCGCCTACGAAGTCCATAATGGGTGAGGTGGCCGCGAGGGCACGAATCCAGCGCATGTTTTCGCGCAGCAAATTGCGGGCGGCGTCCCGGAACTTGCGAATCTCAAAGGCTTCCATTCCGAAAGCCTTCACGACCCGATTGCCCGCAGTCGTTTCCTGCAAGATCTGGCTCAAGTCCGCCAGGCGCGAGCGGCTTTTTTCCGAGGATTTGCGAATCTTTCGGCCGAACTTGCCGACCGGCCAGACGACCAGTGGAATCAGGATCGCGGAACCGAGCGCCATGCGCCAGTCGATGACCAGCAGCACAGCGACGAAAGCGATCAGCGCGAAAACCTGGCGGAAAAATTCCGCGAACCAGTCTGAAAACGCGCTGCGCATCTGCTCGATATCGGCGATCACTGCAGACATGACCCGGCCGACCGGATTGTGCTGAAAGAAGCCAATCGGCTGCTGAATCACCTTGCGTAGACCTCGTTTCGAAAGTCCGTGACGCCGGAGAGCCCCACATGCTGGATCAAAATGCTTCCGACGTACTCCGCGGTTCCCTTGAGCAGGAAAAGCAGAGCAAGGCGACGGCGAAGACGGTCCATACGTTGTGAAAATGATGCGGAACGAAGGAGTGCAGATCGACGACACGGTTCGTGTAGGGGATCTGAAACAGAACCAGCGCCTGAGTGCCGAATCGGGATCCAAGACAACGTCAAATGCCGGGCGGATCGCAAGAAGCGACGAGAAAGTCGACCGCGCCCATGACAGCCATCAGGAGAATTCCGAATGCGAGCCGGGCACGTACGGCCGCAGATATCCGAGCAGGCGGCGGATTTCGTCGTGCTCGGTTACGCGGGGTACGCCGTCGGTGGTTGGGAGCGCCAAGTCAAAAGGTCCTTGCCGGAAGCCTGCCCTAGCCTATGCATGGGCCCGAAATCTTGCAAGACGTAATCGCGAAGTACTCGCGTGCGATACCGCGCAGATTCAGGTCGCGGACTTGTCCAGGTCGCGGTGCACGACCTTGGCTGCGTAGCCCTTTTTTTCAGCGAGCGGCGAATCACTTCGGCGAGCGTGACCGAGCGGTGCCGCCCGCCCGTGCAGCCAAGTGCGATCGTCAGATAGCTTTTACCTTCGCGGATATAATGCGGGATCAAATATCCCAGCAGGCTCTCGATGCGCCGCAGGAATTCGTCTGGTCTGCGGAAACGAGCGAATGTAGCGCGCGACGCGCGGAGTCTTTGCCGCTAAACGGCCGCAGGCGCGGAACGAAATGCGGATTGGGCAGGAAGCGCACGTCGAAAACCAGGTCCGCATCCGGCGGGGATGCCGTAGCGAAAACCGAAGCTGACCACGGAGACGATCAGCGGGCGCGCGCCGGGATTCTGAAAACGCTCGGTGATGACCTGGCGCAGGTCGTGCACCTTGAATTTCGTCGTGTCGATGACCACGTCCGCCAGCGGCGGATGGGCGCCATGCGGCGGCGCTCCTGGCGAATGCCTTCGGCGATTCCGATGCCGTGGCCGAGGGGATGCGGGCGGCGCGTTTCGCTGAAGCGGCGCTGCAGAGCGGCGTCGCTCGCTTCGATGAAGACCAGCGTGGCGGCGTGTTCGCTGGTCGAGCTTGCGATAAATCCCGGCAGCATATCGATCTGCTCGCCTTCGCGTGCGTCGACGAGCAGTGCGGCGCGTTCGATTTCGCCGCGCCCGCCTTCGTAAAGCTCGCTGAAAGTGGGAATCAGCGAGACGGGCAGATTATCGACGCAGTAGAAGCCAAGATCTTCAAAGGTATTGAGGACGGAGCCTTTGCCCGAGCCCGAAAGGCCGGTGAGGATGACAAGCTGGCGGGCGCTTCGCGTTTGCGGTCGGCGGCGCTTCACGGCGCGAGCGGCTAAGCCTTCACCCGGCGGCGGTGCGTGCTGGGGATGCGGAGGTCTTCGCGGTATTTCGCGACGGTGCGGCGGGTCACATGAATGCCTTCGTCGCTCAATTTCTTGGTGATCTGCTCGTCGGTGAGCGGGTGAGAAGTGTCTTCTTCTTCGATCATCTGCTTCACGCGGCGCTTCAGCGAGAGCAGCGACATTTCGCCGCCCTGCGGGCCGTTCACTGATTCCGAGAAGAAGCTGCGCAGCTCGAGGACGCCCTGCGGCGTGTGGACGTATTTGTTGGCGACGGCGCGGCTGACGGTCGAGGGATGCACGCCCACTTCTTCGGCCACTTCCTTGATCATCATGGGCTTCAGGTGGTCGGGGCCGTAATCGAGGAAGTCGCCCTGGCGGCGCAGGATCGAGTGGCAGACGCGCAAGATCGTGTGCTTGCGCTGCTCGATATTTTTCATCAGCTGGATGGCGGCGGTGAAGCGCTCTTTCACGTAGTTGCGGACGTCGCGATCGGCGGCATCGCGCGCCAGCAGGCGCCGGTAGGTGGGGCTCAGGCGCAGCTGGGGCACGTCGTCGTCATTCATGAAGACCTGCCCATTCGCCATCGACTTTGCGGAACTGGACGTCCGGTTCGACGAGGCGCGGTTCGATCTTGTTGTAGCGCAGGCCGGGCTTGGGATCGAGGCGCTTGATCAGGTCGACGGCGCGCTTCACGAGCTCGATCGGGCGATTCAGCGCGCGGGCGACTTCCTTGAGCTGATTGTTCTGCAGAAGTTTCAGATGCTCGGCGATGATCTGCTGCGCGAGCGTGTTCTGCGGGTCGATGAGCTTGACCTGCATGATCAGGCATTCTTCCAGATTGCGCGCGGCCGACGCCCGGCGGATCGAATTCCTGCACCATCGGCGAGAGCTTCTTCGACGTCTTCCATCGAATAGTTGCCCTGCTGCGCGATTTCGTCGAGCGTCGCGGTCAGATAGCCGTTCTCATCCAGATTGCCGATGATCGCTTCCGCGATCTTGCGAACCGTTTCGGTGCAGATGCTGACGCTGAGTTGCCAGGCCAGATGATCGGTGAGGCTGGCCGGCGAGGAAAGGAATTTGTCGAACGAGGGCTTTTCGATTTCTTCGTGCTCGCCGCCCGCGGCGCGTTCGGCGCCGGTATCGAGATACTGCGTGAAGAAAGAGCCGAAATCGAATTCGTCGAAAGGGATTGGCGGCCGGAGTTTCGGGAACTTTCTCGGTTTCCTTCTTCAGAAACGCTTCGTCGGTGTAGCTGTCGCCCGCGGCGACGCTGTCTTCCGGCAGCTCTTCGAGCACCGGATTGGCCATGATCTCCTGATTGATCATTTCCCGCAGCTCCAGGCGGTTCAGCGCGAGCACGCTGACCATCTGCACGAGGCCCGGCGTCAGAATCTGCTTCTGCGCCAGCCGGAGATGCAATTTGGGTGCGAGCTAGTTCATGGCAGTTCAGTTCAGCCTGAAGCCCTCTCCCAGATAGATGCGCCGGACTTCGGCATTGGCAGAAAGCTCCGCGGGGGTACCCGCCGCGAGAATTTTTCCTTCGCTGATGATATAGGCGCGGTTGGTCACGGCCAGCGTATCGCGCACGTTGTGATCCGTCATCAGTACGCCGATGCCGGCATGGCTCAGATCGCGCGATGATCTTCTGGATGTCCACGACCGTAAGGGGATCGATTCCTGCAAAAGGCTCATCCAGCAGCACAAAAGAGGGCGAAAGCACCAGCGAGCGCGCGATTTCCAGCCGCCGGCGCTCTCCGCCGGAGAGCACGTGGGCCTGGCTGTAGCGGACTCCCTCGAGTCCCATCTGCGCCAATAGCTCCTCCACCCGGTCGCGCCTCTGCTCGGGCGTCACCGAGAGCGTCTCGAAGACTGCCAGCAGGTTCTCTTCGACCGTCAGTTTGCGAAAAACCGAAGGTTCCTGGGGGAGGTAGCTGATGCCGCTGCGGGCCCGCAGATACATGGGGAGGTCGGTGATATCCTCGCCATCCAGCATGACACGCCCGTAGTCCGGACGCGCGAGTCCGACCAGGATGTAGAAGGTCGTGGTCTTTCCTGCGCCGTTCGGCCCGAGCAGCCCAACCACTTCGCCCTGCTGAATCTCCAGGCTGATGTCGTCAACGACCTTCCGACCCCGATACGACTTCCTGAGATCGGCGGCTTGGAGTTTCAACATGCCGGTTCATTTCTCAACCCGGTGCTTGGTCAGCGTGCGCGAACCTTCTTGCGAATCAATTAAAATCGTATCATTCGCAACAAAGAAGGTCAACGAATGGCCCGTGGTTGTGTCGCTTGCGGCATCGGCAAGGGTCGGTTGGCCGCCCGAAAGCACGAATTTCCCGTCCGCGGCGGTGTATTCGGCCTGGTCGGCCATGCCGCGGCGGTCGCCCTGGCGCACCACCACGTCGCCCTGGGCCAGCGACGCGGTTGAGCTGGCCGCCCCCAGGGCGCCGCAGGGACAGCCGCCTGCGGGGGGAGAGACTGCCGTGGCGGCGTGGCCGGCGGGGGATCGAGGAACACGTCCAGCGTGCGCGATTCGAGCGAGCCCTGGCTGGATTGCGGAGACGCCGCCTTCCAGATGCGCCTTGCCCTGATCGCTCCAATAGGTGAGAGCGGCGCGATGATCTTCCAAAGCGTGGGGCCGCTGCTGGCGGGCTCGAGGGTGCATGGTTTGCTGACGGCTATCGTAGGCATTGCGGCAACGGCCGCGAAGTTGCGGAAACACGGCGACCACGTGCCCGGTGGCCTGCAACTTTCTTGTCGTCCGCCAAACCTCGATCTGATCGCTATCGAGCACTGAGTCGCCCTGCCAGAGCCGCGCGTGACCCGGTAGGTGACGACGACGTGGTTGGTGCTGATCGTGCCGGAAAGCGAGTCCGCGGAGATGTGGGCTGTGCCCGAGCCGAGGCTCAACGGTATCGCCCTTGGCGGCGGGCAGGTAGGTGGAGACGACGCCGCCGGTGGCGTGCAGGTCGCCGGTTTTCTGGTTCACGGTTACGTTCGCGGCCGTGGTGCGGCTCATCGGAGTCGGAAATTACCGGCGAACCGTCGAGCGTGATCGTGTCGGTTGCGCGAACGATGTTGGCGTGGTCCGCGCTGGCGCGGCGGTCGGCCTGCTGGAAACGCACGTTGCCGCTTTCGTCGAGCGTGTCCCAGTCGCCGTGCGCGGCGAATGTGGCTACTAGCTCGTCGGCTGAAAGATTCTGCGGATCGGCGGTGCCGACCTGACGGCGAACTGCGACCTCCGAATGTCCGAACAGCTTGTCGAGATGGCCTGCTGGCGCCCAGCTGCGCGACGAATTGTTTGGCGCTGCATACGTTGTCGAATCGTTTGCGCCGTGCGCTTCGATTGTGGCGGGCGCCAGGGTTTCGGCGCTTTCGATATTTTGCTGATCGGCTTTTCCGGGTGCTTGGCCGGGACGCGGCGCTCGCCGGATGTTGCCGGCCTCGAGAATTTCACGCGCAGCGCTTCCGTTTTCAGCACGCGTGAATCGACGCCTTGATGCGATTCGGCGGTCACGCCGCCGGTTGCGGTCATGTCCCGAATCAGATTATTCTGCGGAACCATGACGAAGTCCGTGTGCCCGGCCGAAAAGCGCTCGGTGCCCGCGGCGGTTTGGCGGGTGCCCACGATGTTGCCGTTCGCGGTGACATGATCGACCCAGCCCGCCGGATTCAGGATGGCCTCGAATCGGTCGGCGGCGACGGCGATTTTTCCGCCGCCTTCCGTGCGTGAATCTGCGGATGGCCTTCGGCAACGGCGCGGCGCGCGTGGTTGTCCTGGTCGAGCTCGACCGAAAAACTGTCGGCGGTCAGCTCGCGCGCGCCTTCCTGCAAAATCGCGGGGCCTTTCAGCACTACGGTGCGATCGTCGCGGCGCAGTTCGAGGCTGCTTCCCGTTGCGCTGACGGGCATGCCGCCAGTCTGTTCCGATGCGGCGAGCTCGAATTGCGACATTCTGCTCGAGACGAACGATCGAATCGCTCGTGCTGTAGGAAACTCCCACGCCGCTGCCCTGCCCGCCTGTGAAATGGAATTCCACGGGCGCGGGCGTGGAGGCTTCGCCGGTGTTGCGGTTGAAAGATAGATTGCTGGTCTTGATCTGCAGCGTGTCGGCGGAATGGCCCGGCGCCGGATGCGCGCTGGCCATGTCGATTTGCACTTCGCCCTCGCAGTGAACGGCCCCGATCCGGTCGTAGCTGCATTCCCGCGTGTGAATGTTGTCGTTGCGGCTGCCGTCGCGCCCGTACAGCGTGATCCAGACGTCCTCGAGCACGGCGCGATTTTGTCCTTGATATTGCGTGGCTCGCGAGGCGCGAACGGTAAAAATCGTGCGGACTGCTCGACCTTGGAAAACGAAAACTGCGCCGATTGCTGTTGGACGTTCACGGAAACGGCGACGGGCAGGTCGCGCAGCGCGCGGTATCGTCGCAGCGCGCGCTTGGCGTATACGCCGCCGACAGCGAGTGCCACCACTGCCGCGGCGATGGCCGCCCATCGCGCGTAACGCGCGGCTTCCCGGTTGCGCAATGCGGAAACTCCTTCGTTGCGTTAGAAGCCGAGTATAGGGGAGTGGTGGTTTGCGCGCCACAACCACGGCGGAAGCTTCACGCCTTACCTTACGACGCCGGTTGTTTGCCATGCCAATTCGTTCGGTGCTAGAAAGAGATTGGCCATCGAGGTGAACGGCAGCATGGAAGAGTCCGCTCGGCGCCGAATGCCGATGAAGCTGGTACTGCTGTTTTGCTGCGCCCTTTACTCGGTCAGCGTGCTAATTGCGCAACGCCCCTTCCACGAATACCCATCCGTTGAATACGGTGACTCAGTGCCTCTGCCGCCAGATTGGCAGCGGCCCGGCGAGTGGGCATTTGCGCGGCTGATGTATCCTCCCGGGCCCAACGACGGCTATCGCGGGCGATTCGACGGCGATTGGCGCCTGGGCATGTCCCTGTGGACGCAGGACGGTCCGCCGGCCGATCGCGCGCTTGCCGCAGCCGCGCGGCGGCTGACGCGCATTGACGCGCGCTCTGTGGAGCAGGACGTGAATCTGGACGACGGCGACGAAGTTTACAACTGGCCCTGGCTCTACGCTGTGCAGGTGGGTGAATGGGGCCTCACGGAACATCAGGCAGCCGTACTGCGCGATTATCTGCTGCGAGGCGGATTTTTCATGGCGGACGATTTTCACGGCGCCTACGAGTGGCAGATGTTCGTGAATCGGATGCGCATGGTATTTCCGGATCGTCCGATCGTGGAAATTCCAGACAACGATCCGATTTTTCACACGGTCTACGATCTCGACGACCGATATCAAATTCCTGGCGAGGCACACGTGGGCCTCGGATACAAATACCCGGATTATCCGCAGGGTCGCGACGACGGCAAAGGAGCGCACTGGCGCGCCATCTACGACGACAAAGGCCGCATCATGGTCGCCATTAGCTACAACTCCGACATCGGCGACTCGTGGGAATGGTCCAACCGCTCGTCCTATCCCGAGAAATATTCGGATCTGGGCTTCCGCATCGGCGTCAATTACATCGTTTACGCGATGACGCACTGAGGTGGTGAATGCGAGAATCGCCGCGCTGACTTTGCTACGCGGTCGCGGCCGAGGGATCAGGAAGGCCCATGCGCCGTAGCAGGTCCTGGAAAACGAGGCGTCGTTCCGCAGAGCGTCCATGCTCGGGTCCAGGTGCAGATAGATGAGCCAGTGGCAGTGTTCTTCGAAAGATTTCTCCAGGTATTCGATCGCTCGATCGTTTTCTCCCGGCCGATGTGGATTCCCGCGAAAAAATGCGGCGCGACATATTTATGTCTTGCCAGCTTCGTCAGCTCGTCGATTACCTGCCGGGCTTCCTCCATCCTGCCCGCCTCCGCATAAGTTTGCGCTAGTGCCGCGCGTAGCAGCGGGCTGCCGCCTGAGAGGTTCACGCCTTTCTCGCCTTCCGTGATCGCCACCGATATCGGCCGGTTTTTCGATAGACCAGGCCGAGAATCCAGTACGTAACGGGATAATTCGGATCCAATTCCGACAGTTCGCAAAAGTTGTTCCGTAGCGTCATCGTATCGGCGCGCCATGTAATTCGCCCAGCCGATCGCATCGTTGATGATCAGCGACAGGGGGTCGAGTTCCTGGCTTTCTTTCATCCTTGCGATAGCTTCGATCTGGCGGCCCATGGTCATCACGTATCGGCGTGCCAGTGATTGCCGGTTGGATAGGTGGGATTCAGTTCCAGACTGCGCTTGAATCTTTCCGAGCCTCTTGCCAATGCCAATCGTAAAGCCACAGCACCGCTGCCAGTGGCGAATGAGCGTCGCCCAGATCGGGGTCGAATTCCAGTGCGGTCAGCGCGGCTACTTTGGCTTTCGGGAAAGCGTCGTTCGGCGGCAGATAACTATTCCATCCCAGGAGCACGTAAGATTCGGCCATGCCGGTATACGCGAGAGCGTAGCGGGGATCTTTTTCGATCGCTTGCTGAAAGTATTCGATCGCTTTGTAAAATCCTTCTTCGGTCCATCGATTCCAGTGATGGCGGCCTTGAAGATAGAGCCGGTAAGCCTCGGGATCTTCGGTGTGCCGCCTGTTGAGTCTCTTTTTTTCGGCGCGGGTCAACTGCAGGCGCAACTTGCCCGATATCTCGGTGGAAATTTCGTCCTGGATCACGAAAATATCGCCGGGCTTGCGATCGTATTGCGCGCCCCATAGTTGGGAACCGGTGGCGACATCGACCAGCTCGGCTCCGATTCGCAAAGAGCCGCCGCTCTGCATCAATCGTCCCGTCAGCACGGCCCGCACATTCAGATCGCGGCCCACGGCCTGAGGATCGATCTCGCGCCCTTTGTATCGAAACACCGTGCTCTGCGCCATCACGCGCAGTTTCGGCACGGTCGCCAGACATGTTGATCAGGCTCCCGGCGATTCCGTCGCTGAGGTATTCGTACTCAGGGTCTCGGCTTGTGTTTTCAAACGGCAGAACGGCAATCGAAGAGATAATCTTGGAGACTCGCTCCGGGCGGGCGCATTCCCGTTTGTGTGTGGAAGTAGTTCGTGATCTGACCGCTACCAGCGGAGACGAGATTCGCGGTCGATGCGAGACGGAGTGACTCCGCTCCAATGGCCTGTATCGGCCTCTCGTTTTAGTCGTCGAGGTCGGCAAGGAGGTCGGCGGCGCTCTGGTAACGCTGGTCGCGATTCTTTCGCAGCGCTTCGTCGATGATTTCTTCGAGTCTCGGCGGGATGTCGGATTGATGCTTCGCACCGAAACGGGCGGCCGCGTCAGAACAGCCTCGATAATCGCGCCACCGGTTGCGCCGCCAAACGCTGGCGGCCTGTTGCCATTTCGTACAGCACCAGGCCGAGAGAAAAGATATCCGTGCGAGGATCCGGATCATCGCCGCGTATCTGCTCAGGGGACATGTAGGAAGGAGTGCCGCTGATGACCCCAACGATCGAAGTGGAATCCGATGATTCGCCGCCGGGATCCTCTCCGGCGGTCGCAGTCCTTTGGAAACAAGCTTTGCAAGACCGAAGTCGAGCACTTTGGCCTGCCCTCGCTTAGTCACGAAAATATTCGCGGGTTTGATGTCGCGGTGAATGATTCCTTCAGCGTGCGCTGCGTCCAGAGCGTCTGCGATTTGCATCCCGAGTTTAAAATTTCTTCCAGAGGAAGGGCTTCCCTTGGATGTGGCTCCGCAGCGTTTCGCCGTCGATGAACTCCATGGCGATGAACGCCCGGCCGTCCTGCTCCCCGATGTCGTAGATGGTGCAAATGCCCGGATGGTTCAGAGCGGACGCGGCCCGCGCTTCGCGCCGGAAGCGCTCCAGCGCCTGCGGATCCTGCGCCATTTTTTCAGGGAGGAATTTGAGAGCCAGAACGCGATCGAGCCGCGTGTCCTGGGCTTTGTAGACCACGCCCATCCCGCCGGCCCCAATCTGCTCCAGGATACGATAGTGCGAGATGGTTTGGCCGATCATCGGCAGGGGAAATTTCGGGCGGGCCCCGATTCAAACTATATCGTTGGATCGTCGGGGCCGGCTTCGGGGAGCGGCTTGATTCTTTCCGTCTTGGGCGGCTTGGGCGATCCAAGCACGCTCAGAACACTGGCGCCGTCTCCGAAGCTATTCACAGCCGCCAGAGGCTCTTGCTCAAGGGTGATGTTCTTGTTGCAGACCGTGCAGACCAGCGCCGCGTAGGCGCCGCCATCCGGCTTTTCTGAACATGTTGCAACGCATGACGCGTCCGCAACAAACAGGAACCCACATCGTGGAGGTGTTGTCCGCAGCCATGAACCCTCGCGGGATGCGAATGCCGGGGGATTATACACTGGAAATTGCCAGGCAGGATTCGGGCGAGCTGCGCTTCGAGCCAGAAATCTAGGGAAGCCGGTGGGCCGGATCGGAGGGCTAAACGCTGGGGAGCATGCCGACGCCGGCCGCCGCGACGCTGTCGCGCGACGTGTTCTTGACCAAGTACATGGCCTCGTCCGCCAAGTGCAGCAACTCAGCCTTGGTGCGTGAATCTGTGGGATAAGCCGCCACTCCCACGCTGGCTGTCAGTCGCACTGGCGTGCCCGTGTCCCTCAGCCATTCCGTTTCGCGAATCAACTTGTGCAGGCGGTGCGCCACGCCCAGCGCGTTCTCCTTCGAAGTTTGCGGCAGCAGCACCACAAATTCGTCGCCGCCGTAGCGAAACGCCAGATCGATCAGCCGGCAATGTGTTTGATGGCTTCGCCGATTTCGGCCAGCAGCTTGGAGCCGACCAGATGCCCGTGCGTGTCGTTCACCTGCTTGAAGCGATCGAGGTCGATGAAGATCAGCGAAAACTCGAACGCATAGCGGTGCGACCGATAAATTTCCGTATCGAGCATGAAATTCAGGTGTCGTGCGTTGTAGAGGCTGGTGCAATCGTCCGTGATCGTCAGCTCGTGGATGCGTTGCACGTGCCGCGCATTCTCGATTGCGATTGCCGCATAGTCCGCAAGGGCCTCAAGCAGCGCCAGGTCGCGCGGGCTGAATCCCTCGGGCCCCACGCAATTGATCAGCTCGATCACGCCCAGGCACTGATCGCGAAAGCGCACCGGTACGGCCACAATCGAGCGCGTCGCCATCTTCGTCTTCACGTCTACCTGGCCGAAAAACCGCGAATCCTTGCTGGTGTCCGCCACCACCACGGCTTCGCCGGATCTGCGCCACCCACCTGCCAGACCTTGTCCCACCTTGATGCGCACGTCCTTCAGCGCTTCAGCGCCCGCGCCGGTCGCGATCTGGAAATAAAGCTCACGCTTGTCCAGGTCCATCAGCAGCAGCGACCACGTATCGGGCCGCAGTACTTCGTTGATCTTTTCCATGATCGTGCGCAACACCTGGTCGAGCTGCAGCGAAGAAGTGAGTGCCTTGCCAAGCTCGTGGAACACGTTGACTTCAGTCGGTTCGGGCAAGGGAGGAGAAGCGATATCCGGATGTCGACGCCTCTCGACACCATCAAACGGCTTGGCGTCCGTAGCCCTGCGCGTCCGCTCAGCAGCGGAGCGAGGTTTCGCGTCTTGGGATTCGGAGGGCAACCCAGCAATTATAGAAACCGCTTCCGCCCCCCGCAACGACCATTCCGCGCCGATTGCCGAAACGCCAATCCTGGACCCGGCCCTGCCCGTTCGCATGCTCGCGTGCAGGATTGACACCCCCGCTACCGACGCCTATATTTTCGTTGGCCACTTTTCCAATGTCATCGACTCCTTTCGGCGAACATCTCCGTCGCGAACGCGAAATGCGCGGCGTATCGCTCGATGAAATTTCCGCCGCCACGCGCATCAGTACTCGTTTTCTGGAGGCCATCGAGAACGATCAATGGGATCGCCTGCCTGGCGGCGTTTTTAATCGCGGATTCATTCGCTCAATCGCGCGTTTCCTGGGCCTCGATGAAGATAGTCTGGTCGCTGAGTACGCGCTCGGTCACTCCAACGGCGCGCCGCCGCAAGCCAACACCGCCAGCGTCTCGGTTCTAGCGAATCGCATGCCGCGAAACTGGCGGCCGGCGCTCGCCGCCGTCGCTGTGATCGTCGTAGTGGTCGCGGGCGCAATCTTCGGATGGCAACGCTACGGCAGCGATGCTTTAGACTGGATTCACACGCGCTATCTCGCGGTGCGTGCTGCTGAAAAATCGGCTCCTCTGCCGGATGCAGGCGCTCCGGCAAGAGCCACGGCGCCCGTCACAGCTGCGTCTGGCGCCGCGAGCGATCTAGTCCCGGCGGGGCTTACTCTCAAGCTTCAGGCGGGCAAACCAACCAGCGTGAAAATCACCGCAGATGGCAAAATTGTCTTCGACGGCGCCGTTCAGCCGGGCGACTCCAGGCAATTCGACGCGCAGGAACACTTTGAGGTGTGGGCAGCCGACTCGAGCGCCATCGCGATCGAGCTCAACGGGCAGGCCCAGCCTGCGAACGGAACACCCGGGCAGCCCGAAAGCGTAACTCTGACGCGCAATGATCTGAAAAGATGATCTGAAACCGCCGTCGGAGGATGTCATTAACGTCGAACTGCTCACCCAAGTCCGCACCGACCACGCCCGGCGCGAACAGAAGCTCGCCATTTGCACCGGCAGCGTCCCGCTCGGCGTCGAAGAGCGCGTGGAATTACTCGCTGTGCTGGCCGCCGATCCCGAGCCGGAGATCGCCGATCGCGCGCAGAATGCGCTGCTGACGCAGCCCTTGGAAGCATTTCTTGCTGCGGCCGTGCGCCCTGAAGCCGACCCGCGATTTTTCGCCTATCTGACGGACAGTCTGGCCGACAAGCCCGGCGTAGCCGACGCCTTGGCGAAAAATGCCGCGTGCCCGACAGCTCAGGTCGCCCGAATTGCGAATCATTTGACGCCCGTGGGAATTCAATTTCTGCTCGATAATCTCGAGCGTTTTGCGTCCGATCCGCAGCTGGTGCTGGCCGTCGCCAGCGCCCCGGGCGCGAACCCCGAACAGCGCGAACTGCTGGCGAACATGGAAAAGAAGGCCACGGAGTCCGCGGAAATGGCCGAGGCCGCCGCCGAAGCTGAGCCCGACGCTGTCAAACGCGAGACTCTGATGCAGAGGCTGGCCCACATGAACGTCGTGCAGCGCCTTACGCTAGCGCTCAAGGGCGGCCGCACCGAGCGCATGACCCTGATCCGCGATCCGAACAAACTCGTCCAGCGCTGTGTGCTGCAATCGCCCCGTCTCACGGACACCGAGGTCGAGGCGTTTGCGTCGATGACCAACCTGACCGGTGAGATTTTGCGGGCGATCGCCATGAGCCGCGTTTTTATGAAGAACTATTCGGTGGTGAGGAACCTGACGAATAATCCGAAGACGCCGCTGGATGTCTCGCTGCACCTCTTCCCGCGGTTGACGGCGACCGACCTCGTGAAACTTACCTCCAATAAAAACGTGCCGGAAACTCTTCGATCCTCCGCGCTGAAACTCCACCGCAAACGAAAAATGGGCATGCCAGGGTCCTAGGCAGCTGCAGAGATAAGTCGGGCTTCGCTTCGTAGAGTCACGGCTGGCTGCGCCCCGCTCGCGAGAGGCGCTGGATAACCCAGGGCCAGTCCCGTTTCTGTGCATTGCTCTCCTCCTGTAGTAAAGTCAACGCATTGAAATTTCTCTCGGATTTCCGCTTATGGCCACCGCCCGGCTGATGACCGAAGGTTCTGTCGTGATCTCGCCGCGAGGCGTGGAGCGCCTCCGTTCGGGTCATCTATGGATCTACCGAAGCGACGTTCGCTCGGCTCACGCTGAGCCGGGTGCCGTCGTGCGGCTACTAGATGAACGCGGCAACTTTGCCGGCCGCGCGTTCTATAGCGACAAATCCCAAATCTCGGTCCGCTTGCTGACGCGCGAGGATGTGCCCATCGATCGCGCATTCCTGACGGCGCGAATTCGCCGGGCCGCCGCTTACCGCGACCTGGTCGTACAGGATTCTGACGCCTGTCGGATGGTTTACAGCGAAGCCGACCTTCTGCCTTCTCTCATCATCGACCGCTACGGCGATTATTTCGTCCTGCAGACGCTCAGCCAGGCCAGCGACCGCCTGAAAGATACCCTCGTCGAGATTCTCGTGGAACTGTTCAAGCCGAAGGGCATCGTCGAGCGCAACGACCCCAAGGTGCGCATGCTCGAAGGGCTCGAACAGCGCGTCAGCGTCCTGCACGGTGAAGTTCCCGCCGAGATTCTCGCCAAGGAGAACGGCGTGACGTTTGTCTGCGACCTTGCCAAAGGTCAGAAAACCGGTTCCTTCCTCGATCAGCGCGAAAACCATCGGGCCGCCCGCCGTTACGCCTCCGGGGACGTGCTCGATTGCTTCACCTATCAGGGAGGATTTGCGCTGACGGTGGCCGATCACTGCGAACATGTCGAGGGCATCGATATGGCGCCCGCGGCAATCGCCTCTGCGCGCCGCAACCAACAGCTCAATTCCATTTCGAACGCCACCTTCCGTGAAGGCAATACCTTCGACCTGCTGAAGGAGTATGACGAAGCCGGGCGCCGCTTTCAGATGGTTATCCTGGATCCTCCGGCCTTCGCCAAGAACAGGGACGCTATTCCCGCCGCTCGCCGGGGATATAAGGAGATCAACCTTCGCGCTTTGAAGTTGCTGAAACCGGGAGGGTATCTCGTCACCTGCTCGTGCTCCTATCACGTCACCGAACCCCTCTTCCTGCAGCTACTGGCAGAGGCTGCGACGGACGCACGCAAGAATATTGCCGTAGTCGAACGCCGCACGCAGGCGCAGGACCATCCGATCCTGCTTACCATGCCGGAGACGCATTACCTTAAATGCCTGATAGTTAAGGTCTTAGAGTAAGCCGATCGATAAATGTGATAGGCCGAAGTCTGACTTGAAAGTACTTGACATGTAAACACTAATATTATATTATTCTCCTGCGCTAATTAGGCGCGAAATCTCTTAGGAGGACACTACAGTGAGTTCGATTACACGTTGGGACACCTATTCAGGGCTTTCAGGGTTGCAAGAGCAGATGAATCGGCTGTTTGAATCCACGTTTCCGCGCCGTGCGGACAATTCGGCTCTAACCACCTGGGCTCCGGCCGTAGACATCTACGAGACCGAAAATGAACTGGTCGTGAAGGCCGATCTGCCGGAGGTCAACGAGAAGGATATCGACGTCCGCGTCGAGAACAACACGCTGACCGTTCGGGGCGAACGGAAGTTCGAGGAAAAGACCGAGAAGGACAATTATCTGCGCGTGGAGCGGACCTACGGGTCGTTCAGCCGCAGCTTCAGCCTGCCCAATACCGTCAACAACGAAGCCATCAAGGCCGACTATAAGAACGGCGTTTTGACCGTCACGCTGCCAAAGCGCGCCGAGTCCAAGCCGAAGCAAGTGAAAGTGAACGTGACAAACGGCAACTAACTTCATCTGATCAATAACCGGTCGCCGGTTCATGCGAGGGTTGGTGGTGCGTGCCGCCAGCCCTCTATGTTTCTTGCGCTCCGAAAAAGTGAGAAAATTCAACCATGCTGCGTTTCGACAAATTGACGGTAAAGGGCCAGGAAGCGCTGCAGGCTGCGCAGGAAATGGGAGCTCGCTCCGGCCAGCAGCAGATCGAGCCTTTGCATCTGCTTTGGGCGCTGGTGGCGCAGGGCGATGGAGTTGTTCCTCCGCTCCTCGAAAAGCTCGGGTGTCGCCCACCGGTCTTGCCTCCGAGGTCGAAAAGCAGATCGAGCGCTTGCCGAAAGTTTCTGGCGTCTCGGATCAGTCGCTCAGCCGGGCGTCGAATACGGTTCTGGAAAAAGCGTTCGATGAAGCGCAGCGTCTGAAGGACGAGTACGTCTCAACCGAACATATCCTCTTGGGCATCGCCGCTGTCGAACGCGATCCAGCGGCACAGATCCTTTCCAAACATGGCGCCAGCCACGACGCGATTCTGCAGGCTATGACCAGCATTCGCGGCAGCCATCGTGTCACGTCTCAGAATCCTGAAGCTACATACCGTGCCATCGAGCAGTACGCGCGCGACCTCACTGAAGCCGCGCGCCGAGGCAAGCTCGATCCCGTGATTGGCCGCGATGAAGAAATCCGTCGCGTAATGCAGATTCTCGCCCGGCGCACGAAGAACAACCCGGTGCTGATCGGCGAGCCCGGCGTTGGTAAAACCGCGATCGTGGAAGGCCTCGCGCAGCGCATCATCGCCGGCGATGTGCCGGAAGTTCTAAAGCCGAAGCGCATTGTGGCGCTGGATCTCGCGGCGCTCGTGGCCGGCGCGAAATATCGCGGAGAATTTGAGGATCGGCTGAAGGCTGTCTTGAAAGAAGTCACCGAATCCGAAGGTCAGATCATTCTGTTTATCGACGAATTGCATACGCTGGTGGGCGCGGGCGCCGCCGAAGGCTCGATGGACGCCTCCAACATGCTCAAGCCGGCGCTCGCCCGCGGCGAACTCCGTGCCATCGGCGCCACCACGCTCAACGAATACCGCAAATACATCGAAAAAGACCCGGCGCTGGAGCGCCGCTTCCAGCCCGTGACCATAGGCGAGCCGTCAATCGAAGACACCATCGCCATCCTGCGAGGCCTGAAAGAGCGCTACGAAGTGCATCATGGCGTGCGCATCAAGGACGCGGCGATTATCGCCGCTGCTATGCTTTCGCAGCGCTATATCACCGACCGTTTCCTGCCGGACAAAGCTATCGACCTGGTCGACGAAGCTGCCGCCGGGCTGCGCATGGAAATCGATTCGTTGCCGACCGAAATCGACGAAATTGAGCGCCGCATCATGCAGCTCGAAATCGAGCGCCAAGCGCTCAAAAAAGAATCAGACGCGCACTCCAAGGAGCGCTACGCCCAGGTCGAAAAGGAATTGGGCACGCTCAAGGAAAAATCGAATGGGTTGAAGGCGCATTGGCAGACGGAAAAAGACGCCATCGGCAAAATCCGCTCGCAAAAAGAGGAAATCGAGCGCCTGAAGACCGAAGAACAGCGCTTCGAGCGCGCCGGCGATCTTTCGCGCGTCGCGGAGATTCGCTACGGCAAGCTTTCGGTCGCGGAGAAATCGCTGAAGGCCGCGCAGGATCACCTCGCCGAGATGCAAAAAGATCATCCGATGCTCAAGGAAGAGGTCGGCGAGGAGGAGATCGCGAAGATCGTCGGCAAATGGACCGGAATTCCTGTCGGCCGCCTGCTCGAAGGCGAAGTGCAGAAGCTCGTGCACATGGAAGAGCGCCTGCGCCAGCGCGTGGTCGGCCAGGACGCGGCTCTTGCGAGCGTCGCCAACGCGATTCGCCGCAGCCGCTCCGGCCTGAGCGATCCCAATCGGCCCATCGGTTCGTTCCTTTTCCTCGGACCCACGGGTGTAGGAAAGACCGAGCTGGCGCGCGCTCTCGCGGAATTTCTATTCGACGACGAGCGCGCTATCGTGCGCCTCGATATGTCCGAATACATGGAAAAGCATTCGGTCGCGCGCATGATCGGCGCGCCTCCGGGATACGTCGGCTATGAAGAGGGCGGCCAACTCACGGAGCAGGTCCGCCGTCGTCCGTATTCCGTGGTGCTGCTCGACGAAATAGAGAAAGCGCACCCGGACGTGTTCAATGTGCTGCTGCAGGTCCTGGACGACGGCCAGCTCACCGACGGCAAGGGCCGCAAGGTCGATTTCCGCAACTCCGTGATCATTATGACGTCCAACGTCGGCTCGACCGCCATCTTCGAGCTAGCTGGTAAAGACCCGAAGAAGGCGCGCGAGGAAGCCATGGCCGCCCTGCGCGAAACGTTCCGTCCTGAGTTCTTGAACCGCATTGACGACATCGTCATGTTCAGTCCGCTCGGCAAGGACCAGATCGAGAGTATTATTGACCTGCAGATGCGCTCGTTCGTGAAGCGAGTGGCGGAAAAGCAGCTCGCTCTTACTCTGACCTCCGCGGCAAAAGCGCTGCTCTTCCGCGAAGGCTACGACCCGGCCTACGGGGCTCGCCCGATGAAGCGGGCAATTCAGCGGCTGATTCAGGATCCGCTGGCGCTGAAAATCCTCGACGGTGAGGTAAAGCCAGGAGATGCGGTTGTCGTAGACGCGGATCCGAAGGCGAGCGAAATGAAGTTCAAGCACGAACACGCAAAGGCGGGCGCGGCCTGATCGCGCGCCGGGGAAAGTGCCATGAAAACGTTTAAGACTGCATTCCTGCTGACCGCTCTTACGCTGTTGCTTCTTTTCATTGGTCAAACGTTCGGCGGGCGCAATGGCATGACCCTGGCGCTGGGCTTCGCGGTCGTCATGAACGGCGTGGCCTATTTTTTCTCAGACAAGATTGCGCTGATGTCCAGCGGCGCGCGCCCGATCAGCCGGGAAGAGTCCCCGCGCCTGTACGCCGTGATGGAGCGGCTGGCTGCGAAGGCGAACCTGCCCGTGCCGAAGCTCTACATGATTCCGCAGGACGCGCCCAACGCCTTTGCCACCGGCCGCAATCCGCAGCACGCTTCGGTCGCCGTTACGCAGGGCTTGATGCAGCTCATGGATGACGAGGAGCTTGAAGGTGTGATCGCACACGAACTCTCGCACGTCCGCAATTACGACATTCTTACTTCCTCCATCGCAGCGACACTCGCCGGCGCCATTACCTGGGTGGCGCACATGGCCCGCTGGGGAATGATGTTTGGAGGAATGGGAGGTGGCGGGCGCAGTCGCGACCGCGAGGGTGGCGGCATCGCTGCGATCTTGATGCTGATCCTCGCGCCCCTTGCCGCAATGTTGCTTCAGCTCGGAATCTCGCGGCAGCGCGAATTTCAGGCCGATGCGTCCGGCGCACAAATGGTCGGTCACTCCTACGGCCTCGTCCGCGCTTTGGAAAAGCTCGGCGCCTACAACAAGAGCATCCCGATGGACATCCCTCCGTCCACATCCGCACTTTGCATCGTAGCTCCTCTCACATCCGGAGAACTGTTTTCGAGTCTTTTCAGCACGCATCCGCCGCTGGCCGAACGCATCGCCCGATTGCAGGCGATGGCCATCACTCCCAGCCGCTAAGTCCAGCATTTCTGAGAGTCGATTCCGGCTCTCTTTTCTCACCGCGCAGAAATAATTAATCTTGCGTAAAAATTGCAGGGTACGCCTTAGTACCAAATACCAGGTTCAACCCAATCTCCGCCGCAACGCATTGTGCCGTAAGTACTTATACGGATTGACCCGATTTGGCCCATTTGGTTAGGGGCTTGCTCCTACCGGGTCTCAGCAAGGGGTTTCCACGGAGGAGAACGAAAATGATCGATGAGAAAACGGAAGTGATTCAGACGGAAGGCTCAGCCCCCCGCTGGATCGGAATCGTGGTTGTAGTACTGGCCATCGTATCGCTGGCAGCCCTTGGTGTGGGCTGGACGGCGTCGAATAAAGCCGCTTCGCTCCAGCAATCGCTGGCGGCGCAGCAGCGCGAAGCAACTCAGAACGGCGACGTGCTCAGCCAGCGCCTCGCCAAGGCCGAGGACACCAACGCGCAGCTGCAAGGTGAACTCAGCGTCGTTACCGACAAGATGAAATTGACCGAAGGCGAGCTTGGCCGCGCGCGCGTCCAGGCCAAGAAGATCAAGGAAGACGACGACAAGCAGCTCACCGACCTGACGAATAACGTGAACGGTCAGTTGGCCACCAAGGCCAGCGTCGATGACGTGAACAAACTCGGCACCGACGTCACCGGAGTGAAGACCGATCTCGACGCGACCAAGAGCAGCCTCAACCTGACCCGCGGCGAATTCGGCACTCTGATCGCAAAGAATCACGACGAAGTGGAAGAACTACGCCGCCTCGGCGAACGCGACTACTACGAGTTCACCATCGACAAGAAGAACACCCGCGAAAAGGTGGGCGATCTGATGGTCGAGCTCCGCGGCGTGAACGAGAAGAAGAATATGTACACCGTGGCCATCTACGTGGACGACGCGCGCTACGAGAAGCGGAACCGTTCGGCGAACGAGCCTATCTACTTCTTCACGCACGGCGGACGCGCGCCGGTTGAGTTCACGGTTAATGCGATCGGGAAGGACAAGATCGTCGGCTACCTGAGCGTGCCCAAGGTGCAGTCGAGCCACACGCAGGCTTCCGGCAACTAAATCAACCGCTGCCTCCCCTGGCGGGTAAGGCAAGCGCAAACAAGGGCGGCCGCTTCGGCGGCCGCCCTTTTATTTTGTCGCGGATATTTATTCGGCTTTGCTCAAGGCGCGCAGCTTGCGGGCCAGAAACCTCTTGGCCAGCGCGGGCAGCTTGTCATGCGGCACTTTTCCCTGCTCGTACAGTTTCACTTTGCCCTTGGCCGCCTTGCGCTTGCGGCGCTGGCGCTTCTGCGCCACGTAACGCTTGTCGTATGCCATCCAGTTCTCCTTCGAATTTGAGCGACACACGATTGTAACGAAGAAGCACACGGATGCAAGCTCGCCTGTGATTTCGTGCCCCGGTTCTCTTATCATTCTGGAGTACCTCGGACGCTCACGAACATGCGCACAACAGTCATTCACGCCGGCCGCATCCTGACGCCGGAAGAGGAAATCACCGACGGCATCATCGTCGTCGAAGGCAGCAAGATCGCCGCCCTCGGCCATCGCGACGAAATTCGCTTGCCGCCCGACGCGGTCGATTACGTCGCCGGCGGCATGACCGTTGTTCCCGGCTTCGTCGACGTACATATCCACGGCGCCGGCGGGCACGACGTGATGGAAGCCAATGCCCGCGCTCTCGACCGCATCTCGACCACGGTCGCGCGCCACGGAACCACGTCCCTCGTTGCCACCACGATCACCGCGCCGGTCGACGACACCTGCCGCAGTCTCCAGGGCATTGCTCGGTATATCCGCGCGCAGAGGCGCCCGAAGAGGTTTCCAGCGATCATCCGGAAAACGCCAAGCCCGCTGCTGAGTTCCTCGGCATTCATCTCGAAGGTCCGTTCATCAGCAAAGCGCGTCGCGGTGTTCATCCTCCGGATTCAATCGCGCGCCCGTCCGCAGAAGTGCTGCAGAAATTCCTCGACGCCGCCGATGGCCTGGTGAAAATTGTCACCGTCGCCCCGGAAATCCCCGGCGCGAGGGAACTGATCGAATACGCCGTCGCCGCGAAAGTTGTTGCCGCCATCGGCCATACCGATGCCGACTACGCGCAGACCCGCGCCGCCATCCAGGCTGGCGCTCGCCACGCGGTGCACATGTACAACGCCATGCGCCCGTTCTCGCACCGCGACCCGGGCGTTATAGGTGCCATCCTCACCGATCCCGAAGTTACCGCCGAGGTGATTGCCGATGGCGTGCACGTCGACGGCGCAGCGATCCAGGTCCTGCTCGGCTGCAAAGGATTCGATACGGTTTTGCTGGTGAGTGACGGAATCGCAGCCACGGGAATGCCCAACGGCAACTATCGCCTCGGGAATTTCGAAGTCACGGTGAAAGACGGCGTCGCGCGCAATGCCGAAGGCAAACTCGCCGGGAGCACGCTCACGCTCGACCGCGCCCTGCGCGAACTCGTCGCCATCGGTGTACCGCTGCGCGATGCCGTACGCATGGCCACCATCCTACCCGCGCGCCGCCTCGGCCTCGGCGGCAAAAAGGGACTCATCGCCGTAGGTGCAGACGCCGATCTAGTCGCATTAACACCGGATTTGCAGGTAAGCGGAGTGATGACGCGCGGCGTGGGACTGACGTAGCAAACGGGAACGTCACTTATTGAGCGGGATCTTCAATTCATAGGCCAGCTTGTGAGGATCAAACGGGCTGCACGCGAAGTAGCGGCCTTCAATTTCCAGTGTCGGCACCTTGCGGCGTCCGGCGTTCACTTTCAGCACGAGTTCTTCGGCATCCGGCGCGTCGTCGATATTCACTTCGCGAAATTCCACGCCGCGCTCGCGCAGAAACTGTTTCGCGCGTCGGCAGTCGCAACACCACTTGGTGCAGTACATCGTGACTAGGGACATTTTCGTCTGGTCCATCGTCAGCAGGGAACGACGGGAACTGCCTTTATTCTGCCAGTCATTTGATGCGGCAGGAAGCGGCGGGGATCGCAGCCAGTTAACCAGAAGTGGACATCCTCGCGAGGCGCGGCAGCCATCAGACTAGTGCGAGTCGCCGCCGGCTGCACCGGTGCGCCCGGCAGCCTGCATGCGGATCAGCGCCCGATCGAGCGCCAGCTTCTCGCGCTCCCATTGTTCGCTGCCGGCTCCCGCCTTCGAGAGTTCGGCCTGTGCCCGGTCGTGCGCAGCCTTGCTGCGCGCCACGTCGATTTCCTCGGCCTTCTCGGAAATTTCGGCCAGCACGATCACGCGATCCGGCAGCACTTCCGCATATCCGCCGATCACCGTGAGAAACCGGTTCTCCGAGCCCTTTCGATACGCCAAAATTCCGACGCCAAGCTCCGTCAGCAGCGGCGCATGCCCTGGCAGCACTCCGAGGTAACCTTCCTTGCCGGGGATCTCCACCGACTGCACGGACTCCTGCAGCACGTGCCGTTCCGGCGTCACGATTTGCAGCTCGATGGCTTCAGGTAGCGTGGCCATATTTTCGTGTCACGAAGCGTCCGCGCAAAACTACGCAGTCGCCGCCATCTTCTCCGCCTTCTCGCGCGCTTCTTCGATTCCGCCGACCATGTAGAACGCCTGCTCGGGCAGATCGTCGTGCTTGCCTTCCACAATTTCCTTGAAGCCGCGAATCGTGTCTTCGATCTTCACGTACTTGCCTTCGATGCCGGTGAACTGCGCGGCCACGAAGAACGGCTGCGACAGGAAGCGCTCGATCTTTCGCGCGCGCGCCACGGTTTGCTTGTCCTCGTCCGAAAGTTCTTCGATACCGAGGATCGCGATAATGTCCTGAAGTTCCTTGTAGCGCTGCAGCACGGATTTCACCGCGCGCGCCACGCTGTAATGCTCCTGGCCCAGAATGCGCGGATCCAAAATGCGCGAATAGCTCGCCAGCGGATCGACCGCAGGATAAATGCCGCGCTCCACGATTTGGCGGCTCAAGTTTGTGGTCGCGTCCAGGTGCGTGAACGTGCCGGCCGGCGCAGGGTCGGTGTAATCGTCCGCGGGCACGTAAATCGCCTGCACGGAGGTGATCGATCCGCTCTTGGTTGAGGTAATGCGCTCCTGCAATTCGCCGATTTCGGTATTCAGGTTCGGCTGGTATCCCACGGCCGAAGGCATGCGGCCCAGCAGCGCCGATACTTCCGATCCCGCCTGCACGAACCGGAAAATGTTGTCGATGAAAAGCAGCACGTCCAGATGCTCTTCATCCCGGAAATATTCCGCCACGGTCAGGCCAGTCAATCCCACACGCAGGCGCGCGCCGGGCGGCTCCGTCATCTGTCCGTAAATCAGCGCGCAACGCGATTTCTCGGAGTTGCCGGGAACGACTACGCCGGATTCTTGAAACTCCAGCCACAGATCGTTTCCTTCGCGCGTGCGCTCGCCCACTCCGGCGAATACGGACACGCCACCGTGTTTCATCGCGACGTTGTTGATCAGCTCCTGAATCAGCACGGTCTTGCCCACGCCCGCGCCGCCGAAAAGGCCGATCTTGCCGCCCTTCAGGTACGGCTCCAGCAGGTCGACTACTTTGATTCCCGTCTCGAACATTTCCAGGGTGGTCGACTGGTCCTCCAGCGACGGCGCCGGCCGGTGAATCGGATAGCGTTTGTCGGTCTTCACTGGTCCCAGGCTGTCCACCGGCTCGCCCAGCACGTTCATCACGCGCCCCAGCGTTCCGCGGCCCACGGGCACGGAAATTGGCTCGCCCAAGTCCTCCGCCTTCATTCCGCGGACCAAGCCTTCGCTCGGCTTCATGGCCACCGCGCGCACGCGGCCTTCGCCCAGGTGCTGCTGCACCTCGACGATCAAATCGATCTTGTCGGCGACGTCGAATCCCTCGCTCGTGATCCGTACCGCGTTGTGAATTCGCGGCAGGTGGCCTTCCTCGAACTGCACGTCGACCACAGGCCCGATCACTTCGATTACCTTGCCCAGCTTTCCGGATTCCGCTGCCATTTGTTCTCCTCTAGCTACGACGTCGCCGATGCGGCGCCGCTTACGATCTCAATCAATTCCTTTGTAATGCCCGCTTGGCGAATTTTGTTCATGTCCAGCGTCAACTTGTCAATCAGCTCAGACGCATTTCGCGTCGCAGAATCCATGGCGGTCATGCGGGCGGCATGTTCCGCGGCGGCTGACTCCAGAAGAATTCTATAGACTTCCGCTTCCAGGTAGCGCGGCACAAGACCGCTGAAAATCTCCGCGACCGGTTCTTCGTAAATGTAGTCGACCACTTGGGATTTTCCGCTCGCAGCGAGATCGTGCGGTAGATTCGCATCGTGCTCGGCGTCGGACGTCATCCCCGGCTGCTTCTTTTGTTCTTCATCGAGAATGGCCGGATCAATTGGCAGCAGCTTCATCGCCGTCAGCTTCTGCACGATCACATTCTTGAACTCGTTGTAAACCGCGTATACGGCGTCCACTTCACGCAAGGCATACAGTTCGGCGATCTTTCCCGCGATCCCCTTCGCGGTGGAGAAATCGACTTTGCTCGAGACGTTCAGATACTCGCCGGCGATCTTCCAGCCGCGCTTCTTCACTTGATCGCGGCCCTTCTTGCCAATGGCGACCATCTGCAGCTGCTTCGACGAATTCTCGCGCACGAACTGGATGGTCCGCCGGATCACGTTGGTATTGAACGCACCGGCCAGGCTGCGATCCCCGGTCAGCACCACGACCAGGACTTTTTCCTCGGGCCGCCGCTCCAGCAGCGGATGCACGGCCGATTCCATGCGCGCCGCCGCCGAGCGCATCACCCGCAGAATCTCTCCAGCGTAAGGACGCGCCGCGAACACACCTTCCTGTGCGCGCCGCAGCTTCGCCGCGGAAATGAATTTCATCGCACGGGTAATCTGCTGCGTGCTCTTCACCGAGCGGATGCGTCGCCGATAATCGAGAAGTGTGGGCATGAATGCTTTTCAGTAGGACTTAGTGCGCCACCGCCGGGCTCGCGGAGCTGACAAAACGCTCCTTGAACGCGTCGAGCGCCGTCTTGATGTCCGCGCGGACCGCGTCGTCCAGCTGCTTTCTTCTCGCGGATGCCCTTCAACACGCCGGGATAGTTCGCCTCGATGAACGGATACAGCTCGGCCTCGAATCTCCGGCAGTCGGCGACCTCGATGTCGTCCAGGTATTTGTTCGAGCTGGCGAAAATCAGCAGCACCTGCTTTTCAACCGCCAGCGGCTGAAACTGATCCTGTTTCAGGATTTCCATCAAGCGTTGGCCGCGCGCGAGCTGCGCCTGTGTGGTCTTGTCCAGCTGGTCGGAACCGAACTGCGCAAAGGCCGCCAGTTCGCGGTACTGCGCCATATCTAGCCGCAATGATCCGGCGACTTGCCGCATGGCCTTGATCTGCGCGTTGCCGCCCACGCGGCTCACGGAAATGCCCGCGTTGATGGCTGGTCGGATGCCAGCGTTGAAGAGGTCCGCTTCCAGGTAAATCTGCCCGTCCGTGATGGAAATCACGTTGGTTGGAATGTATGCGGAGACGTCGCCCGCCTGCGTCTCGATCACGGGCAGAGCGGTCAGCGAGCCCGCACCGAGCTTGTCGTTCAATTTGGCGGCACGTTCCAGCAAGCGCGAGTGCAGGAAGAACACGTCTCCCGGGAACGCCTCACGGCCGGGAGGTCGGCGCAGCAGCAGCGAGATTTCGCGGTAGCTCTGCGCGTGCTTCGAAAGGTCGTCGTAGAAGCAGATCGCATGGCGTTTGCTGTCGCGGAAATACTCGCCCATGGCGGCTGCGGCGAATGGCGCGATGTACTGCATCGTCGCAGGTTCGCTGGCCGTTGCGGCGACGACGATGCTGTACTCCATCGCGCCGTGATCGGTCAGCGTCTTCACCACCTGCGCGACGGTCGAGCGTTTCTGCCCGATCGCGCAGTAAATGCAAATCATGTCCCCGCCCTTTTGATTCAGGATGGTGTCCAGAATGATGGCGGTTTTGCCGGTTTGCCGGTCGCCGATGATCAGCTCTCGCTGTCCACGGCCGATCGGAATCATCGAGTCGATGGCCTTGATGCCGGTCTGTACCGGTTCGCGCACCGGCTGCCGATCCACCACGCCCGGAGCAATGCGCTCCAGCGGATTGCGATGATCGGACTGAACCGGGCCCTTGCCGTCGAGCGGTTGGCCCAGAGGATCGACCACGCGGCCGATCATGCCCTCGCCCACCGGCACGGACATAATCCGGTTCGTGCGCTTCACCGTGTCGCCTTCGACAATCTGGGTGTAATCGCCCAGCAAAACCGTTCCCACCTGATCCTCTTCCAGGTTCAGCGCGATGCCGAAAACGCCGTGCGGAAACTCCAGCATCTCGCCGGACATGCAGCGGTCCAGACCATGCACGCGCGCGATGCCGTCACCAACGGAGATGACCGAGCCGACCTCGTCGACCGCGACCGTCTGCTGGTAGTTCTCGATCTGCTCGCGCAGGATTTTTGTGATCTCGTCTGCCTTGATATTCGCCATCCGTGGCTCCTATTCCGATTCCAGCTGTTCGCGCATGCCGGTCCAACTGCGCGCGCACCGAACTGTCGTATACGGTAGAACCGACGCGCACGAGGGTGCCGCCCACGAGCGCTTCGTCCTCGTGGAATTGCGCCTCGATTTTCTTCTTCGTTTGCGTCTCGAGCATTTCGACCAACTTCTTGCGCTCGTCCGCGCTCAAAGCCTGCGCGGAGGTCACCACCGCCTCGGCGATATTCTGCCGCGCATTCAGCTCCACGCGGAAAAGCTGCTGAATTTCGAAAAGCAGCTCTGTGCGGCGATGATCCACCAGCACGCACAGGAAATTTCGCACCGCCGGCGCCAGATTCATCACCGCGCTGAGCTTTTGGATCACCTGCAGCTTTGCTTCGCGGCTCACTGCCGGGCTTTCCAGCGTGGTCCGCAGGTCTGACGAGTGCGCGAAAGCTTCGGAGAACGTGGCGAGATCGCTTTTCACGCGATCCGCGTTCTTTTGTTCGAGCGCCACGTCCACCAGCGCCGCTGCGTACCGTGATGAAACCGCACCGTTCAACTCAATTTCCCCTTCGTGACCACACTAATTCCTGGCTTGCTGCTGCCGTCCCACCAGCACGGCCATCGCCGCGACGAACTGGAAGAACCGGTCCGATTCGACCTTCGGCTGGAGCTGCTGCCGCAGCAGCGCCTCCGCGCGTTCGATCGCCATGCGTGCCGCAAGAATTCGCAATTCCAGGCGCGCGGCGTGCTCCGTAGCGGCGATTTCCGCCTGCGCGGCGCGCTCGATCATTTCCGCTTCCGACTTCGCCATGGTCCTGATGCGATCGGCTTCGAGCGCTTGAGCCTTTTTGGCTTCGTCGCGCAACTTCGCGATTTCGGTGTCAATGGTGGCGAGCTTGGCCTGCGCCTCGGCGCGCCGCTTTTCGGCGGCTTCGCGCGCCCGCGCGCCTTCGGCGATCTTTTGCGAGATTTCCTCGGCGTGGCCGCGGAAATAGCTCGGCGCGCCCTTGAAGAGATAAAGAAGAATGACCACGACGAGAACGAAGTTGATCCAGCGGAAAACTTGCCCTGTGGGCGAATCTTCGAGCTTGGGCTTGGCCGCTTCCTGCGCCAGCACGGGGGCGGCGAACAGAAAGAATGCGATCGCGAAGCGCGCGGCGGAACTTGCGAAATTTCGGGCGGAGCGGCTCATCTTGCCGCGCCTCGTCCCGCATCGCCCGTCGGATTTTTCAGGATCGCCTGGGCGATTTGCGCGGCCAGCTCAGGCGTGGCACGCTCGACTTCGGCTCGCGCTGATTCCAGCTCCGCAGCGATGCGTTTTTTCGCCGCGTTCACATCGTCCTGCGCGTGCGACCGCATGGCCTTGAGCAGCTGGGCGCGGCTATCGAGAGCTTGCTGCCGCGCCGCTTCCTGCTGGGCGTAGATTTCGGCGCGGGCCTTGCGCAACGCGTCGTTGTAGGCGTCGAGCTCCTGCTTCGCGCCGGCTTCGGCTGCGGCCGCTTCCGCACGCGCGCCTTCGATCTTCGCGCTCCGCTCCGCCATGGCCTTCATCACCGGTCCGAAAAACGCCCAGCGCATGAAAAAGTAGAAGAGAAGAACGACGACAACCGTCGGCACAGCACCGAGAAACAGGTGTTCGAGCTGGTGGACAATTTCCATCGTGGCGGAAAGGTACTGCGGTCAGTCTCCTGGTTGTTTTTTCGATTTCCGGCGTGCTACCCACCGCTCCACCACGCGCGCGAGCGGCAAAATTAAGGCGGGAAATTATCGCATTCGCTCCGCCGCGCGTCAACGTGCTTTGGCCATGGATGAATGCCGAGCTCCGCGGCTGCCGCGTCCGCGTTCCCAAGAATGAAATGAATTGTGGCATGGGCTACGGTGCCTTGCTGGCCCCGGCGGGGGATTCGGTGAGCAGGGCTTTCAGTTTCTCGGGGTCCGTAACCGGCGGAAAGCAGGTGGTTTCGATGCAGACGAAGGCCTGGGGCACCCCGGTGTCGATGTGGGGCAGCGTTTCGCGCAGAGCGGCCGGCATTCCGGCGCCGCCGAGCGTTTCCGGCATGATGCGAAGCTCGGCTTGGCCGTAGCGATACACCGCGTTGGCAGCTTTCTCGAGCGCGCTGGCGGCGGCATCATTCTGCGCCCCGGTGATGACCACCTGGATCGGATGGCGCGAATGAAGCAGGGCCGCCAGGCCGTAGGTGGCGGCGAAAAGGCCGTATTGGGGGATCAAGCCGACGAACGCTTCGAGAGTTTTCTCCGCCCATTCGCGGTAGAGGCGCTCACCGGTGAAGGCGTGCAGGCGGTCGAGCACGATTACGGCGACGGAATTTCCTCCGGGCGTGGGCGAATCCTGGAGCGGCTTGCGGCGAACGTCGAGGCCGCCCATGGGCGCGGCGTCTTTGGCGCGATCGAAGAAGCCGCCGCCATCTGGATCGCCGTAACGCTCGATGGCGAGCAGCATGGCGCGCTCGGCGACTTCGAAATAGCGGCGGTCGAGCGTGGTTTCGTAGGCGTCGAGCATTGCGGCGGCCGCGAATACCTGATCGTCGAGCGAGCCTTCGAGCTTCGGGCCGCCCACGCGATGCAAGAAATCCTTTCGTTGGATCCCAAGCCTCGGCGAGGATGCGATCGAGCGTGCGCAGCGCGAATTCGCGGCAGTCGGCGCGATCGAGCACGCGCGCGGCTTCCAGATACGCGGAGACGAACATGGAATTCCAGCCGACGTAGAAAGTCTGGTCGATCGCGGGCGTGGGGCGACGTTCGCGGCGGGCGGCGAGAAGTTTGCCCTTTGCGCGCGCCAGCAACAGCCGTGCGTTGGATTCCTCCATTCCCAGTTTTTTCGCGAGCGCTTCGATGCCGGAGCCGATCCACAGGACGTTTTTTTCGGAGTTGTGGTGCATTTCGCCGCGCGGGCCGATGTCGTAATACGCCTCGGCGACGCGCGCTTCATCCGGGGTGAGCACGGCGCGCACTTCGAGCTGCGTCCAGGTGAAATAGTCGCCGTCGTCGTCGAGCGTCTGGTCCGCGTCCTGGCTGGCGAAGAAGCCGCCGCGCGCTGGATCGGAAAGGACTTCACCGACCCAGGCGATGATGCCTTCGGCGGTTTCGCGAAACAGCGGTTCACCCGTCACCTGAAATCCGTGGAGATAATTCCGCAGAAGTTCGGAATTGTCGTAGGTCATTTTCTCGAAATGCGGGACGCACCAGCGCTCGTCGACCGAATAGCGGTGAAAGCCACCGCCGATCTGGTCGTAGACGCCGCCGAGCGCCATGCCTTCGAGCGTGCGCACGGCGATTTGCAGCAGCTCGGGATCGCGCGTCGACTGATAGCGTTCGAGCAGCAGATCGACAGTGCCGGCGTGCGGGAATTTCGGCTGGTGGCCGAAGCCGCCGTGCGTGGGATCGAATTGACTGTGCGCGGAATGGAGCACCGAATCGATCACGCGCGCATCGAAAACGCCGCGAGCGCCGTGAGATATTTCCGCTTTGGCGACGGCTTCGGCGAGCGCGTCCGCGGATTGGTCCACGTCCGCGCGCCGCGATTTGAATGCGTCGGCAATCGCGAGCAGGATGCGCTTGAAGCCGGGGCGGCCGCCAGCATCGTCCGGCGGGAAATAGGTGCCGCCGAAAAACGGCTTTCCGTCCGGAGTGAGGAAGGCGGTGAGCGGCCAGCCGCCTTGTCCCGAAAGCGCGCTGACCGCGGATTGATAGCGCGCGTCGACGTCGGGGCGTTCATCGCGATCGACTTTCACCGGGATGTAGAGCTTGTTGATCATGGCCGCGATCTCGGGATTTTCGTAGCTTTCGCGGTCGATTACGTGGCACCAGTGGCACCAGACGGCGCCGATATCGAGCAGGACCGGTTTTTCTTCGGCGCGAGCCTTGGCGAACGCTTCGTCGCCCCATTCGTTCCAGTCGATCGGCTGATGCGCGGCGGAGCGCAAGTAGGGGCTGGCGGAGTCTTTCAGGCGGTTTTCAGTCATTGAGGAAATCCCAGAGAGCAGAACTAGGTGCAACTTCCGAACAAGACGCCAATCGGGAGATTGGCGATCCCAGGAACAGCACTCCAAAGTGTGACACTTCTTTATGTTGGTGAGATTGTGTTTTCAATGGGTTAGAGGCGAAAACGAGCGGCGAGGTGCCCCACTTCTTTTGTTCGATACCCCTGAAAAAAATTGTCGAGTAGAAATGGCACCGACCCTTTGTTTTCAAAGAGATATAACGATTTCTATTCATTCTGATTGTCGAATAGAAATTCAGGGTTGGCGGCTGGTAAAACCCGGTTTGACTCAAGGCGTGGCCGTAGCGTCCGCGTTCGCGCGGGGTTGCGTCTGTGATGATTCCGTATCTGGCCAAAGTATTCATCGCTTTCAGATTATCAGGTCTATGGCCCAGGAAAATTGCGTGCGCCTGTGGACTTTTTTTTCTGGCTGGCTCCAGCTCCGGTGGGAGCTTCAGGGGCTGAAGCCCGTCCCCATTTTTCGACCGCCACTGTCGCCCGTGAACGGGCGACCCACAAGGCGATTGCGATTTCGCGCGCATGCGACTGCATGTCCACGTTAGCAGGATCGCAAGGAAATGAAAGTGCGAACGGCGGCAAGAAAGGGTAGGGAATGGTGCTGGCCCAAAATTGGCATAAGGACAGTTTCGGGAGTCGAGTGCGCATGATTCTTTTGAGAAGAACCGCGCATGACCGCGAGCACAGGGAATTAAAAGCACCGAGAGGGGCTGCGACGCTCCGAGCGCTGCGCGAGATGCTCATATGTTAAATTCGTGCACATGGTCACAGATCGAGGCTGGTCGATGCGCCGCTGCATGGTCACGGGTATTCTGGGTGTTTCGTTCGCGTGTTGTCTTTCGTTGGGAGGCGGGTTCTTACGTGCGCAGTCGAAGCAGCCGGTGTGGACGGCGGAGGAAAAGCCTATTGCGGACCAGATTGCCGGGCTTCGCGGGTTGCCGGACGATTTTCGCGGGAAGGTGACGCAAGATCTAGCGATTCGAATTCGCCGTTTGCCCGCCACCGAAAACAAGCTGCGGCTGGCATACGGGCTCGCGAATCTAGCGACCGAGGGCGATCCAGGCGGCGAAAGCACTTTGGAGGATGTGGCGACGACACTTGCAGATGCACTGGCCGAAGTAAATCCGCCTCCTGGCGACGGCGATCGTCCCAGCGGCGCGTACGTCGAGCTTGCGAAGCTGGTGCGCTACGAGCACGTACAAGTGAAGTCCGATAGCCCGCAATTTGCCGCGGCGATGGCCAAGCTGGAGGCGGACGATGGCCGACTGCAGCGGCCCGATTTCACACTGGCCGATCTGCATGGAAAAACCTGGACGCTGAGCGAGTTGCGCGGAAGAGTGGTGTTGCTGAATTTCTGGGCGACGTGGTGCCCTCCGTGCCGGAAGGAGATGCCGGACTTGCAGGCGCTGCAGGATCGATTCACGGACAAGAAACTGGTGATACTGGGCGTGTCCGATGAAAAGGCGGAGACGGTGGAGAAATTCGTGGGGGAGCAGAAATACAGCTACGCGATTCTGCTCGACCCGGAACGCAAGGTGTCTGGGGAGTTTGAAGTGGACGGCCTTCCCAAGACTTTTGTTTTCGACCGCGACGGGAATCTGGTAGCGCAGTCGATTGACATGCGCAACGCCGGGGAATTCCTGGAGATGCTTGCTCGCGCGGGATTGCGTTAGTTCGGGGCGGCGGCCAACCGAAAAAACAACGGTCAAATTCAAAAGCAATAGCGCCCGCCTGAAGGGGGCCGCTACAGAACCGTTGCCGGCTCGCGATCGAGGCGTATGGTGGCAATGATGCCAAGTAAGTTTGCCGGGGGTAGCGGTGCTAGCCCCTACCGGGCTGGCGGATTTGGTGTTCCCATCAGGATCAGCGAGCGTTGGGCGAAGGGGGCGTAGAGCAAGGCTGCCGTCGCGGCAAGGGCCAGGCCGAAGCCGATTTGTCCTAGCAGGAGAAATGGGGAGAGAGCCCAGATTACGTCGAGCAGAAAAATTATGGGGAAGAGCCTCAGGTAATTGGCGCGGAGGCCTGGCGGACGAAAGGCTGCGCCGGAAATTAAGTAGAGTCGGATTGGAATTCCTACCGCAGCAGTCACGATCACCAGAATTACCACACGCAGATAGGCGGAGAGCACGAGGCTGACGACGTGTTCGACGCTTCTTAGGCGCGCCAAAGCCTCGATGTAGAAAATCAAGTACATAACCTGGAGCAGCAGCAAGAGTAGCCGCACCACGATGTGGGGCGCTTGCGGCGTTTCGTTCGGCTGCGTGAGCAGGCTTTGGGCGAAGCCCGGCTCGGAGTCGGCTGGACACGTGGAGATCACCGATGGGGCTAGCGGCGCTGGGGCCGGCGCGGCTGTTGCGTCGGCTTCGCTGCGTATGACTTCTACTGGCGCGATGAAGCGGTAGCCGCGCTTAGCGAGTGTTTCGACGTAAAGCGGATTGGCGGCGGAGTCGCCCAGGGCTTCGCGGATTTTATTGATGGCCGTGTTGAGACCGTGGTCGAAGTCGACGAAGGTACCGTCGGGCCAGAGCGCCTGTTGGATCTCGGTGCGGGTGACCAGCGAGCCGGGGCTGCGCAGGAGCATTAACAGGACCTGGACTGGCTGGTCCTGAATTGCGAGGCGGCGGCCTTGTTTGCGGAGCTCGCCGGTGCGTTCGTCGGCTTCGAAAGCGCCGAAGCGGTAGAAGCGGGCGGCGGAATTGGGTGCGGTCGGCGGCATTGCTCAATAGGCTTGCGGGGATTCGACACGGAATTCAATCGTCCCTCCGGGACCTGGGCGTTTTTCTTTTGTGTTCCCGGCACTCCGCCCGCCGCGGCAGGCGGCGTGCCCGGTTAATTACAATCGCCGCTCCGCGGCTTTGATGTTGCGACGTGACCGACCCCTTGGATGTTCCACGGATCCCGCCGGGTAAGTATCTCATTTCTCTCCATTAATCAGGCGAGCCGCAAACGATATGGAATGGAGGCGGCGTGCATTGCCGGTGGCGCGGTTCCGGGGCATTTTGCGGGCGGAGGGAGTGAATCGTGATGGCATTGATTGCATTGCTTTCCGTGGCCTCGGCGGTACCTGCGGCGGGGCTGCCCTCCCGGGCGGCTTCCAGGGCATTCGATGAGTATGCAGCGAAACTAGAAGCGTCGATTGCGCGGGAGGAGAGCGCGGTCGAGTCATTTGTATTTGTGACGCGTGATTCGTCCGGCGCGGATGCGCGGGAGGCGGCGCTGCGGCGCGGGGAAGTGTTCGTTGAGCCGAAAGGGCAGGCAACCGTGGAGGTGCCCGGCGGGATGATTCACCACTGGGTGGGAACGGTCTTCATTGCGCGCGCGACCGTCGAGCAGGTTTTAGGCGTGGTGCAGGATTACGACCATCTGACGCGGTATTACTCGCCGGAGGTGATGAACTCAAGGCTGATTTCGCGAGAGGGAGATGAATTTCGGATTGCGCTCAGGATGCGCGAGCACAAGGTCGTCACCGTGGTGATGGATTCCGAATACGACGTGAAGTATGGGCGGCTGGACGAGAGGCACCAGTTCAGCTTTTCGCGCAGCACGCGGATTACGGAGATCGCCGATGCGGGCGGGACGCACGAGCATGCGCTGGCGGATGCGGACAATCACGGTTATTTGTGGCGGTTGAACTCGTACTGGCGATTCGTGCGGCAGGGCGACGGAGTGCTGCTGCAGTGCGAAGCGATTTCGCTGACGCGAAATATTCCGGCGGGGTTTGGCTGGCTGGTGGGGCCAATCGTTCGGGCGATCCCGCGCGAATCGCTCGAATCGACTCTGGGCGCGACGCGAGAGGCTGTGGCCGCGCGCGTTCGGACCGAGAACGCGAAGCGATGATCACCGAAATGAACTGGAATTCTCGACAAGGAGCAAGACATGAACGCACAGGCTGGAGCGTTGAAAACAACCGCGGGGGGATTTCGCGATGCGGTGCGGGTGCAGGAGGCAATAACGGCGCCGATCGAACGCAAGGCGCTGGCTTGGTTGGCGCAGAGGACGCCGGAGTGGATCGGGCCCGACCATTTGACGGCGCTCGGATTCGCGGCACAGTTTTTGGCGGGCGCCTGCTACGCGCTGGTTCGCTGGAGCCAGCTGGGGCTGGCGGGCGCCACGATCTTTATCGCTGTGAATTGGCTGGGCGACAGTCTGGATGGGACGCTGGCGCGATTTCGGAACCGGTTGCGGCCGCGCTACGGGTTTTATGTGGATCACATGATCGATACGTACGGCGCGATTTTCTTGATGGCGGGGTTGGCAGCGTCCGGATACGTCCATTGGCAGGTTTCGGCGGCGATGCTGACGGCATTTTTCACGCTTTCGATTCAGACGTATCTCGCCGCGTATACGCTGGCGGATTTCCAGCTGTCGCACGGATGGTTCGGGCCGACGGAGATTCGGCTATTGATGATGATCGGGAACGTGGTACTAGTGTTTTTTCCGCGGGTGACGATTGCGGGGCGGGAGTTTCTGCTGCTGGATGTCGGGGGCCTGATCGCGACGGCGGCAATGTTTGGGATGGCGATCGCGGCGTCGATCCGGAATACGCGGCGGCTCTATGAAGAAGAGCGGTTGCCATAATTCCGTGCGCGGCAGCGGTTCACGCCGAGGGAGGGATTCTTCGACTGCGTGACCCGACGACCCGGTCGACAGGCCAAATCGTCGGTCACTCCGCTCAGAATGACGGCGCAAAACAAAAACACGGCAACAGCGACGGCAATGCCGCGGGCATGAAGGCTCGGCGCCTTGAACCTGCGGCGGTGCAGCGAGCGCTAGTTCGCGGTTTTTTGGGCGGGGATGAAATCCTCAAAGACGGCGCGGCGCATGAGCGACGGAGGCAGCAGGCCTTGCGAGAGGATGAAATCGTGAAAGTTCTTCTGGTTGAATTTTCGGCCGAGCGCTTTTTCGGTGTCCTGCCGCAACTGCAGCAGGCGCGTGTAGCCGTAGAAATATGAGTTCGCCTGGCCGGGCGCGCGGAATGTGTAACGCTCGATTTCGGATTTGGCGAATGCGGGGCTGAGGTTCACGTCGTCGGTCAGCACTTTCATCGCGTCTTCGGGTTTGATTTTGCCGGACTGCAATTCCGGATCGAGAAACGCGCGGGCGGCGCGCTGCAGGCGCATTTGCAGTGAAATCAGCTGACCTTCGAGCGGTTCGTAGGGCTTCATGATGTACTCAGCGTAGAGGCCCCAGCCCTCCACGTTGGTGCTATTGAACGCGTAGAGAGCGCGCGCGAGCGAGACGCCGTGTTCGACCATGGAATCGAACTGGAGCTCGTGGCCGGGTCGGGCTTCGTGCGAGATCAGCGTCCAAGTGACGGCGTCGTAGGAGAAATCGTCATACTTTTCTTCCTTCTTTTCGCCTTCGGTGGGCGGCAGATTCAGCGGCAGCACGAATTCGCCCTGTTCGCCGTGATTATTCAGCAGCGGGGGAGGCACCATGTGCGGCGCGGGCTGCGACGAGCTTTCCGCGGCCGTGGCCAGCCGGATGCGCGCCGGGCGATCGGGAAGCGATACTAAATTCTGTTTCGCGATGATTTGTTCGATTTCGCCCAGTCGCTTTTTGTAAAAGGGCAGAATCGCGTCGCCGGTGATTTGCTGCGTCTTCAGCCGCCGGCAGACGGTGCGATAGTCTGTATCTTTCCAGCCGCGCTGCTGGGCGATTTGCGTGGCGATCAACTGCATTTCGGCTTGATAAACCTTGAACTCATGGTGCGCTTGCGCCTGAAGCTGGGTGATGGGGATGTCGATACCGTAGTCTTCGAGATTGAGCGCGTATTTTTCAGGCGGCAGGCGGAAATCGGTGCGGGCTTTCGGCAGCAGGTCCGATTTTACCCACGCGTCGTAATTCTCCAACTCGGTCTTTAGTTTCGCGTAGGGCTCTTCCCAACCCGTCACACCGTATTGCTTGAAGAGCGGCGGAATGCCGTCGACAAAGTTTTTGTTGCGAGAGAGCGCCGTTTCGATTTCGAGCTTCGCGGGATAGATGACGTTAGGCTTCGCGAACTGCTCGGCGTCGCGCTGCTTCAGGATTTCGGTGAGCGGCCTGTAGCCGGACTCGAGGCCCGAGTATTTGCGCAGGCGAATGAGGGCGGCTTTGCGGCGTTCAGGCGCGACCTGATCATCGAGCAAGATGCGCAGGCCCTGGAATACGTCCTCGCTCGCGTTTTCGTAGACGACTTCGCGCGTGTCGCTGAAATCGCGGTTCCTCAGCGTGAGTGAGATGCTGTGCAAGAGGATCGAGAGATCCTGGCGGACGTATTTGTCGGGCTCGGTGAGCATCGCGCGAGTCAGCTTGGTCTGGACTTCCTTCAGCTCCGCAATCGTGGCGTCTTCGTCCTGCTTGGTTGGCTGCGAGATCTGCTCGTCGTATTGCGTGAGGCCCTGGGCGGAGGCCGTCTCGGGCGAGTGTTTCTTGGTGACGTCCAGGAGCAGCTCGGTGAATTGATTGCTGCGCTCGATCCAGTTTTGCGGAGGCTTTGCGGCAGGCGGGGCAGCTTGCGGCGCTGCGCAGAGGTTCGGACTGAACGCCACAAGACTCACGCCGAGCATCGACACCGCGAAGATTCTATTTCGCTCAAAAGTCACGAGTGCCGCCTCCCGATTGGAACCGCCGGAAAAAATCGAACAGGGATCATTGCACGCTTTAGACGCGCCGCTGGCGGATTTGTAAGCTGCGGCGGGCTATTGAATGGGACTACGGTAATCGGTGTCGCGCGGATCGAGAGGCTTGCGGCCAGCGAAACCTTCGTCCTGCGCGTGATAAAACCGGATGCGGTCCTCGCCGAGACGCCAGCATAGATAGACGGGCTCGCCGTTGATCTTGGCCGGAAAATCCAGCAGGCCGATTTCGAGATCTTTTACCACGCATCCAGTGGACTGAATCTGTTCGAGCGCGTCGCGGATCACGCCGCCCAGCCGATTGTGCTCGAGCCGCTGCCGGGCGGCTTTGTCGTGGGCGATCATCAGGCCCCCGGATTGCTGCGCGCGCTCGGCCAGCTTACCGAGCTCTTGGTCGATTTCGGCGAGCTTGCGGCGCGCTTCGATGGCGTCGATCAGGATCGGCTCGACTTGCGAGCGCAGGCGTTCGGCGTCGCGAAGGGAAAATACTTTGGATTCGTCTTCAGCCACGAAGGAATTCTGACAGTTCCCCCGGGGAATGTCACCCGCCGATCGAAACCATCGTTCGCGAGGGGGGAACGAAGCCCGGCTCGTTGATACGGTGCCCTTTTTCCTTTTGCGCGACGATCGCCAGGATTTCGTCGCCGATTTCGCGGTCGGTCGCGCCGTTGCGGAGCAGTCCGCGCAGGTCGTGATCTTCCGTGCTGAAAAGGCACGTGCGCAGTTTTCCGTCGGCGGTCATGCGCAGGCGCGAACAGGCGCCGCAGAATGGCTGCGATACCGGATTGATCAAGCCGATTTCACCGCGGCCATCGGCGAAGCGATACTTGCGGGCGGTCTCGCTGCGCTCGTGCACGATGGGGACCAGCGGCCATCGCGCCGAGATGCGCGCGTGGACTTCCGCGCCGGTCACCACCCTGTCTCGCGTCCAGGAGTGGTCGGCGTCCAGCGGCATGAACTCGATGAAGCGCATGATGAGGTTGCGGTCGCGCGCGAAGGCGGCGAAATCCTCTACTTCGCCGTCGTTCAATCCACGGACGAGCACAGCGTTTACTTTTACCGGCCGCAAACTGGATGCTTGCGCGGCGTCGATTCCCGCGATCACCTGATCGAAATCCCTGGTCCGCGTAATGCGCTCGAATTTCTCTCGATCGAGCGAATCGAGACTGATGTTGATGCGGTCGAGACCAGCGGCGACGAGCCGGTCGCAGCGCTCCGCGAGCAGGCGGCCGTTGGTGGTGATGGAAACGTCGCGCACGCCGAGCGTTTTGAGGCGCGCGATGAAGTCCTCGACGCCGGGGCGCACCAGCGGTTCGCCGCCGGTCACGCGCACCTTGCGAATTCCCATGCCGACCAGGATGCGCGCCAGGCGCTCGTATTCGTCCCAGGTGAGCAGTTCGGCGGACGGCATGTGCGATTCCGGATTGGCCGACCTGCAATAGACGCAGCGGAAATTGCAGCGGTCTGTGACCGAGATCCGCAGGTCGAGAATCTGGCGGCCGAATTTGTCGGTGAGTGGCATGTATCTGCGCAATAAAAAAGCCCAAATCCGCATTTGGACTTGGGCGAAAGACACGGCTGCACTCGGGCAGCGCGCGATTTCCCCTTTCCAAACACGGGAGGGTGGGCGTTTCCACCCAGACCCTCATCCCTCTGGTTGCAAGGGCTTCGCCTGAGGGGCCATCGGATGTCTCTCCTTTAGGCCACAGAGGTCGGAGAAGTTACCTAGAAAGCATAGTCTTGTGGCAAAGGGGAATCAAATCGCATAGCCGATACGGTTGTAAGCGGTTACGGTCGAATTCCATATGTCGATCGCACCGCCACGCGAACGAGTTAGGCCCGGCCGCGGCTCATGTTGCGGATTTCCTTGCGGTAATCGGGGGCGGAAATTTCGATGGTGCGGCACATTTCGTAAAGGCGGGAACGGATGCGCTTGCCGACGCGCTCCGTGAGGGTATCTTCGATCGTCGGCGCGCGCATGCCGATCACGCGGGAACCGGCTGGTTGCGCGCCGCCATTTGCGCTGGTTTCCGCATCCAGGTAATTCGTGGTGAGCAGCGTGACGCGTTTTTCGTTATAACGCGTGTTGAGCACATGGCCCACGGTTTCGAGCGCCCAGAGCGAAGGCTTGCTGGAGCCGACATCGTCGAGCACCAAAATATCCGCTTGCAGGACCGGTTCGAGCACGCCCATCTCCGTGGCCTGGTTTTCGGGGTTGTAGCTGTCCTGAATTTCCTTTAGCAACTCGCGGTAGTCGTAGAAAAGTCCGCTGTGCCCGCGCAGCACGATTTCTTTCAGCGCGGCGACGGCCAGATGCGTCTTGCCCACGCCGCACGGTCCCATCAGCAGGAGCCCGTGTTCATTGCCCACGGGAAATTCGGAGGCAAATTTCTGGACCACGAGCTTCGCCTGCGCCAAGCTGCGGTTCCAGGCGGCAAGCTGGTCGCGCGAGACGTTCTCGATTTCGTTATCGGCCTCGTAGCTTTCGAAATCGCAGTGGCGGTAGCGCTCCGGCACGCGGGCGCGCCCGAGCGTGCGGCCGGCGCGATCGTCGGTGGTGCAATCGCACGGGATTGCCCAGACAGTCTTCGGTTCGCCGATCGAGGGGCCAGGCTTGTCGGCAGAAAGCGCCTGCGCACCGTGCGTGGAGCGTTCGACAACCTTCCAACCGCTGCCCTGGCAGATGGGACAATCCACTCGCGCCATGAATGAAGAATATGCGGGCGGAACGCGCGACGCAAGCGTACCTGGGTTGTGCAAATTCGTTTTCCTGTGGAAAGCTACGAACCGGCCTAAGGATTATTTTTCCACGCGGATTGCGTGGCGAGGTGCGGCTCGCACGATGGCGTTGGAATGGCGTGGGGGGCGCTCGTTGCTGGCGATGAAGTCGCGAGCCACTTCGCTGCGGACGTACTTGATGAACGCTTCCATCTGCGACTGCATCTCCCCCATTTTGTCGCGCATATTCAGAATGATTTCGATGCCGGCCAGATTCACGCCGAGTTCGCGCGTGAGATTCAAGATCACTTCCAGGCGCTCCAGATCGGAATCCGTATAGAGCCGCGTATTGCCCTGCGAGCGCGAGGGCTTCAGCAATCCGACGCGCTCGTAAAGCCGCAGCGTCTGGGGATGCAGCTGATACAACTCGGCGACCGCGCTGATCATGTAGCCGGCTTTCGCTCTTTTTCTCGGTCGCGTTGCCATGTTCGTCTCCCGCCGCCGCTCAGACCGCCGCGCGCGCGAAAAGATCGCTGCGCGGATCTTCCGGGTCGAGGGTGCTGAGTTCTTTCATCAGGTTACGCACGCGCTCGTCTTCCGGCTTGGGCACCACGATCTGCACTTCCACAATCTGGTCGCCGCGCTTGCCGGTCTGGCGAATCGAAGGTGCGCCTTTTTCGCGCAGCCGGAGCTTCTTGCCGCTGTTGGTGGCCGGTGGAATGCGTACTTGCGCGCGGCCGTCGATCGTGGGCACTTCCACCTTAGCACCAAGCGAAGCTTCGCTCACGGTGATCGGAACCACGGTGTAAAGATCATCGCCGCGGCGATCGAAAAACGGATGCGGCGTCACTTTCGTCACGATGTAAAGGTCACCCGGCGGTCCGCCGCCGATTCCGGCATTGCCGCGTCCAGCCACGCGCACGCGCGACCCGGTAAACGCGCCCGGTGGAATGCGCACGTCCAGCGTTTCCATTTTCTGCACACGCCCTTCGCCGCCGCAAGCACGGCAGACGGTTCGCTGGCGGCCCGTGCCGCCGCAGCGCGCGCAGGTCACCTGGAAGCGCATCTTGCCGCTTACCTGCGTGGTCTGGCCCGTGCCATTGCACGTGGGGCAGACTTTTTCGTCGCCCGGCGCGACGCCTTCACCGTGGCAGACGCTGCAGGTATCGAGGCGCGTAAAGCTCAGCTTTTTCACCGTGCCGCGCATCGCTTCGGCGAACGTGATTTCGATCTGATATTCGAGATCGGTGCCGGGCTCGCGCTCGTGCCCCGCGGATGCGGCCGTGGCGCCACGAAAAAATTGGCTGAAAAGATCGCGGAAACTTCCCGCGCCTCCCGCAGCTCCGCCCTGGCTGGCCGCGCCGCCGAAATCAAACCCGCCGAAATCGAAATGAATATCGTCGGGCGAGACGCCGCCGTAGCCCGCGCCAGGCCCCGGCATGCCGCCTTGTGCGGGAACGTTGAATCCGAACTGGTCATACATCTGGCGCTTTTTCGTATCCGAAAGAACTTCGTAGGCTTCCTGAATCTGCTTGAACTTTTCTTCAGCTGACTTATCGCCGGGATTCAGGTCCGGGTGATATTTGCGGGCAAGCTTGCGGTAGGCCGCGCGAATATCCTTCACGCTGGCTTTGCGCGCGACGCCCAGCAATTCGTAATAGTCCGTTTTGGTTGTGGAGGCCATTGAAATTTGCGCCGCCTCCGCGAGGCAGCGTCCCCATAACGTGCGTAGGGGCGTCCGCCGAGGCGAACGCCCCTACCATGCCCGCTGAGCGGGATTTAATTCGGCCGCTTGGATTCGTCCACGTCAACGAATTCCGCGTCCACCACGTCGCCACCCTGCGGTGGCGTCTGGTTGGCGTCATGCGAGGCATTGCCTGCATCGCCCGCTGGTCCGCCGCCTGCAGCGGCTGCGCCGCCCGCAGCCTGTTGCGCTTTGTACATCGCTTCGCCGATTCGGCTCAGCGCCTTGGTCAAAGCGTCCGAGGCACCGTTCAGCTTTTCGGTGCCGCCTTCTTTCAAAGCCGACTTCGCCTGCTCGATCGCAGCTTCGGCGGCCTTCACGTCCGCTTCGCCGAGCTTATCGCGATTCTCGTTGGTCAGCTTCTCGCCCTGGTAGATCAGGCTGTCGAGCTTGTTGCGAGCTTCGACCTCCGAGAGGCGCGACTTGTCTTCCGAGGCGTGGTCGTCGGCTTCCTTCTTCATGCGCTCGGCCTCGTCCTTGCTCAAGCCGGTCGAAGCGGTGATGGTGATCTTCTGCTCCTTCTTCGTGGCCATGTCTTTCGCAGCTACGTTGAGGATGCCGTTGGCGTCGATGTCGAATGTGACCTCGATTTGCGGCACTCCGCGCGGAGCTGGAGCGATTCCCACCAGATTGAACTTGCCCAGAGAGCGGTTGCCGCTCGCCACGGGGCGCTCGCCCTGCAGGACGTGGATCGCCACTTCCGGCTGATTGTCCGAAGCGGTCGAGAACGTTTCCGACTTGCGGGTCGGGATGGTCGTGTTCCGCGGGATCAGTACGGTCATCACTTCGCCGAGCGTTTCGACGCCCAGCGAAAGCGGAGTCACGTCGAGCAGCAGAATGTCCTTCACTTCGCCGCCCAGCACGCCGCCCTGAATGGCCGCGCCCACCGCGACCACTTCGTCGGGGTTGACGCCCTTATGGGGCTCTTTCCCGTTGAAGAGGCCTTTCACGATTTCGACCACCCGAGGAATACGTGTCGAGCCGCCGACGAGAACCACTTCGTCGATTTTGTCCGGAGTCAATTGCGCGTCGGTGAGCGCTTGCTTTACCGGGCCGACCGTGCGCTGGAGCAGATCTTCCATCAGCTGCTCAAGCTTCGCGCGGGTCAACTTAGTCTGCATATGCTTCGGGCCGGAGGCATCCGCCGTCAGGAAGGGAAGGTTGATCTCCGTTTCCTGAAGTTGCGAGAGCTCGATCTTGGCTTTTTCCGCGGCTTCCTTCAGCCGCTGAATGGCCATGCGATCCTTGCCGACGTCGATGCCCTGATCGCGCTTGAATTCCGAAACCATCCACTCGACGATGCGCTGGTCGATGTCGTCACCACCCAGGTGCGTATCGCCATTGGTCGACTTCACTTCCACGACGCCTTCGCCAACCTCAAGGTCGGAAATATCGAACGTGCCGCCGCCGAGGTCGTACACGGCGATGGTCTCTTCCTTTTTCTTGTCCAGACCGTAGGCAAGCGCCGCAGCGGTGGGCTCGTTGATGATACGCAGCACTTCCAGCCCGGCGATTTCACCCGCCTGCTTGGTAGCCTGGCGCTGGCTGTCATTGAAATATGCGGGCACGGTGATGACGGCCTTGGTCACTTTCTCGCCGAGGAAGTCTTCCGCTGCAGCCTTCAGCTTCTGAAGGATCATGGCCGACACTTCCGGCGGGCTGTAGGACTTGCCGGAAATATCGACGCGCGCGTCGTCGTGCGGCCCCTTCACGACTTTGTAGGGAACTCGCTTCGCTTCTTCCTGCACTTCGTCGTAGCGCCGGCCCATAAACCGCTTGATCGAATACACTGTGTTTTCAGGATTCGTGATCGCCTGGCGCTTGGCGACCTGTCCGACGAGTCTTTCGCCGGATTTCGTAATGGCCACCACCGAAGGTGTGGTGCGCGCGCCTTCCTGGTTGGGAATTACGACGGGCTCGCCGCCCTGCATGACGGCGACGACCGAATTGGTCGTGCCCAAATCAATTCCGATGATCTTGCTCATGGAGTCCGCTCCTGTTAGCGTGCGCCCGGCTCTAGGCCGGTTGAAACAAGGCCATATTACATGTTGAGCGAGTCATTGTCAAGTTTCTTGTGTGTCTGTATTCCACTGCAATTATTTGCTTTACGTAGTATTAACGAAGCAAGGAACGTCAATCCAACGTAAGGATCTGTCGGATTTGCGATTTGACCTGGGGGGAGCGCGCGGAGGCGTCATGGCGCGGCGAACCCTGCTTTAGCTTCAAGCATCTCACGAGCGTAGAACGGGTTCAGCTCGTTGCCCGAACAGGCAACCGTGTGTGGGCTGAATTCGCGCTACAATTGGGCACCGGACGGGGTATAGATTTTCGACTTCATGCGAGGGAGGCGGAATTGGTCAACCGAACGATTGTTACGGGCGCGGTCGAGCCGCGCAATTCAATTGCGGGGTCTGCGATTGGCTGGGGCAGGGGATTCGCGCTGCTGACGATTTTGTCGCTCGGCGTCGCGACGGTTTCATGCGCGAAGACGACCTTGGTGGCCGCTAGTGCTAGTGCGGAGCCATCGGCGAGCGCTCAGCCGGCGCAACCGCTCGCGAACGTCGCCCAGTCCGCGGCCACACCCGCGACCTCGAGCGCGAGACCGGCTACGTCCGCCAAGCCCGCGACGTCTGCTTCAAAGACCGCTGCCAAGCCGGCCCAATCGCTCGGCGCGCCCGTGAAATCCTATGGTTCCCCAAGCGCGCCGATCATGATGGAGGTGTTCACGGATTACGAATGTCCCTCCTGCCGGAATCTCTACGAAAATACGCTCAAGGAATTGATCAACGACTATGTGGCCGCTGGCAAGGTCTACCTCGTGCACCACGATTTCCCACTGCCGATGCACAAGTACGGATACGAAGCGTCGCGTTGGTTAAACGCTTCGGCGCGCATCGGTAAGTTCGCGAGTGTGGAAGAAGCACTCTACGACCACCAAAATGATTGGGCGGCGGACGGAAATATTGCGAAGTACGTCTCCGCGGCGATGAGCCCCGCGGATTTCAAGCGCGTGGAGACGATCATGCATGGTTGTGGATTCGATTCGCCTCCGGGCCTGAAGTCGGCCAGCTTCGCGGCGGGCCACCCGGCGGGCGACACCTGCTCCGTGGATTCGTACATCGAGGCTGATCGCGCGTTGGGAAATGCGATTCCCGTACAGTCCACGCCCACATACGTCATTACCTATAAGGGCAAACGGTTGCCGGTCGGCGCGGGAGCCGTTTCCTGGCCGATCCTAAAGCAGTTTTTCGATTCGCTTCTGAGCCAGTAGGCGAACAGTCGAGCAATCCAGATGGATTTCCTCTACTCAGCGCTGAGCTTTATCGCGTTCAAAGGTTGCTGGTTGTTCGCTGTGGCGCTGGTCGCTGCTTTCATCATTCGCAATCGAGAAAAACGGATTCGGTTCCTGCGCTTTGCGCTCATCTTCGGCGGGATTATCGTTGGCTCGATTTTTCTCGGGGCTGCCCTGGGCAAGCTCAAGCCTTTGGAAGGTTTCACGTGGGGATGGGCATCGACGCGGCTTTCCATCACCTACTTCGCCATTCAGGTCGAGTCCTACAAAATCCTGCCGCCCGGCGCTTCCATGTTCGCAGCGCGGATTCTGCCGTTTGGCGAGTTGTTTCTGGGGTTTTGGCTGGTGGTGGGGATTCTGAGGCGCTATGCAGGGCTGCTGGCCAGCATCGTACTTGTCGGTTTCATGTCGGCAATCACCTACGCCTATCTGCACGGGCTGAAGATTGATTGTGGGTGCGGCATCGGCCCGCCAGAAGAGGCGGGACCGGCCGCACTCTTGCGCGACGGACTGCGGTTCTTTCTTCCGACCCTATTGCTGACGATCGGCTCGTTCTACGTTCACCGCAGTCGCGTAGGATCGAGGATTCCCGAAGCGGTTCCCGCTGTGGCGCACGCCGACTAATTTTTCGTTTCTCCCGCCGAAACTCCGCGCAAATATTCACCCAGGCGGCGGCTGAATTCCTGCGCGCCTGTGTAGGTCAGGTGCAGCGGGTCTTCGAAAGAATTCTCGTCCGGCATCCAGTGGCTGGCGTCAATATAGTCCGCGCCTAATCCACCAACCATCTCCTGCAGATGCACGCGGTATCCGCCGGACCATTCCAGTTGGTCGTAAAACATGTGCACGTGATCGGGCGGCATGGGCATTTCGACGAAGTAGACTTTCGCGCCAGCGGCTTCGGCTTGCAACGCGATTTCGCGAATCGACGGAATCAGCGGGTTGCGGCTGGCGCGGCCGCATTCGGCGATGAACTCCGGCGCGCTGGGATATTCGAGCATCGCGAAATCGACCGAGCGGCCCATGGAGTTTGACGCCTCCGCCGGCATTCCTTGCTGCGCGAGCGCGCGCCGAAAAAGTTCCACCCGCTCCCAGATCGTGCCGCGGTCGGCAAATAGTTCGAAATGGCGCATGATTTCGAATTCCGCGCGATCGTGGAGCGAAAGATGATAAAAGCCCCGCGCGTACTCCGGCTCGACGTAATAGAGCATGGCGCGATTGCCAATCAAGTCGCGCGTCACATATTCCAGCGGATGCGTAAGCGTGAAATCGAAAAAGCCAAACACCACGACGCGCGGCCGCAGCCCCTGCTGGAGCGCGTAGCGCAACATCAGAAGTTGTTCGACGCCGCTCGAGCCGCCCATGGCGAGACTCAACGAACCGTTCGGCTGTGTGAGGCGCATGCCCTCGTCGAATGAACGTTCCTGAAACCCCACGCCAATCAGCGAATTTCCCAGAGCGATCACCTGCGCGCCGGTCGACTGGCGCACGCGGGACATCGTCCAGCGCGGAATCGTATTCCACGAGAGCCGGGCGACCTTGTGATCGACCGCGGCGAGCAGGAGCACAATTCCCGCTAGAGCCAAAAAGAAGATTCGCTTTGGTGCGTTCAAGCCGCCGACCTCAGGGTTTAAAGTCCCTTTTCTTTGTGCGTCTTATGGTCGGAGCTGAAGCTCCGACCCACTAAATTGCCAACCAAGAAAAGCGATCGCCCATACTTTCGACCGTTTTAGAAATCGATGTAGATGAATTTCGAGCTTTGGCCGGAAAAAACGTAAATCGCCAGCGCCTGCGCCGCCCACCACGCGGCCCAAAACCACCAGTGCCGCAGCTGGACCGGGAATCCTGCGGGTGGCTCGTCTTGCGCGCCGCCGATGTAGTCGAACGCGTGCTTGAACCATTCCAGAATTGTCATGGCGTTATCCAATCAGAAGCCTCCGAAAGAAATAAAGCGCCGTGTGCACGTCCATGCAGAAAAACGCCCACGCGAAATTCACGGCGGCAAACGTGAGCAACCACGAACCCAGTTGCGACCAAGCCGGAGGCGGAGCGCCATGCGGCAGAGGCCGCATCTGCCGCCACATCCGGCGAATCACCAGCATCACCCCGTGCAGTAACCCCCAAACGATGAAGTTCACTCCGGCTCCGTGCCAGATCCCGCTGACCAGCATGGTGACCAAAATGTTGGCGTACACCTGTCCGGCCGCGCGCCGCGATCCGCCCAGCGGAATATAGATGTAGTCGATCAGCCAGCTGGTAAGCGACATATGCCAGTGCCGCCAGAACTCGGTAATGTTCGTGCGCAGATAAGGCCAATCGAAATTCTCCGGGACGCGAATGCCGAAAAGGCGCGCCGAGCCAATGGCAATGTCAGAGTATGCAGAGAAATCGGCGTAAATTTTCAGGCCATAGGCAAAAAGCCAGACCAAAAGAATCGGTCGCCAGGCGTGGCTGATGTCAGTGGCGTTCATATGGTTCGTGTACGCGGTCAGCACATCCGCCACCGCAAATTTTTTCACCAGGCCGGTGAGAATCCGCGTAACGCCGCGCTGCCAGTCGATCACCCACTCGCGCGAAATGCCGCGCAGCTTCGGCAGGAAATCCTGGTAGCGCTTGATGGGCCCGGCGACCATCGTCGGGAAGAACAAGATGAACGCGAGATATTCGGTAACCGAGCCTTCCTCGGCTCTGTTCTTGTAGCGGTCGACGGCGTAATGCACGAACTCGAAGGTGAAGAACGAAATCCCCAGCGGCAGAAACGCACTTCGCCAGTACAAAGGATTCTGCGCCGCGTCGTGCCACACCAGTCCGGTCAAGAAATTGCGATATTTGAAGACCACGAGAAACAAAACCGTCTGCGTGACGCCCAGCCAGCAGATCCACGAAAGCGGCTTGTAAAACCGGCTGACAAACGATTCCCACAAGAAAATCGCCAGGCACGCGGCGCCCGCAACCCCTCCGAATTGAGTGTAGGAAAAGTAGGTGAAGAAGAGCCCCCCGCTCAAAAGAATGACCCAGGGCCGCCGCGCGGGAGTCGCCACCCGGCACAGAATCGCGCTCGGGATCAGAAAGAGAAGGTAGTAGTCCCAGCTGTTGAAGATCATGGGTCGGCGGTGAGAAGCAATCGACTGTAACGGACTAAGCGGGGCAATTCAATCAGCTGAGGACCGCACAAGCAAGTCTCACCCAAAAACACACGAAGGGGCGCGAAAAGGACTAGGAGAGCAGCGGAAGAAGCGAAAGACTAGTCGCCGTTGGCGGGAGGCGTCGTCGAATTACCCGCGACCTTGTCGCCCGCAGTAGCCGTGGGGTTCACGTTGCGCAGGTAGCGCCACGGATTCACCGGCGTATTGTAAATCCGGACTTCGTAGTGAACATGAGGACCCGTTGCGCGGCCACTGTTGCCTTCATAGCCGATCACATCTCCTGCCTTCACATGCATACCGCTCTGGACGTTGAATCCTGAAAGATGTCCGTACCAGGTCGTGACGCCAAAGCCGTGGTCGATCACGACGAGCCGGCCGTATCCCGCCCGCTGGTCCACTTCTTCAACCTCGCCGTCGGCTGTGGCACGAACCGCATCGCCATAGCGCGACGCGATGTCGAGCCCGGCATGAAACGCGCCTTCACCCGAGAATGGGTCCAGGCGCTCGCCGAAATGCCCAGTGATCTGCCCGACCACTGGCCACAGTGCCGGAATGATTCCCAGAGTGCTCAGTTGAGCCGCCGGCAGCAACCGCAATCCACCGCCCGCCATAGTCACCGCGTTCACGTTCTTTTGCAGGTAGCTGAATTCGTCCACTGAGTTCTGGAAGGCGGCCTCGTCCGGCTCGGGCGCCGCATCGGTCAAGCCAAAGGGAGTCTGCCGGAAGCGATTGATGCCGTAAGCCATGGCCACTTCGCCGGCCAGGGACTGCAACGAGTTCAGGCGCTGATTCGTGTCCTTGACCTGCGTTTGCAGCTGGACATATTGCTGTTTCAGGGTGTTCTGTTCTTGGCGAAGCGAATTGTAACTGGTGGCTTTCCAGAGCATCCGGGAATAGGAGCCCATGCCCGCGGCCACGGTGATGCCGCCGACAATCGCCAGCACGGCCACCATATGCAAGACGTACCACGGCAGACGCACCCGTCGCATCCCGCCGGTGGCGTTCGAAGCAATAAAAAACGTATAGGAAGACTTACCCTTCATCGTTTTGGTCCGCTTGATTCCTGCAACTTCGGCCGTCTACCCGCCTGCGCCTTGCAGGGGCTAGCCGTTTTCCTCAGATATCTGCGATCATGAGTCTGAACCGAGAGCCCTGGTCCGAAACCCGCCAGATTGTAGCCACCTCGGCGGGTGGCGTCAACCCGTGATCTTCCATTGCGACAGCGTTTTCCACAGGCTTCCCGGTCACACGCCGGGGCCGGGCTCCTGGACTTTCAAGCTACCTGACCGGTACTTTACCGCATCGGCAGAAGCTTCCACAACTGTACGGACGGACAGGTGGGATCGAAGGTTAGATGATAGCTTGAACGGTTGAGTGACAGGCGCGTTGGGGCTTCTGGAAGGCGAGCGAGCAGGTTGGGCGAGGAAGACAAGCTGATCGAAGGGATTGCGAAGGCCGTGCCGTCGATTCGCGGCAGGGGCCGGCGCGCCGGGGGAGCCCTGCGCTTAGGGATCGGGGACGATGCCGCGCTTCTTGCCTCGCGCCCCGGCCGCGAGTGGGTTCTCAGCTGCGATCAGTTCTCGGACGGCATCCATTTTCGCGCGGAAATCTATCCGCCGGACTCGGTGGGATATAAATCGCTGGTTCGAGCCACCAGCGACCTGGCCGCCATGGGGGCCGAATCGCGTTACTTTCTCTTGGCCATGGCGCTGCCCAGGGCGCGTGCCGGACCGTGGCTGGATGGTTTTCTGCGAGGAATGGGCCGCGCCGCGCGGGAGCTGGGGATTCGGCTCGTAGGCGGCGATACCACCCGCGGCGAGCAAATTTCGATCAGCATCACGGTGATCGGCGAAGTGGGTACGGGGCTGGCCATCACGCGATCGGGAGCGCAACCTGGCGACCTCATTTGTGTGAGCGGGCGGCTGGGGCGCGCGGCGTTGGGGCTCGCGATAATGGAATCGCGCGCTCGCTCCCCGCGTACGCTTCCGCAGTTACTGGAGCCGCATCTCTATCCGAAAATTCGGGTTCAGCTGGGAGCGTGGCTTGCGCGCCACCGCATGGCGTCGGCCATGATGGACATCTCCGACGGGCTTTCGACCGATCTCGTCCGACTGTGCGCGGCGAGCCGGGTTGGCGCGCGCCTGGCTTCCGACCGAATCCCCGTGGTGAAAATTCCCGACACCGCAGCACGCGCGCTCCAGAAACGCCGGCTCGACCCGCTCCATCTGGCCCTCCACGGCGGCGAAGACTACGAACTGCTCTTCACGGTACCGCAAGAAAAGTTGAAGCGACTGCAAAGCGCGCCGGGATTCGCGGAAGTCGCGGTTATCGGTGAAATTGTTCGCGGCAGGAAGATCACGCTGGAAACTAAGGGGCACTTGCGGGAACTCAGGCCCGGCGGCTGGAATCCATTTTCGTAGCGCCGGCATTCAGCCAGACTTTTTCTGAAGAGATCACCGAAACCGAACAAAAGCGGCAATCGATTAAGCGGGGTTACGGTGGTGAGACGGCGTTACTGTGGCTTTGCAGTCTCCGGCGCCGGTGCAGTCACCTTCGCAGGCGGAGCCGACGCGCCAGCCGCTGCCGCCAGTCCCTGCTCGGCAGCATCCGCCGGCGGCGCCGTATCGGGCGTATCGACCTGCACCTGATGTTCCGCCGCCTGCTTTTCCAGCGACACCACATTTTGAAATTGCTCGACCGGCATGCCCTGCATGGCCTGCTGCATGAATTCAATCCAAATCGGCAGCGCTGCCCGCGCACCGGTTTCTTTCTTGCCCAGCGTCACGTGCGCGTCATTGCCGACCCACACCCCGCAGGTGATCTGCGGAGTGAACCCGATATACCACGCATCGGTGAAATCGTTCGTCGTGCCGGTCTTGCCGCCCGAGGGACGTCCAATTTCTTTGGCGCGTACGCCGGTGCCGAACTGCACCACTTCCTCCAGCATCGCCACCATCGTCCGCGCCACTTCAGGCGGGATCACGTCCGTGACCTTGGGCCGCTGGTCTTCCAGCACTACGCCGTCGTATGAGGTGACCCGGCGCAGATATTGCGGCTCGATATGAATGCCGTCGTCGGGGAAGACCGTGAAACCGGACGTGTGTTCAAGCAGTGTGAGGTCGGCCGAGCCGAGCGCCAGCGGCAGCACCGGAGGCAGCGGGCTCTGTAGCCCAAATTTTCGCGCGAGCTCGATGGTGTTCTCGATGCCGACTTTATCCAGCAGCCGCACAGCCGGCACATTGCGCGAATCGGCCAGCGCGCGGCGCAGTGTGATGCGGCCCTCGAATTTCTCGTCATAGTTGTGCGGTGAATAATCCTGGCTTCCCGTGTGAAATGTCACCGGCGCGTCGAGCACGGTGTCGAATGGCGAAGCGCCCTGGGCAATGGCTTCGGCATAGACGTAAACTTTGAACGAGCTGCCCGTCTGCCGCATCGCCTGCGTGGCGCGATCGAATTTCGAATCCTCGAAATCGTAGCCGCCGACCATGGCTTTGATTCCGCCGGTGGCGTTGTCGATGGCGACGAGCGCCGCCTGCGCCACGGGCATCTGCTCAAGTTCGACTTCGGCCGCCGTACCGTTGAGTTCTTTGATCTGTACGGTGACCAAGTCGCCGGTCTGCAGGATCTCAGCGGCGGTTTTGTGCGCGGTCCAGGAAAAATCCTGTGGGGTGAGCAGCGCGCGGTACGGACCGATTTTGATGTAAGCGAAAGTGGGCTGCACGGACGTAACGAGCCCCGTTACGTAATCGCCCTTCTGAATGGGCGCTTTCCAGTCGTCGTTCACGTAGCTATCCAGCGTGCCGAGATTATCTCGCAGGATATTCGGCAGATTGCCGCGCCAGCCGTGGCGCCGGTCGTAGGCGTGCAGGCCGTCGCGGACGGCGCGGTCTGCGGCGCGTTGCATGTCCACGTTGAGCGTCGTATAGGCCCGCAGACCCTGTTCGTGCACCGCGGCGGTTCCATAGGTGTGTTCCAGATACTGGCGAATTTCCTCCACAAAATACGGCGCCAGATCGTTGCGCAGCGATGCCACGTGGAGGCCGAGCGGAAGCTTGGCAGCCGCGTCCGCCGCCGCTTGCGTCACTTTCCCGTCGTGCGCCATCAGCGAAAGCACCAGATTGCGGCGGTTGCGCGCACGGTCCGCATGGAGGATCGGCGAATAGATCGGGCCGCGAATGATCGCCGCGAGCGTGGCGGCTTCGGCGAGCGTCAGTTGGCCCACAGGCTTGCTGAAGTAGTATTCGGAGGCTGCTTCGAAGCCATAGTTACCCGAGCCAAGATAAATCTGATTGCAATACATCGTGAAAATCTGTTCCTTCGTGTAGTGCCGCTCGATTTGCAGCGCGAGCATGGTTTCCTGCACCTTGCGGTGCATGCTGCGATCGCTGCGGTTCAAGAACAGCCCTCCCGCCAGTTGCATCGTCAGCGTGCTGGCGCCTTCGGCCACGCGGTGGCTCACCACGTCGCGCCAGGCGGCTTCGAGCACGCGCGGAAAATCGACGCCCCAGTGCTGTTCGAAGTGCTGATCTTCCGTGGTGATGATGGCGTCGCGCAGCACGGGAGGAATCTGGTTGTAGGTAAGCAGGATGCGTCGCTGCAGCGCGAACGTGCCCACGGATTGGCCGTTGTCCGCATACAACTCCGTGACGATGACAGGCCGGTAGTTTTCCAGCGCGTGAATTTCAGGCAGGTCGCTGGAATAAACGAAGAGCAGACCGATGGCCGCGCCCACGGCGATGGCGCAGAGCAGCAAGAACGTAAACGCGAGCCTGCCGAGCAGCGTGCCGCCGCCGATCTTCATCGTCGCGCGATAAAATCTCTCATCCACGGTGTTGCCATTCTATCGCAGCGCGGACGCATGCGCGGGGAACTGAGTTGGCGGCGTGTATCCAGAAATACGATGGCACCGCAGCGCGCCAGGGACGGGAATCAGTGTTTCAGGCCCGGCGATACGTGGCCGGTGGCGTCGACCTGATTACGATTGTTTTCCTCACAGATGTATTCGAGCTGATCGAGATCGCGATGGCGCGTGTAACCGCGCGCTACGTGCCAGGGCTTCGCGAGCACATCTGGGTCCGTCAGCGTCATCTCGTCCACCAGCTTGTCCGGCGCGATCAGATGGATTCGCTCCACGACGTGCAGTTTCGGCCCGTGATCCATGCGGTTAAATCCCAGCGGAGTTTTATGTCCCAACCCGGCTGTGTCGATCACCAGCGTGCTGCCCTCCCAGTGGCCGATGGAGTGGCCGTTGAAGGTGGGGTCGAGATCGGCCGGATGTCCACGACCGTCCGTGAATACGCGCCGCACTTGCATGTACGCTTCCTGGATAATTGTCACCCGCCCCGGCGTGAACAAAAACTCGATGTCGTACGGCATCGACATGATCGTCGGCATCCCCGGAGGCAGGCAATTCGCGGCGTCCGTCGGCGGCTCTTCGTTCTTCGCTTCGAGCTCCAGCAGTTTCTTGTACTCATCGTCCGCGGCAGGCGTGAACGAAGGCTGTTCTGGCGGGAAACCGGGTGGCGGGCCAAAGTCGAATGTCCAAATTCCCGACCAATCGGGCAGCGCCTTTAGCGATTCGATGCCAGCGTAGCGCGCAGTCTTCGCGGCATCCGTAGATTTATGAGGAGCTGCATTTTGCGCTGCGCCAATGTTGGCGAGACACCCAAACGCGATCAGCGCGAGGATCGATCCAGCGAAGAATTTCATGCTTCCCCCGTTTCGAAGCGCGATACCGTCGAGATAGGAGGAAGTCCTCCGACGTGCCCGCGCCCGCCTGCGGCATGAAACAAATTCTTAAATTCCGGCGGGCATTATAGTACTTTATGCAAGCAGCGCGAGCGGCGACGCGCCGGGAATCGAATTCTCGCCGTAGTTATCGTATTCGGGGGTGGGCACCATGAGGAAATTTCAACTCACGTGTCTTGGCGCGCTGGTCTGCCTGTTGGCCAGCTCCGCGCTCGCTCACCATTCCTTCGCGATGTTCGACCGCAACAAAGAAACCACCATCGTGGGTACGGTCGCGGAATTTCAGTGGACCAACCCCCACAGCTGGATCGAACTCGACGTGCCCAACGAAAACGGCAGCAGCGACAGGTGGAGCATCGAGCTCAACAGCCCCAACAATCTGGCACGCCAAGGATGGCACTCGAATAGCGTGAAACCAGGGGATAAAATTTCGGCGATCATCTGGCCGCTGCGCAGCGGTGAAAAGGGCGGCCTATTCATTTCGCTGACGCTTCCGAACGGCCAAGTCCTCGACGAACTCGCCTTCCGCAACCGCAAGCAGCAGCCATAGACTTCGTGCAACTTCCCAATGCAACTCCTTCGTCTGATTGGCGTGACGAAGTCACGGAGCTTGAGTCTTCCGGGGAAAATTATGGATGGACTACTGGTTCGCCGCGGCTTTGGCAGGGGAGCAGAATTGGTCGAACGCGCGCGTCAGTACGGCGGCAATCGTGAACGGATCGCTGCTTTCGATGTCGCGGCGCTCCATCATGAAGGCGAGCTTGCCGTCGCGCATCAGGGCAATTGAGGGAGATGACGGCGGGTACGGCAGAAAATACTTGCGAGCCTGCGCCGTGGCCTCGGCGTCTTGTCCCGCGAAAACCGTGGCGAGCACTTCGGGACGGTTTTTGTTCGCGATGGCCCGAGCAATGGCCGGCCGCGCCTTGCCGGCCGCGCATCCGCAGACGGAATTCACAACCACGAGCACGGTGCGCTTTTCGTCCTTCAGCGCGCCGTCGACGTCTTCCGGCGTCCGCAGCTCCTGAAAGCCTACTCGGGTGAGTTCGTCGCGCATGCCTTGCACCATAATGTCGGGGAACATCGTCGCTCCTTATATCTATCGCGGCGCACCCGCGTTCGGTCCGCCTCTGATCGACTATATCACCTACGCGTGATCTGATGCAGCAACAGGTCCTCGCGCTTCATTGGGCGCAACAGCTAACGTTTCACTGGTTGATCATGAACGTGGAAAGCTGATCGAAGAATGTGCGCAGGTGCTGCTCGGCCTCGGCGGGTAGTTTTGCTTCGGCAAAAGCATTGTTCATGAGCCGCATCCAGTTGTCCCGCGCGGCGCGATCGATCTGAAAAGGCATATGGCGCGCGCGGAGCCGCGGATGGCCGCGCTGCTCGATGTAGCGCTGCGGTCCGCCGAAGCGATAGATCAAGAAATCGCGCAGTCGCTGCTCGGCGCCGGCCAGGTCCTCCGCCGGATACATCTTGCCGAGGATATCGTCCTGTGGAACCTGGCGGTAGAAGGCGGCGATCAGACGGATGAAACCGTCCTCGCCGATCATTGAATAGATAGCAGAGTCGTCCATGTGCGCTCGGACTAGTTTAGCATCGGCGCGGGCGCGAAACCTTGACCGGCCAGTGCGGCGGGCATATGCTTTGCGGGCGCGGCGAGCTTCGTCCTTTGCATGAAGCGGGACGTTCCAAGGAGATCGACATGAAGAAAATGCGAGTGACGGAGTTTCCGGGCTATTTTATCGCGGGGGTAATTGTCCTGATGATGGTGGCAAGCGCGTATGCGGCGCCGAAAAGCATTTACGATTTCACGCTCCCTCTTTTGAACGGCAAGGACGCGCCGCTGGCCGACTACAAGGGCAAAGTCGTGCTGGTGGTCAACGTGGCCAGTCGTTGCGGCTTTACGCCGCAGTATTCCGCGCTCGAGTCGATCTACGAGAAGTACAAGGATCAGGGTTTCGTGATCGTAGGCTTCCCGGCGAATAATTTCGCGGGGCAGGAACCGGGCACGAACGAAGAGATCGCGAAATTCTGCACCGGAAAATATAACGTGACCTTCCCGGTATACGGGAAAATTTCCGTCAAGGGCGACGATCAGGCCCCGCTCTATAGCTTCCTGACGAAAGACGCGAACCCCACGGTCGCGGGCGATATCAAGTGGAACTTCACGAAGTTCCTGGTCGATCGCAACGGCAACGTGGTGCAGCGGTTCGAGCCGCCGGTAACGCCCGATTCGCCAGAGGTGACAGGCGCGATCGAGGCGCAGCTGAAAAAGTAAGCGTTCGGATCCGACGGAACGGAATTCTCGGGACCCCAGCAAAGAGTGACACTTTGTTGGGGTCCCTTTTTTTGCGCGCAATTGGTTACTTAATGCCGAGCAGGGCGCAGGAATTCTTGTAATAGATCTTTTCGCGGTCTTCCTTCGAGATGTCCAGCGAGTCGATCACCTTCAGGGTTTCGCGGATGTACATGGGGCCGCCTTCGGGGTCGAAGGGGGCGTCCGAGGCGAAGAGGACATGGTCGACGCCGTAGAAATCGAGCGCGCAGACCAGCGCGGATTTTGAGCCGAAGGTCGCTGTGTCCGCATAGAACATCTTGAAATAATCCAGCGGGCGCTTCTTTAATTCCTTCAGCAGCGGCTTGTAGTCGACACTCGACGTGCGCGCGCCCAGCTGGTCCCAGCCTGGGCCGACGCGACCGTCGAAGAATGGGACCATGCCTCCGGCGTGATGGATAATGAATTTGAGGTCCGGCAGCTCGTCGAGCATTTTTGAAAATACAATCCGCGCCATCGCGGCGCTGGATTCGTAGGGCCAACCGAACGTCCACCAGATTTCGTATCGTGACTCCTGCTCGGTCTGATAGTCCGGAAATTTCGCGGTGCGCGCGGGATGAATCCAGATCGGTTTGCCGAGCTTCTGCATTTCGGCGAAGACCGGACGAAATTCCGGCGCGTCGAGCGCCTTTCCCGCCACGTTGGAATAGATCTGAATTCCGCAGGCGCCCAATTCTTTCACCGCGCGCCGCGCTTCTTCGACCGCGCCATCCGGATCGCGCATGGCCACGGACGCGATAAAGCTTGGGAAGCGGTCGGGATATTGGAGGCAAAGTTCAGCCATGCCGTCGCTGCCGATGCGGGAAAGCTCGCGCCATGCTGTTTTATCTCCGGCTGCGTCCGGAGAAGGTGAGGCGAGCGAAAGAATCTGCTGGTAGCCGTCGAACATGTCCATTACCTGGAAACGGCGCTCCAAGTTGGTCATCATAGGCACGGCTTCGCTGCGGCGGTGCATGTCCTTCATTTGCCCGGTGGTTTTCAGCAGCGCATCGTGAAACTTCTTCGGCCAGATGTGCGTGAAAATGTCGAGCTTTCTCATCGAGCGGTCTCCGTGTTTCGCAAAGTGAGTTGACGCCGCCAATATATCCGGTGGCGGGAGCGATGCGAAGACGAATTTTTCCTGGAAGTTGTGCGCGGAAGGCCCATTGGCTGGACTCGCGGAGAGAGCAGTGCTACGTTAGCGCCTCGCGCGAAGTCTGTTCCTCGCCGGAGGCGAACCATGGGTGACACGTGTCCTCGTTTCAAGGCGGCTGCGGTGATGGCCGCTCCGGTTTTTCTGGAGCGTGAAGCGACCACGGAAAAAGCCTGTGCGCTGATCGCGGAGGCGGCCGGGGCGGGCGCCAGACTGATTGTGTTCCCGGAAGTCTACATACCCGGGTATCCCTACTGGATCTGGCTCATGACGCCAACCCAGGGGGCGCCCTATTTTGTGGACCTCTACAAGAACGCGGTCGAGATCAACAGCCGGACGGTGACGAACATCGGTCTGGCGGCCAGGGCGGCGAAGGCGTACGTGGTCATGGGAATCAGCGAACGCGAGGGCGGCACGCTCTACAACACACTGCTCTACTTCAACGATCGAGGCGAGGTGATGGGACGTCACCGCAAATTGCAGCCCACGCACGTGGAGCGCACGATCTGGGGACGCGGGGACGGAAGCGATCTTCGCGTGTTCGACACGGAGCTTGGAAAGATTAGCGGACTTATCTGTTGGGAACACACCATGGATCTGACGCGCTACGCGCTGACCGCCATGGGGGAGCAGATCCACGTGGCGGCGTGGCCGGGCACGTCGACACTGACGCACAATCCGCACTCGGCGATTTTCAATTCGGTAACGGAAGCCGCGGCGCGCCACCACGCGCTGGCCGGACAGACGTTTGTCATCAACGTGCAATCGCCGGTGGGAAGCGACATCGTGAAGCGGCTGGGATTCAAGGATCGGCCCGACTTGATCCAGACGGGCGGCGGTTGGTCGGCGATCATCGGTCCGGACGGCCAAATCATCAGCGGTCCGCTGGTGGGCAAGGAAGGGATCGTCTACGCGGACATCGATCTGGAGCATCATCCTGATGAAATACGCGTGCGATTCCGCGGGCCACTATGCGCGGCCGGACGTATTGCGGCTTTCCGTGGATATGGCGCCTCAGCCAGTGTTGGAAAAGACGTCGCTGGCGGAAAACGTGCAGAGTCTCACGAAAGCGCCGGGTCCGGAACCTCTGGCGGACGCGACGCCGAAGGAAATCAAGCGAGCTTCCTGACCTCTCCGGGTGTCGTTCGCGGCGGTTTTGGCGGCGGCTGTTTCAAAAGCTCGTCTGGATCTTCGGTGCGGTCGATGTAGCGGCCGGAAAGCACGTCGTATCGGCCGGACGCCAGACCCACGCAGCGGCCGGTGCACCATTCCATTCCTTCGAGCGGTCCAATTTTTCCTTTCATTTGATTCAGGCGCTCCACCATTTTCGGCACCCAGCGCTGCGCGTCGGCATTGCTCATGGTTTCGTCGGCCATCTCGGTCATGATCGAGCCGGGATCGAGCGCGAAGACCGTCACTCCGCTTTCCTTCACTTCATTGGCGACGAGTTGCGCAAGGCGATTCGCCGCTGCTTTGCCGAAACTGTAGGCCGATAGACCGGGCGTGAGCATGTGGCAGCGCGGCGAGGAAATATTGATGATTCGTCCCGCGCGACGCTCGATCATTCCGGGCAGCACGGCGGTCATGAAAAGCAGCGGCGCGCGGACGTGGACTTCCTGCGCGGCCCACCAGGCTTCGGGATCGACGACTCCAATCGGGCCGTAGGGGCCGGCGATGCCGGCGTTGTTGACGAGCAACGAAACGGGGCCGAGCTTTTCAGTGGCGGTTTTCACCACGCGGTCGACGTCGGCCCGGCGGGTGACGTCACCTGCTACGGCCAGCGCACGGCCGCCCGCGATTTCGATTTCGCCTGCGACCTGATCGAGCTGAGCTTTGTTACGCGAGGTAAGAGCGACGGTGGCGCCTTCGCCGGCGAAGCGGAGCGCGATGCCTTTGCCGATGCCGCGTCCGGCGCCGGTGATGAGCGCGATTTGGCCTGAGAGCATTCCACCCATGCGGATTGGAAGGATACAGGATTTGGCGACGGAGACACAGAGGGACAGAGAGAAGGAGGCAGGAAGGCAAGGAGGTAGAGCAATCCAGGGGGTGGAAATCTCGGCAGCGCAAAGTTGCCGCGGCTAAATCTGGATGACTGTCGGCAGTTCTTTCCCCCGCCTAGAAGGCCGGGGCTTCCACCAAAATCTTACCCGATTAGAACGTCGCTCACGAAATTGGGAATCCGAGAGGGACCGATTTGCGGGCGGGTTTCATGATTAGCAGGAGGATTGCCGCGATTACTGAGAGGGCGGCGGAGGCGTAGAAGACAGGGGAGTACGTGTGGACGCGATCAAAGATGACACCCGCGAGAGTGGCGGCCGAGGCAGCGGCGATGGTGCCAATCACCATGAAGAGAGAAATTACGGGCGGGTAGCCTTTCAGGCCGTAGTAGTTGGCCGGCAGCACCATCATTGCCGAGAAACAGACGCCGTACGAACTGCCCATGACGATGGCGTAAAGATAGAGCCCGAACGGGCCTGCAGCGCTGAGCGACAACACCAGTCCGACCGCGAAAAATACGGAAGCTACGGCCCAGACGAGGCGCGGCTCAACCAAATCGGAAATCGCGGCGAAGAGCAGCGTGCCGCAAAGCGAGCTGAGCACCATGATCGAAAAAGATGAGGCGGCCTGCGCGGGCGTGTAGCCGAGATCGCGCAAGTGCGCGTTACCGTGCGCGAGGAACACGGGATATCCAGCGCTGAATCCGAGCAGGGAAATCAGGATCAGCCAGATCGCGGGCGTGCGCAGCGCTTGGGAAAATGTCCACTCTTCATTCGTCTTGTGCACGCGGGCAATAGTTTGCGCGCGGACGGTAAATGCCGCCGCTTGCTCGGCGGTCGCGCCATCGGGGAACTGGCCGAGATCGGCCGGACGCTCGCGGACGAGTGTAACGGCGAGAAGTGCTGCGACAGCGCTGAGCGCGGCCATCAGCCACCAGCCCGCGCGCCAGTTACCTCCGGCGGCGCGAATCACTGTGTCCAGCAGCTTCGCGGCGACGAATCCGCCGAACGTGATTCCCAAGTGCACGATGGTGATGGCCAGCCCTTTGTAGCGCGCGAACCAGCGGTTCACGGCGGTCTGCCCGACCAGGATGCCGCCGGTCATCGCGCCCAGGCCCATGACTAAACTGTAGAAGATGTACGTCTGCCAGGCCGTATGCACGACGGAGGACATTAGCAGCGCGCCCGCGACGACGATCGAGCAACCGATCGTGGTGGTGAACCGCGCTCCTCTGCGTGCGATCAGCACGGAAATCAGCGGCGCGGGCAGGCCAAGCATCAGCTGGTAGAGGGAGTAGGCCAGGCCCAGTTGGGTGCGGTGCCAGTGAAGGGCGACGGCCATGTCGGTGTTGACGACGCTGGCGCCGTAAAGCGGAAAGCCGAAGTTCGCGAACAGAATGATCCAGTAGGCAGCCAGCAGCTTCCAGCCGTAGAAACTCGATTGTCGTGCCATGTCCCCCGCCCGGAGTGCGGTAGACATAACACGCTTTGGCGCGAGCGGCAACGAATGGAATGTGAGGCAAGCGATTAGGAGGCGGCGCGGCCGGGGGGAATGAAGTCGGTGCCGAAATTCACGCCGCGGAGAGGCTCTTCGACTGCGCGGCCCGACGACCCGCAGGAGCGGGTCGAAACGCCAAACCGTCGGGCCACTCCGCTCAGAATGACGGCATGCCGGCCTTGCGGCTGCCAGTTAGCGCAGCAACTCTTTTATTGAAGCTCTTCTGCAGTCACCCAGTTGCCGTGCACCTGATTGCGCAGGCGGAGCGGCAGGTGCGCCGTGGCGATCGGGCCTTTGTCGAGATGTTCGGCTTCGAAAACGAGCAGATCGGAGAGCTGCGTGTCGTGCAGATCGGCGACGAGCGCGAGGTAGCCTTCGTGGCCCGGCGTGCGCGAAGGAATGTGAACCTCTTCCTGGATCGTCACAGGGCGCGTGGGATGCCAGGACTTCAGCTTTCCGCTCTTGATTTCGAGGCGGCTGAGAGTGTTGAAGCCGAAGCCTACGGGGCCGGCCATGAGCGGCTTGCCGGCTTCGGGATCGAAGCGCTGGTAATAGCCGATCGAATAATCCTTCATGTGGTCTTTATTCGCCACCCGGGGAAAATCGCCGGCGGGCGCGAGCTTGTACTCCTCGAATGTCTCTCCGGGCTTGGACATGTCGAACGACCAGCGCACCACTTTGCCGTAGGCGAAATCTTCCGCGGTGGGATGGATGTGCGAGGCCTGCTGGATGAACGGAAACGGCGCATACTTGCCGATGCCGAAATCCAGGTGCACGTATTTGCCTTCGGTATGCGCGTTCATGAAATGAAACGCGGAGCAAGCCGGATGCTTGAACCAGCGCATCTGGCTCACGTGGCCGTCGCGCGGCATGATGCCCACGTAGGCGTCGAGCGAGGGATCGTTCACCCAGTGAACGCCGCCTGCTTTCATGCGGTCCAGATCGGCGGTGGTGGGGAACACAGGGAAGATGACGTGTTCCTTGGAGACCGCGAAATCGTGCATCAGCGAAACGTAAGGGACTTGGAACCACTCCTCCTTTACGAGCTGGCCTTCTTTATCGGCCACGCAGTAGGAGACGTCTTTCGTGGCCAGGCCGCTGGCTTCGTAGCCGAAGAAGTGAAGTTCCTGCGTGTCCTCGTCGAGGCGCGTGTGCGCGGTCATTGTCTGGCTGCGCAGCTTGCTGCCGTAATTGAACACGCCCACGGTTTCCAGCGTTTCGGGATGAACTTCCACTGCGTGGCCGTCTTCTTTCAGCGTAAGCAGCCTGCCGCCGTGGAAAATCGGAGTCGTGTTGTTCACGCAACGGTTGACGCCTTTGACGCTGGGATCGTCCGTGTAGGGATTGCGGTACAGGCCGAAAAGCCCGCGGCGCGCTTTGCGATCAGCCTTCAGGCGGTCGGTCATGATGTATTTCATTTTGAAATCAATGTGACCGTTCTCGAATTTGAACGCGCTGATCATGCCGTCGCCGCTCAGGTAGGTGTCGTGGCCGAGCATGGGCGGATACTGAGGGTCGGGGATGGTGCGATACCAGGTGCCGTTGATTTCCTGCGGCAGGTTGCCCTCGATCACCAGATCGTAGATGTCGCACTCCGTGCGCATCGGTGCGTTGAAGCCGGCGTAGTCGAATGTGTCCGGAAATTTCGTTGTCATGGCGACTTCACCCCCGAAGTCCGTGCAGTATGAACCTTGCTTCTCGTATCACCTTCGCGAGGACGGTGTCAACTTGAGCGCGAAGCCGGCCAATCCGCGTGGGCGCGCCCGGTCACCGCGGAACGGTCGTTTCTTTTCGTGTCGCAGCTTCCAGTTGGCGCGGGGGATGCGCTCCATCAGGAAACGGTCGGAAGTGCGCGCGTACCAGCCGGCGCCGTGCATGCGGCCGATGAGTTTCAGGTTTGGAGTGTCGATGTAATGCTTCGCGGGATTGAGCACCAGATCATCGCGGACGTGCATGGCCAGCACGCGCCCCAGCACCAGGCCGTTTTGCTCCCCGAGGTCGACGATCTGCATCAGCTTGCATTCCATGGAGACCGGGCTGGCGACGATCCGAGGCGGTTTCACGTGCACGGAAAGCAGCGTCTTGAGTTCCGCTTCGTCGATCTCGTTTACTTCCGCTTCGAATTCGATGGCGGTGATGTTCATCGCCTCGGCGGTTTCCTCGGACACGAGATTCACCACGAACTCTTTCGTTTCGCGGATGTTCAGGCGCGTGTCCTTGGGCCGGCCAGGCTCGTGGCTGCCCATGCCGATTCCGACCACGGCAGGATCGCCTGCAAAGACATTGAAAAATGAAAACGGCGCCGCATTCAGTTGCCCGTGCGAGTTCAAGCTCGTGACCCAGGCGATCGGCCGCGGCGTCACCGTCGAAACCAGCAGCTTGTATCCCTCGCGCGGCGGAATTTTTCCGAAATCGAAAAGCATGCAGGTCTCCAGTGGAAGATTTCCGCCGGTCTCTAGGCTTCGCTGATGAACTTCGTCACCAGGCAGGCTTCGAGGCCTTCGATGCCTTCTTCGGAGCCGTGGCCGCTTTCTTTCACGCCGCCGAAGGGCGATTCGGGCACGGAAATCTGGAACGTGTTCACGCCAACCATGCCGGCTTCGAGCTGTTCGCCGACGAGCTTCGCGCGGTGCGCCGAATTCGTGAACGCGAACGCCGCCAGGCCGTATGGCAAGCGGTTGGCTTCCTTGATCACGGCGTCATAGTCCGAAAACGAATTGATCACCGCGACCGGGCCGAACGGCTCCTCGTTCATGATGCGTGCAGTATCCGGCACGTCGGACAGAACCGTGGGCGCGTAGAAATAGCCGGGGCCATTCAGCCGCGCGCCGCCCGCCTGCAGTTTCGCTCCGGATTTCGTGGCGTCCTCAACCAGCGATTCGATCGCCGCTCGCCTCCGCGAGTGCACCAGCGGGCCCATGCGGTTTTTTTCCTCGATGCCATCGCCCACGGGCAGGGCCTTGGCGCGAGTCGCGAAGGCCTCGACAAATTTATTGTAGATTTTTTCGTGCACGTAGAAACGCGTGGGCGAAACGCAAACCTGTCCCGCGTTGCGATATTTCGCCGTCGCGCAGGCCTCGACCACTTTGTCCACGTCCACGTCGTCGAACACCAGCACCGGCGCGTGGCCGCCCAACTCCATGGTGGTGCGCTTCATGCCCTCGGCCGCGAGCTTCATCAGCAGCTTGCCCACGGGAATTGAGCCGGTGAACGAAACCTTGCGCACGATGGGCGACTTCACCAGGTATTCGGAAATTTCCGCCGGCACGCCGTAGACGATTGAAAGCACCCCCGCCGGCAGCCTCGCATCCACCAGGCATTTCGCCACCGCCAGCCCGGACGCCGGAGTTTCTTCGGCGGGCTTCAAGATGCAGGAGCATCCCGCGCCGAGCGCTGCGCCGATTTTTCGCGCCGGATTGCCGATCGGGAAATTCCACGGCGCAAAGGCCGCGACCACCCCTACAGGCTCCTTCACGATCGCCAGGCGAGTGCCTGGCGCGCGCTGCGGCAGCACGCGGCCATACGCGCGGCGGCCCTCTTCCGCGAACCATTCGAAAATATTGGCGGACATCTGCACTTCAATCCGCGTCTCGTGGATCGACTTGCCGGATTCCGTGGTGGCGATGCGCGCGATTTCCTCAGCGCGTTCGCGCATCAGGTCCGCGGCTTTCTTCAGAATTTTGCCGCGCTGATCCGGAAAAATCGCGCGCCACACCTTGAATCCGCGCTCGGCCTCCGCCAGCGCACGATCCAGGTCGGCCTTCGAGGCATGCGGCAGGTGCCCGATCACTTCTTCGGTGGCCGGGTTGATCACCGGCGAAGTTTTTCGGCCGTCCCCCGCGAGCCATTCGCCGCCGATAAAAAGACTCAAATCCGCGTAGGCTGATGCCAGCTGTGTGGCCATATGTGCTCCTCCATTGAATCTGTAATGGTTTCACGTCCCTGAGACAGGCGTCAAGTGAGCCCACTCGGCGTCGCAATTCGGCCCGGTTACGAAACTCGCTGCTAGAATAGCGGCGCTTGCCTTCCGCTGCTCAACTCGATCGCCTGCGCGTCGTGCTGGTCTCGACGCGGAATCCGCTCAATATCGGCGCTGCAGCACGCGCGATGAGCAATTTCGGTTTCCGCACGTTGCGCGTGGTGAATCCGTACGCGCCTGCTTTTCGCGAGGCAAAATCCGCAGTCGGCGGGTTGGGCGTGCTGGCGGATGCCGAGCAATTCAAGACCGTGGCCGCAGCCGTCGCCGACTGCACGCTCGTTGTCGGCACCACCGCCGTTGGCAAACGAAACCTGCACCATCCGTTGCGGCGTCTGGAGGACGGCGCGAAAGCGATTCGCCGCCTGGCGTCCGGCGGCGGAGTTGCCCTCCTCTTCGGCTCTGAGAAGCGCGGCCTGACGAACGACGAACTCAGCCACTGCCACTGGGTGATGCGCGTGCCCACCGTGGAAGCAAATATCTCAATGAATCTTGGCCAGGCCGTCGCTGTGTGCCTCTACGAGCTGATTCGCGACGCGAAATTGCCGCGCGTGTCCGACAAGCTCCCGGGCGCCACCGCCGCCGAGGTTGAGCGCATCACGACGCTGTTGCTCGATGCGCTCGATCTGAGCGGCTTCACTAGCCTCCGCCGCGTGTCGGATTCGGACGAGCGGATTCGGCGGCTGGTGCGCCGGCTGAATCTTCCAGCGCGCGATGCCGTGATCTGGCTCGGAATGTTTCGCCAGATCGCCTGGAAACTCCGCCATCCCGATTCCGCCAGCGTCGCAAAACCAGGGAAGCCCTGAGCGGTACCCGATTGCGCATGCCGCAGCGTGCCGCCACTCCCGAATTGCTAAAATCGATAAAAGGAAATAGCCCCATGTTCGGCAAAATTCAGGATTTTCCGCCGCCGAAGAAGCTGCTCCACTACGTCTGCTTCTTCTGTCTGATCGTTTGGGGCGGCTCCGTAACCGCTGTCGCCAGCCACGTCGGCAGCATGGCCCCGTGGTTTGAGTCGGCACGCCAGCTAGCCATGCTCAGCTTCTTCGGACTGCTCACGTTTGGTTTTTTCTACATTCAGTACGCCGCGGTCGAGCGCATCGCCGGCTGCAAGCTGAACGAAACACTCGGTCATCTACAGGTCGTCGCCGGCGCTTCGCTCTTTCTCGTGGGAGTCGTCGTCGATTTGGCGGCGCTGATCTCGAACGACCCGCAACTCGGCGGCGTCGGCCTCGGAGATTCGATTCTGCTGGTCATTTGTGTTCTCGGTGAGGGCGCGTTTCTGTCGAACGTGCTGATGACGTTCGTCCTGTCGAAGAATTCCGCCGCAATCGGTCGTCCCGTAATTCCCATTTCACGGCCGATTGCGCCGCCTGCTCGCTCGCCGATCGCGCCGGTTCAGAAGGTGGCTTCGCGCTTCGATTGGTCGAGCTCACCGGCTGTGATTTTCGGCATCGCGGCTGCATTTTTCATTCTTGCGGGAATTTTCCTGCTCCAGAAATTTCCCCCGCGGATGCCATTGATGAAAGATGGAACGCTAACGTACGTCTCCCCGGGATATCTGTGGCTTCCGCTGGCGATTCCGTTCGCGGGCTTCGCTGTGGCCTACTGGCTGATCGAGATTTTCACGGGCTGGACGTTCGACCGCCAGGCAACGCGCATGAATTTCCTGTGCACGGTTCTCGCCGTGATTGACGCTATTCGCATCTACTCGTCCTGGTCCGTAACCACTTCGGATGTGGTCTCGCAAGCCCCGGGCGCTGCGGACTTCTTGAGCGTCCTGGCGTTTCTGGCACTCGCCGCTGCAGCCCTCGTTTGGAATATCTGGGCAGCGCAAAACGGGCCGGCCGGCGCCGCTTCGCTCCAGGGCCGCTGAGTTTATTCCCCGCCGCGCTGCTGATATAATTCCGGCGAGGGACCTCGCATGAAATCCGCACTCCGCCGGGCGCTACCCGCCGCTTTTTTATTCACATCGCTCGCGTTCGCGCATCATCCCGCCGCTGCGCAGTCCGCCGTAGGCCAGTGGGAAGGTAACGTGGTTGTCGACAATATGACCATTCCGTTCCGAATCGACATCTCCGGTAAGAGCCAGAAGCTTCAGGGTGCGTTTATCAACGGCGACGAGCGTGTCACGTCCTCTCGCGGCACGCAGGTGAAGGACGCGGTCGAGCTCGATTTCGACCAGTACGCTGAAACGCTGCGCGGAAATCTCGAGGGCGGCGCAATCAAGGGCATGATCGAAGGCAAGTTCGGACCCGAGGCGCGTAGCTCGCTTCCGTTCGAGGCTCGCCGTTTCGTGCCGCAGCCCGATCCTCCCGCGGGCAGTGTGCCGGAGATCGGCGGCTTGTGGGAAATCGAAGTGAGGAGCCCCAAAGGCGAAAATTCCTGGCGTTTCATCGTGCGCCAGTCCGGCGCGGATGTTTCGGCCGCGATTCTTCGCGTCGATGGAGACACCGGCGCGCTCACCGGGCGCTATCACGACGGCAAATTTGTCCTCAGCCATTTTTCAGGCGAGCGTCCTTACGTGATGGAAGCCGCGCCAAAACCAGACGGCAGCCTGGGGATCACGCTGCACGATTACAACGGGACGCGCGAGCTGCCCGCCTATCGCCCGACCGACGCGCGCGCCAAAGGCCTGCCTGAGCCGACCGATCCATCGCAACACACGCGCGTGGCGGATGCGACGAAGCCCTTCGAATTCAGCTTTCCCGACGTCAATGGTCGCACCATCGCGAACACCGACGCGCGCTTTGCCGGCAAAGCGATGCTTGTGATCATCACTGGTAGCTGGTGCCCCAATTGCCATGATGAGGCGCCGTTTCTGGCCGCTCTGTACGACAAGTACCGCTATCGCGGCCTGGAAATCGTCGCGCTCGATTTCGAAGAGCCCGAGCAAATAACCGATCTTACGCGCCTGCGCTGGTTCGCGCAGCACTACGGCATTCATTACACTGTGCTGGTCGGCGGCGATCCCGGCGACGTGAACGCGAAAATTCCGCAGCTCGTGAATCTGAATTCCTGGCCGACCACAGTTTTCATCGGCCGGGACGGCCTGGTGAAAAGCATCCACGCGGGCTTCGCCAGCCCCGCCAGCGGCGATTTCAACGGGCAGCTGAAAGCCGAAATCACTGCCCGTGTTGAAAGTCTGTTAGCCGAGTCGACGCCAACTCAGTAGCTCGGTTCTCTGCGCGCTCTGCGTCTCTGCGGTGGGTGGTATGTTCCCGTTTTTCCTCTAGTCTTCTAATTTCGATAGTGGTTCAATGCAGCGGACTCACCCCGGGGGAACGCATGATTTCGTCGCTGCAATTCGTTGGTCGCATGGCCAGTGCCGTGATTTTTCTCGCGGCGCCGCTTGCCGCGCAAGATCTTCAGATCGCCGCCAGCCGCAATCCTGCCGCCACGTTCACCGCGGCGCAGGCCACGCAGGGAAAAGATGCCTACGCGAAAAATTGCGCCGCTTGCCACGGCGCGAATCTCGGCGGCAGCGCATTCGCCAGCTCGCTTCGCGGCGGTGCTTTCAGCTTGAACTGGGGCGGCAAGACGGCCGACCAGCTTTTCGCTTACATCAACACGAAAATGCCGCCGGCAAGCCCCGGCTCGTTGGGACCGAACGTCAACGCGCAAATCATCGCGTTTATCCTGCAATCGAATGGCGCTCAAGCGGGGGATAAGGAATTCCCTACGGACGCCGCAGCCCAGGCCGCGATGAGCATCCCGCGCCCCGCCGCGCAGCGCAACGCTCCGATGATGCCACTATCGCCGCTCGCTCCTCCGGAGACACCGGTGGTGTTGCCGAATCCGCTGGAAAAATTCTCGTCCGTCACCGACGCGCTGCTCGATAATCCTACCGCGTCCGAATGGCTGCTCTGGCGCCGCACCTATGACGATTACGGCTTCAGCCCGCTCGAGCAAATCAACAAATCGAACATCGACGACTTGCAAGTGATCTGGTCCTGGTCGCTGCCCAACGGTCCGAACGAAGCCACGCCGCTCGAACACGACGGCGTGCTGTTCGTCGACAGCTACGGCGACAAGGTGCAGGCGCTCGACGCCGCCACCGGCGAACTGCTCTGGCAATATTCGCATCCGCTTCCCAAGGACGCGCGCCTGGCGGTGAAGCGCAACATCGCGCTCTACGGCGATCGGCTCTACATGCCCACATCTGACGATCACATCGTGGCGCTGGACGCGAAAACCGGATCGGTGGTCTGGGATTCCGTGCTCGCCGATTACGAGAAGGGATACCAGTCGACCGGCGGACCGCTGGTGGCAAAAGGAAAAGTGATGATGGGCCTCGGCGGCCAGGCGCAGGGCGGAAACCTGATCGTCGCGCTCGACGCCGAAACCGGAAAAGAGGCGTGGCGCTTTCACACCATCGCGCAATCCGGCGAGCCCGGCGACAGCTGGAACGACTTGCCGAATGAAAAACGCAATGGTGCCTCCGTCTGGACCGCCGGCAGCTATGATCCGGAGCTTAAGCTGGCATTTTTCGGAATTGGCCAGACCTACGACACCGGCCCGGTATTGCATCGCGTCGATAAACCCGGAGTTTCCAACGACGGGCTCTTCACCGATTGCACGCTGGCCTTTGATCCTGACACTGGAAAACTCGTTTGGTATTTCCAGCACGTGCACAACGACCAGTGGGATCTCGATTGGGCGTTCGAACAGCAGATCATGCGTCTTCCGGGCGAAGACGCTGGCAAGAAGATGATCGTGACTTCCGGGAAGATGGGTATCTACGAAGCCCTCGACGCTGCTACCGGAAAATATCTCTGGTCGCGCGACATGGGAATTCAGAACGTGATCGCCTCGATCGATCCGAAGACCGGAGACAAGACGCTGACGGCTGATGGAGACGTCAGCGAAACCAAGACGCACACGATTTGCCCGCATCCCGGCGGCGGCCGTGAATGGATCGGCGGCTCTTACAATGCGGATTCGAAAATCGTCTACACGGAAATGACCGAGACCTGCATGGATATGATTCCCGCGCCCGCGGGCCAGCGCGGAAATCTTTCGTCGGGCTACAACTGGTCGATTCGCATGCGGCCCGGCGACACCGATGGAAAGCTCGGACGCCTCGAAGCGTTCAATCTGCAGACGGGGAAGGCCCTGTGGATCGATCACCAGCGCGCGCCGCATACCACCTGCACGCTGGACACCGCCGGAGGAGTCGTCTTCGAAGGCTCGTTCGATCGCTACCTGCATGCTTATGATGACGCGACCGGCGCGGAGCTCTGGAAGATCCGCATGAACGATGTCCCGAATTCCTGCCCGATCACGTTCAGCATCGGCGGCAGGGAATATCTCGCCGTAGTCGTCGGATCGGGCGGCGCGATCACGCAGACGTTTCCAGCCCTCGTCCCCGAAATCCAATTGCCCCCCGACCACGGCGCCGCCATCTGGATCTTCGCGCTTCCAGAAAAGAAATCAGCGCCGAAGTCGAAAAACTGAAGACTGTCCGCGGGCGAGGTTAGCCTCGCCCGCCCCTCGCATTCAAATCCCGGCTCGCGCAGCCGGTTCGCCCCCCCTGTCTTCACGGAAAAATAAATATCTTCGGATCCAGCGTCTTCCCCTCGATCTCAATCGTGTACTCGTAATGTCAAAACCGGCTTGCAATCACGCCCGGCCTCACTAAACCGATCCGCCGGTGCAAGTGATTGAATTCCGTTTCGTAAAACCGCCGCGATGTATCGGTCGTTGAGTTTCGACGCGCGCTCCGCCTCGCGCCACAGCCTCCGCCGTTTGCTTTCGTCGTTGCGGATCGCCGGCGAGATTCGCTTCAGCGCCACCACGCGCCTCAACTGCGTGTCTTCGGCGCGATACACCTCGGCCATTCCGCCCGCACCCAGCAAATTGCCGATCACGAAACGGTCCGCGATTGTGCCGCTTAGCGTGTGTGAAGGGACCGCCGCCTTGGGTTCGATTCGGGGTTCCGCCATGGGAAGGGACTCGCTCGCCGCTACTGCTAACAACTGGTTGCCGCTGTCGCTTGAGTCTGCTGCGCAAAACGATAAGCCGCGCATCGGCCTCTGTCAATCGCAACACGTAGCCCCGACATCCTGCCGGCATTTGTCTGAACCAAGTCCGCAGCGCCCCATTTCCAGCGAAGCGTCGAGACGAAGACGGGACGTCCGGTCACGCAGTCGACGAATCCTCTCGGGTGTAACAACACGCGCTAACGGCGCCACTGTCCCGCCTTTGAAGGTATGTCGCAAGCCACGACATCGCTCCGTGAAACGCTATTTCACATTTTTAACATTCGCATTGTCCGCGCAGACGGGCCCCTAACTGCCTGCAAACATGAGTACTATCCTCACATTCCCATTTTCAATGATTCCAATTCGTATTTTGCGTTTGTGGTTTTTCGGTCCAATCCGCAAACTATCCAAGACTTTAAAGTGTAGTTCACCATCTCGTTTTTCACGTGGAAGCGGGATATTCCCACCGGGCGTTCCGGGACGGTGGCGACGCTGTGGCCCTCGCTGTGGATCTCTTCGAGATTCCGGCGCTGGCCCACGGCTTAACGGCTCCATTAGGGAAAAGGAGATGAACGATGTCGGCTATTGATTCAGGAGCTCTTCAGCAACACGGTATCGGACTCGATCGTTCCGCTCGACGCACGATTCCAACGTCGCCTCCGTCCGCGGGCCATGCTCCACTCGTCTTCGCGCTGATCGAAGAAGACGCACTCGCCAAAGGCAAGCGCGTTGCGCGCACTGGATTGGCGCTCGGAATTCAAATTCTCATCGTCGGCGTGATGCTGCTCGTGCCTCTACTCGTCACCGAAGCCATCGACCTGCACCAATTCGACAAGACCCTGCTCATCGCGCCGCCTCCGCCGGCGGCGCCCGCGCCTCCGGTCGCTCACGCGCAAACGGTCGCACCCAAGATTTCGATTCTTCATCCGCAACTTACAGCGCCCACCATCATCCCTAAGAAAATCATTGAGACTGCCTCGGATCTCGGCGGCGCCGCGCCGTCGATTTCGGATTCCGGCGGCGTTGCGGGCGGTACCGGAGACGTTCTCGGCGCATCGCTCGCAGCGGTCGCGCCTCCTCCGGCCGCCGCTCCCGAGCGGCCCAAAGGTCCCATTCGCATCAGCTCCGGAATGAAAGAACCGCGGCTTCTCTCTTCGCCGCCATTGGAATATTCGCCCATCGCGCGGACTGCCCGCGTGCAGGGAACCGTCACGCTCGAAGCCATCATAGATGAGCGCGGCAACGTCACGGAGGTGCGCGCCCTCAGCGGTCCCGCGCTTCTGTTCCAGTCCGCCATCAAAGCCGTCGCCGGCCGCAAGTACGAGCCGACCTACCTCGACGGTCAACCCGTCGCCATCCGTCTCGACGTCACCGTGAATTTCCATTTAACGTAACCCGGAGTACCCCCCACCCCGGACCACGCGACGACGCGCGGCAGCGAAAAACTGCCGCGCCCCGCGTGAACTCACCGAAATTGCATTAAGAAACTTCGCAACGCTGAAACACATTCCTCGGGCCGGTCGATATAAATCTCATGTCCTTCGCCGGCGATTCGCACGATCTCCGCGCGCGGGATCGTCGCCGCAATCCGGTCGGATACTTCCATCGGCACGGCCGCGCTTCGCGTCGGCGCCAGCACCAGTGCCGGCACTTGCACCCGCGCCAGCAGCGGCGCCACGTCCGTGGTTGATACCACGCGGCTATATCCCACCAGCGATTCCGCCTTCGCGCGCCCAAATTGTTTGATCGACCATTCCGTTCGCGCTTCGTCGTCGCGCGGCGCCGTGCCGGGCAGCGACAATAATTTCCGCGCCCAACCCTCCGCTCCCATTTCGCTCAGCGCGCCTTGCCACGTGTCGTGCCCCAGCGCCAAAAAGTTCTGCTCCGCCGGCCCGATCGTCGTCGGCGTCCCGCACAGGGTCAGGGAACGCAAGCGTGCCGGCTGCGTCGCGGCAAATCCGATCGCCAGCATCCCACCTGTCGATTCGCCCAGCAGATGCACATCGCGCAAATCCAAAGCATCGCAAAACGCCGCCAGATCACCCACCAGTCCATCGAAAGACCACGGATGCGCTTGGCCCGGATCGCCCGACCCGCCATGCCCGCGCAGGTCGCGCCGGATCACGCGAAAATCCCCCGCCAGCATCGGCACCCAGTGCCGCCAGAATTGCGAATTCCGCCCGAACCCGTGCTGGATCAAAATCGCCTGGCGCGTTCCCCATGGCGCAGTAAAGTCGTCGTCCTCGTAATGGGTAACGTATCCGTTGACAGTTATTTCCGGCATGTGCCCCAGCTTTTCCGGGTGCCCCACCCTCGTTTTCTGAGGGTGGGGTCTTTGCGCTCGTCCTACGCGCCGTCATTCTGAGCGAAGTGACCAGACGCCTTCGCCTTTCATCCCGCCCTTGCGGGATGTCCGGTGACGCAGCCGAAGAATCTCTCCCCAGCTTCCGCAATAGGTTCAGCGGCTATTACTTCGCCGGCGGCGTCGTCCGCAGCGGCAAATCGTCAAAAATCTCCCGCTTCGCGAACTTCCACTTCCCATCCTCGCGCTTCAGCACATCTTCGTAATGTCCCGCCCCCGCCACCACCGACTTGCAATCCCGGGTCGCGATCGTCTCCCAATACGCCTGATCCGTTGCCATGTCGCCGTCGATATGCAACGAAAGGTTCGTCACCACGTGCATCGTCCGCGGCGTTCCCGCCGGCACGGGACAAGGTGACGGCTGCGTCGGCGCCGCCTGTCCTCCAGCCGCGGGCAATTTCGTGAAAAATTCCGTGATCGCCGCCGGACCGGTTCGCTTCGTGGCCCCGCCCTGCATGATCAATTCGCCGTCCTTCGCGAAAAACGAACCGTAGGTCACCCAGTTCGCCGAGTCCAGCGCCCGCGGGTAATCGCCCATCAACAGCTGCTCGATCGCTTGCCGATCCTCAATCATCTTCATCCGCGCCGCCGCGTCATCTTTTTTGCCCTGTCCCAGCGTCCCGCCGGTCGCGCAAAAAACCGCAATCACCATTGCCGCCGCTTGCAGCGCATACGTTCCCGCAAATCCTATTTTCATTACCGTCCTCCCCTGGCTTTCCCTTCCAATCGCGACGTTGTAACCTGTTTCGGCATTTTGCGCTAGTGCCGCGTCACGGATCGTGCCCGGCGCGAAGATCTTCGGCGGAGGCCATTCAGATGAATCTGAAAAACGCGGTAGCCCTGGTCACCGGCGGCAGCAGCGGCATCGGACGCGCCATCGCGCAAACTCTTGCTGACAGCGGTGCCCGCGTCGCCATCACCGGCCGCGACGATCGCCGCCTCGCCGAAACCGCCGCCGCTCTGAAGGTTCACGCCATTCGCGCCGACGTCACCAAGGAATCTGACGTCGACCGTACCTACCGCGAAGTCCTCGAGAAATTCGGCGATCTCGACATTCTCGTCAACAACGCCGGTTTCGGCGTCTTCAAGAATCTCGTGGACATGGACTTCGCCGATTTCCAGTCCGTCTTCGCCACCAATGTAACCGGCGCCATGCTCATGGCCCGCGCCGCCGCGAGGCATTTCATCGCACGCCAGCGCGGCAACATCGTCAACATCTCCTCCACCGCCGGCCTCAAGGGCGCCGCCCGCGGCACCGCCTACTACGCCAGCAAATTCGCCCTCCGCGGCATGACGGAATGCTGGCGCGACGAGCTTCGCAAACACAACGTCCGCGTCATGCTCGTCAACCCCAGCGAAGTCCTCACGAATTTCTCCACCATCGCTGGCTTCGAACAGAAGCAAAACGAAACCAAGCTTCGTCCCGAAGACATAGCCCACATGGTAAGAGCCATCCTGGAAATGGACGACCGCGGCTTCACCCCGGAGCTGTCCGTATTCGCCACTAACCCAAAGAATTGAACCTCATCGGCCAGGTGTTGCATTCTCGCCGTGAATCGCTATTTCGATTCGAAGGGGCAGTCTTCAAACCGTTCCTTGCAGTATTTCCACGTGCTCCACTCATCTGTGTGGCCGGCACGAATGCGCTCCAGAGACCAATCCGTGCTGCAAGTAACGTTGTACGCGCAGGCATCCGAAACTTCGGGGTGCCAAGCCTTGTTGATTTGCCAGAGACCCCGGCTTTCCCCTCCATCTCCGGTCGCCCCTGGACGGTGCCCGGATTCGTGCGCAACAATCCATTCAGCGACCTCCGGATTGACGCCTCTGGTTTTGGCGGCGCCCTCAACGTACGCACGGATCCGTAGTTGTCGTTGGGGATTGGAAGTCATCTTCAGCACAGCAAAAGACGAGGGAATGGGGGCTGCCTTGACCCTATTCTCGAAAGCGTAGGCCAATGACGTCCAAAAAATGGCTACGACGTAGACGATGAAGAGAGTTTTGCAAAACCAATGCGTTGGATTTTTCAAATTCGACTCCGACGTCGGAGATGTTGCGGCATCCAGATAATACATCGAAGCGAACAAAAAGCGAATGTATAAAGATCCCGGTAATTATCCCATCAACCTCCTGCGCGCTTCTGTCCGTTGATGTAACTCTCGTAACCGTATTGGGGCCGGCAAAGATCGCGCAATCGGGGAGACGCTGTACACCCCTTCAGGCTAGCCAACCCTGCCAAGCATCACGCCGATGACGGGCCATCGAGCAGAGGTTAGGAGCTTTTGGTCAGCGGAGCCGAGCGTGCCAACGCCGCACAATCCAGGCTCCTGGCCGACCAAAGTCCACATGCAGCCACCCTTGCGCTTGCTCGAAGCGCCTCCTAAGATGGTCGCGTGAAGCTTGTAACCGACATTGCGCGAAATGTAGCAGCGGCCGTTCCGTCTGCCTTCGCCGGACATCACGGCGCATGGCTCTGGATCGCATCCAGTTTTCTAATCGAAAACTATGATTATTAGAATCCGCAAAAATCCCTTTTAAAACCGCGAAACGCGCGGTTCTAATCGAGAAGAAATGCGAAGTTGTGAATTTCGACTTTTTGGCCATTCCATTTTCGGGATTGGCAATAATTCAGGATCTGTCACCATGTCGGATGAATATTCAGGAGGAACTACATGCGATTAAATGAGTACGTCACGCTTGGGCGCACCGGTCTTCGCGTCAGCCCGCTCTGCCTCGGCGCCATGGGCTTCGGCAACGGCTGGGGCTGGGGCGCGGACGAAAAGCTCTCTTTCGAAATGCTCGATCTCTACACAAAAGACGGCGGCAACTTCATCGACACGGCCAACGGCTACCAGATGGGCCAGAGCGAGCAGATCGTCGGAAAATTCGTCGCCGAGCGCAAGCTGCGCGACAAAGCTGTAATCGCCACGAAATTTACCTTCGGCACCGAGCCGGGCAATCCCAACGCCGGCGGCAACGGCCGCAAGAGCATCTACAACGCCCTGGAAGCCTCTCTCAAGCGCCTCGCCACCGACTATGTCGATCTCTACTATCTCCATTCATGGGACATGATCACGCCCGTCGAAGAAGTTGTCTCCACGCTCACCGATCTCGTCCGCGAAGGAAAAATTCGCTACTACGGTCTCTCGGACACGCCGGCCTGGTATTTCACTCGCGCGCAAACTCTCGCCGAAAAGGGCGGCCTCGAGCGCTGCGCCACGCTCCAGCTCGAATACTCGCTCGCCGAGCGCAATATCGAGCGCGAGCACATCCCCGCCGCGCAGGAACTTGGCATCGGCCTCTGCCCCTGGAGCCCGCTCGCCGGCGGTCTGCTCACGGGCAAATACAAACGCGAGGCCACAGGTGGCGGCAGCGGCGAGGGGCGGCTGACGGCGCCGAATCCGATCTTCAATAAATTCACGGAGCACAACTGGCAGGTGCATGACGTGCTGATTGACGTAGCAATGAAAATCGCAAAATCACCGGCGCAGACCGCGCTCAACTGGCTCGTCACGCAGCCGGGCGTCACGTCCGTCATTTTGGGTGCCACGAAAACCGCGCAGCTCGCCGACAATCTCGGCTCGCTGGATTTCACAATTCCCGCCGATCAACGCAAGCGGCTCACCGAAGCAGGCGCCCCGGAATCCGTGCATCCGTACAACTTCTATACGCCCGCAATTCAGTCGCGTGTCAGCGGGAACACCACGGTCCGCGAGTGGCGCCGCGGCTATCTCTACGAAGGTCCCACCGCGCCTCCCCCGGAAAAGAAGGCCAGCGCGAGCTAAGGCTCAGGCGACCGGCTCGGGAATCTTTCGCACGTCCTCGGCTGCGGGAAGCTCGTCCAGTTTCCGCAGCTCGGGAAACAGCGCCGCCCACGCCACGGTGACCACGATCGAGCCGATCCCGCCGATCACCACGGCGGCCACGGTCCCGAGCCAGCCCGCCGTCAGCCCCGATTCAAATCCGCCGAGCTCGTTCGACGTGCCGATGAAAATCATGTCGACTGCGTTTACGCGCCCGCGCATTTCGTTCGGCGGCACCAACTGGATTAGGATCCCGCGAATCACCACGCTGACCATGTCTGTCGCGCCGACCAGAATCAGTGCGATCATCGAGAGCGCCATGCTGCGAGAGAAGCCGAACAAAATCGTCGCCACTCCGTAGCCCGCGACGCACCAGAACATTTTTGCGCCGGCGTTTCGTCCCAGAGGTCGATTCGCCAGCAATAGCGCCATCGCCGCTGCTCCGATCGCAGGCGCGCATCGCAGCAAGCCAAGGCCCCACGGTCCGGTGTGCAGGATGTCCTGCGCGACCGCGGGCAGTAGATAGACGGCGCCACCGAGGAGCACCGCGAACATATCGAGCGAGATCGATCCGAGCACCATTTTCTCGCGCCAGATATAACGCAGGCCGGCAAGCACGGTCCGGCGGCTGAACGGCTCGCGTGGACGAGCCCTGAATTTCGGTTTTACGCCCAGCATCGAAATCGCCGCCGCGGCCGCCCCCACTGAAGCCAGCGCGTAGACCGCGGCGGGCCCGCGAAAGAGCGCGTAAATCAGCCCGCCAACGGCAGGCCCCAGAATCGTGGCGGCCTCGAAAATGATCGAGGCCCATGCAAACGCTCCCTGAAACAGTTCCTCGGGCACGAGCAGCGGCAGAATCGCGCGGCTGGCGGGCGCGTTGAAGCAGCGCACGATGCCGACCAGTGATCACGACGGCGTAGATCGCGTAGACGTTGCGCACGTGATGCAGGCTGATTGCAAGCAGCAGCGCGGAGCAGACGGCAAATCCTCCGTATCCGACAGTGAGAATTTTGCGGCGATCGTAGCGATCGGCGGTGTGGCCGGAAACAAGGAACAACAAAATCCCGGGTAGAAACTGCCAAAGTCCCACCAGCCCCAAATCGAAATTGCTTTGCGTCATTTCATAAATCTGCCAGCCGATGGCGACGGACTGCATTTCCGTCGCGAGCACGATGAAAAACCTGGCGGTCTGGAACAGCCGGTAGGAGGGATAGGTGAACGCTACGGAGCCTGCCTGAGTGGGATTCCCGGAAGCAGCCATCGCAAATTACTTTGCCACAAAAAAACGAATCGCACGAGGTAGCGACCCAGGCGGCGGGAAATCGCGCGTCTGCAAGGAAAGCGAGCTACTTTGCGGAACCGGTTCCCAGCATGGCGTCGAAGAATACGCCCAGCAGATCGCGCGTGTCCTGCTCGGAAACCATGGAGGGATCGACGGAATGTTCCAGTGACAGAGCATTCGAGAGCGCGCCGAACCCGACCGCTGCGGCCATGCACGACACGGGAAGAGCGCGGCCTGTTACGCGGGTGATGCGGCGAAGCAATTCCGCGCTCGTGGCCCGCAGGCGGCGCTGGCGCCCGCGGAGCCGCGCATGGGCCTCCGGATGCCGCAGGGCGAAGAGCTTGAATTCGAGCGAGAGCAGGGAGAACCGCCGGTCCCGGATTTTTCGCACGTAGTCTTCGCGGAGCGCGCGCAGGAGTTTCGCGGGAGTTTCCTGTTGCGCGATCAGAGCGTTGACTTCCTTAATGCGCGTGCCGATCCAGCGTTCCAGCAGCGCGAAGAAAATATCCTCTTTGCCCTGGAAATTCGCGTAGAACGCGCCGCGCGTGTAGCCGGCCTGCGCGGCAATGTCTTCCAGACGCGCGGCCTCGAATCCGTCACGCGCGAAAATCGACTCGGCGGCATCCAGGAGCTTGCCGCGCGTGGCGTCCGTGCGCGCCTGCTGGCGGGAGGGAGTCGGGCGGAGCGGCCTGACCCGAATTTCTGCAGGGCGAGTGTGAGTTGCGCGATTCATCGCCTTCTACGCGATGCCGACTTTACAGCATACATACATGCATGTATATTATTCCCAGAAACCGCGGGATTACAACAGGAATTCATGGCAGCCGCAGCAGTAGTCATCGATCACGCCTCCTGGCGTCCGCGCTATAACCCCTGGCTCGTCGCCTTTACGGTGACGCTGGCCACGTTCATGGAAGTGCTGGACACCTCCATCGCCAACGTGGCCTTGCCGCACATCGCCGGAACATTTGGCGCGAGCCAGGGCGAAGCGACTTGGGTGCTGACCAGTTATCTGGTGTCCAACGGAATCGTGCTGCCGATCAGCGCATGGCTGGCCACGCGCGTGGGCCGCAAACGATACTACATGTTCTGCGTGGTGCTCTTCGCGGGCAGCAGTTTTCTTTGCGGTCTTGCACCCACCCTCGGGATGCTGGTCTTTTTCCGCATTTTGCAAGGCGTGGGCGGTGGAGGATTGCAGCCCAGCGAGCAGGCCATCCTAGCCGACTCGTTCACTCCCGAACAGCGCGGCATGGCGTTTTCGATTTATGCCATGGCCGTGGTGCTCGCGCCCGCGATTGGTCCCACGATCGGCGGATATATCACCGACAATTACAGCTGGCGCTGGATTTTCTACATCAACGTGCCCATCAGCATCCTCTCGCTTTTCCTCACTTCCCGCATCGTCGAGGACCCGCCGTACCTGGCGCAGGAACGGATTAAAGCCGCGAAGGCCGGGATCGATTTCTGGGGTCTGGGTTTGGTTGCGCTGGGCGTCGGCGCATTGCAGATGGTGATGGATAAGGGACAGGAGCTCGACTGGTTCGGCTCTCACTGGATCACCTTCGGCCTGATTTTCTCGGCGGTTATCCTGACCGTTTTCATCTGGCGCGAATGGCGCCATCCGCATCCCATCGTGGAGTTGAGCCTGCTCAAAAAAAGAAATCTGGCCACGGCGATGCTGTCGATGGTGATGCTCGGGATGGTGCTCTACGGCATGACCGTGGTACTGCCCCAATTTCTGGAGACCTTGATGGGGTATTCCGCCGCGCAGGCGGGCGAGTGTATGGCCCTGGGCGGTTTCCTGATGATGCTTACGATGCCGATCGCGGGCGCGCTGAGCGGGAAAATGGATCCGCGTTACTTGCTGGTGTTCGGTTACGCGGCTACGGCCCTCGGTCTTTATTACGTGGCAACGCACATCAGCCTGGACATGGGTTTTCCCACGGCGGCAATGCTGCGCACGTATCAAGTCGCCGGTCTTGCGTTCATTTTCATTCCATCGAACGTGTTGTGCTATCAGGGAATTCCGCGCGAGAAGAGCAATCAGGTCGCCAGCATGATGAATTTCGTTCGCAACATTGGCGGCAGCATCGGCATCGCGCTGGTGAGCACTCTGATCACGCGCTCAACGCAACGCCGCCAGAATTATCTGGCTGCGAACATGAATAACGGCAATCCACGTTTCCGCGACATGGTCAACGGCATGTCTGCCACTCTTCACAACCAGGGCGTGAGCGCCGCCGATGCGATGCATCAGGTCTATGCGCGGCTAGACTTCATGATGCAGCAGCAGGCTGCCGCCCTGGCGTACCGGGATGTGATCGCGCTGCTGGCGGTGGTGGTTCTGTGCCTGGTGCCGCTGGCATTCGTAATGCAGAAGCCCGCAGCCGCAGCACCGAAAGACGCGCCTCCGGCGCACTGAGCGTACTTAGTTCCGCCCCCTCCCATTTTCAATTGGCGCATCCAGAGGCAGCGACTGCTGGCCGGCGGGATAGGTGATTTGCGTGCCGCGGACCTTGGCGAAAGGCGTGAGCGAGTGTTCCTTCGGCTTCGCTGGGCCGATGATTTCGAGGACGCGAATGCCGCGGGCGAGGAGAGCGTCGGAGACGAGGGAGCGGTGGCAGCGCCAGGGGACGGCTTCGGCGCACATTAGCGCGGTTGGGCGTTTTGCTGCGAGAGCGATGGCGCGAGCGAGGGCTGCGGCGAATTCCTCGGTTTGCATGTAGTCGGCGTAGCCGCGGAAGCTGTCGTTGCGCCAGCCGGTGTTGATCGAGTCTTTGCGAGGGTGACGCAGGCCACCGAGGTCCTTCATGTGGACGTAGTCGATGTGGGCGGCGCGCAGGGACGCGGCCAGCGCATCTGAATTGAATTGCGGATTGCGGCGCGACTTCGGAATGGTCCGAATGTCGATCAACTGCTTGACGCCGTTAGATCCGAGCTGGTCGATGAATTTCTCGATGAGATGCGTGGAGTGGCCGATCGTGAAGATTGTGAGCGGTGGCTTTTCGGCCGGCATCTTGCAGCATTAGATGCGGATGAGCGCCCCGTCGAATCTCCTTTTGGAACGCGAGAAATGTGCTTCTGACTCGCACCGGGTATCGAGGATAATGGTGTCTCGGTCGCGGCGTCTCCTCTGAGGGTTCATGGCGGAAGTCACCACACTTTTCTGGGACAACGGCGGAGTCATCCTGACGAACGGCTGGGACCGCGGCTCACGAAAAAACGCAGTCGAGAAATTTCGGCTCGATTGGGCGGATTTCGAAGATCGGCATGAGCTGATGCTCAACGCATTCGAATGCGGCGAAGCGAATCTCGACGAATACCTGCAGCGCGTGGTTTTCTACCGCGATCGTTCGTTCACCCAGCAGCAATTCAGGCAGTTTATGTTCGAGCAGTCGCAGGCGCTGCCGGAAGCGCTGGCGTTCGCCAAGAAACTAGCGGCCACGAAGCGGCAGATGCATGCGGCGCTGAACAACGAGTCGCTGGAGATAAACGATTACCGGATCAAGACGTTCGGGCTGCGGGATTGTTTCAGCGCATTTTTCAGCTCGTGCTATCTGGGCGTGCGCAAGCCGGACCGGGGAATTTACAACCTGGCGCTGAAGATTACACAACGCGATCCGGCGGAATGCGTGATGATCGATGACCGAGGGTTGAATCTGGAGTGCGCGCGCGAGATGGGGATGCATACGATTCTGGTGGAGGACGTGGCGCAGTTGCGCGGAGATCTGGCGAAATTGGGCGTCACGGTCGATTAGAAAGTGGACGCGCTTAGTCGAAGCCGAGGGAGAGATCCTTCGACTGCGCGACCGGACATCCCGGCTGCGCCGGAAGAACAGCAAAACCGTCCGGTCGCTCCGCTCAGGATAACGGCTTAAGATTCGGGCGATTCTTAGGAGATGAATATGGAACTGGGAATGATCGGACTGGGCAAGATGGGCGGCTTCATGGTGGAGCGGTTGCTGAAGGGCGGGCATCGCGTGGTGGGATTGGACCGCGACGCGGCGGCGGTAAACCGCGTGGTGGAAAAGGGCGCGGCGGGAGCGGATACGCTCGAAAAATTAATTGGCCAGCTGAAGACGCCTCGGGCCATCTGGTTGATGGTCCCGGCGGGAGCGCCCGTGGACCAAACGATCGAGCAATTGCTGCCGCATCTGGCGGCAGGCGACACGATCATTGACGGAGGGAATTCCTACTATCGCGACTCGATGCGACGCGCGGCAGCGCTGGCGCCCAAGAAAATCAATTTCGTCGATTCCGGGACGAGCGGCGGCGTGTGGGGTCTGACGGAAGGGTACAGCCTCATGATCGGCGGCGATGCGGAGGTGGTGAAAAGGCTCTCGCCAATTTTCGAGACGCTCGCGCCGGGGAAAGATAAAGGCTGGGGGCGCGTGGGTCCGGCGGGCGCGGGGCATTTTGTGAAGATGGTGCACAACGGAATCGAGTACGGGATCATGCAGGCGTACGCGGAAGGGCTCGATCTTTTCCGGCATAAGAAAGAATTCGGCTTGGACCTGCTGCAGATCACGAAGATCTGGCAGTACGGCAGCGTGGTGCGGTCGTGGCTGCTCGACCTGACGGTTGATGCCCTGACGAAAAATCCCACGCTCGAAGGAATCGGCGCGTACGTCACGGATTCAGGCGAGGGCCGTTGGACGGCCATCGAAGGAATCGAGCAAGGCGTCCCGCTGCCGGTGCTGGGTGGAGCGCTCGATGCGCGCTTCCGCTCGCAGGACCCCGAACCGTTTGCCAATAAGGTGCTGGCCATTATGCGCAATGAGTTTGGCGGACATGCGGTGAAGACCACCAAGTAGAGCTGCGGCGGGATAAACTGTTCGCCTGAAACATTTCCGTCTTATGGACATGGACGCTCGTGTTTTTCCCGACCTCGACGCGCTGAGCCGCGGCATTCTGGATGAATTGTTGCGCGCGGTGCGAGTGGCAATTGCGCAGCGAGGCCGGTTTTCGATCGCGCTATCGGGGGGAAAGACGCCGGCTGAGCTTTACAAGCTGTGGGCCGCAGAGCAAGACGCGACAGACTGGAAGAGAGTGCATCTCTTTTGGGGCGACGAGCGTTACGTGCCCGAAACCGATGTCTTGAGCAATTTCCGGATGACCCGCGAAACGCATTTGCTGGATCTCGTTGCTCCCGAGAATATTCATCCGATGAGGGGGCCAGACTTTTCCCCTTCGCCGGACGCCGCTGCCGAGGCTTATGAAGCCGACCTGCGGAAGTTCTTCGGCTCGGAGCCGCCGGCGTTTGATGTGCAGCTGCTGGGGTTGGGAGTCGAGGGCCACGTGGCGTCGCTCTTTCCGGGCTCGCCGGCGCTGGCGGAGCGTAACAAGTGGGTAATGGCGATCGAGGCGCCCGCTAACCCGCCGCAGAGGTTGACTTTAACGCCGGTGGTGCTGAATCGCGGTCGGCACACGTTCTTTCTGGTGGCGGGCGAGAACAAACGCGCGATTGTGGCGGCGTTGCGTGACGAGCCGGCTGGGGAGCCTAGCCAGTATCCGGCGGGGACGATACGCCCAGAGGGGCGGTCCCTATGGTTCCTCGACAAGGCCGCCGAAGGCTGAAACGCGACGACTTAGGCGAAACTTCGCAGCTGGCCGGCGCGTCTAATCTAGTCAAGGGCTTCATCGCCCGCAGCAAACCCGGGGAAACTGCCGATTCGTATTTCAGACGGTTGGGATGCAGCGCCGATGGCGTCGCCATTCCCATACTTCCCCCAGTTGGTCGCAGTCGTTACGCGGTCGTGGTGTAGGCTTTTATGCAGGGCAGCCAGAGAACAGGGACAAGACCACTGATGAAACGCGATTTCGCTCATCCATCCAAGCTTGCGTTTACATTCCCAGTGCTCGCGGCACTGGCGGTGCTGAGCGGCTGCACGACGAAGACTGTGCAGACGGCGCCGATGTTCGCGGCGCGCGTAACGGTGGCGAAAGCGGTGCAGAAGACCGTGCCGATCGATCTGACGGCCATCGGCTCGGCGGATGCGTTCACGAATGTGTCCATCAAGGCGCAGGTGAACGCGATCATGAAGGAAGTGCACATCAAGGAAGGGCAGTTTGTGAAGAAGGGCGATCTTCTGTTCACGCTGGACGCGCGGCCGTTTGAGGCGGCGCTGGCGCAGGCGCAGGGGACACTCGCGCACGACAAAGCCACGGCGGAATTGAATCGCGTGGAAGCCGAGCGCTACGCGGCGCTTTACAAAGCGGGCGTGGCGGCGAAGGAACAGCTGGACCAAATGCAGGCGAATGCCGACGCGCAGCAGGCGGCCGTGCGCGCGGATGAAGCGGCGGTGCAGGCCGCGCAGCTGCAGGTGGATTATTGCAAGATTTACGCGCCCACGGACGGGCGGCTGGGCGCCATCCAAGTTTATCCAGGCAACGTGGTCAAGCAGAACGACGTGCCGGTGCTGATTGTGATCAATCAGATTTCGCCGATTTTCGTCGACTTCGCGGTGCCGGAACAATATTTCGCGCCGATCGAGAAATTCATGGCGAAAGGCTCGCTGCGCGTGCAAGCGACTCCATACGGAGATACGCAGCCCGAGACCGGGGAACTGACTTTCGTCGACAATACGGTCGATAACACCACGGGAACGATCAAGCTGAAGGCGCGGTTCCCGAACGCGGATCACCGTTTGTGGCCTGGGCAGTTTTCAACGGTGACGCTGCGGCTGGCCGAGGATGAGAACGCGACGGTGGTTCCTTCGCAGGCGGTTCAGACGGGAACGCGAGGCGATTACATTTACGTGGTGAAATCGGACTCGACGGCTGAACAACGGCCGGTGAAGGTGGCGCGGACGGTTGCAGGCGATTCCGTGATTTCGAGCGGGATTCAGCCCGGTGAAACCGTTGTAACCGACGGGCAGCTGCGGTTGATCCCCGGAATGAAAGTCGAAGTCGTGAGCGCGCCTTCGGGTTCGTAAGAGTTCTTGCAAGAGTTTGTCGATGACCATCGCTGAGCCATTCATTAAACGTCCGATCATGACCACGCTGGTCATGACGGCGATTCTACTTTTCGGCCTCCTCGGTTACCGTTCGCTCGCCGTCAGCGACTTGCCCAACGTCGATTTCCCCACGATTCAAGTCGGCGCGAGTTTGCCGGGCGCCAATCCAGATACGATGGCCGCGGCCGTGGCCACGCCGCTCGAGAAGCAGTTTTCAACGATCGCGGGCATCGATTCGATGACCTCGACCAGCACGCTGGGCACGACCAGCATCACGCTGCAATTCGATCTGAGCCGCAATATCGACGGCGCCGCGCAGGACGTGCAGGCGGCCATCGCGCGCGCGGGCGGGCAATTGCCTCCCAACATGCCCACGCCGCCCACGTTTCAGAAGGTGAATCCGGCCGACCAGCCTGTCTATTTCATGGCGCTCAGCTCGCATACGCTGCCGCTCTACACCGTCGATCAATATGCCGAAACGCTGCTGGGGCAGCGGATTTCAATGGTGAAGGGCGTGGCGCAGGTGCAAGTGTTCGGCGCGCAGAAATACGCGGTGAGAATCGATCTCGATCCGCAGGCGCTGGCGTCCCGGCAAATCGGCATCGACGAAGTGAACACGGCGGTGCAGAACGCCAACGTGAATTTACCGACCGGCACGCTGTATGGCACGCACCAGGCGTTCGCGGTGCAGGCGAATGGCCAGTTGACGCGCGCCTCGCTCTACCGCCCGCTGATCGTCTCCTATCGCAACGGCAATCCCGTGCGGCTGGATGAGCTGGGCAACGTGCTCGACAGCGTGCAGAGCAGCAAGATTTCGAATTTTTACAACGACGAGCACGCCGTGATTCTGGCGATCCAGCGGCAGCCCGGCACGAATACCGTGGAAGTCGTAAGCGGCGTGAAGAAGATCCTGCCGCAGTTCCAGGCAATCCTGCCCGCCTCGGTGCAGATGACTGAAATCTACGACCGCTCGCAGCTGATCCAGGAATCGGTGGCGGACGTCAAGTTCACGTTGTTTTTAGCCATTGCGCTGGTGGTGCTGGTGATTTTTCTGTTTCTGCGGAATCTTTCGGCAACCGTGATTCCCAGCATCGCGCTGCCGATGTCGATCGTCGGCACGTTCGCCGTGATGTACCTGCTGAATTACACGCTGGATAACCTGTCGCTGATGGCGCTGACGCTTTCGGTCGGATTCGTGGTCGACGACGCGATCGTGATGCTGGAAAACATCGTGCGCCACATGGAAATGGGCGAGACGGTGATGGAAGCGGCGCTGAAAGGATCGAAGGAGATCGGATTCACTATCGTTTCGATGACAATCTCGCTGGCGGCCGTGTTCATTCCGGTGCTTTTCATGGGCGGCATCATCGGGCGCTTGCTGCACGAGTTTTCGGTGGTGATCATGATGGCGGTGCTGGTGTCCGGCTTCGTGTCACTGACGCTGACGCCAATGCTTTGCAGTCGGTTCATCCAGCCGCCGCACGAACAGAAGCACAGTAGGGTGTATATGACGCTCGAACATTTCTTCGAGCGGCTGCTGCGGCGCTACGACGTGTCGCTACAATGGGCGCTGCGGCATCGAGTGTTCGTGATCGCCGTGTCCGTGGTCATCCTTGCGATCACGGCGTGGCAATTCGTGAACATTCCCAAGGGATTCCTGCCCGAGGTCGACGCGGGCAGCATGAACGGTTACACACTGGCGGCGCAGGGCGTCTCGTTCGACGAGATGAAGGCGAAGCAGCTGGAAATCAACAAGATCCTGATGGCAGATCCCAACCGCAAAGGATTTTTCTCCAGCCTGGGAACGGTGGGAGGCAGCAGCAATTCCGGCTTCATTTTCATGCACTTGCTTCCGCAGCAAGATCGTCCCAAGGTGCCCAGCCCGTGGCTGCTCGGCATGCAGCAGAAATACAAGGATTCGTCGGCGATCAGCGGCGTGCTGCATGCGATTTCGCCGCTCTTCATGCATCACCCCAACGTGAACGAAGTGATTCAGGAGCTGCGCCCGAAGTTCGGCCAGATTCCGGGAATTTCCGTCTACTTGCGGAACCCGCCTCCCATTCAGATCGGCGGGCAGGTGACGAATAGCCCCTATCAGGTGACGCTGCAAAGTCCGGACACCGAAGAGCTCTATCGCCAGGCCACGGATTTCGAGCGGAAGATGGAGACCCTGCCCGCGCTGCAGGACGTGACCAGCGACCTGCAGATCAAGAATCCTCAAGCCAACGTGAATATCGACAGGGACAAGGCGTCCGCGCTGGGAGTGACTGCGGCGCAAGTGGAGGACGCGCTTTATACCGCCTATGGCGAGCGCCAGATTTCGACGATCTACGCGCCGAACGATGAATTCTGGGTCGTGATGGAACTGGAGGATAAGTATCAGCGAGATCCTTCCGCGCTTTCGTTGCTGTACATCCGTTCGAGCACCGGTACGCTGGTGCCGCTAAATGCGGTTGCTTCTTTGACCACCAGCCTGGGACCGCTGAGTGTGAATCACCTGGGCCAGCTTCCGGCCGTCACGGTTTCGTTCAACACCAAGCCGGGAAAGACGATTGGCGAGGCCGTGGAGGAGGTGAACGATCTGGCGCGGTCGCTGCCGGCGTCGATCACCACGCAATTCCAGGGGAACGCGCAGGCGTTCGAGTCGTCGCTGAGCGGCCTCGGCATTCTGCTGGTGATCGCGATCCTGGTGATCTATCTGGTGCTGGGAATTTTGTACGAAAGCTTCATTCACCCGCTGACGATTTTGTCGGGCTTGCCGTCGGCGGCTTTCGGCGCGCTGTTATCGCTGGAAGTTTTCGGCATGGGCCTGGATCTGTACGGGTTCGTGGGCGTGATCATGCTGATCGGCATCGTGAAGAAGAACGCGATTATGATGGTGGATTTCGCGATCGCGCGCGAGCGCGAGGGGAATACCACTGCGGCGGAAGCTGTGTATCAGGGATGCCTGGTGCGGTTCCGGCCGATCATGATGACCACCATGGCGGCTCTGATGGGCACGCTGCCCATCGCGCTGGGAAGCGGTTCGGGAGCGGACTCGCGCCGGCCGCTGGGAATTGCGGTTTGCGGAGGACTGATTTTCTCGCAGCTCGTGACGCTGTATCTGACGCCCGTGTTTTATACCTACATGGATACTTTCCAGAGCTGGCTGGAACGGCATTTCGGAAGAATCGCCGGAATCAGCAAGCCGCATCTGGCGGGTGGGCCTGCTTCCGCGGACTAGAGTGTCGCCCTCGCTTCGATTTCTGGGCCTATCCTGAAAATCTCCCGTTTTTTTGTGTCTCGCCAAAGGTCTCACTCGCGGATTTCGCTTCAGAAAAACGCCGGCAGATTGCGGCGCTACTAAAAACGACTGGGCGAATGGTTTCGCTTGTACTTGCGGCCAGCGAAAAAGTCCTGTCTCTGCGTACCATTGACCTCCTGAAATCGCGTGCCTAGCATGCACTTGGAGCGTTACACGCGCTCCGGATTCCGGGAGTGCCCATCTCCCGGATTTCCTTGAAAATCCGCAGGAGATCGAGGATGCCTCCAGCCCAAGACATTCTCCGAGAGATACGCAACAGAACCAAGCGGCGTGGCCCGCGAATGAATTCCCGAGTTCCCGTGACGATCGAATGGAGGAACGGAGGCGGCCCGCTGCGATTCGAAGCAGGCTTCACGCGCGTGGTGAACAACTACGGATGCCTGCTGGTGAGCCCGCGGGAAATCGGTGTTCGCGAACGAGTGAAGGTGACGAACCTGAGCACGCGGCAGACGGCGAACGGCATCGTCGTCTGGAAGGGAACGCAACGCGCCGACGGCTGGGACTTGGGAGTGGAACTGCTGGCCGCCGATCTAAACTTCTGGGGGGTGGACCTTTGAAACTAACGTCGTTGAACGTCAACGTCCGAAAATCGCCTGTGCTTGGGTCCAAACCAAACTCCAAACCTCAAACCTCGATCGTCCAACATGTGGTGCCCCTAGCAACACCCACGCCCGTGAAGTTAGCTGTGACCAGCAGCGCCGAGCGGCGGAAGAATCAACGCGTGTTGCTGCGCATCCGCGCCAATCTTCACGTGGCGATGCAGGGGAAGAACGCCGTGCTGGATGCGGCCACGCTGAGCGTGACGGCCCAGGGCGCGGTCGTGGTGACGAAGCAAAATCTGCCTGCGGAGACGCATCTGGTGCTGGAGCACAGTGCGACCGGACAGCGAGTCGATTGCAAGGTCGCACGAACTCCGAAGGCCACCGCGGAGGGTTTCCACACTCCGATTGAATTCAGCGCTCCCGCGCCGGGATTCTGGAAGATCAATTTCCCGCCGTCGGTGCCGGCTACCGAAGAAGCCTGAGCTATCGCCGGCCGCGACGCCGGCGAACATTAGGAAAATCATAAATATTAGAATTCTTGACCGGCCGCGACGCCGATGACATTCTCATACTCCCCTTCCGCAATAAATCCGGTAACAATCTGCAAGGTTCGTCAGGAGGAACTATGTCTGGCAGCGAACGGCGAAATTCGCCCCGAAAAGTGTGTGCGGTGCCGCTGCGATTTCGCGTGAACTCGAACGGACGAAACGCTCGAATGGAGCTGGCCACCGGTTATGGCATGCCCGATTCGAAAGCGCTGGCCCAGGCCGCGAATCTGGAAGGACAGGCGTTGAACATTTCCGAGCGCGGCGTTTATTTCACGTCGCGCGAACCGCTGCAGGTGGGCGAAGCGCTCGATATGTACTTCACTCTCCCGCGGGAATTGACTGGGCGGCAGGAGGAGCAGGTGCGCTGCACGGCACGCGTGGTACACGTCTACAGTGAAACGGGCGAATCGGGGACGCGAGGTTTCGGAGCAAAGGTGGACCGGTTTGAACCGGTGACGGCGGTTCGCAGCTGGGCAAACTGATTCTTGCCGTTACCGGCCCGGCTACTTGCCTGTGTTGCGCGGCTGCACCGTGAAATTGACCTTGGCGGTTGCCGTGTTGCCGAAATCGTCGGTCACCTGCACGGCGAGCGTGTGCTCGCCCGGAGGGTAGCCGGGCAACTGCATGAAGTAACTTTCCTTCGGCGCGTCGGAAAGAACATCCGTGGGATAAATGAGCTGCCAGTCGCCGGCGTCGATGCTGTATTCGGCGCGTGCGATAGCGCTGGATGCGGCGACGGCGTCGAACGACGCCTTGGTGTTGAGCAGGCCCGAGCCGGCCCGTAGGTTTTCGATTCGCGGCGGAGTATTGGCCACCACCCAGCGGTCGCTTTCGCGCGCGCCCCACAGGGCTTGATCGGCCGGGTTGGAGGGCGAGTCCGACGCGACGATCTTCAGATAGTAGGCGCCGTCCGGCATCGAGCTCGTGTCCCAGGAATAATAGTGCTGGGTGAGCTTGTCTTTCAGCACGCGCCAGTCTTTTTCGCTTTCGGCGCGAAAGTAAACTGTGAAGACAAGATCGTCGTCGTTGTCGTCGTGCGCGCTCCACAGCACGCTTTGATAACCTTTCTGCTGCGTGCCCTGCGGCGGAGGCTCGTTCTTGAAACTGTTGCCGGCGTCCGAGCTAGACGCTTGCATTGGCGCAGGAGCGCCAGGCGTGCGCGCGTATTTGAGCTGCGCGGGAGGCGCGCCGCCGGTGTTCGGCTGCATCGGGAATCCCGTGGCGCGAATTCCGGGATCTTCCACTACGACATCGTCCACGACGGGGGCGACATTCTTCGGCTGATACGCAACGCTGACCCAGGAGATGCCGGGCGCGAGGCTTTGATCGGCGCCCAGAAACACGACCTTCCACTGTACGAACCGCGCGGGCGGACAGGTGATGGCTTCTCCGGAAGGATTTTTGTAAGGGCCCGACCAGGGGCTCCAGTTATCTTCCGGCGTCGAGGTGTTTCCCGAGCGAACGTAGAACTCCACTTTGTCGTTTGTGGCGCCGTTGTCACCCCACCAGGTCAGGTGGCCCCAGCGCGAGAATATTTTCGCGTCGAAGGCATCCGATTCGAAGGTTCCATTGGGTTCTGGTCCCGGGCCGAGCGTGAAAATTTTCCCCGGGTTCGCAGTGGCCACGAGAACTCTGCCGCCCGCGGCCGCGACGATGCTGGTGACCTGTTCGGAGGCCGTGGAAGCGACGCTTGAATAGACGTCGTCGCCTTCCAGTTCGACAACGGTGCCATTGTTACCCGTGCCGAGCAGCACTTTGCCTGTCAGCGATAGACCCATCGATAGCACGAGGTCGTCCCGCGAGGTCCAAAGCGTTTTGGGCGAGCCGTCCGGCGCGATCTTCACGACCTCAGCGCCACCGCTTGTCGCGATGGCCGGGAACGGGAAGATGAGGTTGGTCTGCCCCGCGGCGGGTTGAGACTGCGTGACGATCGTTCCGCCTCCGGTTACCGTGGTCACGGTGGTCGGCGGAGCAACGGCTGAAGACGGAATGCGCAGGGTGGCCGGCGGCGTCCGGACTTTGTCTCCGATCGAAGCGGCGTAGATATTTCCATCAGAATCGGTAAGGAGCGAAGTGACTTCGGCTTTGTTCGTCTCGTAGACCACGAACGATGGGCCCGCGGTGGGAGCCGCGTTCGGAGTCTTGCGCGTGATTTCGACGCGGACGACGAGGCCGTCCGGTTCGGTGCCAATCAGAAGATTGCCTTTTGAATCGAAAGCGAGCGAGCGCGCGTGGCGCTCGCGGCTTTGATAGAAAAGTTCGCCTTTGCCGTCGGGCGTGACGGCGAAGACTTTTCCCGCGTCGCCGGTGGCGACGTAGAGCGTGCCCTGCGGGTCGACGGCCAGCGCCCAGATGTATTTCGTCTTGGGCTCGAAGAAGACGCTCTTCTTGCCGTCGGGCGTGACCTGGTAAACCTTGCCGTCGGGAGAAGTGCCGACGTAGAGATTGTCAGCGGAATCGAAAGCGATCGCTTGCGCGGCAAGCTCGGCGGATTCGAAAACCGTGGTGGGCTTGCCCGCATCGTCGAATCGCAGAACTTTGGCGTCCGAGCCGCCCGCTGCGTAGAGCAGGCCTTTGGAATTCAGCCTCAGCGCCCACACGTAGGCGAGATTGGGATCCGCGAACGCCGCAAATTTCAGCGCGGGGCGAAGCTTTCCATCGCTGCGAACGGCCACGCCCTTCGCGGTGCCTTTCTGAAAATCGGCGAAATCGGTTTGCTTCCAGTAACGCGTGTGCTCGGCTTGCGTGGCCCAGGGGAACAGCATCGCCAGGGCCAGCAGACACACGACGTTCGCTCGCCGAATCATTAACGAAGCTCCTTTGTGGGGGCGGGGAATCACTTCACGGTTATCGTCAACATGCGCTGGCCGGCAATCACCTGATGCATCTCGATCGACCATTCGCCCGCGGTGGACTGCAGCAACAGCCGAGCGTTCCCGGAATTCTGGCGCTGGTCGAGGACGTTGATCGCGGATATCGGCACGTTAGGCAATTCCTTGTCCTCGACGAGCATCGTGGGAGTGGATTGCAGCAGCGTAGCGTAGACGCGATCGTTGTGGCGCTCGCGGTTGGTCAGTTGGATCAGCTCTTCGAGGCCGGGCAGTTGTCCTTGCGAGGTGGCGGCGAGCGATTGCACGTTGCGATTTAGAAAGTCCGCGCCGCTGACCACCAGCTGCAACGAGCCGCGAGTGGCCTGCGCAGGAATCGTCACGGGAATTTCCTGAATGAACGGGGCGCCGCGATACGGTCGCAGCAGCACCTTCACGGCCAGCGATTCTCCCGGCCGCACTTCGCTGTGTTCCACCCATGCGTTGTCGATCGTGGCCCAGCGCTTTTCGGCCAGCGATTTCACGTGGATGTCGATGTGATCGATCTGCGGCAGCTCGTAGGGATTCGAATAAATCCGCGAAAAATCGGACATCACCTCGGTGGCCATGTAGAAAGCGACGGGCGTGTTTTGGTCGGTGGGCGCGAAAAGGTCTTCCAGCTTCACCGGAGTGTGGCCCTTGACGGCGATTTCGCCGTCCATTTGCAGCGTCGTGCCTTCGCCATAGGCAGGGCTACCGACGATACCGTTAAACGCGGCGGTGGCGACCAGCGTGGGAGTAAGCTGCGGATTCTCGATCACCTTGAAATGATACTTTTTCTGTTCCGCGGGCGTGTCGAGGGTTACCTCGAGCGGAATCATCGCCGGTCCCGGCCCCAGCCGGCCCATCACCGCGGTCTGGCGATCTTGCGTAAGCGTGCCGATCGTGCCGCCGGTGCTCATCACTTTCGTGGAGGCCTGGGAGGAGGAAAGCGTCATGATCACGTGCGCGCGCGAAAGCGGCATCTGCACGGAGCCGAAGCCGAAAAGCGGATGGCCGCAAGCGAGAATGCGATCGCCCACCACGGTCGTGACCGTGCAACCGGAGCTGATCGAAAGATCGCCCTCAACCAAATCGATGCCGACCATATCGCCCGGCTGAAGCTTGGAGTCATCCGGCGAAGCGGGCGAATTTCCGCCGGCCATCGCGGACATGCCCCAGGCTGAAAAATTCTTGCCAAAAAACGCCAGAGTCTCCGGATACAGTCCCGACGTTACGAGCGGCGTTTCGATCGGCACAAGATATTCACCGGCGCCCACCGACGTGCGCGACGCAAGTTCCTGAGGGACATCCAGACGCTGTGGAAGAAGGGCCGCGCTCGCGGTGCCGGAATTCTCCGGCGCTTTTTCGATTTCGTACATATCCGCAATCGGAGTGACCCCGCCGATGGCTTCACGCGTGAATTGCCCAAGCTTGAGCGCCAGCGCCCCGGCGAGCTTGCCGTCGAAATAGACTGGGCTGCCGCTCATGCCGGCCACCACGCCTGTCTGCTGGACTTTGTCTCCCAGAAGCCGGACGAGGATCACGTCGAGCTGTGGACCCACGGCGTTGTGCAGGACGCCGATCACTTCGAGATCGATTTTTTCGACCTGGTCGCCTTCGAAAATGGTATAGGCAAGACCCTTCATGCCGGGCTTGATGTCACTGATCGGAATAGTAGCGGGAGAATCAGTGGCGCGGACCGGCCGAGAGCCCGTCAGCAAGAACACCACCACCAGGGCCAGACACAGTCTGCGCAGGAGCTGGGCCATCAGACATCCATGATACGCGCCGGGAAAGCGGGAGGCAAACCAGGTGCATGCGGGGCGTTCCTGCACCGAATTCGCGGCCATTATTTACCTAAAGAGACTTCGAAAAACATCAGGGCTTTGTTTGACGGCACGGACGTGACGTCCGGGATGTACAGGCTGGCGTCGGCGGCAAGCGAGAGATCGTGATTGAGGTCAAAAAACAGAAATCCGTGGATGGTGGCTTGCGGCGGCACGATATCGGCATCGAGCGCGAATGGCCGGATGGCCTCCAGCATCTTGTCCGTTTTTTTGTCGGAGATCGAGCCGACCCCGATCGGAAAATGGCGTGATTGCGGGGCGGGCGGGCCGTTGGGGTGCGCTACCACGGATGCGACCTGCCGCGGGGCGATCCAGTCGATATCTTGATGCTTGCCGCTGGGGAAATGCACGGAAAGCTGGATCGTGCTGGTGTCCACGCGAATGGGTTGCAACGTGTCGTTGTGGAGGAAAACCTCCACGGGCAAAATGCCGACCGCGAGCGGGCTGGCCTTGCCGAATTTTTCCTTGGCGCGCTCGGGTTCGGCGTAGGAGCTCGCGGAGACGATCAATCCCTCGTGTTTGTCCTGCGGCAGATTCGCGCCGGGCTGATTCGGAGGCGGAGTTTTGTCCGGAGGCGCGCTCGATTGCGCAATGGCCACGAGGTTCGCGAGCGATATCGCCGCGGGTAACAGGAGCGCGCGCATGAATGTGCGGGACATCATCGGTATTTCCGTCTGCTTGTCCGATGCCACTGGGGCACCGCAAGTTGTGCGATGCCGAGGCGCCACTATATCGCGGAATCGCGAATTCCAGGCCATTCGAAGCGCCGAGCATCGGGCGTTTCGGCGAGCGCCACATTTCCCTTGACTCTTCTTTTGCCGCGTGCAAACTTCCCCCACGTCGTTGCCCCTCTACAATAGGAGGACTTCATCTTATGGCCAGCCGAAGAGAATTTCTGCAGATCGGAGTAGCGGCTCTGGCGCTGCCGATTTCCGCGCGCGGGGGGGGTAAGCCGGGCGGAGCCACGCCGGCCGCGGGTGCCGCAGCTGGTGAGTTTGCACCGGCGCAGCTGTACAAAGTGATCTACGACGAGCGGCATGCTTCCAGCCGCGCATTCGCCGCCGAAGTTGCGAGACTCGGTGCGACGGCCCATGCGATCAAGGGCGACATCACCGACTTGTGGTTTCGCGACCTCGATTCGCGCTGGAAAAAAGAGCCGGTGGCGATCGCCGGGCTCACCGAACACGGCCCGCTGTTCTGCCTGGAACGCCTCTCATGGGATCACGGCATGCGCGTGGTCTATCGCGCCGATCATACCTATCGCGCCGACGGCTACATGGAGCACGAGCTTTCCGGCTCCGAGCGCATGTTGCGCGAAGCAGTGGACCTGAGCGCGAGCGGCCCCCATTGGAGCGCACGGGTGGCCAGTTTGCTGACGCGCTGCCCCGCGGCGCGCGCGCAGGCTTCGAAATTGACCGTCGTAACTCCTGCCGCGAAGCAAGCCGGCGATCCCCAGCATCTGGTTTCCTGGGTGATCGCGCCGGTGGGCGCCGCGCGTAGATTTGCGCACGCGTAGGTTCGCAAGGAGCGTGCGATGCGGCTTCCCCCTGGCGTAACGAGTGCAGAGTTTTCCGACGCCCTCAAGCAATTCGAAGCGGCGGTCGGGAAGGAATGGGTGTTTACGTCCGCGGAGGACGTGGACCTCTACCGCGATTCGTATTCGCCTTTCTGGCACGAAGAGGAAGAGCCGATTCCTTCGGCGGCCGTGGCGCCGGACGGCGTGGAGCAGGTGCAAGCCATCGTCCGCGTCGCCAACCGCTACAAAATTCCTCTCTGGACGATTTCCACCGGCAAGAATCTGGGCTACGGCGGTTCGGCGCCGCTGCTGGGAGGATCGGTCGTTCTCGATCTGAAGCGCATGGACCGCATTCTCGAGGTGAACGACAAGAACCACTACGCGCTGGTCGAGCCGGGCGTCAGCTATTTCGACCTCTACCGTCATATTCAGGACAAAGGACTGAGACTCTGGATCGATCCCGCCGATCCCGGTTGGGGCAGTCTGATCGGCAATGCCGTGGATCGCGGTGGTGGGCGCACGCCGATGCGCGATCATTTCGACGCGGTCTGCGGAATGGAAGTGGTGCTGCCGAATGGCGAGCTGCTGCGCACGGGCATGGGCGCGCTGCCGAACTCCAAGACGTGGCAACAATATAAATACGGTTTCGGCCCATATATCACTCCGGCGTTTTCGCAGTCGAGTCTCGGCATCGTCACCAAGATGGGCATTTGGCTCTTCCCTGAGCCCGAGGCTTATCTGACGGGGACGGTCACGGTGCCGAAGCGCGACGATTTGAAACCGCTCGTGGCGGGCATGGCTTACCTGTTGAATTCCAATATCGTAATGGGCACCACCAGCGTCGGCAGCCCGCTGAATTTCATGCGCGCCGATCCGCAACTGGCGGCGCTGCACGCGAAGCCCGGCGGCGCGACAACGGAGGAACTCGAAAGTTTTCTGCGCGGGCGAAACATGGGTTACTGGAGCGTCGAGCTGCCGTTTTACGGTCCGGCGAAGGTCGTGCAGGCGCAGTGGGAATATGCAAAGAAGCGTTTTTCGTCCATTGACGGAGTGAAATTCCAGGATGGCAAGCTGCGTCGCTTTCCGATCGATCCGGGTGAAGTGCCGAATTTCCAGAATTCCGTGGCGGTGGGCATTCCAAGCCTCGGAGTCTTCGGCGTTGGGGGCGCGCGCAGCAATGGGCACATCTGGTTTTCACCCGTGGTGCCCATGACCGGCGACGCGGTGCTCGAAGCGCAGAAAGTGTTCACGGACGCCTACAACGAATTCGGCATGCCCATGGGGCCGATGTTCTTTCTGGGGCCTGCGTCGAACTATGCGCGCTGCTTCCTGATTCTTTTCGGCTTTCCCATCGAGCACGACGTCGAGAAGAACAAGAAGAATCGCGAAAACTTCAAGAAAATCGTCAAAGTGGCGGCCGATCACGGCTGGGGCGAGTACCGGACGCATACCGCATTCATGCAAACCGTGTCGGACACCTACTCGTTCAACAACCACGCGCTCCGGCGTTTTCATGAAACGGTGAAAGACGCGATCGATCCGAACGGGATTCTGTCGCCTGGAAAATGCGGCATCTGGCCAAAACGAATGAGAAAGGCAACGGCATGAATAACGCACGGACGGTATTGGTGGTAGCGCTCGGCTTGCTGATGGCGAGCACGGCATTCGCGTCTCCCGATCAGGAGCAGATCGAGCGCGGGCACAAGGTCTACGACAAATGGTGCTTCCCGTGCCACGGCACCGGTGTGGGAAAGCCGGGTACCGATTCGCTGGCTGCGCGCGGGCAGAAGCCCGCGGTGCTGGAGGAACGCACGGATTTGACGGCGCCAGTTATCAAGACTTTCGTGCGGCACGGCGTGCTTTTCATGCCGATGTTCCGCAAGACGGAAGTCAGCGACGCGGAACTCGACGCGATTTGCGCCTATTTAACGCGCAACAACAAACCGTAACCGGGGACCGCACGCCACGGGTGAGGCGCGCGGTGCAGCACAACTTGGGGTGGCGCAACTGATTGCAATCAGGAGCGAAAGATGAAACTCCCGCCAGGCGTGAGTGCGAGCGATTTCGCCGCAGCGATCAAGCAGTTTGAAGAGGCTGTGGGCAAGGAGTGGGTGTTCACGAGCGACGAAGATGTCGCTCTGTATCGCGACGCGTATTCGCCGTTCATGGGCGAACCCGAGGAACGGTTCGCGTCGGCCGCGGTTGCGCCCGATGGCGTCGAGCAAGTTCAGAAAGTCGTCCGCACCGCCAACCAGTACAAGATTCCGATCTATCCTGTTTCCACTGGAAAAAATCTCGGCTACGGCGGCTCCGCGCCGGTTCTTTCCGGCAGCGTGGTGCTCGACCTGAAGCGAATGAACCGCATCCTGGAGGTCAACGAGCGCAATGCGTACGTGCTTGTCGAGCCGGGCGTCAGCTATTTCGATCTCTATCGCTACATCCAGGAGAAAGGAATCAAGCTCTGGGTGGACGTGCCCGATCCGGGATGGGGTAGCCCGGTGGGCAATGCGCTCGATCGCGGCGGCGGTTACCTGATGCCGCAGTATCGCAACCATTTCGATTCGCACTGCGGCATGGAAATCGTGCTCGCCAATGGTGAAATCATGCGCACGGGAATGGGCGCAATGCCCGGCGCGAAAACCTGGCAGGAATATAAATCCGGGTTCGGCCCGTGGGTCGACGGCATGTTTTCGCAGTCGAATTTCGGCGTGGTGACGAAAATGGGTTTCTGGCTGATGCCGCAGCCCGATTCGTATTTTTCGGGTGCCGTCACCGTGCCGCGCCACGACGATCTGATTCCGCTGGTTCGAATCCTCACCTATCTAGAAAATACGCGCGTGACGAACGGCATGCCCGATCTCGGCAGCCCGCTGTTGGGAATTCCCATGCTTTCCGAATTCGCCGCGCGGTTCGATCAAGGCTCTAGTCCGTTTGAACGCCCGCAGGACGCGGAATTAACCGCGCTGATTGCAAAGGCCGGCGGCGAAATGTCACCCGAGCTCGACGACTACGCCCAAAAGAAGGGCATCGGCTACTGGAACTGCAAGCTGAGCTTCTACGGAGCGGCAAAAGCCAATGCGGCGAACTGGGCGTTCGCCAAGGAAAAATTCGGCGAGATTCCCGGGGCGAAATTCGAAGATGGCGAAAGCTACAAATTACCGCTGACTCCCGAGCAGCAGGAAAAAGTCCACAAGCCGCAATTCGGGATACCGAGCCTAGCGATGTTCTCGATCGGCGCGCGCTCGGCGATCAATCCGACGCCCGCGAGCGGCCATATGTGGTTTTCGCCGATTATCCCGCGCACCGGCGAAGCGATCTTCGAAGCAAATCGCGTATTTGCGGCGGCAGCCAAGGAATTCGGACTGCCGTTCCTCAACTTCAACCTGCCTTCCACGTATTGGGAGCGCGCGTTTATTTTCATCTTCGCGTTTCCCGTGACGAAGGACGTGGAGGCAAACAAGAAGAACCGCGCGGCGTTCCAGAAGCTGGTCAAAGTGGCGGCCGATCACGGCTGGGGCGAATATCGCACGCCTCCGGCTTTTCAGGACGCCATCATGGCGACGTATTCCTACAACAACAACGCGCTGCTGCGATTTCACGAAACGGTCAAGGACGCCGTCGATCCCAACGGAATTCTTTCCGCCGGGCGATACGGAATCTGGCCCAAGCACATTCGGGAGGCGAAATCATGAAAAGGTTCGCAGCTTTTGTGATCGTCGCGCTGGCGGTTTCGGTCGCGGCCGCGGGGCCGGCGCGCGCGCAGGCCGATCAAGGCGTCTCGCGGTCGCACGCCTGGGTGAACGCCACGGTGAAGGGCGAAGGACAGCCGCGCGGCTTCGTGCAGTACGAGAATTACTGCTCCATGTGCCACGGCGAGGGCGTCGGCAAGCCCGGCACGCTGGCGCTGCAGGCAAAATACAAGGGCCAACTGCCGGCGCTGCTTGAAAAGCGCACGGACCTGACGCCGCAACTGATCAAAATGTACGTGCGCAACGGAATTTCGGTGATGCCGATTTTCCGCAAGACCGAAATCAGCGACGCGGACCTGGACGCGATCTGCGCCTATCTCACGCGCAACAATCCGAAGTAGAGGCAGGAGCCAGGAATGCGAGTTCCACCCGGCGTCAGCCCCGGCGATTTTTCCGACGCCATCAAACAATTCGGGGCCGCCATCGGCCAGGAGTGGGTCTTCACGTCGGACGAGGACGTGGACACCTACCGCGATTCCTATTCGCCGTTCTGGCACGAAACCGAGGAGCCGATTCCGTCCGCTGCAATCGCCCCGGACGGCGCCGATCAGGTGTCGGCCGTACTCAAGATCGCGAATCAGCACAAGATTCCGCTTTGGACGATTTCGACGGGGAAAAACCTGGGCTATGGCGGTTCGGCCCCGTTGCTGAGCGGCAGCGTGGTGCTGGATCTGAAGCGCATGAACCGCGTGATCGAGGTGAACGACAAGAACCACTACGCGCTGGTCGAGCCGGGAGTCAGCTATTTCGACCTTTACCGGCATATTCAGGACAAAGGTCTGAAAGTCTGGATCGATCCGCCCGATCCCGGCTGGGGCAGCCCGGTGGGCAATGCACTGGAGCGCGGCGGCGGCTATACGCCGATGCGCGATCATTTCGATTGCCACTGCGGGATGGAAGTGGTCCTGGCGAATGGTGACGTGGTACGCACGGGAATGGGCGCGCTGCCGAATGCGAAAACCTGGCAGCAATATAAGTACGGCTTCGGTCCTTACGTCGACGGGATTTTTTCGCAATCGAATTTCGGCGTCGTGACGAAGATGGGATTCTGGCTCTTTCCCGAGCCTGAGGCGTATCTAACGGGCATCGTCAACGTGCCAAAACACGACAATCTGCAAAAGCTCGTCGAAGTATTCGCGACTCTGATCAATTCCAACATCGTGCAGGCGACCACCACGGTCGTAAGTCCGCTCGGTTATAGCCGCGATCCAGAGCTCGTCGCGTTGCGCTCCAAAGGATCGATCCAAGACCTCGAGGACTATGCCGCGCGGAAAAACCTGGGTTATTGGAGCGTCTCTCTGCCGCTCTACGGCGCCCCGAAAGTGGTCGCGGCGCAGTGGGAATACGCGCGCGAAAAATTCGCGGCGGCGATTCCAGGAGCGCGATTTCAGGATGGCCCCTCCTACCGGTTCCCGCTGGATGCCGAACAGCTCGCGAAAATCACGAATCCCGTTCCGTTCGGCGTGCCAAGCCTCCAAACGTTTTCCATCGGAGGTCCGCGCAGTCAGGGCCACATGTGGTTTTCGCCAATCATTCCCATGACGGGCGAGGCGGTGTTAGAAGCGCAGGAAGTGTTTGCGCAGGTCTATAAGGAGCTCGGTGAATCCAACGGCGCCTCCGCGTCGTTTCCGATCTGGTCCTTTTTCGCGCGCGCTTTCGTGATCATCTATTTTTTCCCGATCGAGCACGACGTGGAAAAAAATCGCCGTAACCGCGAGATTTACCGTCGCCTGGTGAAGACTTCGGCCGAGCGCGGCTGGGGCGAATACCGCACGCATACCGCGTTCATGGGCGATATTTCTGACGCGTATTCGTTCAACAATCACGCGCTGCGGCGCCTGCACGAAAACATCAAGGACGCGCTTGATCCGAATGGCATCCTGGCCGCCGGCAAGTGCGGCATCTGGCCAAAATCGATGCGCAAGGCGCGCGCGTGACGACGAAAGCGCCGAGAATTCGCAAGGGGAGCATGAAATGAAAACTCCGCCCGGAGTCAGCGCGGCCGATTTCGCCGAAGCCATCAAGCAATTCGAGGAAGCCGTCGGCAAGGAATGGGTCTTCACCAGCGATGAGGATGTCGCCATGTATCGCGATGCCTATTCGCCGTTCTATGGCGAAGAGGACGAGCTCGTCGCCTCCGCTGCGGTGGCCCCGGATAATGTCGAACAAGTGCAGAAAGTCGTTCGCATCTGCAACAAGTACAAAATTCCGCTGTATCCCGAATCCACTGGTAAAGACTTGGGCTACGGCGGATCGGCGCCCGCTTATTCGGGCTCCGTTGTCCTCGACTTAAAGCGCATGAACCGCATCCTCGAAGTGAACGAGGACAATGCGTACGCGCTGGTCGAGCCGGGCGTGAGCTACTTCGATCTCTATCGCTACATCCAGGAAAAAGGCCTGAAACTTTGGGTGGACGTTCCTGATCCCGGCTGGGGCAGCCCGATCGGAAATTCGCTCGATCGCGGCGGCGGGTACCTCACGTCGCTCTATCGCAACCATTTCGATTCGCACTGCGGCATGGAAGTCGTGCTCGCCAATGGCGAAGTCATGCGCACTGGCATGGGCGCCATGCCCGGCGCGAAAACCTGGCAGCAATACAAAACCGGCTTCGGTCCCTGGATCGACGGAATGTTCTCGCAGTCGAATTTCGGCGTGATCACGAAAATGGGTTTCTGGATGCTGCCGCAGCCGGACGCCTATCTTTCCGGCACGATCACGGTGCCGAAGCATTCCGACTTGAGCCAGATGATCGAAATTCTCAATTGGCTTGAGAACACGAACTGCACCACGGGCATGCCGTTCCTCGGCAGCCCGCTGCTTAGCCGCGGCGGGCCATTTGGTCCCGGCGGTCCGCCGCCGGATGCGGAGCTTACCGCGCTGCTGGCGAAGCCGGTCGAAGAAAATTGGGCGGCACTCGACGATTACGCCCAGCGCAAGGGAATCGGTTTTTTCAGCACCACGCTTAGCTTCTACGGGGCAGCTGCGGCCAACGCCGCCAACTGGGAGTTCGCCAAGGAAAAATTCTCGGCCATCCCCGGCGCGAAATTCATTGACGGTTCGGCGTACAAGATGCCGCTCACTCCCGAGCAGCGAGACAAAGTAAACAAACCGCAATTCGGCATTCCCAGCCTGCAAATGTTTTCCATCGGCGCGCGCTCGGAATCCAACCCGAATCCCGGCAACGGCCACGTGTGGTTCTCGCCCATCATCCCGCGCACCGGCGAAGCCGTCTTCGAGGCCAATCGCGTTTTTACTCAGGCCGCCAAGGAACTCAATCTCCCCGTTCCCACGTTCAGCCTGCCAACTTGCTACTGGGAGCGCGGCTTCATCTACCTTTTCGGATTTCCGATTACGCACGACATCGAGACCAATAAGAAAAACCGCGCCGCGTTCAAGAAGATCGTTCAGGTTGCGGCCGAACACGGCTTCGGCGAATACCGCACCGCCCCCGCATATCAGGGCGCGGTGATGGCCACGTATTCGTTTAATAACAACGCGCTGCTGCGATTCCACGAGACGGTAAAAGACGCTATCGATCCGAACGGGATCCTCTCCGCCGGACGCTACGGCATTTGGCCCCGGCATCTGCGGCAGGAGCACAAGGCATGAGGACCCCGCCTGGCGTCAGCTCTGCCGATTTTTCGGCTGCGCTCGAACAATTCGCTGGCGTGGTCGGCAAGGAATGGGTGTTTACCAGCGACGAGGATCTCGATCTCTACCGCGATGCATTCTCTCCCTATTGGCACGAGCAAGAGGATTCCGTTCCCTCCGCCGCCGTCGCGCCTAATGCGGTCGAGCAGGTCCAGGCCATCGTTCGCATCGCCAACAAATACAAGATTCCGCTGTGGACCATCTCCACCGGCAAGAACCTCGCATACGGCGGATCGGCTCCGCGCCTTTCCGGCTGCGTCACCCTCGACCTGAAGCGCATGAATCGCGTGCTCGAGGTGAGCGAAGAGAACGCCTACGCGCTGGTCGAGCCCGGCGTCAGTTACTTTGATCTCTACCAATACATCCAGGAACGCAAACTCAAGGTCTGGATTGATCCGCCCGATCCCGGTTGGGGCAGTCCGGTGGGTAATTCGCTCGAACGTGGCGGCGGCCGCGGCCCGCTGCACGATCATTTCGCGACCATATGCGGAATGGAGGTCGTGCTGCCCAATGGCGAGCTGATGCGCACCGGGATGGGCGCGATGCCCGAATCGAAGACGTGGCAGCAGTACCGCTACGGCTTTGGTCCCTATGTCGACGGCATGTTTTCGCAATCGAATTTCGGCATCGTGACGAAAATGGGAGTCTGGCTGTTGCCCGAGCCGGAAGCATATCGTGACGGCGTGGTCTCCGTGGCGCGCCACGACGATCTGATTCCGTTCGTAGAGACCATCGCCTACCTCTACAACTCACAAATCGTGCAGGGCACCATGGCGCTGGATAGCCCGCTGCTCAACTATCGAGTGTCGAAAGGTGGAGGTGTCGTCGATCTGCCGGGCGACATTTCCGTTGCGGAGCTGGAGCGCGTGGGCCGCGAGCAGAACATACCCTACTGGAGCGCCGAGCTGCATTTCTACGGGCCTGCGGAAGTTGTCGATCTTCAGTGGGAATATACGAAGGAGAAATTCTCAGCGATTCCGGGCGCCACGTTTAAGGAAGGCCGCGCGTACCGCTTTCCCGTGAAGTTACAGGATTCCGACACCGTTTTGCGTCAGGGGCTCGGCATTCCCAATCTTTCGGTCTTCGGATTCTTGGGCAAAACCCAGGGCCACATGGACTTTTCTCCGATCATTCCGCTTTCGGGCGAGGCGGTGTTCGAGGCGCTCAAAGTGTTCGGCGATGTGTACCATTCAATGGGCGTTCCGCCGCAGAACCAGTTCATCTCGCTGCCGTGGGCATTTTTCCCCCGCGCGTTCGTGTTCCTGTTTGGCTTCCCGATCATGCACGACGTTGAATTCAACAAGAGAAACCGCGAAGTTTTCCGCGGTCTGGTCAAGGCCTGCGCCGAGCACGGCTGGGGCGAATACCGCACGCACATCGCCTACATGGACGACGTGATGAACGTCTACTCGTTCAACAATCACGCGCTCCTGCGCTTCCACGAAACGGTCAAGGACGCGATCGACCCTAACGGCATTCTCTCGCCCGGAAAACAGGGCATCTGGCCGAAACACATGCGCAAAGCGCGCGCCTAGCGCCTTTAGTGGCACAGACACTGCTGTCTGTGCTCCGCGAGCGCAGCCGTGCCAGGGCGAGCCCACTCACGCCGCGCAACCTTTCTTTTGATTTTCCAGCCGGCCCGGATTTCTGCTACGCTCTCGCCGAATTCCGCATACATCTTCCGACCTAGGAGCCGCCATGAGAACGCCGCCCGGCGTCAGCGCCGCCGATTTCTCCAAAGCAATCAAGCAATTCGAAGCTGCCCTCGGCAAGGAATGGGTTTTCACGTCCGACGAAGACGTCGATCTCTATCGCGACGCCTACTCGCCCCTTTGGCACGAGGAAGAAGAACCGATTCCTTCCGGAGCCGTCGCGCCCGATGGTGTCGAGCAGATCCAGGCGGTTCTAAAAATTGCCAACGAGTACAAAATTCCGCTCTGGACGATTTCCACCGGTCGCAATCTCGGTTACGGCGGTTCCGCTCCGCTTCTCACCGGAAGCGTGGTTCTCGACCTCAAGCGTATGAATCGCGTTCTCGAAGTCAACGACAAGAACCACTACGCACTCGTGGAACCCGGCGTCAGCTACTTCGATCTGTACACGTACATTCACGAGCGCGGACTAAAAGTCTGGATCGATCCGCCCGACCCCGGCTGGGGAAGCCCGATCGGTAATTCGCTCGAGCGCGGCGGGGGCTACACTCCCATGCGCGACCACTATGACAATCACTGCGGCATGGAAGTCGTGCTGGCCAATGGAGAAGTTGTACGCACGGGCATGGGCGCTCTACCGGAATCGAAGACCTGGCAGCAATACAAGTACGGCTTCGGCCCGTTCGTGGACGGAATTTTCTCGCAGTCCAATCTCGGCGTCGTCACGAAGCTCGGCATCTGGCTGCTGCCGGAGCCCGAGGCTTATCGCACTGGCACGGTGATGGTCTCCAAGCACGACGACCTCTTCAAGCTCGTTGAAGTCTTCGCCTATCTGATGAACTCCGGCGTCGTCCAGGCAACCACGCTCGTCAGCAGCCCGCTCTGGTTTTCGCGGCCCAATCCCGATCTCGACAAACTTCGCTTTAGCGATGATGTTGCAGGACTCGAGGACTACGCGAAACAGCACAATATCCCGTACTGGAGCGTCGGTTTTCCTCTCTACGGCCCGGCGAAAGTTATTGAAGCGCAGTGGGAATTTGCTAAAGAAAAATTCAGTGCCGAAATCCCTGGCGTTACGTTCGCGGATGGTCCTTCCTATCGTTTCCCGCTTAGCGCCGAGCAGCTGGCCAAGATGACCGATACCGTGCCATTCGGAATTCCCAGCCTGTCGATTTTTTCGATCATGGGACCGAAAGGCCAGGGCCATCTGGGTTTCTCGCCGATCATCCCCATGACGGGCGAAGCAGTGCTCGAATCGCAGAAAGTGTTCACGCAGGTGTACCGCGATCTCGGTTCGCCCACCGGTTCGGCCGCTACGTTCCCCGTATTTTCATTTTTCGCGCGAGCGTTCGTGAATATTTACCTTTTCCCCATTGAGCATGACGTTGAAAAGAACCGCAAGACTCGCGAGATTTACCGTCGCTTGATCAAGGAGTCGGCCGCGCGCGGCTGGGGCGAGTACCGCACGCACACCACGTTCCAGAGCGATATCGCCGAGACCTATTCGTTCAACAATCACTCGCTTCTCCGCCTGCACGAAACCATGAAGGACGCGCTCGACCCCAACGGCATTTTGTCGCCCGGCAAGAACGGCGTCTGGCCCAAAAGTATGAGGAAAGCCCGAGCGTAGCGCCGCCATGCTGACGGCGTTTTAGACGCTCGTGGCGCAAAGACTCCTGCCTGCGCTCACACGATCTCGCTGCAATCACGATGTACTTGCTGAGTGTTTCGACGGATCGCGGCCCGAGCGCCGGAGGCGCGATTGTAATTGGCCCGGCACGAAGCGCAGCGCAGTCCCGGGAATATCGCAACGGGAAAGCCCAAGTCCCGGAGGGACGGTTGACCCCTCCATCCTGCCGCTCAGACCAGCCCTAATGTCGAGCCAAATTAGAACCTCCCCGCTCACGCTATAATGCCGCGTCGCCTCCATGTACTTGTTCTATCGATTGCTCACCGCCATCGGCATGATTTTCCTCGTGCCGTACTACGCCCTGCGCGGATGGCGTCGGGATGAGCCCACCAGCGCAGCCGAGCGCCTGGGAAACGTTCCGCAGGAAATTGCCGCGCGCGCCCGTGCCGCCCGCGTGGACTCAGCGGCTATTGGCCCGATCTGGATTCATGCCGTGTCTGTCGGTGAAGTTCTCGCCGCGAAACCACTGGCGGATGCTTTTCAACAACAATTTCATGGTGTTCCGATTTTTGTGTCCACGACCACGGAAACGGGCCAGCGCCTCGCCCGCGAGCGCCTGCAATCCGTCGCCGGCATCTTCTATTTCCCCCTGGACTGGGTCGTCCCCGTTCGCCGCGCGCTTAGTTCGATCCAACCAGCCCTTGTGATCGTAATGGAGACCGAAATCTGGCCGAATTTCCTCCGCGAGGCCCAGCGGATGCACGTCCCGGTTGTTTTTGCCAACGCGCGCATCTCCGAAAAATCCTTCGCCCGCTTCAAGCGCTGGGAGTTTCTGGTCGGTCCGTTTTTCCGCCGCGTCCTGCAGGACGCGCAGCTCTTTCTCGCGCAGACGCCTGAAGATGCCGCGCGTTTGCGCGAAATGGGCGCCCCGGAAGGCCGTGTCGAGGTTAGCGGGAACTTGAAGTACGACGCCGAGCCTCCCGCCGCCAGCGCCTTCGGCGAATGGCTCGCGCAACAAATCCGCGCCCAGGAGCGTTGGCCCATCTTCGTGGCAGGCAGCGTGGTCGCCGAAGAAGAACAAGCCGTCGTCGCCGCATACGACATCGTCCAGCGCAAATGGCGCCGCGCTCTCCTGATCCTCGCGCCGCGCAAGCCTGACCGATTCGAAGCAGCCGCCGCGATCGCAGCCCAGGGGGGCTGGAATGTCGTCCGCCGCAGCCGGCTCGATTTCGCCGCGCCGCTCGATGAAAACGCCGACGTGCTCGTGCTCGATTCGATCGGCGAATTGGCTGGCCTTTATGCGCTAGCCGACGCGGCATTCGTCGGCGGATCGCTCGTGCCCGCGGGCGGCCACAACATCCTCGAACCCGCGTGGTTTTCGAAGCCGCCTGTATTTGGTCGCTCGATGGAAAATTTTCGGGACATGGCCGAGCAGTTCCTCGCCGCAAAGGCCGGCATCCAAGTGATCAGCGGCCCAATGCTGGGCAAAGTGTGGGAGCAGCTTATCGACGACAAGCCCGTCCGCGACAAAATGGGCGAAGCCGCTCGCGCTATTTGCGAACGCAATCGCGGCGCCACCGCCCGCTCGCTCGAACGCATCGGCGCCGTGCTAGAGCGGCGACGTCTCAACATGGAGAGCCCGGGTTGAAAATCACGCAAGCTCTGCTCTGGCCTCTCTCGCTGCCATACGGCGCGGTTGCGCATCTCCGCGCACGCCTATATCGCGTGGGTATTTTGCGTCAGCGGCGTCTGGATGGCATGGTCATTAGCGTCGGTAACCTAACGACCGGCGGCACGGGCAAGACTCCCATGGTCCTGCGGATCGCCGAGCACTTGCTCACCGAAGGAAAATCGCCGGGTATTCTTACGCGCGGCTATCGCGGCGAATCCGGTTCGTCCGGACCTTCGGGCACAACCGGCGACGAAGTTCGGCTCCTTCAGGCGCGCCTGGGTCCGCGCGTCGAATTCGGAGTGGGCGCCGACCGGTTCGCGCAAGGCCGCGAGCTTGCTGCACGCGGCGTCGACTGGTTCGTACTCGACGACGGCTTCCAGCACCTGCAGCTTGCGCGCGATGTCAATGTCCTGCTGATCGACGCGACGAATCCCTTCGGCGGTGGTCACTTGCTGCCTGCCGGGCGGCTGCGCGAACCGCTCTCTGCCCTCTCGCGAGCGGATGTTGTCGTGATCACGCGCAGCGACCACGCTCCTGCCGTCGAAGCGGCGGTTCGCCGCGATTCCGACGCACCGATTTTCTATGCTGCTCCGCACCTCGAATCGGTCCGCGTTTTCCGTGGGGAATACCCCGGCGAAGAGCGCACGGACGCTCACTCGCACAAGTTTTTCGCCTTCAGCGGCATCGGCAATCCGGCTGTCTTTCCCGTCGATCTGCGCGAATGGGGACTCGACACCCTCGGTTACAAGATTTTCCCGGATCATCACAAGTATTCCGCGAGTGACATGAAAGAAATCGCAGTCGAAGCCGCCGCCGCAGGCGCCGACGCCCTGATGTGCACCGAAAAAGATATCTTCAACCTGACGGGCGTTCGGCTGGCCGCGCTCGATCTCTATTACTGCCGCATCGTTCTCCACATTGCCAACGAATCCGAATTCTGGCGCACAATTCATGCCAAGGCTGCCAAGTCCCATCCCAACTCATGAAGATATTTCTCTGCGCCTACTGTGTCTGGTCGAGCATTCGAATCGAGCGAGGCTTTACGCGGGCCATCCGGTTTGCCGCCATCGCTCCCATGTGATACTTTTTCGCGCGGCCCTCAACCCTGAATGGACACACGCGAAAAAATCCTTTCCCGCGCCGGTCTGCACGAAGTCCTCGAAGAACACCGCCGCGCTGGCCGCAAAATTGTCTTCGCGCACGGCGTGTTTGATCTCCTCCACGCTGGCCATGTCCGCTATCTCGCCGCAGCGCGTTCCCAGGGCGACCTGCTGGTGGTCGGGGTCCACTCCGACGCCGCCGTCAGAAAGCTGAAGGGCGAAGGACGTCCCATCCTCACCGAACGCGCCCGAGCCGTTCTCGTCGCCGCTCTCGCGGCCGTCGACTACACTCTGGTGTTCGATGAAACCGACGTCACGCCGCTGATCCGCGAGTTCCGACCGGACGTGCACGCGCGCGCGGCCGGGTCCCAGGCGGACCACACCGCCGCGGAGCTCGCGGCGCGCGGAGTTCGCGCCGCCGTCATAGACCGCGAATCGCCCCACTCCACGACCGCGCTGATCGCTCGCATCCACCGGAGCATGAATGGCCACTGACGCGCGCTCACTGGCCATTAAGCAATCGCGCAAATTCTGGATGCGCTGGCGCGTGCGGCTCGGATATCCGGTCGCGCTTGTATTTCTGGTGTTGGCGCGGCCCACCCCGCAATCGATCGGCATCGGAGGGATATTCGTGGCGCTCGGCTTGCTGGTGCGAGGCTTGGCCGCGGGCCATTTGCGCAAGGACGAACAACTCGCCACCGCCGGTCCGTACTCGGTCACGAGAAATCCGCTCTACTTAGGCAGCTTTTTGCTGGCCGCGGGGTTCATCATCGCAGGCTACTCGCTCTGGGCGGGCTTGCTGGTGGGACTTTACTTCGGGATTTTTTACTACGCGGTGATTCGCAACGAGGAGCAGGATTTGCGCAAGCGCTTCGGCGCTGAATTCGAAGCCTATGCCGCGCGCGTTCCCGTGTTTCTCCCCGCCGTTCGCGCCCGAGCCGATGAAGTGTCGAGAGCAAAATCGCGCGAGAACTCGTTCTCTTGGCCCCAATACCGGAGAAATCGGGAATATCAAGCGGTGCTCGGCGCATTGGCTGGTCTGGGAGTGCTTTGGCTGCGGATGTGGATCCGCTCGCGCTACGGCTACTGACGGAAAGTGATGCGTGGCGCCTACTGCAGACGGTACACGGCGTGCATCACGCGCTGGAACTGCGGCCGGTAGATCAAATCGAACGCGCGCTCCTTGCCGGGAAACATTTCCAGCGCAACGCGTCGCGTCGCTGCAATCATTCCCGCGGCTTCTTCCGCGCTCAGGCTGCCGTCCGCGATCGTCTCCACCGTCAGCTGCACCAGAATGCGCAGCCTGCGGATTCGCCGGCTCTCGTCGTCAATCTCTGCTTGCGATGGGTCCTGCCTGAGTTCGTTTTCTGAAGTTTCCATGGTCGGGTTTTGGGCGTGCACCACGATGGTGCACGCCGCCCGCGGGTCCAGCAATAGTACTCTGGGACAGCTTGCACTTTTTGACCACTCCAAGGCGTCTTAAAGAGTAGAATCGCAGCCCAATTGGGGGGATCTATGCCGAATCGAGTTCCAAGCATCGTCGCGCTCGCGTTGTGCCTGGGAATTGCCTCATGTCTCATCGTGAAAAGCTCACAGGCTCAAAATGCCGAACATCAAGCTATGCCCGCGTCGGCTTGCGATTACGCGTGCCTCACGGGATATCTCGATCAATACCTCAGCGCGCTGGTCGCGCACGATCCGGCGGGTCTGCCGCTCTCGCCCCACGTGCGCTTCACCGAAAACACGGTCCCGATGAAGCTGGGTGACGCACTTTGGGGCACCATCAGCGGCATGGGCACGTACAAAATCTACTTCGCCGATCCGCACTCGGGCGAAGCCGGATGCGAAGTGACGATTCGAGAGAACGGCACGCCGGCGATCCTGGTTGTTCGCCTGAAGGTCGTGGCGAAAAAGATCACCGAGGTCGAAACCATCGTCCGCCGCGGCGCCGAGCCGGCCGAAAATCTCGAAAAATTCGGCCAACCGAACCAGGTATGGCTCGAGCCGGTCACCGCGGAGCAGCGCACGCCTCGCGCGGACATGGCCAAGGACGCCAATCTCTATTTCGACGGCATCGTGCATCTGGACGGCAACATTCCGCCCTTCGACGAAAAATGCAATCGCATCCTCGACGGCATGCAGGACACTAACAATCCCACCTATAACGAAGGCTGGGCGAGCGGGAAATACAATCCTGCCGCATTCAACTGCCGCGACAACATGAACACGAAAATCTGGGCCTACATCAAATCCGTCGATCCCCGTCGCATCCTGATCGTCGACGAAAAAATGGGCATCGTCTTCGGATTCTTTATGTTCACGCATCCCGGCACGGTGCTCGAAGCCGACGTGCCCGGGTTCGGGAAGATTCCGATGCCACCTTCCGCAAAGCGGCCTTTCAGCGTCGAGGTCGCCGAGTTTTTCAAAATCCAGAACAACAAGATTCGCCAAGTCGAGGGTGTGCAGCTCGCGCTGCCGTACCATCAGCCGACCGGTTGGTAGCGGACGTCAATCGTGCGCCGAGATTCCTGCATAGGTGCGCACGGAGAGATTGTTTCCGTCCGTCAGCGCCGTAATGGCGCCGTCGCGATCGGTGCGCAGCAGCTTTACTCCGTGCGCTTCATAGCGTTCGACGACGGCCTCTGCCGGGTGGCCGAAGGGATTCGATTCGCCCACGGATGCGGCCGCGAAGCGCGGCGCCACGGCGTCCAGAAAATCATCCGAGGACGAGGTCTTGCTTCCATGATGCGCCATCTTCAGGAAACCCGCGGCGAGTGGCTCTTGGTCCGCGATCAGCTCTTCCTCGATTTTCTTCTCAATGTCGCCGGTCAGTAGAAAATGCGCGTCTCCGTCGGAGAGCCGGAGCACCAGCGACGAATCGTTGGGGGTGAGACGCTCGCCGGTTGCTTTGGGCGGCCACAGCACGTTGGCTTGAGCGCCCTTCCAATCACTGCCGTCACCCTGAAATTTTCTGACGATGCTGACGCCGCGCGCTCGTGCCTCCTGAAGTAACCGCTGAACTCCGGGGCGACCATCTTCGCGTCCGATCCACAATTCGCCGACCTGGAAATTTGCGAGGACCGCATTCAAGCCGTCCACGTGATCGTGGTCGCCGTGCGTTAGCGCGACCACGTCGATTCGCTTGATGCCGCGCGACCACAGATATGGCGAGACGACTTCCTCGCCGACGTCATTTCCCGATCGATAGCCGCCGATCCATTCCGAACCTGACAGCCCTCCGCCATCGACTAGCATCGTGCGCCCGTCCGGAAACGCCGCAAAAATCGAGTCGCCCTGGCCTACGTCGAGAACACTGACCTCGAGCTTTCCGCTCGCGAGATTCGGACGGAATGGATGCGACGCGACCAAAGCCGCCAAGGCCACGAGAACGAGCGCCGATATCCATTCGACCGGAGCGATCGGTGGCGCAAGCTGACGCCGTGCCAGGCGGCCTATCCGCCGTGCAGCGGCCGCGTGCGCCGCTCCCGCGAGTACGGCGAGCGCTGCGAAAAATAGCAGGATCAGCCACAGCGGCGGATCGGGAATGCGGTAGGACAACCGCGGCACTCTGCTGAACCAGCCGACCGTCGTAAGGAGCCAACCGGCGCAGACGCTGACGATTTGGGCGACCACGAGTGCGAGCTTCGTCCAGACGAAGCTGAGAACCAGCGCGAGAAACCCTAGCGGGACGATGACTCCGGTAAGCATCACTGCCGGGATATTGCTGATCGGGCCTAGGAGGCTCACGCGATGAAAATCGCGCGCCAGCAGCGGCATCATTCCCCACTGAATCACCGCCGAAAGCAGAATGATTTCCCAGAGGCGCAGCCCGGCGCGGATCGGCAGCGTAAGCAGAGAGGCTGCGCGGGAGCCGAGCCAGTGCGTTGTCCGCGCGGCTAGCCATCGCGCCGCGAGCCGCATGTCGAGGCGGAACTGCGCGACCTTCGGAGGATGGGCGGCGTCGCGCGTCACGTCGCCCAGATGCCGCAAACCTTGACGATACGGCGCGCTCGACCTGTCCATCCAGGGAAGGGCCAGTCCGGCGATTACGCCCGCCGCGAGAAAAGAAAGCTGAAAGCTCGAGTCCTGAAGCGACGAGGGTCTCCACACCAGCAGCGCGAGAGCGGCCAACGCAATCGTATTCAGCAGACCCACACGCCGGAAAAGCGGCCGCGCGCACAAATAGAAAGCTGCCGTCAGCGCGGCGCGGAGAATCGGAGGCCGGTCCTGCACTACTCCCACGTAGGCGGCGAGCACCGCCAGCGTCGCGATCGTGGTGACGCCCATGGGAAATCGCAGCGTGCGGCAAAACCAGAAAAGGAAAACCACGAGCGCGCCGACGTGCAACCCGGCCACAACCAGCACGTGATAGGCGGACGTTTTCTGGAACGCGGTCACCACATCGGAATCGACGAAGCTGCGGTCGCCGAGCAGCATGGCTCGCAACACAGCCGCCCGCGCTGGTTGACTCGAGAACAACAGATCGAGCCTTGCCAGCAGCACGCCGCGAATTCGCGCCAGCCGTTGAGATAATGTCGGCCGCGGTTGGTCGATGCGCTGGAGCAATTCGGCGCTACGAAGCGAGCCGGTAAGGTCGATGCTCTGTCGCGCGAGGTAGCCGCGAAGATCGAACGCGCCCGGATCGAGAAAATTGCGCGGAGGCCGCGCCTTGACGAGCGCCTCCACGCGATCACCGGCGCGCAGATCGGGCAATGGCGTCGAATCGCGCGATTCGCGGTATAGGCTCAACCGCAATCCGCCCGTTACGGGAATGATTTCGCCGCCGCGCTCGACTTCTTCGAGCGCGATTTCGTAGCGATGGCCCCACGGAAGCGCGGCCGGATCCTCGCGCAAGCGGCCGCGCCAGCGGAGCGCGTCATTCACGTCGATTCGTCCGTCCGCGATCAGGCGGGTGATGTGATTCGCCGGGACGTCCGCGCGCTCGACATTTGCGGCGAGCGAACCGAGCGCGCACCATGCTGCGAGCGCGAAAATCCACGCCGCGATTTCAAGCTTTCGCCAGAGCAGGAGAACAGCCACCACGATGAGCGCAGCGCACGCAACGGCTGTCAACGTGACCGAGGAGTGCCAACGAGCCGCAGCTGCGATGCCGGCCGCGAAAGCCGCCACCAGCCACAGCATGGGGAACTTCACGGACGCCGGCGGAGACCGACCACCGCCTCCATGTGAAAAGTTTGAGGGAATAGATCGAACATCTGCACGCGTGAAATTTCGTAGCCCGCGGCGGTGAAAACGGCGAGATCGCGCGCGAGGGTTGGAGGATCGCAGGAAACGTAGGTGATGCGGGGCGACGCGAGCCGCGCGACATTTTTCACGATGGCAGGCTCCAAACCCGCCCGCGGCGGGTCGAGCACGACGAGCTCGGGACGATCCTTGAATTTGGCGATGAACTGCTCAACATCGGCAGCGCGGACTTCGATGCCGCGCCCGCCAGTGGAGGTCCGGCCGGAGGCGTTTGCTTCCAGGTCGCGCGCCGCCGCGGGATTCGATTCGACTGCGACGACACGGGCGAATCGCTTCGCCAGCGCCGCGGAAAACAGGCCTACTCCCGCGAATAGATCGAGCGCCATCCGCCCATCAGTTTCGCTCCCGGCGACTTCGCGCACGAGATCGTCGACGATGAAACGATTCACCTGAAAGAACGAGAAGTGACCCACGCGGTAGGACGATCCGGCCGCCTCATATTGAACGAATCCCGGACCGTCGAGTTCCATGCGCTCGCGCGTGGGATCGTGGAACAGCAGACTCACGATCTCCGGCAGAATTTTCTTCAGATTGTCCGCCAGGACTTGCGCCTGCTTGGGGAAACCTGCAAACGTGGCGGTCAGGAGCAGCTGTGTGTCATTCGCTCCGGCGAAGGCTTCGATTTCGCGCAGTTCGCGGGGCAGTAAGCCGTTCGCGGCAGCATCGCGCAGCGCAAGCAGAGATTTGAGCAGCAGTGGCGACAGAATCGCGCAATCCTGCACGGCGCAGAGCGCGGTTGAGCCGGCGCGAAAGTAGCCGATGCCTCCGGCACCGTCTTCGCCGAGTGGGCGGACTTTCCACTGCGCGCGGTTGCGATAACCCCAGGGCGGGGAAGCGTGCGCGCCGATTTCGCCGGACCAGTCGATGCGTCCGATGCGGCGAAGCGTCTCCCGCAGGATCTCGGTTTTGTACTTGAGCTGCGATTCGTAGGGCATGTGCTGGTAATCGCAGCCGCCGCAAACGCCGAAGTGGGGACAGGGAGCGACAGTTCGGTCAGGCGAGGGCTCCAGGACGCGCTCGACGCGGGCACGAATGAACTTCTTTTTCTGCTCGACGGCCGCGGCGGCTACGCGCTCCGCGGGCAGGACGAAGGGCACGAAGACGGTCGAGCCGTCGTGGTGGGCGAGGCCTTCGCCGCCATAGATCAGTTTTTCGATGGTGATTTCCATGGGTAGGGCTCGGGGACCCCTCAAAATAATTGTCGATTAGAATGTGCACCGATCGTTTGTTTTCATGAAGATATAACGATTTCTATTCATTCTGATTGTCGAATAGAAACGGCGCTGAAAAGCGGTGGTTGGCGCCTGCGTTCTGTACGAGCCTCTGTTTCGTGGTCGTTGTCCTGGTCATTGTTCCGCATTGACGCTAGCACAGTTGTCCGCGGGCGGATAGATCGCAAAAGTACGAGGACTAGGACTGTCTTATACGCAATTCACTCGCGGTCGATTTCGACGGATCGGAAGGCGGTTTCAATCGTCCCTCCGGGACTGCGTCTGTATCGTGGTTGCTTTCCCGGCACTTGCGAAATGCGGAGTTCGATTTAGGTTAGGTAAAAGAGGCTTAGGCGGGGAATGTTGAAGGTTTCGAAGAGGCGCTTTTGGCTGTATTGGCGCTCCAGCTGGGAGAGTTGCTCTGTCGACATTTTGCGGCGGTAAGGCGCGAGCGAGCGGTCCATCTCGGTGCGGATAGCTAGGAGCGATTCTTCGTTGGCCTCAGCGGAGAGGGTGGCGGTTAGTTTTTCTTCCAGAACTGTCAGGCGACGTTCGAGATCTTCCAAGTTGAGCGCGGCGGGGTTGTCGATCGTGGGAGAGATTTCGTCCAGGCGCTTGGCGGTTTCGTCCAGGCGCGCGGCGATGGCAGATTGCGTCGGGCGGATTTTTTCGGCGGCGGTGCGAAGGCGAGCGGCATTGCGTTCGAGATAGCCTTTCAGTTCGGTGCGCGAGAACGGCTCAGCGGCGGGGGCCTTGGAGGCTACTTCCGGGCCGGTTCCGGCGGCGGCTTCCTGGGCTTCGGCGGCGGCGTCAAGTACAGCGTCGACACAATAGGCGAGCGATTTCAGTTGGCGGCCTCCCGCGGCGCGGCGGGAGCGCGACCAGCTTTCGAAGGCGCGATCGATCCCTTTCAGGACGGCGTTGAGCGGGACGCCGGCTTTTTGCCAGGTTTCGACGATGGCCCAGTCAAGCGGGGAGACGAGCAGATGGGCGCCGCGTTTGCGCCAAAAATGTTCTTCGATCTCGGTGAAATAGTTGAAGTAGTTGAAGGGTTCCATGGTGAAGGAACAACGCTCATTCTATCGCAGCTATTCTCGATGGGCCGTGCCGAAGAGAGATTCTTCGACTGCGTGACCCGACGACCCGCAAGGGCAGGTCGAAACGCCAAGGCATCGGGTCACTCCGCTCAGAATGACGGGAGCTCTACAGAGGCAGAAAACCCTTCAATCGTCCGTCTGGGACTTCCAATCATTTCACGCGATGTTCCCGGCACTTCGGCTGCCGAGGCGGCCTTCGTGCCGGGCTAATTACAATAGTCCTTACGGGACTGTCGGAATCGGATTCCCACGAAAATACCGTGCGTGACCCGATCGCGTGCTTGATTCTATTTTAGGCAGAGATCGTTGGAACACAGACAGGCGTGTCTTTGCCACTTAAGGCCAAGGACAAGACAAAAACTGAAACTAAGACTTGGTCGGGGGTTGGTTTTTTTCCCAGATTAGGCGGAGGCCTTCCAGGGTTAGGAATTCGTCGGTGTGCTGGATGTGTTTTGAGCCATTGGCTACTAGCGTTGCCAGACCGCCTGTGGCGATTACTTTTACTGGGGCGCCGAATTCGGCTTTTGTGCGGGCGAGGGCGCCGTCCACGGAATCGATGGCGCTGTAGTAGAGGCCGGCTTGCATCTGTTCGGTGGTGTTGCGGCCGATGATTTTGCCGGGGTCCTTGATTTCGACGCGGAAGAGTCGCGCGGCGCGGGCGAAGAGCGCGTCGGCGGAAATACCGATGCCGGGAATGATGGTGCCGCCGAGGTATTCGCACTTCGCGGAAATTACGTCGATGGTGGTGGCGGTGCCGAAATCGACCACGATGCAGGGTCCGCCGTATTTTTGAAACGCGGCGACACCGTTGACGATCCGGTCGGCACCCACTTCGTGCGGATTGTCGACCAGCACGGCCATTCCCGTCTTCACGCCCATTTCCACGAAAAGCGCCTTGCGGTTGAAATAACGCTCGGCCATGCCGGCGAGCGTGGAATTCAGCGGCGGCACGACGGAGCTGATGATGACGCCGCGGATATCGTCGGGCTTGAGCTTGGCAACGGTGAACAGGTCGCGCGTCTGGATGCCGTATTCGTCGATGGTGCGATCGCGCGCTGTGGTGAGACGCCAATTGGCGACGAGTTTCTTCTCGCGAAAAACGCCCAACACGGTATTCGAGTTGCCGACGTCGAGAGCCAGCAGCATCAGGTCGCCTCCGCGACGTCGCCCGAGAGCACGGATTCTGTGCCGCGGCCGTCATCGCGGGCCACGCGCAGAACGCCGCTGGGCTCGAGCCCAGCCGTGACTCCGGTGAAAGATTCCGCGGCTGTGTTAACGCGCACGTGTTTGCCCTTGAAGTAAGTCGAAACCTCGGCGAACCGCCGGAGGATGGGACGCGGGCCTTCGGCGAGGAACTGATTGTAGTAGCGGTCGAGGTGGCGCAGCAACCGGATCAGCAGATCGAGGCGCGAATGGATTTTGCCGGTTTCGATGCGGATGGAGGTGGCGATGTCCGCGATGGCGTCGGGCATTTTCGTCTGGTTGACGTTGATCCCGATGCCGATGACGGCGTAGTGCATGCGGTCAGGCTCGCAGTGCATCTCGGTGAGGATGCCGCAGAATTTGCGGCTGACGACGCGGCCGACGGCGTCGGTATGGCGGATCAGAAGATCGTTGGGCCAGCGGATGTCCGGAAGAGTCTCGAGATCTTCGGAGGCGGCGTCGCGGGCGGCGAGCCCGGCGAGCAGAGTGAGCAGCGGCGCGTGGGCCGGGGGAATTGGTGGCCGGAGCAGGATGCTGCAGTAAATGCCGGCGGATTTTTCGGATGACCAGATGCGTCCGGCGCGCCCGCGGCCGGCGGTTTGTTCTTCCGCAAGGACGATGGTGCCGTGGGGCTCGCCCGCTTCGCCGAGATGCATGCCGACGTTGTTGGTGGAATCGATTTTGAAGAAATGGTAGATGCGGCGGGCGAAGGGCGTGCCGTAGAGGCGATGGCTGAGCATTTGCGGGGCGAGAATGTCCGGGATGCGCTCGATGTGATAGCCCGTGCGGGCGTGGCCTTTTACTTTTACGCCGAGAGCGCGGAGTTTTTCGATCCAGCGCCAGACCTGCTGGCGTGTGACGCCGATTTCCTTGGCGATTTTGGCACCGCTGATGACGATGGTGGAGTTTTCGGCGAGCAGGGTGAGGAGCGCGTCGATGCGCCGGTCGGTGGTGCCGAGGAGGGTTGTCGGGCGTTTCGGCGGCATGTGGCGGAGAGGGAAGGATAGCGGCTAGGAGGCGGGGAGGCAAGGAAGCAAGGAGGCAGGGAAATGCACGATGGATTGCGGACGCTATGGTTGCGGTTACCGAGTTTCAACCGTCCCTCCGGGCCTGCTCCGAGTCAGGGGAACGCAAGAACTCCTACATGAGCATTGACTGGAAACGGGGGTCGGAGCGGATGCTGTCCATGTCGGAATCTTTTGCCGCCCAATTTTTGTAGAAGGTGCCGTGTTTCATTACTTTTTCGAGGCAGGCTATGGCGTCTTCGACGCGGCCGAGCAGGGAATAGACGCAGGCGACGTTGTACAGAATCGAGGTTTCTTCAGGATCGAGATCGAGTGCGCGGCGAGCCCATTCGACTGCTTTTTTGTGATCTCCCGAGCGCACGTGAATGGTGGCTCCCAGATAGAGTGCCCGGGCGTCGTCGGGATGAATCGAGATGTGCTTTTCGGTGAGGATCAGGGCACGGCGCTCGGTGGCCGCGGCGTCTGCTTCGCGGCCCAGTCCGTGATACACGGAGACGAGCAGGCTTACGGCCTGATAGTCGTCGGGGTTCAGCTTGGCGGCCTGTTCGTAAAGTGCCGCAGCGTGAGTGAGGTCGCCGCTCTGGAAAGCGGTGCGGGCGTAAAAGTAGTGAGCTTCGTATAGTTTCGGATCCAGGTGGATGGCCTTCTCGAATTCCTTTGCCGCGTTCGGAAAATCCTTCCTCAGGGCGAATGCGAGTCCGCTGGCGGCGTGGGCTTCGGCCAGCTCCGGATCGAGCTCGAGGGCCTTGCGGCTGGCGGCTTCGGCCTCGTTGAGATTGTCCTCGCTGCTATCCCAGTACATGTAGAGGAAGGAACAGCAATCGGCTACGCCGGCGAAGGCACGGGCGTAGTTGGGGTCGATCACAATGGCGCGCGCGAACATCTGGCGCGCGAAATCGAATCCTTTGCGGCGGAACTGGTGGAAGAACTGACGACCGCGGAGATAGTAGTCGTAGGCCTGGGCGTTTTCGGTCTGCCTGTGGGCGATGGCTTTTTCTTCCTGGGGCGAGAGCTTGATACGCAGGGCCTGGCTGATGCTGCGGGCGATTTCATCCTGCACTTCGAAGACGTCTTTCAATTCGCGGTCGTAGCGTTCGGCCCAGATGGAGTGGCCGGTTTGCGTCTGGATCAACTGCGCGGTGATGCGTAGGCGGTTGCCGGCGCGGCGGAGGCTGCCACCGAGGACGCAGGCGGCGTTCAATTCGCGGCCTACTTGTGGGCCGGTCACGGGCTTGTCGCGATAGGCGAGGACTGCTGCTCGCGGGAAAACCTGCAGCTCCCTGATCTTCGAGAGTTCGGTGATGATGTCCTCGGTCATGCCGTCGCGAAAATATTCGTCGTCCTGGCTGGCGCTCAGATTTTCGAAGTACAGGACAGCGACGGATTTTTCCGAGGCCGCCGCGGCGACCTGGGCCGAACCGGTGTTTTGTTTGCCGGTGGCGACGGAGCGGCCGGAAGAATCGCGATCGCGCTTCAGACGCTTCAGATCGGTGCGGATTTCCGAGGCCGTCTGGTAGCGCAAGTCGTCGTCTTTTTCCAGGGCTTTGCCGATAATTCTTTCCAATTCGTTCGGGACGGCGGAGTTGATGGCGACCGGCGGGCGCGGCGTCCCGTGGAGAATCGAATCAAACATCGCGGCAGAGGTATCGCCGCTGAAGGGCAGCTTGCCTGTGCCCATTTCGTAGAGGACGGTGCCGAAAGAGAACAGGTCCGTGCGCGCGTCGAGCTCTTTGCCCAGAGCTTGCTCGGGAGACATATAGGCGAGCGTGCCGAGAGTGGTGCCCGGGCTGGTCAACAGGTGCTCGGGAGCGACGTCGATCGTGGCTTGGCTGGCGCCCAATCCGTCGTGACCGCTGAGCCCGCGCTTGGGCGCCATCTTCGCGAGGCCGAAATCGAGAATTTTGGATTGGCCGCGATGCGAGACAAAGATATTTGCAGGCTTGATGTCGCGGTGAATGATGCCTCGGGCGTGGGCGGCCGCTAGCGCGTCGGTGATTTCGATGCTCAGGTCCAGGATCTGGTCGATATCGAGAGGCTTGCCATCGATTAGAGAACGCAACGTCTGGCCCTCAAGCAGCTCCATGACAATGAATGGCCGGTTTTCGAATTCACCGATGTCGTAGATCGTGCAGATGTTGGGGTGATTCAGCGCTGAGGTGGCGCGGGCTTCGCGCTGGAATCGTTCGAGTGTTTGCGCGTCGGTGGGAGTGTTTTCCGGGAGGAATTTCAGGGCCACGTAGCGGTCGAGGCGCGTGTCCTCGGCTTTGTAGACAACACCCATGCCGCCGCCTCCGAGTTTTTCGGCGACGCGATAGTGCGAGATGGTGCGGCCAATAAAAGGTTGAGCGGTCGACATGAGGACGTAATGTTAATGGCCCGGGGCGTGGCAGTCAATGAAGCCGGCGTCAGCGAGAAAATAAGTGCGGGGAGCGGGCGAAGTGCGGGTGGTGGAGAGATTTATTCGGCGATCGACTGCGGGAAGGGATTCAATCGTCCCTCTGGGACTGGGTCGCGGTTCTCGGCGGGGCTGCGGCGAATGGTGGGGATTGTGCCGAGGATCTTCGCCGGGCACAGCCAGCATGCTGTGCCCTTACGAAGAGAAGGCCAAACCGCCACTATAAGGTTGGACCGTTGCCGTCGAGCAGTTGGCGGAGGCGGGCCTTTAGTTTTTTTAGCTCCAGTTCGCGGTCGAGCATGGTGAAGCGGAGGGCGTCGACGACGTGGCCGGGGGCTTTGCTGGTGAAGCTTTCGTCAGCAAGGCGGGTCTTACTTGAGGCGATTGCTTTCTCCAGCTCGGCGATTTTCTTTCGCAACCGCGTGATTTCGGCGCCCTTGTCGACGGCGTCGTCGAAGGCGATGCGCAGATCGAAGGCGGCAGTGGAGCGAAGGATGCCGCCTTGCGGATCGAGGTGGTCGGCGGTGACGCGCAGCTCGGAGAGCGAGGCGAGACGCATGATCGGGTCGAGATTGTTCTCAAGCAGATGCCGCAGCATCGGGGTGCGGGCAGAGAATTCCGCGGGGACTTTTTTCTTGGCGTCGATTTTCATTTCGGCACGGACGTTGCGGACGGTGGCGATGATGTCCTGCAGGCGCGTCATGGCGTCGTCGGCGCCGGCGTCGATCCATTCTTTGCGCGGCTCGGGGAATTTGTCGAGCGCAATGGAGCGGGCGCCCTCGGGCTGCGGGAATTTGTGCCAGAGCTCCTCGGTGAGGAAGGGCATCACCGGATGGAGCAGGCGCAGTGCGCTATCCAGCGCGGCGAAGATGTTGCGCCAGGCGGGCAGGGCAATGTCGCGGTCGGTGGAGGCGAGCTGCGGCTTCACCCACTCGATGTACCAGTCGCAGAAATCGCCCCAGAAAAATTGGTAGATGGTCTGGGCGGCCTCGTGGAAGCGGAAGGAATCGAGGGCGGCGTCGGCTTGCGCGGTGACGGCGGCGAGGCGCGAAAAAATCCAGCGGTGAGCCAGCTCGCCTTCGCCTTTCACAGGGTAGGGAGCTTTGGCGCGGATTTCCGGCGTGGCCATGTCTTCGAGCGTGAGGCCAGAGGATTCGACTTTTTCCAGATTCATGAACAGGAAGCGCGAGGCGTTCCAGATTTTGTTGGCGAAGGAGCGGGCGCCGAGGATGCGGTCTTCGCTGAGGACGATGTCAGTGCCCGGGGCGGCCATGCTGGCGAGCATGTAGCGGAGCGCGTCGGTGCCGTATTGCTGAGTGAGCTGTAGCGGATCGACGCCGGTGCCCTTGGTTTTGGACATCTTGGCGCCTTCGGAAGTGCGGACCAGCGAATGCAGGTACAGGCGGCGGAAGGGAATGCGCGAAGCTGCGTTGCCCTCAGGGGCTAAAGCCCCTGAAGAATTCGGAGCGTTCATGTCGGAGATGAAGCTCCGACCCCCTACACTGATCTCTTTCGCGGACGCTGCATCGATGCGGGCGCCCGAGAGTTTCAGACCCATCATGATCATGCGAGCGTCCCAGAAGAAAAGAATGTCGTAGCCGCTGATGAGCAAGCTGGTGGGATAGAACGTGCGCAGATCGCGCGTGTCGTCCGGCCAGCCGAGCGTGGAAAACGGCCAGAGCGACGAGCTGAACCAGGTATCCAGGACGTCAGTTTCCTGGGTGAGTTTCGCGCTGCCGCATTTCGAGCATTTCGTGGGGATTCCCGCGGCGCGGGCGTGTCCTTCGACCAGCTCGACGCGGGAATCGGTGGCCGGGACCATTTCCTTGCAGCCGTCGCAATGCCAGATGGGAATGCGATGGCCCCACCAGAGCTGGCGCGAGATGCACCAGTCGCGGATGTTATCGAGCCAGTTGAGCAGAATGGTGCGCTGGTTATCGGGGACCACTTCGATCAGGCCGCCGGTGACCGCTTCCTTCGCAGGCTCAGCAAGCGGCCTCATCTTCAGGAACCACTGCGTGGAGACGCGCGGCTCGACTTCGGATTTGCAGCGATCGCAGATGCCGACGGCGTGTGAGATGTCCTCGATTTTATCGAGCAGGCCGAGCGATTCGAGATCGGCGACGACGCGCTTGCGGGCTTCGAAGCGGTCGAGACCGGCGTAGGGGCCGGCGTTGTCGCTCATGTGGCCGTCGGGCGTCATCACGTCTATTTCGGGCAAGTTGTGGCGCTTGCCGACTTCGAAGTCGTTGGGATCGTGCGCGGGCGTGATTTTCACCACGCCGGTGCCGAATTCGCGGTCGACATAGCTATCCGCGATCACCGGGATTTCGCGATCCATCAGCGGCAGGCGGACGGTCTTGCCGACGAATTTCTGGAAGCGCTCGTCGTCGGGGTTCACGGCAACCGCGGTGTCGCCCAGCATGGTTTCGGGACGGGTGGTGGCGACGACCAAGAAATCATTTGATCCGACGACGGAGTAGCGGAGGTGCCAGAGTTTGCCGGGGCGCTCGACGTGGACGACTTCGAGATCGCTGATGGCGGTCTGGCAGCGCGGGCACCAGTTGACAATGTAACGGCCGCGGTAAATGAGGCCTTCGTGATAGAGGCGCAGGAAGGCTTCGATGACCGCGCGATAGAGAGCGGGCTCAAGGGTGAAGCGCTCGCGCGTCCAGTCGCAGGAGGCGCCGAGGCGGATCATCTGTTCTTTGATTTGGCCGCCGCTTTCGGTGCGCCATTGCCAGACGCGGCGCTCGAATTCGTCGCGGCCCAGGTCCTGACGGCGGATTTTCTGCGCGGCGAGCTGGCGTTCGACGACATATTGCGTGGCGATGCCGGCGTGGTCCATTCCCGGGAGCCAGAGCGTGCGGTGGCCGCGCATGCGGTGCCAGCGGACGAGCATGTCGATCTGCGTGTGCTCGAGCATGTGGCCGATGTGGATGGAGCCGGTGATATTGGGCGGAGGCAGAGCGATCGAGAACATCTCGCCGTCGGCGGAATTTTCGGCGCGGAAGAGTTTTTCGTCGAACCAACTCTTGGCCCAGCGCTCTTCGATTTCCTGCGGCTCGTAGGCCTTGGGAATTTCCCGGGGCATGAACGCCTTTTGAACGTGAATTTGGTGCTGAGGTGAAACAATTCATGATAAGCGGCGGGCGCGCGGGGCGTCAAATGGAGTCAGACAGGAGCTTAATCTGTCGCACCGCAGAGGAACGGAAGGCGAGGAGAGCTAAGGCGAGAGAATTCGGGACGTGGGGCCGCCGCGGTGGATTTAACGACGGGCCAGTTGATCGCGGAGGTCTTCGACACGTGACTTGAGCGCGGTTACGACCGAGGCGTTGGCCAGGTCGCGCAGAAAGAACACTGCTGTTACGGCGCAGGCGCAAATGAGTGGAAGGGCCATTACTTATCCTTTTTCGCGAGTTCGTTCTGGAGCAGATTTTCGATCATCGGTTTCAACACGCCCTGCGAGAGCAGTTCGTGCAGTTGCGGCTGCAGGCGTTCGAGAATTTGTCTGACGACTTCATCGGTGGCGACAGAGTTCGAGGCAGGCGATTCCTGCGCGTTCGCGCGGAATTCGGGCGGGGGCGTCAGGAACGGGATCGATGCCAGAGCCTCGCGATTCGGCGGCGGACCGGTGGGAATGCGCTCGCCAACTTCATCATTTGCTTCATCGTGTGCGGGCGGATCGAAAGACGGAACCGACATTTCCTCGCGCGCGACGGAATCCTGCTCGGCCGGGGCGGGTTCGTCCACAACCGGATCGCCGGAAGCCGGCGAAAAGAATGAGTGCAGCGGCGAAGTCTGAGCCGGACGCGAGTTGTACTCGGACGGACCGTGCGAAGATGAGTCTTCGTCGACGAGCAGAGGCTCGGGCGTGACGTGCACGGCGGGCGAACTGACCAGGCCGGGATCGCGCAGCGAAACTTGGGTATCGCTCGATTCCGAATCGAGTTCGAGGCTCGGATCAGGTTCGGAGTGGGCGACGGGAACGGTTTCTGAAACGACGTCGGGTGAGTCGTTGAAAACCGACGGCGCGGGCGCGAACCAGGTTTCGGCCTGATCGGCGTTCACGGGCGCGACGTATTCCGCGGCCGGTTCTGGTTCGTGGAGGGCATGGGAAACCGGGAACAAATCCTGCGGCGCAGGAGCTTCGATGGCAGAGTGAACTTCCGATTCCCGGCGTGAGCCGGTCCATTCCTCGGACTGCGCGGGCTCGGGTGCGGACCAGCTTTGTTCGCGCGAAGTATCGGCCGATTCGCTCGAGCACTGCTCGACGACCTGTTCGGTGATGTGTTCGACCGGAGCGGGCTCGGAAACTTGACTCACCTGACGAGACGAGAGCGAATTCATCCAGTCGCCGCCGGTGGCGTTGATCTGGCTGGGCGAAAGCGCGTCCATCCAATGAGCGGCGATAGAAGGCTCAATCGGTCGCGGCGCTGATTCGGTGTTTTCGGAAGCGGCCGAAACTTGGCTGACGGGCACGTGCTCGAATTTGTCCCACGCGGGAGCCGATGGCGCCGGCACTTCCGCTTCGGGCTCGGGGTACGTCGTTTGCGCGCTGGAAAAATCCGAAGGCGAGGGTTGCATTACGGATGCTTCGAGCAGAGCAGGCTCAGCGGTCGCTCTGGATGGCGCCGGCATGGAATCCTGTATTACCGGGTCGGACTCCTGTGCAGGCTCAGGTACGCGCACCCGCCGCGGAGGGAACTCGGTCTCGGATGGGAAATCCGCCTGATCGAGATTATCGTCGGTGAAAGCGGGCCTGTTGGCCGAGTCGGCAGGCACTTCGAAATCCATGGCGTTGCGGCGCCAGTCGTTGGTGGTTGCAGCCGCGTCGAAATCATCTTCGTCTTGCGCCTCAATCTTTTCGGCAACCGGAGGCTTCGCGTTGGCAGCGGCGTCCAATTCATCTTCGAGAGTGCGCACGCCTTTGCCGAATCCATAGACGAGCGCGGCTTCTTCAGGCGACGGCTCGGGAAATTCAGGCTGAGGTTTGAGCTCCGCGCGAACGGGCATTTCGAGTTTCGGCAGCTCGGGTTCCGGCGGGGCCAACTTCGCTTCGCGAGCCTTGGCCATTTCCGCCGCGACTTTCGGGTTTTTCTCCAGCGCGGAAGTGACCATGGCGATAAGCGGATCGGGCGGAACGAACGGTTTCTTCAGGACGCCATCGGCGCCCACGCGGCGCGCTTCTTTTTCGTCCAGCGGATCGAAAGCGCCCACGAGCAGAATCACAGGAACGTGGCTGAAGCGCTCGTCTTTCTTGACGAATTCGCAGACTTCGTAGCCGTTGCGCACCGGCATAAAAATATCGGCGAGAACCAGATCGGGATTGAGATCGGGAATGCGGCGAACGGCGGCCTCGCCGTTGCCCACGCTGACGACCTGAATGCCGCGTTCCTCAAACGCCAGCACGACCATTTTCTGAATGTTGGCATTGTCGTCCGCGACCAGAATCTTGGGCACTGAGCTCCCCTGGAGGCGCGCCTACCCCGGCGTGCGCCTGCCCTTGTCCACATCCCATTGCAGCATTACGGCAAATAGGCGTCAACGTACTCGAAGTACAGGGGTGCTACAGTTGTTAGCAGGGGCTAAATAGCTGGATTAGAAGGGAATGACCTTGTGTATCCCCTTCTTTTTCTTGCTGGTGGACTCCGTGCTGGAGTCGGCCGCCGCGGCCGGGGCGTTGGCGCCGGATTGCGTACCTGTACTAGAGGCCGCAGGGGCCTGTGCGGCCGACTCACCGGTCTGGGCTGAAGTCGTTGCGGTTGCAGTTGCGGCCGTCGTTGTAGACGAAGATTCACCCGTGGTGGCAGGCGCGGCGTTCGCGGCTGCGTCCGCGGCCGGTGCCGCGGCAGGTGTCTCCGCTGCCGTTGGTGCGGCGTTCGCGCCGTTTGAATCGATGATCTGTGCGCTGGCAGTGGCCGTTGGAGCAGGAGCGGTCTGAGCGGGAGCTGCGGCCGTCGAGTCCGCGGAATCGTTTGTTTCCACCGATTCGGTGTCGGCAGTTCCTGACGCGCCTGCGTCCGCGGCGCCACCCGTCGAACCGCCGGCATTGCGAATATTGAACTGGCCGGCGCCGGAGGTCGGATTCAGGACATCGGTGGCGGAAACGATCTCGTCCGGAGGAGCCAAGTTAGGCTGGCCGGTGTGCGCCGCCTCTGAAAAATCGGGGCTGCCCTTGAACATCTCGACCGGCTTGTGAACCAGGGCGAATTGGTGGTGGTCCTTCTCGTAGAGCTGTTGCTGTTTCATGCGCGCCAAGGCGTCGGGATTCGCAGCGGGAATCGGCATGTTCATCGACTTCAGCCGTTCCTTGGCCTGTGCGGTGTATTCCGAAGCGGGGTAATTCTGCAGGATGTTGTCGTAGCACTTGGCCGCCGAGTCCGACATGACGTTCTTGGCTTCTTCGTTCTTCAGTCTGCCGCGGGACTGAAAGTAGATTTCGCCGAGCATCCAGAGCGCTTCGTCGTTGTTGCTGAAGAGCGGATAACGCGAGCTCACTTCGACCAGGCGGGCCGCGGAGGCGCGATAGTCCTTCTTCATGTAGTAAAACCGGGCGATTCCAAATTCGCCCTGAGCCAGAATTTCCTGCACGTTGCGCATGCTCTGCTCGGCCTGCGGGACGTAGGGGCTCTGCGGGTACTTTGTAAGGAACAGGCGGAATTCGTCTTCGGCGGCTTCGGCGTGGCTGTTGTCGCGGTCGGCCTTTTCCATCAGCTTGTAGTGGGCCATGCCGACCTGCATCTGCGCGTAGGCGGCTTCGTCGAGGAAGGGGAAGAAGACGATGAAGTTTTTGTACTCTTCGATGGCTTGCGTAAGGCTGGAAGTGCCGCCTTCCTTGTAGAAAGAATCCGCGACGCCGAGCTTGGCTTTGGCGAGGTATTCGCTGTCGGGGTAGGTGTTGATCAGCGTCTGAAAATCGAGGCGGCCTTCCGTGTACTTGCCTTTCTTAATGGAGGCCTGGGCGCGCTCGTAGAGAATCTTGTCGGGTTCGGCTGATTCCTTGGTCGCGTCCTTTTTTGCGGGAGGCCGGTGTGTCCTTGACCTTTGTGACCTTGGGCTTCTTCTGGGCGTGAGCGGGGGCGCAGATCGTCCCCGCGAGGGACATGGCGAATCCGGCAATAAGGAGATGACGCTTATCCATAAGAAATCGGCCCATCACACGCTCTTTCAAACCCGCTGGCTCAACGCATCGGTCGCGAGTTTACGCAAGTCTCGTACAGCTGCTGCCGGATCAGGAGTGTGAAAGATCGAAGTCCCAGCGACGAACGTGTTGGCTCCGGCCCGGGCCAGCTCGGCGGTGTTATCCGCATCCACGCCGCCGTCTACCTCGATCCGGAAGGCGCCATTATAGCGCGCGCGCCATTGATTCAACTGCCGAATTTTCTCGATCGCTCCGGGGATAAATTTCTGGCCCCCAAAGCCGGGGTTCACGGACATGACCAGCACCGTATCCACCTTGTCCAGCACGTCGGAAAGCATCGCCACGGGCGTGGCTGGATTGATCGCCGCGCCAGCCTGCGCACCCGACTTCGCGGATCATGGTGAGCGCGCGGTCCAAGTGCACCGTGGCCTCCTGGTGAATCAGGATGCGGCGGCGCCGGCCTTGGCAAACCGCTCGACATATTCCTCGGGCCGCTCGATCATCAGATGCACATCCAGCGGGAGCCGGGTTGCTTTGTGCAAGGAGGTCACCACCGGGCACGCCGATCGATATATTGGGGACGAAATGGCCGTCCATCACGTCGACGTGGATCACGTCTGCGCCGCCCTCTTCCACGGCGCGGACATCGTCGCCGAGCTTGGCGAAGTTCGAGGCCAGAATAGAGGGCGCTATTTCGATTTTGGCGTAAGGCATCGGTGACCGGGGGATTCTAGCATAGGGTGAAACGCGGGTCGCGGAGGCTGTCTAGTCGGCTACGCTCAATTCGATGTCCGAATTCGACGTCGATGCGCTTGCCGCGCGCGGGGGTCTGGCCGACCACTGTGCCCGCCATGGTCGCCGGTGTTCGGCTCGGGAGTGAGTTTCGAAAGGCGCAGGCCCGCGGAGCCGAGTTTCGCCTGGGCTTCGGAGAGCGGAAGGCCCATGAGATCCGGCATCACGTAAGCGGGCGGGCGCGCGCCGAGCGAAACGAGAAGGCTGACGTGTGGGCCGGTCATGTCCGTGGTGCCCGGCGCGGGATCCTGTTCGGTGACCGTATCGGCCACACCTCCTGGAACGTAGAAACTCGAAACTTCTCCCAACTGCATCCCGTCGCGGAGCAGCTCGACTTCCGCGGCGCGCAGGCTGCGATCCTGAAGCTGCGGAATGGTGAAGCGTTGAGGGCCCAAACTAAGGACCACGTGGGCGCTCTGGCCGGTTTTCACGCGTTCGTTGGGAGGAGGGCTCTGCCGGACCACGGTGTCCGCGGGCTGATCGCTATAAATGCGATCTTCAATCTTCATGCCGATGCCGCGGCCGTGGAGAACCTGGCGAGCGGGCACCGCGCTCTTGCCGACAACGTCGGGCATGGCTACTTCGCGGCCCTGGACCGCGAGGCGCATGGCCGTGATCGCGCTCAGGAAGGCGACCGACGACAGGATGAAAAGCAGAAACGCCATGCGGAAAATCCACTGCAGGCGCTCCGTGAGATTCAGTTGCAAGAGGCGGCTTCTCCTGCCATCAGACTAGCATGAGAAGCCGCGAACTTTTTTGGCGTGCGACTAGAAGCTAAATCGCGCCGCGAGCTGGATGATGCGCTCGCGCTGGTCGCCGGGAACGCCGGTGTTGACGATCTGGCCGAACGTGAAGCCCTGATCGAGGATGTTCGTATCGGGATTGGCGAACTCGGCGTGATTGAGGAGGTTGAAGAAATCTGCCCGTATTTCGAGCTTCAGCCGCTCGGTGATCGCCGTGGTTTTAGAGACGGACAAATCGAAGTTGATCAAGCCCGGTCCCTCAATCGAATTGCGGCGGAACGATCCGTAGGTCCGCAACGCCGGGCACAAAACCGCCTGCGTATCGGACGGAAAAGTTCCAGCCGGTTCGGTTGAGAGCTCCGTGCAGAGATTCGGATCGGTCGGGTCGTTGTCGGCGCTTTGATTGTTCGTGAAGCTGTTGGGATTGAAATAAAACAATCCGTTCGACCTGGGGTTCATCGTCTTGGTTGAGCCGATCACGTTGGCATTGGCGACGATGGAATCGCCGGCTCCCGAAGGGCCTTCCTCAAAAGAACCCTGGTCGGGCAGGTTCGCGAAGACGTCCAGCGGAAAGCCGGTTCGCCAAGTCACGATGGGGAACAGCGTCCAGCCTTGAGTCAGACGCTTCGGCCCGGACTGCCACAAGCGATCAAAGGGCAGCTCCCACGCGCCGCTGAAAGTGATGCGGTCGCGGACGTCCGCATCGCTCGAAGCGCGGAGAATTTCCGGGTTAAACGACGAAACCTGGTCGCTTCGCTGACGGAAGCCCGAGGCGTTGTCGATGCTGTGGCTGTAGGTATAACCGAAAGTGAAGTAGATGTTGCCAGCGGGCGTGTTGCCGATTTGCTTGGTGAGACTCATGGTCAAGGCGTTGTAGTTGGCGTTGACGATGTTCCGGAACTCGTCGAGCGCGCCGAGGCTGCAGACGGCGTCCTCGGACGCACCGGACGTGCTGTTGCCGAAGCTGTCCTGGCAGGTGCTGTTGCCCGGCGTCAGATTCAGGGCGTGGTCCGTGGTGCCCAGGACAAAAGGATCGATATCCTGCAGAGCGGTAAGACCGTGCGAGCTGCTGCCGAGGTAATTGGCCTCGAGAACCAGGCTGGGCACGATCTCGCGTTGGACGCTGAGGTTGTACTGATACGTGTAGGGCGTATGCAGGTGCGGATCGACGAAGAAGAGCTGCGATCCGAAGGGCAGCGACCCGGGTTGCGAGAAATATTCCGGCCCGGATAGGCGGGCGACGGACGGGAAGGTGTTGGCGTTGCAGCTGGAATCAAATGGGGCCGAGAAATATGTGATGGTCGTGGCGGATTCATTGGAGGCGTCGCAGTTATTACCGGTGAGCGCCTCCGGGAAGTTGAAATTCGCCAGGCTGAAAAACGGCGGCTGGCCGTTGAATTGGAAATTGTCCTCCGCCTTCAAGATGTCGTAGAAAATTCCAAAGCCGCCGCGAATGCTGGTCTTTCCGCGCCCGTCGGGGTTCCATGCGAAGCCGATGCGCGGGGCCCAGTTGTTGCGCACCGGGAAATTCGAACCGCGAGGCGCGCCGCGATCTCCCGGGAACACCACGTCAACCGGCGCTCCCGGAAACCGCGTGGAAATAGCGCCGGGAACGATGGAGAACGTGCGGCCGAGAGTGTCGTCTTTCGGTGAATTGTATTCGTAGCGAATTCCGAGGTTGAGCGTGAATTTCTTCGTCATGTGCCACTCGTCCTGCAAAAACCCGTACCAGGATTTCGTGCGGATGTTCGATGGGGCGGCCGCGCCTTGCAGATAGTCGGTGGCGGCGCCGAGAAGAAAGTCGGCGAATCCGTTTCCGGAAATCGAGCCGTCGAAATCGAACAGGCCATTGGTGACGAAATCGAAAAGCTGGTTATTCTGATAGGCGGAAACGCCGCCTCCCATCTTCCAGTTGTTCTTGCCATGAACCCAGGTGATCGTGTCGGACACACCGAACGTATTGTTGATCAGCGACGTGGGACCGGAGAACGTGTAGCCGACCGTGGTGGATTCGTCGTTGATGCCCACCAACGGCGGTCCCGTGGGATTGTCCGGCGTGAGGTTCGTGAATCCGAGCGCACTCGCGGTAAACAGCTGATTCGGTCCCACGGGATGTGCTTGGTCCTCGCTTAGGCGCTGCGTGTAGAAACGAACTTCGTTCAGAACGTTGGGCGAAAAAATGTGGGTGTATCCGAGATTCAAGAAGTAGTCGTTCTGCTTGGTGCTTTCGGTGAATCCGGGCACGTCCGCCCAGGGCACGAAATTCGACTGGGTGACGAAGGGATTCAGCGTGGGATTGCGCTGGCCGCCCATCGTAGCGGTGATCTGGTCCTTCGCGGTGGCCTGGAAATCGAACCGCATGGTCAATTCATTGCGATTGTCGATGGCGGCGCTGGTGGGAGTCAGAACGCCGGAATCGTTCACGGGCATGAGTCCGTTGGTGATGTAGTTCACCGAGACCGGGTTCAGCGCAGCTGGATTCAGGAATCCCTGCGGCTTGCCGGGGGCCTGGAAGAACGGGTTTGCTTCCGTGAACGCGACAACGTTGGGATCGTTCGAGAAATCGCAGCCCGCCGCCGGGGTCTTGATGCAAGCCGTTTGGGCGGTGGTGAAGATATTTACTTGAGAGAAGGTCGGTGTGGCGAGGTCCGACTGTTTCTGGCCCTGGTAAGCGACGAAGAAAAAGAATTTGTCCTTGCCGTTGATGACTTTGGGAATCCAAATCGGTCCGCCGAAGCTCGCACCATACTGGTTGCGGCGGAGCGGGTCGCGCTCGACGCCGTTCAGGTGATTGAAAAACGAATTCGCGTCGAGGTCGCCGTTGCGCAGATAGTCGTACGCGCTGCCGTGCCACTGATTGGTGCCTGATTTCGTGACTTCAGTGATGATGCCGCCGCCGTTGCGACCGTATTCAGCCGAATAATTGCTTTCGAGGATTCGGAACTCCGCGATCGTCTCGGGATTCGGGTTGAATACCACACCGTTATCCAGCAGGTCGTTGTTCAGCGAACCGTCGAGGAGAAATGTGACTGAGTCTGTGCGCCCGCCGGCGACGCTGTAGTTCCCGGCGCCGGTATTGTCATTATTCGATTCTGTGACGCCGGGTTGCAGCTTGGCGAGGTCCAGAACGTTGCGGCCGTTAAGCGGCGCTGCCTGAATCGCTTCACCGGTCACCGTGGCGCCCACGGTGGAGTTTTGCGTTTCCACGCGGCTGGTTTGAGACTCGACGGTGATCGTCTGGCTAACGGCGCCAAGCTGGAGCGCGACGTCGAACCGCAGCGATTGGTTGATTTCGAGGCGATTCGGCTGGGTGGTGACCTTGTTGAACCCTTCGTGTTCGACGGTGACGCTGTAGCGGCCAATCGGGAGGTTCAGGACTTCGAAAGTGCCGTCCTCCTTCGTTGTCGTCGCGGAGGTAATAGAGGTGGCGGTGTTCGTGACCGTCACCTTGGCGCCCGGTACCGCCGCGCCCTGCTGGTCGGTGACCGTGCCGACCACGCGGCCTGTGGTGTCCTGGGCGTTCGCCGCATGGGCGGCCAGGAGCAGCATAAATCCGAAAACACATACATATCCGAATAGTAGGACGGCTCGTTTCATTGTTTTGTCCCCTAAACTCCTGAAAAATCAATCGCCGGTCGTGCGAGTTTCGGCATTGGACGATGGCTTCCCAGGTATGGAAGCAAGGGGATGACCACAATTTTCCGGAGGACGGATGTTTTCGGCGCGACGCAAAACGATGGGAGCCTGCGGGCCAATTTGGCCTTACGTTTTTTCAATCAGCGCGGCAAAAAATCCGTCGGTGCGATGCTCGGCGGGCGAGGTGCGGAAATATCCGTCGGCGGAGAAAAGTTCCGATGTGCTCACTCCCGGTACGAGATGCGGCGCGAGAGTCTTTGCCGCTTCGGCGGCGCGAACTGCGCGGATCAGTCGCGAGTTTCTCAGCACGGACGCGATGACCTGCTCATTTTCTTCCGGCTCAATCGAGCAGGTGGAATAAACGAGCCTGCCACCGTGCGCGAGCTTGGCCAGCGCATTCCCGAGGATGCGTTGTTGGAGCTGTTGAGATGCTTTGAGTTGTTCCGGCCGCAGACGCCAGCGGATTTCAGGATGGCGAGCGAGCGTGCCTGTACCGGAGCAGGGGGCGTCGACAAGAATTCTGTCGAATTCACCGCGCAGAGGAATCTCCCGCGTCGCGTCGAGTTGAACGAGCTGGATATTGTGGAGGCCGAGGCGTTTGAACTGCGCTGCCATCGCGCGCAGGCGGTGAACATGAAAATCGGCTGCGACGACGGTGCCCCTATCGCCCGCTGCGCGGGCCAGCGCTCCTGTCTTGCCGCCCGGCGCCGCGCAGAGGTCGAGCACGCGATCTCCCTCGCGAACGCCGACCAGCAGAGGAATCGCTTGAGACGCTTCGTCCTGAATGGAGATTTGCCCGGAGCGAAAAGCCTCGCTGCGGGCCGGGCTGCCGCCACTCACGGCGAACGCCGATTTCAGCAAAGCTCCACCATCGACACGCATGCCGGATGTTTCGAGGGCGCGAACGATTTCTTGGCGCTCCTCTGGCAGATGCACAGCGCAACTCAGCCGCGGTGTGTGGTTGTTCGCTTTGAGCAGCGCGATCGTGTCCGCTTCGCCTAGCCGCGCGAGCCAACGTTCGACCATCCAAGTCGGGTGCGAGTCAAGAATTGCGAGGCGCTCGGTGGGCGAGATTCCCGACGGCAGCAATGATTCAGCTGATGTCGTCGCATCAGCGGCAATCTTGCGGAGCACGGCGTTTACCAGCGAAGCGGCTGAGGATTTTCGCGCGCGCTTCACCAGCTCGACGGATTCGTTCACCGCCGCGCGCGCCGGAATTTTCCCCAGGAAGCGAAGCTGATAAGCGCCCATGCGCAGCGCAATCGCGACGGGCAGGTCGAGCCGCTCGACCGGCTTCGTCATTTGGCGATCGACCAGAAAATCGAGCAGCCGCCGCCAGCGGAGCACGCCCATCGCCAACTCAGTCGCCAGCGCTGCGTCCGGCTTCAGCTTGGCACCGGCATCCAGCTCCGCATGCAACGCGTCGCTCGCGTACGCACCCTCGGCTTCCACGCGCTGCAGCACGTCGAATGCGATTCGTCTGGCGATGCTAACAGGCATATTTCGGAAGTTTACTCGTAAGGGCGGGTTTTCGACCCGCTCCTACTGGCACCGCTATGAATCGAAGCGTTCGCCGGGCTCGATGCGGGCGCCGCGCAGGAATTCCGCGGCGGTGACGCGAGTGCGGCCTTCGAGTTGAACGTGTTCGACGCGCAATACGGTTTGGCCGCCGCAAATCACTAGCAGGCCGTCCTCTTTGGTGGGAAGAATGACGCCCGGCGTTCCACCCAGCGCGACCGGCTTGAGCGGCTTGCCCCAGGTCTGGCAATTCTTTCCTCGAAGTGTGGTGAACGCGCCGGGCCACGGCTGCATCCCGCGCATGCGGTTGTATATTTTGAAGGCGCTGAGCTGCCAATCGATGCGTCCGTCTTCTTTTTTCAGAATGGGCGCGAGCGACGTTTGCGAATTGTCCTGCGGCGTCGGCGTGATCTTGCCGCTGGCCAGTTCTTGCAGAGTTTGGACGATCAGCGCTGCGCCGGCATCCGCGAGTCGAGCTGTTAGCTCCGGCGCGGTCTCGTCCGCGGCGATGCCGGTTTCGTATTTCAGCAGAAGCGGGCCGGTGTCGAGCCCGGCGTCGATCTGCATCGTCGTCAGTCCCGTTCGTTGCTCTCCGTTGATGATGGCCCAGTTGATCGGGGCCGCTCCGCGATATTTCGGCAGCAACGAGGCGTGCAAGTTGATCCAGCCGAGGCGCGGAATGGCGATGAGTCGGGGCGAAATGATCTGCCCGTACGCGATGATCACAACCGCATCCGGTGCGATGCGCTGAAAATATTCGTAGCCTTCGTCCGATTTGATTTTCTCAGGCTGGTAAACGGAAATTCCGGCCGCGACAGCCGCCTGTTTCACGGCCGAGCTTTGGATCTCGCCGCGCCGGCCGCGCGGGCGGTCCGGCTGCGTGACCACGCCCGCGACTTCGAGATCCGGCTCCGCGATCAATCGCTGCAAAGACGGAACCGCGAAAGCTGGAGTGCCGCAGAAAACGATTCTCAGCGCCACGGCGCGCCTACCACTCGCCGGCTTTTTTCAGTTTCCGGATTTTGCGCTTGATCAGGTCGCGCTTGAGCATGCTGAGGTGGGAGATGAAGAGGACTCCGTTCAGGTGATCAATCTCGTGGCAGAATGCCCGCGCCAGCAGGCCCTCGCCGCGCATTTCGAATTCTTTTCCCGAGGCATCCTGTGCTTTCACAGTTACGTACTGTGGCCGCGCCACGTGCCCGCGAAACCCGGGAATCGAAAGGCAGCCTTCCTCTTCGCGCTGCTCTCCTTCGGTGTGAGTGATCTGCGGATTCGCGCAGACGATCTTGCCTCCGGATTTTTCCCCACGGTCACGTCGATCACCGCGACGCGCCGGCTGATCCCAATCTGCGGTGCCGCCAGTCCCACGCCGTTGGCCGCGTACATCGATTCAAACATGTCCGCGACCAGCGACTGCAATTCATCGTCGAATTGTTCGACCAGCTTCGTCGCGGTTTCCAGCACCGGGTCGCCGTATTTGACAATCGGATGGATCATCGTGGTTTGTGATGGCGTCTTGGCCGGATCGATCTCCTAGAAATTATCGAGCTGCTGCTGATACCCGTCGTAGTTTCGTCGCATTTCGTCCAGAGAATCGCCGCCGAATTTTTCGATGAACGCGCCGGTCAGTGTGTTGGCCACCATCGCCTCGCCCGCCACGCCTCCGGCCGGCACCACGCAGAAATCCGAGCGCTCGTAGGCCGCTTTCACTTCCGCTTTCGTCACCAGGTCCGCGGTTGTAAGCGCGCGGCGCAGCGTGGAGATTGGCTTCAAGTATCCGCGCACCACGATATCCTGGCCGTTGGTGATACCGCCCTCGAGCCCGCCCGCGCGGTTCGAGGTGCGGTCAAACCGTTTTCGCGCCGCATCATATCGAATTTCGTCCTGCACTTCCGAGCCGTAACTGCCGGCGTTTTCAAATCCCGTGCCGATCTCGACTGCCTTTACCGCCTGGATCGACATGATGGCCTGGGCCAGCTTGGCGTCGAGCTTCTCGTCCCACTGCACGTGCGTGCCAAGCCCGGGCGGCAGCCCGCGCGCCACTACTTCGAAAGTGCCGCCCACCGAATCACCCGCGCGCAACACGTGATCGACCTCCGCCTTCATCCGCGCTTCGATGGCGGGATCGACGCAGCGCAGCGGCGATTCCAGATTCTCGCAGATGGCCACAATCTCGTCCCAGGTGGCCGCGCGCTCAAGCTTAACGTGGCCGACTGCGATCGTGTGGCTCAGCACCGTGACGCCGAATTCGCGCAGCAGTGATTTCGCCAGCGCACCACGGCCACTCGCGCGGCCGTTTCGCGCGCCGAAGCACGCTCCAGCACGTATCGCGCGTCATGAAAATTGAATTTCTGCGCGCCGGCCAAGTCGGCATGACCGGGCCGCGGCGCCGTCAGGCGGCGCTGCGCGTCCTCCGCGCCTTCGCTATCCTCCACCGCCATGGCCTTTTCCCAATTTTTCCAGTCGCGATTCTCGATACGCAGCGCGATGGGCGCTCCAATGGTCTTGCCATGGCGCACACCCGCGAGAAAATCGGCCTGGTCCTTTTCGATTCGCTGGCGCCCGCCACGTCCGTAACCCAATTGCCGCCGGTGCAGTTCGCGATTGATGAAATCGAGATCGACGGAATGCCCGCGGGCAGTCCCGAGACCCAAGCGACGAGCGCCTGCCCGTGCGATTCTCCAGCAGTGACGAATCGAAACATTCTCGTTGATTCCTTGTCTAAGAGGACAGACGAAGGATTCTACCGGACGCTCTTCCGCGCGTAAAGGCGTCGCTGCCCGCCATGCCAGATCCAGCGATCCCGACGCATGCCCGTAGCTTGCCGATGATTGCTTGACGCGCCGCGAAGCGAACGTTACGCTTTCCAAGACTCGGCTCGGCCCAGGCAGCCGCTCACACGATGCCCGAAACCAGCGAAACTCCATCGCTCCCATCGGTTTTGGGCGATGCCGCGAAGCGGCACGTCTTTCCGTGCAGGACTATTCGCTGCTTTCGCTGCAGTCCGTGGCGAACTTGTTTACTCCGCCGCAATACTGGGCCGACACGGTCGATCAAATGGATTTGATCGGAGTCGGTTCGCTGCCGATCATCATCGCCGCCGCCCTATCGATCGGTGGCGTGATGGTGTTGAACACAGCTTCGGAATTTCAGCGCTTCGGTGAAACGGCTCTGACCGGCGAAGCGGTGTCGCTGGCGCTGGTTCGCGAACTGGGCCCCGCGATCACCGCGTTGCTCGTCGCGGGCCGCAACGCTTCGGGCATCGCGTCCGAACTCGGATCGATGGTCGTCACCGAGCAGGTGGACGCCATGCGCGCGCTGGGCACGGATCCGATCCGCAAGTTGATGACGCCGCGCGTGGTGGCCATCGTGCTCATCGTGCCGCTTCTGGTCGCGGTCTTCGATCTCGTCGGCCTGTTGCGGCGGGTTCGTCGTGGCTTGGTTCACGCTGCGGCTCGGCGCCGTGCAGTTCTGGACCGCGCCATCAAATCGCTCGAATTCGGCGATCTGGTGCAGGGATTCGTGAAGCCGGTCGTTTTTCGCATTCATCATCGCGACGGTCGGCTGCTATCAGGGTTTGCGCGTCACCGGCGGCACGCAGGGCGTCGGCCGAGCCACCACCACGGCCGTAGTCGTCTCTTCCGTCATGGTCCTGGTCTCCGATCTTTTCCTCGCGAAACTGTTGCTCTATCGTGTTTCAGACAATAGAAGCTCTCGACGCATTCGCACGCTTCGAGACCGAGCTCAGCAAACCTCGCCTGCGAATCGCTGCATTTCCATCTATAATCGCGGATGATGCGCCCCTCCCGCCCGGCGCCCATGCTCGACGCAATGGACAACATCGTTCCGGGCGAACCATTCATCGAATTCAAGGACGTCGCATCGGCTTCGAAGAGAACGAAGTCCTGCGCGGCGTTTCCTTCGAAGTTCTCCCGGCGAAACAAAAGTCATTCTCGGCGAAAGCGGCTCCGGGAAAACTCTGCTCATGAAACTGGCCGCGGGCTTCTGCAGCGCGGACTCAGGCCGCGTCTGGGTGATGGGCCACGATCTCGCCGAAATGTCCGGAGAAGGAACTGCTCGATTTCCGCCGCCATCTCGGATTCGTGTTTCAGGAAGGCGCGCTCTTCGATTCGATGAACGTTGCGGAAAACGTAGCGTTCCGCCTGCGCGAAGAAAACGTCGCCGAACGAAGAAATCGAAGCGCGCGTGCGCGAAGCGCTGCGATTCGTGGAGCTGGAAGCCGCGCTTGAAAAATTTCCCGCGGAGCTTTCCGGAGGCATGCGCCGCCGCGTTTCGATCGCGCGCGCGCTGGTCGATCAGCCGCCGCTCGTTTTTTACGACTCGCCGACCGCCGGGTCTCGATCCCGTAACCTCGCAAACGATCATCACGCTGATCTTGCGCGGCCGCGATTTGCAGGGCGTGACTTCGTTGCTGGCCACGCATCGCGTGCAGGACGCTTTCGGCCTGGCGCACTTTCGCTTCGATCGAGGCGAGCGAACCGCGTGGTGCCGCCGGCGACGGAAACGGCAATGCAGCCGCCGCAACAGGCGCACAAACGGCCAGCTCGCGCCGACCAACGTGCTCGTCCTGCGCGAAGGAGAAGTGTATTTCGAAGGCACAACGGACGACGTGCTGCACTCGTCCGACGATTACCTGAAAAAGTTTCTGGCTTCCGCTGAATAGATTCGGCACTCGCAGTTACTGAGGAGGAAAAGCGATGGCGCAACGAAAGCAACTGACGTGGACTGAGCTGCGGGTGGGGGTGTTCGTGCTCGCCGGGCTGGTCATCTTGATGGTGGCGATTTTCTACGTGACCGGGGCGGAGCTTCCTGGGGCCGAAATACCGGCTGATCACTTATCTGCCGGAAGTCGACGGCCTGAAAGCCGGCGCGCCGGTGACGCTCGATGGCGTCGAAATCGGCAACGTGCAGTCGATCGCGTTGACGCCGCACCCCACCAGACCGCATGCAGAGCATCACGCTGGTGCTGCGCATCGACAGGAAGTATCAGGATCAGATTCCGCGACCGATCTCGAGCGCGAGCCTGGTGACGCAGGGATTGCTCGGCGACCGCTACGTCAGCATCACGCGCGGGCTTTCCGGCACGTGATTCCGCCGAACGGCGTGGTGCCCGGCACCGAAGAAGCCGCGATGAAGCAAATGGTTGAGCGCGGCGCCGACCTGATGGAAAATCTCGGCGCGCTCACCCGACATCCGCGCGCATCGTCGCGCAGGTCCAAAAAGGGCAGGGCACGATCGGAAAACTGCTAAACGATCCGGAGCTCTACAACCATCTGAATCGACACGCCGCGAAAATCGATGCGGTGGCGACGATATATCCAGGCAAGGCCAGGGAACGCTGGGCAAGCTCGTGGCCTCCGACGAGCTGTACACGAAGGTGAATTCGACGCGTCGGCAAATTGAATGATGTCGTCGGGGCCGTGAAGGACCAGAAAGGCACGATCGGCAAGCTGGTATACGATCCCAGCGCCTACGACAGCATTAAAGGCCTCGCCGACAACGGCAACGCGCTGCTCGGCCGATGTGCGCGCCGGAAAAGGCTCGCTCGGCAAACTCGCCACCGACGATACGCTGTACACGAATCTGAAGGACGCGACCGCAATGTTCGCGACGCCACCGCGAAAATGAATTCGAATCAGGGCACGATGGGCAAAATGTTCACCGATCCCGCAGCTCTACGACAACATGACCGGGTTAACGGGTGATCTGCGGGCATTGATCGCCGATTTCCGCACCGACCCAAAGAAATTTCTGCACATCAAAGTCGGACTGTTTTAGAAACGAGCCACCGAGACACAGGGAAAACCACAAAAAATCCGACGCGTCTTCGATCTTATTTGCCTTTCTCTGTGTCTCCGTGCCTCCGTGGCCAATTCCGTCCTTCCCGAGCGACAGGCCGGGGCGGGTTCTCCTCCGCGCGACTGGCTAGCATTACCGCGTCGCGCGGCGAGAACCCTTAACCGTGAGGCATACCCCGGCCGCGTCGTTCGAGAACTTGTTGCGGCCGCTTCCGCTTATCCCTTCACGCAAACGACCTGGTGAAGCGTGTGAACGATCTCGACGAGATCGGCCTGCGCCGCCATCACGTCTTCGATCGGCTTATACGCGGCCGGCGTTTCGTCGATCACGTCCGCATCCTTGCGGCACTCAATGCCCGCCGTCATTCGTTCGTGGTCCTTCACCGAAAAGCGCCGCTTCGCTTCCGTGCGGGACATCGCACGGCCCGCGCCGTGGCTGCAGCTCGTGAAGCTTTCCGGGTTCCCCTTGCCGCGGACGATGTAGGAACGCGCTCCCATGCTGCCGGGAATGATTCCCATGTCGCCCTCGCGGGCGCGCACCGCCCCCTTGCGGGTCACCAGAATGTTTTCTCCGTAGTGCGATTCGCGGGCCACGTAGTTGTGGTGGCAATTAATCGCCTTCAGCTCGGCCGAAAACGGCCGAACCTCCCCGCAACCGCGCACGGCGGCCACGATCTGCTCCATCATCAGGTCGCGATTCCAGCGGGCGAAATCCTGCGCCCACTCGACGGCCTCGACGTAATCCTTGAAATGCTCCGAGCCGTCCGGGAAATACGCCAGATCCCGATCGGGCAGCGTGATGAACAGCCGCTCCATGTCCTTGCGAGCAATTTCAATGAAGTAGCTGCCCATTCGATTGCCCACGCCGCGCGAACCGCTGTGCAGCATGAACCAGACTTGGTCCGCTTCGTCCAGGCACACTTCGATGAAGTGATTGCCGGTCCCGAGCGTTCCAAGATGATTCGAGTGATTCCCGCGATCGAGCTTGGAATGCTTCGCGAGAATCGCGTCGTAGCGCGGCTTCAACGCGCCCCACACTTCCAGGTTGCGCGCGGGGATTTCGCCCCACGCGCCGCGGTCGCCGCGTCCGCCATGATTCGTGCGCCCGTGCGGCACGGCTTTCTCGATCGCTGTGCGAATCGCCTTCAGATTGTCGGGGAGATCGCCGGCGGTCAGATCCGTCTGCACGGCCATCATGCCGCAGCCGATGTCCACGCCTACGGCCGCCGGGATGATCGCGCCCTTGGTCGGAATCACGCTGCCCACGGTCGCGCCGATGCCCCAGTGCACGTCCGGCATGGCCGCCACCCATTTGAAAATGAACGGGAGCTGCGCCACGTTGACGAGCTGCTGGCGCGCCTCGGCTTCCAGAGGCACGCCCTTCGTCCACGCCTTGATCGGCACGCCTTTTTCGGGCGCGATCACGTTGTAGCCCGTCTCGCTCATTCCCTTTCTCCTCTCCAGCTTTCTCCGGGTGCGCGCTTTCGTGCGCGACCTCGAGGCGCGGGACCAGCCCCGCCCCGCGCCTCCGACATCGCTCCGCCGCGCGTGTTTGCTTCTGTTCGCATCGGCGATGAACTATTCGCTTTCATCGAGCTTCAACTCGATTTCGCTGACCACCGTTTCGGGCTCGCCCGCGGGAACGAAACCCGTGCGCTTCGGCTCACGAGGCGTGATCGTCAGTGCGATTTTCTCCATCTCGTACATCGACGGGCGCGTTTTGTCGCGATACGCGGTGCAATCGCGAACCGGAAAAGGCACGCGGTGCGCCGGCTCCGTCGCGACGCAGTAAACGAGGGCCTCGCTCTCGCGATAGCCGCGCTTTACGTGCGCGAACACGCACGTCTCGCACATCGACGGGCCGTGCATCGGCGTGCCGTTTCTTACATGGATGCCCATAGCGTCACCTTAAAAGACGCGCGATGCGTCCCGGGTTCGCGCGCCATAGAAGAAGCGCGCAGTGATTAGGAAAAGCTCAAAAGCTGAGCCAATTGCCTTGGAAACGATTGTGCCGCTGAGAGTTACGGACGACAGTTACTGCTGTGCGGGACCGGAGCTAAGTCGGCCACAATCCCGGCGCAGCGACGCAATCGCTTGCCATGGTAACGAATTGTGTTGGTCTCTAAATTTCACGTGCCGAATTCCTCCAGCGTGCGAAATCTTAATCGAGAGCTATTAGTGATGCAAGAGTAAATTTGCGAATGGAGAAAAATAAGTTCGAATGGTTTTCAATCGCGGCTGAAATGTGAAATTCGGAAGATAGACGCACTCAGGCGGCTCCTTTTCCGCGGGTGATAACTCCAGGGCTATCTCCTTGATTTTGCGCAGGTCGAGTTTACCGGTGCCGAGGTGTGGCAGTTCTTCGACGGCGAAAAACTGATTCGGGCGCGGAATCCAGAGATTCGGAAGGCCGGATTGCCGAGAGCTGTTCGAGCACGGGTTTCAGATCGTGGGGCGAAAGCGTGTGAAGAACGACCAGGCGCTCGCCTTTTTTCCCGTCGGGAACGCCGGTGACCACGAAGTGCTGATCGGTGCGCACCGGCCAGTTCGTGCAGCTGTTCTTCGACTTTGATATGCGGCACCATTTCGCCGCCGATTTTGCTGAAACGGCTCAGGCGGTCCGTGATGGTCGAGGAAGCCGTCTTCGTCTTCCGCGGCGATATCGCCGGTGACGTACCAGCCGTCGCGCAGAACCTCGGCGGTTTTCTCGGGCTTGCCGAGATAGCCTTTCATCACGTTCGGTCCGCGGACGAGCAGCAATCCCGGCGTGCCAGCGGCAACGGCTCGTGCGTTTCCGGATCCACGATGCGGACGCTGACGCCGGGAAGCGGGTGGCCGATGCGGCCGCGCTTGGCCCCCACCTGGCGGAATCCGGGCGCGCGGAAATCGCGCGTGTTCACGGCAACAACGGGCGCGCATTCCGTGGCGCCGTAGCCTTCCAGCGGGCGGATGCCGAAGCGGTCTTCGAAGGCGATGCGCCAGCCGCTCGGGCAATTTTTCCGCGCCGGCCACCACAAATTGCAGGCTGCCGAAATCCTCTGGCGAGCAGCGGCGCACGTAGGCTTGCAGAAACGTAGGCGTGGACAGCAGGAACGTGACGCGATAATCGCGCACGAGTTCGCCGATGGCCGCCAGATCGAGCGGGCTGGGATGGTAGACCACGCCGACGCCGAGCACGGCCGGCAGCCACAGCGTGACGGTGAAGCCGAACGAATGAAAAAACGGCAGCACGCCCAGCAGGCGATCGTCCCTGCCGAACATGAACATCTGGCCCATCTGCTCGATGTTGGACGCGATATTGTAGTGCGTGAGCATCACGCCCTTGGGCTCGCCGGTGCTGCCGCTGGAAAAAATGATCGTGGCGAGATCGTCGAGAGCTTTCGGTTTTCCGCCGCTGAGGATCGTTTCGAGCAGGCCGCCGGGAAGGAACCACAGCAGCAGCGCGATCATGTGCTCGCCGAAGCCGTGGCTGGCGGCGACTTCCTCGATCAGCACGGTCTTGCCGGGCACCTTGAGCGGGATGCTGTTCGAGCAGCGGCTTCGTGGTGATGACGGTTTCGAGCTTGCACTGCGCGGCGCAGGAGGCGAGCGATTCGTTCGACGCGGTGTAGTTCAGATTGACCGGGATTTTCCCCGACAGCGTCGCCGCGAAATTCACCAGCGCGCCCGGGACCGACGGCGGCAGCAGGATGCCGACCATTTCCTGTCCCGCCCATGTCTCGCGCAAGCGGCGCGCCAGAAAAATCGAGCTGAGCAGCGCGCCGCCCCATTTCATTCGCGGCCGGCGCTTGTCTCCCATGGCGAAGCGGAGCGGATGGCGGTGCGCGGTGCGGATGAACGAGCGGTGCAGCGTGCGCATGCGCGCTTGCGGTGGATGGTAGGCTTCGGTTTGCAGTTCCTGCACGGCGCGGCGGACTTCGACGGCGTGCGCGGTGGGCGGCATGGGCTTTCCGAAGCTGACGGTGACGGGATAGGGAATTGAACGCGGGCATTTTCCAGAGGAAACGCCCGCGCTCGAAGCTGAAAATGCTGCCCCACACGCCGTCGAGATTCACGGGAACGATCGGGCGCGTCGACGCCTTTCATGATGCGTTCCATGCCGCGGCGGAACGGCAGCAGCTGCCCGATGCGCGTGATCTGCCCTTCGGCGAAAATGCAGACGATTTCGCCGCTTTTGATGGCGTTCGCTGGCTTCTCGCAGCGAGTGGAGCATTTCGCGCGGGCGTTGTTCGGACGAAATCGGAATCGCGCGGATCGATTTTCGCGAACGGCTTGACATACGGCAGATCGTAGATGCCTTGAAGATCAGGAAGCGGATGGGCCGATCGATCGAAGCGATCAGCAGCAGCGCGTCGACGAACGACATGTGGTTCGCAGACGAACAGCGCGCCGCCGGTTTCCGGAATGTTTTCGCGGCCTTCGACGCGAATGCGATAAACGGAATGCGTCGCCACCCACAGCACGAAGCGCACCAGCGAATCCGGCAGCAGGCAGATCGCGTAACCGGTGGTAACAAGCGTCAGAATCGCGCCATCGAGGAAAATTCCGGCGGGCGTCTGATGAAACACAATCGCGAAAGCGTAATACGCGCCAGAGGCGAGGAAGATTCCGACGAAGGAGACCAGATTCGCCGCCGCGATCACGCCGCCCTTTTGCTCCGGCCGCGGCCGGTGCTGAATCAGAGCGTTGAGCGGCACGCGCGAAGCAATCCCGCCGAAAAATCCGAGCAGCAGCGCAGATGCAGCTCGGACGAGCGGACATCGAAGCGAATCGGCGCCGGGGCCGTAAAGCAGCGCGCCGAAGACCGTCATGCCCAGCGCGCCGAGCGGAATCAGCCCATATTCGATTTTTCCGCCGGAGAGATACCCGGCGGCAAAGCTGCCGAGTCCAATGCCAATGGCGACCGCGGCTTGCAGATAGCTGATATGCGCGTCGTCGACATGCAGCACGTCGTGGCCGTAGATCGACGATCGGTGAATTGCAGAAGCGCGGCCAAGAAAACAGAGATACGTGTTGCCGAGCACCGCCCAGCCGAGCACGCGATCGGCGCGAATCGAGCTTCAAATGCGCGCCAAAATCGCCCAGCGGATTCCAGCGGAAATGTCTTCTTGGGATCGCCGGCGGGGACGCGCGAAATTCCGAGGCTTGTCAGCCAGCCCGACCACCGTGCAGCCGAGGAGCAGCAAGCCCGCCACAGCTTCGCGGCCGTGGTAGCGTTCGGCCAGAATTCCCGGCGGCCATCGTGCGCGAGAATGCCGGCGAGAAACGTGCCGAACTCGATGATGCCGTTGCCCCAGGAAAGCCGCCGCTCCGGCAGAAGTTCCGGCAGCAGGCCATATTTCGAAGGGCCGAACAGCGCGCCTTCCGTGCTGATCAGAAAGACCGCCGGCGCATTCCAGCGGAAGGTTGCGCAGCGCCAGGCTCGCGATGAAAAACGCCATCACGCCGATTTCGAAGAATTTCGTGCCGATGGTCACGCTGCGCTTGCTGTAGCGGTCCGCGAAGATAGCCGCCGGCCATCGAAAAAAGAATGAAAGGCAGCGCGAACAGCGCGCCGACGATGGGCACGAGGCGAGTCGCGCTGCTCCTGCGGGCAGATTCATCGCCGACGATGATGTAAATGACGAGGAATTTCAGCGCGTTGTCGTTGAAGCCGGTCTGAAACTGCGTGACGATCAGGCTCCAGAAGCCGCGTCGCCAGCCGCGGTTCTGCGGTGCGGTCGTGCGTCTGCGTGGGCATGGCGCATCGTGCAGCTGAGCAGGAGTGTCGCTCGAGCAGCTGGTCATTTGCGAGCGTCGAAGCGAGAATATCATGGCGAGTTTTCAGCGTTGCAGAGTCACGGAGGGCGTCACCTGGAACAAACTGCGGAGTGGCGCGAGGAGCTAGGCGATGCACTACGCGAGACGCAGGAGGCGGACGCGATGACGGTCGCTGCAGGAACCACGGCTGGGCAGCGGCGTTTCGCGCTTGTGGTATTTCGTCGAGAGTAGTCATCGAGAAGCGTCTGAAACGCAGCCGACAGCTCGTCGTAAGTTGCCTTCGAGCGTAGTGAATTTCTGTCCGTCGATATAGACCGGGCAGCGCGGCGCTTCGCCCGTTCCCGGCAGGCTGATTCCGATATTCGCGGCCTTCGATTCTCCGGGACCGTTGACGATGCAGCCCATCACCGCCAGCTTCAATTCCTCGACGCCTTCGTAATGCGCGCTTCCATTCCGGCATTTTGTCGCGGATGTAGCCCTGGATGCTTTCGGCGAGCTCCTGGAACGTGGTGCTGGTGGTGCGCCCGCAGCCGGGACACGCCGTAACGCTGGGAGCGAAGGAGCGCAGCCCGAGCGACTGCAGCAATTCGCACGCGGCATAGACTTCCTCGCGGCGGTCGCCGCCGGGCCGCGGCGTCAGCGAAACGCGAACGGTGTCGCCGATGCCTTCGTCGAGCAGAATTCCCATCGATGCCGCGGACCACACAAGCCCTTTCGCGCCCATGCCCGCTTCGGTCAGGCCAAGATGCAGAGGCTGATCGGTTTCGCGCGCGAGGTCGCGATAAATGCAATCAGGTCGCTGCGGCCGCGAAACCTTGCAGGAAATAATGATTTGATCCTTGCGCAAGCCCGCATTCGAGCGCAAGTTCGGTCGATTGCAAGCGCGGAGAGCACCATGCACTCGTTGATGATTTCTTCGGAGGTCTTCCGAGATCCTGGTCCGTATTCTCTTGCATCTTGCGCATCACCAGTTCTTGATTGAGCGAGCCGCCGTTCACGCCGATGCGCACGGGCTTGCCGTTGTCGCGCGCCACTTTGCAGATGGTGGAGAACTGTTCGTCGCGCCGCTGGCCATGGCCCACATTGCCTGGATTGATGCGGTATTTGTCGAGCGCGCGGCGCAATCGGGATATTTCGTCAGCAGCACGTGGCCGTTGTAGTGAAAGTCGCCGATGATCGGGAACATCGCAGCCGGCATCGAGCAGGCGCTTCTTGATTTCCGCCACAGCTGCGGCGGCTTCGGGCATGTTCACCGTGATGCGGACAAGTTCAGAGCCCGCCTGCGCCAGTTCGAGGCACTGCTGCGTGGTGGCACGCGATGTCGGCGGTGTCCGTGTTGGTCATGGATTGCACGACGACGGGCGCGCCGCCGCCCACTTGGATCTTGCCTACCTTCACGCCGACCGTATTGTGCCGTTTGCTGAGCCATCGAGCACTCTATTGTAGCGAATCCGGCGTCTCAGGCGCTAGTCGCGAGAGATCGTGACGCGTACTGCAGATCGCATGAGCAGGTCGAGGCAGACCTGGCACCGCTACACGGCTTGGAGCCGGAGCAGAGAGAACAGCGAGGGACGGTAAGAAGTAGAATTCGCACGCGGTGGGCGCCGCGTTGACAGGTCTTACCGGCGCGCGGCGGAGGAACGATCGTGGCCATCTTCCGGATCATGGCCAGAACCAGCTTCTTGTCGTCGTCGGAGAGAGGTCGTGGAATAGCGTCTTGATCTCGGCCGAGGAAGCGAATTTCTTCGTCGGAGAGTTCGCCCAGCATCTTCCGCGTTTCGCGATCCTGCGGCGTGTCGGTGCCGGGGAAGAAGTCGGCCAGGCTGATTTCCATGGCCTCGGCAATCTTCGCGAGCGTCTCGAGCGATGGAACGGTGTGCCCGTTTTCCACGCGCGAAAGATAGCAGCGCAGCAAGCCGGTGCGGCGTTCGATATCGCCTTGCGAAAGTCCGCGGTCGCTGCGATAGGACCGGATCACTTCTCCGATGTTGACTTTCGGTTTTTCTTTAGGCATGGTATCTTTCTTGTACAACAGGCGTTATCTTACGAGTCACCCCAAGAGCCAGCAAGAAAATAATCGGGAAGTGTTCCTCGGCAGGAACACCCCCTTTTGCGAACTATTGATCGGGGCGCTCTTAGTTCGAGAGGCCGGCGATCAGCGCCGTTACGTCGTTCTGAGCGTGAATTCGAGGCAGGGTTTCGCTCGGGATTCGGACCGGTCCCGATGGGTAGCATAGCTGGGCGGCCGTGCCGGCGCCAGCGCCCACCGTCGCTCCGACGGCCGCGCCCTTGGCGCCGCCAATGACGCCGCCAATCACAGCGCCGGCGATGGCGCCTCCTGCCGATGCGCTCGGCGCTTTGCGAGCCCGGCTTTTACCCGCGACGTCATAAGTGGTTGAGTCGACAGGGACGACGTTGCCGTTGATGCGGATGCCGGTCAGTTCGAGCGTGAACTCGGGCTGCCGGAGAATGTTGCCGGCGTCTTTTGCCTTCGCGAGCTTGCCATTCGACGTCTGCGCCTTTTGGCGCGACGACCAAATTGCCGACTACGAGCGGCGCGTCGAGGCTGGCATGGAATGGATCGCTGACGTGGTTAGTTTGCGAGTCGACGGAATCAATCATGCGGATGACGACGTTGGTGCCGGACGGAATTGTGACGGCTTGCGTCGGACCGTGATAGGCAGCCAACGGCTGCGGTGGCGGCGAGGCGGGAGGCGCGTCGATTATGGATTCGCGTCGTCATCGGTTTCGCGGTCTGAATTCCCGTCCGCAGAATATTGGAATCGGCCGCAGGCGGAGGGTTGGTGGGTTGCCGAACTGCGTCTGACGGCGGCGGAGCCTGCTGCGGCGCGTTATTGGAAGCGTTGTTGTCGGGCTGCGGAGGCGGAACGTCGGCAGTTGGAGGCGGTGGCGGCGTGGGAGATGTGGCCGCGGGTCGCTGGTGTCCGTGAAGCCGATGTTCAGCACATCTTTGATGGCAAATGTCTGCGGTTGAATATCGACTTCGAAGCGAATGGTGGCGGAGGAGCCGCTGATACACGCCTCTATTTACCGGGTGTTGGTTGTTCCGCAATAACCCGCCGCCCCGACGTCGGAGCCACTGGGAATTGCCTGCGATTGTTGCTCATGCAGGAGAATGCACATCAAATGCATTATACACAATCCTTGGACCGAGCCAACCACGCATTTTTGAATAGAAGGAAGCCGGGGCTTCACCGCTGATCGGCGGAAGGCGTTCCACCTGGCCCACGCCGGTTCGGTACTCATGCGGTCACGTCGCGCACGATTTATCCAGTTGAAAAAACTGGACACACAAAGAGTTTAGGCCTACCAAGCGAGTGGTGCGTCCGCCAAGAAGTAAAGAACATAAACAGAGAACATGTTCGCTACTTCCGCGGTGTCGCTAGAAGAAGTCCCGGTGTTGACGAGCTTGATTTTCGACTTACGATTCTTATGGATCGGCGGGTGATGCGGGCGATTGCAACGCGTGCATCCGATGCGGGGCTGATCGCGACGTTTCCCGTTCTCTTCGCGGAATAGGCCCCGGCCCGCTGCAATAAACGGGAGTTTTGCAAGTGGGCGAACCACGCGCGTTGTCGGGCAAATTTCAGTTCGCAACAGCCGCCAGGCCCAAATCTACGAACCTCGGGATGATCTTGGGCGTGTTTGAATGGAATCATCTTTGGTCGGCCAGACGGCGAGTTGATTCCTCCACGAGATCCTCGAAACCGTCCTCGCTCATTGCTCGGATAGGAATCTGAACGAAGGAGTTCCATTCACCGAGCTGCTGGGCCTGGTCACCGCGATCGTTTGTTCCTGGCCCGCTTCCGATCCGATGGTGAGGCGTTATCTTCCTGGCGTCGAGTTGGCCATTCAACGGCAGGCAAAGATCCTTCTCGAAACGACCAAGCTCGTCGACCTCATGATCGACCCATTCCCCGGGTTTGGAGGAAGCGATCGCCCAATCAGTTGATCGGCGGATACGCACAACGTTGGCACCGTCTCTGTCCGAGGTGCTCAGTCAACGGCTTGGAAAAGCAGCTTGCTCAACGGTAGGGATTGGAAGCGAGCCTAGACCTCAGACTGAAGGCACTTCTACTTGCTTGCAACCCGATTCGCCGATAAGTACACCACCCTGGCCGGCAGTAGAGCCGAAGGTGCCCGCGGCTCGGAAGAAGTACCTAGCGGCCGGCTCGACCAAATGGCCGCGATCGAACTCGCGAAGAACCCATCGCTTAACTCCAAACAACTTGCTGCTATGCTGGGCTGCTCGGCAAGCACGCTACGGGACAAGAACAGGTGTCCCATACTGGCCGCGGCGAAGGCTCAAATCAACGATCGACGTGAAGTGTTTCGCAAGAAAGACAAGTGGACTGATCGTCATGCCAGGAGCAGACGGCTAGGCGACACTTCTCGGCGACACACGCGTTTCGTCTTGAGCCAACAAAACAAGATCTTGGCGATAAAGATAGGCGACATGTAGGCGACAACGGCCCATAAGGTGAACGGCCGCGAGGTGCGGCCCGACGCCGATTGGGAGTTGCCTGTGAGTCAGCCTACCGCATCCGAATGGTCTCGAAGTAGCTGGGAAGCGTTATATTGGTTCGCCAAGCTCGAACGAGCAGTCCGGGAAAACGACTTCATCTTCGCCGGCGAAGTCAAACAACGTCTGGCAAGCATAGGGTGGATCATTTCTTACGATCCGAAGCGACCTGAAGGCCAGAAATTGAGCGATTCTGTCGAAACTTCCCGAAGGGCACGACGTCGACCGAACGATGCCGAGCAGCACCGCGCCTTCGAGGCCACCGGCCAAGGCGATGGCGCATGGTTGAAGGAACAATCAGCCAGACAGTTCCGAACCGTCAATTCTCCCAAGAGACGCGATTACCGAGCTGGTCGCGATCCTTCACCGGCCCCTTTGTGACGCTCTCCAGGCCGCTAACAGCCCCTCCGTGAACCGAGCAACACTTCGGCTCGATGATTGGGCTGCTGTCCTTGGGAGTGAGCCGGCGAGTAATCGAACGGGAACGTCCCGCCGGTCGTCTTCCACGTCCCGACCTGCACATCGGACGAATCCCGCTCTGGCACATCGAAACCTTCCGCGTGTGGCTCGATCGGGGAGGCCGATCATGACGTCGCCCGGGGCAACCCGGAAGGCACCCTCCAAGTCCCAATAACGTGTGCGGCAGACATCAAGCCAAGGGAAGTGGATTGGCTCTGGCACGATCGGATTCCCCTCGGAATGTTGACTCTTTTCGCCGGGAACCCCAAGGTCGGCAAGTCATACATGACGCTGGAGATCGCCGCCCGTGTGTCGCGAGGAGAGGCCCTCCCGCACGGCGACATCCCGAGCGGTCCAGCAAGCGTCCTATTGATCAGCACGAAGATGACCCGGCGTGCACGATCGTACCGAGGCTCATCGCTGCTGAGGCCGATTTGGCGAGGATCCAAATCGCAAGTTCAGCGATCGGGAGGAACGGTGACGAAGCACCACTCGGACTGCCCGGGGACATCGATGCGATCGAGAAGGCCGCCGCGAGCCTCGAGAGCTGCCGACTGATTGTCATCGACCCGATATCCGCGTACCTCGTTGGTGTCGACGATCACAAGAATGCCGAGTCCAGCCGCACTACTCTTCCGGTTGACAAATCTCGCTAAGAACCTTAACGCAGCAGTGCTGCTCGTGACCCATCTCAACAAGCGATCTGGCGTCAACAGCAAGCACCGTGTACAAGGCTCGATCGCATGGGTTGGCACGAGCCGGGCCAACTTCCTTTTCGTCCCCGATCCAGAAGACCCGAGCGGTCAGACGACGCTCTTCCTGGAAAACGGGTGCAACCTGGTCCATTCCGTTCCTGGGCTCGCCTATGTTATAGAAGATCAAGGACACGGCCCGCGGGTAAAGTGGACCGATAAAGTGGTATCAATACAGGCCGACGAGGCTCTCCAGTCCAAGAATTGAGGGAACGTCGGACGACGTGGCTGCGAGCGAACGCAGTGACTGCGATCGATGGCTACGCGAGGTCTTAGCCCCAGGTCCGAAGCCGGCCAATGATGTGAAAGAAGACGGAATGCGCGTCGGATTCAGCCAACACATGGTTAATCGAGCCAAGTTACGAGTCCACGTCAAATCCAAGCGGGAGGGATGCGGGGCCGGCTCGAAAGTGTGGTGGCACCTGCCAGTCGCTACCAAGGGTAGATCACCCGCCCAGCAAGAATCATTTCGGTCCATTGAAGGCAGGGGAGGGCCGATGGCATCGTTCAGGAAACGCTCAGGGACGTGGTATTACCGGTTCACCGATCATACGGGTAGGCAACTAGAACGAAGGGGATGCGGCGACCCCGGGAAACCGAGGCGATGGCGGGTGCTGCGGAAGCCGAAGCGGCGAAGATCAAGTCGGGCTACATCGACTCGAAGGATGCATCGGCCAAGCACCACGAAAACCGCCCACTGGACGATCACATCCGAGACTGGCAAACCGCCCTTGTTTCTCGAGGGCATACCGTGAAGCATGCGGACCACACGTCAACCGGCGCGGCGGCTGGTGGCTGTGATTATGGGATCGGCCGAACAAGAAAGACCATCGGCAGTTACCGCCGGATGATCGGAGCACTGTCGCTGAAAAGATCAAGGAAGCCATCGGGTCGGCTCGATTAACCGATCTAACCTGCAGAAGGCTCAAGACGCGATCGCCAGGCTTGGATCAGCCGGTTGGTCGCTCCAGACCTGCAACCACTACAGAGCCTCAATACGGGCCTTTAGCAAGTGTTACAACGAGGCGCATCGAACACGCGAAGATGCGTTGCGGGGGATCAAGGATAGAAGCAAGGAAGATCGACGCCACGATCGACGCACTCTCGCCGTCGAGGAACTGCAGAAACTGATTTTGACCGCCGATCGCGGGCGGGATGTCATGGGAATGACTGGTAACGCTCGGGCGCTGTGCTACGGCTCGCGGTGGCGACTGGCTTGCGGTATGCGGAAATCGGCAGCATCACGCCCGGCTCATTCGACTGGGAAGCCCCCAGCGTCACCGTGGCGGCGCATACACGAAGAACGGCGACCCGGCAACGTTCACTCTGCCGGTCGACCTAGCGGCCGACTTGCGGGCCTACGTCGCGAGAGTAGAGGCCGAGGCCAATTTCCCTCTGCCGATCGAGAAGGGCGTCAAGATGCTTCGAGTAGATTTAAAGGCGGCCGGTATCCCCTACGTGGACGCTCGGGGTCTGTTTTCGACTTCCATTCGCTTCGGTGCGAACTGGCGACCCTCGCGGACCGGCCGGAGTCTCCCCCGGGTCGTCCAAAAGATGATGCGGCACTCGTCACTCGAACTGACAGGAAGGTACACCAGACCACGGGCGATCGACCTTGAGGCGGCGACCGGCATGCTTCCCAGCCTCAAACCGGTCGGAGAAGAGCCTCAGGTAGTGGTGGCAACCGGCACGTGCGGGAAACCCATAAACGAACTCCGTGCCCTTTCCTTGCCCTTCACGAGGGACGGATTCCGTGCGGTTAGAGGCGGTTTCGGGGGATCGGGACCGCTAGGAACAGTCATATGTCTGGAGCGTCGTCTGATCCTAAGATTTTCAGCGTTTCCCGGTGAATTCGTCCAAAAAGGCGCCGCCCGGATTCCAACCGGGGATGGAGGTTTTGCAGACCTCTGCCTTACCACTTGGCTACGGCGCCGCGACACGATCCGTCTGGGTCGATCCTCAGTACAGATCGCATCCTCCAGCCGTCGCAACGCGAGGGAACATCGAATCTAACGCCACTCACTCCGGGGCGCCGGCGGTCTGCCTCACCGAGTCTTGCTCCACGGCCCCTTTCTGACGCCGCAGAATCCCGCCATCCTCAGCCCACCAACCAACGAGCGGCCCGCCCATTTCTCCGGCGCGGCTGAGAGCCAGGGCACCGCGACAAGGGCCCTGCATACCGTCGAGACTCCAGGCGCCACGGGCAACGTTGTCAGGACGGCCATCGACCACCATGGTATCACAGACGCGACGATCATGATCTGAACGCCTGCACTGTCATGCGCCTTCGGCATCCACGGCTTCACGCGTCCAAGCCATCGAGAGACAAGCTTTTGACGAGGCGGTCATCGACTCCCGGCAAAATGCCCATCAGCGGAAGGGAGTGCCAAAGGTGCGAATGCGCTCCGGGACGTTGGGCTCGGGCACGCCGGGCGAACGGTCGCGTCGAGTTGTCTGCCGCCTGGCCCAGGTAGCGATTCGCGACTGCGAGGTCCTGCTCAAGGCCGGCCCTTCGCAACGGCCTCTGCCGCGCGGCCCGCGCGGCTTCGACCCATTCCGGGCAGCTCAGCGCGCTCGCCCGGCCCGGGCCGTCCAGCGGCACCCCGTCAGCCCGGCTCCTTAGCGCGGCTGCGAAGGCACATCTCGTGGCTGATCAGCATCGTCACCAGCTTCTGGTGGTCACGATTGGAGCTGCGATCGAATTTCGGGATAAACTCGTTGATGCTTCGGACGCAGCCAGTCGGCTCGGGCCATCTCGAGGCGAGCGATCGAGGTCGCTCGAAGCCCCCCAACATCGCCCTCGACCGTGATCTGCGGGCGCGTAGACAGTGACCAGAGTCGTCGCCATTCCCTGCCCCACTCTCGGAAGCCCGACGCGGCCAGACTCTTTCCGAGCGGCGAGACCGACGCGCCCGTCCGCCAGATCAGACCGACGCGGGGCTGCCGGCTCTCACCGAGAAGCGCGATCGACCAGACGCCCCGACTTCGACCGAAGCGGGGATGACCGGACTCGCGTCGACGGTCGCCCAGAGGAGCGTGCTGTCCGGGGAAGCTCAAACGACAGGAACGAGCCGCTGCCGGGCACCGGCTCGTAAGTGGCCCGACCCATGCTCGATTGGTCGGGCATGACCACGACTGCACGTCGGCGAAACGCAGCGCGGGCCGATGCCTCAGGCGAGTCGCCCGAGCCCCCGGCGTCTCGAGGGAGTTGCACCTGTGAGACTCGGCAACTCTTTGACCACGCGAAAAGCGCCGAGCGGCGTTCCGGTCCTGCGCGGTGCAAAATCCCGGGCTTGAAACTGCGGCGGAGTATCGACTGGCTTCGAGCCCAAACGGGATTCTCGATCGTCGACCGGATGGCCGGTCGCGTTGACCACGGCCAGGCGGCGTCGACGGCTCCTCTTCCCAGCGGTGAATCTCCGGGAATGACAATGATCTCCCGGTCTGCCGGGAGCGGACGAGCTCGATCTGAAACACGAGCCTCTGCGAGCCCCAGATCGGCCGTTCCGGCGTGATCGTCCAGACCGCGCCTGACCGCGGTCTCGTCGTCAACTGGTGGCCGCTCCCCGGGAAATGAGCGTCCGGCCGCCGCCGACCAGGATGCTGGCATCCTCAGGTGAATCGATCAAGCGCGCCCCACGACGTCGTAACGAAGCACCGCCACCCACTCGGCCGAGTCGGGATGGATCGTCATCTGGCTGTCGACAGGACGCTGACCCGGGCCGGCATCGACAGCCAGCAAATCGCGCCGAGCTGCCGGGGGTCGTCGACTCGGTAGGTCAACCGCGTCCACGGTAAATTGTGCCGCCCGCTCCCGAAGATTCCGAAGCAATCAGCGTCACACCCCGAACACTTGCCGCGCATGGCCTTCCAAGTCGAGGAGGCCACGAGAAAACCCGCCAGCGACAACTCCATGTCCCAGCGGCCCACCGATCCACGGCACGGCGATTCGATGTGGATGCTACCTGCATCCTCAAGTGGATTCTCGCCGCAGCCGATCGAGCCCCAGCCCGGAACGCCTGTGAGGCGACCCGGAGGAATCATTGAACAGCACCCGAAGCCGGCCATCGGCAGTTGTGCTCCAGTGCTCAATTCCAGTGGCGTTCACCTCGATGATCCTCAGACCAGCAGGAAACTTCGCCTCGATCTGTCCGAACCGGCCTGATGGCTCGGCGAGCTCGGCATCCACACAGCGACCACCACCCGCCCCGGCTCCAACGAGCTGCACCGTCGGCTTCACCGAGCTCTTCCAGCGGCGCCGGCTCGGCTCAAAGCCAGCGCGCGCACCTTGCGCGAATCGCCTCGTGCCCGAGTGTGATGCGTCCTCCGGCAGGCTCCCCCCACCCCTTCACGCAAACTACACTCCTCACCATCGGCTCGCTTCCTCTTTCAGCGAATCCCGAGGCGTCCAGTCCAGTCGGCGGGCTTGCGAACTCCCAGCGTTCCGCTGTACCGCTCCGCTCCGATCGGCTGTATCGCCGCTAGAACGCGATCCCGGCCCCCGCCGCGCCACCCAAATCCCCGGCTCCGCCCGTTCCCGTTCCCTGGATCTCGGAAGGCATCCAGCAGTCGATCTCAACGGTTCCACCGAGCTCGAGCGGCGGATCGACTTGCAGCACCCATTCCTGCCTTGCCGGCGCCTTCGCACCACACGTACCCCTCATACCGAGCACCTGTGCCCCCCGAAGGACCAACCCGGCTGGGTGTGCCAGTCGCAGGGATCTGAGTGGTCGCGGCGATTGATACGAGAGCCTCGTCCTGACACCATCTCCTGCCGGCCAGATATCCCACAACAACCAGGCCTTCCACGCTCGTGTGCCTGCTCCGCCTCTGCTCAGCGGCACCGGAGAGCCCAGCGCCAGCTCACCCTCCCTCAACGGCCCCAGCCGTCCGATCAAAGTCCCGTCGGGTCGGATCTCCGCCCCACCGCTCGTCTCTAGCAATTGAAATCCTTCGCCCTGTCCGGCTCGCGGCACCACAACCCGGGCTCGCGCACTCGGGTTCACCGGGAAGCTCACGAATTCCACACTCGCCTCCCTCTTGGTCGCATACGATCTCCGAACCACAAGCAACTCACGGCCGGTGCTCGCAATCCTTATGTCCCCAACCTGCCCTCCCGGCACGATCGCAAGAGGTGCCTTCTGTCCATCGATCGTGATCTCGATGTCGCGTGCCCCGGAGACCGGCAGCCGCCAAACCCAGGGCGACTGTCCCGACGCGTCGAGGCTGAGCACCGACTCGACGAGCGCCTTCCTCCAGCCCCCTTTCGCACAAAAGACGACGCACTGCCGAAAAAACCGCTCGCACAGCTCCGCTGACCCCCTTCGTCCACCTCCGCGAGGCGAGCAGCCGCCGATTCTCACCAGTCGAACGATCGCGGCTTGCGGAGGGCGAGTGGGATCGAATCTGTCTTCATCATAAGGAAAGAAAACCAGCATCGGCCCGCCGTCATCGGTCCGGATTCCTCCCTGACCGGCGGCCGCCCGCACGATTAGCAGTCCCACGATCATCGTGGCCAGCGCCGCAGGTGCCGTGGCGCCGCACCAGCGAGCTTCCTCAACTTCGCCTCCGCCAGCAAACACCTGAACTGAACGAAGGGGCTGCAGCAACAGGAAAAA